>CAWCSB010000011.1:0-190969 GCA_963798045.1 uncultured Actinomycetota bacterium
ATCCGGACGATGGTGGCGTCGACGAGGAACGCGGTGGCGAGGCCCAGCCCGAGCATCTTCAGCGACGGACCGGGCTGGCGACGAAGCTGAGGAAGACCACGATCATGATCAGGGCGGCCGAGCTGATGACAGGTCCGGTCCCGGCCAGGCCCCGGGCCACCGACTCGACGTTGTCGCCGGTCCGGTCGTACTCCTCCTTGACCCGCGAGAGCAGGAACACCTCGTAGTCCATGGACAGCCCGAACAGGATCGGGAACATGATCACGATGATGATCGAGGTGATCGGCGTCGGGCCCTCGAGGCCGATCAGGCTGCTCCCCCAGCCCCACTGGAAGACCGCGACCAGGACGCCATAGGCGGCGCCGATCGACAGCAGGTTCATCGCGGCTGCCTTCAGCGGCACCACGACCGAGCGGAACACCATCATCAGCAGCAGGAACGAGATCGCGATCACGACGCCGATGAAGAGCGGGAGCGTGTCCCTCAGCTGGGTGTTGACGTCGTCGGTGACCGCGGTGATCCCCGAGATGTAGACGTTGCCGGCGATCAGCTCACGGACCTGATCGATGGCGATCGAGGTCTCTGGGTCGGCCGGGCCCGTCGTCGGGATCGCCGTGAACACCGCGGTGTCGCCGTCCGTGGAGATCTGCGGCTCGCTCACCGAGACGATCCGTTCGATCGAGGAGATCTCCTCGGTCAGACCCGGCAGCTCGGCGGCGTCGACGCCGGGGGCGTCCAGGTCGACCACCACCAGCAGGGGACCGTTGAACCCGGTGCCGAAACCCTCGGCGAGCAGGTCGTAGGCCTGTCGGTGCGTGGTCTCGGCTGGGGCGTCACCGGCGGCCGGGAAGACGGTCTGGAGCCACAAGCTGGGCGCGGCAAGGGCGAGCAGCGCGACCACGGCGCCGAGCAGGTACGGCCACGGGCGTCCGGACACCCGGTGCCCGAAGCGCCACCAAGCGGTGTCCTCGGGGCGCGTGACGGTGCGGTGACGACGGATCAGCCGGCCGCTGTCGATCCGGTCCCCCAGGAGCCCGAGCAACGCTGGGAGCAAGGTGGTCGCGGCCGCGACCGCGAAGAGCACCATCAGGGCGGTGGCGAGGCCGATGGAGGTGAGGACCCCGAGGCCGGTGAGGGCGAGAGACGCCGTCGCGACGACGACGGTCCCACCCGCGAAGACCACGGCCGCACCCGACGAGGCCATCGCGTTGCCGAGTGCACGGGTGTCGTCCTGGCCGGCGGCACGGTTCTCTCGGTAGCGGACCACGATGAACAGCGCGTAGTCGATCCCCACACCCAGGGCGACCAGACCGGCGATCGGGATGGCGGAGGCGGACACGTCCATCGTTCCGGCGAGCAGCGTGACGGCCCCGATGCCGGCGCCCACGGCGACGATCGAGAGGCCGATCGGCACGACGGCGGCCACGATGGTCCCGAACACGACCACCAGGACGAGCAGCGCGACCAGGAGCCCGATCCCCGCGTGGCCGGTGTCGTCCTCGGCGTTGAGGAACACGGCGTCGCCGCCCAGCTCGACCTGCAGTCCCGGCACCTCGATTCCGGACACGGCGTTCGAGAGCACCGTGAACGCCGGCTTGCCGATCTCACGCTGCGGCGCGTCGAGGGTCACCTCGGCGTACCCGATCCGGCCGTCCTCCGACACGGTGCCGGCCGCGAAGGGGTCGCTCACCGACGCGACGTGCTGAAGCGTGGCGACCTCGGTCAGCACCGTGTCGACGTCGGCTCGGTTGCTCTCCAGTGTCTCGCCGTCCTCGGCCGCGAAGACGACCATGACCTTGCCCTGGGCCGCCTCGGGGAAGCCCTCGTCGAGCAGGTCGAGGGCGCGTGCGCTCTGGCTGCCGGGGACACTGAACTGCTCGGTGAAGGTGCCGCCCCCGGTGGCGGCCAGGAAGAACACGGTCGCCATCACGAGGACCCAGCCGGCCATGGTGCGCCAGGGGTGCTTCGCACTCGTCATTGCGATGCTGCGGGTGAACCTGTTCATGATCGGGCCTTTCGGGATCGGGGTTCTGCCAGTGGCCCGAAGCTAGGAACCGATGTGGTGAGCGGTCGTCACCACACGTGGTGAGCGGAGTGGTGATCCCGGGCGGCAATGATCCGGGTCCGGAGCCTGTGCAGGCGGGGCATGAGGCCGTAGATGACGATCGGGACCGCGACGGTGGCGAGCACGAAGGTCCTCAGCACGCTGGGCAGGTCGGCGAGGGTGTCCCCCAGCGCGAGGTTGAGCGCGGTGAGGGTGGGGAACACCGCGACCCAGATCATCAGGGCGAGCTGGTGCTTGGTGGGCGGCGGGATCGTCGGGGCGGTGTGGCTCTGGGACATGGGTGTGCTCCTCTGGGTGCAGGGTCGTAGGGCTGGGCCGGGAGATGTCAGGCGGGCAGGCCGGCGCGGAAGTCGCGGACGGCGGTCTTCACGTCCTCCTCGACGAGGTCGGCGTTGATCGCGATGGCGGCGGCGGACCCCTCGCCGGCGGCTGTGATGACCTGGGCGCGCGGATTCACGGCGTTGCCGGCGACCCACACACCCGTCACGGAGGTACGGCCGGTCGGGTCTGCCACGACCCAGCCGTTATCGTGCGTCTCGCAGCCGAGCTCGGTGAGCAGGTCGCTGTTCGGGGTGAAGGTCGGACGGACGAAGACCGCGTCGCGGCGTACGAACCGGCCGTCCGCGAGCTCGACACCGTCCAGCCGGTCGTCCTCGACGACCAGGCGACCGACCGGGCCGTCGACGACGCCGATGGCCCGGGCCACGAGTTGTTCGCGCTCGTCGTCCGTCAGCGCGCTCGTGTGGGCGAAGAACACGACGTCACTGGCCCACTGACGGACCACGAGCGCGTGCTGGACGGCGTCCGGGGTGCCGCCGAGTACGCCGAGGCGCTGGTCGCGGACCTCGTACCCGTGGCAGTAGGGGCAGTGGAGGAGGTCGCGGCCCCAGCGCTCGCGGACGCCCGGGAGGTCGGGAAGCTCGTCGCGGAGCCCGGTGGTGACCAGGACCCGCCGGGCGGACAGTGCCTGCCCGTCGGCCAGGGAGAGCTCGAAGCCGCCGTCGTCACCGGGCCGGACGTGGGTGACGGTGCCGCTGACCAGCTGGCCGCCGTAGCCGGCCACCTCGTCGCGGCCGGCCGCGAGCAGCTCCGCGGGTGGCATGCCGTCGCGGGACAGGAACCCCTGCAGGTGCGCGGCGGGTGCGTTGCGAGGCTCGCCGGCGTCGATCACCACGACCGCGCGGCGGGCGCGGGCCAGGACCAGGGCGGCTGACAGGCCGGCGGCGCCGCCGCCGACCACTGCTACGTCGTACTCGTTCATGTCATGAGCGTCGCTGGTCGTTCCTGGTTCGACAACAAAGGTTGCTGTTTCCGGGAATCCGGCTGTGCAATGGGGCCATGACGGAGGCGATCGGTGCGGCGCTGGACCTCGTCGGTCCCCGGCTGCGCAAGGTGCGGGAGCAGCGCGGCATCACGCTGACGGACGTCGCCGAGCGCACCGGCATCTCGAAGAGCACGTTGTCCCGTCTGGAGAACGGCCAGCGGCGTCCGAGCCTGGAGCTCCTGCTCCCGCTGGCCCAGGTCTACCGGGTGCCGCTGGACGACCTGGTGGGCGCGCCCGAGGTGGGCGACCCACGGATCCGGCTCAAGCCGCGGCGCGTCCACGGGCGCACCGTGCTGCCGCTGACCCGGCACCCGGGCGGCGTCCAGGCCTGGAAGATCGTGATCCCCGCGAACCAGTCGACGCCCGAGCCGCGCACCCACGACGGCTACGAGTGGCTCTACGTGCTGGCCGGCCGGATGCGGCTCATCCTGGGCGACCAGGACCTCGTGCTCGGGGAGGGTGAGGTCGCCGAGTTCGACACCCAGCTGCCGCACTGGTTCGGCAGCACCGGCGAGGGACCTGCGGAGGTGCTGAGCATCTTCGGCCGTCCGGGTGAGCGGATGCACGTGCGTGCCTCCTCGAGCAGCGGGCGAGGAGACCACTGATGCCGGTCGCGCTGGTCGAGACCAAGTTCTTCCACCCGCGGCCGCGGCAGGGTCTGGTGCCGCGGCCCCGTCTTGACCAGGTCGTGGGGACCCGGCGGACGCGGTTGACCCTGGTCTCGGCACCGGCCGGCTTCGGGAAGACGACCCTGCTGGCAGCCTGGCTGGCGGGCGCTGCCGACAGTGAGGTCGGGACCCGGCGGACCGCGTGGGTGTCCCTGGACGAGGCGGACACGGGTGCGGTCGCGTTCTGGTCGTACGTGCTGACCGCGCTCGAGCGAGCCGCACCGGGCACCGGCGCCGGGGGCCTGGCCCTGCTGGACGCGGGCCAGCCGATCGAGAGCGTCCTGGCGACTGTCCTCAACGAGCTCAGCGTCCTGCCCGACGACGTGGACCTCGTCCTCGACGACTACCACCTCGCCGAGAGCCCGGAGATCCAGCCGGGAGTGGCGTTCCTCCTCGAGCACCTGCCGCCGCAGGTGCACCTGGTCATAAGCACCCGCGCCGACCCGGCGCTGCCGCTGGCGAGGCTGCGGGCGCGTGGGGAGCTCACCGAGGTCCGGGCGGCCGACCTCCGGTTCACCCATGAGGAGGCGACCGTCTACCTCGCTGACGCCACGGGGCTGGAGCTGGACGCGCACGACGTCGAAGCCCTGGAGGCCCGGACGGAGGGCTGGATCGCGTCACTGCAGCTCGCCGCGATCTCGCTGCGGGACCGGGACGACCCGTCGCGCTTCATCGCGGGGTTCGCCGGCGACGACCGGTACGTCGTGGACTACCTCGTCGAGGAGGTCCTGGACCGCCAGCCCGAGGAGGTCCGCGACTTCCTGCTCGGCACGGCGATCCTCGAGCGGCTCACCGGCCCCCTCTGCGACGCCGTCACCGAGACGTCCGGGAGCGGCCAGGTGCTGGAGTCGCTGGTGCGCCGGAACCTGTTCGTGGTGCCGCTGGACGACCACCGCCGCTGGTACCGCTACCACCACCTGTTCGCCGACGTCCTCCGCGCGCACCTCCTGGCTGAGCAACCCGACCGGGTCGCCGGGCTGCACCGGCGCGCCAGCGACTGGTACGACGAGGCCGGGGACCCCGAGTCCGCGGTCCGGCACGCGCTCGCCGCCGGCGACGTCGCGCACGCGGCAGAGCTGGCTGAGCTGGCGATCCCGTCGCTGGCCCGGGTACGCCGGGAGGCGGTGTTCCGCCGCTGGGTCGACGCCCTTCCGGACGAGGTGCTCCGGAACCGTCCGGTCCTGGCCATCGGCCTGGTGGGCGCCCTGATGTCCAGCAACGAGTTCGACGGCATCGAGGAACGGCTGCAGGACATCGAGCGGCAGCTCGCGCTGCCCGGTGACGAGTTGGTCGTGGTGGATCGCGACGAGTTCACGCGCCTCCCGGCGTCGATCGAGATGTACCGCGCGGCACTGGCCCTCAACGCCGGCGACCCGGCCGGCACGATCGCCCACGCCGAGCGGACCTTCGCCCTGTCGGCGGAGGACGACGACCTGCCCCGGGCCGCCGCGTCGGCCCTGTCGGGCCTGGCGTCCTGGAGCACCGGCGACCTCGAGGCCGCCCACCGCGGCTACACGATCGCTACCGAGGGCCTGCGCAGGGTCGGGCGCATCGCCGACGTCTGCGGCACCACCATCACGCTCGTGGACCTCGAGCTGACGCTCGGCCGTGTCGACGAGGCTCAGCGCTCCATCGAGCGCGCGCTCGAGCTCGCCGCACGCGAAGGACCCGGCCTGCGAGGCAGCGCGGACATGCTGGTCGCGCTGAGCAGGCTGGCCTGGGAGCGCAACGACCTGGCAACGGCGGCCGACCAGCTGCGCCGCGCCGACGAGCTCGGCGAGTCTGCGGCGTTGGCCCAGAACCCGTACCGCTGGCGGGTCGCGATGGCCCGGCTCCGCGAGGCGGAAGGCGACTCGGCGACCGCCCTGCAGCTCCTGGAGGAGGCCGAGCGTGTGTACGTCGGCGACTACTCGCCCAACGTGCAGCCCGTGCCCGCCGTCCACGCGCGGATGCTCGCGGCGCACGGGCAGGTCGACGAGGCGCTGGACTGGGCCCGACGGCAGGGACTGTCCTTCGATGACGAGCCGTCCTACGTCCACGAGTACGAGCACGTGACCCTCGTGCGGATCCTGCTGGCCCAGCAGACGCCCGAGGCCCGGGAGGACGCGCTGGCCCTGCTCGACCGTCTGCTTGCCGCTGCCGAGAGCGGCGGCCGGGTGCGCACCGTCATCGAGATCCTGACCCTGCAGGCGCTCGCGCAGCAGGAGGTCGCTCCACTGGAACGCGCCCTGCAGCCTCGCGGAGCCCGGCGGCTGGATCCGCGTCTTCGCCGGGGAGGGGCCACCGATGGTGAAGCTGCTCGAGACGCTCAGCCGCAGCCGGCCCGACTGGGCGTTCCTGCGCCGCGTCCTCGAGGCGACAGAGACGGCCGCTCAGCCTGACCCGGCCTCACCAGCGCCGGCCACACAGCCGCTGATCGACCCGCTCAGCGACCGCGAGCTCGACGTGCTCCGCCTCCTGGCCGGCGACCTGGACGGACCCGACATCGCCCGCCATCTCGTGGTCTCCCTCAACACGGTGCGCACCCACACCAAGCACATCTACACCAAGCTCGGCGTCAACAACCGGCGCGCGGCGGTGAGCGCGGCCCGCCAGCTGGGGCTGCTGAACCGCCCCGGCGCCTGAAGAATCACCACCTCGCTCACCACTTGGTGTGACGACCACTCACCGTCCGCGCTCCTAGCTTGCGGACATGAACACGAGCAGCGTCGGTGAGGACTGGTACGAGATCCACCTCCGCGGGCGGCTGGACCAACGGTGGGCGAGCTGGTTCGACGGGATGACCGTGAGCACCGACCCCGACGGCACCACCCTGATCCGGGGGCCGGTCGCGGACCAAGCCGCGCTGCACGGCCTGTTGGCCAGGCTCCGAGACCTCGGCCTGCCGTTGCTGTCGGTCACCCAGGTTCCCTCGGAGGGGCTGGCATGACCGCCGTGCTGTCGACGACGACACCTCAGCGAACCGGTGGTCCGGGCAGGGCCGTTCCGGGGGCGCTGGTCGCACTGAGTGCGATCCCCGTCGTGGCCGGCGCCCTCCGCCTGCTCCAGCTCTCCGGTGGCCCGGAGGTGCTGCCCGCCGACCCTCGCTTCGCCGGCCTCGCGCTTCCGCTGGTCATCCACATCGCCGGCGCCACGACGTACGCCCTCCTCGGAGCACTCCAGTTCGCACCCCGCTTCCGGCGGCGGCACTGGGCCTGGCACCGCCGCGCCGGGCGAGTGCTCGCCGTCGCCGGCTTGTGCGTGGCCGGCTCGGCGCTCTGGATGACGCTGGCCTACAGCCCGAAGCCCGGCACCGGCGACCTGCTGTTCGTGCTGCGGCTGACCTTCGCCTCGGCCATGGCCGGCTTCCTCGCGCTCGGCTTCAACGCGGCCCGTCGCCGCGACATCCCCGCCCACCGCGCGTGGATGATCCGCGCCTACGCCATCGGCCTGGCCGCCGGCACCCAGGCCTTCACCGAGGGCTTCGGGGGCGCGCTGTGGGGGAGCGGCGTGGTCCGGGACGACCTGGCGAAGGGTGCGGGCTGGGTCATCAACGTCGCCATCGCGGAGTGGGCCATCGGCAGGTCTGGCGGCAGGCAGCGTCACACGAGCTGACGGCGAAGGCCCTCGATGTCTCCGAGCACCCACGCCGAGGCGAGCAGACCGTCCTCGGCGGTGAAGAACGCCGCGCCGGCGTACTCGAACCGCCGGCCGCTGGCCGGCAGGCCGAGGAGGGGGCCGGTGTGCGTGCCGGTGTAGGACAGCCGGGCAGCGGCGTTGTCCCCGTCGACGACCAGGCTGACCACCTCGTTGCGGAAGTCGGAAGCGCCCGCCCGGATCGCGTCGCGGTACGAGCGCCAGCCGTCGCGACCGACCGTGGTCGTGCCGAGGGAGCCGCGGAACTCGAACCCGGCGGAGAGGACGGCGTCGACACCCGCGTCGTCCCAGCGGTTCCAGAGGTCTTCGTAGAAGGCGCGGACCAAGTCATGGACGCCACTCATGATCAGGGAGAATGCCACCCATGCCTGCCGCCCCCACGACCGAGCCCGAGGTCAGCGTGCCCGACGTCGTCGCGGGTGGCGCCCGGCCGCGGGTCCTCTCGGGGATCCAGCCGACCGCCGACTCCTTCCACTTCGGCAACTACCTCGGCGCGCTCCGGCAGTGGGTGGACCTGCAGCGCGACCACGCGCCGTTCTTCTTCATCGCCGACCTGCACGCGATCACCCTCGAGCAGGACCCGAAGACGCTCCGCGAGCGCACCCTGCGCGCCGCGGCCCAGCTGCTGGCGATGGGCATCGACCCGCAGCGGTCGGCGATCTTCATCCAGAGCCAGGTGCCGGCGCACGCCCAGGCCGCCTGGGTGCTGCAGTGCCTGACCGGCTTCGGCGAGGCCCGGCGGATGACCCAGTTCAAGGACAAGTCCGCCAAGGGCGGCGAGGGCGCGGCGAGCGTAGGGCTGTTCACCTACCCGGTGCTCCAGGCGGCCGACATCCTGCTCTACCGGCCGCACTACGTCCCGGTCGGCGAGGACCAGCGCCAGCACC
This sequence comes from uncultured Actinomycetota bacterium, assembly GCA_963798045.1. Classification (GTDB taxonomy): domain Bacteria; phylum Actinomycetota; class Actinomycetes; order Propionibacteriales; family Nocardioidaceae; genus Nocardioides. Next base: position 8,581 of record CAWCSB010000011.1, read on the forward strand.
TCGAGCTGACCCGCGACCTCGCCCAGCGGTTCAACAGCCGCTACAAGAAGACACTCCGGCTGCCCGAGCCCTACATCCTCAAGGCGACCGCCAAGATCGGCGATCTGCAGAACCCCACCGCCAAGATGTCCAAGTCAGCGTCCAGCCCGGCCGGGATCATCGAGATGCTCGACGACCCCAAGGTGAGCGCGAAGAAGATCCGCAGCGCGGTCACCGACTCCGACAGCGAGATCCGCTTCGACGCGGAGGAGAAGCCGGGCGTCAGCAACCTGCTCACCATCTACAGCTCGCTGACCGCGACGAGCATCCAGGACCTGGAGGACCAGTACGCCGGCAAGGGGTACGGCGACCTCAAGACCGACCTCGCCGACGTGGTCGTCGACTTCGTGACGCCGTTCCGCGACCGCACCCTCGAGCTCCTCGACGACCAGGCGCACCTCACCCAGGTGCTCGAGCAGGGCCGTCGGCAGGCGCAGGAGGTCGCGCAGGCCACCCTTGACGACATCTACCAGCGCGTGGGGTTCGTGGCGAAGCCCAAGTAGAGGTCGCGCGGACAGGGAGCGTCGATCAGCGAGCGTCGCATCCGCGGGATTGCTCGGCAAGGCGCGGGCTCGACGGCATACCGGGGTTGTCTACCGAGAGCCCGCAACGCCGCCGAGCGCCCGCGGGGCGGCGCGAGCCGGCGGGCCCTGTCCGCGCGACCTCCAACACATGAGTAGGTTTCTGCCCGTGCCGACGATCGGAGTGGCGCTCGCCATCCCGGAGCCCTGGGCCACCGAGCTCCAGGACTACCGCACCAGCGTCGGTGACGCGATGGCCGAGACCATCCCGACCCACATCACCCTGATCCCGCCGACCGAGGTGACCGACGCGGAGCTCGGGGAGATCGAGGCGCACCTCGCCGTCGCCGCCACTGAGGTCCCGGCGTTCGAGGTCCACCTCCGCGGCACCGGCACCTTCCGGCCGGTCTCGCCGGTGGTGTTCGTGACCGTGGTCGAGGGCATCTCCCAGTGCGAGCAGCTGGCGGCCGCCGTACGCCGGGGACCGCTCGCCGTCGACCTGGCCTTCCCGTACCACCCTCATGTCACCATCGCCCACCACGTCGCCGAGGGCCGGCTCGACCAGGCCTTCGACGAGCTCGCCGACTTCGAGTGCGAGTTCGACGTCGAGGACTTCCACCTCTACGTGCACGACGCCGAGCTCGGCTGGACGCCCACGCGGTACTTCCCGCTCGGCACGGGTACCTGAACTCCATGGCCGGCGTCGTCGATCGGGTGAAGGCCCGCATCCGCGACGTACGCCAGCACCACCCCGGCCTCGACCACGTCCTGCGGACGCAGGAGCACTACGGCGAGGCCAAGGCCAACCAGCAGGCCGGCGCCGTGACCTACTTCGGCTTCCTGTCGGTCTTCCCGGTGCTGGCGCTGGCCTTCTTCGTGGTCGGCTGGGTCGCCAAGGTCTTCCCCGACGCCCAGGACACCCTGGTCACGGCGATCGGCGAGATGTTCCCCGGGATCATCGGCAACGGTGACAACCAGATCCAGCTCGACGACATCCAGAACGCCGCGGGCACGGTCGGGCTGATCGGCCTCGTCGGCGTCCTCTACTCCGGCCTGGGCTGGCTGTCGGCCCTGAGGGACGCCCTGATCGCGGTCTTCGCGCTCCCGGAGCGCGAGCAGCCGAGCTTCGTGAAGGGCAAGCTGCGCGACCTCGTGACGCTGGCGATCATCGGCGTGGTGCTGCTGGTCGCCGTGGCGTTGACCGGGATCGTGTCGGGGTTCTCCAAGGACCTGCTCGGCTGGGCCGGACTCAGCACCGAGCTCGGCTGGCTGGTCCAGGTCCTCGCTCTCGTGCTGGGCCTGCTCGCAAACGCCGTGCTGTTCTTCGCGATGTTCCGGTTGCTGGCTGCCCCCGATCTGCCGAAGCGCGCAATGTGGTCAGGCGCCCTGCTCGGCGCCGTCGGCTTCGAGATCCTCAAGCAGGTCTCAGGGCTGCTGATCCGCTCCACCCAGGGACAGCCGGCGTTCCAGGTCTTCGGCCTCGCGCTCATCCTCCTGGTCTGGATCAACTACTTCTCCCGGGTGGTGCTGTACGCCGCGTCGTGGGCGTGGACGCACCCACGGTCCCGCGATCAGCGGGTCACCGAGCCAGCCGAACCCGTGCAGGGTCCGCCCTCGCCATCGGCCGACGAGCTCGTGGATGCAGACGGGCAGAGTGGCCGGTCCAAGAAGGGCGCCTTCGCGGCGGGGGCTGCCCTCGGCGCGGCCGCAGCGACCGCTGTGGCCCGAGCCGGCCGCGGCGACTCCTCCTGACATTGGTCTCGCTGCGAGGATGGTCGCGTGCGTCGCGCCGTGGCTCCTCTGCTCGCCGTGACCGTGGCGCTGGTGCTCGCGGACTCCGCGGTGGTGACGCTCGCACTGCCCGACATCCTCCGCAACCTGGACGCAACCGTCGGGCAGGTTGCCTGGGTCCTGATCGCGTTCAACCTCGTGCTGGGGCTGGTCGCCGTCCCGTCTGCCATGAGCTTCGCTCGGGTGCAGCCGCGGATCATGAGTGCCGTCGGTATCGCGGTGTTCGCCGGCTCGTCGGCGTGGTGCGCCGTTGCGGACTCGATCGACGTACTGATCGCGGCCAGGTGCGTGCAGGCGATCGGAGGCGCGTTCGCACTGATCGGGTGCTTGGAGCTCCTGGTCGCGGTCTACGGCGAACGGCGCGGAGTGGCGGCCTGGGTCACGGCCGGCGTGATCGGTACGGCGACCGGTCCTGTCGCCGGCGGGCTGCTCACGGAAGCGATCTCCTGGCAGGCGATCTTCGTGGTGCAGGTGCCGTTCGCCGTGCTGGCCGTGCCGGCCGCGCTCGCCGTGCGTGCCGCACCGGAGCTCACACCGGACCGGCACCGTCCGGCGGTGCGGCCCAATCTCACGCTCGCCCTGCTGTCGGCCGCACTCACCGCGGCGTTGTTCCTGCTGGTCCTGCTCCTGGTCGAGGGCTGGCGCCGCTCCCCGGCGACCGCCGCCCTGACCGTGTCCGTCGTGCCCGTCGCGGCGCTCGCCGCCCGCCCCCTCGCGCGCCTGCTGCGACCTCCGGCCCAGGTCGAGGTCGCGGTGGGCTGCTTCCTCATCGCCGGCGGACTGGTCGGCCTCGCGATCCCGCCGTCCGCCCACCTCGCCTGGACGATCGCGCCGCAGGCACTGGTCGGCCTCGGGCTCGGGCTGACCGTCGACCGACTCACCTCCCAAGCCATGGAGATGCGCCTGCCGCGAGTGCGCCACGCGGGGTGGACCATCGGCGCCCGCCACGTCGGCGTGGTCGTGGGGCTGGCCATCCTGACGCCGGTGTTCACCGCGGACCTCCAGGACGCTCAGGTGCCCGCCCAGGAGGCCATCGCGTCCCTGGTCCTCGACGCTCCGCTGAAGCCGGACGACAAGATCGCGATCGCACAGTCGCTCGGCCGTGAGCTGGCGGGCCAGCAGGGTCAGATCCCAGACCTGCACCGCGCGTTCGCGACGGCGGACCTCGCCCCCCATGAGCGTCCCGCCGCGGCCCAGCTCGAGCGCGATCTCGAGGCTCAGCTGGAGCGAGCCGCCACGCGGGCCTTCCGCGACTCGTTCCTCATCGGCGCCGGTCTCGCGCTCCTCGCCCTGCTCAGTGTGGTCGCGCCCCGCCGGAAGGCCACCCCATGACCGGTCTCGCTCGCATGGCCGGCATGCCGACGGCCGCGCTGGCCCTGGTGAGCGGTGTGCTCGCCGTGCAGCTCGCCAACGGGGGCGGGGCGTTCGAGCCACTGCGGTCGGCCGACCCGTGCGTCGAACGCACGGTCACCTCGCGGGCCGACGGCATGGACGGGCTCACCGAGCGTCTCGTGCTGCTCGGCATCGACGGTGCCGCCTGCCGCCTGCACGTGAGCCGCGAAGCGCTGACGCTCGAGCTCGCGCAACCCGGCCCCCGCACGGACGCCGAGGTCGACGCCCTGCGCGAGGGACTGCTGTCCGCCGTCGCCCGGATGAAGGACGACGGGTCGCTGCCTCCGGCTTCGGAACTGGTCGACGAGGCACTCGACAACGCGGACCTCAACCGCTTCCTCGAGATGGCGATCCGCGCCCTCCCGGACTCGGTGATCAACGCAGCGCTGAAGATCGACGACGTCCTCATCCGCACGATCAACGACCTCGACCTGCGCAGCATCCTGGAGAACCTCGACAACGAAGAGGACCTGTACGACCAGATCAACGTCGCGGTCGAGCAAGCGGTCAAGGACTCGCTCGTCGCCCGCCTCCGCGACCTGCTGTAGCCGTCCTCTCAGTGCCCATGCCGCAGTGCGGCGTGCAGGTCCCAGTTGAGTCGGGAGATCACGTCGAGCGGGATCTCCTTGGGGCAGGCGGCGGTGCACTCGCCGATGTTGGTGCAGCCACCGAAGCCTTCGATGTCGTGCTGGCCGACCATGTGTACGACGCGGCGGTCGCGTTCGGCCTGGCCTTGGGGGAGCTCGCCGAGGTGGGTGATCTTGGCGCCCAGGAAGAGGGAGGCGGAGCCGTTGGGGCAGGCGGCGACGCAGGCGCCGCAGCCGATGCAGGTGGCGGCGTCGAAGGCGCGGTCGGCCTTGTCCTTGGGGACGGGTACGGCGTGCGCGTCGGGCGCGGCACCGGTGTTGACCGAGATGTAGCCGCCCGCGGCGATGATCCGGTCGAAGGCGCGGCGGTCGACGACGAGGTCCTTGATCACGGGGAACGGGTCGGCCCGCCAGGGTTCGATGACGATCTCGTCGCCGTCCTGGAACGAGCGCATGTGCAGCTGGCAGGCGGTGGTCACCTCGGGGCCGTGTGCCTGTCCGTTGATCATCAGCCCGCACATGCCGCAGATGCCTTCGCGGCAGTCGGAGTCGAAGGCCACCGGGTCCTCGCCCTTGCCGATGAGCTCCTCGTTGAGGACGTCGAGCATCTCGAGGAACGACATGTCCTCGGAGACGTCGTCGAGCTGGTACGTCGCCATCGCACCCGGCGACGAGGCGTCGGGCTGGCGCCAGATCTTGAGCCCAATCCTCATGGCAGCGCCCTCACTTGTAGCTCCGTTGCTTGAGCTCGACGAACTCGTAGGTCAGGTGTTCCTTGTGCAGCACCGGCGTCCCACCTGCACCGGCCCATTCCCAGGCGGCGACGTAGGCGTACTGGTCGTCGTGGCGCAGCGCTTCGCCGTCCTCGGTCTGGGACTCGCCTCGGAAGTGGCCGCCGCAGGACTCGCGGCGGTTGAGGGCGTCGATGCACATCAGCTCGCCGAGCTCGAAGAAGTCGGCGACCCGGCCGGCCTTCTCCAGGGACTGGTTGAGGCTCTCGGCGGTGCCGAGGACCTTGACGTTGCGGTGGAAGTCCTCGCGCAGGCTGCGGATCAGGTCGATGGCCTTGCGCAGCCCGTCCTCGGTGCGCTCCATGCCGCAGTACTCCCACATGATGTTGCCGAGCTCGCGGTGGTAGGAGTCGACGCTGCGGGTGCCCGTGGTGGACAGGAACGCCGCGACTCGCTCCTTGACCGACTCCTGCGCCTCGACCACCGCGGGATGGTCCTGCGGCACCCGGTCGAACGGACCGTCGGCGAGGTAGTCGCGGATCGTGTTGGGGAGCACGAAGTAGCCGTCGGCCAGCCCCTGCATCAGCGCCGAGGCGCCGAGCCGGTTCGCGCCGTGGTCGGAGAAGTTGGCCTCACCGGTGACGAACAGCCCGGGGATCGTGGACTGCAGGTCGTAGTCGACCCACAGCCCGCCCATCACGTAGTGGACCGCCGGGTAGATCCGCATCGGGACCTCGTAGGGGTCCTCGCCCGTGATCCGGGCGTACATGTCGAACAGGTTGCCGTACTTCGCCTCGATCGCGGGGCGGCCCAGGCGTTCCATCGCCTCGGCGAAGTCCAGGTAGACCCCGCGGCGTACTCCCTCCACCTCGGGGCCGACGCCGCGGCCCTCGTCGCACATGTTCTTGGCCTGGCGCGAGGCGATGTCGCGGGGGACCAGGTTGCCGAACGCCGGGTAGATCCGCTCCAGGTAGTAGTCGCGGTCCTCCTCGGGGATCTCCCGCGGGTTCTTGTCACAGTCCGCCTTGTTCTTCGGCACCCAGATCCGGCCGTCGTTGCGCAGCGACTCCGACATCAGGGTCAGCTTGGACTGGTGGTGGCCGGTGACCGGGATGCAGGTCGGGTGGATCTGGGTGTAGCAGGGGTTGGCCATCAGCGCGCCCTTGCGGTGCGCGCGCCAGGTCGCGGTGACGTTGCTGCCCATCGCGTTGGTGGACAGGAAGAACACGTTTCCGTAGCCGCCGCTGGCCAGCACCACCACGTCGGCGAAGTAGGTCTCGATCTCCCCGGTCACCAGGTCGCGGACGATGATCCCGCGGGCCCGGCCGTCGACCACGATGAGCTCGAGCATCTCGTGGCGGGTGTAGCAGCGCACGGTGCCGGCCGCGACCTGCCGCTCCAGCGCCTGGTAGGCGCCGATCAACAGCTGCTGCCCGGTCTGGCCGCGCGCGTAGAACGTGCGCGAGACCTGCACACCACCGAACGACCTGTTGTCCAGCAGCCCGCCGTACTCCCGCGCGAACGGCACACCCTGCGCGACGCACTGGTCGATGATGTTGGCGCTGACCTCGGCCAGCCGGTACACGTTCGACTCCCGCGACCGGTAGTCGCCGCCCTTGATGGTGTCGTAGAACAACCGGTAGACCGAGTCGCCGTCACCCTTGTAGTTCTTGGCCGCGTTGATGCCGCCCTGCGCCGCGATCGAGTGCGCCCGGCGCGGGCTGTCCTGGTAGCAGAACGACTTCACGACGTACCCCGCCTCGCCCAGCGTGGCCGCCGCAGAGGCGCCGGCCAGGCCGGTGCCGACCACGATGATCGAGAGCCGACGGCGGTTGGCCGGGTTCGCGATCCGCGCCTCGAACTTCCGCGTTCCCCACCGCTCCTCCAGCGGCCCGCCGGGCGACTTGGTGTCGGCGACCGGAGCGCCGTCCACGTAGTAGCCCGCCGCGTCGTCGTACTCCTCCCCGCCCGGCTCGCGGGACAGGGACGCCTCGAAGGCCAGCGTGGTGTCCGGCATGTCCGGCTTGTCGTCGGAGGTGCCGTGCGGCGTAGTCACGAGAGGCCCAACGTCATCAACGACCCAGTCATGAACGGCCCAGTCATGAGATCACTCCGAACAGGATGAAGATCGGCACCAGCGAGAACCCGCCGGCGATCACGACCGCGAGCAGCATGCCCAGCACGTTGGCGTTGCGACGGGCCCGCTCGTTGTTGGTCAGGCCGAGCGTCTGAGCGGCACTCCACACGCCGTGCCGCAGGTGCATCCCCAACGCGGTCATTGCGACCAGGTAGATGACCGTGAGCCACCACACCTGGAACGAGTCGACCAGCAGGTCGTACGGGTCGTCGGTCGAGCCGCCTGAGACGTTGACCTTGCCGATCGTGAAGTTCAGCAGGTGCCAGACCAGGAACAGCAGGATGGTCAGCCCGCCCCAGCGCATCATCCGTGAGGAGAACGTCGAGGAGAGGTTGCGCTTCATGACGTAGCGCGTGGTCCGGGCCTTCCCGGCCCGGCGCCACAAGATCACCGCGCAGGCCACGTGGACGACCAGCGAGCCGACGAGCACCGCGCGGATCACCCACAGCATGCCCTCGTGCGGGAGCTCCGGCTCGCCGATGGCGCGCAGATGCTCGGCGTACTCGTTGTAGGCGTCGTGGCCGCTGAACGCCTTGAGGTTGCCGTACATGTGCACCAGCACGAACGCGACGAAGACGACGCCGCTGGCCGCCATGAGCAGCTTCAGGGCGATGGTCGACCTCGCCGCTCGCGCGCCGGTGACAAGGCCGGTCGTCTGACCCGGACTCGGACGGGTGGTCGCCACCTGCGCAGATTATCGCGGACTCCGGCCGAGGCCACTGGTGACCGGACTGGAAGATGGCCTGCGTCACCCCGAGGGCTGTGACATTTCCCGCGTTCGGGGTCTGACCCGGTGGATCTGGTTCACATTCGGGGTGGCAGTGTGCAGACTGCGCGGTTGGCAGGTTGCCAGTGAGCAGCGGAGGTGGTCATGGCGTCGACGGACGCTCGCGAGTCGACGGTGACGTCCAGCGATGGACCGATGACGGCGGGGGTCGGTGGACCGACCCGGGCCAGCATCGGCGTCCGGACCCTCCGGCAGGACCGGTGGTGGCTCTACCCGGCGGTGACCTTCACGGTCTTCTTCTCGTTCATCGTCTACTCCACGATCCGTGCGTTCATGGACAAGGACTACTTCGCCGAGCCCTACCTGTCGCCGTTCTACTCGCCGTGCCTCGGTGACTGCGTCGAGGGCTCGTCGGACTTCGGCCAGCCGTTCGGGTGGTTCCCGCTCTCGGCGGCGCTGATCATCCTGATCTTCCCGCTGGGCTTCCGGCTGACCTGCTACTACTACCGCAAGGCCTACTACCGCTCGTTCTGGCTCTCACCGCCGGCCTGCGGCGTCGCCGAGCCGCACGCGGCCTACAGCGGCGAGACCCGGTTCCCGCTGATCCTGCAGAACGTGCACCGCTGGTTCTGGTACGCCACCTTCGTGGTCGCGCTGATCCTGACCTGGGACGTCGTCCTGGCCTTCGGCCCGGCCCCCGGCGAGTCCGACGGCATCCACATGGGGCTCGGCACCGTGCTGATGCTGATCAACGTCGCGTTCATCTGGCTCTACCAGCTCTCCTGCCACTCGTGCCGCCACATCGTCGGCGGCCGGCTGCGCCACTTCAGCAAGCACCCGGTTCGCTACAAGCTCTGGACCTGGGTCTCGGTGCTCAACAAGCGGCACGCCAACTACGCGTGGCTGTCGCTGTTCTCGGTCGCGCTGGTGGACCTCTACATCTTCCTGCTCGCGTCGGGCACGTTCGACGATCCACGGTTCTTCTGAGGAGCTTGCTGCGATGACCGAGACCGCGCCCGTCGGGGGCACCGTCGAGAAGCACCAGTACGACGTCGTCGTCATCGGCGCGGGCGGATCCGGCCTCCGCGCCGCGATCGCCGCGCACGACGCCGGCGCGAAGACCGCGATCGTCACCAAGTCGCTGCTCGGCAAGGCGCACACCGTGATGGCCGAGGGCGGCATCGCCGCCGCCATGGGCAACCGCTGGCCCGAGGACAACTGGGAGGTGCACTTCCGCGACACCATGCGTGGCGGGAAGATGCTCAACAACTGGCGGATGGCCCAGCTGCACGCCCAGGAGGCCCCGGAGCGGGTCCAGGAGCTCGAGGACTGGGGCGCGCTCTTCGACCGCACCGAGGACGGGCTCATCTCGCAGCGCGACTTCGGCGGTCACCGTTACGCCCGGCTGGCGCACGTCGGCGACCGCACCGGGCTCGAGATGATCCGCACCCTCCAGCAGCGTGCCGTCGAGCTCGGCATCGACGTGTTCATGGAGTGCACGGTCACCGAGCTGTTCAAGAACGACGCCGGTGCGATCTCGGGTGCGTTCGGCTACTGGCGCGAGACCGGCACCTTCATCGCCTTCGAGGCGCCGTCGGTCGTGCTCGCGACCGGGGGCATCGGCAAGTCGTTCAAGGTCACGTCCAACTCCTGGGAGTACACCGGCGACGGCCACGCGCTCGCGCTGCGCGCGGGAGCGGCCCTCATCAACATGGAGTTCGTCCAGTTCCACCCCACCGGGATGGTCTGGCCGCCCTCGGTCAAGGGGCTGCTGGTCACGGAGTCGGTCCGCGGCGACGGCGGCATCCTGAAGAACTCCGAGGGCAAGCGGTTCATGTTCGACTACATCCCGGAGTTCTTCAAGGCGGAGACGGCGGACACGGTCGAGGAGGCCGACCGCTGGTACGACGACAAGAAGAACAACCGCCGCCCACCCGAGCTGCTGCCTCGTGACGAGGTGGCTCGCGCCATCAACTCCGAGATCAAGGCCGGCCGGGGATCACCGCACGGCGGCATCTACCTCGACATCGCCTCGCGTCGCTCGCCGGAGTTCATCCACAAGCGGTTGCCGTCGATGCACCACCAGTTCAAGGAGCTTGCGGACGTCGACATCACCAAGGAGCCGATGGAGATCGGTCCCACCTGCCACTACGTCATGGGCGGGGTCGAGGTCGACCCGGACACCGAGCTGTCCGGCATCGCCGGGCTGTACGCCGTCGGTGAGTGCTCGGGCGGCATGCACGGCTCCAACCGGCTGGGCGGCAACTCGCTGTCCGACCTCATCGTCTTCGGCAAGCGCGCCGGCGAGGCTGCGGCGTCGTACTCCTCGGGACTGTCCGACCGTCCATCCATCGATGGGCAGCTGGAGGAGGCCGAGCAGGCCGCGCTCGCGCCGTTCGACCCGAAGGGCGACGAGAACGCCTACACGATCCAGGCCGACCTGCAGCAGACGATGAACGACCTCGTCGGCATCATCCGCAACGCGGACGAGCTCGAGCAGTCGCTCAAGGAGATCGAGACACTCAAGGAGCGGGCCAAGCACCTCAAGGTCGAGGGCGCCCGGCCGTACAACCCGGGCTGGCACCTCTCGATCGACATCCACAACATGCTGCTGGTGTCGGAGTGCATCGCGAAGGCAGCGCTGGCCCGCCAGGAGTCGCGTGGTGGTCACACCCGCGACGACTTCCCGGGACCGAACGCCGAGTGGGGCTCGAAGAACCTCGTGCTCACGCTCAACTCGTCGGGCGACGGCGTGGACCTGGCCGAGAAGCCGATCCCCGTCATGCCCGACGAGCTCAAGAAGTTCTTCGAGGACGCGGGTTGAGGAGGTCGCTCTGCGACCGTCTCGAAACCTCTGCAACCTGAAAGGCAGACGTAACAATGGCTGAGCTGAAGATGCGGGTCTGGCGCGGCGACGACGAGGGCGGCGAGCTGCAGGACTACACCGTCGAGGTCTCCGAGGGCGAGGTCGTGCTCGATGCCATCCACCGGCTGCAGGCGACCCAGGCCGGCGACCTCGCGGTCCGCTGGAACTGCAAGGCCGGCAAGTGCGGCTCCTGCTCGGCCGAGATCAACGGACGGCCGAGGCTGCTGTGCATGACCCGGCTCTCGGACTTCGAGCCCGGCGAGACCATCACCGTCACGCCGGTCCGCGCCTTTCCGATCATCCGCGACCTCGTCACCGACGTCTCCTACAACTACGAGAAGGCCTCCGAGCTCCCGTCGTTCTCGCCGCCCCCGCGCGACGCCGACGGCAAGCGCCGGATGGCCCAGATCGACGTCGAGCGCGGCCAGGAGTTCCGCAAGTGCATCGAGTGCTTCCTGTGCCAGAACGTGTGCCACGTCATCCGTGACCACGAGGACAACAAGCCCGCCTTCGCCGGCCCGCGCTTCTTCCTGCGGTACGCCGAGCTCGACATGCACCCGCTGGACACCCACGACCGCCGCGAGCTGGCCCAGGCGGCCGCCGGCATCGGCATGTGCAACATCACCAAGTGCTGCACCGAGGTCTGCCCCGAGGGCATCAAGATCACCGACAACGCGATCATCCCGATGAAGGAGCGCGTGGCCGACAAGAAGTACGACCCCCTGGTGTGGCTCGGCGCCAAGATCGGCCTCCGCAACAAGGACGACGACGGCCGCGAGGTCGCACCGAAGCGAGAAGGCTCGCCGGTCAAGCGGCCCGCGGGCAAGGCCTGACGCTGCCGGACTGGCTGGCGCCGCCCAACCGCTTGCGTGACCCGCTTGTGCGGCGGCCGCATGCGCGGCCGCCCCCACCACACGGGCCCCACAGGAACCATCGCCTCGAACTTGTGGGGTGAGTCTGGCACTTGTCAGGGGACGCAACCCCCGACAGGTGACAGAACCGCCCGACAAGTGCCCGCCCCGGTGACCCGTGGGGCAGTTGAGGGTGGTGGTGCCCGCGCATGCCGACGGCGTGGCGAAGCCCGCCGTTGGTTGCGCCGTCAAACCCGATCGGGCGAGACGCGATCGGGTAGGCGCGCGGGCACCGGCAAGCGGGGTGAGACAAGCAGACTCGTCAATACCCCGCGGGGTGTCAGGCGAACTTGACCGACCCACATCCCTGTGCGTTCCTTGAAGAGTGACGGGGGGAGTCGCGCCGGGCTGGTATCCGGACTATGAGGCACCGCCGGGCCACCAGCGCTACTGGAACGGGGAGCGGTGGACCGAGCGTCGCTCCGGCGCGCCCGAGGCGCCACCGGCCGGGGTGGAGGAGCAGGTGCGGCGGTTCGCGCCCTGGGTACTGGCCGCCGTCGCCGTCCTGGTGCTGATCAGTGCGGCCGTGCTGGTCGTCGGTGATGACCAGACCGCCAGGTCGAGCGGGGGTTCGTTGCCGTCCCCGCCTCCGGCCTCGAGCACTCCGGGTCCGCCGGCCAGCGAGCAGACCGAACCAGACGACGAGACCGAGAGCGACCCTGGTCCCGATCGTCGCACCTGGCAGGTCGACGACGTCGTCGACGGGAGCACGCTGCTGCTCACCAACGGTGCCGAGGTGCGGCTGGTCGGGATCGCCGACAGCTGCGGCGCCGACGTGCTCGCGAAGATCGTCCTCGGCCACGACGTCACGCTGACCCGCCGCGGTCTCGACAAGGACGCCGACGGCAGGCTGCTGCGCTACGTCGAGCGCGACGGTGCCGACGTCGGCAAGCGGCTGATCCAGCGGGGCCGGGCCAAGGCTTCTGACGAGCCCAACGCCCGGCGCGAGATCTATCGCCGGATCGACGAGCGCAGTCCCGACCGCTGCTGAGACCTCTAGGGCGTGTCTCCTTATCCCTGGCGGCGCCGGACGCCGCCCAGATCACGGGCTGGCGGCGTCGCCGACCCTTCGAAGACGCCCAGTCTGCGCGCGTGCCGGCGCCTGGCCAGCCCGCGCCTGGACGACGCCGGCATCCACCATTGACAAGGAGTCACGCCCTAGCTGGACACCGGCTCGTAGCTGGAGAAGGCCCGGGTGAAGGACCCGGTGCCGTGCGTGGCCGAGCGGAGGTCGATCGGGTAGCGGATCAGCTCCGAGCAGGGCACGTGCGCGCGCACGACGGCCATCCCGTCGGCGGTGTCCTGGCCGAGCACCCGGCCGCGCCGCGCGGACAGGTCGCTCATCACGGTGCCGACCAGGTCGCCCGGCACGATCACCTCGACCTCGTCGTACGGCTCCAGGAGCTGCACGCCCGCCTGGACGGCGGCCTCGCGCAGCGCCAGGGCGCCGGCGCTCTGGAACGCCATGTCGGACGAGTCGACGCTGTGTGCCTTGCCGCCCGTGAGCGTCACCCGGACGTCGACCATCGGGTGGCCGCCGCAGCCGCGTGACATCTGGGCGCGGATGCCCTTCTCGACCGACGGGATGAACTGCCTGGGCACGACGCCGCCCACCACTCGCTCGGCGAACTCGAACCCGGAGCCCCGGGGGAGAGGCTCGACCTCGATCTCGCAGACGGCGTACTGGCCGTGGCCGCCGGACTGCTTGACGTGCCGTCCGAGGCCGCTGCCGGCAGCGGCCAGGGTCTCGCGCATCGGCACCAGCACGTCGACCTGCCGGACCGAGACGCCGAACCGCTCGGACAGCCGCTCCAGCGACGCGTCGGCGTGCGCCTCGCCCATCGTCCAGAGGACCAGCTGGCTCTGCTCCCCGGCGCCCATGTCGACCCGCAGCGACGGATCCTCCGCGGCCAGCCGTGACAGCGCCGTCGAGAGCTTGTCCTCGTCGGACTTCGTCGCCGCCTCGATGGCCACCGGAAGCAGGGGCGTCGGGAGCGACCACGGCCGGAGCACTCGCGGGTCCTCGACCGAGGAGAGCGTGTCCCCGGTCTCGGCGCGCCCGAGCCGCCCGACCGTCGCGATGTCGCCGCACACCACCCGCGTCGCCGGCTGCAGGGACTGACCGAACGGGTAGGACAGCGCCCCGACCCGCTCGTCGTCGTCGTGGTCGGCGTGGCCGGACTCGGCGCCGAAGAACGACGTGAGGTGGCCGGACACGTGCACCGCCTTGTCGGGGTCGAGGGTGCCGGAGAAGACCCGCACCAGGCTGACCCGGCCGACGTACGGGTCGCTGGTGGTCTTCACGACCTCTGCGACGAGGGGACCGTGCGGGTCGCAGGTGACCGGGTCGGCGGCCGCCCCGGCGGGCGTGAACGTGGCCGGGCTCGGGTGCTCGCTGGGCGCGGGGAAGCCGCGCACCATCAGGTCGAGCAGCTCGTCGCAGCCCACGCCGCTCGACGAGCAGGCCGCCACGACGGGGAAGAACGTGCCGCGCGACATGGCGCGGTGCAGGTCCTCGAGGAGGGCGTCCTCGGTGACCGGCTCGCCGGCGAGGTAGCGGTCCATCAGCCCCTCGTCCTCGGACTCCTCGATGATCCCCTCGATCAGCGCGGCCCGCGCATCGCCGTGCTCGGAGGCGGCGGCGTCGGAACCCAGCAGCCCGATGAGCCCGGTGACCTCGGTGCCCGACATGACCGGGACGGACAACGGGAGCACCTTGTCACCGGTGCTCCCGAACGTCTGCTGTGCTGCCGCCAGCACCCCTGGGTAGTCGGCCCGCGCGTGGTCGAGCTTGGTCACCACCACCGCTCGCGGCATCCCGACGTCCGCGCACTCGCGCCACAGGATCGCCGTGACCTGGTCGACCGGCTCGTTGGCCGCGGTCACGAAGAGCGCGCAGTCCGCGGCGCGAAGCCCGGCCCGCAGCTCGCCCACGAAGTCGGCATAGCCGGGGGTGTCGATCAGGTTGACCTTCACACCGCGGTGTACGACGGGCGCCACCGACAGCGCCATCGAGCGCCCGTGGGAGCGCTCGCCGGGCTCGAAGTCGGACACCGTGGTGCCCTCGGCGACCGTGCCGGGGCGGGTCAGGGCGCCACTGCGGACCAGCAGGGTCTCGAGGAGGGTGGTCTTGCCACCGGAGCTCGGCCCCACCAGCACGACGTTTCGTATCTCATCGGGCTTGAGGGCCTCGAGATCTTGTCTGCCGGCTGCACGAGCTCCTTTGTCCACCATGGGGACACGTTGCTCCTGAACAGGGCGCCACCTCAACCCCCTGGCATGGACAAATTCACAGTCCATGGCCCTGCGGCGGCGGCGAACCTACGCTTCGAGCGTGACCGAGGAGCAGACCGTCGAAGGCGGCCTGGCCGAGCCCGAGGAGCTCGAGCCGGCCCAGGGCAGCCTCGACCTGGCCGCGCCCGAGGACCGCCGCGACCGTGCGCAGGGGAAGGCACAGTGGGAGGCCGCGGCCGCCGCCGTGCTCCGCAAGGCGCGCCGGCTGACCGACGACGACGCCGACGACCTGGTCTGGGACAGGCTCACCCGCAAGACGCTGGACGGGATCGACGTCACGCCGCTCGGCACGCCCGAGCTGCTCGACGGGCTGACCACCAGCGGCCGGCCGACCCGGATCGGCGCCTGGGACCTCCGAGCACACCTGGTCGTGACCGATCCGAAGGCGGACAACGAGACGCTGCTCGCCGAGCTCGGGGGCGGCGTCACCTCGCTGTGGCTCGAGGCCGGCGAGGACCTGGGTGTCGAGGGCTGGGCGACCCTGCTCGACGAGGTCCTCCTCGACCTCGCGCCGGTCGTGCTCCAGACCACCGAGGCCGGTGCCCGCGCGTTCGTGCAGTACGCCGACGGCCGCGACCTGCACGGTGCGACCAACCTCGGCGTCGACGCCGGCTCCGCGACCAGGGAGCTCGCCGAGCTCGCCTGGCAGACCGGCGTACGCGCGTTCGTCGTCGATGCGACCGAGGTGCACGACCGGGGGGCGTCCGACGTCCAGGAGCTCGCCCACTCGCTCGCCGTCGGCGCGGCGTACCTCCGCACGCTCACCGACGCCGGCGTCGCCCTCGACGAGGCCGCGAGGATCGTGGAGTTCCGCTACGCCGCGACCGACGAGCAGTTCCCGACCATCGCCAAGCTCCGCGCGGCCCGTCGGCTGTGGGCGCGGGTGCTCGAGCTGAGCGGCGCCGGGGATCCGACGCAGCACCAGCACGGGGTCACCAGCCGGCCGATGATGAGCAAGTACGACCCCTGGGTCAACATGCTCCGCACCACGGTGGCCGCCTTCGCGGCCGGCGCCGGTGGCGCGGACGCCGTCACGGTGCTGTCCTTCGACAGCCCGCTCGGGACCCCTGACGCGTTGGGCCGCCGCGTCGCGCGCAACACCTCGCACCTGCTCATCGACGAGTCGCACGTCGCCACCGTCAGCGACCCCGCCGGCGGCTCGTACGCCGTCGAGCAGCTCACCGACGACCTCGCCGTCGCCGCCTGGGAGCTGTTCGGCCGGCTCGAGGACGGCGCCGACCTGGCCGCGGAGATCGCCGGGACCGTCGAGCGGCGCGACCGCGAGGTCGCCACCCGAAAGCGTCCCATCACCGGGCTCAGCGAGTTCCCCAACCTCGCCGAGGAGCTCCCCCCGCGCGCGCCCGCTCCCGAGAGCCGCGAGGTGCGCCGCTACGGCGCCGCGTTCGAGGCACTGCGCGACCAGCCGGCGATCGGTCACGTCTTCCTGGCCACCATGGGCACCGTTTCGGCACACACCGCCCGGGCGACGTTCGCCGCCAACCTGCTCGCGGCCGGCGGCGTCGCCGTCGACGTCGCGGGCGCCACCGAGACCGCAGACGACCTGGTCGCGGCGTACGACGGGCAGCGGGTGGTCTGCCTGGCCGGCAGCGACGGCGCCTACGACGCCTGGGCAGACGAGGCCGCCCGCGCGCTGCGCGAGGCCGGTGCGCAGTGGGTGGTCATCGCCGGCAAGGCCCGCGACTCGGTCGACGACTCCGCGGCGATGGGCGTCGACGCGCTCGAGTTCCTCCACCGCACGAGGGAGAAGCTGGCATGAGCGTCCCGAAGAGCTTCGCCGGGCTGTCCCTCAGCGATTCGTCTGCGGCGTCCAGCGTCGAAGAACAGGTGGGACCGCAGACGAATCGGGGTTGGCTGAGCCCGGAGGGGATCGAGATCCTCCCGGTCTACGGTCCCGAGCACCTCGAAGGGCTCGACGCGCTCGACACCTGGCCGGGGCTCTCGCCGTTCCTGCGCGGCCCCTACCCGACGATGTACACCACCCAGCCGTGGACGATCCGGCAGTACGCCGGCTTCTCCACCGCCGAGGAGTCCAACGCCTTCTACCGCCGCAACCTGGCGGCCGGCCAGAAGGGGCTCAGCGTCGCCTTCGACCTCGCGACCCACCGCGGCTACGACTCCGACCACCCGCGGGTGCGCGGCGACGTCGGCATGGCCGGGGTGGCGATCGACTCGATCTACGACACCCGCACCCTCTTCGACGGCATCCCGCTCGACGAGATGTCGGTGTCGATGACCATGAACGGCGCCGTGCTCCCGGTGCTCGCGCTCTACATCGCCGCGGCCGAGGAGCAGGGGGTCAAGCCGGAGCAGCTCAGCGGGACCATCCAGAACGACATCCTCAAGGAGTTCATGGTCCGCAACACCTACATCTACCCGCCCGAGCCGAGCATGCGGATCATCTCCGACATCTTCAGCTACACCGCGGCGAAGATGCCCCGCTTCAACTCGATCTCGATCTCCGGCTACCACATCCAGGAGGCCGGGGCGACCCAGGACCTCGAGCTCGCCTACACGCTTGCGGACGGCGTGGAATACATCCGCGCCGGGCTCGCGACGGGCATGACGATCGACCAGTTCGCCCCGAGGCTCAGCTTCTTCTGGGCGATCGGCATGAACTTCTTCATGGAGGTCGCCAAGCTGCGCGCGGCCAGGGCGCTGTGGAGCCGGCTGGTCCGTGAGTTCGACCCGCAGAACCCGAAGTCGCTCAGCCTGCGCACCCACAGCCAGACCAGCGGCTGGTCCCTGACCGCGCAGGACGTCTACAACAACGTCGGTCGCACCTGCATCGAGGCGATGGCCGCGACCCAGGGGCACACCCAGTCGCTGCACACCAACGCCCTCGACGAGGCGATCGCGCTGCCGACCGACTTCTCGGCCCGGATCGCCCGCAACACCCAGCTGCTGCTGCAGCAGGAGAGCGGCACCACGGGCACCATCGACCCCTGGGCCGGCTCCTACTACGTCGAGCGGCTCACCCACGACCTCGCGGAGCGTGCCTGGGCGCACATCCAGGAGGCCGAACAGGCCGGCGGCATGGCCAGGGCGATCGAGCAGGGCATCCCCAAGATGCGCATCGAGGAGGCCGCCGCCCGCACCCAGGCCCGGATCGACTCGGGCGCCCAGAAGGTGATCGGCGTCAACACCTTCCGACTGGCCATCGAGGACAAGCTCGACGTGCTCAAGGTCGACAACGACGACGTCTACCGCCAGCAGATGGCCAAGCTGGAGCGGCTGCGCGCCGAGCGCGACGACGACGAGGTACGCCGCACGCTCGAGGCGCTCACCCGCTCGGCGGAGGACGGCGCGAGCCAGGACTCACTCGACGGCAACCTGCTCGCGCTCGCCGTCGACGCGGCCCTGGCCAAGGCCACGGTGGGCGAGATCTCCGACGCCCTCGAGAAGGTCTACGGCCGGCACCAGGCCACCATCCGTACCATCAGCGGCGTGTTCAGGGACGAGTCCGCGGCGGGGAGCGAGGCCGGCGGCTCCCTCGTGCAGCAGGTGCTCGACGCGACCGCGGAGTTCGAGGAGGCCGAGGGTCGCCGGCCCCGCATCCTGGTCGCCAAGATGGGCCAGGACGGCCACGACCGCGGCCAGAAGGTCATCGTCTCGGCCTTCGCCGACATGGGCTTCGACGTCGACGTCGGCCCGCTGTTCTCCACGCCGGAGGAGGTCGCCCAGCAGGCGGTCGACGCCGACGTGCACATCGTCGGCATCTCCTCGCTGGCCGCCGGTCACCTCACGCTGCTGCCCGCGCTGAAGAAGGCGCTCGAGGAGCAGGGCCGCCCCGACATCATGGTCGTGATCGGCGGGGTGATCCCGCCCGACGACGTACCCACGCTCAAGGAGATGGGCGCGGCCGCGGTGTTCCTCCCCGGCACCGTCATAGCCGAGTCCGCGCTCGACCTGCTGGCCAGGTTGAGAGAACAGCTCGACCACGAGCCGACCGGTGGTTGAGGAGCTCGCGCTAGCGAGCGTCTCGAAACCCGGTGAGCCGGTGCTGGGACCTGACCGTGGTCACCTCCCAGCCACGCCTTGCGAGGTTTCGAGACAGGCGCCAGGGCGCCTTCCTCAACCAACGAGGTGCTTCGGTGCCTGAGGTGGCTGACCTCCTCGAGGGCATCCGCGCGCGGCGCCGGGCGGCGGTCTCGCAGGCGATCACGCTGGTGGAGTCGTCCAAGCGGGAGCACCGCTCGGCCGCCCAGGAGCTCCTGACCGTGCTCGCCGAGGACGACCCCTCCGGGGTCCGCTCGCCGGCCGTCCGGGTCGGTGTCTCCGGCGTGCCCGGCGTCGGGAAGTCGACGTTCATCGAGTCGCTCGGCACCCGGCTGACCGGCGCCGGCCACCGGGTCGGCGTCCTGGCGGTGGACCCGTCCAGCATCCGCACCGGCGGCTCGGTGCTCGGCGACAAGACCCGGATGTCGAAGCTGTCGGCGAACCCGGACGCGTTCATCCGGCCCTCGCCGGCCGCCGGCACCCTCGGTGGCGTCGCCCGCGCCACGGTGCAGGCGATGGCCGTGCTGGAGGCGGCGGCGTACGACGTGGTGCTGGTCGAGACCGTCGGCGTGGGCCAGTCCGAGGTGACCGTGGCCGGGATGGTCGACACGTTCCTCTTCCTGACCCTGGCCCGCACCGGCGACCAGCTGCAGGGGATCAAGAAGGGCATCCTCGAGATCGCCGACGTCATCGCGGTCAACAAGGCCGACGGCGACCGGCAGGACGAGGCCAGGGCTGCCGCGCGGGAGCTCGCCGGAGCCCTGCGGCTGGTGCGCGGCAAGGGCGAGTGGGCGCCGCCGGTGGTGACGGTCTCCGGGCTCCACGACATCGGCGTCGACGAGCTGTGGGACCGGGTGCTCGCGCACCGCGAGCGGCTCGGTGCCGACGGCCTGGCCGAGAAGCGCGCGCAGCAACAGCTCGAGTTCACCTGGGCGCTGGTCCGCGACGAGCTGGACCAGCGGCTGCGCCACTCGGCCGGAGTGCGCCGGATCCGCGACGAGGTGCGCGACGCCGTGCTCGGCGGCGAGCTGCCGGCACCGGCGGCCGCCGACCGGCTGCTGGCGGCGTACGACGAGGCTCACCCAAAGGGGTGAATTCGGGACCTGTCCCGGCAGCTCGGGACAGGACTCCCCTTGCGATCGGGACACCAGTCGTAGAAATCTCCGGGTAGGCACGGAGGCGACAGGGAGGGTCGCCCCGCAAGCCTCTCCAGAGTCCACCTCGTCATCGACCCCGAAGGAAGATCCCATGCGAACACGTCACCTGATGGCCGCGGCAGCGGCCCTCGCACTCGCCGGCAGTTCAGCCGGCATCCCGTTCACGGGCGCCACCGCGGCGCCCGCCCACCCGTCGACAGCCAAGGCGAAGCCCACCATCGCGACCGTTGCGAAGAACCTCGTCGGACCGTTGAGCGTCGCCCAGGCTCCCGACGGCACCCGTTACTGGGCCGACGCCTTTGCCGGAGTCCTCTACAAGCAGGCGGGCGGCACCGTCTCGGTCCTCTACAAGAGCAAGAACCACACCGCCGACGGCGTCTCTGCCGACGGCGGGGTCGTCCGCTTCGTGACCGGTTCCAGCAACAACAAGTCCGGCGGGGTGTGGGGTCTGGACAACGCCGGGGCACCGGTGCAGATCGCAGACACCTACGCCTACGAGAAGGCGGCCAACCCCGACGGCAAGTTCAAGTACGGCCTGCTCAAGACGCCGAAGTCCTGCCAGGCCCAGCTGCCCCCGCAGATCCCGGCGGCGTACTCCGGCGTGAAGGAGACCCACGCCTACGCGGTGGCCTCGGCCAACGGCATCACCTACGTCGCCGACGCCGGCGCCAACGCGATCCTCGCGCTGAACGCCCAGGGGCAGTTCTCCACCGTTGCCGCCCTCAAGCCGGTGAAGGTCAGGGTCACCAGGAGCGCGGCGGAGGCCAACGGTCTGCCGGCCTGCGCGATCGGCAAGAAGTTCGCCCTCGAGGCGGTCCCGACCGACATCGAGTACGGCCCGGACGGCCAGCTCTACGTCACCAGCCTGCCGGGCGGACCGGAGGACGGCAGCCTGGGCCTCAACGGCCGGGTGCTCAAGATCAACCCGACCACCGGGCAGGTCTCGACGGTCGCGGACGGGCTGCTCAGCCCGACCGGTGTCGCGGTCGCAAGCAACGGGGACGTCTACGTCGCCCAGCTGTTCCGCGGCGTCATCTCGAAGATCAAGGCCGGCAAGCACAAGGCCCGGACCTACCTCCGGGTGCCGCTGCCCGCGGCGATCGAGGCGACCCCGACCGGTCTGCTCGCGACGATCAACGCGCTGCCCGGCAAGAAGCCCAAGGGCAAGGTCGTCACGATCACGCCGTGACCGCACGCCCTAGTTAAACTGCGAGGATCTCCGACGCCATGCCCGTTCGGCGTCGGGGATCCTCGCAGGTTTTACGAGCTCTGGGAGTTGGTCGTCTAGCCTTCGGGGGACATGCGCGAACCCAGACCCGATGAACCCAGGGCCGTGTCGACGGCCACCGTGATCGCCGACGTCGTCGACAAGTACGACGCGGACCTCATCGACCTGCGCCGTGACCTGCACGCCCACCCGGAGCTGTCCTGGTCCGAGCTGCGCACGGCGGAGGTGGTCGCCGCCCGGGTCGAGAAGGCCGGCTGGCGGGTCACCCGCTACAGCCGCACCGGCTTCGCCGCCGACCTCGGCGAGACCGGACCGCTCGTGGCGCTCCGTGCCGACATGGACGCACTGCCGGTCCAGGACCTCACCGACGATCCCTGGGTGAGCACGGTCGCCGGGGTGGCCCACGCCTGTGGGCACGACGTGCACACGACCGCGCTCGCCGGTGCGGCCCTGGCCCTGGCCGAGGTGCACGACCGCGGGCTGCTGGCCGGTCGGGTCCGGCTGCTCTTCCAGCCGGCCGAGGAGGTGATGCCCGGCGGGGCGGTGCACCTCATGGATGAGGGCGCCCTCGACGAGGTGGAGCGCGTGTTCGCGCTGCACTGCGACCCAGGTGTGGACGTCGGCCAGGTCGGGCTCCGGCTCGGGCCGCTCACCAGCGCCGCCGACCGGGTCCAGGTCCGGCTCAGCGGCACCGGTGGGCACACCAGCCGGCCGCACCTGACCGGAGATCTCACCTTCGCGCTGGCGAAGGTCACCACCGAGCTGCCCGCGGTGCTGAGCCGCCGGATGGACCCGAGGGCCGGGGTCAGCGTCGTGTGGGGGAGCCTGCACGCCGGCTCGGCGTCCAACGTCATCCCCGACCACGGCGTGGTCACCGGCACCGTGCGGATCCTCGACGCGGTCGCCTGGGCGGACTGCGAGGACGTCGTCCGCACGGTCGTCGCAGAGATCGTCCGGCCCTACGGCGTGAGCGCTGAGATCGACTACCAGCGCGGCGTCCCGCCGGTCGTCAACGAGCCGGTCTCCAACCGGATCCTGGCCGACGCGGTCCGCGCGGTGCTCGGTGACGGCGGCCAGGTGGTCGCCCCGCAGAGCCTGGGTGGCGAGGACTTCGGCTGGTACCTCGACCGGGTCCCGGGGGCGATGATGCGGCTCGGCACGCGGACGCCCGGCGGAGCGACGTACGACCTCCACCAGGGCAACCTGCGCATCGACGAGCGCGCGATCGGCATCGGCGCCAAGCTGCTGGCACAGACCGCCGCCCGCGCCCTCCGCCGCTGAAACCACCCATCCGGACCATACGCAATGGCCCCTTTGGGACGGATTTCCCCTGTGGCGGAGGGCCCGAGGTCACCAACGGGTAACAACGCGTAAAACTCCCGCTCGGCCATCGCCCAAGAGCCCTGTCAGGGCCTAGGGTGGCGCGACGCGCTCCCGGACGGGTGTGCGCCTTGGACAAAACGATCAGGAGGATGCCGTGAAGAAGACGGCACGCATGGCGTTCGTGGCGGGTCTTGCCGCTCTTGCGCTGACTGCATGTGGTGACCGGGACGACTCGAGTGGCGAGGCAGCGCCCGACGACGAGACGTCGAGCGCGGCACCGACCGAAGCCACCTCGTCCGCCGCGTCGGAGCCGGCGGCCAACCCGGACTTCAAGGCGTGCATGGTCTCCGACTCTGGCGGATTCGACGACAAGGGCTTCAACCAGACCGCGCTGAAGGGCCAGGCCGACGCGGGCGAGCAGTTCGGCATCCAGACGGCACAGGTCGAGTCGACCGGTGACGACCAGTACGCCGACAACATCAACCAGCTCATCCAGCAGAGCTGCAACGAGATCACGACGGTCGGGTTCCTCCTGGGTGACGCCACGCTGGCCGCCGCCAAGAAGAACCCCGACGTCGACTTCGCGATCGTCGACTTCGCCTACGAGAAGGCTCCGGCCAACCTCAAGGGCCTGACCTACTCGACCGACCAGCCGTCCTACCTCGCCGGCTACCTCGCCGCGGGCATGTCTGAGAGCGGCGTCGTCGGCACCTTCGGTGGCCTGCCGATCCCGACGGTGACCATCTTCATGGAGGGCTTCCGCCAGGGCGTCGAGAAGTACAACGAGGACAACGGCACCGAGGTGCAGCTGCTCGGCTGGGACGGCAAGGACGGCTCGTTCACCGAGGACTTCGAGGACAAGACGAAGGGCCAGTCGGTCGGCGAGCAGCTGATCGGCCAGGGCGCCGACATCCTGTTCCCGGTCGCCGGTCCCGCCGGTCTCGGTGGCCTCCAGGCCGCCAAGGACGCGGGCGCCAAGGGCATCTGGGTCGACACCGACGGCTTCGAGTCGACCGAGTACGGCGACATCCTGCTGACCTCGGTGGCCAAGGGCATGGACGTCTCCGTGACCGAGGCGATCAAGGAGTCGCTCGAGGACACCTTCAGCAACGAGCTCTACAACGGCACGCTGGAGAACGGTGGTGTGGGCCTCGCTCCCTACCACGACTTCGACAGCGTGATCCCGCAGGAGCTGAAGGACAAGATCGAGGAGCTCAAGGCGGGCATCATCGACGGTTCGATCACGATCAAGCCTGCCGGCTGACCTGATCGACACCGCTCGAAACTGAGTCACAGAGCCGGGGCGGGGACTTTCCCCGCCCCGGTTCTTTCTGCCCTAGGGTGCCGTCGTGGAGGGACAGCGATGAAGCTGGAGATCAAGGGCCTCACCAAGAAGTTCGGGTCGTTCACGGCCAACGACCACATCGACCTGACCATCGAGCCGGGCGAGATCCACTGCCTGCTCGGTGAGAACGGCGCCGGCAAGTCCACGCTGATGAACATGCTCTACGGGCTGCTGGACCCGACAGAGGGCGAGATCCTCGTGGACGGCGAGGCGGTCACGTTCAAGTCGCCGAGCGACGCGATCGCGGCCGGGATCGGCATGGTGCACCAGCACTTCATGCTCGTCCCGGTGTTCACCGTCGCGGAGAACGTCATGCTCGGGCGCGAGCAGATCTCGGTTCCGGGGGTCCTGTCGCGTCGCAAGGCGTCGGCGATGGTCACCGAGCTGTCCGAGCGCTACGGCCTCAAGGTCGACCCGGGCACCTTGGTCGAGGCGCTGCCTGTCGGCGTCCAGCAGCGCGTGGAGATCATCAAGGCGCTGTCCAACGAGGCCAAGGTGCTCATCCTCGACGAGCCGACCGCGGTGCTCACGCCGCAGGAGATCGACGAGCTCATGGACATCATGCGATCGCTCAAGGAGCAGGGCACCTCGATCATCTTCATCACCCACAAGCTGCGCGAGGTGAAGGCGGTCGGCGACCGGATCTCGGTGATCCGTCGCGGCAAGGTCGTCGGCACCGCCCCGCCGAGCACCTCCGAGGCCGAGCTGGCGGAGATGATGGTGGGCCGCGAGGTGAAGCTGAAGGTCGACAAGGACCCACCCCAGTCCGGTTCCGTGGTGTTGTCCGTCGAGGGCTGCACGGTGGTCGACCCGCGGGGTCATCAGGTCGTCAAGGACGTCTCGTTCGAGGCTCGCGCCGGCGAGGTGCTGGGCATCGCCGGGGTCCAGGGCAACGGCCAGACCGAGCTGATCAAGGCGCTGCTCGGGCTGGTCAAGCCCGACGCCGGTGTGATCCGCCTCGATGGCGACGACATCAGCAAGCACGGCCCGCGCGAGAGCCTCGACGACGGCATCGGCTACATCCCCGAGGACCGCTCCCACGACGGCTACGTCGGAGCATTCAGCGTGCGCGAGAACCTCATCCTCGACATCTACCGCAGTGACGAGTTCTCACGCGGCCTCGTGCTCAAGCTCGACGACATAGCGGCGAACGCCGACGCGCGGATCAAGGAGTTCGACATCCGCACCGAGTCGGCCTCGACGCCGGTGTCGTCGCTCTCGGGCGGCAACCAGCAGAAGGTCGTGGTGGCCCGGGAGTTCTCGCGGCCGCTCAAGGTGCTGATCGCCTCGCAGCCGACCCGTGGCGTGGACGTGGGCTCGATCGAGTTCATCCACAAACGGATCATCTCCGAGCGCGACAAGGGGACCGCGGTCATCATCGTCTCCACCGAGCTCGACGAGATCTTCACCCTCTCCGACCGGATCGCGGTCATGTACGACGGCCGCATCGTCGACACCGTCAGTCCGGACATCGCCCGTGAGGACATCGGCCTGCTCATGGCCGGAGCCACCCCAGACAAGCCCGAGGAGGTCCCGGCATGACGCTCCAGGCACCCGTCCCGCCGCCCGGCGCCGAGCCCGAGAACGTCGAGCAGGGGCCCAAGGCCGACCTGCGTGACCCGATCTCGTGGCTGCCGAGCGTCAAGGTCACCGCCGGCGCGTTCCTGATCGCGCTGGTGATCGGCGCTTTCGTGATCGCCTTCAGCGACGACGACGTCATCGAGTCGCTCAGCTACTTCGGCAGCTACCCCTGGGACTTCTTCACGCGGTCCGCCGACGCCGTCTGGTCGTCCTACAGCGCGCTGGTGAAGGGCTCGCTCGGGTCGAGCAACGCGATCGCCTCCACGCTCAACCGCTCGGCGCCGTTGATCTGCGCCGGCCTCGGCGTCACGCTCGCGTTCCGTGCGGGCCTGTTCAACATCGGCGCCCAGGGGCAGCTGATCATCGGCGCGATCTGCGCCGGCTACGTCGGGTTCACCTGGAACCTGCCGCCGTTCGTGCACCTGATCGTGGCGCTGGTCGCCGGCCTCGTCGGCGGCGCCTTCTGGGGCGCCATCACCGGGTTCCTCAAGGCCCGCACCGGCGCCCACGAGGTGATCACGACGATCATGTTCAACTACCTCGCGGCCTCGGTCCTGATCTACGCGCTCAGCCACGACACCTTCCAGCGACCCGGGAGCGACAACGCGCTCTCGCCGAAGGTCGACGACTCGGCCACCTTCCCCTCTCCCTTCGGGGACAACTTCAACGTCCACCTCGGCGTGATCCTCGCGATCCTCGCGGGCGTCGCGGTCTGGTGGCTGCTCGAGCGCAGCACGTGGGGCTTCGAGCTGCGTGCGGTCGGAGCCAATGCGCAGGCCTCGCGCACGGCGGGCATGAGCGTCGCGAAGGTCTACACGCTGGCGATGCTGTTCGCGGGGCTGCTGGCGGGGCTGGCGGCGACGATGCAGGTCCTCGGCAACCAGAACTCGCTGAGCCCGACGCTGCCCGGCTCGATCGGCTTCGACGCGATCACCGTGGCGCTGCTCGGCCGAGCCAGCCCGCTCGGCACCGTGCTGGCCGGACTGCTGTTCGGCGCGATGAGCGTGGGCGGCGTGGCCATGCAGGCCAGCGCCGGCACCCCCAAGGAGCTCACCGACGTGCTGCAGGCCCTGATCGTGCTCTTCGTGGCCGCGCCCGCGCTGGTCAAGGGGATGCTGCGAATCAGGGAGTCCGGCGGCGGATCGACCGTCATGGCCAAGGGCTGGGGGTCCTGATGGTCTTCACCCCACGAACTTCTTCCGGGGGAGCGCTGCGCGCGGGCGCGGAACAACTCCGCGGGGACCCCGAACACCCGCTTGCCGGCAACTCACATCCTGAAAGGCGGCTCGGCTGATGGCAGTCGCAACCGCGATCTCCGACGAGGGCGCCGTCGACGTCCGCGACCGGGCCGACGTACGCCGCCAGATCAAGCTGAGCTCGCTCTTCGCCCTCGTCGCGCTGGCCCTCGTCGTCTTCTACCTGCGCATCGACGACTTCAGCGTCACCTACACGCTCGGTGAGCGGGTCACCAAGGACGACCCGGCCAAGAGCATCGACGCGCAGACGATCATGATCGTCGGCATCGTCATCGCCGTGGCCTCCCTGGTGCTGGCGCTGCTCAACAGGGTGCCCAAGGGTGCGGTCGGGGCGCTGATCTACTTCCTTGTCGGGGTCGCCTTCTTCTCCGGCTTCGTGATCTGGTGCTACGCCGACCAGACCGGCTCGTTCTCGGTGGCGATCATCAACCCGTTCCCGGGCACGGTCCGGCTGGCGACGCCACTCATCTTCGGCGCACTGGCCGGCTGCCTGTGCGAGCGCGCGGGCGTCATCAACATCGCGATCGAGGGCCAGTTCCTCATGGGCGCGTTCTTCGCGTCCGTCGCCTCGTCGCTGGCCTTCAGCGCGGAGATGGGCCTGGTCGGCGGGATCGCCGCCGGTGTCGCCATGGCCGCCCTGCTGGGCGTCTTCGCGCTGCGTTACCAGGTCAACCAGGTCGTGCTCGGCGTGGTGCTGATCGCGCTGGCGACCGGGCTCACCGACTTCCTGCTCAGCCAGATCCCCGACGACCCGGACATCAAGAAGTACCTCAACGAGCCGCTGATCCTCGAGAAGGTCCCGATCTCCGGCCTCGTCGACATCCCCGTGATCGGGCCGGCGCTGTTCAACCAGACGATCCTCGTCTACATCATGTACGGGTCGGTCATCTTCGTGACCCTGCTGCTGTTCCAGACCACCTGGGGGCTGCGCGTCCGCTCGGTAGGCGAGCACCCCAAGGCCGCAGACACGGTCGGCATCAACGTCAACCGGATCCGCTGGCAGGCCGTGCTCCTCGGCGGCGTCTTCGCCGGGCTGGGCGGCGCGTTCTTCACCGTCGGCTCCACCGGCACGTTCGACTCCAACGCCTCGGCCGGCAACGGCTTCATCGCGCTGGCTGCGGTGATCATGGGTCGCTGGCACCCGGTCGGGGCCACCCTGGCTTCGCTGCTGTTCGGCTTCTGCTTCACGCTGCAGGCGCAGCTGGCGTTCCTCGACAAGATCCCGGGTGAGCTGCTGCGCGCGTCGCCGTACCTCGTCACCGTGATCGCGGTCGCCGGCTTCGTCGGCCGGGTGCGACCACCGGCGGCCGACGGCGAGCCCTACGTGAAGTCATGACCTGCGACTCAGGACGACGGTTCGACTGGGAGGGGCTGAAGGCGCAGGCCGTGGCGGCGATGCGCCACGCCTACGCGCCGTACTCCCACTTCCCGGTCGGCGCGGCCGCGGTGGTCGACGACGGCCGGATCGTGACCGGTTGCAACGTCGAGAACGCCGCCTACGGCGTCACGCTCTGCGCGGAGTGCGGACTGGTCAGCCAGCTGCACATCACCGGCGGCGGTCGGCTGACCCACTTCGTGTGCGTGGACGGCAACGGGGCGGTGATCATGCCCTGCGGCCGCTGCCGACAGCTGCTGTGGGAGAACGGCGGCGCGGAGCTGATGGCATGGACGGTCTCCGGCGTGAAGCCGATGACCGAGGTGCTGCCCGACGCGTTCGGGCCCGAGGACCTCCACAAGATCGAGGAGCAGCATGGCTGAGCAGCACGACGCCGTCGAGGTGATCACGACCAAGCGCGACGGCGGTCGGCTCACCGACTCCATGGTCGACTGGGTGGTCGACGCCTACACCCGCGGTGTGGTCGCCGACGAGCAGATGTCGGCGCTGGCGATGGCGATCCTGCTCAACGGCATGGACCGCGCCGAGATCGCCCGCTGGACCGACGCGATGATCGCGTCGGGCGAGCGGATGGACTTCTCAGGGCTGTCCAGGCCAACGGCCGACAAGCACTCCACCGGCGGCGTGGGAGACAAGATCACGCTGCCCCTGGCGCCGCTCGTGGCGGCGTGTGGGGTCGCCGTACCCCAGCTGTCGGGCCGCGGGCTCGGCCACACCGGCGGCACCCTCGACAAGCTGGAGTCGATCCCGGGCTGGCGGGCCGCACTTTCCAACGAGGAGATGCTGGCCCAGCTCGAGTCGGTCGGCGCGGTGGTCTGCGCGGCCGGCGACGGACTGGCGCCGGCGGACAAGAAGCTCTACGCCCTGCGCGACGTGACCGGCACGGTCGAGGCCATCCCGCTGATCGCCTCGTCGATCATGAGCAAGAAGATCGCCGAGGGCACCGGCTCGCTGGTGCTGGACGTGAAGGTCGGCACCGGCGCGTTCATGAAGACGACGGAGCAGGCCCGGGAGCTGGCCGAGACGATGGTCGCGCTCGGCACCGATGCCGGTGTGCACACGGTCGCGCTGCTCACGGAGATGTCGACACCGCTCGGGCTGACCGCCGGCGGCAGCGTCGAGGTCGAGGAGTCGGTCGAGGTGCTGGCCGGTGGCGGACCCGCCGACGTGGTCGAGCTGACCCTGGCGCTGGCACGGGAGATGCTGGCCGGCGCCGGTCGCGACGACGTGGATCCCGCAGACAAGCTCGCCGATGGCTCCGCCATGGACGTCTGGAAGCAGATGATCCGCGCCCAGGACGGTGACCCGGACGCCTCGCTCCCGGTCGCCAAGGAGTCCCATGACCTGGTGGCGCCCGCATCCGGCGTACTCACCCGCCTGGACGCACTGGCGGTCGGCACCGCCGCGTGGCGGCTCGGGGCGGGTCGGTCCCGCAAGGAGGACCCCGTGCAGGCGGGCGCCGGGGTCCGGTGGCATGCTCGGCCCGGTGACCAGGTCACCGAGGGGCAGCCGCTGATGACACTCCTGACCGACGACTCCGACCGGTTCGAGCGAGCGCTGGCGATCCTCGACGGCTCCTTCGACATCTCCGAGGACGGGTCCTACGACGCCAGCCCGCTCGTGATCGACCGGGTGGGCTCGTGACGCAGCTGTCGGCAGGGGAGTCCTTCGAGGTCGCGGCCACTCGGGTCCGGATGGGGATCGGCTGGGACCAGGACGCCGGCGCCGGCGTCGCCCGCACCGGCCGACCCGACGTCGACCTCGACGCGACCGCGCTGCAGTTCACCGGGTCCCAGCTCTTCGACCTGGCGTTCTACAACAACCTCAAGACGCGTGACGGGTCGGTCGAGCACCTCGGGGACAACCAGACCGGCAGCGGCGAGGGCGACGACGAGCAGATCCTGGTCGACCTGTCGAAGGTGCACGGGCCGGTCGACACGATCCTGTTCCTGGTCAGCAGCTACCAGGGCCACTCGCTGGAGTGGGTCGCGAACGCCTACTGCCGGCTGGTCGACGAGGAGTCGGACGAGGAGCTGGCGCGGTTCACGCTCACACAGTCGGTGACCGACACCGGTGCGGTGCTGGCGCTGCTGCGGCGCTCCCCCAATTCCTCGGCAACGTCCGGTTGGGCGCTCAACGCGGTCGGCGAGGGAGTGCCGATCACGGTGCCGACGCAGGGGCTGGCGAAGCTGAACCGCTTCCTGTCCTAGCGCCCGTCACGCGAGGAGCAGCACGACCATCTCGGCCACGCAGGCCGGCTTGGCCTCGCCCTCGATCTCGATCGTGTAGCGGGTGACCATCTGCTTGCCCGCGGCCACGTCGGTGAGCTCGACAAGGGACGCCGCACAGCGGACGCGGGCGCCGACCTTGACCGGGTTGGGGAAGCGCACCTTGTTGAGGCCGTAGTTGAGCCGGGGTCCGCTCGTCTCGATGCTGAGCAGCTCCTGGTTGAAGCGGGGGATCAGCGAGAGCGTGAGGTAGCCGTGCGCGATGGTGCCGCCGAACGGACCATCCTTCGCTCGCTCGATGTCGACGTGGATCCACTGGTGGTCGTCGGTCGCGTCGGCGAACGCGTCGACGCGTTCCTGGGTGATCTCGAGCCAGTCGGTGGTGCCGAGCTCCTCGCCGACGGCGGCTTCCAGCTCGGAGAGGTCGGTGAAGGTGCGCACGTCGTTCCTCACGGTGATGCTGACAGGATGGCGGCCATGAGCGCCGTCCTGACCGAACCTAGTGCAGGCCCAGCCGTCACCCAGGAGCAGGCCCGGCGGGCGCCGAAGGTGCTCCTGCACGACCACCTCGACGGAGGGCTGCGGCCGGCCACGATCGTCGACCTGGCCGCCGAGGTGGGGCACACTCTGCCCGCGCCCGACGCCGAGTCGCTGGGTCAGTGGTTCACGACGATGGCCGACTCCGGCTCGCTGGTGCAGTACCTCGAGACCTTCGACCACACGGTCGCGGTCATGCAGACCACCGCCTCGCTGACCCGGGTGGCGCGCGAGTGTGTCGAGGACCTCGCGGCGGACGGCGTCATCTATGCCGAGGTCCGCTACGCACCCGAGCAGCACGTCTCCACCGGTCTGTCCCTCGATGAGGTCGTCTCCGCGGTCCAGCAGGGCTTCGACGAGGGCATGGCGCAGAGCCGGGTCAATGGGCCAGGCATCACGGTGCGGCAGCTGCTGACCGCGATGCGGCACCAGGCCCGGTCCCGGGAGATCGCCGAGCTCTCGATCGCCTGGCGCGACCGCGGGGTCGCGGGCTTCGACATCGCAGGGGCCGAGGCCGGCTACCCGCCCACCCGGCACCTCGACGCGTTCGAGTACCTCCAGCGCGAGAACTCCCACTTCACCATCCACGCCGGCGAGGCGTTCGGGCTCCCGTCGATCTGGGAGGCGATCCAGTGGTGCGGGGCAGATCGGCTCGGCCACGGCGTGCGGATCATCGACGACATCACTGTTGCTGACGACGGCTCCGTCACGCTCGGCCGGCTCTCGGCGTACGTCCGCGACATGCGGATCCCGCTCGAGATGTGCCCCGCGTCCAACGTGCAGACCGGCGCCGCGACGTCCATCGCCGAGCACCCCATCGGGCTGCTCACCCGGCTGCGCTTCCGGGTCACCGTCAACACCGACAACCGGCTGATGTCCGGCACGTCGATGACCTCGGAGTTCACCCGCCTGGCCGAGGCCTTCGGCTACTCCGTCCGCGACATGGAGTGGTTCACCGTCAACGCGATGAAGTCGGCGTTCCTGCCGTTCGACGAGCGGCTGGCCCTCATCGCCGACGTGATCAAGCCGGCGTACGCGGAGCTGCGCGCCGAGGGCTGAGCGCCTCCTCGCTCAGGGTGTCGAGGTCAAGCAGCCGGACATTGCCCGGTTCTGACGGCCCAGTCGTGGTCACCCTCCAGGTCGCCGATCAGTCCGATGATCACGCGTCGATCATGCCAAGCGGCGCGCCATTGCCCCGCTCACTGACTGGTGAGCGGGGTGTGGGGCCGGGTGGTCAGGGTTCGCCGAAGTGGGCCAGGAACGTGCGAGCCAGTTCACGGCGGTCGTCGTCTGGGGTGACGTCGAGGGTGCCGGTGTGGTCTTTGAGGAACTGGTAGCCCAGGGGGCTGCGCCACAGGTAGACCCCGGGTTCGACGGTGACGTAGGTCCAGCCGCCGGTGGTTTTGGCGCGGTGGTGGCGCCGGCAGCATGGCGCCTGGTTGCACGTGCAGGTCGGGCCGCCGTCTTCGCGGTCGGGGTCGTGGGGGACGCGGTGTTCGCAGTCGCACTTCTCGGCGGGTCTGAAGCAGAACGCGAAGACGCAGGTGCCATCGCGGAGCTGGGTCTGGAGCTTGAGCCGGGTCGAGGCTTCGTAGGAGCCGACCTGAATGTGCTCGGCGAGGTCGAGGACCGGCTGCACGGTGACAGCGGTGTCGGGTTGGGCGCACCACTCGCGGATCTGCTCGGCGGTCACCGGACCCCGGGTCCCCTGAAGTCGTGCGAGGCCGCCGGCGCCCAGGAGTGCGCCTTCGGAGAGGTGGACGTGCAGGACCACCTCACGCTTGTGACGACGGCTTGGCTGATCGTGCTTCTCGGTCAGGTCGAGGGTGGCCTGGTTGCGGGCGAGGTTGCCGGCGGCGATGGAGCGGCGCACGTCGAGGGACTCGGTGGATCCGAGGAGGAGTTGGTGGTGGGCGTCGGCGGCGATCGAGGCCTCGAGGTCGAGTGCGTCGGCGAGGTCGACCTCGCCGTCGATCCGCACGGTCCCAGCGACGCCTGCGTCTGCGAGCGCGATGTCGTAGTGCCGCCGGTCGGCTGCCGCGAGACGTTCGGCCTCGGTGGCCTCTGGGTCGAACCTCGCCTTGGCTTCCTCGATCAGCCGGTCCAGCTGCGCGGGCCCGATCTTGTGCGCGAACGGCGCGACCATCGCGTCCACGAAACCCGCCGCCCGCGGGGAGAGACACAGGGTGCGTTCGGCGATGAACGCGAGCTTGTAGGCGGGCAGCTGGCCGTCGACCATCCGGGTCCAGCAGGACGCGAGCCGGTAGAACCCCTCGACGGCGTGGGACAGGTAGCGGCGCCCGGACTCCGTCGACCTACCCAGCGCGGCGGCGAACTCCACGACCGCGAACTCCGCGACCTCCGGACACCCCTCGCCACCCATCGGGATACCGGACTCGTGCCACTCGTCCAGCGGTCCGACCAGCGAGTCACCGGAGTGCATCGTCGCCCACCGCGCCGCATCCTTGAGCACCTCACGCGCGGCGTCGTCCTCGACCTGCTTCTGCGCCCGCGCATGCGCAAGGACTGCGGCCGGTGAGTCCTGGTCGCCGAGGTGATCGGAGTCGAATGTCGAGGTCATCGTGAGACCAACTCAACCATCGAGCACCGACAGTCCAAGGCACTCGATTCCCCTTATTCCACAGGGATTCCGAGACCGTGACCCATCCGTGATCTGGCGAGTCCCAGCGTCGGCTGCGGAGGTCTCGACAAGCTCGACCAGCGGCAGGCCAGTCCCAGCGTCAGCGCAGCCGGACGGCAGCCAGACCGCCGCCGTACCCAGCCAGCACCACCAGCCAGTCCGAGCCCTACGGCCGACAACCGGTTGTCTCGAGACACACAGCCTTCAATGCTGGCGCTCATGCTGTCTGACCTAGGTCGACGTGAGGAGACGGGTGCAGAACTCGGCGAGATCGGTGTTGCCCCCGGTGAGGTCGGTCTCGGTCATGTCGTAGCGTTCGTCGCCGCTGACGCCGATGTCCTCGACGGCGAGGCCTGCGGAGTCACCCGAGCGGGTCATGCGTCGGACGGAGACGGTGAAGCTGACGCCGGGTGGGATGGGCGGAACGGGTCGTCTGGCGGCGTAGTAGGCGTACTGGATGTCGTCGCTCGTCCAGACGTTGGCGCCGCCCGCACCGGTGCCCTCGCCCACGGCGACGATCTGCCCGATGCGGTAGTCGGCGACGCCGGCGGCGAACAGGTCCCCGCACGAGAACGTGTTGGCGTTGACGACCGCGACGACCGGGCCACGGTAGACGCGTGAGCGGTCCTTGAAGTTGTCGGAGTTGCTGATCGGCAGGTGTTGGGAGAACTCCTCGCCGAGCTCGGATGCGAGCCGTGTCGACGTGGCCCAGTCTGCGAGGTCGGCGCCGTTGCCGTCTGCTGCGGCGATCTCCACCATGGCGGGTGTCGCTCGCAGGGCGAAGCGGGCCGGTGAGATGGCTTTGTCCACGAACAGCTGGAGGACCCGTTCGGTGGCGTCGATCACGCCGCCCGGGTTGGAGCGCAGGTCGATGACGAGGCCCTTGCGGGGGAGCTGACGCAGGACCTCTGCGACGGCCTTGACGTAGCCGTTGGTGTCCTCCACGTCGAACGTCCAGAGCCGGAGGTAGCCGAACGTTCCGTGGCTGGTCTTGATACGACGGGCGGAGATCGCGTCGGCGAAGGTGGTGGCTATCCACTCGTCGCCCTTGGCCGCGGGTCGGTTGTCGTCGTCCTGGTCCCAGAGCGCGGTGGCGAAGAGGAGCTTGCGGGCTCGGCGGGCGGCCTCGCTCGTGGCGTCGATCGCGCGCCTGGTGCGGAGCACGACGAGGTTGTCGGCGGTGATCGCTTTCGCGGGCACGATGGCCCGCCACTCGAACCGGATGGTGCGGTCGGAAATGTCCGGGGTGTCGTCGCGGAAGCGGTAGCCGATGTCGACCCAGAGCTCGTCGGGTGGTGGCAGGAACTGGAGCGGTCGCTGGGTGAGCGTTTCGAGGGCGCGTGCGCGCCGGGCATCCGGTCGTCCGCCGGTCAGCGTCTCGGCGTACAGGTCGACGGACCTGCCGAACGGGACGCCGTTCCAGGTCGTGAGCTGCGCGCCGACGCCGAAGTCCGAGTCGGGTACGGGGTCGAGCACGGCGTCGTCCAGGGCGTCGCTGACCTTCGTGACCACGTAGGTGGGTGTGCGGTGCGACCCGAAGGCCTCGACGAGGAAGGGCAGGGCTGCGACGTAGAGCGTGCGGTCGGCCTTGGCTGCGTCGATGTAGAGCTGCGTGTGCTGGTCGCGGAGACGATTGACGAGCAGGGTGAGCTCACGCAGGAACTCTGCCGAGTCCAGGTAAGGGATCTGGCGGCGCAGTGCCTGAAGTGCTGGGATCGGGTCGAACCCGTAGCGCGCGCGCTTCTGCGTGTAGTGGATGTACACGTCCCTGAACATCGTGATCCACACGTCGACGAGGTCGTGGCGCTGGGTGACACTCAGGCTGACCGGTTCCCAGGTCGCGTCGTCAGTGGCCGGAGCCAGGACCGCGGCCAGCTTGCGGCCGCGACGGGCGGAGATCGCCTGGTCGGACAGGATGGCCATGGTCAGAACCTGTCCCGGAGTGACGCCAGGACGCCGCCGTGGATCGGGCAGTCGTCGAGACGGTCGAAGAACGCCTCGTCGTGGACCAGCGTCGGCACGGGCGGGATCGTCACGGTGGCGAGGTTCTTGGGTGGGCCGGCACGGCCTCCGCGACGGGTGTCGGGCATGTCCAGGAAGAGCTCGAGGGCGGCGTTCTCTGCAAATCGTGGCCCGGCTGCGGCGCGGGCCTGGGCGTTGTCGACCGCGGTCTGCGGGTCGCGCTGAACGTCATCGAGAGTGTCCTTGATGGCGGTCCATGACCATGCGGTCGCAGGAACGGCGGTACCGGGCGCGGGCATGGCAACGGCACGTTTGCGTCCGGCCAGGGTCATCGTGAAGGTCGGTGCCGGCGATGCCCCCGTGGACTGCTCCATCAAGGCGGCATACCCGTAGCGGGGAACTCCGCCGATCACGACCAGCGCGACGTCGCGTTCGGTCGCGGCGACGATGCGCTTCCACGCCGAGCCGCTCCCACGTCCGCTCAGGACCGTGATGTCGGCGAACGCTCCCTTGACGAGCTGGCCGACCGGTCGGCCCCAGCAGCGCTTCAGGAGGATCCCGGGGTTGGTCGTCACCATCTCGACGATCTCGCGATCGGTGACCGTGTAGCCGAGATGGTCGGCGACGAGCCTGGCGACCTTCATCTCGCCGAGCAGGTTCTTGGTGCCCGAGGGCCCCCAGTCCGAGCCGAGGCAGATGCGCACGCCTCGAGCCCGGGCGTCGTCGATCAATGTCGTCTGTGCGTAGAGGAGGAGATTCGACAGCGGTGACCAGACGACGCCACCGGCGTGCTGCTTGTTCCACTTCGCCCAGTTGCCGGCGTCGACGGCACAGCAGTGGATGGCGATCAGTGTGGGGAGGAGCCCCTCGGCGTCCTCGAGGTCGGTGTAGTCATCCAGCACGCGCGAGTCGCGCAGCCCTTCGGCACAGTGGTAGATGAATCCGCGGCCGGACCCCATGCGGCGTACCGCCGTCACGAGTGCGTCTCCGGTCTTGGTGACCACCGAGGTGTAGATCAGGTCGGGATCGCCGGTGTCGACCTGTTCGGCATCGACGTTCCGCATCACGGTCTCGTAGCCGCGGTTCGCGGTCGGCCAGCCTTGGACCGCCGTCGCGCCACCGGCCATGGCTCGCAGCTGCACGTAGGCCAGCAACGCCTCGGGACACGCCTTCGCGTAGACCCACGCCGGCTCGGTGATCGACTCGGTGTAGGTGTCCGCGTCGGGCCAGTTCTTGTTGTGGAGCCACGGTTCGGTCCGTCCGGGCTCCGACCACAACGGCAGGGCGTTGTAGGCGAGATGGTTGTGCATGTCGATGAAGCCGGGCAGCACGTACCGGTCCTCGACGTCCACCACGGGCGCCTGGGTGAACCCGGGCACCGTTGCGCCCGTGCCCGTGACCGCCACGATCCGGTCGTCACGTATCCAGACCAGGCCCGGAGCGGGCTCGCTCGTGTCGCTGTCGTGCATCGGGGCGACGACTCCGCTGATGACCAGCTCGCTCACGGGTGGGCCTTGAGTGCGGCCACCGCGGCCGCTTCCGCTGCGGTCAGCGCCGTTGGCGAGCTGTTGGCTGCCCAGGTTGGCATGCGCAGCTTGTAGTAGTTCGGTGTGCTCGTGCTGCCGATCCGTCCCCGTTGCGCCCGGTCGCCCGTGGTGGCCTGCCAGCGAAGCGTCCCGAACGGAAGGTCACCGCGAGGGATGGGTTCACGGCCACCGAGGTAGGGACCCTTGGCCACGTCGCGCGCGAACGTGAGCGCGGCCAGAGCATCCAGTCCCGGCTTCCACGCGGCAGTTGGATCCGTCTTGTTGAATGCCGCGAGGTGCACCACCGGTGTTCCTGCGGGCGCCTCGGCGGTCGCGACCCGCTCGGCGTGCTTGCCGAGGGTGAGGATGACACTGGCCTGGGCCAGCCGCATGGCCTCGCGGAGGATCGCGCGGGTGGCCGGGTCGTCGACCGCACGAGTGACCGCCGCGACCGGATCGACGAGTGAGTCGACCGGAAGGGTTCGCAGGATCGCGTACTGCTTGGTCAGTCCGGCGGACCGCAGGAACGCCTGCAGGTGCTGCCCGATGTTTCCTGTCAACGCTCGCCCGGTGAACAGGTCGTCCTGCGACTCCTGATCGGCCAGCACCAGGATGGAAGGGTGGGAGAGGCGACCCCGATAGCCCGCGCCATGGCCGAGCGACGGGTTGGCCGTGAGACCGAGGCTCGCGAAGTCGGGCCACGGTCGCCCCGGGCTCCCGCCTTGCAGCAGTCGAGCCATCGTTGCCGTCGGGCCGGCATCGAAGTCGAGGTACGTCGTCCGGGCCGGCTCGTACGGCAGGTCACCTGCCGCCGGCAGGTACGAGGTGTCGGGTGTCGTCGAGCCAGGCAGGGTCGCGTACAGGGCGCTGTGGTCGCCGTACTCGCCGCCCTTCGCGAACAGCTGGATCGCCTTCTGGTCCCGGTCACGGTTGCTCGACGTGCTGCTGCGACCGAGCCGCCAGTTCGTCCCGTACGCGAAGTCCCGGAACGGGATCGGCGCCGCCGAGTAGGTGTAGTCATCAGCCGGGAGGCGGGTCGCCCCCGGATCGACGGGAAGCCAGCCCGGAGCAGCCTGCTCCCACTCCTCGAACTGACGGATCGCTCGCTTGAAGTCCGCAATGATCTTGGCCGTCGTCCCGCCCTTCGAGGCTCCGCCCGGATGCAGGACACCGATCGTCTTGATCTTGGCGCCGAGTCGGTGCGAGTCGGCCTCGTGCAGCTTGTCAGGATCCGCGCTGCCACCGTGCGCCTCGATCCAGGTGGCGACCGACTCCTTGGCCGCGAGCCCGACCGCGATCACCAGGCGGACGTCGTTGCGTGCGAGCACGTAGTCGAGCAGCTCACCACGATGACGAGCGATGGGCGACCGGGGATCCTGAGCGAGCCTCGGGAGCAGCCCGTCGTACTGGTTGAAGATCGGGTACACGAACGTGTTCAGGAACAGGTACGAATGCGTCACGCCGAGGTGGTTCAGGACGTGTTGCATCCGACCCCCGGTCCCGCCGGTGAACGAGCGATGCGACAAGGACTCGTCCTGGGCGCCCTCCTGCCCGATGACGAGGACGCGCACCGAGTCGTCCTTCAGCCGCCCCCGGTAGAACATCGGCCCGAAGTGCCACCGGAACTCCTCCTCGCCGCTCATGGCGACCCCGAGGGCCCGATAGTTCGGTGTGGTGGCGAACAGCCGTGCCCAGCTGCGGTTCTTCGGAGGGCCCGCATCGAACTCCCATGGGTCTCCGCGTCGGTCGGTGAACTCATCAGCCATGGCTGACCCCTTCTTCGTGGGTCCTCAAAGCCCCGATACGGGTGAGGAGATGTGGTCTTCCCCATGCCACGCACTCACCGCGCCGCATCCCACCCTTCTCCGCGGTGACGCGCTGAGCCATGACCAGTTCGTGCCGATCAAGGTGCCCCAGACGGGTCATTGACGTGGCCATCGCGTGATCCGCCGCCGTCCAATACCGTGACGTCATGGCCAGCCGCATCGCCGCCGACTACCTCGTGGTGGGCGCCGGCGCCACGGGGATGGCGTTCACGGATGCGCTGATCGACCACGCACCCGACGTGCGGGTCGCGCTGGTCGACCGCCGGCACGGCGTCGGCGGCCACTGGCTGGAGGCGTACCCGTTCGTGCGGCTGCACCAGTCCTCGAGCTTCTACGGCGTCGCGTCGACGCTGCTCGGCGGTGGGCGGGTCCAGGACCGCGGGCCCGAGGCCGGCCTGCACGAGCGGGCCGGTCAGCCCGCGATCCTCGCCTACTACGCGGACGTGCTGGCCGACCGGCTGCTCGGGTCGGGGCGTGTCGAGTTCTTCCCCGGCTCGTCGTACCTCGGCGACCGCACCGTCGTCTCGCGGGTGTCGGGCCGGGTGTCCTCGATCCCGGACAGCTGCCGCGTGGTCGATGCGCACTACCTCGCCCCGGACATCCCGGCCGAGCTGCCTCCCCGGTTCACCGTGGACGACGGAGCCCGCGTGATCCCGGTCAACGACCTCGTGCATCTCGAGGAGGTGCCGAGCCAGTACGTCGTCGTCGGCTCCGGCAAGACCGCCACCGATGCCTGCGTCTGGCTGCTGGGGCGGGGCGTGGACCCGGGCGCGATCTGCTGGGTCCGCCCCCGAGAACCGTGGATGCTCAACCGCGCCCTGATCCAGCCGAATCCGATCGTCTACCTCGGCATGGTGGCCTCGATGATGGAGGCCGCCGGCGCGGCCTCCTCCCTGGACGACCTGTTCCTCCGCCTCGAGGACGCCGGGATCGTGCTGCGGATCGACCGCTCGGTCACGCCCACGATGGCCAGGACACCCACTCTCGCCACCTGGGAGCTCGACCTGCTCCGGAGCCTCGAGAACGTCGTCCGGCTCGGTCACATCCGCTCCGTCGCGCGCGGCCGGATCGACCTGGAGCACGGCTCCGTCTCCATCGCCGACGACGCGCTGGTCGTGAACTGCGCCGCCGACGGCCTGAAGGTCCGACCGATCGTGCCCGTCTGGCAGCCCGCCGTCATCACCCTCCAGCCGATCCGTGCCGGCTTCCCGTGCTTCGGCGCCGCGCTGTCCGGCTACGTCGAGGCCACGCGCGCCGACGACGACACCAAGAACGCCGTGTGCCGCCCCTCGCCGTACCCCAGCACCCGGTCGGAGTGGGCCCGGATGAACGTCCTGGGCTTCCAGAACACCGCGGCTTTCAACTCCGAACCCGACATCAAGGAATGGGCCAACCGCGTCACCCTCAACCCGGCCCGCGTCCCGCCCGAGCACGCCGGGTCGGCACAGCTGGACGGCGTCCTGGAGCGGGTAGCAGCCCATGCGCCGCCTGGGCTGGCGCGACTCGCCGAGCTGATGGTTTGAGAAAGGCGCCGAGCGGCAAATGCATGTCATCCGCCACCACCAGTTCCAGGAGCCGACGCCATGACCGTCCCCAGCACTCGCGACCGTGTCCGTCTCCTCACCGAACGCCTGGCCGTGCTGCGCGCCGAGCGGGCGGACGTCTTCCGCGAGACCCTGCTGGTGGCCAACGGAGACCTCGCCGACCGGGCCACCAACGTCGAGGCGACCATCCGCCTGCGGCTGCTGGACGAGCGCATCGCCGGCCTCGAGCTCGAGATCGCCGAGACCCGTCACCACCAGCACACCGACGGGGTCGTCTCGATCGGCGACGTGGTCACCGTCGACCTCGGCGAGGGTGACGAGACCTACCTGATCGGCTCGGTCGAGCAGGCCGCCGCCGGCGTGGACACGATCACTCCGGGCAGCCCGCTCGGCCGTGCGATCGTCGGGTCCGCGGTCGGTGCGAGCGTCGCCTACCAGCCGCGCCAGGGCGTGACGATGAGCGCCACCATCCGCTCCGTCGGAGAGCTGTTGGCGCCCAGCGCGTGACCCGACGCGCATCCTGCCTCTGGGGGGAGTGACCAACTGCCCGGAATGGCCTGAGCAGGCCATTCGCAGGGGTCATAAGGGGCCATGTTCGTGGTGCAGGTCGTCAAGTCAGGCTGAAGGGACAGGGCTGACCATCGCGGGGCATCGACGAGCTGGGGAGGGCACATGGACCAGCAGAATCCAGACACCGCGGGGAACTCGGTCATGAAACGGGTCGTGGCCACTCACATGATGATCCGCGTGGCGTTGACCGGTGTTGCGTTGGCCATTGCGGCCTCGGTCGTCGTGGAGCGCATCGACGACACCTGCACACTGACGTCGATCAGCGCGTACTGGTACACCGACGCTCGCGCGATCTTCGCCGGCGGGCTGATCGCCATCAGCATCTGTCTGGTCGCCTACAGCGGCGGCACCTGGACCGAGAACCTGCTGCTCAACCTGGCAGGGATCCTGGCGCCCATCGTGTCGCTGGCACCGACCCAGGTCGGGAAGGCCAGGGACGTCGCCTGCCTCGGCGACCGGGCGCCCCAGGCATATGACTCGGAGGCGACCACGCACGGCCTCTGGGTCTACTTCGGCGTCCTCGCCGCTGGTGCCGTCGTCACGATTGTCGCGTCGAGGGCCATGCGCCGAGGCTTGCTCGTCGGTCGGCAGCAGTCGACGTTGTCACCGGCCCAACGCTGGGCGTGGCGGGTCGGCATCGCGGCGGCGTTCCTCGTTCCGGGGGCGCTCCTCGTGTGGTGGGTCGTCGACGACAAGTTCCCCCAGCACGCTCACTTCCCCTCCGCGGCCACGATGTTCGTCTTCCTGGCCTTCGTCGCGGCCTCCCGGACGGAGTGGGGCTCGCGGAAGACGGCGAAGTGGGACCTCTACCGCGACACCCCGACCCTGCCGAGCGTGCTGAGGGCGAGGCGGCGGTTCAACTACGGCAGGCTCTACGGGTTCGTCGCCATCGGCATGTTGGCCACCCTCGGTCTGGCCGGGCTCAACATCAAGCTCGAGAGCTGGGCCAACGGATGGGACTTCGGCGTGATCGCGGCGGAGTTCGTCCTGCTCGGGCTCTTCCTGCTGTTCTGGGCGGCCCAGACGATCCAGATGCGCGACCTGACCAACTTCGAGTCCTCGGCCGACGACGATGACCAACAACCCACGGGCGTGCCCGAGGGCTCGACGGCGTCCGAGCCTCCCACCGAGGTCCTGGCCTGACCGGCAGCTGCAAGGGGATGGACCACCCGGCCTTCACTCAACCTTGCTGGTCGACACCCCACGAGAACAGCGGGCCGAGTGCCTCGACGAGGTTGCGACCGCTCCCGGTGGGCTCGTAGGTGATCTGCACGGGCATGGTCGGGACCACGGTTCGCTCGAGCAGACCGCGCTCCTCGAGCTGGCGCAAACGGAGGGTCAGCAGTCGATCGGAGATGCCGGCGGCGAAGCGGCGGTACTCGCTGAACCGGCGGGCACCGACGTAGCCGGCGATCAGCACGACGCTGACCCAGCGCTGCCCGACGAACTCGATGACCCGCTGGGAGGACCGGCACATCTCGGGGTCGCCGTGTGCTTCGAGGAGGTGCTCGACGTCGATCACGTACTCAGAGTAAGTTACTCACCTCCTGCTTGTCGAGGTCGCGAACGGCCGTGAGGCTGGTGGCATGACCACGAGAACCCAACGCCCGGAGGCCCTGAGCGACCAGCTGCTCTGGGTCCACGACATCCTGCGTCGCGACCTGGCGGCGGTGCGGGAGCTGGCTGGCCGCGTCGCCGAGGGAGCGTCGACACGAGAGGTCCGGGACGGCCTGGCCGAGCTCGAGGCCCGGGGCCCGCTGTTCCAGCTGCGCGCGACCTGCCTGGGCTACTGCCAGCTCCTGCACTCGCACCACGGCGGCGAGGACGAGGTGCTGTTCCCGGCGGTCCGGCGGGCGGCGCCGCACCTCGCAGCCACCGTCGACCGCCTCGAGGCCGACCACCGCGAGGTCTCGGCGGTGCTGAACGAGATCGAGGCCCTTGCCCATGATCTCGACGAGCCATCGACGCGGACGGCCCTCGTCGAAGCGCTGACCCGGCTGTCCAGCGGGCTGCTCGAGCACCTGGCCTACGAGGAGCAGACGATGATTCCCGTCCTCGACGGCTGGGGCGAGTGGCCAGGCTGAAGCGACCTACGATCGGACGAGATGATCTCGGGACGAGGAGACGGACATGGCAGGACGAGTCAGGGTAGGTAGCGTCGCGGACTTCGCAGACGGGAGCCTGCACGCCGTGGATGCGGCGGGCACGTCCGTCGTGATCGGTCTCGCCGGGG
The DNA here is from genome assembly GCA_963798045.1 of uncultured Actinomycetota bacterium. Taxonomy (GTDB): domain Bacteria; phylum Actinomycetota; class Actinomycetes; order Propionibacteriales; family Nocardioidaceae; genus Nocardioides. Next base: position 51,947 of record CAWCSB010000011.1, read on the forward strand.
AGTCGTTGTGTGCGGCGCGCAACCGCTGCCCACACCTGGGCCTCTCCCTCGTGAAGGGGCCAGGCGGTCTGAGGTACGCCGACGGCCAGGTCGTCTGCCCGTGGCACAACTCCCGCTTCGACCTCGAATCCGGAGAAAACCTCGACTGGGCTCCCGGCTTCGCCGGCAAGGAGATGCCTCGCTGGTCGCGCAAGCTGATCGCCCTCGGCAGGAAGCCGTCGCCGCTGACGACGTACGACGTCATCGTCGAGGGCGACGACGTCTACGTCGAGCTCTGACGGGGCGCGCGGCGAAGGACGACTCAGCCCTTGGGCAGCACGGCGAACCAGGGCGTGTCCCAGCGGCCGAAGGTCGTGAGCTTCCCGGCCTCGAAGGCAGCGCGCTCCAGCTCGTCGACGGTGCCGCGGCCCGGGTTGTAGACGTCGACGCCACCGGCGGTTGGCGCGACCGCGAGGACGACGTGCCGGGGGATCCGGTCGCCGACGTAGAGCGGGCATGGGTGCCCGGCGGTGACAGCAGCGTGGAGGGCGTCGAAGTCGTCCTTGCGGTTGCCCCACCGGACGATGCGGTTGCGGTAGGGGATGCCCGAGTACTCCGTCATGGCGCGGGCCACGGCCCACGGGGGAGTGCCGAGGGCGCGCGGCCAGGGCAGCTGTGCGCGGCCGAAGGCGGAGGCGCCGGTGAGCTGGCGGTGCAGGGCCAGGACGGTGCCGGCGAAGGCGTGCGGGTTCTGGGTGGCGGCGTACGCCGGGTCGAGGAGGATGCGCGCGGCCACCAGCGAGCTGGGACCACAGGAGCGCTGGTCCGGCTGGGAGAGACCGCGGATGGCGTCGAGGTCCACTCAGGTCACCGCGCCACAGGGAGCTGCCGGACCAGCCTCAGGGCCTCGTCCGCGGAGACGGCCGTGCAACCGGCGGCGACTGCTTCCGCGACGATGCGGCGCTGGTCGCGCATCAGGGCGACTCCGCGGCGCATCAGCACGAGCGGCGGCTTGCGGTGCTCGCGCAGGTCGCGGGAGAGGCGCCGCCAGAACGTGACCATCGGATGCTGGCGCAGGCAGTACGCCGCCGCGAGCAGCCCGGCCTCTCGGAGCCGGTCGACCACGTGGTGCGCGAAGATCCCCTCGGCCACGACCAGGGAGGCACCCGACAGGGACAGGGTCTGGGTGCCGGTGCGGCCGTTCGCCGAGATCGAGTAGACCGGCGTTTCGACGGAGCCGGTGCGGCACAGGGTGGAGAGAGCGGCGACGGCCTCGTCGCAGTGCCACGAGGCCGGGTCGTCCCAGTCGACCAGGCCGGTGTTCGCGCCGGAGGTGATCCGCGGGAGGGCGGGATCCGAGCCGTCGCGATAGAAGTCGTCGAGGCGCAGGATCGGGAGCCCGAGCCGTTCGGCGAGGTGTGACTTGCCGGAGCCCGAGGGCCCCGCCAGGACGACCACCTGCGCAGGCACCCGCACATCATGCCGTGGCAGGCTGCCCTCATGGGAACTCGGGTCCGTGGCCCCGCGCTGCTCCTGGCGCTGCTCCTGGTCTCGGCGGCCTGCACCGGGGACGACTCGGGCTCCGGCCCCGGGGAGGACGAGACGTCGGACGCCGACTGCGCGGCGCTGATCCCTGACCACGTGTTCGCCACCCTCGGCTGGACGCCGACCAGCAAGCTGGCGGAGGCGACGGTGCGCGGCTGCCATCGCGAGGCCGAACAGGGGTACGTCGAGGTGCGCGACCGCACCGGTGACTACGGCAAGCTCTGCGGCACCCTCAACCGGTCTGGTGAGGTGGGGCCCGGCCTACCTCCGGACTGGCTCACCGGTGTCATCGCGTGTGCCGTCGAGCCCGACCGCGACGTCGGCCAGACCAAGGTGCTGGTCAAGCGGAACGGCGACCGGATCACCCAGGTGACGATCGCCGTGCTCGCCTCGACCGCCCAGGCCAAGGTCCGGGCGGCGGTCCGTGAACTGGTTGACTCAGGACAGTAGCTAGACGCCGATCGGGTGCCAGACCGTCTTGGTCTCGAGGTAGCCCGTCATCGCGGACAGCTCCGGCTCGAGGGTCCAGTCCGGCTCGGACGAGGGCGCGCGGCGCACCCGCTTGAGGTTGTCGGCCGCCGCCACCTCGAGCTCGGCGGCGAGCTCCGGCGAGCCGGCGAGGCCGACCAGGTCGATCGCGTTGACGTCCATGTGCGAGGCAAGCCACGGGCCCACCGAGGCGGCGTCGCCCGTCAGGATGTTGACCACGCCGCCCGGCACGTCGGAGGTGGCCAGCACCTCGCTGAACGTCACCGCCGGCAACGGCCGCGCGTAAGACGACACCACCACGCAGGTGTTGCCGGAGACGATGGCCGGCGCCACCACCGAGACCAGCCCGAGCAGCGAGGACTCCTGCGGCGCCAGGACGGCGACCACGCCGGTCGGCTCGGGCGTCGACAGGTTGAAGAACGGGCCGGCGACCGGGTTGGCGTTGCCGACCACCTGGGTCAGCTTGTCGGCCCAGCCGGCGTACCAGACCAGCCGGTCCACGGCGGCGTCCAGGGCGGACGACGCCTGCCGCGACGTCAGGCCCTCCGAGGAGACGAGCGCGTCGAGGAACTGCGGGCGCCGGTCCTCCATCAGCTCGGCGATCCGGTAGATCACCTGGCCGCGGTTGTACGCCGTGCGCCCCGCCCAGCCACCGAACGCAGCGCGGGCGGCCACGACCGCGTCGCGGGCGTCCTTGCGCGACGCCAGCGCGGCGTTGGCGAGGAACTTCCCCTTGGCGTCGTCGACGACGTAGGAGTGCCCCGACTCCGAGCGGGGGAAGGCCCCGCCGATGTAGAGCTTGTAGGTCTTGCGAACGTCGGCGCGAGTCATCGCAGGTATCCCTCCAGCCCGTGCTTGCCGCCCTCGCGGCCGTAGCCCGACTCCTTGTAGCCACCGAACGGGCTGGCCGGGTCGAACTTGTTGAACGTGTTGGCCCACACCACGCCGGCGCGCAGCTGGTTGGCGATCTGCAGGATCCGCGAGCCCTTGTCGGTCCAGACGCCGGCGGAGAGGCCGTACGGCGAGTTGTTGGCCTTCGCGACCGCCTCGGCCGGCGTCCGGAAGGTCAGCACCGACAGCACCGGGCCGAAGATCTCCTCGCGGGCGATGCGGTGCGCCTGGTTGACGCCGGTGAACAGCGTCGGGGGGAACCAGAAGCCGTGGCTCGGCAGGTCGCACGGTGGCGACCACCGCTCGGCGCCCTCGGCCTCCCCGACGTCGGAGAGCTCGCGGATCCGGGCGAGCTGCTCGGCGGAGTTGATCGCGCCGATGTCGGTGTTCTTGTCGAGCGGGTCGCCGACCCGGAGGGTGGCCATCCGGCGCTTGAGGCGGTGCAGCACGTCCTCGGCCACCGACTCCTGCACGAGCAGCCGAGAGCCCGCGCAGCAGACATGGCCCTGGTTGAAGAAGATGCCGTTGACGATGCCCTCGACCGCCTGGTCGAGTGGAGCGTCGTCGAAGACGATGTTGGCCGCCTTGCCGCCGAGCTCGAGCGTGACCCGCTTCTTGGAGCCCGCGACGGTCCGCGCGATGGCCTTGCCGACCTCGGTCGACCCGGTGAACGCCACCTTGTCGACATCCGCGTGACCGACCAGCGCCTGCCCGGTCCCGCCGGCACCGGTGACGATGTTGACCACGCCCGGCGGCAGGTCGGCCTGCTGGCAGATCTCCGCGAACAGCAGCGCGGTCAGCGGCGTGGTCTCGGCCGGCTTGAGCACCACGGTGTTGCCGCAGGCCAGTGCCGGCGCGATCTTCCAGGCAAGCATCAGCAGCGGGAAGTTCCAGGGGATGACCTGGGCGGCGACACCGAGCGACTGCTCGCCGAACCCGGCGTACTTCAGCTTGTCGGCCCAGCCGGCGTAGTAGAAGAAGTGCGCCGAGACGATGGGTACGTCGACGTCGCGCGACTCCTTGATCGGCTTGCCGTTGTCGATCGACTCGAGCACGGCGAGCTCGCGGGAGCGCTCGGCGATGATCCGCGCGATCCGGTAGAGGTACTTCGCGCGCTCCGAGCCCGGCATCCGCGACCACGACCGGTGTGCGCGGCGCGCGGCCTTGACCGCGAGGTCGACGTCGTTGTCGTCGGCCTCGGCTATCTCTGCCAGGACCTCCTCGGAGGCCGGGTTGACGGTCTTGAACGCCTTGCCGTGCCCGTCGACGAACTCGCCGTCGATGAACAGGCCGTAGGACGGCTTGATGTCGACGATCGACCGCGACTCGGGGGCCGGGGCGTACTCGAACTTCGCTGTCATAGGTCAGTCCACCGTCACGTAGTCGGGGCCGGAGTAGCGGCCGGTCTTGAGCTTGATGCGCTGCATCAGCAGGTCGTTGAGCAGCGTGGAGGCGCCGAACCGGAACCAGTCAGGGTCGAGCCAGTCGGGACCGGCCACCTCGTTGACCGTCACGAGGTACTTGATGGCGTCCTTCGCGGTCTTGATGCCGCCTGCCGGCTTGACGCCGATCATCGTGCCCGTCGCCTCGCGGAAGTCACGCACGGCCTCGAGCATGATCAGCGTGACCGGCAGGGTCGCGGCCGGCTGCACCTTGCCGGTCGAGGTCTTGATGAAGTGGCCGCCGGCCAGCATCCCGAGCCAGGACGCGCGGCGTACGTTGTCGTAGGTCTGCAGCTCACCGGTCTCGAGGATCACCTTGAGGTGCGCGCTGCCGCAGGCCTCGCGGATCTGGGCGATCTCCTCGTAGATCTCGAGGTAGCGGCCGGCCAGGAACGCGCCCCGGTCGATCACCATGTCGATCTCGTCGGCGCCCGCCTCCACGGCGTCCTTGGTGTCGGCGAGCTTGATGTCCATCGCCGCCCGGCCGCTGGGGAACGCCGTCGCGACCGCGGCCACCTTGACTCCGCTCGAGCCCAGCGCGTCCTTCACCGTGGCGACCATGTCGGGGTAGACGCACACCGCCGCCGTGGCGGGGCACGACGGGTCGGAGGGGTCGGGACGCATGGCCTTTGCGGCCAGGGATCGCACCTTGCCCGCGGTGTCCTGTCCCTCGAGCGTGGTCAGGTCGACCATCGAGATCGCGAGGTCGATCGCGTAGGCCTTGGCGGAGGTCTTGATGGAGCGGGTGCCGAGCGAGGCGGCCCGCTGCTCGGCGCCGACCTGGTCGACCCCCGGCAGCCCGTGCAGGAAGCGCCGCAGCGACGATTCGGACCGGGTGACGTCGAGGTCACGGAACGGTGTCGTCTCGACGTCGGACTCGGTTGCGACCATGCCGCCCAGCATAGGCTGGAACGGCACTACCGAGCCCCATGGAGGTCAGGGCATGCCAGGCACCGGCACGACGGACCACGGTGACACCACGGTCGAGAAGTTCGCCCCGAACGGCGGCACCGCCATGGCCGTCGTGGGCGGGGTGGTGGTGCTCGCTTTCGTCGTGTTCTGGGTCATCGACATGGACAGCGTCCCGCTCTGGGTGCCGGCGGTGGCCCTGTTCGGCGGCATGGTGCTCTATACGAGCTCGGTCCGGCCCCGGGTCATCGTCAAGGGCCGCGACCTGGTGTTCCGCAACATGCTCAGCACGACGTACCTGCCCCTGGCCTCGATCGAGGAGCTGGCCGTCCGGCAGGTGATGGCCGTGCGGGCGGGTGGCAAGCGCTACGTCTGCTCGGGCGCCGGCCGGCCGTTGCGCCAGGCGATGAAGGGCTCGGCGATGCAGCGCGCCCGCGAGCAGATGGGCGGGCTCCACGGCGAGATGGCCAAGGCCGCGGTGCGGGAGCCTGGGATGAGCTACGCCGACTTCATCGAGATCCGGGTCGAGGAGCTGGTCAAACAGGACCGGATCCGCCGCGGGATCAAGCGGTACTCGCCGGAGGCCGACGAGCTCGCCGGGGAGATCCGCCGCGAGCTGGCCTGGCCGGAGATCGCGGCCCTGGTGGCGACCGCGGCCTTCCTCGTCGTCGCGGTCCTCGTCGGCTAGACCCGGCTACAGCCCCAGCGCCGCCGCGGCGTCAGCGCCCAGCGCGTCCAGCCGGGCCGCCGCCGAGATGCGCGCCGCGTCCACGCCGGCCTCGGGATCCACGGGCACGACCACCTCGAGATAGCACTTGAGCTTCGGCTCTGTGCCGCTCGGGCGGATCACCACTCGGGCACCGTCGGCGAGGTGGAAGCGCAGCCCGTCGGTGGGCGGCAGGTCGGCGCTCCCGAGCGCGAGGTCGTCGACCCGCTCGACCGACAGACCACCGAGCTCGGCGGGCGGGGCCGCGCGCAGCCGCTCCATGGCTGCGGCGATCAGCGACAGGTCGGCGACGCGCACGGAGACCTGGTCGGTGGCGTGCAGGCCGTGCTGCAGCGCGATGTCGTCGAGCACGTCGACGAGAGTTCGGCCCGCCGCCTTGGTCTGCGCCGCCAGCTCGCAGAGCAGCAGCAGGGCCGAGACGCCGTCCTTGTCCTTCACGTGGTCGGGGTCGCAGCAGTAGCCGAGCGCCTCCTCGTAGCCGAAGACCAGGCCGGGGACCCGGCCGATCCACTTGAAGCCGGTCAGCGTCTCCACGTACGGCTGGTCGACAGCAGCCGCCATCCGCCCGAGCAGGCTCGAGGAGACGATCGACGTCGCCCAGGTGCCGGAGCGGCCGCGTGACATCAGGTGGTGCGCCAGCAGCGCGCCCACCTCGTCGCCGCGCAGCATCCGCCAGCCGTTCCCCGTGGGTACGGCGGCCGCACAGCGGTCGGCATCCGGGTCGTTGGCGACGACCAGGTCGGCGTCGTGCTCCGCGGCGAGTGCCAGCGCGAGGTCCATCGCGCCCGGCTCCTCCGGGTTGGGGAACGCCACCGTCGGGAAGTCCGGGTCCGGCTGCTCCTGCTGCTCCACCACCCGGGGCGCGCTGAAGCCGGCGGTCTCGAGCACCTGGAGCACCGACGTGCCGCCGACGCCGTGCAGCGGCGTGTAGACGAGGTCGAGGTCCCGTGGCCCGTCCTGGGCGAGCTCGGCGATCGTGTCGAGGTAGCGGTCGACGATGTGCTCGCCGAGCACCGCACCGCCGGTGCCGCGGGGCACGTCCCGCAGCGCTCCCACGGCGTCGATCTTGCCCGCGATCCCGGCGTCCGCGGGCGGCACGATCTGGCTGCCGTCGCCGAGGTAGACCTTGTAGCCGTTGTCCTGGGGCGGGTTGTGGCTCGCGGTGACCATGACGCCTGCCGCGCAGCCGAGCTCGCGGATCGCGAACGCCACCACCGGCGTCGGCAGCGGCCGCGGCATCACCCAGACCTTGAAGCCGGCCCCCGAGAGCACCTCGGCCGTGTCGCGGGCGAAGTCGTCGCTGCGGTGCCGCGCGTCGAAGCCCACCACCACCGGACCGGTGGCGCCCTGCTCCTGGAGGTAGGCCGCCAGCCCGGCCGCGGCGCGGATCACGACCACCCGGTTCATCCGGTTCGGCCCGGCTCCGACCGCCCCGCGCAGCCCCGCGGTCCCGAACTCCAGGGTCCCCGCGAACCGGTCGGCCAGGTCGGCCGGGTCGGCGCCGCCCTCCACGTCGGCGATGATCTGCTCCAGCTCGGTCCGCGAGGCGTCGTCGGGGTCGTCGGCCGCCCAGCTGCGAGCCCGCTCCAGCAGGACGTCGGTGGCCGCTGAGGTCGTCATGCTTTTGCGGGGTCCCCGCGGCGAAGTTCGCCGGAGGAGCGCAGCGGAGGAGGAGAAGTTCGCCGTGGGGTGCTCATGTCCGCAGACTAGGACCTGTGTCCGACCGACAGCCCGTCGCGGAGCTGATCGCCGACCTGGCGGCGCGGCTCGGCGTACGCCGGTTCGTGGCGGTCTGCACGGACCTGATGGCGGGCGCCGAGCGCGAGGAGTACGTCGAGGAGCTCCGCAGCCTCACCGGACACGACTGGCACGCGGGCGACGACGTCTTCGACCGGGAGGCCTGGCAGGACCACTGGGTGCGCACCTGGGGCGCCCGTGGCCTGCTCCACGTCTGGGACGACGTCGCGACCGACGCGGTCGTGAGCGGGCTGGCCGACCAGCACTGGCGGCCCGCCGAGATGTGTCTCAAGGTCGCCGCCCGGCACGAGGTGGCAGGCGCCGGCGACGGTGCCGCAGCGCTGGCTGCGCACGAGCTGCCCCGGGTCCGGGCCCAAGCGATGCGCGCGCTGGCCGTCGCGGGCGACAGCGAACACCTGGACGTCGTGCGGGACCACCTCGACGACGAGGACGCCGAGGTGCGCAAGCAGGCCGCTCGCGCGCTCGACGCCCTGGAACAGCGCCTCGACCTCTGATCGGCTGGTGGTTGCGTCCCAGTTCCGCCTGCGGAGGTTTCGAGACGGTTGCTGCGCAACCTCCTCAACCACCGGTGGCTGGCACCACCGGTGGTTGAGGAAGGCGCCCTGGCGCCTGTCTCGAAACCTCGCAAGGTCGGGCTGGATCGGAACCACCTTCAGTGATACGTGTCAGGCGTTGACGGAGCCCATGTCGGCGTACCGGTCGCCGGCCACGGCGTCGCGCGGGACCGCGGTCTCGAGCGCCTTCAGGTCGTCGTCGGACAGGCTGACCTCGGTCGAGCCGAAGTTCTCCTCGAGGTAGGCGACCCGCTTGGTGCCCGGGATCGGCGCGACGTCGTCGCCCTGGGCCAGGACCCAGGCGAGGGCGAGCTGCCCGGGGGTGCAGCCGAGCTCGGCCGCGAGCTCCTTGACCTTGTCCACGAGGGCGAGGTTCGCGTCGAGCGCGTCGCCCTGGAACCGCGGGAAGTAGCCGGTGGACCGGGAGTCGTCGGCGGCCAGTGACTCCGCGGTCACGGCGCCGGTGAGGATGCCGCGGCCGAGCGGGGAGTAGGGCACCAGGCCGATGCCGAGCTCGCGGATCGTCGGCAGGATGTCGTCCTCGAGGTCGCGGGTGAACAGCGAGTACTCGCTCTGCAGCGCGGTGATCGGATGAACGGCGTGGGCGCGACGGATCGTGTCGGCTGCGGCCTCGGACAGGCCGAGGTGGCGGACCTTACCGGCCTCGACCAGCTCCTTCATCGCGCCGACGGTCTCCTCGATCGGGACGGTCTTGTCGACGCGGTGCTGGTAGTAGAGGTCGAGGTGGTCCACGCCGAGCCGCGCCAGGGAGGCGTCGCAGGCCCGGCGGACGTAGTCGGGGGAGCCGTTGACGCCGACCCAGCTGCCGTCGGGGTTGCGCTCGTTTCCGAACTTGGTGGCCAGCTGGACCTCGTCACGCCGGCCCGCGATGGCCTTGCCGACCAGCTGCTCGTTGGTGAACGGGCCGTACATGTCGGCGGTGTCCAGGAAGGTGATGCCGAGGTCCAGCGCCCGGTGGATGGTGTCGATGCCGGTCTGCTCGTCGGCGGTGCCGTAGAACTCCGACATCCCCATGCAGCCCAGGCCGAGCTGCGAGACCTCGAGGGTGGATGTCTTGCCAAGAGTGCGTCGGGTGAGAGTCATGCCTCCACTGAATCCCTTGGAGTGCGCTCCAGGTCAAGCGACGCAGGTCAGGCGGCAGGTTCTGCGTCGAGCAGGTTCTCGTAGATCCCGATCTTGTAGTCGATCGCGCCGAGGTGGTCCTGTACCTCCGCGAGCCTGGCCAGCACCACCTGGCGGTGCGCGCGGAGGAGGTCGAGGCGCTCGCGCTCGTTGCCCTGGCCGGCGCGGACCAGGTCGGCATACCGGCGTACGTCGCGGATCGGCATGCCGGTGGAGCGGAGCTTGGTGATCAGCTGGATCCACCGGATGTCGTCGTCGGCGTACTGCCGGTGGCCGGAGGTGGCCCGCGGCACGGAGCGCAGCATCAGCCCGTCGCGCTCGTAGTAGCGCAGCGTGTCGGCGGTCAGGCCGGTCAGGTCGGCGGCCTCGGCGATGGAGAGTCCCTGGTTCACCCTCCCAGTGTCAGGGTTGGAGTGCACTCAAAGTCAAGACCGGTCGAGCGCCGGGCGGTCGTAGGACGGCGACGCGTAGTCGCCGCCGACCATCGCGATCTCCGCGGCGTCCTCGGGACGCGGCTCGACGCGGTCCGCCCAGTGCTCGGCGTCGTCGAGCGGGTCGTAGCCCAGGGTGCGGCCGGGCGCGAGGTCCCACCAGCCGCGGGTGTTGTGCGAGGTGCCGTAGAGGACGGCGAACCCTGGGGCCGGCGTGGTGAGGGCCGCGTCGACCATGCGCACGCAGTCGTCGTGGGAGAGCCAGGTCGCAAGGTGACGGGTCGTGGTCGGCTCGGGCCGGAACGAGCCGATCCGGCAGCTCACCACGTCGAGGCCGTGCCGGTCGGCGTACAGGCTCATGAGGGTCTCCGCCGCCGCCTTCGCGACGCCGTAGAAGGTGTCCGGCCGGAGCCGGGTATCGACGGTCAGCAGCCCGTCGGGCAGCCCGGCCCGCGGGGTGCGGCCGACCGCGTGGTTGGAGCCGCCGTAGACGAGGCGGCGTACGCCGTGCTCGACCATCGCGTCGAGCAGCGCCGCCGTCGTGACGACGTGCGAGGTGAGCGAGTCGGGCAGCGAGAGCTCGCCCGGGTAGCCGGCCATGTGCACGACCGCGTCGAGGCTCGACTCGGCGAACTCGGCCTCGAAGACGTCGGCGACGGCGTCGGGGTCGGCGCAGTCGGCTGTGTGCCAGGCGGCGTCGAGCCCGTCGGGCTGCGGCACGAGGTCGAGGCCGACCACCTCGTGGCCGCGGTCCGCCAGCCCCACGGAGAGGACCCGGCCGATGCTGCCGGCCGCGCCGGTCAGGAGTACTCGCACCCTTGGAGGCTAGACGGTGAGGCCGATCCCTCTCACAGCCTCGGGACCACTTCGGACAGGAGCGAGCCCATCCGCGCCGCGGCCGCCCGGCCTGCCTCGAGGACCTCCTCGTGGTTGAGCGGCTCGCTGCCGATCCCCGCGGCCAGGTTGGTGACCAGGCTGATCCCGAGGATCTCCATGCCCGCCTCGCGGGCGGCGATCGCCTCGAGGGTGGTGCTCATGCCGACCAGCTGGCCGCCGAGGACGCCGGCCATCCGTACCTCGGCGGGGGTCTCGTAGTGCGGCCCCGGGAACTGGACGTAGACGCCCTCGTCGAGGCTCGGGTCCACCTCGCGGCAGAGCGCCCGGAGCCGGGAGCTGTAGAGATCGGTCAGGTCGACGAAGGTGGCTCCGACGATCGGTGAGCTGCCGGTGAGGTTGATGTGGTCACTGATCAGCACCGGCGTACCCGGCGTCCAGGTCTCCTTGAGGCCCCCGCAGCCGTTGGTGAGCACGATGGTGCGGCAGCCGGCCTTCGCCGCCGTCCGCACACCGTGCACGACCGACGCGACGCCCTTGCCCTCGTAGTAGTGGGTGCGGCTGAGGAAGACCAGCGCCCGCAGGTCGCCGACCCGGACCGAGCGGATCTTGCCGGAGTGGCCGGCCACCGCGGCCGCGCTGAAGCCGGGCAGGTCGGTGGTGGCGATCTCGGCGACGGTCTCGCCCAGCATCTCGGCCGCGGGCAGCCAGCCGGAGCCCAGCACCAGCGCCACGTCGTGGCTCTCCACCCCGCTCAGCTCGGCGAGCTTCTCGGCGGCCTGGGCCGCAAGGTCGTACGGCGATGCCTCGGTCACCCGCCGGAGCCTAGTGCGTCGCCATGCTCGATCACGTCGGCATCAACTGCTCCGACCTCCCCGCCACGGCCCCGACTTGCCCTGACGTGACGGAGTCACCGGGGCCCCGGTGACTCCTGCAGGGCCGCCCCTCTAGAGACCGGTCGACCGGCAGGGCCTGGCCCGGAGCGCGGCCACGTAGTCGTCCGGGGCGTCGGCGGCCTCGGCTGCCGAGGCCAGCACGCCGAGGTACGACGCGGAAGGCAGCCCACCCTCGTAGGCATCGAGGACGTAGGTCCAGACGACCATCTCGCCTCCGAGCGTCGAGACCCGGACCTTGGTCTTGCGGTAGAGCCCGGAGTCGGCGGCCTCCCAGCCGTCGAGGTCCGCCTCGTCCTCCCGTGTGACGTCGTAGACCGCTACGAAGACCTGCTCGATCGGGTCCTCGACGATCGTCGAGAGGGCGCCGTCCCAGCCGAGGTCCTCCCCGCCGAAGGTAAGCCGCCACCCGGTCAGCCACCCGGTGGTGGCCAGCGGGGAGTGCGGGCAGCGCTCGCCCATGCGCGCCGGGTCCAGGTTGGTCCCGTAGGCGGCGTAGTGCGTCACAACAGGAGGGTAGTGGCCGGGTGGCCCGACCCGGGGCGGCACTAGGCTGGAACGGTGAGCGACTCGACCCACTTCGATGTCCTGGTCCTCGGTGCCGGCCCCGGCGGGTACGTCGCCGCCATTCGCGCGGCACAGCTCGGCAAGAGCGTCGGGATCGTCGAGGAGAAGTACTGGGGCGGGGTCTGCCTCAACGTCGGGTGCATCCCCTCCAAGGCGCTGCTCCGCAACGCCGAGATCGCGCACATCATCACCCACGAGAAGAAGACGTTCGGGATCGAGGGCGACGCCACGATGGCGTTCGGCCCGACCCACCAGCGCAGCCGCAGCGTCGCCGAGGCCAGCGCCAAGGGCGTCCACTACCTGATGAAGAAGAACAAGATCACCGAGCTCGACGGCTGGGGCACCCTGACAGGAGACCAGGGCGGCAAGCACGGCGTCAGCGTCGACAAGGACGGCTCGACCTCGTCCTACACCGCCGACGACGTGATCATCGCGGCCGGCGCGAAGGTCCGGATGCTGCCCGGGATGTCGGTGAGCGACAACGTCGTCACCTACGAGGAGCAGATCCTCGACGAGAACCTCCCGGGGTCCGTCATCATCGGCGGCTCCGGCGCGATCGGCGTCGAGTTCGCCTACGTGATGACCAACTTCGGCGTCGACGTCACGATCGTGGAGTTCCTCGACCGGATGGTCCCGACCGAGGACGCCGACGTCTCCAAGGAGCTCCTGAAGCAGTACAAGAAGCTCGGCGTGAAGGTGCTGCTCTCCACCAAGGTCGAGAACGTCGAGGACACCGGCAGCGGCGTCAAGGTCACGGTCAGCCCCGCTGACGGCGGCGACAGCCAGGTGCTCGAGGCGGACAAGATGCTGGCTGCGTTCGGCTTCGCGCCCCGGGTCGAGGGCTACGGCCTCGACCAGGCGGGCGTCGAGCTGACCGACCGCGGCGCGATCGGGGTCGACGCCCGCGGGCGCACCAACGTCAAGGGCATCTACGCGATCGGTGACGTCACCGGCAAGCTGATGCTCGCCCACACCGCGGAGGCGATGGGCATCGTCGCGGCCGAGACCATCGCGGACGCCGAGACCATCGAGATCGACTTCGACATGATCCCGCGGGCGACGTTCTGCCAGCCGCAGATCGCGTCGTTCGGCTACTCCGAGGAGCAGGCCAAGGAGAAGGGCTACGACGTCAAGGTCGCGCAGTTCCCGTTCTCCGCCAACGGCAAGGCGCGCGGCATGGCCGAGACCGCCGGCTTCGTGAAGATCGTGGCCGACGCCGAGCACAACGAGATCGTCGGCGCGCACCTGATCGGGCCCGAGGTCACCGAGCTCCTGCCGGCGCTGACCCTGGCCCAGAAGTGGGACCTCACCGCCGACGAGGTGGCCCGCAACATCTTCGCGCACCCGACGCTCTCGGAGGCCATGAAGGAAGCCGTCGAAGGCATCGCCGGCCACATGATCAACCTCTGAGCAGGCTGAGTCATGACGGACCACGTCGTTGTCATCGGCGGCGGCCCGGGCGGCTACGAGGCTGCCCTGGTCGCGGCCCAGCTCGGTGCCGACGTCACCGTCATCGACACCGACGGGCTGGGCGGCTCGGCGGTGCTCACCGACTGCGTCCCCAGCAAGACGCTGATCGCGACCGCCGAGCTGATGACCGACGTCCACAGTGCCAACGAGCTCGGCGTGATGATCGGTGAGGACGGCGTCCGGGTCGACCTGGCCCGGGTCAACCAGCGGGTCAAGGCGCTGGCCCAGGCGCAGAGCGAGGACATCGCGGGCCGGCTCGAGAAGGAGGGCGTCAAGGTCCTGCCGGGCCGCGGCAGCCTGGCCGGCCCCGACCGTGTCGTCGTCGAGCGACCGGATGGCCGGGAGGAGATCCTCCGCGCCCACGCCGTGCTGGTCGCCACCGGCGCCGCGCCGCGCACCTTGGCCACCGCAGAGCCGGACGGCGAGCGGATCCTGACCTGGGAGCAGGTCTACGACCTCCACGAGGTGCCGACCGAGCTGATCGTGGTCGGCTCCGGCGTCACCGGCGCGGAGTTCGCGTCCGGCTACCTCGCTCTGGGGATCCCCGTCACCCTGGTCTCCAGCCGCGACCGGGTGCTGCCCGGCGAGGACGCCGACGCGGCCGAGGTGCTCGAGGAGGTGCTCACCCGGCGCGGCATGACCGTGCTCTCGCGCTCCCGGATGGAGTCGGTGACCCGCTCCGGTGACGTGGTGACCGTGACGCTCACCGACGGCCGTACGGTCGAGGGCTCGCACTGCATCCTCGCCCTCGGCTCGGTCCCCAACACCGCCGACCTCGGCCTGGAGGAGGCCGGAGTGGTCCTCAAGGACGGCGGCTTCGTCAACGTCGACCGGGTCTCGCGCACCTCGGCTCGCGGGGTCTACGCGGCCGGTGACTGCACCGGCGTGCTGATGCTGGCCTCGGTGGCCGCGATGCAGGGCCGGATCGCGATGTGGCACTTCCTCGGCGACGCCGTGACCCCGCTGGACCTGAAGAAGGTCTCCTCCAACGTGTTCACGGCCCCCGAGATCGCCACCGTCGGCTGGTCCCAGCAGGCCATCGACGCCGGCGAGATCGAGGCCGAGGCGGTCACCCTCCCTTTGGCCGGCAACGCCCGCGCCAAGATGCAGGGCGTCCACGACGGCTTCGTGAAGCTGTTCTGCCGACCGGGCACCGGCATCGTCGTCGGTGGCGTCATCGTCGGCCCGCGGGCCAGCGAGCTGATCCACCCGGTGTCGATCGCGGTCGCCGAGTCGCTCACCGCCGACCAGCTGGCGCAGACGTTCACCGTCTACCCGTCCATGTCGGGCTCGGTCGCCGAGGCTGCCCGGCGGCTGCACCACTTCCGGGCCTGACGCCGTACCCTGAGCCATGGCAACGGGTCCGGCGCAGCAGGTTCGCTTCTGCGAGGCTCCTGACGGCGTCCGCATCGCCTACGCGGTCTCCGGGACCGGCCCGCCGATGCTCGTCTCGACCTGCTGGCTGAGCCACCTCCAGCACGACTGGGAGAGCCCGGTCTGGCGGCACTTCCTCGACCAGGTCGGGCGGTTCGTCACCATCATCCGCTACGACGAGCGCGGCTACGGGCTCTCCGACTGGGACGTGACCGACCACGGGCTGGAGGCCAGGATCGGTGACCTCGCGGCGGTGGCCGACCACGCGGGCCTCGACCGGTTCGCGCTCATGGGTATGGCGCAGGGCGGTCCGCCGGCGATCTCCTATGCCATCCAGCACCCGGAGCGGGTGACCCGGCTGCTGTTCTACGGCAGCTACGCGGGCGCGGCCGCCGGCTCGATCGAGAGCCAGGAGGAGCTCGAGGCGTTCGCGCAGCTGATCAAGGTCGGGTGGGCCCGGCCCCAGCACACCTTCCGGCGGGTCTTCACCACGATGATGATCCCTGGGGCCACCGAGGAGCAGATGCTCTGGCTCGACGAGCTCCAGCGGGTCGCCGCCTCCGCCACGACCGCCTCCGACGCGCTGCGCCAGCGGTCGAAGGCCAACTGCGTCGACATGCTGCCCAGCCTCGACGTACCGACCCTCGTGCTCCACTCGGTCGGCGACCAGATGAACGACTTCGAGCACGCCCGGCTCCTCGCCAAGGGCATCCCCGGCGCCCGGCTGGTGCCATTGGACAGCGGCAACCACATCCTGCTCGGGGACGAGCCCGCCTGGCAGGTCTTCGTCGACGAGGTGCGCGCGTTCCTGGCCCCGGACGGCGCTCCGGCCCCCGCCACCGATGTGCTGTCGGCGCGTGAGCGCGAGGTGGTGGCACTCGTCGCCGAAGGGCGCTCCAACGACGAGATCGCGGTCGAGCTGGTGCTGAGCGTCCGCACGGTGGAGCGACACCTGCAGAACGCCTACACCAAGCTCGGCGTGCGAGGGCCCTCGGCCCGGGCCGCCGCGGCCGCCGCGTCGACACGTACGTAGTCCGGTCGCCGAACCCACCTGGAATGGGTGGCCGCGCCGACGCGGCCGGGCACTCGGCGTACCTAGGTTCGTGGCATGACACAGACACAGACCCAGCAGTTCAAGTCCGACGACGCGGCCCTCAAGGCCAAGCACGCCGCCATGTGGGCGATGGGCGACTACCCCGCCGTCGCCACCGAGCTGATCGCCGCGCTCGGCCCCGTCCTGGTCGAGGCGACGGGCCTCGCGCCCGGCGACCACGTCCTCGACATCGCCGCCGGCTCCGGCAACGCCTCCATCCCCGCCGCCCTGGCGGGCGCCGATGTCGTCGCCAGCGACCTCACCCCCGACCTGATCGAGACCGGCCGCCAGGCTGCCGAGCGGGTCGGCGCGCAGCTGCGCTGGGAGGTCGCCGACGCGGAGGCACTGCCGTACGCCGACGCCGAGTTCGACGCCGCGATCTCCTGCGTCGGCGTGATGTTCGCACCGCACCACCAGATCGCCGCCGACGAGCTCGTCCGCGTGGTCCGGCCCGGCGGCCGGATCGGGCTGCTCAGCTGGACGCCGGCCGGCTTCATCGGGCAGATGTTCGCGACCATGAAGCCCTACGCCCCGCCGCCCCCGCCCGGCGCCCAGCCGCCCCCGCTCTGGGGCGACGAGGCGCACGTGCGTGAGCTGCTCGGTGACCGGGTCGCCGACGTGAACGGCGGAGACCAGGACGATTCCGGTGCCGTTGTTCCCGGACGGCGCGTCGTTCCGCGACTTCTTCAAGCGCACCTACGGGCCGACCATCGCCGTCTACCGGTTCCTCGCGGACGACCCGGCCCGCACGGCCGAGCTCGACGAGGCACTCGCGGCCCACGGCGACCGCTACGTCAGCGACGGCCCGATGGAGTGGGAGTACCTGCTGTTCACCGCCCGGCGCGCCTGAGGACACGAGGGGCCATGGGGTGAGGTCAGGCGGGCGCGTGCGTCAGGCGGTCCGCGAAGTCCTCCATGGCCCCACGTCGATGTGGTCGGCGGTGCCGCTTGTCGGCGCGACATAACCTCGTGACACATGACCCTCTCTCGCCTGCGCGGTGTCGGCCTGGGAGTCGTTGCCTCGTTCGCCCTGGCGGTGTCGCCACTACCGGCCGCCGCCGACGAGGTGCCGGCCGCCGCGTCGTACACCGTCACGGGCTACGGCTACGGCCACGGACACGGCCTCTCGCAGTACGGCGCCCAGGGCGCGGCCAACCAGGGCCTCTCGTGGAAGCAGATCGTCGCCTTCTACTACCCGGGGACCCGCCTCGGCCGCGACCGGGGCAAGATCAAGGTGCTCATCACCGCGGACAAGAAGGACGTCGTGGTCGACGCCCGCGACGGGCTCCGGCTCACGCGGCTGACCGGGCGCAAGGCCTTCAACCTGGCCAAGGTGCGGCCCAAGGCGACGCGCTGGCGGATCATGCCGCGGGGCTCGAGGAGCGTGGTGTCCTACCGCGCCCCCAGCCGTGGCGGCTGGCAGAAGTGGACGACGTTCCCGGGTGAGGCCGAGTTCTCGGCCGGCAACCAGCCGCTCACGCTCCGGCTGCCGAAGCACGGTTCGGCGGAGTACCGCGGCGCGCTCCGCTCGGTCGAGAAGCACACGGTCAACGTGCTGCCCCTGGACCGCTACGTGCAGGGCGTCGTCCCCCGCGAGGTGCCGGCGGAGTGGCCGGCGCAGGCAGTGCGTGCCCAGGCGGTGGCGGCGCGCACGTACGCCGCGTTCGAGCGGGAGACGGCCACGTCCTACTACGACATCTGCGACACGGAGTCGTGCCAGGTCTACGGGGGAGTCGCGGACGAGCACCCGGCGACCAACGCCGCGGTGAAGGCGACGACGGGCAGGGTCGTGCTCTACCAGGGCAAGCCGGCCTTCACCCAGTTCTCCTCGAGCAACGGCGGCCACAGCTCGGCCGGCTCGCAGCCCTACCTGGTCGCCCAGCCCGACCCCTACGAGGCTTCCTCGGACAATCCCAACGATCCCTGGACGACCACCGTCACGAGTGCACAGATCGAGAAGGCCTGGCCCCTGGTCAGCAGCCTCGTCAACCTGTCGTTCAGCCGGGACGGCCTCGGTGCGCACTTCGGCGGCCGCGTCACCTCGGTCACGCTCACCGGGAGCCTGGGTGGCCTGCCCACCTCGGTCAAGGTCACCGGCGACGAGTTCCGGCTGCGGCTCGGGCTCAAGTCGACCTGGTTCGAGCTGGCTCCGGCGTAGCGACCCGAAGGCCGACTCAGCGCGCGCCGAACGACGCGGTCTCGCGCAGCCCCTTCAGCAGCCACCACTCCACGAGCAGCAGCGGCAGCATCGCCAGCGGCAGCACGGTCCCACCATCCCGGGTGGTGGCCGCTGCGAGCAGCACGACCGAGACGACCAGCGCGGCCACGGCCAGGACGGCCCAGGGACGCGTCCCGGATCGCACCGCGGCGATGGTGGCCACTGCAGCCAGGCCGCCGACCCCGGTGGAGGCGGCCAGCAGGCCGAAGAGCGTGCGGGACCCTCCGGGCCCGGTGTCCACCGCGGCGAACGCGAAGATCACCGTGACCACGACGTCGAGGCCGAGCACGACGAAGGCCAGCCGGCGCACCCGGGCCAGGTCCGGTGGTGCGGTGGTGGTGCTCATCAGCCGATGACGGCGTTGGGCCAGTTCTGGGCTCCGAAGTCGCCGGTCTCGTTGGCCACCTTGAGGAACTCGGTGTTGGCGTCGCTGGCCTGTCCGCGCAGGTTGAGGATCGCCGCCGAGATCGCGCCGATGGCGACCACGATCGCGGTGATGACGGTCGGTGGCACCGCCGGGAGCCCGAGGATGCTGACGGCCTCACCGGTGGCCAGCACGATGCCGGCCACGAGCGCCAGGATGGCCGCGATGACCGCTCCGTAGAAGATGTAGAGCGCGCTCGACACCTTGCCCAGGGCCGGTCCCATGACGGAGGTGAGCTTGCTCTGCACGGCCGTCAGGGCCTTGTTCTGGGCTGCGAGCGACAGCGCGTAGCGGTCGGCTGCCTGCCCCTTCCACTCCGTGTCCACGGCGCTCTGGGAGCGGTCCGCCTCCGAGGCGCGGGCCGCCACCGGCCCCCCGGCGTCGATCCACGAGTCCTTGGCGTCGTCCAGATCCCACGGCGCCCCTATGTGGGAGACGAACTCCTGCACCTTGTCCCAGAACTCGCCCAGCTTGTCCATGGCCTTGTCCCACAGGGACATGAACTTGTCGACGACCCAGCCCAGCCCCCACGGCACCCAGTCCAGGATCCCGTTGACCTTGTTGCGCAGCGATTCGATCTTCTCGTCGACCTGCTGGAGCAGCTGGTTGATCCGCTCGACGGTTTCGGGTCCCATGACGCTCTTCCCTTCGTTGATGCTCTGCCGGAGTGCTGGTCGGTTCAGCCGTGGTCGCGAGTCACTCGGGGATCCACACGCTGCGGACGGCGTTGACGACGCTCTCGTCGGTGCTCTGGAAGTCGTTGCGGACGTCCCGGAGGGCGTCGCCCAGCTGGGTGCTCTCGCGCTTGCCGGCGCGGAGGACGTCCTCGACGTGCTGGCGGGCCTGGGCGTAGCTGTCGGCGACTCCGGTCATGGCGGAGACGAAGGAGAACTGGGCGCTCGAGAGCTGCAGGCCGGCGACGGTGCCGGCAGCGGTGTCCAGCGCCGTGGAGGTGTCGTCCCACTCCCCGGCCTCGGAGGTCAGGGCCTCGAACTCTGCCTGCATCGTGGTCATCGTCGTCTCCTCGTGTCGGTGGGGTTGTCGGTCGTGCGGTCAGGCGTCTTTGGCCTGGTCGGTCAGTAGGTGCGCGAGCTGGGCGAGCTTGCTGGCCCGGAGGGACGCCGCGAGGCCCTCACGCTGCGCGCGTTCGCCCGCGGCGAGCACCGCCTGGGTGATCTCGCGGCCCAGGCTCGCCGGGTGTGCGCCGGTCAGCCACTCCGGGTCGAGGTCGAGGGCCAGCAGGTCTCCCGCTCCGGAGGCGGTCGCCGTCGCGTGGCCCGACCCGCTGCGGCCGGTGAACTGCCGGCCGGCATGCTCGTCGAGCAGCTGGTTGGCCTCACCAAGGGCCACCTCGGCGTCGTTGAGCAGCTCGATGACGAGCTCGGCGGCTGCGGCGGGCTCGCCGTCTCGCGCATGCAGACGCTCCTGGAACCGGGTGACCACCGGGCTCGTGGTGGCGGTGGGTCGGGCCGGGGGAGTGGGCTCCTTGGTCACGTCGTTGATGGCCGTGCCGTACTGCTCGATGCGGGCGGCCCGAGCCTCGGCCAGCGCCTCGAGCACGGCGGCCGGCAGCTCCTGCTTGGCGAGCTTCTGGTCCCAGGCGAAGCCCACCTGGACGGCCAGGAGCTGCCCGGCTGCGTCGAGACGAACCACGATCTCGCCCGAGGTGTCCTGGGCCCGCACGGGGCGCAGCCGGGCGCCGGCCTCGGTCGTCTGTTGGAGCAGCACGTCGCTCGCCTCACGCAGCTCGGCCAGCTCCTCGGACGGGTGGGACACGGCGACTCCTGACTGGGATGTCGACGCGTTGTGGGCCGACACGTCAGGCTTGCCCCGGTCATGGGTCGGGCAAACCCGTGTCGTTGAGCCAGATCCGGACCACCCGCTCGAACGACGCGTTCGAGCCGAGCGCGATCAGCCGAGGACCAGCACCAGGTCGCCACCCTCGACCGCCTGGGTGCCGGAGATCGCCAACCGCTCGACGGTGCCGTCGACGGGTGCGGTGATCGAGGCCTCCATCTTCATCGCCTCGATGGTGGCCACCACGTCGCCGGCCGCGACCTTGTCGCCCTCGGCGACGACGACGGTCACCACGCCCTGGAACGGCGCGGCCACCTGGCCCGGCTTGCCGGGATCGGCCTTCTCGGCTGCGGCCACCTCGGACGCGACGGCGCGGTCGCGCACGCTGATCGGCCGGAGCTGGCCGTTGATGGTGGCCATCACGGACCGGTAGCCGCGCTCGTCGGGCTCGCTGATCGCCTGGAGCCCCAGGATGATCGTCTTGCCCTCCTCGATCGTGACCTCGTGCTCCTCCCCGTAGCGCAGGCCGTAGAGGTAGTCGATGGTCGGCAGCACCGAGACGTCGCCGAAGGTCGCGCGCGACTCGAGGAACTCACGGGTCGGGCCGGGGAACAGCAGCTCGTTGAGCGTCGTACGGCGGGTGCGCGAGCTGCCCTCGGACAGGGCCGACGACTGCTCGGCGGTGAGCTCGCTGGCCGACGGCTTCCAGCTGCGGCCCTCGAGCGCCTTGGTGCGGAAGGGCTCCGGCCAGCCGCCGGGTGGGTCTCCGAGCTCGCCGCTGAGGAAGCCGATCACCGAGTCGGGGATGTCGAACTTCGCCGGGTCCTCGGCGAACTCGGCCGGGTCGGCGCCGAGCCCGACCAGGGCCAGCGCCAGGTCGCCGACCACCTTCGAGGACGGCGTGACCTTGACGATGTTCCCGAGGATGTCGTTGGCGGCGGCGTACATCTCCTCGACCTGCTCGAACTTCTCGCCGAGCCCGAGCGCGATCGCCTGCTGCCGCAGGTTGGAGAGCTGGCCGCCCGGGATCTCGTGCCGGTAGACCCGGCCCGTCGGTGCGGGCAGCCCGGACTCGAACGGCGCGTAGACCCGGCGCACCGCCTCCCAGTAGGGCTCCATCGCGTTGATCGCCGCGAGCGACAGCCCGGTCTCGCGCGCGGAGTGGTCGGTCGCGCTGACCAGGGCGGACAGCGGCGGCTGCGACGTCGTGCCGGCCATCGAGGCGCACGCCGCATCGACCGCGTCGACGCCGGCGTCGATGGCGGCGAGCAGGGTGCCGAGCTGACCGCCGGCGGTGTCGTGGGTGTGGAGGTGCACGGGCAGGTCGAACCGCTCCCGCAGGGCGGTGACCAGCGTGCGCGAGGCGGGTGCCCTCAGCAGCCCGGCCATGTCCTTGATCGCCAGCACGTGCGCGCCGGCGTCGACGATCTTCTCGGCCAGCCGCAGGTAGTAGTCGAGCGTGTAGAGCTTCTCCTCAGGGCTGGAGAGGTCGCCGGTGTAGCAGAGCGCCACCTCGGCCACCGTGGTCCCGGTCTCGCGGACCGCCTCGATCGCGGGGCGCATCTGCTCGACGTCGTTGAGCGCGTCGAAGATGCGGAACACGTCGAGGCCGGTCTCGGCCGCCTCTCTCACGAAGGCGGTCGGCGACCTCGGTGGGGTAGGGCGTGTAGCCGACCGTGTTGCGGCCGCGCAGCAGCATCTGGAGGCAGACGTTCGGCACCGCCTGGCGCAGCGCGGCGAGCCGCTCCCACGGGTCCTCGGAGAGGAAGCGCAGCGCCACGTCGTACGTCGCGCCGCCCCAGCACTCGAGCGACCAGAGCTGCGGGGTGCTTCGGGCCAGGTGCCCGGCGACGGCGAGGAGGTCCTTGCTGCGCACCCGGGTCGCCAGCAGCGACTGGTGGGCGTCGCGGAACGTCGTGTCGGTGACCGCGACGTCGTTCTGCTCGCGCAGCCGGCGCGCGAACGCCTCGGGGCCGAGCTCGAGGAGCAGCTGCCGGGTGCCGTTGGGTGCCGGTACGTCGAGCGCGAGGTCAGGCAGCTTGCTGGCCGGGTCGAGGGCCACCGGCGCCGCGCCGTGCGGCTGGTTGACCGTGACGTCGGCGAGGTAGGTCATCAGCTTGGTTCCGCGGTCGCCGCTGGCCCGGGCCTTGAGCAGCTGCGGGTGCGTCTCGATGAAGCTCGTGGTGACCCGGCCGGCCCGGAAGTCGGGGTCGTCGAGCACCGCCTGCAGGAAGGCGATGTTGGTCGTGACGCCGCGGATCCGGAACTCCGCCACCGCGCGCCGCGCCTTGGCCACCGCGTCCTCGAAGGTGCGGCCCCGGCAGGTCAGCTTGGAGAGCATCGAGTCGAAGTGCGCGGAGATCTCGGCGCCGGTGTACGTCGTACCGCCGTCGAGGCGGATGCCGCCACCGCCGGGGGAGCGGTAGGTGGTGATCACGCCGGTGTCGGGGCGGAAGTTGTTGGCCGGGTCCTCGGTGGTGATCCGGCACTGCAGCGCGGCGCCGCGGACCTGGATGCCCTCCTGGCTCAGGCCGAGGTCTGCGAGGGTCTCGCCGCTCGCGATCCGGAGCTGGGACTGGACCAGGTCGACGTCGGTGATCTCCTCGGTGACCGTGTGCTCGACCTGGATCCGGGGGTTCATCTCGATGAAGACGTAGCTGCCGTCCGGGTCCAGCAGGAACTCCACGGTCCCGGCGTTGCGGTAGCCGATCTGCTGCGCGAAGCGGACCGCGTCGGCGCACATCCTCGACCGGAGCTCGGGGTCGAGGTGCGGCGCGGGCGCGATCTCGACCACCTTCTGGTGCCGTCGCTGCACCGAGCAGTCGCGCTCGTAGAGGTGGATCACGTGGCCGCTCGCCGTCGGCGAGGATCTGCACCTCGATGTGCCGCGGGTCGACCACGGCCTGCTCGATGAAGACAGTCGGGTCGCCGAAGGCACCCTCGGCCTCGCGCATGCAGGTCTCGACCGCGTCGCGGAGGTCGTCCGGGTCGTCGACCCTGCGCATGCCGCGGCCGCCGCCGCCCGCCACCGCCTTGACGAAGAGCGGGTACGGCAGCTCTGCTCGCCGCCTCGACCAGCGCGTCCGGGTCGGTGCTCGGGTCCACGCTGGCGAGGGTCGGTACGCCGGCCTTCCTGGCCGCCGCGATCGCCCGTGCCTTGTTGCCGGTCAGGGTCAGCACGTCGCTGGTCGGCCCGATGAAGGTGATCCCGGCGTTCGCGCAGGCCTCGGCGAGTGCTGGGTTCTCGCTCAGGAAGCCGTAGCCCGGATAGACGGCGTCTGCGCCGGCCCGCACCGCCACCGCGACGATCGCGTCGGGGTCGAGATAGGCGCGGACCGGGTGGCCGCGCTCGCCGATCTCGTAGGCCTCGTCCGCCTTGAGCCGGTGCTCCGACCACCGGTCCTCGAACGGGAACACCGCCACCGTCCGTGCGCCCACCTCGTAGGCGGCCCGGAAGGCCCGGATGGCGATCTCGCCGCGATTGGCGACGAGGATCTTCGAGAACATGCGCGCCAACCTACAAGCGCGGGCGTGGTCGGTCCCGCCGGTTGTCTCGGCCTCTGGCTAGCTGCCGGGAATGCTGGCAGCGACGGGTGGTGTCGTGGGCCGGGTGGGTGCGAGGAACTGGGCCTCGAGAGCCTCGGGGTCGAGTGGGCGGGCCATGAGGAAGCCCTGGGCCTGGTCGCACGTTGGCGGACCGGAGGAAGTCCATCTCGTCGGTGGTCTCGACGCCTTCGGCGAGGGTGGACAGCCCGAGGTCCTTGCCGAGCTGGACCAGGGTGTCGATGAGGGCCTGGACTCGGGTGACGACGTGACGGCGCTGGTGAACGCGCGGTCGATCTTGAGGCAGTCGACCGGGAACTGGCGGAGGTAGGCCAGGGAGGAGTAGCCGGTGCCGAAGTCGTCGACGGCGACCCGCACGCCCCCAGATCCTTGATCTCTCCGAGACGCGCGGCGGTGGCCTCGACGTTGCGCATCAGGGCGGTCTCGGTGACCTCGATGATCAGGGCTTGGAGGGCTCAGTCCACTGCGCCTGGAGGGCGTCGCGGACGTCGTCGACGATCGTGTCGTCGTCGAGCTGGCGGCCGGAGACGTTGACGGAGATGTCCAGGGTGTCGCCGCGCGCGTGCCAGGTGGCCATCTGCTGGCAGGCCTCGTGCAGCACCCAGCGGCCGACCTCGCGGATCTGTCCGGTCTGCTCGAGGATCGGGATGAACTCGTCGGGACTGATCAGTCCCGAGGGTGGGGTGGTCCCAGCGCAGCAGGGCCTCGACGCCCACGACGGTGAGGTCGCCAGGTCGTAGATCGGCTGGTAGACCAACCGGTACTGGTTGCCGGTCAGGGCCGATCGCAGGTCGAACTCCAGGTCCAGGCGGCGACCGATCGTCGGTCTGCATGTGCGGATCGAAGGTCTCGTAGCGGTTCTTGCCGGCGGCCTTGGCCTGGTAGAGCGCGATGTCGGCGTCACGCAGCAGCTGTCCGGCGGTGGCGCGGTCGCCGGTGGCGATGCCGATGCTGAGGTTGACGGTCAGTGGCATCGACGCGTCGTCGAGCTCGAAGGGCTGGCGCATCACGTCGAGGAGCCGCTGGGCGACGAGCTCCGGGGCGACGCCCTGGGAGCTGCCGTCGAGCAGGATCACGAACTCGTCGCCGCCCATCCTGCCGATCGTGTCCGCTCGGACACCCGCGCCGCGGTTGCCCAGCGCGCGAGCTCGGTCTGCGACAGGCTCGGATCTGCGAGTAGTCCGCCCGCATCGACGACCAGATCGTCGTCGTGCTGGATCGCCAGCTCCAACGTCGAGGCGACGTTGGCCGATGAGGCCTCGAACGCCTTGCGGTTCCGGTCGCCCTCGGAGCGCCCCGCCGCATCCGCCGCGAGAACCGAGCCCACGACGCCAGCGAGGATCAGCGCCACCGTGGCGGTCGCCCAGGCAAGCTGCAGTCGCGAACGTCGGCCGCCGTCGCTCGCGGTCGACACGGTCATGAGTGCTCCAGACACCTCAATGAGGTCCGCCCGAACATGGCGGTCAGTACTCAGACCGGCGTCGAAGCCACGTCCTCAAGGTGCCACACATCGAGGTCCCTCGCGGGGTTATCAGGATGTGTGCTGCGGCGAGCTGGGTGGTGCTACGCAGCGAGGCGCTCGCGCGTCTCGACCCGCTCGGCCGGTGCCTGCCGGTGCAGGGCGCGAACGGCGGTGAGCACGCTGGTCGCCACCACGCCGGCGAAACCGACGATGGCGAAGAGCGCGATGACAGCGACGCCGATCCAGCTCACGAACTCGACCATGAGGTCAGGCTAGGCACGTTCGGGAGCGGTCCGCAGGCGAATCGCCGAAATCGCGGAATCACGCCCGGGGCACGGCGAACTGCTCCACGAGGTCTGGCAGCGCCTCTTGGGCGACGCGGACCGCCGTGTGCTCGGGTACGTCGAGCACGTGGACGGCCTGGTTGCCTCCCGCCATGGTGGCGACCAGCGTGGTGAGGCCGGCGCGGCGCTGGAACCAGGTGGCGCGCAGGTTCCAGCCGATGACGTGGTCGACCTCGAGGATCCGGCGGCGGCGGACCAGTGAGCCGGAGCGGGCGACGAGGTGACCCACGACGAGGGCGTGGCCGAGGGAACGGGTGCGGTCCCAGGCCAGCAGTCCCGCGACCGGCAGTGCGAGCAGGCCGACCAGCAGCCACGACGGGCCGCCCGCGAGCACCACCGCGACGAATCCGGCCGCGATGACGAGTGCCGGCACCAACGCGCGGGTCCAGCGGCGGCGCGTGGCCCGCGGGCCGTGTGCGACCAGCGGCGCGTCGACCGGCTCCGGACGGTCCAGGACTTCTCGGGCCACCCGCTCGACGACGGCGCGCGGGGCGGCAGGCACGAGTGCCGAGCTGCCCTGCTGACCCTTGTCGAGTCCGGTGACGGTCGCGGACAGGCGGGCGCCGCGGGCCAGCCGGAGCCCGATCGGCTCGGAGAGGTTGACGCCGGCGACCCGTTCGTCGTCGAGGGTGGTCTCGCGGGTCGTGAACAGGCCCCGCGTCAGGTGCCAGGTCGCGGCGCCGCGGCTGCGGGTGAGCCGGAACCCCCAGTTCGTGACGACGTACCCGCCGATCGAGAGCAGCGAGATGACGACCAGGAGACCGAGCACCACCAGCGGGACCAGGACGGCCAGGGGTACGCCGGGGGCGTTGAAGCTGTCGGTGTCGAACTGCTCCCAGAAGCCGACCGACTGGAGCACCTGGCTGCCGGCACCCAGCGCGGCCGCACCGATGACGACGCCACTGCCGGTCAGCGGCGCGAAGCGCACCCAGGCCGGGTCGAAGGTCACGACCTCGCGCTCCGGTGCCGGCTCGTCGGCCGCCTCGTCGTCGGCCGTGGACGACTGCAGGAGCTCGGCCCGCAGGGCGCGGGCGCGTTCCAGTGGCAGCCCGTCGAGGTCTACCCGGTCCTCGTCGCTGGTCGAGGCGGTGCCGGTCCCGATCCGCACCTTGGTGAGACCGAGGAGCCGGTGGATCGGCGACGAGGTCAGGTCGACCGTGCGGACCCTTTCCACCGGGGTGGAGAGCACGTGCCGGTTGAGCAGCCCGCGCTTGAGCTCGATCCGGCCACCGCTGATCCGGAAGCTGGTGGTGAGGTAGCGCATCAGGCCGAGGGCGACCGGGAACGCGACACCGAGCAGCTGCCACTGCTCGCCGCCGGCGGCCGTGCTGCCGAGCACGACGACGATGATGACCGGCAGGAACCGCAGCACCTCCCGGATCGGGTGCACCAGCAGCATCCGCGGGTCCAGGCGCTGCCACTCGGCGTCCCGGCCGATTTCGGACTGCACAGCCTCGGTCACGTGCGCCCCGTCATGTGGCATCGCCCTCGACGGCGTCCGCCTTCATCGTGAGCTCGTCCACCAGCCGCCGGGCGACCTCCTTGTCCAGTCCGGCGATCCCGAGCGCCCCGGCCGCGGAGGCGGTGGTCACGGTGACCGTCGCCAGACCGAACAGCCGCGCGATCGCGCCCTCGAGGTGGTCGACCGTCTGGATCCGCGACATCGGCGCGATCCGGCGCTCTCGCGACCACCACCCCGTCTGGGTGTAGACCGCCGTCTCGGTGACCTCCCAGCGGTGCACGAGGTAGCGCCAGCGCGGCACCACCGCGACGTAGGACAGCAGCACGACTCCGCCCAGCACCCACGCCCACCACGGCACGTCGAACGCGTCGACCGGGCCGGCGACGACGATCAGCGCGATGGTCGGGATGGCGACCTGGATGACGGCCTCGACGGTCCACATCTGCCGCGCCCGCGGGCTGACCCGCTGGCTCGGCTCGCGCAGGGATGGGGGTGCGGGCACGATCGCGAGGCTACCGGCGAACCACAGCCCGGCCCGCGGCATCACACCTCGCATGAAGACGATGCTGACCCTCCCCCTGGCCGCGGCGGCGACGACGTGATCTGCGGCGGCGCCAATCTCGGGCGCGCGGGCCGGCAGCTCGAGGGCGACGACATCGACGGTGGCCCGGGGAGCGACTACATCGACTCCGGCCAGGACCGCCGGCCTGTGGGCTCCGAGGGGTACGCCGACATCCTGCGTTACTCGAAGCCCGGGGGCGGCGTCCACGTCGACCTGTCCTCGAGCCTCGGCACGGTCGTCGACGGTCCCGACACCGACACGATCCGGGTGGCCGAGGGGTTGTGGGTGCTGGGCAGCCAGTACGCCGACGTCATCATCGGCTCTCGTTTCGACGACGACCTGGAAGGCAACAGGGGCGCCGACGTACTGCAGGGCGGGCGCGGGGACGATGGTCTCGACGAGTACGAGCAGCTCGTCGTCGACGCCGCAGCGGGCAACGTCCGCAGCTCGATCACGACGTTCGCACCGCTGCCCGTGACCGGTGTGGAGCGGTGGCGCCCGACGGCCGAGCAGACAGTGGTGTTCCTGGGCGGCCCCGGTCCCGACTGGGTGGACGGGACCGACCGGATCGATGGTCGGCTCGGTCAGGACACCTGCGTCGGCGGCGAACAGGTCCGGCGGTGCGAGCTCACTTGAGCTCGCAGATCACCGCGCCGTTGGTGACGGTCGCGCCGACCTCTGCCTGCAGGCCGGTCACGGTGCCTGCCTTGTGGGCCTTGAGGGGCTGTTCCATCTTCATCGCCTCGATGACCACGACGGTGTCGCCCTCGGCGACGTCCTGACCCTCCTCGACGACCACCTTGACGATGGTGCCCTGCATCGGAGACGTGACCGCGTCGCCGCTCGCCGAGGAACCGGCCTTCTTGCCGGCCGACCGCTTCGGCTTCTTCGCGGCGCCGCCGCCCGCCGAGATGGCGCCCAGCCCGCCGGGCAGGACGACCTCGAGCCGCTTGCCGCCGACCTCGACGACCACCGTCTGGCGCTCTTCGGGCTCGTCGCCCTCGGCCGCGTCGCCGGCGTACGGCTCGAGCTGGTTGTCGAAGTCGGTCTCGATCCAGGTCGTGTAGACGTCGAACGTCCCCACTCCGTCGAAATCGGGGTCGCCGACGTACGCCGGGTCGGAGACCACCGCGCGATGGAACGGGATCACCGTCGGCATGCCCTCGACCACGAACTCGTCCAGGGCGCGCCGGGAGCGCTCGAGCGCCTGGGTGCGGTCGCGGCCGGTGACGATCAGCTTGGCGATGAGGGAGTCGAACGAGCCCGGGATGGTCTCGCCGGTCTCGTAGCCACCGTCGAGGCGGACGCCGGGGCCGCTGGGCGGGTGCCAGGACGAGAGCGTGCCGGGCGCGGGCATGAAGTTGCGGCCGCCGTCCTCGGCGTTGATCCGGAACTCGATCGAGTGGCCGCGGACCTCCGGGTCGTCGTACCCGAGCTCCTCGCCGGCGGCGATGCGGAACATCTCGCGGACCAGGTCGATGCCGGTGACCTCCTCGGACACGCAGTGCTCGACCTGGAGGCGGGTGTTGACCTCGAGGAAGGAGATGGTGCCGTCCTTGGCGACCAGGAACTCGCAGGTGCCGGCGCCGACGTAGCCGGCCTCGCGGAGGATCGCCTTCGACGCCTCGTAGAGGCGGGCCACCTGTTCGTCGGTGAGGAACGGCGCGGGTGCCTCCTCGACCAGCTTCTGGTGCCGGCGCTGCAGCGAGCAGTCGCGGGTGGAGATCACGACGACGTTGCCGTGCTGGTCCGCCAGGCACTGGGTCTCGACGTGGCGCGGCTTGTCGAGGAACTTCTCCACGAAGCACTCGCCCCGGCCGAACGCCGACACCGCCTCGCGCACCGCCGACTCGTAGGCGTCGGCCACCTCGCTCATCTCGCGCGCGACCTTGAGCCCGCGGCCACCTCCTCCGAAGGCCGCCTTGATCGCGATCGGGAGGCCGAACTCCTCAGCGAACTTCACCGCCTCGTCGGCGTCGTTCAGCGGGTCCTTGGTGCCGGGCGCCAGCGGTGCGCCGACCTTCTCCGCGATGTGGCGAGCCTTCACCTTGTCGCCGAGGGCGTCGATCGCGTCCGGTGGCGGCCCGATCCACGTCAGGCCGGCGTCGATGACCGCCCGGGCGAAGTCGGCGTTCTCGGCGAGGAAGCCATAGCCCGGGTGTACGGAGTCGGCGCCCGCCTTCTCCGCGACCGCGATGATCTTGCCGATGTCGAGGTAGGAGTCGCCCGGGGTCGAACCGCCCAGCGCGTGGGCCTCATCGGCCAGCCGCACGAACAGCGCGTCGCGGTCCGGGTCGGCGTAGACCGCGACGCTGCCGATCCCGGCGTCCTTGCAGGCCCGGATCACGCGGACCGCGATCTCACCGCGGTTGGCGATCAGGACCTTCTGCAACGGGGAGGGATCGGGCACCAGCGCAGGTTATCGCTCGGCGGCGCGCCCGCAGCGTGGGGATTGTCTCACCGGGTGGGCCCGGCGCTCTTGACCTCCACCGCGGTGGAGGTCCTAGCGTCCTGGGCGTGGAGACACTGAAGATCGCGGTGCTCGGCACCGGACCCGTGGGCCGCGCCGTCGCGGGGAGGCTGGCCGAGCTGGGCCACGAGGTGACGATCGGCACCCGCGATCCCGGCGGCACGGCGGGCCGTGAGGAGTACGCCGCGTGGGCGGCCGAGGCTGCCTCACGTGGAGGCGCCGTCGAGCTCTCGACCTTCGCCGGGGCCGCCGCGGGCGCGGAGCTCGTGGTCAACGCGTCCGGCGGTGACAAGGCGCTCGGCATCCTCGACAGCGCCGGCGCCGACAACCTCGCGGGCAAGGTGCTGCTCGACATCTCCAACCCGCTCGACGGGTCGAAGGGCTTCCCGCCCACCCTGTTCGTCAAGGACGACGACTCGCTGGCCGAGATGATCCAGCGCGCGCACCCGGACGCGCGGGTGGTGAAGAGCCTGAACACGATGAACAACGCGCTGATGGTCGACCCCCAGCGCCTGGGCGAGGACACCACTGTCTTCGTCTCCGGGGACGACACGGACGCCAAGGCGACGGTGACCGGGCTGCTGCGAGCGATGGGCCATGGCGACGTCATCGACCTGGGCAGCATCGAGACGGCCCGCGGACCCGAGATGTGGCTCCCGCTCTGGATCCGGATCAACCTCGCCCTCGGTGGCAACGACTTCAACATCAAGGTCGTGCGGGGGCCTTCGTTGCGAGGTTAGCGATCATTAACCAAACCGGGTAATCTCCCGGCCATGAGCACCTCGCCCAACAGTTTCGAGCTGAGCCGCGAGCACGAGGAGTTCCGGCAGAGCGTCCGGGAGTTCGCCGAGGCCGAGATCGCGCCGTACGCCGCCCAGTGGGACCGCGACCACCACTTCCCCGTCGACGTGGTGCAGAAGATGGGCAAGCTCGGGCTGTTCGGGCTCACCTCGCCCGAGGAGTACGGCGGCGCGGGGGAGGACGGCGACTTCACCAGCCTCTGTGTGGCGATCGAGGAGATCGGCCGGGTCGACCAGTCGATGGGCATCACCCTCGAGGCGGCGGTCGGGCTCGGGATCAACCCGATCCTCACCTACGGCAGCGACGAGCAGAAGCAGACCTGGCTGCCCGACCTGGTGGCCGGCCAGGCGCTCGCCGGCTTCGGCCTCACCGAGCCGGGCGCCGGCTCCGACGCGGGCGCCACCAAGACCAAGGCGGAGCTGGTCGAGGGTGAGTGGGTGGTCAACGGCGCCAAGCAGTTCATCACCAACTCCGGCTCCGAGATCACCAGCGTCGTCGCGGTGACCGCGCGCACTGGCACCGTGTCGTCGGGGGAGAGCGCCAAGCCGGAGATCAGCGCGATCCTGGTCCCGTCCGGCACCGACGGGTTCACCGCCGAGAAGCCCTACGACAAGCTCGGCTGGCGCGCGTCCGACACCCACCCGCTGAGCTTCGCGGACTGCCGGGTGCCCGAGGCCAACCTGCTCGGCGACCGAGGCCGCGGCTACGCGCAGTTCCTGGCCACCCTCGACGACGGCCGGGTCGCGATCGCAGCGCTGGCGGTCGGCTGCCTGCAGGCCTGCCTCGACCTGAGCGTCCAGTACGCCGGCGAGCGGCAGACGTTCGGCGTACCGATCGGCCGCAAGCAGGGGCTCGCCTTCCAGATCGCCGACCTCGAGGTCATGCTGCACGCGGGCCGGGCACTGACCTACCGGGCGGCCGCCATGAAGGATGCCGGTGCCCCGGTCAAGGAGTTCAAGCAGGCCGCTGCTGTCGCCAAGCTCTACGCCACCGAGTCCGCGGTCACCGCGACCCGGATCGCCACCCAGGTCTTCGGCGGCTACGGCTTCATGGAGGAGTACCCCGTCGCCCGCTTCTACCGCGACGCCAAGGTGCTCGAGATCGGCGAGGGCACCTCGGAGGTGCAGCGGATGCTGATCGCGCGCGGGCTCGGCCTGCCGGTCGAGTAGCGCCGGGCCAGGTCGGGTACGGCGAGGCATGCCTCGGCCACGCGTGCTCGCCCTCATCCAGGCCGGTGGGACCGGAGGCCGGCTGGACGTGCTCACCCGTGAGCGAGCCAAACCGGCGCTCCCCTTCGCCGGTGTGCACCAGCTTGTCGACTTCCCGCTGTCGAACCTGACCCACTCGGGGATCAGCGACGTCTGGCTGTCGCTGCAGTTCCAGGGCTCCACGTTGCAGGAGGAGGTCGCGAACGGGCGGCCCTGGGATCTGGACCGCAACCTCGGCGGGCTCCGGATCCTGCTCCCTCATGAAGGCACCGGCGGCATGGACGAGGAGGGGTTCTCTCGCGGGAACGCCGACGAGCTGTTCCGATTCCGCGACCAGCTGGCCGACTTCGACCCGGACGTCGTGCTCGTGATGAGCGCGGATCACGTCTACCGGATGGACTACCAGGACCTCCTCGACACCCATCGGGAGCGGCGGGCCGAGTGCACCGTGGTGGTGGTCGAGTCGCCCGACGGTGATGACCCCGGCGACCACGGTGTCGTCGAGCTCGGTGACGACGACCAGGTCACAGGCTTCGCGTACAAGCCGGACGAGCCGGCCAGCAGCACGATCGTCGCCGAGGTGATCGCCTATGACCCGACCGTGCTCCGTGGCGTGCTCGAGGAGCTCCACCGCGAGCTCGCGGCGGACAGCGACGAGGGCGACACGGGGCTCGGTGACTTCGGGGATCACCTGCTCCCCGAGCTCGTCGACCGGGGCCGCACGTTTGCGCACCGGTACAACGGCTACTGGCGCGACCTCGGCCAGCCGCACCACTACCTGCGCGCCCACCACGAGGTGCTCACCGACGACCGCGACGTGCTGGACGTGCCGGGATGGCCGGTGCTGTCGCGAGCACCGCATCGCGTGCCGGCGCGAGTGCTGGCCGGCGGTGACGTCGAGGACAGCCTGCTCTCGCCCGGGAGCCGCGTCTCGGGCGTCGTACGCCGCAGCGTCCTGGGCCCGGGAGCGGTGGTGGAGGCGGGAGCCGAGGTGCACGACAGCGTGGTGTTCGCCGACACCGTGGTCCGCAGCGGCGCCCGAGTGCATTGGTCGGTGATCGACGCGCAGTGCGTCGTCGAGCCGGGCGCCAGCGTCGGGTCCCCGGACGCTGCCGCACTCGACGATCCTGATGCGGTGACGCTCGTGGGTCGTGGCAGCCACGTGCAGGGTGACCACCCGGCCGGCGGCCGGCTGGAGCCGGGCACGACCAGCGGACCGTCGCATCCATGACGCTCCCGGTGCCATGCCTCACTCTTCGGCGGCGCCCCGCCGTCTAGCATCGAGCGCATGTCGGACCGGACGCAGCGCCTGATCGCTGAGGTGGGCCGGTTCCTCGCTGTGGGTGGAGCTGCCACGATCGTGGCGCTCGTCATCTTCAACATGCTCGTGCACGGCTTCAACACCGGCGACCACGCGCTGCTCGGCAACCAGCCGATCCTGGCCTACGTGATCGCGAACAGCCTCGGCATGGGCGTGAGCTACTACGGCTCGCGGCACTGGGCGTTCCGCGACAGGCCACCGGTGACGTCGGACGGCGGGCTCACGTCATTCGTGGCGATCAACATGCTCACGATGCTGATCCCGATCGGCTGCCTGGCGATCAGTCGCGACGTGCTCGGCCTCGACGACCCGATCTCCGACAACGTGGCGGCCAACGTCATCGGGCTGATGCTCGGCCTGGCCGCACGGTTCGCGCTGTTCCGCACCTACGTGTTCAAGCGCCCGATCAGCATCGTCGAGATCTACGACGAGCCCGGGATGGTCGAGGACTTCGAGCTGCTCGACAGCGACTCGGGCCCGGTCAGCGAGTCGGCTGGGCTCGCCAGAGGTCCGTCCACGAGTGGCCTAGTTCCGCCATCAGCTCGCGGACCAGAGGGAGGCTGAGCCCCACCACGTTGTGGTGGTCGCCCTCGATCGCGGTCACGAATGCCCCGCCGAGGCCGTCGATGGTGAAGGCGCCTGCCACGTGCAACGGCTCGCCACTCGCGACGTACGCCGCGATCTCGTCGTCGGTCACGTCCGCGAAGTGCACCGTGGTGGCGGCGGTGGCCGAGGCGACATGGCCGGTCGCGGTGTCGCGCAGGCTGTGGCCGGTGAGCAGTACGCCGGAGCGGCCGCGCATCGCCTGCCAGCGGCGGGTTGCCTCCTCGGCGGTGCCGGGCTTGCCGAGCGCCTCGCCGTCGAGCTCGAGCACCGAGTCGCAGCCGAGCACCAGCGCGGCTTCGGGGAGGTCGTCGTGGCCTGCGACGGCGGCGCTCTTCAGCTCCGCGAGCTGGAGCGCGAGCTCGGCCGGCGGCAGCGGGCCCAGCTGGTCCTCGTCGACGCCGGAGACGATCACAACGGGCTCGACTCCGGCGGCCCGCAGCGTCGCCAGGCGCGCGGGGGACTGCGAGGCGAGGACGAGGGTGGTCACGAGGCCTGGGTGAGGAAGGGCAGCGCGTCGCCGAAGGCGCACTCGGTGAAGGCGTTGAGCTCCGGGCTCTCGTCCAAGTGCTCGTGGGCGCGCATGGAGAGCATCACGTTGAGCAGCATGCCGTGTGCCACGAAGTCACGGGCCTTCTCGTCGGTGCAGCCGGTCGCCATGATGGTGCTGAAGATCCGGCCCATCCCGTCGCGGCTGCGCTGGGCGATCTCGTCGACGTCGCCCGCCGAGAACCCGTGCATCATCACCATCAGCAGGTCGCGGTCCTGAAGCAGCTCGGTGTAGGCGAGTCCCAGCCGCGCCCAGTCGTCGTCGGAGTCCGGGTCGAACGGCCCCCCGGCGAGCACCGCCTCGAACGCCTCGCGCACCTGGCCGCAGGCGCGGTCGAAGACCTCGAGGAAAAGCTCCAGCTTGGTGCCGAAGATCCGCACGACGTACGGCTGCGAGACGCCGGCCTCCTTGGCCACGGCATCGGTGCTGGTGCCGGAGTAGCCGCCACGGGAGAAGGCCCGCATGGCCGCCACGAGCACCAGCTCGCGGCGGTCGTCGGCGTGCATCCGGGTGCGTTCGGGGGCAGCGGTCGGGCTCACACTTGACATGTTATCAGTTGATTACTAACGTTCCCAGCACAAGTAATCATTCAATGCCTTCTTGAGCTAACCTAGTTGGGAGCACCAGATGTCCACCACCCTCGACGTCCGGGCCACTGCACCGGACGCGGCCGCACCCCGGTCGCGCCGGGTCCCGGTCTGGCTGGCCGTTGTCGCGGCCTCCCTGCCCATGTTCATGGCCACCCTCGACAACCTCGTGATGACCAGCGCGCTGCCGGTGATCCAGGCCGACCTCGGCTCGACCGTCAGCGAGCTGTCGTGGTTCATGAACGCCTACACGCTGGCGTTCGCCACCTTCATGCTCCCCGCGGCAACGCTCGGCGACCGGCTCGGCCGGCGCCGGGTGATGGTCGCCGGGCTGAGCCTCTTCACCCTCGCCTCGATCGCCTCGGCGCTCAGCACCACCTCCGAGGCGCTCATCGCCGCCCGCGCGGTCCAGGGCCTCGGCGCGGCCGCGATCATGCCGCTCTCGCTGACCCTGCTCGCCTCGGCAGTGCCCGAGAAGAAGCGGGCCCTCGCCATCGGCATCTGGGGCGGCGTCTCCGGTCTGGGGGTCGCGCTCGGCCCGGTCGTCGGCGGCGCGGTCGTCGAGGGCGTGAGCTGGCAGGCCATCTTCTGGCTCAACGTCCCCGTCGCCGTCATCGCGCTGCCGCTGCTGTTCGTGGCGATCCGCGAGTCCAAGGGCACCTGGCAGCGGCTCGACCCGGTCGGCACCGTGCTGCTCGGCGGTGCGGTCTTCCTCGGCATCTGGGGGATCGTGCACGGCAACGACGACGGCTGGAGCTCGGCCGGTGTCCTGGTCCCGCTGGTGGTCTCCGGGCTGCTCGTGCCGGCGTACCTCGCCTGGGCCCGCGGTCGCTCGTACGCCGTGCTCCCGTTGCGCCTGTTCGCCTCGCGCGGCTTCTCGGTCGCGAACGTGATCGGCCTGACCTTCACGATCGGCATGTTCGGCACGGTGTTCCTGCTGTCGCAGTACCTCCAGGTCGTGCAGGGCTACAGCCCGCTCGAGGCCGGCATCCGGACCCTGCCGTGGACCGCGGCACCGATGGTGGTCGCCCCGATCGCCGGCGCCCTCGCGGGTCGGACCGGGCTTCGGAAGCTGCTCGTGACCGGGCTGACCCTGCAGGCCGCGTCGCTGGTGTGGTTCGCGTGGCTGACCGAGAACGGCTCGGCGTACGGCTCGTTCCTGGTGCCGCTGGCCATGGCCGGCGTGGGGATGGGGCTGACCTTCGCGCCCAGCGCGACCGCGGTGCTGGAGGGGCTGCCGGACGGCGACTTCGCCATCGCCAGCTCGGCCAACTCCACGGTGCGTGAGTTCGGCGTCGCGTTCGGCATCGCGCTGCTGGTGGCGGTCTTCCTCGGGAACGGCGGCCAGATCAGCCCGGTCGGGTACGACGGGGCGATCGGTCCGGCGCTGCTCACCGGTGCCGCCGCGGTGGCTGTCGCCGTGGTCGCCGCGTTGTTCGCGCCCGGCAAGGTCCGCACCCGGCGCTGACCCGGAGGAAGGCCTGCCACGCAGGACGCGGGCCCGTCGCCCCCCAGTGACGGATCCGCGTCCTGTCCCCATGGCTGCCCTCCTCGGGAGTGAGGGCCTGGATCGATCCTCGGGTGCACAGACGGGTCCTGACGATGGCCCGGTCAGGCCATTCCCGGCTCGTCAGGAATGGGCTGACCGGGCTATATCGCTCGCTCGGAAAATCAGGTTGGGCAGACCGCTGGAGCGCCAGCCGCCCGGCCCGTGGGGCAGGGTGCGGCGGACCTTGCGGTGGTGCGCCGACCACTCCGGCGTACGTCGCCTCGGCGGCTCGCCGCCGGCACTGCCGAGCGCGGCGACGACCGCGACCAGGGCCGCGACCTCCTCGGGGGTGGCGTCGCCCTTGACCACTCTCAGGAGGGGTCGCTGCGGCTCGGGAGCGTCGCTCACAGAGGAATGTTCCCGTGCTTCTTGGCGGGCAGCGTCTCTCTCTTGCTCCGCAGGAGCCTGAGGGCGCGGACGACCTCGACGCGGGTCTCGTGCGGGCTGATCACCGCGTCGACGTAGCCGCGCTCGGCCGCCAGGTAGGGGTTCGCCAGCGCCTGGTCGTAGTCGTCGATCAGCTTGGCCCGGGTCGCCTCGGGGTCCTCCGCATCCTTGAGCTCGCTGCGGTAGAGGATGTTGACCGCGCCCTGGGCGCCCATCACCGCGATCTGCGCGGTGGGCCAGGCCAGGTTGATGTCGGCGCCGAGGTGCTTGGAGCCCATGACGTCGTAGGCGCCGCCGTAGGCCTTGCGGGTGATGACCGTGACCAGCGGGACGGTCGCCTCGGAGTAGGCGTAGATCAGCTTGGCGCCGCGGCGGATGATGCCGTTCCACTCCTGGTCGGTGCCGGGCAGGAAGCCGGGCACGTCGACGAAGGTCAGCACCGGGATGTTGAAGGCGTCGCAGAACC
Organism: uncultured Actinomycetota bacterium; assembly: GCA_963798045.1. Classification (GTDB taxonomy): domain Bacteria; phylum Actinomycetota; class Actinomycetes; order Propionibacteriales; family Nocardioidaceae; genus Nocardioides. The sequence continues at coordinate 89,821 of CAWCSB010000011.1, forward strand.
GGACGAAGCGAGCCGCCTTCTCGGAGGCGTCGATGTCGAGGGTGCCGGCGAACTGCATCGGCTGGTTGGCCACGACGCCGACCGATCGGCCCTCGACCCGGCCGAAGCCGACGATGAGGTTGGGCGCGAAGAGCTCCTGGACCTCCAGGAACTCCTCGTCGTCAACCACTGCCCTGATGACGTCGTGCATGTCGTAGGGCTGGTTGGGCGAGTCCGGGATCAGGGCGTCCAGCGACCGGTCCAGGTCGTTGACCTCGGTGTCGGCGTCGTCGTCGTACGACGGCACCTCGTCGAGGTTGTTCTGCGGCAGGTAGGAGAGCAGCGCCTTGGTGTACTCCAGCGCGTCGTCCTCGTCGGCTCCCATGTAGTGGGCGTTGCCCGACTTGGTGTTGTGGGTCCGGGCGCCGCCGAGCTCCTCCATGCTGACGTCCTCGCCGGTGACGGTCTTGATGACGTCGGGGCCGGTGATGAACATGTTGGAGGTGCCGTCGACCATGATCGTGAAGTCGGTGACCGCGGGGGAGTAGACGTGGCCGCCCGCGCAGGAGCCCATGATCAGGCTGATCTGCGGGATCACACCGCTGGCGTGGACGTTGCGGCGGAAGATCTCGCCGTACAGGCCAAGCGAGACGACGCCCTCCTGTATCCGCGCGCCCGCGCCCTCGTTGATGCCGATGATCGGGCAGCCGGTCTTGATGGCGAGGTCCATCACCTTGGTGATCTTCTCGCCGTAGACCTCGCCGAGGGAGCCGCCGAAGATCGTGAAGTCCTGGGAGAAGACGCAGGTCTGGCGGCCGTTGATGGTGCCGTAGCCGGTGATCACGCCGTCGCCGTACGGCCGGCGCTTCTCGAGGCCGAACGCCGTGGAACGGTGCCGGGCGAGCTCGTCGAGCTCGACGAAGGAACCCTCGTCGAACAGGATCTCGATCCGCTCGCGGGCGGTCTTGCGACCCTTGGCGTGCTGCTTCTCGATCGCCTTGGCCGAGCCCGCGTGCACCGCCTCGTCGAGCCGGCGGTCGAGATCCTCCAGCTTTCCTGCGGTGGTGTGGGTGTCGATGTCCTGGGGGAGGTCCGTGCCTTCGCCGGGGTGCGCGCTCACGCGTGACAGGCTAGTGCTCGTGATCTCGGACCATTCGGCTCGCCCACCCCTCGACGCGGAGTGGCTGGCCGCGGCCGATCCCGACCTGCTCACCGGCCTCACCGTCGAGGTGGTCGAGGAGGCCGCCTCGACCAACGCCCTGGTCATCGAACGCGCCAGGTCCGGTGCCGCCGAGGGGCTCGTGGTGGCCGCCGAGCACCAGACCGCCGGCCGGGGCCGGCTCGACCGGACGTGGGTGACGCCGCCCCGCTCCGGGCTCACCTTCTCGGTGCTGCTGCGGCCCACCGCGCCGACGGCCTCCTGGCCGTGGCTTCCGCTGCTGGCGGGGTATGCCGTCGACAAGGCGCTCAAGGCGGCGGGCTTCGAGGCGTCGGTGAAGTGGCCGAACGACGTGCTCCTGGACGGCCGAAAGGTGGCGGGCATCCTGGTCGAGCGGGTGGACACCGACGCGGGGCCGGCGGCGGTGATCGGCATCGGGCTGAACGTCGGCATGACCGCCGAGGAGCTGCCCGTTCCCGAGGCGACGTCGCTCGCGGTCGCGTCGTCCGGCGAAGTCCCTGACCGGACGTCGCTGCTGGTCTCGCTGCTCGCGTCCCTGTGGGAGTCCTACACGGCGTGGCAGGCGGGCGAGGAGCTGGCCGGGATGCGGCTCGCGGAGTCGTACGTCGCGGCGTGCGCGACGATCGGCCAGCGGGTCCGCGTCGACTTCCCGTCAGGCGAGTCGCTCACCGGCACGGCGAGCGGCATCGACCCGAGCGGGCGGCTGCTGGTGGAGCACGCGGGTGAGGGCGGGGCCGGTCACACCGCGGTCAGTGCCGGCGACGTCGTACACATCCGCAGCGAGTAGCCGCCGTGGCAGGCCGGATCGATGACATGATCCGTGCGTGGCCATCTCCAAGAACCTGCTCAACGAGGGCGAGTCGCTCGTCGTCGACACGCGCACCCATCCCAAGGCGCTGCTGCTGCCGATCCTCGCCCTGGTCGTGCTGCTCGCCATCGGCGTCGGCATCCAGAAGGCGGTCGACCAGGACCTCGTGACCAAGATCGTGTGGGCCGTCGTCGCCGTCGGCGCGATCTGGTTCTTCCTCCGGCCGGTGCTGATCTGGCTGACCGCGACCTACACGATCACGACCCGGCGGCTGATCACCCGGCACGGCGTGATCACCCGCCGCGGACATGACATCCCGCTCACCCGGATCAGCGACGTCGCCTACGAGAAGGACCTCATCGACCGCCTGCTCGGCTGCGGCACCCTGGTGATCAGCGACGCCAGCACGCACGGCCAGGTGGCGCTGCCCGACATTCCGCGGGTCGAGGACGTCCAGCGCAAGCTCAACGACCTGCTCCACGACCTGCACACCGACGCCTCCGACCGCCACGACGAAGGTGTCTGACCTGCCCACGGAACCGTCAGCAAGCCAGGACGAACCCACGCAGGACCTCGAGCAGCACATCCTCGGCGAGGCCCGCGTCTTCACGGCGTCCGAGCTCGCCGCCGACACCGGCGTCGACCTCGAGAAGGCGCGCCGGCTCTGGCGGGCCCTCGGTTTCCCCGAGCACGGCGGCGCGACTGCCTTCACCCGCTCCGACGCCCAGGCGCTGTCGACCCTGGTCGGGCTGGTCGACTCGGGGCTGATCGACTTCGACCTCGCGGTGCACCTCACCCGCGCGGTCGGCCAGACCATGGCCCGGCTCTCGGACTGGGAGGTCTCTGCCCTGCTGACCCGGGTGCTCGAGCTGGCCCGCGAGGAGTCCGACGAGACCGAGGACCGGCTGGCCATCGGCCTGCGGATGATCGAGGAGTTCTCCGCGCCGTTCGAGTCGCTGCTGCTCTACGTCTGGCGCCGGCACCTCGCCGCCGCGGTCGCCAGGCAGGAGGCACTCGGAGCGCGCGAGGAGGACGTGCACACGACGCGACTCACCGTCGGGTTCGCGGACATCGTGCAGTTCACCGCCCTGTCCAACGAGCTGTCCGAGGAGCGGATCGGCGACCTGGTCGAGCTGTTCGAGGCCAGGTGTGCCGACGTCGTCGCCGCCCAGCGCGGCCGGGTGATCAAGTCGATCGGCGACTCGGTGCTGTTCGTGCACGCGGACCCGATCGCGGCGTACGAGATCGCCGAAGGTGTCATCGCAGTCATCGGCCGCGACCCCCGGATGCCCGATGTCCGCGTCGGCCTGGCGTCGGGGCTCGTCGTACTGCGGCTCGGCGATGTCTTCGGCCCCCCGGTCAACATGGCCGCCCGGCTCACCGGCGTGGCGCGCCGCAACCGGGTCATCGTCGACGCCGAGACCGCCAAGATGCTGCCTGAGGACCAGTTCGAGACCCGGCGCCTGCCTGGCCGGCCGGTGCGTGGCTTCGGGATCGTCGAGCCGGTCGCCGTACGCCGGCAGTGATGGGCGGGGCGGGAAGCGCGCGGTCATGCCGATGAGCGCGGAGCCGAACCTTCGGGGTGGCACGTCTTAGCGCCAGAGTGCCTCGGAGGATGGCGAGATGAAGCGAACGCTGATTGCGGGCGGCATTGCGCTGTCCGTTGTAGCGCTCGCAGTGCTTCTCGTCGTGACGTTCACGGGCCGAAAAGAGGTCCCTCTGCAACTTGGGAATCCACCCGAAGTGAACGGAAACGAGCTGACGGTCCACTTCGTGGCTCATCCGACGGACTCAGACCCTCAAGCCGAGGTGGAAGAAGCGGCTGATTCAGTCACGATCACAGTCACCGTCGACCGAGGCTGTTCGGATTGCACGGACGAGGGGCGATCGGGATCGGTCACCGTCACCCTGGATGAACCGCTTGGGTCACGCACCGTCAGGGACGGTTCGAGGGACTGACGTCACAAGCCCGGGCGAGCGCCCGCTCCTGCCGGGGACAGCGCATACCGATGTCCCCGCTCGGGCAGCCACGAGCGGGGTGTGGGGCGTTGTCGTCAGGGCTCGGTGCCCGCGTCGCCGAAGTGGGCGCGGAACTCGTGGGCGAGTCGGGCGCGTTCGGGGTCGGGGGTGACGTCGAGGGTGCCGGTGTGGTCCTTGAGGAACTGGTAGCCCAGGGGGCTGCGCCACAGGTAGACCCCGGGTTCGACGGTCAGGTAGGTCCAGCCGCCGGTGGTCTTGGCGCGGTGGTGGCGCCGGCAGCACGGGGCGAGGTTGCAGCTGCAGGTCGGCCCGCCGTCGTCTCGATCGGGGTTGGCGGGGTTGGCGGGGTCGTGGGGGACGCGGTGGTCGCAGTCGCACTGCTCGGCGGGGCGGAAGCAGAACGCGAACGCGCAGATCACGTCGCGCAGCTGGGTCTGGAGCTTGAGCCGGGTCGAGGCTTCGTAGGAGCCGACGTGGAGGTGTTCGGCGAGATCGAGGACGGGTTGGACGGTCACGGAGGTGTCGGGGTTGGCGCACCACTGGCGGACCTGTTCGGCGGTGACCGGGCCACCGGCTTCGTGCAGGCGTGCGAGTCCGCCGGCACCCAGGACCGCGCCTTCGGACGAGGTGGACGTGCAGCACCACCTGACGACGCGGACGACCGGTGCGGGGTGCCGCCCGGTCGCCGAACTCGAGGGCGTGTTGGTTGCGGGCCAGGTTGCCGGCCGCGATGGAGCGGCGTACGTCCAGGGACTCGGTCGAGCCGAGGACCAGTTGTTGGTGGGCGTCGGCGGCGACCGCGGCCTCCAGGTCCAGGGCGTCGGCCAGGTCGACCTCGCCGTCGATCGTGCACCGTGCCCGCGACGCCGCGTCTCGGCAGGGCGATGTCGAAGTGGCGCCGGTCGGCGGCGGCCAGACGGTCGGCCTCGGTCTGCTCGGGGTCGAACCGGGCCTTGGCCTCCTCGATCAACCGTGCCAGCTGCGCGGGCCCGATCTTGTGCGCCACCGCCGCGACGTGGGCGTCGACGAACGCCGCCGCGGCCGGGGACAGGCACTGGGTGCGGTCGGCGATGAACCCCAGCCGCCACGCCGCCAGGTCACCGGCCACCAGCCGGGCCCAGCAGCGCCGCAGCCGGTAGTGGCCCTCGACCACCTGGGACAGGTAGCGGCGCCCGGACTCGGTGGAACGACCCATCGCGGCCGCGAACTCCACGACCGCGAACTCCGCCACCTCCGGACACCCCTCCCCACCCATCGGAAGAGCAGCCTCGTGCCACGCCTGGGCGGGCCCGACCAGCGACTCACCGGAGTGCATCGAGGCCCACCGGGCAGCGGCCTTCATCACCTCACGGGCATCGTCGTCCTCGGCCCGCTTGCGGTCCCGCGCATAGGCCAGCACGGCGGCCGGGTCATCGCAGCCACCGAGCGGGAGCGGGTCGAAGGTCGAGGTCATCGTGGGACCAACCCAACCACCCAGCACCGACACCGCGATGGCGCCGGATCACCGCTGTGGACAACCGACCCCGGGACCTCGGATGTGCACAGAAACTGGACGGCGCGCGGGTCGGTCCCAACGCCGGCTGCGGTGATCTCGACAGGCTCGATCCGCGGTGGGCCAGCGGGTGCCTTCGTGGCGGTGGTTTCGAGGCTCAGGCGCCAGAGCGCCTTCGCACCTCAACCACCGTAGAACCGGATCCCGGTCGGCGCGGGGTCGGTCCCAGCGCCGGCTGCGGTGATCTCGACAGGCTCGATCCGCGGTGGGCCAGCGGGTGCCTTCGTGGCGGTGGTTTCGAGGCTCAGGCGCCAGAGCGCCCTCGCACCTCAACCACCGTAGAGCCGGTCCCGGTCGGCGCGGAGTCGGTCCCAGCGCCGGCTGCGGTGATCTCGACAAGCTCGATCCGCGGTAGGCCAGCGGGTGCCTTCGTGGCGGTGGTTTCGAGGCTCAGGCGCCAGAGCGCCCTCGCACCTCAACCACCGTAGAGCCGGTCCCGGTCGGCGCGGGGTCAGTCACAGCGCCGGCTGCGGTGCTCTCGACAGGCTGATCCGCGGTGGGCCAGCAGGTGCCCTTCGTTGCGGTGATCTCGACAAGCTCGATCGGCGGTGGGCCAGCGGGTGCCTTCGTGGCGGTGGTTTCGAGGCTCAGGCGCCAGAGCGCCTTCGCACCTCAACCACCGCAGAGCCGCAGCCAGCCCTCCCGGCGGGCGTGGCGACGGACGGTGGGTACATCTGACTAGGGTTTGTGCCGTGCCCGACTTCGCGCCCACCGTCGCCGTGATCGGCGGCGGGCAGCTTGCTCGGATGCTGGCCGAGCCGGCTGCCGCGCTCGGTGTCCCGCTGCGGCTGCTGGCCGAGGCGGAGGGCGTCTCGGCCGCACAGGTCATCCCCGACACGATCGTCGGTGACTACCGCGACCTGGAGATGCTGCGGAAGGTCACCAGCGGGGCGCAGGTCGTCACCTTCGACCACGAGCACGTGCCGACCGAGCACCTGCACGCGCTGGCCGAGGCCGGTGTCGCCGTCCGGCCGGGCCCGGAGGCGCTGGTCCACGCGCAGGACAAGGCCGTGATGCGGGAACGGCTCACCGCGCTGGGTGTGCCGTGCCCCCGGCACGCGGTGGTGACGTCGGTGGCGGACGTCGAGGCGTTCGGGCTGCCGTGCGTGCTCAAGGTGACCCGCGGCGGCTACGACGGCCGCGGGGTGTGGACGGTCCGGGACCACTCCGAGGCCGAGGAGGCGTTCGCGACCGCGGCGGCGACCGGGGTCCGGGTGCTCGCCGAGGAGCTCGTCGACTTCCGTCGCGAGCTGGCCGCGCTGGTGGCGCGCTCGCCGAGCGGCCAGGCTGCGGCGTACCCCGTCGTCGCCAGCACCCAGCTCGACGGCATCTGCCACGAGGTCGTGGCACCGGCACCCGACCTGGCGCCCGAGCTGGCCACCCACGCCCAGCAGATTGCTCTGACGATCGCCAAGGAGCTCGACGTCGTCGGGATCCTCGCGGTCGAGCTGTTCGAGACGCGCGACGGGCAGGTGCTGGTCAACGAGCTCGCGATGCGGCCCCACAACACCGGCCACTGGACCCAGGACGGTGCGGTCACCAGCCAGTTCGAGAACCACCTGCGCGCGGTCCTCGACCTCCCGCTGGGCTCCCCGGCGCCGCGGGCGCCATGGACGGTGATGGTCAACATCCTGGGAGGCCCGTCGGACCAGGTGGGACGGCTGTACGACGGCTACCCGCACGCCTTGGCCCGCGACCCGCACCTGCGGGTGCACCTCTACGGCAAGGAGCTGCGGCCCGGCCGCAAGGTCGGCCACGTCAACGCCTACGGTGACGACCTCGAGGACTGCCTCGAGCGCGCCCGGCACGCCGCCGCCTGGTTCCGCGGCGACCTCGGCAACGAGAGCGAGTGACTTCGAGATGACCCAGATGGCGCAGCACGACGGGACACCCCAGGTCGGCATCGTGATGGGCTCCGACTCCGACTGGCCGGTGATGAAGGCTGCCGCGACCGCGCTCGAGGAGTTCGCCGTGCCGTTCGAGGCCGACGTCGTCTCGGCACACCGGATGCCGGAGGAGATGCTGGCCTACGGCAAGGAGGCGGCGGGTCGCGGTCTCCGGGTGATCATTGCCGGAGCCGGGGGAGCAGCCCACCTGCCCGGGATGCTCGCCGCGGTGACGCCGTTGCCGGTGATCGGCGTACCCGTCCCCCTCGAGCACCTCGACGGCCTCGACTCCCTGCTGTCGATCGTCCAGATGCCTGCCGGCGTCCCGGTCGCGACGGTCGCCGTCGGCAATGCGCGCAACGCGGGGCTGCTCGCCGTGCGCATCCTGGCCGCGTCGGACGAGGGGCTGCGACAGCGGATGGTCGAGTTCCAGGCCTCGCTCAAGGAGGCGGCGCAGGCCAAGGGCGCTGCGGTCCGCAACGATGCCGGGGGCCGGAAGGCCGGATTCTGACCCACCCGAGCCAGAGGCTCGCCGGTCTCGACGTCGCCCGCTGCCTGGCGCTGCTGGGCATGGTCGCCGCGCACGTGCTCGACGAGCGGCGGCCGGATGGCACGCTGACGCGGACCACCTGGGTGGTCGACGGGCGGGCCTCGGCACTGTTCGCGGTGCTGGCCGGGGTGAGCCTGGTGCTGATGTCGAGGCGCACGAACGGCGTCGGGCTGGCGGTCCGCGCGCTGCTGATCGCACTGCTCGGCCTGGCGTTGGGTGAGCTCGAGACCGGGCTCGCGATCATCCTGACCTACTACGGGCTGCTCTTCCTGCTGGGCGTGCCCTTCCTGAGGCTCCGGGCACGCTCGCTGTTCGCGTGGGCAGCGGCCTGGGCGGTGGTCGCGCCGGTGGTCTCGCACCTGGCGCGGCCGCACCTGGCGCCGCGCTCGGGGCCCAGCCCGGCGTTCGACCAGCTGGCGGACCCTGGCCACCTGCTCGCCGAGCTGTTTCTCACGGGCTACTACCCGTGCCTGCCGTGGCTGGCCTACCTGCTCCTCGGGATGGCGATCGGGCGCTGCGACCTGCGCTCCCGATCGGTGCAGACCCGGCTGGTCGTGGGCGGGCTGGCGGTGGCGGCCGTGGCCTTCGTGGTGTCGCGGGCGTGCACCGAGCAGCCGTGGGTGCTGCGGCGACTGGTCCCGGACGCGGCGCGGTACGGCGACGTGTCGACGGCCGACGCGTTCGTCAACGCCATCTCGGGCGGCATGCACGGCACCACCCCGGCTGGCGGTTCGTGGGCCTGGCTGCTCGTGGTGGCGCCGCACAGCGGGACGCCGTTCGACCTCGTGGAGACGGGGGCCAGCGCCGCGCTGGTGATCGGGCTGTGCCTCGTGCTCGTCTCCGCCCTGCGACCTGCGGTCCATCGGGCAGTGGCGGTCGCCTTCGGTGCCGGGACGATGACGTTGAGCCTCTACAGCCTGCACGTGGTCATGCGCACCGAGTGGGTCTGGCCCGAGGAGCAGCCCTCCTCGTTCGGCTGGCACGTCGTCGTGCTGGTGTCGCTCGGGGCGGTGTTCGTCGCGGTCCGTCGACGCGGTCCGCTCGAGGCTGCCGTGAGTGGGATCAGCGCCGCGGCGACCAGGTGGACGACGCCAGGGTGAGCCCGGTCAGACCCGTGGCAGCCAGACCGAGACCGTCGTGCCGGTGGCCTCGGACTCCACCGAGATCGAGCCGCCGGCGACCTCCGCACGGTCGAGCATTCCGCTGATGCCGCGGTGACCCGGGGGAGACGTCCGCACCCCCGGCGGGAGGCCGATGCCGTCGTCCGCCACCTCCACCGTGACTCCGTCGTCGTCGACCGTGACCAGGATCCTGACTGTCTTGGCCTGCGCGTGCCTGGCGACGTTGACCAGTGCCTCCTTGGCGATCCGCACCGCCTGGGTGCGGGTGGCGACGGACAGCTCGAGCTCGCGGGGGTCGGGCGCGTTCTCGATCTTCCAGACCACGGGGGTGAGCTCGAAGATGTGAGTGGCCGCGTCCTCGAGGAGGTCGGTCAAGTGCGCCGACGGCCCGATGGGCTCGAGCTCGAAGAGCAGGTCGCGCAGCCCGTCGTTGACCGACGTGATGATCTCGTGGATGCGGACGACGTCGGCAACCAGGTGGGGTGCGGCCTCCGCCAGCTGCTGCTGCAGCAGGGCGAGCCGCAGGTCCACCGCAGCCAGCGCCTGGACGGGCTCGTCGTGGACGTCGGCGGCGATCCGGGCCCGCTCGCGCTCCTGGGCGTCGACCAGGCGGCGCAGCAGCTCGGTGCGGTGTGACAGGGCCCGGTCGAGGTCGGCCTTGCCCTGGAACCGGTCGAGGGCCACGGAGATGTTCTCGGCTCCACTGTCCAGGAGCGTGCTCAGGTTGTCGTCGAAGATCCCCGCGTGGTCCGATGCGAGACACAGGGTCGCGACGGTGCGTCCCCGGATCATCAGGGGGAGTACGCCGAAGGCCTCCACCCCGAACGTCACCGCCTGGCGGGCGCGCAGCTCGGGCGCGGTGGAGAAGTCGTTGATGAAGTGCGGGCGCCCGGTGGCCAGGGCCTCGAGGAACATCGGCTCGATGAAGTCCGGGCCGGCGCTGGTCGCCGCGAGCCTGGCCGACAGCGGCCCGGCGCTGGCCCTGACCTCGACCGAGTCGCCGTTCGTGCGCGCGATCACCCAGGCACCCATGAAGCCGCCGTCCACGACGGTGACATTGCAGATACGGCGAAACAGCGTCGTCTCGTCCTCGGCCTTGGCCACTGCCTCGTTGAGCCGCGCGAGGGCCAGGTAGCTGCGGCTCTGCCGGCGCACCCGTGCCTCGGCCTCCTGGCGCAGCGAGATGTCGAGCACGCTGACCACCACCCACGGCCCGGTCGGAGTGGCGAGAGGGGTGAGGCCGACCTCGACGGCGAACTCGGTGCCGTCCTTGCGCCTGGCCTTGAGGTCGCGGTGCTTGTCGAACGCTCGCGGTGTGGGTGCCTCGAGGTACTCGTCCCGCTGCGCGACGTGCGCGCCGGCGTACGCGTCGGGCACGAGCACCTCGACCGGCTGGCCCAGCAGCTCCTCGGGGGCGAAGCCGAACACCTCTCCGGCGCGCGTGTTCGCGTAGCGGATGACGGCGCCGTCATCCACGGCGAGGACCGCGGTGGCCGCAGCGTCGAAGAGCTCGAAGACCGTCTGGGGCGGGTGTGCTGGATCGTTCATGGCGGCGCCTCGGCCTCGCGTAGGCGAACCGCCACTCTATGGGCTGGGGAGCCCGCCCGCCGGGTTCTCGCGGACCAGGCGGCGCAGGGCCAGCCCCGCAGTCGGCGCCGCGAGGATCACCTCACCGTCGTAGATCCGGGCCACGAGATCGCCGAGGGCTGAGCCGATGCGCCCCTTCGCGAAGTAGCCGACCGCGCCGGCCCTCAGCATCGCCTCGATCACATCGGGGGAGGTCTCGGCCGTGAGCGCCACCACGAGGGGTGGCTTCGGGTGGCCGGGTGCGGTGGCCAGGTCGGCCAGCGCCATCGCGCCGATGGCTCCTCCCGCGGGCATCCGTACGTCGAGCAGCACCACGTCCGGCTCGGTCGCCGAGGCGAGGTCGAGCAGCTCGGTGCCGTCGGCGGCCGCGCCGACCACCTCGATGCGCGGATCCGCCTGCAGCAGCCCGACGGCAGCCGCTCTGAACGCGGCGTCGTCGTCTCCGACCGCTACGCGAATGGTCAATGGTCCATACCTCTTTCCCCCCGCCCCCATCCTGCGGTCCCCGGCCAGCACCTTCCAGCCGTCGGGGGGCTAGACGGATAGTGCGTGAGCACTACCCTCATGACAGGGGACTCATGTCAGGCTCCACCAACAGATGAACGAACCCATCGCTGCACCCATTCGCGTGCTCATCGTGGACGACCACGAGGTGTTCGCCTCCAGCCTTGCCCAGGTGCTGGCACTCGAGCCCGACCTCCTCAGCCTGGGCACCGCCCACTCGATCGCCGAGGCCCGGGCGATGATCCCGAACACCCTGCCGGACGTGGTGCTCATGGACCACCGCCTGCCCGACGGTGACGGGGTCTCGGCCATCGCCGAGCTCCAGCCCCTCCGGGAGTCGACGAAGTACGTCGTACTCACGGCCAGCACCGCCGATCACGTGCTGGTGACCGCCATCGAGGCCGGCGCCTCCGGCTTCCTGTCCAAGTCGCGCAGCCTCGCGGAGGTCAGGTCAGCGGTGCGCGCGGCGCACAGTGGCGAGGCCGTGATCTCGCCCGAGCTGCTCGCCCGCCTGCTGCCCCGGCTCAACCGGCGCCGCGAGCCGGGCAGGATCGAGCTCACCGAGCGGGAGCTGGAGGTGCTCGCGCTGCTGGCCGAGGGGCTGGCCAACAGCGACATAGCTGACCGGCTCGTCGTCAGCGTGCACACCATCCGCAACCACGTGGCGAACCTGTCGGCGAAGCTCGGGGCGCACTCCAAGCTCGAGGCGCTCTCCATCGCCATCAGGCAGGGGCTGCTCCCAGATCGGTGACGCCGACCGGACGTCAGGGCCGGCGCCTGCGCCACTCGATCGCTGGGCAGGTGTCCATCACCATCGGCACCCCGGCCGCCACGGTCCGGGCGAACGCGTCCGCGTCGATGACACCGAGCTGGAACCACACCGCGCGCGCACCCACGGCGACAGCCTGGTCGGCGAACTCTCCGGCCGCGTCTGAACGCCGGAAGACGTCGACCACGTCGATGGGGAACGGCACGTCGGCGAGCGTGGCGTAGCCCCGCTCCCCGAGCACCACCAGTCCCTCTGCCGAGGCGGCCGCCGGGTGGATGGGGACGATCTGCTTGCCGCGCTCCTGGAGCAGCGCGGCGATGGAGTACGCCGTCCGGCTGGTGTCCCCGGAGAGCCCGACCACTGCCCAGACCTTGCAGTCGTCGAGCATGAACCGGATCGCCTCGGACTCCTGCCACGTCATGCCGGAAATCCTAGGCAGACACCCATGGGGACTAGTGGGGGAGCCGAACGGACGAGTCGACGTCATTCGGCCACGCAGCGAGGTGCTCCAGACCTACGTTGACGGCGGGGGGCGCCTGACATGGGGGACGCCCGGTCGGTGTGACAAATATCGGCCGGGCGTCGGTCTTCGGCGCGTGCGCCCCGCCTTACGATGTGACTCATGGGTAACGGTGACGGAGCTCCGCTGTTCGCGCTGACCGAGGAGCACCGGGCGATCCGCGAGGCGGTGCGCACGCTCTGCGAGGCCAAGGTGGCGCCGTACGCCGCCGAGGTCGACGAGCAGGCTCGCTACCCGGATGAGGCAGCAGCCGCCCTGCTCGCGGCGGACTTCCACGCCCCGCACGTCCCCGAGGAGTACGGCGGGGCCGGTGCCGATGCCCTGGCCACGGTGCTGGTGATCGAGGAGGTCGCCCGCGTCGACATGAGCGCGTCCCTGATCCCGGCGGTCAACAAGCTCGGCTCCCTGCCGGTCCAGCTGGCCGGCTCCGAGGAGCTCAAGAAGCACTACCTGGGCGCGCTGGCCCGCGGCGAGGGTGGGTTCTCCTACTGCCTGTCCGAGCCCGACGCCGGGTCGGACGCGGTCGCGATGAAGGCCAAGGCGGTCCGCGACGGTGACCACTGGGTGCTCAACGGCGTCAAGCGGTGGATCACCAACGCAGGTGTCTCCGACTACTACACGGTGATGGTCGTGACCGATGCCGGGAAGCGCGCCAAGGGCATCTCGGCGTTCGTGGTCGAGAAGTCCGATGAGGGGGTTTCGTTCGGTGCCCCTGAGAAGAAGCTCGGCATCAAGGGCTCGCCCACCCGCGAGGTCTACCTCGACAACGTCCGGATCCCGGCCGATCGGATGATCGGTGAGGAGGGCACCGGGTTCGAGACCGCGATGCGCACCCTGGACCACACCCGGGTCACCATTGCCGCGCAGGCGGTCGGGGTCGCCCAGGGCGCGCTCGACTACGCGTTGTCCTACGCCCAGGAGCGGCAGCAGTTCGGCAAGAACATCGCGGAGTTCCAGGGCCTGCAGTTCCTGCTCGCCGACATGGGCATGAAGGTCGAGGCCGCGCGGCAGCTCACCTACGCCGCCGCCGGCCGCTCCGAGCGCAACGACCCGGACCTCACCTTCTTCGGCGCCGCGGCCAAGTGCTTCGCCTCCGACGTCGCCATGGAGGTCACCACCAACGCGGTCCAGGTCCTCGGCGGCTACGGCTTCACCCGCGACTACCCGGTCGAGCGGATGATGCGCGACGCCAAGATCACCCAGATCTACGAAGGCACCAACCAGGTCCAGCGGATCGTGATGGCCCGCCAGCTGCTGGCCGGGGTGCAGAGCCAGCTCTGACCCGCCCGGTGCAAGACTCACCCTGACGAGCCCGGACCGCTCGCGCGCTCACCTACTCGGAGGAAGCCCATGCCGTCACGCCTGCCCGCCGTACTCGCCGTGGTCGTGGGGCTGCTGGCGCTGACCGTGCCGTCCGCCGGCGCCGCGGCCGGTCCGGTCTCCGCCAAGGCGAAGCCGGGGGCGCCTGGCTCCCTGACCGGCTTCGGCTTCGACACGTGCGCGGCGCCGCCGCAGCAGGTCATGGACGCCTGGTGGGAGCAGTCGCCGTACTCCGCCGTCGGCATCTACATCGGGGGCAGCAACCGGGTGTGTGACCAGCCCGAGCTCACACCGGGCTGGGTCAGCAAGCAGCAGCACACCGGCTGGCACCTGCTGCCGATCCAGGTGGGACCGCAGGCGAGCTGCTCGGGCTACGCCGACCGGATGTCGTCCGACCTCGCGACGGCCAGGCAGCAGGGCCGCGCGGAGGCCGCGACCGCGATCGCCACCGCGCGCTCTCTCGGCATCGGCTCGGGCAGCACGCTCTACTACGACCTCGAGGACTACGACGTGGCTCCCGACGACTGCCGTCGCGCTGCCCTGAACTTCATGTCCGGCTGGACCGAGGCCCTGCACGAGGCCGACTACGACGCGGGCGTCTACTCCAACATCGCGGCGGCGATCACCTCGCTCGACCTTGCGGAGAACCTGGACCCGCTGGCCTACACGATGCCGGACGACATCTGGTTCGCCTGGGCCAATGGCCGGGCCGACACGGGCACCGACAAGTGGGTCCAGACGGACACCTGGAACGACCACGCCAGGATCCACCAGTACGCCCTCGACGTGCCGGAGACTCACGGCGGCTACACCCTCACGATCGACGCCAACTGGCTCGACGTCGGCAAGGGTTCGGTCGGTACGCCGTCCAAGGCGCTGTGCCCCGGCGTCGACGTCGACCTGCGGAGGTATCCCGCGCTGCGCCCCGGCTCGCACGGTCCGGCGGTCGAGGCGGCCCAGTGCGTCCTTCGCAAGCTCCGGTTCATGAAGGCCAGGGCCAGCGGGCGCTACGACAAGGCGACCGTCCAGGCGGTGAAGAAGGCGCAGCGGAAGCTGGACCAGAAGCAGACCGGGAAGGTCACGCGCAGGACCTGGGTGGCGCTCCTGGCCCGCGGCCCGCAGCCGCTCGTCAAGTTCGGCTCCGTCGGCGACCCGGTCCGTCGGCTCCAGCGCGCGCTGACTGCCGCGCTGGGGAAGCGGGTCAAGGTCGACGGCGCACTGTCCCAGGCCACCCAGAGGGCGGTGCTGCGCTACCAGCGCAAGGCTGGTCTTCCGGCCACCGGGGTCGTGACGGACGAGGTCTGGGCCCGGCTCAACAGCGGGCGCTGAGTCCGGACCTAGTCGCAGGTGTCGCAGACGCCGGTCGGCAGCAGCTCCATGTAGCACGTGGGGCAGGTCTTCACCGGACGCGCGGCGACGGCCGCCTTCCGGATCCGGGCCCGGGCGTTCGCGAGCTGCGGGACCAGTGCGGACGAGCCACCGCCCTCGGGCAGGTCCGCGGCCTCGAAGAAGCGATGGCAGTCAAGCCGCTGGCGGGCCGCGTGGTCGTCCGGGTCGGCGGGCTCCTCGCCGGTGAGCTCGAGCACCAGGGCGGCGTACGACGGCCCGACGCTGCCCTCGCGGTTGACGCAGAGGGCGGGCAGGAGCGGTTCGTCGCGGGCTGCGCTGTCGCGCCCGACCGTGGCGAGGATGTCGTCGATCCAGTAGTGCACGCGCTGGTCGGTGTGGATGCCGCTGGCCTCCTGGACCGCCTCGGCCAGCTCCTTGTGGGAGACGACGGCCCGGTAGCTGCGGGCGGTCTCGATCAGGATCGGCCGAGCGGCCGTGACCCAGGCCGCGCGGGCTTCCTCGACCCCCACGTCTGCAGCGTTGCGCGATGTCTCTGGCGTGGTCTCTCTGGTCTCGGTCACCCCTCAGTGCACCACGCCAGAGCCCTCTCGCGCTCATCGGTGGGCTCGACAGTCCGCCCCCAGGCAGGTTGTGCGCGTCAACCAGTAAAGTCCGAAGCGTGGGTCGGACCATCGAGCTCCAGGCGGGCAGTGGGGCGGCTGAGGCCTACCTGGCGGGCAACCGGGGCGACCCCGGCGTGCTGTTCTACATGGACGCGATCGGGCTGCGCCCGCAGATCGAGGAGATGGCGGACCGGATCGCGTCGTGGGGATACGTCGTGCTGGCTCCGAACGTCTTCTACCGCGACGGCAGCGCCGAGGAGCTGGCGCCCGAGCAGGACCTGCGCGAGCCGGGTGCGCGCGAGGCGTTCTTCTCCAGCGGCGTCGCCGACCGGGTGCTCGGGTTGACGCCGGACAGGTTCGCGCCGGACGCCGACACATACGTGCGCACCCTGCTCGAGCACGCGGGCGCCGGGCCGATCGGCCTCACCGGCTACTGCATGGGTGCCCGGCTCGCCGTCCGCACAGCGGGGTGGTTCCCGGACCAGGTGGCGGCGGTCGGAGGGTTCCACGGCGGCGGCCTGGTGACCGACGCGGAGGACAGCCCTCACCTGGCGATCGCCAGCAGCACGGCCGACTACGTCTTCGGCCACGCCGACAACGACCGGGGGATGACGGTGGCGAACGTCGCCGCCCTCGAGGAGACCTTGCAGGCAGCCGGGCGGCCGTACCTCAACGAGATCTACGAGAACGCCCCGCACGGCTACACGATGAGCGACACCTCGATGTACGAGGAGGCCGGCGCGGAGCGGCACTTCGAGGAGCTCTCGGGCCTGCTCGCGCGGACCCTGCGGCCCTAGGGTCCAGACGGGACAAGGGTCCTGACGGGACTAGTCGATCCGGGGCAGCTCGGAGGCCTTGCCGGTGAACGTGGCCGGCCGCTTCTCGAGGAACGCCGCGACGCCCTCCTTGCCGTCCGACAGCGAGGTCCAGTAGACCCCGAGCGAGTCGGACAGGTGCGCCTCCAGGGGCTCGGCCGAGCCGGCGTGCCGGTAGAGGAGCTGCTTGGCCAGCCCGAGCGCGACGGGTGAACGGCCGCGGACGAACGACCGGGCCAGATCCTGAGCCGCCGGCAGCAGCTCCTCCGGCGGATGCACCGAGCGCAGCAGCCGACCGGTCAGCGCGGCCTCGGCGGAGAGGATGTCGGCGGCGTAGATCCACTCGAGCGCCTGCTGCAGCCCCACGATCCGTGGGAGGAACCACGACGAGGCCGCCTCCGGCGTGATCCCGATCCGCCCGAAGACGAAGCCGATCCGGGCCTCGGTCGACGCCATCCGGATGTCCATGCCCAGGGTCATGGTCGCGCCGATTCCGACCGCGGCGCCGTTGATCGCGGCGATCACCGGCTTGGGCAGCGCGTAGATCGCCAGCGTCACGCGGCCACCGGTATCGCGCAGGCCGTCGTGGTACGGCGGCTCGTCGTAGTGCGCCCGGAACTCCTCCGGCGTCGGCGCCAGCGACTCGTCGAGCCCGAACACGTTGCCGACACGAGAGAGATCCATGCCGGCGCAGAACGCCTTCCCGGCGCCAGTCACGACCACGGCGCGCACGTCGTCGGACCGGGCGTCGGTGAGGAAGAACCGCTCCAGCTCCCGGGCCATGGTCACGTCGAACGCGTTGAGCTGGCCGGGCCGGTCGAGGGTCAGCGTCGCCACGCCGTCCTCGTCAAGTGAGACCGAGAGGGTCTCGTAGAGGGAGAACGTCATCCGATGCCGCCCGTGTCGGAGCAGAGGTCCTTGTCGATCGACTCAGTGTCGTCCTCGATGATCTTCTCGAACATCTCGGGTGCCTTCTCGGGATCCCAGTGCACCGCCAGATCCTGCAGTGGCACGACGCACGTCAACCCCTTGTCGCCGTCGACCCGGGTCATCGCGGTCGCCCACATCGCGCTGCGGATCGGGCCCATGCCGTCGCCGAAGGCGAAGAAGTCGGGGATCTCGTGGTTGAGCTTCCAGTAGCGGACCGGGTTGAGGACGCTCCAGGGCGACAGCACCGCCGAGCCGACCGCCGCGACCACCTCGCGCTGCCGCCGGACCCGGTCGATGTCGCCGGTGGCCGAGGCGTGCCGCGACCGCGCGTAGGCAAGCGCGGTGGTGCCGTCGACCTCCTGGCAGCCCTTCTTGATGTTCAGCCCGGCCAGCTTGTCCTTCATGTTCTCCTTCGGGCAGACCTCGATGCCGCCCACCGCGTCCACGAGGCCCGCGACACCGCCCATGCCGATCTCGACGTAGTCGTCGATCCGGATCCCGGTGTTCTGCTCGATGGTCTGCACGAGCAGTGGTGCCCCGCCGAAGGCGTAGGCCGCGTTGATCTTGGTGGTGCCGTTGTCCGGGATGTCGACGATCGAGTCGCGTGGTATCGACAGCAGCAGGTTGGGTCCGGAGCCGGTGTGCAGCAGCATGATCGTGTCGGTCCGCCCCCCGCCGGCGTTCCCGGTGTTGAGCTCCTTGCGTTCCTCCTTGCTGAGGCCGGCCCGGGAGTCACTGCCGACCAGCAGGTACGTCGTGCCCGGCTGGTCGTCGGGCCGGGCGCCCTCCGGCTCCCACTCGACCTTCTCGACGTCCCGCCAGGCCATCACGGGCACGATCACCAGGTAGGCGAGCCAGACCAGCAGGACGAGGAAGACGTAGCGCACCCGGAAGCGCCGGCGCTTCCGCCCGCTCGCGGCCGGAGGTTCGACCGGAGGAGCGACCGGTGGCGGTGTGGGCCGGGTGGTCGGCCGCGGTTGATCGGTCGGCCGCGGCTGGGCGCGCATCACCCGGGTCTCGTCGGGGCGCGGTGTGGACGGGCGCTGCTTGCGGGGCACCGGGCGGGTGGCCTCCGGATCCTGGGGCTTTCCGCCCTTGCCGTAGAGCCAGGTGTAGTCGGGTCCGTCCTCGGGACCGCCGTTCCGGGGACGATCAGGCATGCGCACGACGCTACCGTGCGGGGCATGACCGATCCGGCCGACATCCCCGCTGTCGCTCCGCCGACGAGTGGAGCCCTGCCGGCGTCGTACGGACGGGTCTCGCTCGGCGTCGTGATGTCGGCGCGTGAGGCAAATCTCCTCGGCAACATCCACGGCGGCGAGATCGTGAAGCTCGCCGACTCCACCGCGGGAGTCGTGGCGCAACGCCACAGCGGCGGGCCGGCGGTCACCGCGGCGCTGGACGAGATGGCGTTCCTGGAACCGGTGCACGTGGGCGACATCGTGCGCACCTACGCCCAGGTCAACTGGGCCGGCCGGTCCTCGATGGAGGTCGGCGTCCGGGTCGAGACGCAGCCCTGGAACGACCCCTCCAACGTGTCCCTGCACGTCGCGTCGGCGTACTTCGTCTTCGTCGCCGTCGACGCAGACGGCCACGCCCGCCCGGTCCCGGCGCTGGCGCCCGAGACCGACGAGGAGGTGCGCCGGATGCGAGAGGCCGAGATCCGCCGCGCCCACCGGCTGGCCCGCAAGGAGGAGATCGACGCGGCGCGGAGCCACTCGTGACCACCGACTGGCGCCACACCACCACCGCCCGGCTCTGGCTCGACCTGCCCACCGAGCCGGACGTCGACGACCTGCACGCCATCCACTCCGATCCCGAGTCGTGGCGGCACTTCCCGGTCGGCCGGCACACCTCACGCGCCGAGTCGGAGGAGATGGTGACCCAGGCCGAGGGGCAGTTCGTGCGCAACGGACTGGGCTACTGGTCGATCCGCGACCGGCCCGACGGGCCGGTCGTCGGACGCGGTGGCTGCACGATCCCCACCGGGCGGATGTGGTGGAACCTCTACTACCGGTTCGCCACCTCGGTGCACGGCCGGGGATACGCCACCGAGATGGGTCGGCGGGCGATCGAGGCGGCCCGCGACGTCGAGCCGGACCGGCCCGTGCTCGCCTACCTCCTCGAGCACAATGCCTCCTCGCGGCGTACCGCCGAGCGGCTCGGCATGCAGCTCGCCTGGCGCGGTCCCGACCGGCCCAACCCCGACCACGACGCGATCCGGCTGGTCTACGTCGACCGCGAGCCCACCGACGAGCTGGTCGCGGCGGTCGAGGCCCATGCCTTGGGTGACTGATCGATCAGCAAAGGGGCGGGGTGACTGATCGATCAGCAATGCGGCTGCCCCGGCGCGTCGTGCCCGGTTGTGACGCCTGTGACTGGTGATACTGACGGGGCACACCTGATCTTCCCCTCAGGAGCGACATGCCAGGCCAGCCCGTCGGCTCGACGTACGTCTCGACGACGTCGACCAGCACCGAGGACCGCGCAGCCCGCGTGCGCTTCCGCCGGGCGCTGGCGCTGATGGCGATGACGCTGGTGCTCCCCGGCAGCGCGCAGCTCGCGTGCGGCAACAAGTCGGTCGGACGGGCCGCCCTGCGGATCTGGTTCGCGCTGTTGATGGTCGGGGTCGGCTGCCTGGTCGTGGCGGCCGTGCACCACGAGTTCGCGTTCTGGCTGGTCTCCGACCTCGCCGCCCTGCAGACGGTCCGGTTCGGGCTGATGGCGCTTGCCGTCGGGTGGGCCGCGCTGTTCTTCGACGCGTGGCGGATCGGGCAACCGCTGACGCTGCGGATGAGCCACCGCCGGGCAGCGGTCGGCATCAACGGCATCCTGTGCTTCTCGGTCGCCGCGGTGCTGCTCTTCGGCGCGCACCTGGTCGGCGTGCAGCGCGACTTCATCCAGACCATGTTCGGCTCCGGCGACGCCAGTGGCGCGCACGACGGCCGCTACAACGTGCTGCTGCTCGGCGGTGACTCCGGCGCCGACCGCTGGGGACTGCGGCCGGACTCCATCACCGTCGCCAGCATCGACGCAGAGACCGGCCGCACCGTGCTCGTCTCGCTGCCGCGCAACATGCAGAACTTCCCGTTCGCCAAGGGCTCGGTGATGCACCAGCAGTTCCCGAAGGGGTTCGACTGCGAGCACTGCATGCTCAACGGCGTCAACACCTGGGCCATGGACAACAAGGAGCTGTTCGGCAAGTCCGAGAACCCCGGCATCGAAGCGACGACCTCGGCGGTCGAGGGGATCACCGGACTGAAGATCAACTACTGGGCGATGGTCAACCTCAAGGGGTTCCGCGACCTGGTCGACGCCGTCGGCGGCGTCACCCTCAACGTCCGTTCGCGGATCCCGATCGGCGGCCTCGGCTCCGACGTCTACGACTACATCGAGCCCGGCAAGCAGAAGCTCACCGGCTTCCAGACCCAGTGGTACGCCCGAGCCCGGGACGGCTCCGACGACTACTCCCGCATGGCCCGCCAGAAGTGCGTGATGGCCGCGATGCTCGACCAGCTCAACCCCACCGACGTGCTCAAGAACTTCCAGCAGATCGCCAAGGCCTCCTCGGCGATGGTCTCGACGAGCATCCCCGCCAGCGAGGTCGACCGCTTCATCGGCCTGGCGCTCAAGGCGCGCGACCAGAAGGTGTCGACCCTGTCGATCGTGCCGCCGATCTTCGACACCTACGAGCCGGACGCCCAGCTGATCCGCTCCAAGGTCGCCGAGGCCGTCGACACCGCCGAGGGCAACGCGCCCAAGGCCGAGCCGGCCACTGGTGGCGGCTCGGACGACGGCCAGAAGAAGAAGGGGAAGAAGCCCAAGACCTCCGACGCCGTCACAGGTGGGTCGATCGGCTCGCTGTCCGACGGGTACGCCGCCAACGAGTCCCAGGACCTCGACAGCGCCTGCTGAGCCACCACGGTGGTTGAGGTGCGAAGGCGTTCTGCGCCTGAGCCTCGAAGCCAGGCGACTCGGGGCTGGGACTCGACCGGGTGCCCACGCTGCGGAGGCTTCGAGGCTCGGCCGTGGACGGCCTCGCACCTCAGCCACCGTCGTGGCGCCGTTCCTGTGTCCGTGCGCGGGCCTAGGCTGTCGCCAAGATGTCCACCCCGACCGTGCTCGCCGTCGACGGCAACTCGTTGCTGCACCGGGCCTTCCATGCGTCGGCGCGCACGATGTACCGCACGCCCGACGGGGCGCAGGGGTGGGCGGTGCGCGGGCTGCTCAGCCAGCTCGTGTCTGCGGTCGACCGGGTCTGCGCGGACGTGGTCGTGGTCGGGTTCGACGACCGCGGCAACAGCAGCCGCAAGCGGAGGTGGCCGACCTACAAGGCCCAGCGCGCGCCCAAGCCGGAGAGCCTCGAGCGCCAGCTCGACCTCGCGGTGGAGGTGCTGCGCGACCTCGGTGTCGTGGTGGTGGTGCCGGAGGGTCTCGAGGCCGACGACGTGCTGGCCAGCGTGGCCGCGCAGGCTCCGACGATGGGCGCCCAGACAGTGGTGGTGACCTCCGACCGCGACAGCTTCAGCCTCATCGACGAGCACACCAGGATGCTGCGCATCCTCAACGGCGGCGTCGACGCTTCACCGCTGCTGGACCCCGAGCGACTGGCGATGGTGACCGGGGTCCGCCCCGACCAGTACCTCGACCTCGCCGCCATCCGCGGCGACTCCTCCGACAACCTGCCCGGCGTGCCCGGGTTCGGCGCCAAGACCGCGGTCAAGCTGCTGCAGGCGCTCGGCTCGGGGCAGGCCGCCTTCGACGACGCCGACAACGGCGGCGAGCAGTGCACCGCCGCCATCGGCAAGGCCCGTACCCGCTCGCTCCAGGCGCCCGAGGCGAAGCCGCGGTGGCTGCTCAACCGCGAGGTGATGGCGATGGTCACCACCGCCGAGCTCGGACTCGACCTCGCCGGCCCGGGACGGCTGCCGCTCGACGAGGACGCCGTGCGCGCGACCTACTCCCGGTTCGAGCTGCACGTCCCGACCGCTGTTCGTGGCCTCACGCTCCGCGAGCCGACCCGCACGGTGACCGAGCCCCGGTATCAAAATGAGCTGGGGGATCCCCGCTGGACGGCGACACCGCGGCCCAAGCTCGGCCCGCTGCCCAAGCTGGTGCCGGCGCCGGCGGGCCCGGCTTATGTCCAGGAGTGCCTCTTCTGAGACGGTTGTCCGTGTGACTGACCAGCACGGGCGCCGCATCGTCGCCGTGGTCGTCACCTTCAACCGGCTCGAGATGCTGCAGCGGCAGCTGCAGCGGCTGGCCGAGGTCCCCGAGCTCGACGAGGTGCTCGTCGTCGACAACGCCAGCACCGACGGCACGGGGGAGTGGCTGCGGACCCAGCCGGTCACGGCCGAGACGCTGCCGGACAACACCGGTGGCGCCGGTGGCTTCAGCCACGGGCTCGAGCGGGCCCTGGCGAACGGCGCCGACCTGGCCTGGCTCATGGACGACGACGGGCTGCCCGAGCCGGACTGCCTGAAGCTCCTCCTCGAGCGCGAGGACCTCGACTTCTGGGGGCCGGCGGTGCTGGCCGCGCAGGACCCCGACCGGCTCTGCTTCCCGATCCGGCTGCCCGGCGGCACCACGGTCGTGCACGAGATGGCCGCGGTCGAGAAGGCCGCTCAGGACGGGCTGATCCGCGGCGTGGTGATCCCGTTCAACGGCGTCCTGGTCACCCGCGAGCTGGTGGAGCGGATCGGTCACCCGCGCGCCGAGTTCTTCATCTGGGGCGACGACGTCGAGTACCTCTGGCGCGCCGAGGCGGCCGGTGCCCGGATCGCCACGGTCGTGGCGGCGCACGTGCTCCACCCGGCCACCGACGACCTCGGGACACCGATGATGTTCGGCCGGACGACCTACAACCACAGCCCGAGCGACCTCAAGCACTACTGCATGGCCCGCAACAACACCGTCAACCTGCGCCGCTACCGGGGCTGGCCGCACGTGCTGATGTTCTGGGCCAAGACGGTCTGGTTCTACCTGCTCACCCGCCCGCGGCCGGGCCGGCTCCCGATGAGCGCGCGGGCGGCGTACGCCGGCCTGCGCGGCGACTTCACCGGCCACCGGAGGTATCTCCGATGACCCACAACGAGACCGTCGCGGTCGTGGTGGTCACCTACAACCGCGCGTCGCTGCTCACTCGCATGCTGGCCGGGCTGGCGGCCCTCGACCGCACGCCGGACGCCGTGCTCGTGGTCGACAACGCCAGCACCGACCACACCGTGACCGTGCTCGACGCGGCCAGCATCGAGCAGACCGACCTGAAGCTCCAGGTGATCCGTCCCGACGAGAACCTCGGCGGCGCGGGCGGCTTCCGGGCGGGCGTCGAGGCGGCGTTCGAACAGGGCTACGACCGGATCTGGCTGATGGACGACGACGTCGTGCCGGCGCCGGACTGCCTCGACGTCCTGATGGCGGTGGACGAGGACTGCCTGATGGCGGTCCGTGAGGACACCGCCGGGCAGCTGGTCGAGAAGGCTGCCGTCACCTTCGACCTGCGCAACCCGCTGCGGATCAAGCCCAAGACCGCCATGGTCGAGACGACGTACGGCTCCCGGGACCGGATGCCCCAGCTGGTTGAGATCCAGAACGTCGCCTTCGAGGGGTTCATGGTCCGGCGCCGGGTGGTCGAGGCGATCGGACTGCCCGACTCCAGCTTCTTCATCTTCTACGACGACGTCGACTTCGCCCTCCGCGCCCGCCGAGCGGGCTTCAGGATCTGGGCGGTCCGGGACGCGATCCTCGTCAGGCAGCTCGACTTCGACCAGCAGCACGACCTGTCCGGGTGGAAGGGCTACTACATGTACCGCAACCTGTTCACGGTGCACCTGCGGTACGGCGAGAACGCGATGGTCCGCGCCAAGCCCTGGCTGATCACTGCGGGCGTGGTCGCCCTCTCGCCCCTGCGCGGCGGCCGCGCCGAGGCCCGCAACGTCCGCCGGGCGCTCAAGGACGCGCGGGCCGGTGCCCGTTCCTGACCCGTCTTCCTAAGCCGCTGCGGGCCTGACCCGCTTGCGGGTGCCCGCGCGCCTACCCGATCGCGTCTCGCCGTCAAGGACCGCCTTCGGCGTCCGCTGAGCGGCGGCCTTCGGCCGTCCTTGACCGCGAGCCTCGCGCGATCGGGTTTGACGGCGCATCCAACGGCGGGCTTCGCCACGCCGTCGGCATGCGCGGGCACCACCACCCTCAACTGCCTCACGGGTCATTGGGGTGGGACTTGTCGGGCGTTTCTGTCACCTGTCGGGGGTTGTGTCCCCTGACAAGTGCCAGACTCGCCCGACAAGTTCACGGCCATGGTTCCTGTGTGGTGGGGCTGCCGCCACATGAGCGGCTCTCGACATGCAGTCCGCGGCAGTGGTTCAGTCCGAGCGTGACTGATCGCCGTGGAGAGGCTCTGCCCGTCGCCGTCGAGCACGCGCGGCGGTGGCTCGACTCGCTGGACGACCGGCCGGTGCCGCCCCAGGCGCAGGTGGAGGAGCTCGTCGAGCGGCTCGGGACCACGCTTCCGGACGGACCGCAGAGCGCCGCCTCGGTGGTCGAGCACCTGGCCACGGCGCTCGAGCCCGGGCTGACCGCGATGCCGTCCGGCCGCTTCTACGGGATGGTGATTGGCGGCGCGCACCCCGCAGCGCTGGCCGCGGACTGGCTGGTCAGCGCCTGGGACCAGAACGCCGGGCTGGCCCGGCTCACCCCGGCCGCCACGGCCACCGAGCACGTCGCCAGTGCGTGGCTGCTCGACCTGCTCGGGCTGCCCGAGGGGAGCGCGGTCGGGTTCGTCACCGGCGGCACCATGGCCAACTTCACCTGCCTGGCCGCCGGCCGCGACGCGGTGCTCCGACAGGCCGGGTGGGACGTCGGGACCAGGGGTCTCGTCGGCAGCCCGGGGGTGCGGGTGCTGGTCGGAGAGGAGCGGCACGACACCGTCGACCTGGCGCTGCGCTACCTCGGCCTGGGCGCCCCGGAGGCGGTGGACGCCGACGACCAGGGCCGGCTGGACGCGCGCTCGCTCGCGGACGCGCTGGAAGGGCAGGACGGCCCGACCGTCGTGTGCCTCCAGGCAGGCAACGTGCACTCCGGAGGCTACGACCCGTTCGCCGAGGCGATCGACGTCGCGCACCGGCATGGCGCGTGGGTGCACGTCGACGGCGCCTTCGGGCTCTTCGCGGCCGCCACGCCGGCGTACCGCCACCTCACCGAGGGCACGGCCGACGCCGACTCGTGGGCCACCGACGCGCACAAGACGCTCAACGTGCCCTACGACTGCGGGCTCGCGATCGTCCGCGACCCCGCCGCGGTCAAGGCCGCGATGGGGATGCACGGCGACTACCTGATCCACGACGCGGCCGGCGACCCGTTCGAGAAGGTGCCCGAGCTCTCGCGACGGGCCCGGTCGATACCGGTGTACGCCGTGCTGGCCGCACTCGGCCGGCAGGGCGTGGCCGACCTGGTGGAGCGGATGGCCGGCCACGCGGCGGCGTTCGCCCGCGGAATCGCAGCGATCCCCGGGGCCGAGGTGCTCAACGACGCGGTCTTCACCCAGGTCTGCGTGAGCTTCGGGGACGACGACCGCACCCGGGAGGTCATCGACCGGCTGCTTGCCGACGGCGAGGCCTGGATGAGCGGCTCCGTGTGGCGCGGCCGCGCTGTGCTGCGCATCTCGGTGAGCAACTGGTCGACCGGCGAGGGTGACGTTCGTCGCAGCCTGCGCGCGCTCGAGCGAGCCGCGGGCGCGCCGAATCGAGTCGATGCGGCCCCGTCCGTAGACTGATGCGTCGTGTCGTCAGAGAACTCCCCCGAGGTCAACGGGCCTGATCTGGTCGTCGTCGGCTCCGGGTTCTTCGGACTGACGATCGCCGAGCGCTGCGCGTCCGACCTCGGGCTGCGCGTGCTGGTCATCGATCGCCGGCACCACCTGGGTGGCAACGCCTACAGCGAGCGCGAGCCCGAGACCGGCATCGAGGTGCACAAGTACGGCGCGCACCTGTTCCACACCTCCAACGACAAGGTGTGGGAGTACGCCAACCGGTTCACCACCTTCACCGACTACAAGCACCGGGTCTTCGGCAAGTACCAGGGCCAGGTCTACTCGCTGCCGATGAACCTCGGGCTGATCAACCAGTTCTTCGGCAAGAGCCACACGCCGGAGGAGGCCCGCGAGCTGATCGGGTCCCAGGCCAGCGAGATCGCCACCGAGGACGCCAGCAACCTCGAGGAGAAGGCGATCAGCCTGATCGGGCGGCCCCTCTACGAGGCGTTCATCAAGGGCTACACCGCCAAGCAGTGGCAGACCGACCCGACCAAGCTGAGCGCGGACATCATCACGCGCCTCCCCGTCCGCTACACCTTCGAGAACGGCTGGTTCAGCGACACCCACGAGGGGCTCCCGACCGACGGCTACACCGCGTGGCTGACCCGGATGGCCGACCACCCGAACATCGAGGTGCGGCTCGAGACCGACTTCCTGGATCCCGACTCTGGCGTGGCCGAGGAGTTCAAGGGCAAGGTCCCGATCGTCTACACGGGGCCGGTCGACGAGTACTTCGGCAACAGCGAGGGCCGGCTCTCCTGGCGGACCGTCGATCTCCGGGAGTCGGTCGAGGACGTCGACGACTTCCAGGGCACCGGGGTCGTCAACTACAACGACCAGGAAGTCCCCTTCACCCGGATCATCGAGTTCAAGCACTTCCATCCCGAGCGGGTGAAGACCCATCTGCCCGGCAAGACCGTGATCGTGCACGAGTACTCACGGTTCGCCAACGAGGATGACGAGCCCTACTACCCGATCAACACGGCCGAGGACCGCGCCAAGCTGCTGAAGTACCGAGAGCTCGCCAAGCTGGAGCCCATGGTGCTGTTCGGCGGCCGACTCGGCACCTACAAGTACCTCGACATGCACATGGCGATCGGCTCGGCCCTGTCGATGTACGAGAACAAGCTGAAGCCGCACTTCGCGCAAGGCGTGGAGCTGAAGTCCGGGGGAGTGGACGAGTGACTGAGTCGACGGAGTCGAGCGGGACCAGCGGCACGGCCAAGAAGGCCACGGCGCGCCGGCGTACGACGAAGAAGGCGGCGGCCGCACCCGCCGGTGGGACCCACCGGGCCGAGACCAACCGCCGGTTGCTGCAGCGGCAGATCATGCCGATCGACCGCGACTTCGACGTCTTCGCGCTCTACGTCGACGCCGAGGACGCCCAGCTGGACGCCGACCGCTACGAGGTCGGCGGCAACCGCGCGGCCAAGGACCTCAACAACGCCGCGATCCGGCAGCCCACGTCGACCGGGCGGACGATCCACCCCGACCAGATCGAGTCCCGCACGGCGCTGCGCGTGCGCTCCGGCGAGCGGCTCTCGTTCGGCACCTACTTCAACGCGTTCCCGGCCAGCTACTGGCGGCGATGGACCGTCGTGCAGGACGTCCGACTGGCGGTCCAGGTGTCCGGCCGCGGCGCCACCGTCATCGTCTACCGGTCGCTGGCCAACGGCCGCTCGCAGCGCGTCGACTCGGCGAGCACCGGCAGCGAGGCCAAGGGCACCTTCGTCTTCGAGCTGCCGCTGAAGCCGTTCGTCGACGGCGGGTGGTACTGGTACAACGTCATCGCCGGCGACGACGACGCCGTGGTGGAGTCGGCCGAGTGGTCCGCAGAGGTCCCCGAGGACCGGCTGGAGCACGGCACCGCCGACATCGCGATCACCACGATGAACCGCCCCGACTTCTGCGCCAAGCTGATCGCCCAGCTCGGCCACGACGACCTGCTCAAGCCCTACCTCGACACCGTCATGGTGATGGAGCAGGGCACCCAGAAGGTCGTCGACTCCGCGTTCTACGCCGACGCGCAGGCCGCGCTCGGCGACAAGCTGCGGATCATCGAGCAGGGCAACCTCGGGGGCTCCGGCGGCTACGCCCGAGGCCAGCTCGAGTCGGTGCGCAAGGGCACCGCGACGTACGCCCTGATGATGGACGACGACGTCGTCTGCGAGCCCGAGGGCATCATCCGGGCGGTCACCTTCGGCGACCTGGCCCGCCGCCCGACCATCGTCGGCGGCCACATGTTCAGCCTCTACAACAAGTCGGAGCTGCACAGCTTCGGCGAGGTCGTCCAGCCGTGGCGGTTCTGGTGGATGACGCCGCTCGACGGCTACAGCCGATGGGACCTCTCGGCCCGCAACATCCGCTCCGCGCGGTGGCTGCACAAGCGGGTCGACGTCGACTTCAACGGCTGGTTCATGTGCCTGATCCCGCGCGTGGTGATGGAGGAGATCGGCCTCTCGCTGCCGTTGTTCATCAAGTGGGACGACGCCGAGTACGGCCTGCGCGCCCGCGCCGCCGGCTTCCCGACGGTGACCTTCCCCGGCTCCGCGGTGTGGCACGTGCCGTGGACGGACAAGAACGACGCGCTCGACTGGCAGGCCTACTTCCACGTCCGCAACCGGTTCGTGTCGGCGCTGCTGCACTCGCCGTACCCGCGCGGCGGCAAGCTGATCCGCGAGGACCTCACGCACACGATCGCGCACATGGTCGCGATGCAGTACTCCACGGTCGAGCTGCGCAACCTGGCGCTCGAGGACGTGCTGGCCGGCCCCGGGAAGCTGCACGAGATGCTTCCGACCCGGCTCGCGGAGGTCAACACGCTGCGCAAGCAGTTCAGTGACGCGCAGCTCGAGGCCGACCGCGAGGCGTTCCCCGAGATCCGGCGCAAGAAGCCGCCGCGCAAGGGTCGCGACACCGTCGAGATCCCCGGGCGGGTCTCCCGGCTGATCACGGCCGGCCTGGCGCCGATCCGGCAGCTGCGGTCGACCCGCGAGCTCTCCGGGGAGTTCCCCGAGGTCGAGATCCGTGCCATGGACGCCAAGTGGTACCGCCTGGCGTCGTACGACTCCGCCGTGGTGTCGATGAACGACGGCACCTCGGCCGCGCTCTACAAGCGGGACCCGGCCCTGTTCCGCGACCAGGTCAAGAGGACCGCCGAGCTCCACCAGCGGCTGACCCGTGAGTGGCCGCAGCTGGCCGAGGAGTACCGCGCGGCGTTGCGCGACGTCACCTCTCCGGAGACCTGGGCGGAGACCTTCCGTCCCTGGACCGACACCGACGCATGACAGATCCGCAGACACCGGAGAGCGGTCCGGGCTCGGTCGCCGTACGCCACGACCTGGCGCACGTGCCGATGGTCGACCCGGGCGCCAAGGGCGGGCTGCTCGGCGTCCTGCGCCGGCGCTACCTGCTCAAGCTGATGGTGAGGCGCGAGCTCCGCGCGCGCTACATCGGCTCGAAGATGGGGCTGGCGTGGTCCTACATCAACCCGTTCACGCGGTTCCTGACGTTCTACTTCGTCTTCGGGATCATCCTGGGCCGGGGCCAGATCCCGCACTTCGCGATCCACCTGTTCGCGGGCATGGTGCTGGTCAACCTGTTCACCGAGTCGTTCAACTCCGGCACCCGGTCGATCATGCAGAACAAGTCCGTCGTGACGAAGATGCCGCTGCCGCGCGAGATCTTCCCGATCGCCTCGATGCTGGTCTCGCTCTACCACACCGGCCCGCAGCTGGTGATCCTCGTCGGCGCCTGCCTGGTCACCGGCACCTTCTCCCCGGACCCGGTCGGCATGCTGGCCGCGCTGCTGGCCTTCGGGATCGTGATCCTGCTAGGGACCGGCATGGGACTGATGTTCGCGGCGATCAACGTGATGTACCGCGACTGGACCCGCGTCGTTCAGATCTTCACGCAGATGCTGCCGTTCAGCGTCCCGATGATGTACCCCTACACCCTGGTCAGGACGCGGTTCGAGAAATTCGAGATCATCCAGCACCTCTACCTGTTCAATCCGATCACCGAGGCGGTGCTCCTCATGCAGCGGGGGTTCTGGATCACGACGATTCCCGCCACGGAGACGGGGAAGCCGGAGTGGGGCTTCCAGCCGGGGCTCTCGACCAACTTCCCGCCGCACCTCTTCGAGCGCGGGCTGATCATGCTCGGCGTGGCGATCCTGTTCCTCGCCTTCGCCCAGTGGGTCTTCACCAGGCTGGACGACAAGATCCCGGACAGGCTGATCTGATGGCCACGTCGATCGAGGTCGAGAACGTCTCCAAGGAGTTCTCGATGCGCTACCAGCGGACCCTCAAGCAGGTCATGGTGGCGAAGCTCCGCGGCCGGAAGACCAAGGACGACTTCTGGGCGCTCCAGGACGTGTCCTTCTCGGTCGAGCAGGGCGAGGCCATCGGGCTGATGGGTCTCAACGGCTCCGGCAAGAGCACGCTGCTCAAGCACATCATGGGCGTGATGCGGCCGACCTCGGGCCAGGTCCGCACCCGCGGCCGGATCTCCGGCCTGATCGCCACCGGCGCCGGCTTCCACCCCGAGATGACCGGCACCGAGAACATCTACATGAACGCCGCGATCCTCGGGATGAGCAAGGACGAGACCGACGCGAAGTTCGACGACATCGCGGGCTTCGCCGACGTCGGCGACTTCCTGAACACCCCGGTCGGCAACTACTCGTCGGGCATGTTCGCCCGACTCGGCTTCTCCGTGGCCGTGAACGTCGACTGCGACGTCTTCATCGCCGACGAGGTGCTGGCGGTCGGTGACCAGCCGTTCAAGAAGAAGTGCATGAAGAAGATGGAAGCGATCCGCGACAGCGGCGTCACTCTCTTCTACGTCAGTCACGCCGCCCAGTCGGTGCGAAAGATGTGCACCCGCGTCATCGTCCTGGAGAAGGGCGTCGTCGGCTTCGACGGCAACGTCGACGAGGGCATCCACTACCTCCACTACGACGACGACGAGCCGGACACGGTCGACGAGGAGCAGAACCCGGACGCCGAGCTCGGGTCCGAAATCTGACCAACACTTACCAAGCAGCGACGGGACGGGCGCCGGCCGCAACCACAGCAATCCGCCTCCTTGGCTCAACCCTGCGGGGGAGCGCAGCGGAGGAGCGGGGTTGGGCTGAGGAGCCGTACGTGGCACCCAAGCCGGACCTGCGCAGCCGACTGGACCACAGGCCGCTTGAAACCCAACCCGGCCGGGTCCAGTTTCAAGCGCTCGGTGGTCCAGTCGTTCGGCAGCTGCAGGTGGGTGCCACGTACGGCTTCTCAGGCACAACCCGCTCCCCCGCTTCGCTCCTCCGCAGGTTCTAACTGAGAAGGCGGAGAGCGGTGCTTGGGTCTGGCACCCGTTCCCTCGCTGTGCGGTCACTGCGGGGTGGGTTCCTCGCTGCTTGGACTTGACAAATCTTGGGTGAGTTGGCGGCGTGTCGACTGGCAATTACAGTGTTGTAGTTACTCAGTTTCTCTACCGCGACCCCTGTGACGCGTGTGAAAGTTGGGGCCTTCCCCGGCACAGGAGCAACATCGAATGTCGCCTTCGCGCGCTCGCTACGTCACCGCATGTCAGCAGCTGCTGGCGCTCGGTGTGGTGGTCATGGCCCTGGTGCCGGCGACCCGCGTGATCTCGCTCGACGTGGTCGGCGTCGGACCGGGCCAAAGCGTCGCCCAGCCGTCGATCTCGGTGTCGCCCGACCAGTCGACGGCCGGGTCACCGAAGGCCGGCATGTCCGACTACGCGCGCGGCCAGCAGCGGTGTGCGACACCCAGCCTGCGGGTCGCGGAGCGTCGCAGCACCACTCAGGCGCCGGGGCGCCAGTGCTGGACGAGGGGCCAGCGCCCGGCTCGGACGTCGCGGACTGGAGCCGGCTGATCAGCCCAGGCGGTGGGTGACCCGCTCGGCCTCGGCGATCGCGTCGAGCCCCGCCGGATCCGCTCCCGTCACGAGGACCAGCGAGCCGCCCGACACGAGCGGCCGCGAAAGGGCGGCGACACCTGGTGGGGAAGCCGGGTTCGCCGTCGACAGGAGCCGGTCGCCGCCGGTCGAGTTGTGAGAACTCCCGGCGGCGACCGAGCTCCCGATCTTGGGGCTCCCGGCGGCGACCGAGGCAGTGCTGTCCGAGAAGAGCTCGTCCTGGGTCACCGGGCCGTCCACGAGCGCCACGTCGGAGCCCTCCGGCGGGTCGTACGGCGTGAACGCGTCCGGCTGCCCCCAGACCTCGACCCCGACGTCGTGCACCCCGGACGGCAGCGGCTCGGCGAACCGCACCCCCATCGGCAGCAGCGAGCAGGCGAGCACTGGCAGGTCGTCCGCGCGGGGCGCCCACGTCGCCAGCGCCGAAGGTCCGCACACGACGGCGGTGGGCACCACTCCCGAGGAGGGCAGCGCGACCGCCAGCCCCGCGGTCCAGGCCGCGCCGAGGAACACCGGTCCCAGCCAGTGGCTCGGCAGGTCGACGAGGAGCACGTCACCACGCTCGAGATCGTGCTCCTCGACGAGCAGCGACGCGGCCTTGGCCACCCAGTTGGCGTAGGTCGTCACCGACAGCTCGACGCGCTCGCCGGTCCCGACGTCGTACCACGTCAGCAGAGGGCGCCCCGGGTCGCGGCGAAGCTCTCCGCGAAGCAGCTCGGAGAACGTCGGCATGTCAGGGGTGGGAGCTCGCCGGGATGTCCCCTCGGCTCAGCTCCTCGTTGATCCGGCTGCTCGAGTCGGCCTTGTCCTCGCCGCCGACGCCGTAGACCAGCTGCAGCCCGATCTCCTCGGTGAGATGGGTCTCGGCGCTCGGGACGGGGTCGCTGGCGTCCGAGCGGTCACCGCCGTTGCAGAACAGCAGCTCCGCGTGCGGGTAGAGCTCGCGCACCTTCCGCAGCGACGCCACGACGGTCGCGTCGTCGTCGACGGCGACAAAGGCCTCGTCGACGCAGCGCAGCTCGGCGACGATCGCGTGCCGGTCGTCCTCGGTCATGAGGACGCGACCCTTCTTGAGCAGCTGCTGACGGTCGTTGTTGACGATCACGACCAGGTGCGGCGCCAACTCGCGAGCCGCCTTGATCATCCGCAGGTGCCCGATGTGGATCGGGTTGAAGTAGCCACTGACGATCGCGATGCGGGCAGGCGCACCCATCACATCGCGTCCGGCTCGGGCGAGTCGGTGTAGGGGTACTCGAGCATGAATTCCTTCAGTGCCTCGCCGCTCGGTGCGCTGCAGTACTGGAAGGCGCCGACCTGCTTGGACGTGTCGCTCTCGCCGGACCCGCCGGACGACCAGTGCGAGAACGCGACGTGCATGCCGTCGGGGAACTTGCCGCTCTCCTTCTCGTCCTCGGACGTCCACGGTGCGGCGATGAACTTGAGCCGCAGGTTGTCGGCGTCGGACCGGAACTTGTCCGCGATGCCGTCGATGATGTTGAGCTCGTCGCCGTCGTCGGCGATCGAGTCGTCGTACCAGAGGATCGTGTAACCGTGCTCGAGGTTGTGCACCAGCGCCTCGAGCTCGGGGCGGTCGTCCTCGGTGTAGTACTTGATGTTGAACGGCGCGGGCGCGGTGCCCTGCTCGTTCCAGTGTGAGCCGAACGCCGGCGGCGCGGTCGAGTACTTGACCTGCTGCGGGGCCGGGACGTGGTCCTGGTTGCCGTCGGCGGGCTTCGTCGTGATCTTGTCGCACACCGACGCCGGCGAGCCGATCGAGGCGAGATCGATGTCCCTGAACTGCCTGAGGTCATACCAGTTCTTCACCGGGCGGTACGCCGCCGCGACGACGATCAGCAGCGCGACCAGCGAGCAGACGCCCACGATGGCGTAGCCGCGGCGCTTCTCGGCGCCCTTCTGCTTCTTGCGGATCTCGTCGATGACCGCCTGACGGTCGGACTTGCTCGACTTCTTGGCCACGACTACGGAGCACCTCGGGTGGTGGACTGCACAGGAGGCTGTGCTGGACAAGGACTGTGCTGGACAAGGACTGCGCTGGACACGGAAGCGGGCTCGCGAGAGCCCGACGCAGGAGTCTACGTAGTGACCGGTCGGATCACTGCTTTCTCAGGACGTTCTTCGTGGCCGACTTCGAGTCGCCAACCGTGTGCGAACGCCAGCGGCGCCAGCAGAGGGTCCGTGGGGACTGCCAGGCCGCCTCCGACCGGCTCGGCCACGACACCGAGGACCCGCGCCACCGCCGCCGCCATCTCCTCCGAGCCTGCGGGGGCGCCGAAGGACACCTGGTCGGGCGGCTCGCCGGCCAGGGCACGGAGCACGGCCTCCCGGGCGCCGTACCCGAACAGGTCCTCGCCCTCGACCCGGACCAGCGCCGCGGCGCCCGGACCGTCCTCGCCGGGCGGAAGCACCAGGTCGGCCCGACCCCGCACCAGCGCGAACGGCCGGCCGGCCAGCTTGCCCTGTGCCAGCTCGGCCGCCCCGGCCAGCTCGTCCGCGAGAGCCGGCGCGGTGACCATGAGCTCGTTGCCGTAGCTGTCGGTGCGGCCCGTGTGGTCATCGAGGACGACCAGGCCGGCGGCGCCGATGGCGATGTCGGTCTGCCCGGTCCGCCAGGCCCGCCCGGCGGTGTCGGTGACCACGACCCCGACGTTGGCGCCGGTCCGCTCGGCGATGGCCCGGCGCAGCATCCGGGCACTCCCGTCCGGGTCGAGCGGCAGGAGCAGCACGCTGCCCCGCTCGACGTTGGAGGCGTCGACCCCGGCCGCTGCCAGGGTGAGCCCGAGCCGGGTGCGCACGATCGTGGTCGGACCGCGCCGGGCCACGACCCGGGCGCCCGGCTCGGCCAGCTCGGCCTCGATCGCGGCGAGGCGGTCTGCACCCGGGACCGAGCGGCCCTCGACCTTGCTCACCACCTTGCTGGTCACCAGCACCACGTCACCGTCGAGTGGCGACAGCGCGGCGATGACCAGCGCCGCGAGGTCGTCGCCGGGCCGGATCTCCGGGACGCCGTCCGGCGCGACGACGGTGAGGGTCATGAGACCAGCCCGATCGCCGCGGCCGCCATCGCGGCGGTGGCGTCGTGGTCTGTCATGTAGAGGGGTACGGCGGCCGCGGCCAGCCCGGCCTCGTGCAGCCCCGCCAGCTGGTCGGCGTCCGCCTCGTCGACGAGCCAGCCGTCGAGGACGCCGCCCTGTGTCCGGGCGCCGTAGTGCAGTCCCACGCCGCCGGCGCTCACCTCGACGCCGACCGAGGCGAGCAGCTGGTTGGCCATGCCCCGCACGTGGCTGCCGCCGATGATCGGCGAGATGCCGACGACGGGGGCCTGCGTGGCGACCAGCGCCTCGCGGACCCGCGGGACGCCGAGGATGGTGCCGACCGAGACCACCGGGTTGGACGGCGGGAGCAGCACCAGGTCGGCGTCGGTGATCGCGTCGATCACACCCGGACCTGGCGTGGCCTCGTCCAGCCCGACCACCACCAGCGCGAGCGCGGGGACCTCGGCGCGCAGCTTGACCCAGTACTCCTGGAAGTGGACCACCCGCCGGCCGCTCGGCGACCGGGTCAGGTCAGGGTCCGCGATCGCCACGTGGGTCTCCACCCGGTCGTCGGACATGGGCAGCAGTCGGACCCGCTCCCCGAAGACGGGGGCGAGCCACCGCTGGCACAGCGCCTCGGTCACCTCCGAGAGCGGGTAGCCGGCGTCCAGCATCTGGGTGCGCACCAGGTGCGTGGCGATGTCGCGGTCACCGAGGCCGAACCAGGTCGGCTCCACGGCGTACGCCGCGAGCTCGGTCTTCACGCTCCAGGTCTCGTCTCGTCGCCCCCACCCGCGCTCGGGGTCGATCCCGTCGCCGAGGGTGTACATCACGGTGTCGAGGTCCGGACAGACCTTGAGCCCGTGCACCCACAGGTCGTCGGCGGTGTTGGCGATGACGGTGACCACGGCGTCGGCCGCGACGCCCGGCAACGCGCCCGTCGCGATCCCGCGGAGCAGCCCCTGGATGAACCTCGCACCACCCATGCCGCCGGACAGGACGGTGAGGTTGCGGCGCTGTCCGGGGCGGTCTCCGGAGGGGCTGGCCATGGCCCCAGCCTGTCGCACTCTGCCTTTTACCAGACGGTCGGGTGGCTCGTCTCAGGTATGCCCATACCAGATCAGGGCTTGACTTCAGGGGTACGACAGGCATGTAATCACACCAGTGTCGTTCACGATTTCTCACCGGAATCCAGACGACACGCTGGTCGAGCAGGGTCGAGCTCAACATTTCTCGGAAGCGAGGTCGGTCGGCCGGTTCTCTGGAACGAGAGTCGAATCCGCACCAAGGATTCATAGGGTCGAAGGGCAGTCACATGAGAGAACTTTTTCTCCTGGACGGGGACGAAGCCGACGACGCGGGTTGGCAGGAGCGTGCACTGTGCGCGCAGACGGACCCGGAGGCGTTCTTCCCGGAAAAGGGCGGTTCCACCAGGGAGGCCAAGAAGGTCTGCCTGACGTGCGACGTACGGACCGAGTGTCTGGAGTCCGCGTTGATGAATGACGAGCGGTTCGGAATCTGGGGTGGTCTCTCCGAGCGAGAGCGCCGCAAGCTGAAGAAGCGCGCCGTCTAGCGCACCTATCGAGAGTGCCCGGGCCACAGGCCCGGGCTCCTCTCATTTCGAGACATTGCGGCACCGGCGTCGACGGCCTCCTTCGTCGCCCCCTCGTCGCCGGGCCGCAACCCTCAATGCACCGCATTTCGGGCGCTCAGGGCGTTCCCCTTGGGGGGCGACACCCAACCCGGCGCCTGCTACGCGCCGCCCCACGGGCGCTCCGCGGCGTTGCCGTCGCTCGGAGATGGGCCAACAGCGCCGTCGCTCCGGCGCCTTGCGGAGCATCCCGTGGATGCGACGCTCGCGACGACGCCGGATTGGGCGTCACCCCCTACCCTGAACGATCGTGTCCGCCGCAGATCCTCGTCACGCGCCGCTGACCGCGCGCGGCCGCGAGGACGTCGCGGTGGTGGTGGTCAGTCACGACGGGGAGCGGTGGCTCCCGACGGTGCTCGACGGACTGTCCGGGCAGCTGGCCCCGATCGCGCACCGGGTGGCGGTCGACACCGGCAGCAAGGACGCGAGCGCCGACCTGCTCGCGGACGCGTTCGGCCGCGACTGCGTGGTCTCGATGCCGTCCTCGACCGGTTTCCCCGCCGCCCTGCGCGCCGGGCTCGCGCACCTCGACCAGCTCGGTGCAGACACCGAGTGGGTCTGGGTGCTGCACGACGACGCCAGCCCGCACCCCGAGGCGCTGCTCGCCCTGCTGGCCGGCGCGGCCGACGACCCCGACGCCGACGTCCTCGGTCCGATGTTGCGCGAGTGGCCGTCGCTGAAGCGGCTGCTCGAGCTCGGCGTCACGATCTCCGGCACCGGCCGGCGCGAGACGGGGCTGGAGCGCGGCGAGTACGACCAGGGGCAGTACTCCGAGCCACGCCACGTCCTGGCCGTCAACACCGCCGGCATGCTGGTGCGCCGACGGGTCCTCGACGACCTCGGCGGCCTCGACGACGAGCTGCCGATCTTCGGCAACGACCTCGACTTCGGGTGGCGCGCCGCCGCGACGGGCCACAAGATCGTGGCGGTGCCGCAGGCCGTGGTCTTCCACGCGGAGGCGGCACACCGCGGGCTGCGGCGCACGCCGCTCACCGGCCGGCACACCCACTACCAGGAGCGGCGCGCAGCGCTGTTCACCCTCCTCGCGAACTCCCGGTCCCGGGTCTGGCCGTTGCATGCCGTCCGGCTCGCGTTCGGGACTTTCGTCCGGATGTTCGGCTACCTGGCGGTCCGCTCGCCGGGCCAGGCCCTCGACGACCTCGCGGCGTACGTCTCGGTCGTGGCGCACCCGGGTGAGCTGCTGGCGGCCCGGCGGACCCGTCGCGCCGCGGCCACCGCCGACCCCGAGACCGCCGAGGGGTTGCTGGCGCCACGCTGGCTGCCGTACCGGCACGGTCTCGACGCCGTCATCGACCTGGGGACCGCGCTCACCCAGTCCGCCTCCGACGTGGCCGAGCGACGCCGCGCGGCGGCTGCCGAACGGGACCCGTCGTCGTTCGCGGCGCGGCGTACGACGGAGCGGGAGCGGCTCGAGGACGACGAGGTGGTGGAGGACACCGGGCTGGTCGCCCGCTTCTTCACCAACCCGGTCGCGGTGCTGCTCGCCGTCACGGTGCTCGCGATGCTCCTGGGCGCGCGCTCTGCGCTCGGTCACGTCTCCGGCCCGGGGCTCTCGCCCGCGCCGAACAACTGGAGCGACTGGTGGTCGCTGCACCTCTCCTCCTGGCACGAGCTCGGGCTCGGCACCGCGGTGCCGGCGCCGCCGTACGTGTTGCCGATGGCCCTGCTGTCCACCGTCCTCGGCGGCAGCCCGGCCGCCGCGGTGTCTGCGCTGCTGGTGCTGGCGGTCCCGTTCTCGCTCTGGGGGGCGTGGCGGTTCCTGCGCGTGGCCGGCCGGCTCGCGACCCCGGCCGGCGCGAACCGCTGGCTGATCCTGTGGGGCGCCACGACGTACGCCGTGGTGCCGGTCGTCTCCGGCGCCTGGGGCCAGGGCAGCCTGGCTCCGGTGCTGTCGGCAGCTCTGCTGCCCTGGCTCGGGCATGCCGCGCTCGGCTTCGCCGATCCAGAGGCGGACCGACGCTGGCGCGCGGCCTGGCGCACCGGGCTGCTGCTCGCACTCGTCAGCTGTGGCACGCCACTGGCCTGGCTGGTCGCCGCGCTCGTCGGCGTCGTCGTGGTGCTCCTCGCGTTCACGCTGCTGCCCGGCGTCGGCCGGGACCGGTCGGCCTGGGGTCCGCCCCTCGTCGCGCTGGCCGTGGTCCCTGTGCTGCTCGCGCCGTGGTGGCTCCCGGCGCTGCTGCACGGCGCGGGCGAGGGGCTGCTGCTCGACGGCGGGCTGCTGCCGGTCCCGACTCCCGGCGGCATCGACCTGGGGCTGGGCCGGTTCCACGACCTCGGCGCTCCGTGGTGGCTCGGCGTCGTGCTGCCGGTGCTCGCGGCTCTGGCGCTGGTGCCCCGCCGGACCCGGATCCCCGTGCTCATCTGCTGGGTGGTCGCGCTGCTCGCGGTCCTGGCGGCCGTCGGGCTCGGGTCGGTCACCCTCGACCTGGCCGCGCTGTCCACGCCGCCGGGGCTCGGCTTCCTCCTGATCCTGGTGCAGGCGGCGCTGGTCACCGCGGTCGTCCTCGGCGTCCTCGGCCTGCCGGCACCGCGAGGCGCGTTTCGAGCCGTGGCCGTGCTGTTCGTCGCGGTCACGGTCGCCGCGCCCCTGGGTGGGCTGACGTGGTTCGTGCTCGACGGCGGGGACCACCTGAAGGCTGACCGGGACGCCGGCATCCCGGCGTACATGGTGCAGAGCTCGGAGCTCGGTCCGCAGCACGGGATCCTCGTGGTCAGAGGCTCGGTGGCGGACGGGCTGACCTACACCGTGCGGCGAGACGACGGGGTCACCACCGGTGAGGATGAGGTGCTCGGCCTGACCACCGAGGACCGCGACTTCACCTCGCTGGTGCAGGGGCTGGCGGCCCGGCCTGCCCCGGCTGCCGTGGCGTCGCTGGCCTCGCGCGGTATCGAGTACGTCGTGCTGCCGGCCCCCGCCGACGGCGAGGTGGCGGCCGCGCTGGACGCGACCGCCGGGCTGGAGGAGGCCAGCGCCGAGGACCGCAGCACCCGCGCCTGGCAGATCGACCGGCCCCTCTCGGCCAGCGACCTCGACGGGTCGCGCTCGTGGCTCCGGGTCGGGCTGCTGCTCCTGCAGGGGCTGGCGATCCTGGTCGTCCTGGTCCTGTGTGCGCCGTCGACCGACCGCGACCGGGAAGGTGGGCGGCGATGAGGCGCCGGTTCGGGCCCGACGTGATCCTGGCGGCCGTGCTGCCCGTGGTCGCCGTGGGGGCGCTGCTGCTCCTGCACCCTGACCGTGACGAGCCGCGCGGGAAGGCCCCCGTCGAGACCCCGCTGACCTCCGCTTCCGTGGTCTGCCCCAACGCCCTGCCCGGCACCGGTTCCGACCTGCTCGGCGTGAGCGTCCTCGGCGCGGGCCCCGACGCGAAGGTGGCGGGCGAGGTCCAGGTCGGGCTCGGCCCGTCCGCGGCACCGCTGGAGGTGCGCACTCGTCGGGTCTCGACCGCACCGCAGGGGCTCGGCCCGACCGTGGTCCTCGGCTCCGACGACCTCGCTCCCGGCCTGGTCGCGGGGCGCTCGCAGTCGGCCCCGCTGGCCGCGGTCGACTGCAAGCCACCGGTGGCCGACCAGTGGTTCACCGGAGTCGGCGCGGACGCCACCCACGACTCGGTGCTCGAGCTGGTCAACCCGAACGCCGGTCAGGCCATCGCTGACATCACGGTCCGGTCACCCAACGGCGTCGTCGACCTGCCCGCCCTGCGCGGCGTCTCGGTCGCCGGCAACAGCACCGTCCAGCTCGACCTCGGCCAGGTGGTGCCGAACCGCGCGGAGCTCTCGCTCGAGGTGCACACCAGCCGAGGCCGGCTCGCGGTGCACGTCGTCGACTCCTACGACCAGCTCGGTTCCGGCCCGTCCGGCCAGGACTGGCTGCCGGCGCAGGCCGAGCCAGCCACCGCCAACCTTCTGCTCGGCCTGACCAGGGGCGCAGGCGAGCGCACGCTCGTGCTGTCCAACCCGGGCGGCGACGAGGTGCGGGCCACGATCAGCGTGGTGACGCCGACCTCCACGTTCGCGCCCACCGGCGTCGATCCCGTCCGGGTGGCACCCGACTCCACCGAAGCCGTCTCCCTGGACGACGTGCTTGCGCAGGCCGCCAAGGACGGCGCCATCGGGGTGCTCGTCGAGTCGAACGGCCCGGTCACCACGTCACTGCGGCAGTTCGCAGGTGGCGACGTCTCCCTGCTCACCGCGGCGCCTGCGGTCGACGAGACCACCGCGGTGGTGCTGCCCGCCGGGCCGAAGCACCTGCTGGTCGCCGGTGCCGACGCGGACGGCCGCGCGACCGTGACGTCGTACTCCGCGCGCGGGGACCAGCTGGACCAGCAGGAGGTCGAGCTCGGCCCCGACGCGGGCGCGGACCTCGCGCTGCCCGACGACGCGGTCCTGGTGACGGTGACCCCCGCGGGGGCCTCGGTGCGCGCGGCGGTGCTGCTCAGCGGCGCCGGCACCGCCGTGGTGCCGCTTCGCGAACTGGTGCTGACCGGGCTGGTGCCCGACGTGCGACCCGGCGTGCCGTAGCCGACCAGCCCCGAATCAGCCCTGGATCAGGTCACCTTGCCTGAGCTGCTCCTTGCCGAGCCCCTTGAGCAGCAGCCCCACGTTGTCGCCGGTGGTCGCGGAGTCCAGTACCTTGCGGAACATCTCCACGCCCGTGACCGTGGTCGTCGTGGCGACACCACCGTCGCGCACGACGTTCACCTGCATCCCGACCCGCACCGTGCCGGACTGGACCCGGCCGGTCACGACGGTCCCGCGGCCCTGGATGGTGAAGATGTCCTCGACCGGCATCCGGAAGGACCCGTCTCCCGTCGGGACGACAGGTGGCCCGACGGCAGCGGTCGCCGGACCGGTCGGGCTGGCGGCGTTCGCCTGCTCGAGAAGCGCCTCGACGCTCCGGTCGTCCTTCTTCCTGCCGAACGGCCACAGCCCCATCACTTCTCTCCTTCGTAGCGCGGGTCCACCCGCTCCGGGTCGATGCCGAGCAGCTCCGCGACCTGCTCGATCACGACGGTGAGGAGCAGCGCCTCGAGGTCGGCGCGGGTCTCGGCGCGGTGCTCGATCGGTCGGCGGAAAAGCACCAGCCTGGTTGGTGTGGCGCCGCTGCCGCGGACCAGCGAGGCCAGCGGCACCTGGTCGCTCTCCCAGTCGTCCGGGAGCTGCGGGGCGTCCTCGACGGCGTACTCCACCAGGCCGAGCTGGTCCTGCCACCGCAGGTCGATGCCGGTCACGATGCCCAGCGCCAGGTCGTCGAAGCGCTCTCGTCTGGTCGGCAGCTCGGGGTTGCCGGGCTGCCGCGGCAGCACGCCCGGGCCGCGCATCCCGCGCCCCCGCCGGTCGCGGCGGCGAGACGGCCGGGCCGTGCGCTTGTCCACACCGCGAGCCTAGGGCCTGCCCTCGCCGCCCGACCGGTGCCGCGCGCCTCGACGAAGCCGCGCTGCCGCGGGGGTACGGTCGCCGCGTGAGTCCTGCCCGCCGCTGCTCGCGCACCGCGTGCGACCGCCCTGCGGTCACCACGCTCACCTACGTGTACGCCGACCAGACGGCGGTGCTCGGCCCGCTCGCGACCTACGCCGAGCCGCACGCCTACGACCTGTGCGACCGGCACGCCGAGCGGCTCTCCGCCCCACGCGGCTGGGAGGTGCTGCGGCTGGTCTCGGACATCTCGCCGCGCGGGCCCTCCGACGACGACCTGCTCGCCCTCGCCAACGCGGTCCGCGAGGCCGCACGCCCGGTGCCGGCCGCCGGGGAGCCGCCGGCCGCCGAGTACGGCTCGCGCGAGACCCTCCGCCGCGGGCACCTGCGGGTGCTCACCCACGACGAGGCGCCCGGCTCGTAGCCCCTAGGCTCTCGCCCATGCCCGATCCCGACACCGTCCGGGCCGTGTTCAAGGCCTACGACGTCCGCGGGCTGGTGCCGGAGCAGATCGACGAGCCGCTGGCGCGCGCGACCGGCCGGGCGCACGCCCAGGTCACCGGGGCTGCCACGGTCGTGGTCGGTCACGACATGCGACCGACCTCGCCGGGCCTCGCCCGGGCCTTCGCGACAGGCGCGACCGAGGCCGGCGCGGACGTCGTGATGATCGGGCTGGCGTCCACGGACATGCTCTACTTCGCCTCCGGCCACCTCGGCGTGCCTGGCGCGATGTTCACGGCGAGCCACAACCCGGCCCAGTACAACGGGATCAAGCTGTGCCGGGCCAACGCGGTGCCCCTCGGCCTCGAGTCCGGGCTCGACGAGATCCGCGACCTCGTCGTCGCGCCGCGCCGCGCCGTCGGGCCGACCGGCGAGGTCCGCACCCTCGACCTCCTCGACGCGTACGCCGAGCACCTCATCTCGCTGGTGCCGATGACCGGCAGCCGTGGGCTGAAGGTCGTGGCGGACGCGGGCAACGGCATGGCCGGCCACACCGCGCCCGCGGTCTTCCAGCGGCTGCCCGAGGGGCGGGTCGAGCTGGTGCCGATGTACTTCGAGCTCGACGGCACCTTCCCCCATCACGAGGCGAACCCCATCGAGCCGGCCAACCTCCGCGACCTCCAGGACCGTGTGGTCCGCGAGGGCGCCGACCTCGGCCTGGCCTTCGACGGCGATGCCGACCGCTGCTTCCTGGTCGACGAGCGGGGCGCTGCGGTCTCGCCATCGGCGCTCACCGCGCTGATCGCCAGCCGTGAGCTGGCGAAGGAGCCGGGCGCGACCGTGATCCACAACCTGATCACCAGCCGCGCGGTGCCGGAGCTGGTGCGTGAGCTCGGCGGCGTCCCGGTGCGCACCCGCGTCGGCCACTCGTTCATCAAGGCGACGATGGCCGAGACCGACGCGATCTTCGGCGGCGAGCACAGCGGCCACTTCTACTTCCGCGACTTCTGGCGCGCCGACTCGGGGATGCTCGCGGCGCTGCACGCGATCGCCGCGCTGTCCGAGACCGATCGTCCGCTCTCGGAGCTGATGGCCGACTTCGACCCCTACCCGCTCAGCGGCGAGATCAACTCCGAGGTCGGCGACACCGGGGCGGTCACCGCCGCGGTCGCCGCGGCGTACGCCGGCCGGGAGGGGGTCACCGTGGACCGGCTCGACGGGCTGACCGTCAGCCACGCCGACTGGACCTTCAACGTGCGACCGTCCAACACCGAGCCGCTGCTGCGGCTCAACGCCGAGGGCCGCGATCGCGCCATCATGGAGCAGGTGCGCGACGATGTGCTCGCCCTGATCCGACAGGCCGATCCACTTCCGGCAGACAAAGAAGGCTGCGCCTGATGC
This sequence comes from uncultured Actinomycetota bacterium, assembly GCA_963798045.1. Taxonomy (GTDB): domain Bacteria; phylum Actinomycetota; class Actinomycetes; order Propionibacteriales; family Nocardioidaceae; genus Nocardioides. Next base: position 133,987 of record CAWCSB010000011.1, read on the forward strand.
CCCTCGAACCTCTCCGACGAGCTGCTTGCGATCATCGTCTGTCCCGACTGTCCACGGCGACCTGGTCGCCGGTCGAGACGCCGACCCGGCCACGGGGGCCGGCGAGCTGGTGTGCCAGGCGTGCGGCCTCGCCTACCCGGTCCGCGACGACATCCCGGTGCTGCTCGTCGACGAAGCTCGCCGACCCGGGCTGACCCAGTGGTCACCTGGTTCGACGAGTCCCGGCTCGACGACGAGTCCGCGCTGGCGGGCCACGACCTGCGGCTGCGGACGCTGGCCGAGTCCGGCGCGCGGGTCCGCCGCGAGGCCGGCGAGGCCTCGGCCGCGATCGAGGAGGCGGTGGCCCGCGCCAGCGAGCAGGGCCGCCCGCGCACCGTGATCGCCGGCCGGACCCGACTCCCGGCTGCTGCGCGCCGTGCTCGAGCCGTGGTGCCCGGTGCCGTTCGTGGCCTGGCCGGGCCCGGCGCTGCCGGGCTGGGCGGGCACCCTCGACCTGGTCGTCGTGCTCGCTCCCGACGGCTCCGACACCGGCACCGCGTCAGCGGTGGCCGAGGCGATCCGCCGCGGCTGCCAGGTGGTGGTCGCGTGTCCGCCCGGCTCGATGGTCGCCGAACACGCCGCCGGCCGCTGGAGCACCATCTTCCCGACCGTGACCCGGGACCAGCTGGCGACCGCGGTCGTGATGCTCGCCTACCTCGACCGTGTCCAGCTCGGCCCGACCGCGGAGGCCGAGCCGGTCGCCGAGGCGCTCGACGACGTCGCGATCTCCTGCTCGCCGGGGCGCGACATCGCGGTCAACCCCGCCAAGATGCTGGCCATCGCGCTCGCCGACGCCAACCCGCTCGTCTGGGGCGGCACCGTGCTCGCCGCCCGGGCGGCGCGCCGCGTCGCCGAGTCGATCCGCCGCGCGAGCGGACGGACCGCGCTGGCCGGCGACGCGGAGCACCTGCTGCCCGTGCTCGAGGCCGCGCGCCAGCGGGACGTCTTCGACGACCCGTTCGCCGACGCCCAGCCCGAGCCGCGGCCGATGCTGCTGCTGCTCGACGACGGCTCGGAGGAGCCGGTCGTCCGCGAGCAGCGGGGCCGGCTGCTGGCGGCGGCCTCCTCGCGCGGCGTACGCGTCGAGAACGTGAGCACCGACGCGCCGTCCGAGGTGGCGCGGTACGCCTCGCTCCTGCTCTCGGGGACCTACGGCGCGGAGTACCTCCGGGTCGGGCCTCGTCGAGGAGTGACCCCGGCTCTCACTGGCAGACAGGGAGGTGTCGGGCGGACGCGTCTCGGGTACGAGCCCTTCGTGGCCGTCAGCACCGCAGGGACGCCTGCCCCGACAACGCCCGCGGCCGCGAGGACTCGCGACCCGTGGCTGGACAACGCCAAGATGGCGTTGGTGCTGCTCGTCGTGGTCGGCCACTCGTGGACGCTGCTGCCGCACACCGCGCTCAACGACCACCTCTACGACTTCCTCTACGCCTGGCACGTGCCGGCGTTCGTCTTCGTCACCGGCTACCTGTCGCGCTCCTTCACCTACGAGCCGCGACGGCTCTGGCAGCTGGTCCGCACCGTCGTCGTTCCCTACGTCATCTTCGAGTGCGCCCTCGCCCTGTTCCGGATCCACGTCGGCGGCGAGAAGCTCGAGGACCTGTTCAGCGACCCGCACTGGCCGATGTGGTACCTGTCGGCCCTGTTCTTCTGGCGGCTGCTGACCCCGCTCTTCACCCGGATGCCGACCCTCGTCGCGATCGCGGTCGCGGTCGCCACCTCGCTGGTCGCCGGCCTCTACGCGGGCGACACCCTGGACCTGGCCCGGGTGCTCGGGCTGCTGCCGTTCTTCGTGCTGGGGCTCGCGTCCACCAAGGAGCGGCTGGAGCGGCTGCGTGAGCCGTGGGTCCGCAACGCAGCGGTGCTGTTCTTCCTGGCGATCGCGGTCGCGACCACGTGGACCGACCAGCTCGCCCAGACCGAGTGGCTCTACTACCGCTCGCAGTACGGCGAGCTGGACGTCGGCGACGGCCGCGCGCTGCTGACCCGCGGCGTGCTGCTCGTCATCGGAGCGCTCGGTGCCTGGTCGTTCATGGCGCTGGTGCCCCGCGTGCACGGCTGGTTCACCCGGATGGGTGCGGCGACGCTGGTCGTCTACCTGTTCCACGGCTTCGCCATCAAGGGCGGCGAGTACGCCGGCCTCATGGGCTGGGCCGACGAGCACGCCACGATCTCGCTGCCGGTCGATCTCCCTCGCCGCGGTCGCCCTCTCGCTGCTGCTCGCCTGGCCGCCGGTCGCCAAGGTGCTGACCCACGCCGTCGACCCGTTCGGCACCGCCGAGAAGCACGTCAAGGAGGCCGTCCAGCTGTCCGAGGCGCCGGCGCACGCCGACCAGATCTCGGACGGCGCTCGAGGAGGCCAGTCGGCCGACGACAGACCTGTGGCGCGCTCGGCTGAGACGCTCGTAGGCCGGCAGCATGAGCGCAGGGCTGTTCGGCCTGTTCGACGACATCGCGACCCTGGCCAGGATGGCCGCGGCCTCGGTCGATGACGTGAGCGCCGCCGCCGGGCGGGCCAGCGCGAAGGCGGCCGGCGTGGTCGTCGACGACACCGCGGTGACGCCGCAGTACGTCTCGGGCGTCGCCGCCAAGCGCGAGCTGCCGATGATCCGCAGGATCGCGACCGGCTCGCTGCGCAACAAGCTGCTGTTCATCCTCCCTGCGGCGCTGCTCCTCAGCCAGTTCCTGCCCTGGCTGCTCGCGCCGATCCTGATGCTGGGTGGCACCTACCTCTGCTACGAGGGCGCCGAGAAGGTCTGGGAGCGGATCCGCGGGCACATCAGCCCAAGGCGCTCGCGGCCGAGTCGGGCGCGGAGGCGGAGGAAGCCATGGTGTCCAGCGCCGTCCGCACCGACTTCATCCTCTCCGCCGAGATCATGGTGATCGCCCTCAACGAGGTGGCCGACGAGTCGTTCCTGCCGCGCGCGGCGATCCTGGTCGTGGTGGCGGTCGCGATCACGATCCTGGTCTACGGCGTGGTCGGGCTGATCGTGAAGATGGACGACGTCGGGCTGCACCTGGCGGAGCGGCCGTCGGCCCTGGCCCAGAGGTTCGGCCTCGGCCTGGTCCGGGCCATGCCGCGGCTGCTCGCCGTCATCTCGGTGGTCGGCGTCGCCGCGATGCTCTGGGTGGGCGGCCACATCCTCCTGGTGAACAGCGCCGAGGTCGGCTGGCACTGGCCCTACGACACCGTCCACCACTGGGAGGAGGACGTCCACGACGCCGTGGCCGGCCTCGGGTCGGTTCTCGGCTGGCTGCTGAACACCGCTGTCTCGGCACTGATCGGCATCGTGTGGGGCGCGATCGTCGTCGCGGTCCTGCACGTGCTGCCGTTCGGCAAGCACGACGATGCCGAGCACTGACAGCCGGCGCATCGGGCGCGTCGAGGATTCCTGATCCCGGCGGCTGCCGCCCTACTCTTTTCTGGGTCCGCGTGGGAGATCCCAACTACGCGCAGATGCGCGGCGCAGACCTGACTCCACCGCTACTAGGAGACATCAGATGGACTTCAAGGTCGCCGACCTCTCCCTGGCCGACTTCGGCCGCACCGAGATCTCCCTCGCCGAGCACGAGATGCCCGGCCTCATGGCGATGCGCGAGCGCTACGGCGACGCGAAGCCGCTGGCGGGTGCCCGGATCGCCGGCTCGCTGCACATGACGATCCAGACCGCCGTGCTCATCGAGACGCTGGTCGCGCTCGGCGCCGAGGTGCGCTGGGCGTCCTGCAACATCTTCTCCACCCAGGACCACGCCGCGGCCGCCGTCGCGGTCGGCCCCCACGGCACGGTCGACGCCCCCGCCGGCGTCCCGGTCTTCGCCTGGAAGGGCGAGACGCTGGAGGAGTACTGGTGGTGCACCCAGCAGATCCTCATGTGGCCCGAGGGCCCCGACGGGTCCAAGCGGTTCGCCAACATGATCCTCGACGACGGTGGCGACGCCACCCTGCTCGTGCACCTCGGTGTCGAGATGGAGAAGACCGGCGTCGCACCCGACCCGGCCTCGGCCAAGAGCCACGAGCAGCGGGTCATCTTCGACGTGCTCAACGCCTCGCTCGCGGAGACCAAGGAGCGGTGGACGCCCATCGCAGGTGAGATCAAGGGCGTCACCGAGGAGACCACCACCGGCGTTCTCCGTCTCTACGACATGATGAAGGAGGGCTCGCTGCTCTTCCCCGCCATCAACGTCAACGACTCGGTCACCAAGTCGAAGTTCGACAACAAGTACGGCTGCCGGCACTCGCTCATCGATGGCATCAACCGCGCCACCGACGTCCTCATCGGCGGCAAGGTCGCGGTCGTCTGCGGCTACGGCGACGTCGGCAAGGGCTGCGCCGAGTCGCTGCGCGGCCAGGGCGCCCGCGTCATCGTCACCGAGATCGACCCGATCTGCGCGCTCCAGGCAGCGATGGACGGCTACCAGGTCGACACCCTCGACAACGTCCTCGACATCGCCGACATCGTGATCACCGCGACCGGCAACAAGGACGTCGTCTCCGTCGACCAGATGTCGCGGATGAAGCACCAGGCGATCCTCGGCAACATCGGCCACTTCGACAACGAGATCGACATGGCCGGCCTCGAGGCCGAAGGCGTCGCGACGCGCAAGAACGTCAAGCCGCAGGTCGACGTCTGGACCTTCCCCAGCGACAAGTCGATCATCGTGCTCTCCGAGGGTCGCCTGATGAACCTCGGCAACGCGACCGGCCACCCGTCGTTCGTCATGTCGAACTCGTTCACCAACCAGGTGCTCGCGCAGATCGAGATCTTCACCAAGCCCGAGGAGTACCCGGTCGGCGTCTACGTGCTGCCCAAGCACCTCGACGAGGAGGTCGCCCGACTGCACCTCGACGCGCTCGGCGTGAAGCTGACCACGCTCAGCGACGACCAGGCGTCCTACCTCGGCGTGTCGGTCGAAGGGCCGTACAAGGCAGACGCTTACCGCTACTGAGACACAGGCAGGACGGGGCCCGGGCAGCGCGTACGTCGCCGCCCGGGTTTCTGTTCGTCCACGGTGCGCGACCGCGTGCCTTCGCAGGTCGGTAGCGCGGCTCAGTTGGGTGCCATGTGCGTTGACCCGTCACAAACTTTCCTCCCCCGCTGCGCTCCTCCGGAGAAGTTTCTGACGGGTCAACGCTTGCCGGACTTCGTCCGGCGTGCACACTTGCGGCATGTCAGAGCACGCCGGAGCGGCGACGGACCTCGCGACCAACGGTCGCGTCCTCGTCGTGGACGACGACGCCTCGCTGGCGGAGATGCTGACCATCGTGCTGCGCCAGGAGGGGTTCGACGGGCGGGTGGTGACTCGCGGGGACCTCGCGATGGAGGCGTTCCACGACTACCGGCCCGACGTCGTGCTGCTCGACCTGATGCTGCCCGGCAAGGACGGCATCGACGTGTGCAGGGAGATCCGCGCGGAGTCCGGCGTACCGATCGTCATGCTCACCGCGAAGGGTGACACCGTCGACGTCGTGGTCGGCCTGGAGTCGGGTGCCGACGACTACGTCGTCAAGCCGTTCAAGCCCAAGGAGCTCGTCGCCCGGATCCGGGCCCGAGTACGCCGCAACGACCGCGCCGCCCAGGAGTCGCTGGTGATCGGCGACCTTTCGATCGACGTTGCCGGCCACTCGGTCACCCGCAACGGCGCGTCGATCAACCTGACACCGCTCGAGTTCGACCTGCTGGTCTGTCTGGCCCGCAAGCCGTGGCAGGTCTTCACCCGCGAGGTCCTGCTCGAGCAGGTGTGGGGTTACCGGCACGCCGCCGACACCCGGCTGGTCAACGTGCACGTGCAGCGGCTGCGCTCGAAGGTGGAGCACGACCCCGAGACCCCTGAGATCGTGGTGACGGTCCGAGGCGTCGGCTACAAGGCCGGCACCGCGTAGGAGCCTGGTGAAGAAGATGGTCGAGCGAGGCGTCGCGAGGGGCGTGCGCTGGCAAGGCGCCGGTGTGAAGGCAGGCTGGGCGCCTCCCGAGCGCCGGCAACACCGCCAGCGTGCGTCCGTCGCGGCGCATCGCCGATCAGATTCTTCAGCAGGCTCCTGAGGACGACCGTGCTTCGCGCCCGCGCGCCGCGCCGTCTCCCCGGGGCCCTTCGCCGCGGGCTGACGTTCTGGCGCCGTTCGATCCAGGCCCGGGTGGTCGCGAGCACCCTGGTGCTCTGTGCCCTGGTGATCACCGGTACGGGTTGGCTGCTCCTCCAGCAGATCCGCGACGGCCTGCTCGACCGGCGGGTCGACGCGGTCTCCCAGGAGGTCGCCGACGAGATGCTCGAGGCCGACCGCCGGCTCGCCTCCGCCTCCGGCCAGGACGCCGACGCCTCGTTCCAGCGCCGCGACCTGATCGACTTCTTCCTCGAGCGCGCCCAGACCCGTGGCTACGGCGTGGTGGTGGCCGGCCCCGCGGGCGAGGGCCAGCGGATCGCCGACGGCGGCACCGAGACCAGCGATGACTTCGACCTGGCCAGCGTGCCGGCCTCGCTCGAGGAGCACTTCGACCAGCCCGGCGCCCCGACGGCCTGGACCTATGCCGCCCTCGGCACCCCTGACGAGCAGGGCGAGGTGAACAGCCGCGACCCCGGGATCGCGGTCGGCGGTCAGGTGCTCCTCCCTGCCGACGGCACGACCTACACCATCTACTTCCTTTTTCCGCTCGACGACCAGCAGCGCACGATGAACCTGGTCACGCGCGCACTGCTCACCGCCGGCGGTCTGCTCCTCGTGCTGGTGGCCGGGGTGACCTGGCTGGTGACGCGTCAGGTGGTCACCCCGGTCCGGATGGCCAGGCGGGTCGCCGAGCGGCTCGCCGCCGGACGACTCCAGGAGCGGCTGCGGGTCAGGGGCGAGGACGACCTGGCGCGGCTGGCCATGTCGTTCAACCAGATGGCCTCCAACCTCCAGCGCCAGATCCGCCAGCTCGAGGACCTGAGCCGGATGCAGCGGCGGTTCGTCTCGGACGTGTCCCACGAGCTGCGCACCCCGCTGACCACGGTGCGGATGGCCGGCGATGTGCTGCACGACGCCCGTCGCGACTTCGACCCCATCACGGCGCGGGCCGCCGAGCTGCTGCAGACCGAGCTGGACCGGTTCGAGACCCTTCTGGCCGACCTGCTCGAGATCAGCCGCTTCGACGCCGGCGCCGCCGTGCTGGACACCGACGACCTGAACCTGGTCGACGTGGCCCACCGGATCGTCGACGCCACCCGGCCCCTGGCCGAGCAGCACGCCGTACGACTCGAGGTGCAGGCGCCGGACCACCCCTGCATGGCCGAGGCCGACGTCCGTCGAGTGGAGCGGATCGTGCGCAACCTCATCACCAACGCAATCGACCATGCGCACCCGGACGGGCGCCGGGCGGACTACGCCCGGGTCGTGGTCCGGGTTGCCGGCGACGACGAGGCCGCGGCGATCGGGGTGCGCGACTACGGGGTCGGCCTGGGGCCAGGGGAGTCGGCGATGGTGTTCAACCGGTTCTGGCGGGCCGACCCGGCCCGGGCGCGGACCACCGGCGGCACCGGCCTTGGGCTGTCGATCTCGATGGAGGACTCCCACCTGCACGGTGGGTGGTTGCAGGCGTGGGGGCGTCCGGGGGAGGGGTCGCAGTTCCGGCTCACGCTGCCGCGACGCGGAGGCGCGACGCTGCGGCAGAGCCCACTGCCGCTGGTTCCCGAGGACGCCCCGGAGCCGGTCCGGTGAACCGGGCTACCGGCGTGGTGGTGGCGGCGTGCCTCTTGCTGAGCGCGTGCGGTGTGAGCCTGCCCGAGAGCGGGCCGGTGGAGGAGACCACGGTCTCCGGCTCCAACCCGCGTGAGGAGTCGGTCATCATCAACCCGCGCGGACCCGTCGACGGTGACTCGGCGGAGGAGATCGTGCGCGGCTTCGTGGAAGCGATGATGGCGACTCCAGCCATCAAGACCTCGGTGGCCCGGGAGTTCCTGACCGCGGAGGCGCGCGAGAGCTGGCAGCCGACCGGGATCATCGCCTACGGCACCACGGAGGTGTCGACGTCGCCGGGCACCGACAGGGTCGGGTTGACGCTCTTCGGCGCGGATCGGACCGACTCGCGTGGCACCTGGCGGGGGCCGGTGACCGGCGCCGACGCATCGTTCTCGATCCCGGTCGAGCTCGAGAACGACGAGTGGCGGATCTCGGACCCGCCCGATGTGCTCATGGTGGCGTCTTCGTGGTTCGAGCGCCGGCTGCGGCAGGTGTCGCTGTACTTCTTCGACCCGACCGGCAGCCTGCTCGTGCCCGAGCCGGTGTTCGCGCCGCGCGGCGTGCAGCTCGCCTCGACCCTGGTGAACGGGCTGCTCCAGGGGCCCTCGCCCGGCCTGAGCGGCTCCGAGCTCACCTTCCTTCCGTCCGGCCTGCGGCCGGTGGTCTCGGTGCCGGTGTCGGACAGCGGTGTGGCTCAGGTCGATCTGATCAGTGACGCGGCCGAGGTGCCCGTGGCCCCGCCGGAGCCCGAGCGGCTCGTGGCTCAGCTGGCCTGGACGTTGCGCCAGGACCCCGGCATCCGCCGCTTCGGTGTGACCATCGCCGGTCGCGAAGTGACGCTGCCCAACGGCGAGAGCGAGTTCAGCGTGGGGCACGGCAGCTCCTACGCGCCGTACGTCGCCGACGCGAGCCCGGCGCTCTACGGCCTGCGCGACGGCCGCCTGGTCGCCGGCAGCGGCCAGAGCCTGGACGAGGTGAGCGGTCCGTTCGGCGAGGCGGACTACCAGCTGCGCTCGGTGGCCCTGGACATGCGCGCCGACCAGGCGGCCGGTGTGTCTGCGGGCGGCACGACGCTGTGGGTCGGCTCGGTCGACGACGCATTGAGCGCGCCGAGACTCCTCAAGGACGACGGAGTGGACCTGCTCGACCCCGCCTGGGACTTCCAGGGGCGGCTGTGGGTGGTGGACCGCCGACCCGGGGGAGCGGTGATCCAGTACACCCGAGGCACCGAGCTGCACACCATCGAGATAGAAGGCATCAGCGGCCAGAACGTGAAGGACTTCCTCGTCTCCCGTGACGGCACTCGCGTTGTCGCGGTCATCCGGGGGGACGCCCAGAACGACGACGTCGTGGTGAGCAGGATCCTGACCACCGGCGAAGGGCAGGTGGTGCGCTCTCTACCGATCGAAAATGTCGTCTCGCCCGAGACCACCGAGGGAAAGATCCGCGGCATCGCATGGCGGTCGCCGACCAGCATCGTCTACCTCCAGCCGGTGAGCCGACGGCTGTTCCAAGTGCGCAGTGCGTCGGTGGACGGCGCCTCGATCGGCATCGACTCGGTCTTCGTCACCATCGTCGACGACGCCGTCCAGCTGGTGGGCTCGCCGACGCCTGGCCAGGCCACTTACGCGTTCGCCCCAGGGTCGCTCACGAACCTGGCCGGACCACGGGACCAGCAGATCGCTGTCGACCAGGGGGTCACCGACCTGTCCTATGTCGGCTGAAACATCCCGGAGTCGTCCACAGCCGGCCCGGACGTCCGCCTCATCCAGAGGTCCGCGCGGGTGTCTCGTACCCGTCGTCGGTCCCGGGCTTCGATGTGTCGCATGACCGAGACCGTGCTCGACGGCGCGCTCGACCTGCTGCTGGGTGGGTCGTGCGTCGGCTGTGCGCGGCCGGGCCGGCTGCTCTGCCCGGTCTGCCAGAGCGAGCTTCCGGTCCGGGCCGCGCCGGCGTGGCCGACGCCGACGCCGGCGGGGCTGGTCGAGCCGTGGGCGGCCGCGGTCTACGAGGGCACGGCGCGGGCGATGGTGCTCGGTCTCAAGGAGCGCGGTCTGTTGGGGTTGGCCGTGCCGCTGTCCGGACTGCTGGCGACGGCCGTGTCGTGCGGGCTGCCGCGGGGGAGCCCGCTGGTGCTGGTGCCGGTGCCGTCCCGACCTCGGACGGTGCGGGCGCGCGGCCACGACCCCACCCGCACCATCACGATGCGGGCGGCTCGACAGCTCAGGAGCGGAGGCTTCGACGTCGAGGTGCGTCGGCTGCTCCGGCTGCGGGCCGGGGTGGTCGACCAGGCCGGCCTCGACGCGACCGAGCGAGCGGCGAACCTGCGCGGCTCGATGCAGGCACGGGCGGTCGCCTTGCGCCGGTCGGGGCTCCTTCACCGGAGGGCCCGGATGGTGGTCTGCGACGACGTGCTGACCAGCGGTTCGACCGCGCGCGAGGCGCAGCGGGCACTCGAGGAGGCCGGCCTCGAGGTGGCCCGGGTCGCGGTCGTGGCGGCCACGCCCCGCAGGTTCGCGACCAATGGCCGTGAGGGCCTGAAGGGTTCCTGAAAGAACCGGAACTCCCTTCCGTGGGCACGGGTCGCCGACTACCGTCAGTGTATGGAGACCATCCGAGGACATTGAGCCCGGGGGACTCCCGGGCTCTTCCGTTCTCAGGTCGTCTTCCTGACCAACCGACAGGACAACGCCTACACGGGAGGTTCACATGGATGTTGTGGTCACCGGCCGACACTGCGAGATCACCGACAGGTATCGCAGCCACGTCGAGGAGAAGCTGACCCGGCTCGAGAAGCACGACCACCGCATCATGCGAGTGCAGGTGGAGGTCGACTGCGAACCCAACCCGCGCCAGCGTGACCGTGCCGTCCGAATCGAGCTCACGGCGTTCTCCAAGGGTCCGGTGATCCGTGCGGAGGCCGCGGCCGTCGACAAGATGGCCGCTTTCGACCTGGCCCTCGACAAGATGGCCTCGCAGATGCGGCGGGCCGCCGACCGGCGGCGGGTCCACCACGGCCGGCATGCCCCGGTCTCCGTCGGCCAGGCGCTCGCCGACGTCGACGAGATCGCCGAACCGGTCTCCGAAGACCAGGTCCACGACCGTCAGGTCGGCCCGATCGCCGTCAGCGGGGACGGGCCGCTGGTGGTCCGCGAGAAGATCCACCCGGCGAGCCCGATGACGCTGGACCAGGCGCTCTACGAGATGGAGCTGGTCGGGCACGACTTCTACCTGTTCGTGGACAAGGAGAACGAGCGGCCCTCGGTCGTCTACCGCCGTCGCGGCTATGACTACGGGGTCATTGCGCTCGACGTCAGCTGAGTGAGCCCCTTGGGGCCCCTGGGCCCCACTGGGCGCCCGGGTCACCCGGGTTGGCCCATCTGGGTCATCCCGGAGAGCGGTCGTATGCCCCGTCCGTGCCCGTCGAACCGCCCACTCGTGTCATGATGCGCGGGTGGTGGAAGCAAAGCACGGGGAGCCGGAGCCCATCCGGGTGCTGGTCGTCGACGATCAGGAACTGTTCCGGCGGGGGCTGACGATGTTGCTTGCCGCCGAGCCCGGGGTCGAGGTCGTGGGCGAGGCCGGCGACGGTCTGGAGGGCACCAGCCTGGCGGCCACGGCCGCCCCGGACGTGATCCTGCTCGACATCCGGATGCCGAAGCGCTCCGGCATCGAGGCCTGCCTCGCGATCAAGGAAGCCGTCCCGTCGGCCAAGATCATCATCCTCACCGTCTCCGACGAGGAGGCCGACCTCTACGAAGCCGTCAAGAGTGGCGCTTCCGGCTACCTGCTCAAGGACTCCTCCATCGAGGAGGTCGCGCAGGCGATCCGGGTCGTGGCCGACGGCCAGTCGCTGATCAGCCCGTCCATGGCGGTCAAGCTGATCGACGAGTTCAAGCAGATGTCGCGCCCCGAGCGTGAGCACGTGCCCGGCCTGCGGCTCACCGACCGCGAGCTCGAGGTGCTCCGCCTGGTCGCCAAGGGCATGAACAACCGCGAGATCGCCCGCGACCTGTTCATCTCCGAGAACACCGTCAAGAACCACGTGCGCAACATCCTCGAGAAGCTTCAGCTGCACTCGCGGATGGAGGCGGTCATGTACGCCGTCAAGGAGAAACTGTTGGATCTTCCGTAAGGAAGCAGCGCAACGCAACCGCGCGTCCCCGCCTTCTCAGGGAATGCCTGCGGAGGAGCGAAGCGGGGGAGCGGGCATTCCCTGAGAAGCCGTACGTGGCACTCAGCCGAGCCCGCGATGCCTGCCTGACCATAGACGTCTGAAACCCAACCGGCGTCGGTTGCGTTTCAAGCGGTCTGTGGCCCGGTCGGGGCGCACGTCACTCGGGTGCCAGTTACGACTCCCCGGGCGATACTTCCTCCCCCGCTCCGCTCCTCCGGAAGGATCACCCGGGCTGTCGGCGCGCTGTGGTTGGGTTCGAAGTGGACCTTACGAAGCGTCAGGCTCGCTTGATCGCCCTTGCTGCTCAAGGTTTCCTCGACCCGCGGCACACCACGCCGACGATGCGGACGTTCGCGCGCACGCTGGAGCGCACCGGCGTCCTCCAGGTCGACTCGGTCAACGTGCTGCAGCGGGCGCACTACATGCCGCTGTTCTCGCGGATGGGCCCCTACGACCCGGCCCTGCTGACGCGGGCCGCCGAGCAGAAGCCGCGCCGCGTGGTGGAGTACTGGGCGCACGTGCAGGCGCTGATGCCGGTCGAGCTGTGGCCGGTGATGCAGCACCGCATGGCGTCCTACCGCGCGCTGAAGGGCAAGTGGTGGCAGGAGGTCGACGACGACCTCGCCCAGCAGCTGCTCGCTGAGGTCGCCGCGCGCGGGCCGAGCACTGCCCGCGACCTCGACGACGGCGCGCCGCGCGACAAGGTGCACTGGGGCTGGAACTGGTCGGGGGCCAAGAAGGCCCTCGACTTCCTCTACATGGCCGGCGAGCTGGCCGTCGCGGGGCGCAACAGCCAGTTCGAGGTGATCTACGACGTCCCGGAGCGCGTGATCCCGGCCGAGGTGCTCGCGCTGCCGACGCCGTCGCCCGAGGAGGCCGACCTCGAGCTCGTACGCCGCGCGGCAGCCTCGCACGGCGTGGCGACGGTCAAGTGCCTGGCCGACTACTACCGGATGAAGACGGACGCGGTGAAGCCCGCTGTCGACGTGCTGGTCGAGGAGGGAGTGCTCCAGCCGGTGTCGGTCGAGGGGTGGAACCGGCCGGCGTACCTCCACCGCGACGCGCGGCGGCCGCGCAGAGTGGACGCGCGGGCCTTCCTGAGTCCCTTCGACCCGGTCGTGTGGCTGCGCGAACGCAGCGAGAAGCTGTTCGACTTCCACTACCGCATCGAGATCTACACGCCCGCCCACAAGCGGGTGCACGGCTACTACGTGCTCCCGTTCCTGCTCCGTGACGAGATCGTCGGCCGGGTCGACCTCAAGGCGGACCGCAAGGAGGGCCGGCTGGTGGTGAAGTCGGCGTGGGCCGAGGACGGCGCCCCCGAGGACACCGCCCAGGAGCTCTCGGTCGAGCTCCGTGAGCTGGCCGCCTGGCTCGGCCTGACCGACCTCACCGTCGAGCCGCGCGGTGATCTGGCGCCGATGCTCCGTCCCTGAGTCGCCGATCCCTGCTGAGCCGTCATCCCACCGCGGGTCAGCGGCGAGGAACGGTACTGACCGCTCGCCCGTTACGATTGACGACGGCGCTGCAGCGCCCCCTGTGTGCGCCGTCCGTCGCCCCACGAATCGACACAGCCCCGACCTCTCAGGAGTCACCGCACCGTGCCTGCCATCCTCGACAAGCTCCTCCGCATCGGCGAGGGCAAGATCCTCCGCCAGCTCGAAGGCATCTCGCAGGCCGTCAACGCCATCGAGGACGACTTCGTCGCCATGAGCGACGCCGAGCTCCAAGGCATGACGGACGAGTTCCGCGAGCGGCTGGCCAAGGGCGAGAGTCTCGACGACCTCATGCCCGAGGCGTTCGCGACGGTGCGCGAGGCCGCCCGCCGGGTGCTCGGTCAGCGCCACTTCGACGTGCAGATCATGGGCGGCGCAGCGCTGCACCTCGGCAACATCGCCGAGATGAAGACCGGTGAGGGCAAGACCCTGGTCTCGACGCTGCCGGCCTACCTCAACGCCCTCGAGGGCAGGGGCGTGCACGTCGTCACCGTCAACGACTACCTCGCGAAGTTCCAGTCCGAGTGGATGGGCCGCGTGCACCACTTCCTCGGGCTCACCGTCGGCGTGATCCTTCCCGAGATGCGTCCCGACGAGCGGCGGATCGCCTACGCCTGCGACATCACCTACGGCACCAACAACGAGCTCGGCTTCGACTACCTCCGCGACAACATGGCGGGCTCCATCGAGGAGTGCGTCCAGCGCAGCCACCACTTCGCCATCGTCGACGAGGTCGACTCGATCCTCATCGACGAGGCCCGGACCCCGCTGATCATCAGCGGTCCGACCCAGGACGAGGTGAAGTGGTACGGCGAGTTCGCCACGATCGCCAAGGGGCTCGAGCGCGAGGTCGACTACGAGGTCGACGAGAAGAAGCGGACCATCTCGGTCCTGGAGCCGGGGATCACCAAGGTCGAGGACCACCTCGGCATCGAGAACCTCTACGAGTCGGTCAACACGCCTCTGATCTCCTTCATGCACAACTCGATCAAGGCCAAGGAGCTCTTCCACAACGACAAGGAGTACGTCGTGATGGAGGGCGAGGTGCTCATCGTCGACGAGCACACCGGCCGCATGCTGGCCGGTCGCCGCTACAACGACGGACTGCACCAGGCGATCGAGGCCAAGGAGGGCGTCCAGGTCCGCGAGGAGTACCAAACCCTCGCCACGATCACGCTGCAGAACTACTTCCGCCTCTACGAGAAGCTCTCCGGGATGACCGGTACGGCCATGACCGAGGCGTCGGAGTTCGACAAGATCTACAAGCTCGGTGTGGTCCCGATCCCGACCAACATGCCGATGGCCCGCCTCGACAACGCCGACCTGGTCTACCGCACCGAGGAGGCCAAGTACGACGCCGTGGTGGAGGACATCCGGGAGCGGCACGCCAAGGGGCAGCCGATCCTGGTCGGCACGGTCTCGGTTGAGAAGTCCGAGCACCTCTCCCAGAAGCTCACGAAGCTGGGCGTCCCGCACTCGGTGCTCAACGCCAAGCAGCACGCCGACGAGGCGAAGGTCGTCGCGGTTGCAGGCCACAAGGGTGCTGTCACGGTCGCCACCAACATGGCCGGCCGAGGCACCGACATCATGCTGGGCGGCTCGGTCGAGTTCCTCGCCGACCAGGAGCTGCGCGGGCGCGGTCTCGACCCGGTGGAGTCGCCCGACGAGTACGAAGCGGCCTGGCCGGCCGCGCTCGAGAAGGTCAAGGAGCAGGTCGCCCGCGACCACGACGAGGTGCGCGACCTGGGTGGCCTCTACGTCGTCGGCACCGAGCGGCACGAGTCGCGCCGGATCGACAACCAGCTGCGCGGCCGTTCGGGCCGCCAGGGCGACCCGGGCGAGTCGCGGTTCTACCTCTCGCTCCAGGACGAGCTGATGCGGCTCTTCAAGTCCGACTGGGTGGACCGGGTCCTCCAGGTCCTCAAGATCCCCGACGACGTCCCGATCGAGAACAAGCGGGTCACCAACGCGATCGCCAATGCGCAGGGGCAGGTCGAGTCGCAGAACTTCGAGTCCCGCAAGAACGTCCTCAAGTACGACGACGTCATGGACCGCCAGCGCAAGGTGATCTACAGCGAGCGCCGCGAGGTGCTCGAGGGCGCCGACATCGAGGAGCAGGTCCGCACCTTCATCGACGACGTCGTCGTCGGCGTCGTCACCGGTGCCACCCAGGAGCTGACCGAGGAGTGGGACCTCGAGCAGCTGTGGATCGACCTCAAGCAGATCTGGCCGGTCTCGCTGGACCTCAAGCAGTTCGAGGAGGAGCAGGGCGGCGCGGCGAACGTCGACCGGGACGAGCTGGTCCAGGAGCTCCAGAAGGACGCCCAGGCGGCCTACGACAGCCGTGAGGCCGAGGTCGGCGAGGAGGTGATGCGCGAGCTGGAGCGGCGGGTGCTGCTCTCCGTGCTCGACCGCAAGTGGCGCGAGCACCTCTACGAGATGGACTACCTGCGCGAGGGCATCTACCTGCGCGCGTACTCCCAGCGTGACCCCCTCGTCGAGTACCAACGCGAGGGCTTCGAGATGTTCGCCGCGATGATGGACGGCATCAAGGAGGAGTCGGTCGGCTTCCTGTTCAACCTCGAGGTCTCCGTGGAGGACGAGGACGTCGACGGTGAGGAGGAGCTCGAGATCGAGGAGCCCCTGCGGCGAGTGATCCCCGACATCCCGCCGTCCGGCACCGACGACGTCGACGCCGACGACCCGATGGTCGCCTCCGGCCCTGCCGAGCAGCCCAACGAGGAGCTCGAGTCGCCGGCCGCGGCGTTCGTCCGGCAGCCTCAGGCCACTCGGGCGCAGATCCGCGCCAAGGGACTGCAGGAGAACCGGCAGCCGCAGAACCTGTCCTACTCCGCCCCCTCCGAGGGTGGGGAGGCCGAGGTCAAGGGCACCACGGTGACCGCGGACGACGACCCGTTCGCCAAGGTGGGCCGCAACGCGCAGTGTCCCTGCGGCTCGGGCAAGAAGTACAAGATGTGCCACGGCCGGCCCGGGGGGCCCACGGGGCTGACCGCCCGCGCGGCCGGCGGCTGATCCTGGTCGATCACGCAAACTCCATAGCCGTGCACAGCCAGCGGTCCGCGCGCTTCTCGAATCGCATCGCCAGTGCTCGGGACCGGGCGCCGTAGCGGATCCGTGCGCTCGCCTCGGCGATCGTCGGGCTGACGAAGCTCGCGTGCACGCTCACGACATGCGGCCGGACCGGCTGCACCCGGCCGACGCCCGGATGGTGACCACCGGCGCGCGCCACGAGGAGCGCGCGGCGGTGCAGGTCGGCGTAGACCGTGCCGGTCGTCCACCGCAGCAGCTGGCTCACGGGCCGGTCGCCGCCGACGATCTCGACGCTCGCCTGGACGAACCGGTGCACCCACTGCTCGAGCCGGCCGCGCTGGGTCGGGTCGATGGGCACCACGTCGGCTACCGCGCGGGTCGCCATCGGCCCGGGCAGCTCAGGCGGTGCGTGCCGCGGGCTCAGGTCGAGCGCGAGGGTGCCCTGCACGGAGGCGACCGGGACGCGGATCGGGGTGACGGTCATTTCTTCTCCTTCGTGAGCTGCAGGACCTGACCGGGGAGGATCAGGTCGGGATCGGGGCCGATGACGAGGCGGTTGCGGCGGTAGACGGCCTGCCAGCGGGCCGTCACCTGCCGGTCGGTCGCCGGGGGAGGCAGGTCGTGCTCGGCGAGCGCCCAGAGCGTGTCGCCGGGCCCTACGACGACGGAGTGCTGTCGCGGGTGGGCCTGACCCTCGGCGCGCTCGGGGAGCGGCAGACCGGACAGCGGGTCGGCCGGGCGATCGGAATGGCGGCCGTCTGGGCCGTTTGGGCCGTCGGAGCCGGCGTGTGCCGGCGCCGCCAGGGCGCTCGCGAGCGCCATCCCGCAGGCGGCCAGCGCGAGCCGGCGTACGCCGCGGTGCCCGGCGCAGGGCGCCCCGCGCCACGCGTCCGCCACGCCGGCCATGGCCTGCAGCCAGGCCCAGCCGGCGGCCAGGGCCAGGGCGCCCAGGCAGAGCCGGACCAGGGCTTCGTCCGGGGTGGCCGGCTGCCTGGCCATGAGCGTATGGACCAGCGCCGCGGCCACCCCCCACAGGGCCACGGTGAGGCCGATCGCCACGGCCAGGCAGCGCGGCCGGCTGGCCGCCACCACGTTCATCCCGAGAGTTTCCTTACATTTGCTTCTGTTTACGTAACTCAACGCTCGTTTGGGGTCGGCGTCAAGGCACTCTCCACAGCCCGGCGCGACATGGCAGGGTCGGGTCATGTCCTGGGAGGAGGAGCTGTTCGCCTACCTCGACGACCTCGAGGGGCAGGCGGGCGCGTTGTACGCCGCTGAACGGGCGCCCGAGCTGGCCGATCGCAGTCGCGCCGAGTACCAGTCCGTCACCCTCGCCGCTCGACTCATGGCGGCGGTCGGCCACGACGTCACCCTCGAGCTGGCCGGCGTCGGGGCCGTGTCCGGTCGCATGAGCCGCGTCGCCACCGGCTGGTGCCTGGTGCGCGGTGCCGGCCAGGACTGGGTCGTCCGACTCGACGCCGTCGCCGCCGTGCAGGGCGGTTCTGAGCGCGCCGTTCCCGAGCTGGCCTGGCCCCCGGTCGCCCGGCTCGGCCTGGGCGCCGCCCTGCGCCGCCTCGCCGACTCCGCCGAGCCGTGCTCGCTGCACCTCACCGACGGCCGCCGCCACGACGGCACGCTCGTGAGGGTCGGCGCCGACTTCGTCGAGCTCGCCACCGGCGAGAGCGGACGACCGGTGCTGGTGGCGCTTCACCACGTCGCCGCGGTCCAGTCGCGGGGCTGAGGCGCGGCGTCAGCTTCGCCGACCTGCCCACGAACGCGGTCCGGGCGGGTTAACCTCCCGCCATGACCGAGGCCAATGACCCCGCTCCCGCCGCCCAGCAGCCGGATGCCGTCCCACCGCCGCCGCCCACCGGCACGGCGGTGCCGACCCCGGCGTACGCCGCCCAGCCGGCCACCGTGCCGGGCACCATGTCGATCGGCACGATCCGCAGCACCGGGACCTGCATCCTGCTGACCATCGTGACCCTCGGTTTCTACACCTGGTACTGGTACTACCAGACCCACGAGGAGATGAAGCGGCACTCGGGCACCGGCCTCGGAGGCGCCGTCGCGCTGATCCTCGCGATCTTCGTGGGCTTCGTGATGCCGTTCATCACCGCCAGCGAGGTCGGTGGCCTCTACGAGCGCCGGGGCCAGGCCAAGCCGGTCAGCGGCATGACGGGGTTGTGGATCCTGCTGCCCCTGATCGGTGCGATCGTGTGGTTCGTGAAGACGAACGGCGCACTCAACAGCTACTGGCGTTCGGTCGGCGCCCAGGAGGCCTGACCGAGCGGCTCCTGGGCAGGCGCCTCACGCGGCCGCGAGGCCGAGCGAGCCGGGCATCACGACGGGCTCGCACGCGCAGTTGTCGCCGCACGCCAGGAAGGTGTGCACGGCGTGGCCGCAGCGCGGGCAGGGCAGGTCGTGCGAGAGGTGGTGCTGGTTGGTCTGGACGGTGTCCCACATGGCTGATCGCCTCCTTCACTTTCTCCACGAACGCCGGAGGGCGAATTCGACAGCCAGGCAGGGCTTTCTTCATCAGCCCGGAACTCTGCTCGTCAGGGGCTGCTCGTCAAGGGCCACTCGCGAGGTCGAGGCGGTCGAGGTCGACCGCGGAGAGAGCCAGCTCGGCGGCTGCGATGTTGGCCTCCAGGTGGCTGACTCGCGTCGTTCCAGGCAGCGGCACGACGGCGAGGTCCCTGCGCTGCGACTGGTGGTGCACCCAGGCGAGCGCAACCTGGCCCGGTGAGGCTTCGTGAGCCTCGGCGATGCCGGCCAGGGTGGCCTGCAGGGCGGCGGGCGCCGTGCTGCCGGGGAGGCCACCATCGGGCGAGTGCAGCAACCCGTGGCCGGTCGGGGAGTGCGCAACCGCGATGACTCCGAGCTCACGGACCGTGGGAAGCATCAGCTCGAACTCCCGGTGCACCAGTGACCACGCCTCCTGCACCGCGGTGATCGGGTGCACCGCGTGGGCGCGGCGGAGGTCGTCCGGCGTCACGTTCGACAGCCCCAGCGCGCGGATCTTGCCCTGCTCGACGAGCTCTGCCATCGCCGACACCGTCTCCTCGATGGGCGTCTCGTCGCTGCGGTGATGGAGGTAGTAGAGGTCGATGACCTCCACCTCCAGGCGGCGCAGGCTCGCCTCGCAGGCCGGTGGACGTAGGCGGCGTCGGCATGGACGCTCCAGTCGTCGCCCTCACCCCACACGACGCCGAACTTCGTGGCGAGAAGAACCTCGTCGCGACGGCCCGAGATCGCCCGCCCGACCAGCGCCTCGTTGCCGTACATGTCAGCCGTGTCGAGCAGGTTCACCCCGCGGTCCAGCGCCCGGTTGACCACCTCGATCGGGTCCCGGTCCGGGTCGCCGTGAGACTTGTCGCGCAGTCGCATGGTGCCGAAGCCCTGGCGGGGGAGATTGTCCGTGCTCAGCAACATCTCGGCGTCCACTCTCGAGTCATCGGGTGCCCGAACGTACGAGTTGAACCGTGGTTGAGGTCAATTCAGCTGTATCCCGCCGGGGGTATCTGGGTCACCTCGCGTCGCTCCTCACCTGGCAGCGGGCCGGCATCGGGCCGGCGCGCACCTCGAGAGGGAGGCGGATCCCATGGCATACGGCATCGGAGTCGAGTGGATCAACAACTACAACAACCTCAACAAGCTCACCCACGAGCATGAGGACGCCGGCGGCTTCTACGACGAGCTGAGGTTCAACGACGGCGCGACGGGGCTGTTCAACTGGGGCGACAGCCTCGCCTGGGAGGACGACTTCAAGGCGAACGCCCGCGGCGGCCACGCCGACGAGTGGGTCGAGACCGCCGACATCGTCTACTTCACCGGGCACGGGAGCCCGAGCGGCTTCTACTTCCGCAGCGACACCCCGGACGACTCACAGGTGATCGGCGACTTCGTCACCAGCAGCGCCGGGAACGACGGCGACCTGCGACTCGGCCACGGCGACCTCGAGTGGCTCTGCCTCGAGGTGTGCAACACCCTGCAGATGGATGCGTCGTACTCCGGTGCGAACCGCGATGTCTTCGACCGTTGGGCCGACGCGTTCGACGGGCTGCACGCGATCCTCAGCTTCACCACGACGAGCTACGACCTCGCCACCCCGGGCCGCTACTTCGCGGCCGCGATGGACGGCCGCTGGCTCAACGTGGTCTACGGGTTGCCGTCGTGGTTCTTCCCGGGCCGCTACCCGATGAAGGTGATCGACGCGTGGTTCTTCATGGCCGAGATCTGCCAGCCCGGCGGCGTGGAGGCCGCGGTGCTCTACGCCAACAGCCCCGGCACCAACACCGGTGCGGACATGCTGCACGACCACGGCTTCGTCAGCCCCGACCCGCACCGCGGCCAGTCCTGGTTCTCCTGGACCTGGATCCCGCACGCCTGCTGACCACTCCAGACCACACGAGACCACACGGACAAAGGACCACCGACATGGACAAGAACACGATCGTCATCCCGAGGGTGCGGCCCGCAACCTTCGACAACGACCGGCTGCGCGGCCTGGCCGAGCGGCTCCGGTTCTCCGGCGAGCTCCTCGAGCACGAGGAGGCCGTCGCGATAGCCAGCGAGAAGCACACCGTCGTGCACGGCCAGCCCGGCACCCGGATGGGTGGGCTCACCACGGCCCTCGACCACACCCGCGGCATCGCCCCCGACGCCGGTGACGGACCCGAGGGCACGCCGCGCAAGGTGGCCGACCCGGACCGAGCGGTCGCCGTCGTCGCCGAGCTCCTGGAGGCGTTCGCCCTGGGGACCATCCGCACCGAGAGCGACCTCGGCCTGGACTGGAAGATCGCCGGTGCGGTGACCGAGGCCGTCCGGTTCGACGGCAAGGAGCGGGTCCGGTTCCCGGTGAAGACGGACGTCCGCGCCCGGGTCACCCTCGACGGGATCGCGGTGAGCGGTCCTCGGGCGGGCGCTTCGGCGGTCTTCACCGACGGTGACGAGCCGCTGCGGCTGCTCGTCGCCACCTGGGACTCCGTCGACCGGTACGACGAGCGCCGGCTGGTCAGCGCCGACGAGGCCGTGGGCACCTTGCTCGCTGGCCGTGACAAGCGCGGCCCACGCCCCAGCCCGGTCGAGGTCGTCTCGGCCACGCTGGGCTACTGGGCGGGGGAGTACGCCGGCGGTGCCGACGTGCTCGAGCCGTCCTGGTTCGTCGAGCTCGCGCACACCGGCGACCCGAAGGGTGGTCCCGGTCCCCGGCAGCTGGTCAGGCTCCCGGCTGCCGCCTAGCAGCCCGCTGAGCAGCAGACTGCTGGTCGTTGCCGACACCCGGGGAGCGAGCGACAATCCTGTGATGCGCGGGGACACGGTCCCGACCTTCTGTCCGCTGTGCGTGTCGCGCTGCGGGGCGCGTGCCACGGTTGCGGACGGGACCTTCGTCGCGCTGCAACCCGACCCGTCCCACCCGACCGGCAAGGCGATCTGCCTGAAGGGCAAGGCCGCGCCCGAAATCCTCTACCACCCCTCGCGGCTCCTCCACCCGCTGAGGCGGACCAACCCCAAGGAATCCGCGGACCCGGGGTGGGAGCGGATCACCTGGGACGAGGCGCTGGACGCGGTGGCCGGTCAGATGATGGCCTTCGCCGCGTCGGACGGGCCCGAGTCGGTGGCGTTCAGCTCGAGCTCGCCGTCCACGTCAGCGATCAGCGATGCGATCGACTGGGTTCAGCGGCTGATCCGTGCCTTCGGCAGCCCGAACTTCTGCACCTACATGGAGCTGTGCGGGTGGGGTCGGTATCTCGCGCCGCTCTACACGTTCGGGGCCTCCGTGCCCGGTGTCTACCTGCCGGACCTCGAGAACGCCGGGTGCATCCTCTTCTGGGGGTACAACCCTTCGGTCGCCCGCCTCGCCCACGCCACGAGCACCGCCGCCGCGGTCGCGCGCGGCGCGAAGCTGATCGTGGTCGACCCCCGCAAGGCGGGCCTCGCAGCGAAGGCCGACCACTGGCTGCGGGTGCGGCCCGGCACCGACGGGGCTCTCGCTCTCTCCCTCATGCACGTGATGATCGAGAACGGCTGGTACGACGCAGACTTCGTCCGCGACTGGACCAACGCTGCAGCTGTGGTCGAGGGCCGTCCCGTCTGGGAGCTGCTCGCGTCGCGCTGTGCCGACTTCGCGCCGGAGGTGGCAGCGGAGATCACGGGAGTGCCGGCGGCAGACATCGTCGCCGCGGCGCGGACGCTCTGGGAGGCCAGACCCGTCGCGTTCTACGCATGGAGCGGGCTGGAGCAGCAGAGCAGCGCAACCCAGACCATCCGCGCGATCAACGTCCTCTACGCCCTGACCGGCAGCCTGGACGTCCCGGGCGGGAACGTCCTGTTCGAAGCCGTGCCTTCGAACCCGATCGACGGGATGGAGCTCCTGTCCGAGGCGCGCCCTGCCACCCTGGGCGCTGACAAGCGGCCGCTCGGACCGGCCCGGTTCGGGTTCGTGACGGGTGAGGACTTCTACACCGCTGCCCTCGACGGGCAGGTCAAGGCCCTGGTCGGCTTCGGCGGCAACATGGTGATGGCCCACGGAGACAGCGCGCGCGGCCGCGCTGCATTGCGAAGCCTGGACTTCTTCGTCCAGGCCGACCTGTTCATGACCCCGACCGCCGAGCTGGCCGACATCGTGCTGCCAGTGACGACGCCGTTCGAGTCCGAGGCACTGAAGATCGGCTTCGAGTACAGCCAGGAGGCCCAGTCGCTCGTCCAGCTGAGACAGCCGCTCGTCCCGCCGCGCGGCGAGGCCCGCTCGGACCTGCAGATCGTGTTCGACCTCGCCACGCGCCTGGGCCTCGGCGAACACTTCTGGGACGGCGACATCGAGGCGGCCTTCCGCCATCAGCTCGCGCCGAGCGGGATCACCCTCGAGGAGCTGCGGGCCAACCCGGCCGGTGTCCGAGTGCCGTTGACCACGCGCTACCGCAAGTACGCCGACACCGGGTTCGCCACTCCGTCGCGCAAGGTGGAGCTGTACTCGGCCACGCTGGCCGCGCACGGCTACTCACCGCTGCCGACCTTCGAGGAACCGCTGACGAGCTCTCGCTCCCGGCCAGACCTCGCCGACCGGTTCCCGCTGGTGCTGAGCTGCGCGAAGTCTCTGTTCTTCTGCGAGAGCCAGCACCGCCAGGTCGGCGCCCTGCGCAAGAGCGCGCCCGAGCCACAGCTGGAGATACATCCGTCCACGGCCGCAGCCCGCGGGATCTCCGCGGGGGACTGGGTCTCCCTGGACACCCCGCACGGCAGCGTCCGTGCGCGCGCGAAGTTCAACGCGAACCTCGACCCGGAGGTCGTGTTCGGCCAGCACGGCTGGTGGGAGGCGTGCGACGAGCTGGGACTGCCCGGCTACCCGCCGTACGGGCCGGACAGCGCGAACCTCAACCTGGTGCTGCGCCAGACGCCGAGCGACCCGATCAGCGGTAGCTCGCCCCTGCGAGCGTCGGTCTGCGACGTCGCCCGGCTCTAGGAGACTAGGTGGCGTCGACGTCGTAGGGCGGCAGCTCGCCGAACTTGAGCGGGCGCAGCCCCTTCCGCTTCGGCTTGGTGTCCTCGTCGGCGTCGTTCATGGCCTCGATGATGTGCTTGCGGACGATGGTGCGCGGGTCGAGGTCGCGGAGCTCGAGGTCGGCGTACTCCGGGCCGAGCTCCTCGCGCAGCTCGTCGCGAGCGGCGTCGGCGAACTGACGCGCCTTGCGGATCATCTGGCCCGCTTGGCGGGCCAGGTCAGGGAGCCTGTCGGGGCCGAAGACGAGCACTGCCACCAGCGCGATGACGGCGAGCTCCGTCAGGCCGACTCCGAACACGGCGAGCTACTACTGCCGGCCGGCGGGGGTGAGCCCGAGCTGCATCCCGGCCAGCCCGCGGTTGCGTCCGGCCAGGGAGTCAGCGATCGAGCGCAGCACGACGGCGGCGGGCGAGGTCGGATGGGACTCGACGATGGGGGTGCCGGCGTCACCACCCTCTCGCAGCAAGAGGTCCAGGGGCACCTGGCCGAGCAGCGGCACGTCGTAGCCGAACCGACGGGACAGCGTCGCGGCGACCCGCTCGCCGCCACCGGAGCCGAACACCTCGAGCCGGTGGTCGGCACCCGACTCGGTGCAGTGCGGGCAGGGCAGGTAGGACATGTTCTCGACGACCCCGACCACCCGCTGGTGCATCATCGAGGCCATCGTGCCGGCGCGCTCGGCCACCTCGGCGGCTGCCTCCTGCGGCGTCGTGACCACGACCACCTCGGCGTTCGGCAGGTGCTGGCCGAGGGAGATCGCGACGTCGCCGGTCCCGGGTGGCAGGTCGAGGAGCAGTACGTCGAGGTCGCCCCAGTAGACGTCGGAGAGCATCTGGACCAGGGCCCGGTCGAGCATCGGACCGCGCCAGGCGACGACCTGGTCGCGCCGCGGCTTGAGCATGCCGATCGAGATCACCGAGACGCCCGACTCCGTCGGCACCGGCATGATCAGGTCCTCGACCTGGGTGGGCTTTGAGTCCGCCACCCCGAGCATCGCGGGCACCGAGTGGCCGTAGATGTCTGCGTCGACGATTCCGACCTTGAGCCCCTGGCCGGCCATGCAGAGCGCGAGGTTGACGGTGACCGACGACTTGCCGACGCCGCCCTTGCCCGAGGCGATCGCGAACACCTTGGTCAGCGACCCTGGCTGCGCGAACTGGATGTCGCGCTGGGCCTTGCCGTCGCTGAGCAGGTCCTTGAGCCCTGCGCGCTGCTCGGCCGACATCACGCCCAGCGTGAGGTCGACGTCGGTGACGCCGTCGACCGCGCGGACGGCGGCGTTGACGTCGCGGGTGATGGTGTCCTTCATCGGGCAGCCGGACACCGTGAGGAGGACCGTCACGCGCACGACCCCCGGGCCGTCCACCTCGACGGACTCGACCATCCCGAGGTCGGTGATGGGTCGCTTGATCTCGGGGTCGATCACGGTGCCGAGGGCTGCGGAGACCTG
The DNA here is from genome assembly GCA_963798045.1 of uncultured Actinomycetota bacterium. Taxonomy (GTDB): domain Bacteria; phylum Actinomycetota; class Actinomycetes; order Propionibacteriales; family Nocardioidaceae; genus Nocardioides. The sequence continues at coordinate 159,415 of CAWCSB010000011.1, forward strand.
GTCGAGGAGGGGGGTGCTCATGATCCTCCAAGGGTAGTGGGAGCCCTAAGACTCTCCTTCTTCGGAGCCGTCCACCTTGTCGGATCGCTCCTCCAGGTCGCTGAGCAGGGACCGAAGCTCCGAGCGAAGGAAGTCGCGGGTGGCCACCTCGCCGACCGACATCCGCAGCGAGGCCACCTCACGGGCCAGGAACTCCATGTCCGCGTGCGCCCTGGCGTCGGCCTGTCGGTCCTGCTCGGCGATCACGCGGTCGCGGGCCTCCTGCCGGTTCTGCGCGAGCAGGATCAGCGGCGCGGCGTACGACGCCTGCAGGCTGAGCATCAGGGTCAGGAAGATGAACGGGTAGTCGTCCCAGCGCAGCTCCCGGGGCCCCATGAGGTTCCAGAGCACCCAGATGATGACGAAAAGCGTCATGTAGATGAGGAACCTCGCGGTCCCCATGAAACGCGCGAACTGCTCGGCGAAGACACCGAACATGTCCGAGTCGTAGGCCGGGCGTCGGACCAGCTGGCGCCGAGCGTCGCGCGGAGTGTCGAGCCGGCCGCGGCGGGCGCTGGAGTCAGCCACTGCGCACCGCCCTGTCGCGCCAGTTCTCCGGGAGCATGTGGTCGAGCAGGTCGTCGACGGTCACCGCGCCGATCAGGTGCCCGAGCTCGTCGACGACCGGCGCGGCGACAAGGTTGTACGTCGCCAGGTGGGCCGCCACCTCGTCGATCGTCGCCTCGGAGCGCAGGCTCTCCATCGACTCGTCGAGCGCGCCGGCCACGAGCGTGGAGGGTGGCTCGCGCAGCAACCGCTGGATGTGGGCGACACCGAGGAACCGCCCGGTCGGGGTCTCCAGCGGCGGCCGGCAGACATAGACCAGCGCGGCCAGCGCCGGAGTGAGGTCGGGGTTCCGGACGTGCGCCAGCGCGTCCGCGACGGTGGCGTCGGGGCCGAGGATCACCGGCTCGGACGTCATCATCGCGCCGGCGGTGTTCTCGACGTACGACATCAGGCGCTTGACGTCCTCCGCCTCGTCCGGCTCCATCAGCTGCAGCAGCGCCTCGGCGGTCTCCGGAGGCAGCTCGGCGATCAGGTCGGCCGCGTCGTCAGGGTCCATCTCCTCGAGCACGTCCGCGGCCCGCTCGTCGGCCAGGAAGCCGAGGATCTCCACCTGGTCCTCCTCGGGCAGCTCCTCGAGCACGTCGGCGAGCCGCTCGTCGGTGAGCGCGGCCACGACGGCCGAGCGCCGCTCGGGCGGGAGGTCGTGGATGACACTGGCCGCGTCCGCAGGCCGCAGCTCGTTGAGCGCGTGCAGCAGCCGGGTCGCCCCTTGCGTGGGCTCGGGGCGGGCCAGCCCCGTCACCTCGCTCCACTCGACCACGTGGGTCTGGCCACGCCGGCGCAGCGCCTTGGCGGGTTCCTGGACGGCCACCCGGCTGAGCACCCAGTCGCGGTTGCGGGCCTGCTCCATCGCCACGTCGTAGACCGTGCCGCTGATCTCCGTGGTCGTGATCGTGACCTTGCGGTCGAGCAGCTCGCCCATCACCAGGGTCTCGGTCGAGCGCTGCTCGAACCGCCGCATGTTGAGCAGCCCGGTCGTGTAGACCTGCCCGCTGTCGATGTTGGTCACCCTGGTCATCGGCACGAAGATCCGGCGCCGGCCGAACACCTCGGCCACCATGCCCAGCACCCGCGGCTGGCTGCTCTCCGAGCGGATCGCCACCACGAGGTCGCGCACCTTGCCGACCTGATCCCCCTGGGGGTCGAAGATCGGCAGGCCGACCAAGCGGGCGGCGTACACGCGGGGCGGAGCTGTACTCATGCTGCTCCGAGGTCCCCGCGGAAGTATGAGCCGCCGACGCGCAGCGCCCCCACCGAGCAGTTTCGTGGGGTGGTCACGCGGCCACGCTACCGGTGGGCGGCCCCGTGACGATGGAACGGAGCCGTGGGCAGAACCGTCAACAATGGGATCGGGATCGCCCCTGCGGGGTACCCTGTCAAGGCAGGAATTCGTCGTGTGGAGGCCACTTGGGTCGCCGCGAGAAGGTACCTGGGAGGGGCCCGTGTCCAAGCACGCGATGCCGCGATCCCAGCGCCTGGTCCAGCTCAAGTTCGCAGCGACAGCGGTCCTCGTGGTCGCCTTCCTGACCCTCTTCGTGGGCGGTGCGACCGGCATGATCGGCTCGCGCGACGACGGTGACGGCGGTGGCCAGGTCGCCGCCGACGACGGCGCTCCGGCGAGCAGCCCGGCGGACGACCCGTCGACCGACGGCAGCGAGACCGACGCCACCACGGCAGCCGCCGACGAACCCACCGAGGTCGTCACCGACGTGCCTCCGCAGAGCGTCAAGGACGCCAAGAGGCTCCAGCGGTCGCTGGCCTGGCTGCGTCGCGGCCTCGCCGACGAGACGACGTTCCGCGTCGGCACCTTCAACGTGCTCGGCAGCTCCCACACCGCCAAGATCGGCGGCAACAAGAAGGGTTACGCCTCCGGCGTCACCCGGATGGGCATGACCTACTCGCTGATCAGCCAGGCCGACCTCGACGTGATCGGCTTCCAGGAGTTCGAGGAATCGCAGTACTACCGGTTCCGGTCACTCGCCGGCTCGCGGTGGGACGTCTACCCCGGCCCGTCCCTCGACCGCGGCTCGATCCGCGACTCGATCGCCTGGCGCACCGACGTGTGGAAGCTGGTCGAGGCCAACAGCATCGCGATCCCCTACTTCGGCGGCGACCAGATCCGGCGCCCGGTCATCAAGCTCGAGAACATCGAGTCGGGCCGGGAGGTGTGGTTCTTCAACACCCACAACCCCGCGTCCACGCCCAACCACGGCAACAACGCCCACTGGCGCGGCGTCGCGGTCAGCATCCAGATCAGGCTCGCCAACGAGCTCGGCGCCGACGGCACGCCGGTCGTGTTCACCGGCGACTACAACGACCGGGCCGAGGTGTTCTGCCCGATCGTCGGGGGCACCGACCTCGAGGCCGCGAACGGCGGGAGCTACGCCGGCAGTTGTGACACCCCGGACCGGATGGACGTCGACTGGGTCTTCGGCTCGGGCATGGAGTTCTCAGATTTCGTGAGCGCCAGCGACGGGATCATCGGCAGGGTCAGCGACCACCCGTTCGTCTACGCGGAGGCCTACATCCCCGAGGAGCCCCTCGGTGGCGAGGAGGGCACGGAGCCGACGGATGACCCGTCGCCCTCCGACGACAGCTCCGAGGGCTCCGACTAGCACCTTGGGGCGGCCGCACCCGAGCCTTCTAGCGCCCGGACCTCTGCTTCGGCTCGAGCGTCGTGGTCGGCTCGGTGGGCGTCGGTGTCGCGGTGGGGGTCGGCGGTGGCGGCAGGATCGGAGCCACGTAGGCGCCGATCCGCGGCGACTGCCGGCTGGTGAACCGCAGCACGCCCGCGAACAGCGAGCGCCGCGCGTCGTACAGGTTCTCGCGGTCGTAGTTGTGCCCACCCGGGCAGTTGCCCGCGAGCTGGGGGCAGGTCCACGCGTGGAAGAACAGCATCGGCTCGCCGCTGGGCCCGCGGCCCACGTCGGCACCGCCGGGCCCGCACAGTCCGCTCTTCTTGCTGTCCACGAGCACCTGGCGGTTCGCCTTCGACCAGTCGGTGAGCTTCACGGATCGCCGGAAGGTGGTCTTGTAGCTGCACTCGCCGAACTCGCCCTCGGACGTGACCAGCACGTACTGCCGCCCGCGGCGCAGCATCGTCGGGTTCTCGATCACGCCGCCGCGGCGCACGAGCTCGGTGCTGCGCGCGCTGCCCTCCGGACGGCCGCTCTTCGGCAGCTCGACCAGGCGGATCGAGGACGGCGTGCCCTGGGTGCGGTAGAGCAGGTACTGGTGCCCGCGCCTGTCCTTGAAGTAGTCGGGGTCGATGACTCCGCCCTTGGGCATGTCGCGGTCGCGCCGCTTGATCTTGTCGTACGCCGGCGGCGAGACCGCCTGCCTGGGGCAGACCAGCGGCTTCTCGTCGGGGACGAATGCCCCCGTCGGGTCGGTGGCCGTGGCGACGCCGATGCAGCGCCCGTCCAGTCCGAGGCCGGCCACCTCGGCGGAGAAGTAGAGCATCCACACGCCCTTGACGAAGACCAGGTCGGAGGCCCAGTAGCGGCCGCTGATCGCCCAGCTCGGCTGCACCGTCAGGGCGGACGGGATGTTCTGCCACGGCCCGCCCGGCTGCGGCGCGTACGCGCGGGGTGCCCCGGGCCCGGTCGAGACGGCGACCCACCCGCCGGGGTAGCGCGCGACCGTGGGGTCGGCGGCGCCGCGGTAGGAGAGCACCGGCTGGGCGCCAAGGATCCGGTCGGAGAACGTCCTGAACCGGGCGCCGCGGTGGGCGGCGCGGAGCGCGGCCTGCCTCTGGATCTTGGCCAGGCCGGCCTTCGAGTGGCCCGGCACCCACTTCGCCCCGATCTTCGGTGCGTGCGGACCCGCGTTGCTGCGCGGGCTGCGCTCCGCGGCGGTGCCGGGAGTTCCCGATGCCATGAGGGTCATGGCGAGGGCCAGTACGAGGCCCATCGCCGCAACCGCGGACACTGACGTCTTGCGAACCAATGAAAATTGCACCCGAAGCCAAGTCGTTCGTCGTCGGACAGGTCGTCGTTGAGGGGTCACCTCATCATGGGGACGCGACCAGCACGAAATCGGTTGGGTGCTGAAAACCAACTAGAGTCGCGGCCCGTGGGTTTATTGGGCCGGGTGCGTGGAGTGACCGTCGACGCCGACGGCGTCCGCGCCCGGTCCCGCCAGGAGGCCGTGCTCGACGTCTTCTTCGACGGCAGGCGGATTCTCTCCTTCTGGCTGCACCGCGACGGGGTCAAGCAGGGCAGCGGCTGGCTGTTCGCGTGGCCGAAGACGCTGCGCGAGTTCCTCGACGGGACCACCGAGGTGCGCGTGGCGGTCACCCAGACCGGCGACGAGCTGTTCCGCAGGGAGGTCACCTTCGGCGCGGGCCGGGGCCGCGTCGAGGTCGTCAACCGGAACGGCCAGCCGATCAGCCTGGACAAGTACCTGCGCCGCGTCGTGGCGTTCGACACCCGCAGCCGCGAGGAGCTCGAGCCGATGCTCGACGCCATGGCCGAGGTGATCGCGGCGATGCGCGAGGTCGGCATCGAGGCGTTCCTGGCCTACGGCACCCTGCTCGGCGCCTACCGTGACGGCGAGGTGATCGGCAACGACAGCGACGCGGACCTCGGCTATGTCAGCCACCTGACCCATCCGGTCGACGTGATCCGCGAGTCGTTCCGGATCCAGCGGGCTCTGATCGCCCACGGCTACCGGATCACCCGCTACTCCGCGCTTGCGTTCAAGGTGGACGTCGAGGAGGCCGACGGCACGATCCGCGGCCTCGACGTGTTCGGCGGCTTCCTGATGGACGGCAACCTGCACCTGATGGGGGAGATCCGCGAGCCGTTCGAGGAGTCCTGGATCTACCCGCTGGGCACCACGACCCTCGAGGGCCGGACCTTCCCGGCGCCCGCCGACCCGGACCGGATGCTCACCGCGGCGTACGGCGCGTCCTGGCGGGTCCCGGACCCGGCGTTCCACTTCGAGCCGCCGGCCACCACCGTGCGCCGGCTCAACGGCTGGTTCCGCGGCCTGCGCGTCGGCCGGGCCCGCTGGGACCGGATCTACTCCCGCGTGCTCAAGGGCATGCCCGAGCCCTCACCGTTCGTGCAGTGGGTGGCCGCGGGCGAGCCGCAGGCCGCGACGTTTGTCGACCTCGGCTGCGGTCGCGGTGCGGACGTCCTGCACATGGCCGAGCGCGGCGTCCCGTCGTTCGGGCTGGACTTCCAGGCCCGCTCGTACGCCCGCGCGCAGCAGCAGGCCGCCGCCGACGACCGGCTGCGGGAGCTGGCCACCTTCTGGCAGTTCAACCTGCTCGAGCTGCGCCAGCTGCTCGCCGTCGGTGCGATCGTCGCCAGGCAGCCCGCGCGCCGGGTGCTCACGGCTCGACACCTGGTCGACACGCTCAAGTCGCCGGCGCGGCGCCGGCTGTGGCGGGCGGCCCGGATGATGCTCGCGCCTGACGACAGCGACGGCGACGTGGCCGGGCGGATGTACCTGGAGTTCCTGGCTCGCAAGGGCGAGGACGGCTACGCCGGGCAGCATCGGGTCCGGCGCCGCAGGCCTGCGATGATCGTGGCGGAGCTCGAGTCGTGGGGTGCCACCGTGGTGCACAGCGAGATCGTCGCGGTCTCGGACGCACCGGGCGCCTCGAAGGTGTGCCGGCTGATCGTGGAATGGAGGCGTGGAGATGGCTGAGAAGCAGTCCGGCCTGGTCGAGCGGCTGCGCTCGACCCGCGCGGGGGAGGCGCTGGACCTGCGCCGCCGGGTCCGGCGGCTCGAGGCCGAGGTCCAGGAGTGCCGAGCGCTCAACGTGCGCCTGGCCGAGCTCACCGACATCGTCACCGAGCTGCTGCTGCCGGTGGCCGCCCGCGACGAGGAGAAGCTGGCCGAGCTGCTCGAGAAGTACCGCCAGAGCGTCTGAGCCGCCCATGGCGTCGCAGGTCTTCCTCCACATCGGTCTGCCGAAGACCGGGACCACCTACCTCCAGTCGGTGCTCTGGGAGTCGAAGGCCGCCCTTGCCGCCGACGGGTTCCTGCTGCCGGGCCGCGGCCATCGCGAGCACCTGTGGGCCGCTCTCGAGCTGCAGGAGCGGCCCCACCTCGAGCAGCGCCACCTGAAGGCGCCCGGCACGCTGGCGCGCCTGGTCAAGGCCGTCAACCGGCACAAGGGTCCGGCCGTCCTCACCCACGAGTTCATGTGCGGCGCCGGCCGCGAGCAGGCGCGCCGGCTGGTCGAGTCACTGGCGCCCGCGGAGGTGCACGTCGTCATCACCGCCCGCGACACCCTCGGCATGCTCACCTCGGGGTGGGCGGAGTACGTCAAGAACGGCGGCACCAAGCCGCTGGCCGAGATGCGCGGCGACCGGCTCGGAGGGCAGGCGGAGTTCGGCTGGCGCACCTGGGACCTCGGTGGAGTGCTCCGGCGCTGGGGCCGGCACGTCCCGCCTGAGCAGGTGCACGTGCTGCCGATGCCCGGCCCCGGCGCGGCGCGGGACCAGCACTGGCGCAACCTCGCTGGGGTGCTCGGTCTCGACCCCGACCGGTACGACGCACCGGAGGAGCCGCGCAACCCGGCGCTCGGCGTCGTCCAGATCGAGCTGCTGCGGCGGGTGAATCCGCACCTCACGGCGTTTCGCAAGCCCGTCGATCGCGGCACGTGGATCCGGGGCTACCTCGCCGAGGGCCACCTGGTCCATCAGGAGGGGGAGCGGCTCGGCGCCGACGACGCGCAGGTGGCGGACAGCCGGGAGCGCGCGGATCGCGCCGTACGCATGATCGAGCGGCGCGGCTACCAGGTCGTCGGGGACATCGAGAGCCTCCGGGTGCCCGCTGAGCTCCCGTCGAGGCCACGCCCGGACACCGTGTCGAATGAGGCTCTTCTGGCCGCTGCGACTACACTCGTCGCGGATCTGCTCGCGGACGTCCGTCGCATCGCCCGTGAGGGCCCGCCCGACATGACACCGGGTTCTAGTTGACACAGCGTGTGTGCCCTCGTCCATCGCACGCGTACCCGATCACTTGGAGAGGTTGTCGGTGAAGAGAGTCTCGATTGCTGGGTCTTGTGCGGTCTCGATCGCACTGGTGCTGAGTATGTGGGCCATCGCGCCCTCGGCGCAGGCGACCGCGCCCCTCACCCAGGCGGCCAGCACCGCCACCGCGGCCACGGCCAGCGACGCCGCGTCCGATGCCGCCTCCGACGCTGCGACGGCTGACAAGAAGAAGCCGAAGCCGAAGCGCTGGAAGGCCTACAAGGGCGCCTTCTTCAACAACCCCCACGTCAACGCCCAGCGCTTCAAGATCGAGCGCCGGATCATCGACACGATCCGCCACACGCCCAAGGGCGAGACGATCCGGATCGCGGTCTACTCCTTCGACCGGGAGGGGGTCGCCGACGCGCTGATCGCGGCGCACAAGCGCGGCGTGAAGGTCCAGATGCTGCTCAACGACCACCAGGACACGCACGCGATGAAGAGGGTGCGCGCGGTGCTCGGCACCAACCGGTTCGCCAAGAACTTCATCTACAAGTGCAAGCAGGGCTGCCGGACCTTCGCCGACCAGTACCGCAACCTGCACTCGAAGTTCTACACGTTCACCCAGGCCGGCAAGTCCAAGAACGTCATGGTGATCGGCTCGGTCAACCTGACGCGCAACGCCATCTACCACCAGTGGAACGACGGCTACTTCATGTCCGGCAACGCGGCGATGTTCAGCCAGTACGTCAACGTCTTCAAGGACATGAAGAAGGACTACAACACCAAGCAGCCGCCGATCCGCTTCTGCGGGACGCCGAAGGGCGCGGCCTGCGACGACTCGGTCGACAAGTACACGACCTGGATCTTCCCCAAGACCTCGACGCAGCAGAGCGACGTGGTGCTGGACATGCTCAACAAGATCCAGTGCCTGACGCCCAACGGCAACGGCGGTCAGACCCGCACCCATCTCGTGCTCTCGATGCACACGATGCGCGGCGCCCGCGGCAACTACCTCGCCTCCGCCATCCGCGAGAAGTGGGCCCAGGGCTGCGACTTCCGCGTGAGCTACGGCCTGATCGGCTTCAAGACCAAGCAGATCCTCGGTGCGACGACGGCTCGCGGCCGCATCCCGTTGCGGTCCACCGGGCTCGACTACCACCCCGATGACGACTTCGACCTCAACATGGACGGTGAGGACGACGTCATCCTGGACTACTACACCCACCAGAAGTACCTCGTGATCCAGGGCACCTACAACGGCGTCCCCAACACCAACATGGTGCTCACCGGCTCGTCCAACTGGGCCAGCCTCGGCACCGCCGAGGACGAGGTGTTCTTCACCATCCAGGGTCGGACGAACGCCAAGCGCTACCTGGCCAACTTCAACTCGTTCTGGGACAGCGGCCGGTGGTCGCGCAACGCCTACACCACGACCTACACCGACTTCAGGGTCGCCCGGATGGTCCGTTCGGCCGACGGCTCGTACGAGAAGGTCTACGTCACGGTCCGGCGCCCGGTGACCACGGTCGAGCGTGATCCCTACCGCGCCGGGGGCCAGTTCTGGGAAGGCGACTGATCGCACCGTCGGTGGTTGAGGTGCGAAGGCGCTCTGGCGCCTGAGCCTCGAAACCACCCTCAGCCATGCCGAGAGCCGACCACGACCGTGGTCGGCTCTCAGCGTTCGTTGCGGTGGTTTCGACGGGCTCGACCAGCGGTGTGGGGGGGTCTAGCCGCCGTCGATGTTGCCGGCGTCCTCGGCGGTGAGCAACACCTCGGCCAGGTCACTGGCGACGTCGACGTCTGAGCCGACCACGACCGCGCCGGTGCCGGAAAGCTCTTTCGCGAGGCCGGCGCCGGCGGTGCTGGTGTAGGCGGTCCACTTGCCGGTGCCACTGACCTTCACCGTGCCGTCTGCCTGCCCGTCGGGAAGCAGCCGGGCCATCAGTTCGGCCACGGGGGCGGTCGACTGCAGCACGGTGACCGGTGCGCCGTTTGGATCCGTGAGGTCGATGGTCCACTCGCCGCCGCCCCGGGGCTTGTACGCCGCAGACAGGACGGTCCAACCCGCCGGCACGCCCGCGGGGACCAGCGCCGGGAAGCCGTCCGCGATCGCGGGCTTGACGGCCTTGTTGATGATCGGGGAGAAGACGGGGTCGTCGCTGGCGGTCGGTGAGTCGCTGGCCGACGGTGACTCCGAGGCCGGCGGTGACGTCGAGGTGCTGGGGGCCGACGACACGATCGGGTCGTCCGCGGTCGTGTCGTCGCCGTCGTCGGAGCCACACGCCACCGCCGTGACGGCGACGAGCGCCAGACCTGCCATGGCCACCGGGATCCGCGTCATGCGCCAAGTGTGCCTCGTGATGCCCACAAGATCCGGACGGCGGCCAACCTTCGCGGGTTCCACTTCGTCAGGGAGGGGGAGGCATGATGTCCTGTCGGCCCCGCAAACATGTGAAAACTGTGACGCGTGGGGCAGTTGTGGATTTAGTATCAGGCAAGGCACACTGCTTGCGCGACACTCTCGACCCTCGGAGGATCACCATCATGACGGGCTTCCCCACCGTCGTTCGGCAGGCCATTCTCGGACTTGGCCTGCGCCGTTGGTCCATCGCCGCCCTCGTGCTGGGCACCCTGGTGGGCGGCACCGCGCTCGCGGTCGCCGGCACGGATCGCAAGTCCGACGAGTACGGCGAGATGGGCGCCAGCCCGATTCCCGTGGTGGGCACGGTCTCCGGGCCGACGACGTTCCGGGTCAGCTCGTTCAACATCCTCGGCTACGACCACACCGCTCGAGGCGGGTCCAAGAGGGGGTACGCCGACGGCGCGCTCCGCATGAAGTGGGCCGCGCAGCTGATCAAGAGCAACCACGTCGACGTGGTGGGGCTCCAGGAGTTCCAGCCGCAGCAGTACGCCAAGTGGGTCAAGAAGGCCTCGTCGCAGTACGACATCTTCCCCGGCTACATCGAGACGGTCGGCTTCCTGCGCAACTCGATCGCCTGGCGCAAGGACAAGTTCCGCCTGGTCAGCACGACGTGGATCAAACTTCCCTACTTCCACGGTGACGTGCTCCGCATGCCCGTGGTGCTGCTCCAGTCCCTGCAGACCGGCCAGCAGATCTACTTCATGAACTTCCAGAACCCCGCCGACGTCCGCGGCAACGCCCAGAAGTGGCGGTTGATCGGCCAGCGGCTGCAGATCGCGCTGGTCAACCTGCTCAAGACCAGCAACGGCCTGCCGATCGTGTGGACCGGCGACATGAACGCCAAGAAGCAGGTCTTCTGCCGGGTCACCAAGCAGGCCGGCATGGTCTCGGCCAGCGGCGGCTACCGCAGCGACACCACCTGCCAGCCCCCGTCGGGCATGGTCGTCGACTGGATCTTCGGCGCCCAGGTGCAGTTCTCGAACTACGTCCAGGACCGGAGCAAAAAGGTCGTCCGCACCAGCGACCACCACATGCTGATGTCCGACGTGCTGGTCCAGCCGGCAGAGCCGACCATCCCGGCCCCGCCGACCCCCACGGTCACCCCCACCCCGACCATCCCGCCCCCGACGGTCACGCTGACCCCGAGCCCGCCGGTGACCTGAAGCACCCCGTGATCCTCGCCACGGCACCGAAGGTGAACGACCGGTAACCTCAGCCGCGCCATCCACCCGGATGATTCACCAGAGCGCGGCAAGGAGCTTCAGCCATGGGTCGCCTGTGCGAGACCGACGGACTGACCGAGGACCAGACCGAGATCCTCAAGGCGGTCCGGACCTTCGTGGATGAGCAGATCCTCCCGGTGGCGACCGAGCTGGAGCATGCTGACGAGTACCCGCAGGAGATCGTCGACGGGCTCAAGGAGCTCGGGATCTTCGGGCTCACCATCCCCGAGGAGTACGACGGGCTGGGCGAGTCGCTGCTGACCTATGCGCTGTGCGTGGAGGAGATCGCCCGCGGCTGGATGAGCGTCTCCGGGGTCATCAACACCCACTTCATCGTGGCCTACATGCTGATGAAGCACGGCACCGAGGAGCAGAAGAAGAAGTACCTGCCCCGGATGGCCACCGGCGAGGTCCGCGGCGCGTTCTCGATGTCCGAGCCCGGTCTCGGCTCCGACGTGGCGGCGATCAAGACCAAGGCCGTCAAGGACGGTGCTGACTGGGTCATCAACGGACAGAAGATGTGGCTGACCAACGGCGGTACGTCGAACCTGGTCGCCACCCTCGTGCGGACCGACGAGGGGGAGGAGTCGCCGTACAAGTCGATGACGACGTTCCTGGTCGAGAAGGAGCCCGGCTTCGGGGAGACCGCGCCCGGCCTGACCATCCCCGGGAAGATCGACAAGATGGGCTACAAGGGCGTCGAGACGACCGAGGCGGTCTTCGAGAACTTCAAGGCCGGCGACGAGCACATCCTGGGTGGCGAGACCGGCAAGGGCTTCTACCAGATGATGGACGGCGTCGAGGTCGGCCGGGTCAACGTCGCGGCCCGCGCCTGCGGCATCGCGAACCGGGCCTTCGAGCTCGCCATCGCCTACTCCCAGCAGCGCGAGACCTTCGGCAAGCCGATCAGCGAGCACCAGGCGATCCTGTTCCGGCTCGCCGAGATGGCGACCAAGGTCGAGACCGCCCACGCGATGATGGTCCGCGCCGCCCGCCAGAAGGACTCCGGTGAGCGCAACGACGTCGAGGCCGGGATGGCCAAGATGGTGGCCTCGGAGTACTGCAACGAGGTGGTCCAGGACTCCTTCCGCATCCACGGCGGCTACGGCTACTCCAAGGAGTACGAGATCGAGCGGCTCTACCGCGAGGCGGCGTTCATGCTCATCGGCGAGGGCACCAGCGACATCCAGAAGATGATCATCGGCCGCTCGCTGCTCAAGGACTACCGGCTCAAGTAGTGCGGGCGCGCCACTCCGGCGCGAGCACGGCCCAGACCTCGGTGTCCCACATCCGTCCTGCGTTCTCCCACGACTCGCGGAGCGTGCCCTCCATCGTGAGCCCGAGCCGCTCCGCGACGCGGCGGCTGGCGAGGTTCTCGGGCACGCAGTGCCACTCGGCACGGTGCAGGCCGCGCTCGAGCAGCGCCCAGTCCAGCATCGCCGCCACGGCACGGGTCACGTAGCCGTGGCCCTGGGCGTCGGCGGCCAGCCAGACACCGACCTCGCAGACCCCGGCGTCCGGCTCGAAGATGCGGAACAGGGTCCCGCCGACCATCCGGCCCTCGACCCGCAGCGCGTAGATGCGCCGGCCATCGGCAGCGGCGCCGTCGGCGTACCGCTGGAGGAAGGCGCGCGCCGACTCCGCGTCCTCGATGGAGCTGCCCCAGGGCAGCCAGGGCGCCAGATGGCTGCGCTCGGCGGCCACGAACGCCGAGAACTCCCCGGCCAGCCAAGGCTCGAGGGGAGCCAGGGTCAGGCCGTCGCCGAGATCGAGGGAGAGCATCGGAGCCCCTTTCGACAGGTACATAACAACTGTTGTGTAACCTAGCACCATGCCGCAGGCCGTGGACCACGACGTCCGCCGCCGCGAGGTCGCCGAGGCGGTCTGGCGGGTGCTGGCCGACACCGGGTTCGCGGGGCTGAGCCTGCGCGCCGTGGCGAAGGAGATGGGCGCCACGACCGGGCTGCTCACCCACTACTTCGGCAGCAAGCGCGAGCTGGTCCAGCACGCGCTCGAGGTGGTGCACGAGCGGACGGTGCCGCGCATGCAGGAGGCGGAGACGCCGGACCAGGGCGTCGACGGCCTCCGGGTCCGGCTCCGGGCGGTGCTGGTCGACGACGACGAGGGGACCGTGCTCAGCAAGGTCTGGGTCGGCTTCTGGGACCTCGCGCTGGCCGACGCCGAGCTGGGGCTGGCGGAGGCGGCGCGCTACGAGCGCTGGCGCGAGCGGCTCCGGCCGCTCGTCGACGAGGCGATCGCGGCCGGTGAGCTGGCGGCTGGGCGCGACCGCGAGACCGTGGTCGACGTGTTGACCGCGTTCACCCACGGGCTGGTGGTCCAGGCGCTGTTCGACGCGGACCGTTTCCCCGCCGAACGGCAGTACGCCGTCCTCGACGAGCTGCTGACCGCGCTCAGCTGACTAGCTGACCTCGACGTGGGAGATCGTGTACTCGGTCTCGTCGTCGGCGATCCCCTTGTTGCCGTCGACGAAGACCCTGTTGGGGTAGTCCTGTCCAGCCGGCCAGTCGACGTCGACCCGGGCGGCGGTGGTGTCGTTGGCCTGCTCGATGACGTCGTTGATGGTGCGCCAGAAGACCTCGTCGGCGGGATCGCCTTCCTTGATGTCGCCGCCCCGGCCACCGTCCTCGGCCAGGCCGTAGACCGCGCCCACCACCTCGGAGTCTGCGACGGTCACCACGATCGGCACGCCGGCGGCCATGCAGAAGCAGCTGACGCTGAGCTCGAAGGTGTAGTCGGTCGGGGCGAACTCCGGATAGGTGCCGACCGTCGGCTCCGCGGTCGGACTCGGCGTCGGCGTACTGGTGGCCGTGGTCGGGCCGGGATCAGTGGCGACGTCGTCCCCGTCGTCGCTCGAGCCGCACGCGGCGAGTGACAGCGGGAGCAGGAGGGCAGCAACTGACAGCGCGAGAGATCGCATGGGGGTGGGACGGGTCCACAGCGCGTGGGGTTCCATGCACCCACCTTCTCCCGACGGCACCTCCGCGGCCGAGGGCAGCCCCGCGTGTCGGTCATTGTCGAGTGAATGAGTGCGGTTAGATTGCGGCATGGCCGCAGCACGGACCGCGTGCGCGCTCGTCGTCGCAGGGCTGCTGGCCATCCCTGCCGGGAGCGCCGCGCCGGCGACCCCTGCCCGGGTTGCCGCCGTGGGGTGGGCCGATGCGGCCGCGACCGCCACGGAGGGCTCGGTGCAGCCCCTCCGGGTGACCCTCAGCCCCGGTGCCGCCACCGAGGCGACGGTGCGGGTCGCCGGCGGGACGGTCGTGGGACTGCCGGACGCCTGCGCCCCGAGCACGGTCATCCGGCGCCGCTCGTACCTCTCGGCGGACGGCACCACCCTGGTCTGCGACGTCGTCGACGAGCGCAGCCAGGAGGTCACGATCGAGGTGCGCGTTGGGGCCGCGCCCGGACCGCTCTCGGTCACGGTCACCGACGGCGGGGTCGTCACGGCGGCTCCGGTGCGTCCGGTGCTGGCCGGGGTGCAGGACACCCCGCGCCGGCTGCGGCTGATCTCGAGCCCGGACTTCCTGAACGCCGACATCGCCGACCTTCGTCGGGGCCCGGGCTTCTGGAACCCCCGCCGGTCCGCCAACTCCACCAGCCCGGCGTACGAGCGCGCGATCGACCACGTCCTGGACGACTGGCAGCGGCAGCAGCCGGACGGGGTGCTGGTGGCCGGCGACCTGGTCGACGGCCGCTGGGGTCGCGACTCGCACCACACCGGCAACTTCGGCCCGGTCGGCAACCCGGCCCAGCGGGCGACGGCGGCCCGACTGGCCGCGGCGACGTACTACCCGCAGTACCGGCAGCGCTTCCGCGACCACAACCTCGACCTCTACGCCGCCGCAGGGGACCACGAGTACGGCGACGACGCCTGGACGATCTCCAAGCGTCGGCTCGCTCCGGTCTTCCAGGAGCAGTTTGCGCGCCACTTCACGCGCACGCCGTCCGGCCGGCCCCGGTTCCGCGACCACCCGAAGGGGGCCCACGCCGGGACGGCCTACGCGTTCCGGCCGGTGCCGGAGGTGCAGGTGGTCACCATCGACCCGTTCGACATCGCACCGGACCACGCCCGGCTCCGGGTCGACCGGCAGCAGCTGCGGTGGCTGGTGCGGGTGCTGCGTTCCGCGCAGGAGGACGGCGTGCGCTGGACCATCGTCCAGGGCCACCTGCCGATCCTCGAGCCGGTCCGCTCGCGCGGCTCCAGCGAGCTGCACTACCAAGGTGGCTCGAGGTCGCGGCTGTGGCAGGTCTTCCGGAGGTACGGCGTTGACGTCTACCTCTGCGGCGAGGTGCACGACGTCACGGCGACCAGCCAGGACGGCATCCTCCAGCTCGCCCACGGCGGCGCCTTCCAGTTCGGCCTGACGACCTACGCCCTGCTCGACGTGCATGACGACCGGCTCGACATCACCCTCCGCGACTACGCGGTCAGGGTCCGCGACGCGCGCGACCGCAGTCGGCTCTGGGAGACCGTCCGCAGCGGGCTCAAGAAGTGGATCAGGGTGGACCCCGAGCCGGTGACCATCGGGACGCTCACCCTCGACGCCGCGGGCGCCGTCACCGGCCGCAGCGGCATCCTGCTGCCCTACGGGCGATAAGGTTTCGCCGCTTTTGGGCAGAGGTGCGAGGGTGGGTGGACCACCCGCGACCGCCACACGGAGGAATCGATGTCCGGAGATAACGACGACCTGAAGGCCAGGATGCGGGAGGCCCTCGACAAGAAGAACGCCGGCCGCCGCAAGAAGGGTGAGAAGGGCGTCCACGAGGACGGCCCGGTGCGCGAGAAGGCACACGGCTCCGAGGTCCTCGACGGCGCCCCGAAGATGCACCGCAGGAAGGCCGGCGGCGGCGGCTCCTGAGCCTTGCGGCTCTGCTGGTGAGATAGGCCACGCGTCCACCCGCTGCGCCCGGCTGCCGCGGGCAGGGAGGATGGGCGCATGCAGTTCGGACGCAGCTATGAGGAGTTCGAGGTCGGTGCGACCTACAAGCACTGGCCCGGCAAGACGGTCACCGAGTCCGATGACCACCTGTTCTGCCTGCTCACGATGAACCACCACCCGCTGCACCTCGACGCGCACTACGCGGAAGAGACGACGCAGTTCGGCAAGAACGTGGTCGTGGGCAACTACGTCTACTCGATCCTGCTCGGCATGTCGGTCCCCGACATCTCGGGCAAGGCGATCGCCAACCTCGAGATCGAGTCGCTGCGGCACGTCGCGCCGACCTTCCACGGCGACACGCTGTACGGCGAGACCACGGTCCTCGACAAGTGGGAGTCGAAGTCCAAGGACGACCGAGGCGTGGTCCACGTCGAGACCATCGGCTACAACCAGGACGGCAAGGTCGTCTGCATCTTCCGCCGCAAGGTGATGGTGCCGAAGAACAGCTACCTCGAGGCGCGTGGTGGGGAGCAGCCCGGCCGCCCGGTGCCGGAGCCGGACAAGAACTGGCCGGGACCCGCCGCCTCCGAATAGGCCTTCGCTCTGGGGTGCGCGGCCGCGCACAGGTGTCGTCCGATCACCTCAGCGCCCGCGGCCGCGGTGCTGGCCAGAGCCGGAACCTGCAACGCGACCTCCCACGCAGCGGATGCACCGAGGATCATCTGAGCCATGTCGCTGTGGAGCAAGTACTTCAAGGTCGGCCCACCTGCGGAGCCCAGCGCGGTGAGCCCTCACCTCTGGAACGACCCGGAGACAGTCAAGGCACACTACGCACAGGACGAGAAGTACCAGGCCGCGATCATGGAGCAGTACAAGCTGTACGTGGAGCTGGCCGACCGCATCTCCGCCCGGCGGGGCCTCGCCAACACCTTCTTCCTGACCTTGCACGGGGCGATCCTCACCGTGATCGGCGTGTTCTGGAAGGACCGGCCGGAGGACTTTTCTCCATGGTTCTTGCTGCCCGTTCTCACGCTCGCGCTCGGTCTTTGCCTGGCGTGGTTCTGGGTGGTGCGCTCATACCGCCAGCTCAACTCCGGAAAGTTCGCTGTGATCGGCGCGTTGGAGGAAAGGCTGCCCGCGTCGCCATGGTGGAACGGGGAGTGGAAGGCGCTGAAGGGTGAACAGAAGGACAAGTCCACCTACTGGGCCTTCACGCACGTGGAGGTCTGGATCCCGCTGCTCGTGGGGCTCGTGTACGTCTTCAGCGCGGTGGCCGTGCTCGCCACGACCGTCTGATCGCCACGCGGCTCTGGGTGACGTTCGACCAGCTTGGTCGTTCGTTTGCATTGCCGCGGAGCGACCACTGGGTTCATGATTCGAAATAGCAGCTGACTCGGGGTGGCGCGCTGGCGGGATATGGGTCGCAGGTGTCCGCGCAGGCCGAGGAGGTTCGCGATGAGTCCTTCGTTGGGTCCGATCCGACCGGACGTGTTCATCTCGCACTCGACTGTTGATGCGAAAGCGGCGGCACAGGTCTGTGCGTCGATCGAAGGCCTGGGCACACCATGCTGGGTGGCGCCGCGAGACGTCATGCCTGGTCAACGGTGGAGTGACGCGATCATCGAGGGAATTGAGCAGAGTCGCGCTCTTCTGGTGATCTTGTCCGCCGCTGCCAACCTGTCGGTTGACGTCGCTCGGGAGGTCGAGCGGGCCGCAGAGAACAAGAAGATCATCCTCTGCATACGTGTTCAGGACATTCGGCCGTCTGGTGGTCTCAGCTACTTCCTGTCGCCAGTTCAGTGGATCGACGTCTTCCCAGGTCCGCTGGTGGCACGCCTCGACTGGCTCGCCAGGTCCGTCGTGGGCGCCGTCGACGGCTCGGGGCGCGCGGTGGAGGCGCCTCCTCCGGAGCCGAAATTCGTCGAGGTTGATCCCGATGACTTCAACCCGCCGATCTGGCGTCGCCGCAGTCTTGTCAGTCGCCGGTTCAAGGATCGTTGACTGTGAACGCCTCGGTGGGCTCTCTTATCGGGCGGGTGATCGCTGTCATCGGCGCGCTCGTCGCGGGAATTTCTCTCACGCAGCCGATCGTTGACGGACCCGGAATCAAGTTGTGGGACGCCTTCGAGAAGGGCCCTTACGTCATTTTGGCAGCCGTCGTGCTGACAGCGCTCCTGACTGTCCTGAGTCTCGTCCCAGGAGCCGGGATCTCACTGCTCGGGGCGGCGGTGACCGCCAGCTTCATCCTGGGCTTCTACCTCGTCACATGGATCAACCTGACAACTCCGTACGACGATCTGGGTCGCGCGTGGACCCTTGGCATCGCCGGCTCGGCGACCGCGTTGACCGGTGCGTTGATCGCGCTCGTCCCGATGGTGACGGGAGGTGTGGGACAGCCGGCCGAGTTGGCGTTCCTCCCCCAGAGCGGGGCCGAGTCCGGTCGTCGCAGGTCGGATCGGCCGGCCGATGCAGGAGCCGGGGGTCCCGCCCCGGGTTGGTACGCGGATCCGGCCGACCAGGCGCAGCTTCGGTACTGGGACGGACTGGACTGGAGCAATCACACCCGCTCACACAACGGAGGAGAACGATGACCGAGTCGCGCAGCCCGTTCCCACCGCCGCCACCCAGGCCCCGGTTCCCACCTCCAAGAGGGGCGCCCGTGGGCAACACCCACGTTGCGGGGCAGGGCGCCCAGGAGAGCGCGACAGAGCAGACGGCCTGGCGAAGCTGGGCAGACGAACACACCGGGGTCGGGGTCGCTGCCCCGCCACCCGCTGGGCAGACCCTTCTGGCGCGCGCGAAGCTTGGCGACCAAGATGCGCTCGCGACGATGTTCAGTCAGTTCCTGCCCGAAGGCGAGAACGTGCTCGACAGCCGGTATCTGGGCGTGCTCGGCCTCTGGGGCATCGGCACCCACAGCTTCGTCGCCATCACGCCACGGAGAGTCGCGGCATTGCGGATCTCCTTCGCCGGTGGCGTCGAGTACCAGGACGGTCTTCTCGAGTTCATCAACGCATCGGCGGTCTTCCAGCCGTCGAGAGTGAGGCTCTATCTGACGGCCATCTCGGTATCGCTGGTACTCACCTTCGCTGGCGCATCCTTGGGTGCCGTGGGAATGATCTTGTTCCTGCTCCTGAGCTTGATACTCCTCCCGTTGACCGTTCGCCTCCACTACCGCTTCCAGAAGAGCGGCATCGTCGTGTGGGTACGCGAAGGGATGCCGCTCTATGCCTTCATCGACCGCAAGCACATGAGGCTGGCCAACCAGCTCTACCGACTCGCGAGCGATGCTCGCGAGGATCGGCTGCGCGTCCACCGGCCCGGGTGACAGGACAGTCGCTCGACTCCGGTGGGATCCCACGCCACGCCGACTGGACGGGAACGCTGGGGCCGAGAGTCTGAGTCGCGGGCCTGCGCCGAGTCGGCGACGGGCGATGGAAGGGGGACGGCACAGATGGCAGGTGACCGGCGATGACGCCCGCTCGAGCCGCCGCGCTCTGGGCGGCAGCGTTGGCGATCGTGATAGGCGGGATCGTGCTCCTCGCGGTGACCCGTTCCGACGATCCGGCGACCGTTGGCCGGGACAACTCTGCACCGCCGCCGTCAACCTTCGGGGACTCCGAACCCGACGAAGAGGGGGATGACGGCGACGAACCAGCGGGTCCCACCACGGCCGTACCTGAGACCGAGTCCCAACCGACTGACACGCAACCGCCCGACGCCCTGTGCTGGGATGGGAGTCTCGTCGTCCGCGGAGTGCAGATCTGTCCGGATCCGAACACGGAACAGGCCATGCGCTGGGCGTTTCCCCTCGATTGGTCGCAATGCTCGCCCGACGGCGACGCAGGGTACAACCGATGGAGCCACACCTGCCTGGTCAGCGGCGCCACCATCCACATCGCCACGTATCGAGGCAATGCCGCACGCCAGGGCCGCCTCGCTGACTACGGCCCGTGCGGCCCGGCGGGCGGGGGCCTGATCATCTGCGAACCCTCACTGACCACCGATCGATGGCTCCGGACCTACGAGGGCGATCTCTACTTCTACATGAGTGCGCAGACGAAGTATCAGGACGTGCTGTTTCGCCTGCCACAGCGATCCGCTGACGACCTCATTTTCGGCCAACCCCTTTGATGTCGCACTCAACGTCCGATCAGGCAAAGCGGGTCGCCTGACCCAGTAGCGGCCGGTCAGGTCTCGTTCGGCGCCGGCGTCTTCGAACCCTCCGCGCCCACCGGCTCCCGGTGCCCCGCCGGCGCGAACGCGCGGGCCAGCGGCAGCATCGCCAGGATCAGCAGCATCGGCACGGCGAAGCCGATCCGGAGCGAGCCGGCGCCGACCAGCCCGGTGAGCACGGCGCCGAGCAGGCCGCCGACGTAGTTGAACTGGTTGAACCGGGCGATCACCGCGTCGACACGGGCCCGCTCGCCGCCGGCGATCCGGGCCGCGGCCGAGAAGCTCAGCGGCGCGATCACCGAGACGCCGGCGCCGAGCAGGGTGAAGCCGAGGACCGCGACCGGCCAGGTCGGCGCGGTGACCACGACGAGGAGCGCCAGCGAGGCCACCACCGCTCCGGTGCGCAGCACCAGCGCGGCGCCGTACCTCGCCACCAGGGAGTCGCCGGCCAGCCGCACCAGCAGGCTGGCGACGAGGTAGGGCAGCGTCGCCAGCGCCACCAGCGAGTGCGGCGCGTCGACGACGTCGTCGAGGAAGGTCGGTCCCCAGGTCTGAGAGGCGGTGTCGACCATGTAGAAGAGCACCATCCCGAGCCCGACCAACAGGATCGGCCGCCAGGGGACGGCGATCTCCTCGGCCTCCGCGAGCAGTTCGCCGTGCTCGCGGCGGAGGTACGGCGCGGCGAGGGCCAGGAGCGGCACCACGGCGACCAGGCCGGCCGTCCAGAGCGGCGCGTGCGCTGCGGCCAGGGCGTAGCAGGCACCGACGATGCCACCGAAGGTCCAGGCTCCGTGGAACGACGGCAGGATCGTGCGGCCGTACCTGTGCTCGACCGCGACGGCCTGCATGTTGCTGGACGCGTCGACGATGCCCAGCCCCAGGCCGTACCCCGCGAGCGCCAGCACGAAGACCAGCTCGGAGGGAGCGGAAGCCACCACCGGGACCGCGACACCGACGGTCAGCAGCCCGGCGCGAAGGGTGCTTGCGCTGGACCGGCGGTGCGCGACCAGCTCGGCGACCATCGAGCCGGCACCGGCGAGCAGGACGATCATGAGCAGCACCAGCGACAGCTCGACCTCGGAGAGGTCCCAGCGGTCGGAGAACCGCGGCAGCCGGGTCGTGAGGCTGATGAAGACCATCCCCTGGGTGGCGAAGGCAAGCGCAACGGCGCGGCGGGCCAGCCGATCGGCTGCCTCGGGGGTGCTCTGCATGGCCCGATCGTGCCAGTGACGCCCGGGTGGTCGGTGGGGGAGGATCATCCGGGCAAAATTCGGGCCGTTTCCGGTCCGCCACTGAGAGGAAGACATGGCGCGCACGGGACAGCAGCTGCGGGTCCGCACGGCGAAGGCGATGGCCGACAGCAGTCGGCCGTCGGTCAAGACCGCGACGGAGAAGAAGTCGGGGCTGGGCGACCGGCTCCGCTACATGTTCGACAACTCGATGTCGTCGGGCACGCCCGCGCTGATCGCATGGCTCATCGGCGCCACGCTCGTACTCATCGTCGTGTTCGCCGCGATCCTCACGGTCTTCCAGCTCGGCAAGGACAACTTCAAGCACAACTTCTTCGAGCAGCTGTTCTACAACCTCCTCCACGCGCTCGACCCCGGCACCATCGGCGGTGACGAGGGCAGCTGGGGGTTCCTGCTCACGCTGCTCGCACTCACCTTGGGCGGCCTGTTCATCGTCAGCGCCCTGATCGGCGTGCTGGCCAGCGGCATCGACTCCAAGCTGGCCGACCTGCGGCGCGGCCGCTCGATCGTGCTCGAGGAGGACCACACCGTCATCCTGGGCTGGTCGGACTCGATCTTCACGATCATCTCCGAGCTGACGCTGGCCAACGAGAGCCGCAAGGACCCCGTCATCGTGATCCTCGCCGACCGCGACAAGGTCGACATGGAGGAGGAGCTCAAGGTCAAGGTTCCCGAGCGCCGCGGCACCAAGATCATCTGCCGCTCCGGCTCGCCGATGGACCTCGACGACCTGCGGCTGAGCAGCCACGACACGGCGCGCTCGGTGATCCTGCTGGCGCCCGACTCCGACGAGCCCGACTCCGAGGTCATCAAGACCCTGCTCGCGCTGACCCACGGCGGCACCGAGGGGCCGCGGATCGTCGCCGAGATCCAGGACCCGAGCAACCTCGAGGCGGCCGCGCTGGTCGGCAAGGGTCGCACCACCCTGCTCGACATCCGCGAGACCGTGGCCAAGCTGGTCGTGCAGACCTCGCGCCAGTCAGGTGCGGCGGCCGTCTACACCGAGCTGTTCGACTACTCCGGCGACGAGTTCTACTTCTTCGAGGACCACGGGCTGGCCGGGTCGACGTACGCCGAGGCACAGCAGGCGTTCGAGGCGGCCTCGGTGGTCGGCATCGTCGACGGTGCGACCTCGAAGCTGAACCCGCCCGCGGACACTGTCCTCACCGCCGAGCAGACCGTCATCGTCGTCGTCGAGGACGACTCCGCGCTCGAGGGTCAGTCGCGGTCGATGACCGAGCCCGCCCTCAACAAGCTGGGCCAGCAGTCCTCCCACGAGGCCCGGACCAGCCAGGCGCTCCTGATCGGCTGGAACGACCGGGCTCCGATCGTGCTGCGTGAGCTGGACCGGTACGCACCGCCCGGCTCGTCGCTGACCGTGCTCACGGCGTTCGGCGAGCCCGTCGTGCCTCCGCTGTCCAACCTGGCCGTCACCGTGGTGAAGGCGTCCTCGACCAACCGCGCGGTGCTCGAGGAGCACGTGGCCGCCGACCTGGACCAGATCATCGTGCTCTGCTACGACCGGGACCTCGAGGCGCAGGCGGCCGACTCACGGACCCTGGTGTCCCTGCTGCACGTGCGCGACATCCTGCGCAAAGTCGGTTCGGAGACGCCGGTGGTCAGCGAGATGATGGACGACCGCAACCGGATCCTGGCCTCGGTCGCCGACGTCGACGACATCGTGGTGAGCGGCGAGATCGTGTCGCTCCTGGTCACCCAGCTGTCCGAGGACGGCCGGCTCGAGGCGGTCTTCAAGGAGCTGCTCGGTGCCGAGGGCAGCGAGATCTACCTGAGGCCGGCCGAGTGGTACGTCCAGCTGGGCACCGACGTCAGCTGGGCCACCGTGGTGGCCGGCGCGGCGCGGCGCAACGAGACCGCGATCGGGCTCAAGTCGGCCCTGCTGGCCGAGCCCGGGCTCAAGTTCGGGGTGGTCGTCAACCCGCCGAAGTCGCAGACCTACACGATCGGCCCGGGCGACGCTGTGGTGGTGCTGGCCGAGGACTAGCGTCCTACCTCGTGGGTGACGTCTGGCTGGTGCGGCACGGTGCGA
The DNA here is from genome assembly GCA_963798045.1 of uncultured Actinomycetota bacterium. Lineage (GTDB taxonomy): Bacteria > Actinomycetota > Actinomycetes > Propionibacteriales > Nocardioidaceae > Nocardioides. The sequence continues at coordinate 182,978 of CAWCSB010000011.1, forward strand.
CCGAGTGGAGCGAGGCCGGCCGGCACACGTCGACGACCGACCTCCCGCTGTTGCCCAAGGGCGAGGAGGCGGCGCGCTCGCTCCGGCCGCGGCTCGCCGAGTGCGACTTCAGCCTGGTCCTGAGCTCGCCGCGCGAGCGGGCGCGCCGTACGGCCGAGCTGGCGGGGTTCCCGGCTGCCGAGGTCGACGAGGACCTCGTGGAGTGGGGGTACGGCGACTACGAAGGGGTCACCTCGGACGAGATCCGCGAGACGGTGCCGGGCTGGACTGTGTGGACGCACCCGAGCCCGGGCGGTGAGAGCGCCGAGGAGGTGTCTGACCGGCTCGACCGGGTCGTCGAGCGCTGCCACGGCGTGGACGGGGACGTCCTGCTGGTGGGGCACGGCCACTCGTTGCGGGCCCTCGCCGCGCGCTGGCTCGGGCTGCCGGTCGCCGACGGCCGCTTGCTGAAGCTCGACACCAGCACCGTCTCGGTGCTCGGGCACGAGCGCGAGACGTCCGTGGTGCTCCGCTGGAACGCTTGACCTGGCTCGGCCCGTCTTGGACGGTTGAGCATGGCTCTCACGGTCGGCTGCCCGCGCTGCTCGACGCCGATCGCCCAGTCCGGCGACGCGTGGTCGTGCCCAGACCACGGTGTGGTCGAGCCGCTCTGGCGGCCCACCGAGGCGTCGTACGACGCGTTCGTCGACCATCTCGGTGCCACGGCGCGCTTCCCGACCTACCTGCCCTGGCCGCTGAGCCCTGGGTGGCGGGTCACCGATTTCGCCGCCGTCGGCACCGTCGACCGTGGCCGGGCCGCGATGACCTGCGTCTCCGGCACCTCGACCCTGGACGGCCCGGTCGACGTCCTCGTGATCAGCGAGGAGCCCGGAACGGGCCTCGGCGCCCGCATCGCCGGCACCCGCCACGACGACCCCGGCGCGGAGATCGGTGAGGGGCCGTCCACGATGCGGGTCCGCATCGACTCCAAGTCGATCCCGCTCTGGCCGGTCTCCACGTCCGCCGCCACCGGCGAGTGGGACCGGTCGGTCGTGGCCGGTGAGGCCGACGGTCGCTGGCTGTGGCTCGTCCTGCGGCCGGCGTCGGCGGTCATGCTGCTGCGCGATGACTGGATCCTGCGCGACGTGTCGCGGCTCGGGCCGCCACTCGTGGAGCTGCCGTTCGGAGGTCCCGCGCCCGCCTGGTGACGGGTGGTCGCAGGCCGTGCCCGCCTAGGGTGCAACCGTGCGCATCGACCTCCACACCCACACGCGGGCCAGTGACGGCACGCAGACGGCGGAGGAGCTGGTGCGGGCGGCCAAGGCCGAAGGGCTGGACGTGCTCGGGCTGACCGACCACGACACCACCGAGGGTTGGAGCGCATCGGCGCGGACCGCGGAGGAGGTCGGGCTCACGCTGGTGCGGGGGATCGAGGTCAGCACCAACCACCTGGGCCGCGGCGCACACCTGCTGGCCTACCTGCCCGACCCGACGTACCCGCCCCTGGTGACCCAGCTGCGCAAGATCCTCGACGGCCGCAGCAGCCGGGTGCCCGCGATGCTGGAGCGGTTGCGCTCCGTCGGGGTCGACGTCGACATCACGGACGTGCGCCGCGCCGGCGACGGCACCGCAGCGACGGGGCGTCCGCACGTGGCGGACGCGCTGGTCGCGCTGGGGGTGGTGCCGGACCGCAACACGGCCTTCCAGCGGTACCTCAGCCCGGGTCGGCCGGCGTACGTCAACCGGTACGCCGCCCCGCTGGTCGAGATGATCCGCATCGTCGACGAGGCCGGGGGAGTGGCCGTGCTGGCGCACCCGTGGGGCCGGCACGGCGCGGACGCGATGCCGGAGAGCGCGATCATCGAGCTCGCCGGGCTGGGGCTGGCCGGTCTCGAGGTCGACCACCAGGACCACACGCCCGCGGACCGCGAGCAGCTGCGCGCGATCGCCCGCCGGCTCGACCTCGTGGTGACCGGCTCCAGCGACCACCACGGCGTCGGCAAGCTCGACCACGAGCTCGGCTGCAACACCACCGCCCTTGAGGACTACGAGCGGCTGCTCGCGCTGGCCGAAGCGGCGTCGGCACGATCGGCCCGCACCACACCCGAGGTGATCTCATGATCACCCCACGAAATCGCAGGCTCCTCCCGCTGCGCTCCTTCCGCCCGCGATTCCGAGGGGACCCCGAAAAAGCATGACGCGCTACGCGATCGACGCGCCCACGCTCCTCCACATCGTCACCGAGCAGCTGGCGATCAACCCGGAGCACCAGCTCGTCGCGCCCCACGCGATCCGCTCGCAGGCGCTCACGCTCCTGCTCGGTCAGGTGCGACGCGGTGAGCTCACCGAGCAGGATGCCGGCGTGCTGCACACCCGGCTCACCGAGCTCAAGATCCGGGTGCTCGGCGACCGGGTCTCCCGTGCCACGTCGTTCAAGATCGCCAACGAGCAGCACTGGGAGTCGACGTTCGACGCCGAGTACCTCGCCGTGACGAAGCTGCAGGCTGACGCCTTCGTGACCGTGGATCCGGCGATGGCGAAGCTGGCCGAGGGCCTGGTGCCCCTCGCACCGGTCAGCGCGCTGACCGAGTAGCTGCCGACCTACTTGCGCCCGATCGACTGGAAGCGCTGCAGCAGGCTGTTGGGGATCAGCCTGGCGGCGGTCGTGATGGCCTTGTACTGCGCGGACGGGATCGAGTAGACCCGACCCTTGTCGAAGTCCGACAGCGCGGTGGCGACCAGCTTGTCGGCGTCGAGCCACATGAAGTCGGGGGCGGAGCCGCGGTCGACGTCCATCCGCTCGTGGAACTCGGTCTTGGTGAACCCCGGGCAGAGCGACATCACCGTCACACCGCGGTCGCGGTACTCGTTGGCGGCCCACTCGGAGAACGAGTTCACCCAGGCCTTCGCCGCGCTGTAGGTGCCCCGGGGCAGGAAGGCCGCCACGCTGGAGACGTTGATGATGCCGCCGTGGCCGCGCCCGGCCATCGCCTTGAGCGCGACGTGCGACAGGCGGAGCACCGCCGTGACCAGGACCTCGAGCATCGCGGTCTCGGCGTCGACGGAGTTGTCCAGGAACCGCCCCTTGAGGCCGAAGCCCGCGTTGTTGACCAGGAGGTCCACCGGGCGGGTGGCGTCGGCCAGCCGCGCCTCGACGCGGGCCAGGTCGGCGCGGTCGGTCAGGTCGGCGGTCAGCACCTCGACCTCGACGCCGTGGGCGGCGCGCAGCTCGGCGGCGGTCTTCTCCAGGCGTTCCTCGTCGCGCGCAACCAGCACCAGGTCGTAGCCGCGGGCCGCGAGCTGTTGGGCGAAGGAGTGGCCGATGCCTGCCGTGGGGCCGGTCACGAGAGCGGTCTCAGACATGGGCCGCAGTCTGGCAGGTGGGTCCTCCATCAAGCCGGGGACGTCCGGCATGATGGACTCTGACATGAGCCAGCGACGTACGACGGTCCTCGCGATTGCCAACCAGAAGGGTGGCGTCGCCAAGACGACGACCGTGGCGTCCATCGGGGCCGCCCTGGCCGAGCTCGGCCAGCGGGTGCTCCTCGTCGATCTCGACCCGCAGGCCTGCCTCACGTTCTCGCTGGGCGTCGACCCGGAGGACCTCGAGCTGTCGATCCACCACGTGCTCACCAAGGGGCTCGCGCCGACCGAGGCGATCATCACCACTGAGGACGGCGTCGACCTGCTCCCGGCCACCATCGAGCTGGCCCGGGCCGAGGCTGACCTGCTCACCCGCACCGGCCGCGAGCACGTCCTGCGCACGGTGGTCGAGGACCTCGCCGAGCAGGGCGAGGACTACGACTGGATCCTGCTCGACTGCCCGCCCTCGCTCGGCGTGCTCACCGTCGCCGCGCTCACCGCGGCCGAGGGCGTCCTGATCCCGCTGCAGTGCGAGACGCTGTCGCACCGTGGTGTGGGCCAGCTGCTCGACACGGTCCACGACGTGCGCCGCTTCACCAACCGCGACCTGACGGTGTGGGGCGTGCTCCCGACGCTGTACGACGGGCGCACCAACCATGCCCGTGCCGTGCTCGACACGATCTCCGACACCTACGACCTCGAGGTGATCGAGCCACCGATTCCCAAGACCATCAAGTTCGCCGAGGCCCCGGCCGCCGGCCGGTCGATCCTGGCGACCAGCCGCAGCAGCAAGGGTGCGCGCGCCTACCGCGAGGTAGCCGCCAACCTCTCCGCGCGGGCGGCGTCCTGAGCCCATGCCCAGTCACCGCGCAGAGCCGCCGCGCCGCCGGGCCATGCCGCCGGCCGGGCGCAGGCGAGCCGAAAAGGCGGAGCCGCGCTACGGCCGGCTTGCTGTGCTCGGGGCCTCCGTGAGCGTCACCGGCATCGCGATGCTGGGCGGAGTCGGCGTGCTCCCGTCGGTGGCCAGCGGCGATCCTGGCGACGACGGCGACACCGCGCGCGACACGGCCGGCGCGGCCGGCTCGATCCTGGCCGGCGCAGACGACCACGCCGTCCGCCGAGCCCTCCACCGAGACTTCCACCCAACCGTTCACGCAGCCTTCCACCGAGTCGTCCCCCGAGGGAGGCAAGGCCGGCAGTGGCAAGGCGAACGACCCGCCCGCCGTCACCTCCGCCAGCGACGGACCCCAGGACACCGCGGGCGGCGACACCAGCGACGCCAACCCGCCCGTCCCCGATGACTCCGGTGAGGGCCGGCGGATCGTCTTCGACCAGAGCGACCAGCGGGTCTGGCTGGTCGACGACGACGAGGACGTCGAGCGCACCTACCTCGTCTCGGGCAGCGTCACCGACAACCTCGAACCCGGCACCTACTCGGTGTACTCGAAGTCCGAGGAGGCGTGGGGGATCGACGACTCCGGGACGATGAAGTACTTCGTCCGCTTCACGGAGGGCCCCAACGGCGCGGCCATCGGCTTCCACGACATACCGATCGACAACGGCGCGCTCGTGCAGACCATCGACGAGCTGGGCACGCCGCAGTCGCACGGCTGCGTCCGCCAGGAGCGCGAGGACGCCATCGCGCTGTGGGAGTTCGCCCCGATCGGCACCGAGGTCGCCGTCACCGCGTAGTCCCGCGGGCAGCTTCGTCGGTCAGGCGGTTGCGGTGGCCTTGCCCTCGCCGGATCCCGAGCCGGAACGACGACGGCGGCGCCGGTTGCGGGTGCGCGGGGCACCGTCGCCGGCCGGCTTTTCCGACGCGGCGGCAGGGGCGCTCGTCACTCTGCGACGGTCTCGCCACTGCGGCTACGGGTGCGGTTGCGGTCGCGCTGGGGACGCTCGCGGCGCTCGCCGTCGCGGCCACCACGGCCGCCACGGTCCCCGCCGCGCTGCTCGCGCGGCTCGCGGGGCTCACGCGGCTTCTCGGGAACGATCCGGCCCTTGGTGCCCGGCGGGATGCCCTGGTCGTGGAAGAGGTGCTCGGAGGTGGAGTAGGTCTCCTGCGGCTCGTCGAAGGGCAGCTCGAGCGTCTTGTTGATCATCTTCCAGCGGTGCAGGTCCGCCCAGTCGACGAAGGTGATCGCGATGCCCGAGGCGCCGGCGCGACCGGTGCGGCCGATGCGGTGCACGTAGGCCTTGTCGTCCTCGGGGCAGGTGTAGTTGATCACGTGGGTGACGCCGGCGACGTCGATGCCGCGGGCGGCGACGTCGGTGGCGACCAGCACCTGCAGCTTGTCCTCGCGGAACTTGGTCAGCGCCTTCTCGCGCGCCACCTGGGCCATGTCACCGTGCAGGGCGCTGGTCTTGAAGCCGCGCTCCTCGAGGTCGTCGGCGATCCGCTGGGCCTGCCGCTTGGTGCGGGTGAAGACGATCATCTTGCCGGCGTCCTCGGCCTGCAGGATGCGCCCGATCATCTCGGGCTTGTCGAGGTCGTGGGCGAGGTAGATGAACTGCGCGGTCGCCGGCACCATCGTGGTGTCGTAGGACGACTCGGCGCGGATGTTCATCGGGTGCCGCAGGTGCCGGCGGGCCAGCGTGACGATCGCGGAGGGCATGGTGGCCGAGAACAGCATCGTCTGCCGGGTCTCGGGCGTCTTCGACAGCAGCTTCTCCACGTCGGGCAGGAAGCCGAGGTCGAGCATCTCGTCGGCCTCGTCGAGCACTACCGCGTGCACGTGCGACAGGTCGAGGGCGCGTCGGTCGGCGAGGTCGATGAGCCGACCCGGGGTGCCGACGACGATGTCGACGCCCTCCTTGAGGGTGTCGAGCTGGGTGTCGTAGCCCACGCCGCCGTAGACGGTGAGGACGCGCAGCCCGAGGTCCTTGCTGGCGAGGGCGAGGTCACCGGAGACCTGGAGCGCCAGCTCACGGGTCGGGGCCACGATCAGGGCCTGAGGCTTGCCCTGGGGCATCTCGACGTACGCCGGCTCCTTCGGCGCCACGCTGCGCTGCAGCACGGGGATGCCGAAGGCCAGGGTCTTGCCGGTGCCGGTGCGGGCCTGACCGATCAGGTCGGTGCCCAGGAGGGCGACCGACAGGGTCATCTCCTGGATCGCGAAGGGGGTGGTGATGCCGGCGCGCTCGAGCGCGTCGCAGATGTCGGGGAGCACCCCGAGCTCTCGGAAGGTGGTCAGAGTCTTGTCACTTTCGTGTGATGGTCAGCCCATCCGGCGCCTCGCCGGGAGGCCGAACTGGAAGAAAGTCAGTTCGGTGCGGCGGACTCATTCACACTGGTGACACGTCTGCCGCGCACATACCGGGCCGCCCGTTGACGGCCTCTACCAGCATCAATGTTATCGGTAGGGTGCGCGCGTGGCTCAATCAACGCCCGAAGACGCGCCGCGGCCTTTGGCCGACGAGTCTCCGCTCGTCTTCGACGACCCGACCTACCGCGATGCCGTCGTGGACCTTCTCGGGGCGGTGTCGTACGGCGAGATCTCCGCCTTCGAGCGGCTGGCCGAGGACGCCCGGATGGCGCCGACGCTGGAGGACAAGGTCGCGATCGCGACCATGGCGAGCGCCGAGTTCGGCAAGGTCGCGGCGCTGCACGCCCGGATCACCGAGCTGGGTGCGGACCCGTTCGTGGCGATGGCGCCGTTCCGCGACGCGATCGACCTCTTCCACGCGCACACGGCGCCGTCGGACTGGTTCGAGAGCCTGATCAAGGCCTACGTCGGGGACGGGCTCGCCGATGACTTCTACCGGGAGATCGCGGCGTACCTCGACACCGACACCCGCGACCTGGTCGTCGCCTCGCTGGACGACGAGGGGCATGCGGCTTTCGTCGTGGGCCGGGTCCGCGCCGCGATCGGCGCTGACCCGCGGCTCGGAGGCCGGCTGGCGCTCTGGGGTCGTCGGCTGATGGGGGAGGCACTCACCCAGGCGCAGCGGGTGGCCGCCGAACGGGACGCCCTGTCCGCGCTGCTGGCCGGCGGCGTCGACCGGCCCGGGCTAGACCTGGCCGCGATCGGCCGGATGTTCACCCGCATCACCGAGCGGCACGCCGCCCGGATGGATGAGCTCGGACTCTCGGCCTAACTCCACCGCCGGGTAGTCCGTCACCTTTGGCGGGTATTTCCACAGCAATCACCAGCCAAAGGTGACGGACTACCCCGTCGTACGGCGACCGTCAGGCGGTCCTGCGCTTCCCGAGCACGCTCGCCGCCCCGACCACCAGGATCGCGGCGACCGCGATCTGCCAGATGTGGCGCCACCAGTCCAGTCCCCGGGTCGACTCGCGGAAGTTGAAGACTTCGATGTAGAGCCAGTTGCCGAGGAAGACGCCGCCGACGCCGCAGAGGACCGTGGCCCACAGCGGGACGTCGCGGTCGCCGGGCGCGACCCACTTGCCGAGCAGGCCGATGATCGCCCCGCCGATGAGCGCCCAGAGAATCGTTCCGACCATGTGATCAGCCTAGGACCGGAACCCGACCGCACCGGCGACGCCGGTCCCGATCTCGACGTAGGCCACCTTGGCGCTCGGCACGACGACCCTGCGGCCCTTGACGTCGGTCAGCGTGATCACTCCGTCGTCGCTGGAGAGGGCCTCGCTCACGTGCTTCTCGACCTCATCAGCCGACTCGTTCACAT
>CAWCSB010000012.1:0-78309 GCA_963798045.1 uncultured Actinomycetota bacterium
GCCGTACGTCGTGCGCAGCCATGAGCCGCTGCAGGCCTCTGAGCGGCTCCAGAGCTGGCTGGACGCCAATCCGGAACATTCCGGATCGTGGGCACTGGTGCTGGTCGACGGCGCCGAGGGCTGGGACACTCGGGCCATGGCTGATCTCGGGGTCAGCGGCGCTGTTGCGTCCATTGTCAAGGCCTGCACTGAGCAGGCCGACCGGGTTGCGCTCGTGGTCACGGCCGACATCGCGCAGGCCCGGCAGCGGGGCGGCCCCGAGGGTCTCGTCGCCGCAGCGCGGCGTGGCCGGCGTGGGTTCCTCCTCCAGCCCGAGTGGAACGACGGTGACCTCTTCGGCATCACCGTCCCCAACCGCACCATCGAGCCGCTGACCGGTGTCGGCCGCGGGCTCTGGTGCGAGCACGGCTCACTGAGGGTCGCCCAGCTGGTGACGGCCCCGGACCGCAAGCGCGAAGCGGACCCGGTTCCGTCGTGAGCACACGGACACCGGCGAGCGCGCGCTCGCTCCTCGCAGCGGCCCGGTCGCGGGTGGCCCGTCTGATCAGCTCGCGACCCGAGCGCTCCGCCCGCGGCACGGCCGAGCTCTCGGTCCTCGTGATCGCGGGGTCATTGATCGCCGGTGCGCTGTTCGGCACCGGGCTCAGCCGGACATCGGTCGACGTCGGCGATGGCCTGACCTGGTTCGCCGACAGCCCGAGCGGCGAGGTGATCCAGGTCAACCCGGCCACCGGCCGGCCCGAGACCCGCATCGACGTCGGCGCGCCGGGCAACACGCTCGACCTCGCCCAGTACGCCGGCCGGCTGATCGTCACCAACCGCACCAGCGGCGAGCTCGTCTCGTTCGACCTGGCCAGCATCCTCACCTCGGGCCAGCGCCGGGTCACTCCGGGCGCGGCCACGGACGTGCTGCACCACGGCGACGACGTCTTCCTCGTCGACCGCGAGCGCGGCACGATCGCGGCGATCGACCCGGTGAGCACCGACACGATCGGCGAGATCTGGGCCTCTCCCGACGGGATCAGCGACGCGGTGGTCGACGGCACCGGCAAGGTGTGGTCGGTCAACCAGAAGGGCGTGCTCTCCGAGCTGCGCTGGTCGGCCAGCAGCGGGAGCTTCGTGACCGAGGAGGAGCGGCACGTCGACCACAGCGGCTCCCGCTCGGTGCTGGTGGGCCACGACCAGGGCGTCACCCTCTTCGGCCCCGACCAGGGCATCGTCGTCCAGGTCGGCACCGGCCAGGCCGACGAGGTCGTTGCGGGCGCGCCGCGGCTGTCCGGCGAGCTCGCCGTACCCGACTTCGCACCGGCGTCGCTGGTGCCCGTCTCCGCACCGCAGACCGGGACGGTCGCGATCATCTCCGGCGGCTCCGTGCACGAGGTCGACGTGAACTCGATCGGCTGCGAGCGACCCGGCCGGCCGGAGTCCTTCCAGGGGACGGTCTACGTGCCGTGTCCCGGCGACGCGAAGGTGGTCCGGCTGGACTCCGAGGGTGCCCGGGCCGCCGAGGACATCGAGCTGCCCGACGGGGGCGAGCCCTCGCTGGTGCTCGACGACGGCGTGCTCCTCATCAACGTCCCCGGCGCCGAGCACGGCGTCGCCGTCGCCCAGGACGGCTCGGTCTCGACGATCGTCCGGCTCGACGACAGCCTGCCTCCGGTCTCGGGCGACCCCGCGGACGCACCGATCGTCGCGCCCGGCACCGTCGACGACGTCGCGAACGACGACGCCTCGGGCCTGCCGAGTCCCGCCGCCTGTCTGCGTGGGCAAGCGCCCGCAGTGCAACCCGGAGCCGTCGGACGAGCCGACGTTCTCCGCCACGCCGGGCCCGTCCAGCGGGCCGGGCACGCCGACGTCCTTCCCCAGCTCCAGCCCCACCGGATTCCCCACGAGCCACGGCCCCAGCTCCGGCCCCAGCGCCGGCCCCAGCAGTGGCCCCAGCGATCCCGGTGAGTGGCCGACCTCGACAACGCCCACCTCCGTCCCGACCGATGTGCCGCTGACCGCGCCGACCGGAGTGACCGCGACGCAGCTGCAGTCCGGCGAGGTGCAGGTGAGCTGGCTCTTCGACCGGCTCCAGGCGGTCGACGGGTTCACGATCCAGGAGTCCGGGACGTCGGGGCGCGCTGGCCACGGTCAGCGCGGGCGTGCGCCAGGCGTCCGTCACCGTGCCGCCCGGCGCGCACCAGTTCACCGTGACCTCGATCCGCACGCGGCTCCGACGCCGGCCACGTCGCGGCCATCGGCCCCGATCACCACCGCGAACCGGCCGGATGCCCCGACCAGGCTCACCGGCAAGGTCGCCGGGAGCGAGAGCAACAACGACGCGACCATCACCGTCAGCTGGGGTGCCGCCGACCGCGAACGGCTCGCCGGTCCTCGACTACACGCTGCAGGCCAAGGACGACTTCGGCGCGCACACCCAGACGGTCACCGGTACGTCGGCGTCCTACACCGTGACCTGCTCGGCCACCTACTGCGACCCCGGGCCGGTCGCCGTGTCGGTGACGGCCCGCAACGCGAGGGGCACCGGCCCGGCCGCGACGGCGACGCTCGAGTACTCCGGACCGACGCCGCCGCCGCTCCCGGGCGCGGGCCAGCAGCTGGCCTCGAGCGACAGCACCCAGTGGACCGGCACGCCGGTCGAGGGCATGGGCACGACCACGCTGAACATGAGCTCACCCTCCGACTGGGCGTCCTTCGCCGGCACCTGCTCCTGGACGCACACCGGCAACCAGGGCGGACCCGACTCGGGCAGCTTCCCCTGCGGAGCCGCCTCGGTGCAGATCCCGATCAACACCGGCTACATCTACGACCCGAACCCCGGGACGGTCCAGCACACGGTGGTCTTCCACGCCACGAACGGGCAGGGCTCGGTCGACAGCGCCCAGTACGCCTGGACCACGACCCAGCAGACGCTGTGCAACGGGCTGCCAGCCGCCGTGAGCCATCGCGCCGCCAGCGCGACCGTCACTGACCGCAGGAGGAGCACCTTGACCGCACTGGCCGACACGCCGACCCCGACCGAGGCCGACGTCGCCGAGTTCCGGCAGCTCCACCAGCGGCTGGGTGACGCCATCGAGGCGGCGCTGCACGGCAAGCGCTCGACCGTGGACCTGGTCCTGGTGTCCGTCTTCGCCGAGGGTCACGTGCTGCTGGAGGACGTCCCCGGCACCGGGAAGACCACGCTGGCCCGGGCCGTGGCCCAGGCCCTGGGCGGTCAGATGCGGCGGGTGCAGTTCACCCCGGACCTGCTGCCCAGCGACGTCACCGGCACCACCGTCTTCGACCCGCGCGACGGCCAGATCCGGTTCCGGCCCGGACCCGTCTTCGGCCACGTGCTGCTCGCCGACGAGATCAACCGGGCCGCGGCCAAGACCCAGTCCTCGCTGCTGGAGGTCATGCAGGAGCGGACGGTGACGGTCGACGGCGAGACCCATCCCGTCCCCGACCCGTTCGTGGTGATCGCCACCCAGAACCCCGTCGACCTCGACGGCACCTACCGGCTCCCCGAGGCCCAGCTGGACCGCTTCCTGGTCCGGGTCACCCTCGGGTTCCCCGACGCCGAGCACGAGGTCGAGGTGCTGCGGCCGGGCAGCACCGCCGGCCAGGTGTCCGAGGTCGCGCGCGTCACCACGCCGGACGAGGTGGCGATGACGATCCGGCGGCTCGAGACACTGCACGTGGCCGACCTGCTGCTGCGCTACGTCCGCGACGTCGGCGTCTGCATCCGTGAGGACCCGAGGGTCCGGCTGGGCGCCAGCACCCGCGGGCTGCGGGCGCTGGTCCGCTGCCTGCAGGTGTACGCCGCGGCGCAGGGCCGCAACTACGTCGTGCCGAGCGACGTCCAGCGGCTCGCCGTACCCGTCCTGGCCCACCGCACGGTGCTCACCCGCGACGCCGCACTGGCCGGGCACACCCCCTTCTCGGTGGTGCACGACGCACTGGAGTCGGTGCCGCCGCCGCAGCCCGACGGGGCCTGATCGTCGTGGCCACGACGGCGCCCGACGGCGCCGCCGTCACCACCCGCGGGTGGCTCGTGGGTGGGCTCGGCGTCGCCCTCCTGGCCCTCGGGATCGGCCTGCACTACCCGCTCGTCGGCGGCGTCGGCGTCGCACTCCTCGTGGTGCTGGCCGCCGAGGTGGCGGCCGTCGTCAGGACCCCGGACATCGTGGTCCGCCGGGTCGTGAAGCCCGCCGTGGTGGTCCGGCACGAGGACTGTCACGCCACCCTCTACGTCACCGGCCGGCGGCACCGCGGGCTGGCCCGGCTCGAGGTCAGCGACACCGTCGACGGCTCGCTGGTGCCGGTGCCCCTGCCCGAGGCGTCCCGGTCGGAGACGGTCAGCGTTCCCTACCCGATCCCCACGCCCAAGCGCGGTCTGGTCGAGGTGGGTCCGGTGCGACTGCGCCGGGTCGGCCTCGCCGGGCTGGCCGACCACACCGTGTGGGTGGGCCGCAGCGACGTGGTCCGCGTGCTGCCGCGCCGGGTCCCGGTCTCCGGCATGCCCGCCGGCACTCGGCGTACCGCCGTCGGCACCGACACCGCCTGGGAGCTGGGCGGCACCGACCTGGTCGGGCTGCACGAGTACGCCATGGGCGACGACCTGCGTCGGCTGCACTGGGCCACGAGCGCGCGCACCGGCACCCTGATGGTGCGCGAGGACGTCGACCCCGCGGAGGCGCACGTCCGCGTGGTGCTCGACGACCGGGCCTCGGGCTACCGGGCCTCGACGCCGGAGCACCACGGGTTCGAGGACGCCGTCGAGCTCGCGGCCGCGCTGTGCCGGGTCGCCGAGGACGAGGGACACCCGGTCCGGTTCGCGACGGCCAGCGGGCGGCACGCCGTCGACATCCCGGGCTCGCCGACCGGGCAGCAGCACCGGGAGGTGCAGGAGCTCGAGTGGCTGCTCGCCGAGATCGAGCTCGTCGAGACCCGCACCCTGGCCCTCGGCGAGGTCGACGGCGCGGACCTCGCGATCGCGATCAGCGGACCGACGGCCGACGAGCGCGACGTACGCCGGCTGCTCGATCGCGGGTCGCCGAGCCGGACCGTGCACGCGGTCGTCGACCCGGCCGCGACCGTGGCGAGCGAGGACCACGCCGGGCTGCTGGTGCTGCGGGGCGAGGACTCCACGGCGCTGGCCGCCACCTGGGACCGGGTGCTGCGGCCATGACGACCACGATGACCAGGCCCGTCGCCCGGCCGGTCGGCAGGCCGGCTCGCGACTGAAGAGAAGCCGGCGAGCACCTGGCGGACCACGCTGGCCTCGACGATCTGGGCCACCTGCCTCGTGGCCACCGGGAGCCTGGCCATCGCCGGCGTGTGGGACGCCTGGACCGCCACCTTCGCCCTGCTGGCGGCGGCGATGCTGCCGCTGCTGCTGCTCCGGCTGGTGCTCTGGCTCGGCGTGCCGCGCTGGGCCGCCGCGGCGGTGCTGACCCTCCTGCTCGTCCTGACCGCCTACCTGATGACGGCGAGCACCGACGGGACGCTGGTCGAGAGCCTGGCCGACGCCATCCCCCGGCTGCTCACCGAGCCGCTCCCCTACGTCAGCCGGCCCGACCTGCTGGCCGCGCCGGTCGTCCTCGTCGCCCTGGTCTCGCTGCTGGCGGGGCTGCGGCTGGACGCGCGGGCCCGGGTCGGCCCGGTGGCCGGCGCGCTCGTGCTCTACCTGGCCGGGGCGCTGCTGAGCGCCGGCGAGACCGACCCGCACGGGGTGCTCGCGATGCTGCTGGTCGCCCTGGCCCTGGCCGGGTGGATCATGCTGGACCGCCGGCCGGACGACGCCCGGCGCCGGGTCGCGACCGGGCTGCCCGTGGTCGCGGGCCTCGCCGTGCTCGTCGCCGCCGTGGCGCTGGTGCCGGTCGGCAGCGCCTACCAGCCCCGCGACCACGTCGATCCTCCGGTGCTCAGCGTCGAGGCTCCGAGCCCGCTCCCGCGGCTGGGCGCCTGGGCCGCCAACCCGGACGTCGAGCTGATGCGGGTGCAGGGCGACGTCGTCCCGCTACGGCTGGTCACGCTGCGCACCTACGACGGCAGCCAGTGGAAGGCCGCGACCCGCTACTCACCGCTCGGGTCGGCGGGCGAGCGTTCGCTGCCGGACGGCGAGCAGCGGCGCCAGTCGACCGTCGACGTCGAGCTGTCCAACCTCGGCGGGCCCTGGCTGCCCACCCCCGGCGACCCGGTCGCGGTCAGCGACCGGGACGCCGTCGTCGACCTCGAGACCGGCACTCTCTACGACGCCGAGGCCGGCTCCGGGACCAGCTACCAGGTGACCGGGACCGCCGATGCGCCCGACCCGGAGCAGCTGCTCGCGGCGACGGTGCCGAGCGGGGCCGCCGCGTCGGCGTACCTGCAGCAGCCGCAGCTGCCGTTCGCGCTGGCGGCGTACGGCGCCCGGATCACCCGCGACGCGAAGTCGCCCTACGAACGCGCCCTGGCGATCGAGCGCGCCGTCGAGCACTCCCGCAAGCTGTCGGCTCGGGCGACGTCCGGGTCGGCGTTCTGGCGGATCGAGCAGTTCCTGTTCGGCGCTCCCGACACCCCCGGCGCGCGGGTCGGCACCTCGGAGCAGTTCGCCACCGCGTTCGCGCTGCTGGCCCGCAACGCCGGTCTGCCCACCCGGATCGTGGTCGGCTTCCGGCCCGGCGAGCCGCAGGACGACGGGACGATGCTGGTGCGGGGCCGCGACGCGCTGGCCTGGCCGGAGGTCTACTTCGACCGGCTCGGCTGGGTGCCGTTCAGCCCCACACCGAACGACGACACCTTCTCCGACGGCCGGCCGCTGGTGGCGCCGCCACCGGCCGCCGACACCGGCAGCGGCGACCCGGCCGTTCCGGACGGGCAGGAGTCCACCGGGCCGGCCGAGGACGACAGCACCGCCCCCACCCCATCGGGCGGCGACACCGGCCGGCCGCTCGGGACCACGGTCGCCGGCGCGGTCGGCGTCCTGGCCTTCGCGTTCCTCCTCCTGACGCTGCTGCTGCGCCGGGTCCGCACCTTCCGCCACCTGCGCCGCGGTGCGCCGGGGGCCTGGGCCGAGCTCCTCGACGCCCTCTCCCTGGCCGGCGTACCGCCCGATCCCGTGCAGCCCGCGACCGTCGGTGGCGGACGAGGCCGACCAGCGGTTCGGCACCCGCGGCGCCCGGCAGGTCGCCGACCAGGCCGAGCGGGCCGTGTTCGGGCCGCCCGCCCTCGGGTCGGTGGGCCCCGCGGCGGCCACGATCCGCGAGGCGCTGCACGAGGTACGCCGCGCGGCGCGGGCCAGCGTGCCGCCGTGGCGACGCTGGTGGTGGTGGCTCGACCCGCGGGTGCTGCGGCGGGGCGGAAAACCTAGCCCTTGAGGGTCACGCAGCGAGGTCGCGGCTGCGCCACGCCGTACTCTCCGGTCGGCATCACGACGACGAGCGCGAAGCAGGCCCGCTCACCCACGGACAGCGGGTAGGCGATCTCTCCCTGCGTCGTGCCGGGTGCGAACTGCTTGAGCAGGTTGCGCTCCGGGGAGACCTCGGAGAGCACGAACCGGCCCTCGCCGTCGGACGGGTCGTTCCACTTCAGCTTCAGCGTCACTCCGTCACTGCTGAGGTCGAGGAAGTCGAAGGCCAGGTCGGGGTTCTCGACGTCGGGCTGGGGCGGCCCGGTCTCGGTGGGCTCGGCGCTGAGCGTCGGGATCGGCTCGCCCTCGTCGGTCGCCCCCGTCGGGGTGGTCCCGGCCTTCTCCTCGGGGTCGTCGTCCCGCAGCACCGAGCCGATCAGCCCCAGGGTGGCGCCGATCAGGAGCGCCGCGGCGCCCAGGATCAGCAGGACCCGGCGCCGGCTGCGGTCGGGCCGGTCCTTGCCTGGCCCGGGTCGGGGCCCTCGGGCGTGCGGTGCCGCGGCGGCGCCGCGACCCCGCCGCCGTCCAGCGCGAGGCCCGCCGGGCGACTGCCGGTGGGCTCCTCGTCCGCCGACGTCGCACCGTGCGCCAGCACGGACAGGGCCACCGGCTCGGGCTCGGCCAGGACCGGCGCGGGCTGCTCGAGAGGCGCGGCCGGAGCGGCCGCCGGCCCCACCGCGGCCGTCGCGCGCGCCGCAACGTCGGTCTGTACCGGCAGGGCGTGCTCGGCGAGCTGGGGCACCTCCTCGACCGCAGGCGTGCTCGCCGGGGTCAGCGGCACCAGCGGCGCGCCGGGCTCCCAGCCGTGCACCTGGACGGCGGCGAGGGCGTCGCGAAGCTCCTCGGCCGACGCGAAACGTTCGCCGATGTCCTTGGCCAGGCAGCGCTCGACGACCGCCATCACCGGGTCGGTGTCGCCCTGCCCGTCGTGATGGGCCAGCTGGCGGGTCTGCTCGGTGCGGACCCGGCGCAGGTAGGCCAGCGCGGAGTCGTCGTCGGGATCGTCGCTGGAGAACGGCGGCCGGCCGTCGAGCAGCGTGAACAGCGTCGAGCCCAGCGACCAGATGTCGTCGGAGGCGGTCGGCGGCAGCCCGTCGAGCAGCTGGGGCGAGGCGTGCCGGTAGGTGAAGGTCTCCACCGAGGCGGTGTGCTCGGTGTCGATGAGCCGGGCGATCCCGAAGTCGGCCAGCACCCATGAGGTCGGGAGGACCAGGACGTTCTGGGGCTTGACGTCGCGGTGCAGCACGCCGTGCGCGTGCGCGAAGGCCAGGGCGTCGGCCACCACGACACCCACCGCGACGGCCTCGTCGACAGCCAGCGGGCCGCGGGTGCGGAGCTGGTCGTGGAGGCTGCCCCGCTCGAAGTAGTCCATGACGATGGCCGGCCGCCCCGCGGCGGTCGTCCCGATGGCCAGGACGGTGACGATGTTCGGGTGCTGGCGACCGAGCTCGACGGTGATCTCGATCTCGCGCACGAAACGCTCGGCGCGCAGCGGGTCGTCGACGGAGAGCACCTTGATCGCCACGTCGCGCTCGACGGCGAGGTCGCGGGCCTTGTAGACCACCGAGTCGCCGCCCCGGCCGATCTCGACCAGGTCGGCGTACCCCTCGATCTCCTCGGGCGGCGGCGACGACGAGCGCGGCGGACGCCACGCGTTGTCGTTCATCACGTCACTCATGGCCCGGATCCTCGAGTGTTGGCTATGGGGAGGGCGCCGGGGTCATGCGCGACCCCTGTCCACCCTTCCCTGACGATTCCGTAGTCTTGCGTGTTCCGGACGAATGATCGACCCCCCGGCCACCCGTCAAACCCTGCGGAATCAGTGGTCTGGTCAACCGCGAGGTACCCAGAGGGGGCTACGGGGCGACGTTCTCCGCGTCCTCGGCGTCCTCGGCGTCCTCCGCGCTCTCCTCGCCGACCTCGCGGCCTCGGCACTCGGCGGCATCGGACGGGGCCTCGGGCTCGCCGATGGTGCCGTCGGGCAGCAGGTTCTTCAGCTCGACCGGGTTGCCGGACTCGTCGGTCACCGAGGCCGACTCGACGAGCTGCGCCAGCGCCTTGCCGCGCAGGATCTCCTGGACCAGCTCGGGGATGTGGTTGTGCTCGAACATGTGGTTCGCGAACTCCTGCGGGTCCTGGCCGGACTGCTGGGCCCGGCGGACCATGAGCTGGGTGAGCTCGTTCTGGTCGACGCCGAGCCCCTCCTTCTTCGCGATCGCGTCGAGCACGAACTGCGCGGCGACGGCGTCGCGGACCCGGCGCTCGAGGTCGGCCTCGAACTCCTCGACGGTCTGGCCCTGCTCCTCGAGGTAGGCGTCCATCGGCATGCCGGAGTAGACGAGCTGCTGCTCGATCGACTGGCGCCGCGCGTTGAGCTCGTCGGTGACGATGCTCTCGGGCAGCGGCACCTCCATCTTCTCGAGCAGGGCCTCGAGGACGGCGTCGCGCGCGGAGGCCGCCTGCTCGAGCCGCTTGCCGCGGCCGAGCCGCTCTCGCACGTCGTCGTTGAGCTCGGCCACGGTGTCGAACTCCGAGGCCTCCTGCGCGAAGTCGTCGTCGAGCTCGGGGAGCTCCTGCTCCTGGACCTGCTCGATCTTGACCCGGACGTCGACGGACTGGCCGACGAGATCGCCGCCGACGAGCTCGGTCTGGAAGGTCTTCTCCTCGCCGGCGGCCATGCCGGCCAGCGCCTCGTCGAGGCCGTCGATCATGCCGCCGCGGCCGACCTGGTAGCTCATGCCCGTCAGCTCGGCACCGTCGACGACCTCGCCGTCGCGGGTCGCGGTGAGGTCCATGACCACGAAGTCGCCGTCCGCGGCGGGTCGCTCCACGTCGGACAGGGTGGCGAACCGCTCGCGCAGCGCCTGCACCTGCTCCTCCACGTCGGCATCGGAGATCGCGATGTCGTCGACCTTGGCCTCGAGGCCGTCGTACGCCGGCAGCGTGATCTCGGGCTTCACGTCCACCTCGGCGGTGAACTCCAGCCCCTCCTCGCCGTGCTTGGTGACCTCGATCTCCGGCTGGGCCAGCGGCTCGAGGGAGTTGCTCTGGAGCGCCTCCATGTACTTCTGCGGGAGGAGCTCGTTGATCGCCTGGTCGAGGACCGCCTCGCGACCGACCTGACGGTCGATGACGGCTGGTGGCACCTTGCCGCGGCGGAAGCCGGGGACGTTGATCTGCTTGGCGATCTGCTGGTACGCCGCGTCGAGGCTCGGCTTGAGCTCCTCGAAGGGCACCTCGACAGTCAGCTTGGCCCGGGTCGGGCTCAAGGTCTCGACGGCGCTCTTCACTGCTTCTCCTTTGATGGACTGCTGCTTCTGCGTTGTCTACAGGGGGTCGGGGCGACAGGACTCGAACCTGCGGTCTCCTGCTCCCAAAGCAGGCGCGCTAGCCACTACGCTACGCCCCGCCAAACTGGGTCCTCGGCCACCGTGAGGCCACCGGGAACCCGGCTTGGAGCGGATGACGGGAATCGAACCCGCGTAGCCAGTTTGGAAGACTGGGGCTCTACCATTGAGCTACATCCGCGCGGCCCTTCCCCACAGACGACAGAGCCTGCGCGGAGGACCGTGGAAATCTACCGGGTGGCGGCTCAGCTCCGCGAAACGACGACCATGGCGCGGTCGTCGTCGCGCGAGCCCAGGGCGTCCACGAGCCTCCTGGCGGCGCCCTCGAAGCTGCCGCGCAGGAGGTGCTCTGCTTCCCCGAGCATCCGGTCGATGCCGAGATCGATGTCGAGCCGCGGCTCCTCGACCATGCCGTCGGTGTAGAGCAGCAGCGCGTCATGGTGGACCAGCCGGCCCGCGACGACCCGGAAGACCGCGTCGTCCATCAGTCCGAGGATCGGCCCCTCGGTGGGCAGCACGCTCCAGCGGCCGGTGCCGGCCTGGCGCAGGGCCGCCGGCGGGTGGCCCGCGGTCCGGATCTCGAAGCTGCCGTCGTCGAGGTCGAGGGAGAGGTGGATGGCGGTGGCGAAGCCCTCGGACCAGTCCTGTCGGAGCAGGTAGTCGTTGGCGGCCGGGAGGAACCGGTCGGCCGGCAGCGTCCCCAGCAGGCCGCCGAAGGCACCGGACAGCAGGAGTGCGCGCGTGCCGGCCTCCTCGCCCTTGCCCGACACGTCGATCACGGCCAGCTCGAGATGGTTGGGCGCCACGAGGGTGGCGACGACGAAGTCGCCCGCGAACGCCGTACCGCCGGCCGAGCGGAGCGCCGACTCCGCGAGCCAGCCGCTGGGCAGGTCCGGGATGCCGCCCTGCTGGAGGATGCGGTCGCGCAGGTCGACGAACATCGACTCGCCCATCGTGCCGGCGACCCCGAGCCGGGAGCGGCGCAGCGATGCGACGAGGACGATCAGGCACATCAGCACCTGGATGCCGACGGCCGCGTAGGTGCGTCCGGTCGGGTTGGCCTGCTCGGTCAGGCAGACCAGCAGCAGTCCGAACATGTAGATGACGAACCACGGCAGGTGCCGGGGGTTGAGCAGAAGACTGCCGAGCAGCAGCGGCACCATGAGGCTGGTGAACGGCATGTCGTCCGGGAAGAGGATGACCGCGACCACGATCGCGAGGCCGAGCAGGACCAGGAGGCCGAGCGCCTTGGTGTCCGCGTAGGCGCCGCGCCGGGCGAACCGTCGCACCGTGTGCCGTGGCGGCGTGACGTCGCCCGATCGGGCGCGCGACAGCTGCAGGTCTACTGCCATCACCGTGTTCCCATCGTCGGGGTCCGGGACGTGGTAGCGCTCACTTTACGGCCTGCGAGCGAAATCGGGGCTGACACTTCGCACACCAGTACAGGTTGCGCGCCAGCAGGTCGCGGGTGCGCACCCGGGTCCCGCAGACCCGGCACGGCTCCCCAGCGCGGCGGTAGACGTAGGAGTGTCCGCGCCTGGGCTCAGTGGCCGCGCGTTCGCCATCCGTGAGGTGCTCCGGGCGGACGGTGTCTATCCGGCCGGTGCGCACACCGTCGGCCATCAGCGCCACCAGGTCGTCCCACATCTCGCGCCAGCGGCCCACCCGCAGGCTGGTGCCCGGCCGGAACGGGTCGACGCGGTGCCGGAAGAGCAGCTCGGCCCGGTAGACGTTCCCGATGCCTGCCACGACCGACTGGTCCATGAGCAGCCCGGCGATCGGCGCCCGGCTGCGCCTGATGCGGTGCCAGGCCAGATCCGGGTCGGCGTCCTGACGCAGCGGGTCGGGCCCGAGCCGGGCGACCAGCGCCTCGCGCTGCTCGCGGGTCTGCAGCTCGCAGGCGGTGGCGCCGCGCAGGTCGGCGTACGAAGCCGTGGCGTTTGGTACGTCGAGGGCGTCCGCCTGGACCAGCCGCAGCCGCACCTGCCCCACCGGTGCCGGGACCGTTGCGGCGTCGCGGAGCACGTCGAACCTGCCGTAGAGCCCGAGGTGCACGTGCACCAGGTCGTCGTTCGCGAAGTTGACCCAGAGGTGCTTGCCCCACGACTCGGCGGTCTCCACCGTGCCGCCGTCCAGCAGCGCTGCCGACTCCGTGAACCGGCCCTGCGGGCTGCTCACCCGGACCGCGTGACCGGCGAAGGCGTCGTCGAGCGCTGTGGCGAGCCGGTGAAGGGTGTGGCCCTCAGGCATCCGGCCCCTGTCCCTGCTGCTCATGCTTCTGCTGAACATGGCCCTGGGCGGACTCCGGCAGCGGTGGCAGCTCGTGGGTGCTCTCGTAGCCCCGGATCTGCGCGATCCGGCGCGCGTGCCGCTCGTCCCCGCTGAACGACGTGGTCAGGAAGACCTCGACGAACCGAGTCATGTCCTCGATCGGGTGCATCCGGCCACCGACCGCGACGACCTGCGCGTCGTTGTGCTCGCGGGCCAGGCTCGCGGTCTCCTCCGACCAGGCCAGCGCGCAGCGGATCCCGGGGACCTTGTTGGCGGCCATCTGCTCGCCGTTCCCCGAGCCGCCGATGACCACGCCGCAGCTGTCCAGCCCCTGCTCGCGGTCGGTGGCGACCCCCTCGGCGGCGCGCAGGCAGAACACGGGGTAGTCGTCGACCGCGTCGTACTCGTACGGCCCGTGGTCCACCGGCTCGTAGCCGTGGTCGGACAGCCAGCTCGTGAGATGGGCCTTGAGGTCGAGCCCGGCGTGGTCGGAGCCGAGGTGGACGCGCATGCGGCCATCCTGTCAGTGGCCTCCATCACCGGGCCTCAATGGGCCCGGAGGAAGGCACAGGTGTGCCGGATCGCCTGTTCGGAAGCCGGGAAGGCCGCGTGCCGCCAGTAGCCGTGGATCTGGCCGAGATACCGGGTGCACGTGACGTCCCCGCCCGCCTCGGCGATCAGGGCGGCGAGGTGCTCGCCCTCGTCGCGCAGCGGGTCGTGCTCGGCGGTGGTGACCAGCGTCGGCGGCAGGGTGCCGAGCCGGTCCGACAGGAGCGGCGCCAGGTCGGGGTTGGTCAGGTCGGCCGCGCCGGCGGCGTACTGCTGCCAGTACCACTGCGCCTCGCGAGGGTCGAACGCCGCGGCCGGGCCCAGCGCGTAGGACTCGAAGCCCGCCCGCGGGTCCAGGAACGGATAGTGCAGCACCGCCGCCCGGAACCGACCTGGGTGCCTCAGGGCGGCCACCAGTGCGAGGTTGCCGCCGGCGCTGTCGCCGTGGACGTACGCCGGGCCGCCGAGCTCGAACCCAACGCCCGCGTGGTCCAGCCAGGCCAGCACGGTGTCGACGTCGTCCGGCGCGGCAGGGAACCGGTGCTCCGGCGCCAGCCGGTAGTCGACGCTCAGGACCGCCATCCCGAGCCGGTTCGCGAACCGGCGGCACGGCCGGTCGTGCACCTCCACGTCGTGGAAGACGAAGCCGCCTCCGTGCAGGTGCACCAGCAGGCCCGGGTCAGCACCGGCCGGCCGGAACAGCCGGACGCGGACGCCGTCCGCGTCGAGGTCGACGACCTCCGCGACGTCCTCTGGTGGCTCTTGGAGCGCGGACGCGCGGTTGGCGGCGCGGGCCGACGCGACGTCGTACCCCTCGGTCCAGACCGGCAGCTCGGCAGCCGCGGCCTCGACCGCCGCACGCGCCTCGGGAAACAGAGCCATGAGCTACCGGCTCATGAGGGCGTCCATCGCCACGGCCAGGGCCGCCGCGATCCGGAAGTCGACGCGCGGGTCGGGGACGCGGACGGTGTAGCGGTCGCGGACCGACCCCTGCCGCTCGATGCTGAGCAGCGGCTGGCCCTCGGGGGTCGCGTAGTCGAAGTGGATCGGCAGGAACGGAATGTCGGAGAACCTGCGCACGATCGCGACGAGCTGGCTCCGCTCCCGGCCCGTCCCGCCGTAGCCAGGCCCCTCGACGTGGAAGGTGGACCGCAACAGGCTCGCCCCGAAGTCCTTGCGGAAGAACCCGAGGGGCTGGTGGGCCTCGTCGAAGACGTCATAGCCGGCGTTGAGGTCCATCACCTTGCGTGCCTTGAAGCTGAACAGCTTCTGCGTGCGGGTCTGGTCGGCGTAGAAGGTGACCTCCTCCTTGAACGCCATCCGCTTCTGCTCCGCGAACCCCAACATCTGCCCGGCCTGGCCGTCAGCGCCTGCCGCCAGCAGCTCGTAGCGGTTGGTGGTCATGGCGAACTTCTGCTTGAGGAAGAACAGGGGCACGTGCGTGGGCTCGCTCATGACTGCGAGCGTAGAGACCGCCCGGGCAAGAATGGCCGGGTGGTCACCTTCGGCTGGACCGTCCTCGCCCTCGTCTTCCTCGACGAGCTCCTCGCCATGGCCGGCCTCGGTGCCTACGGCTGGTCCACGTCGGCTCGCTGGCTGCTCGTCTGGCTGCTGCCGCTGCTCGGCATGCTCGCGTGGTTCTTCTTCGCCTCCCCGAAGGCGCGCTTCGGCTCCCCCGTCGTGCGCCCACTCGTGAAGGTGCTCGTCTTCGGCCTGGCCTCGCTCGGCCTGTGGGCCGCGGGCCACCACTCACTCGCCGTGGCGTTGCTCGTCTTCTCGGTGGCGGTCAACGGCCTGGCTCAGGTGCCGGCGATCCGGGACCTCGCCAAGGACGCCGGCTGAGGTGCGAGGCCGTGCGCCTGGCTAGCGGGACTCGACGGCCAGGCGTGCGCTGAGGGCGACGAACGACGCCGCAAACACCTTCCGGATGCGCGAGACCAGCTGTGGCCTGGTCAGCACCCGGTCGCGCAACGCGGCGGCGGCGACGGCGTACGCCGCAAAGGTCACGAAGGTCATCGCCATGAAGACCGCGGAGAGACCGGCCATCCGGGCGAGGGTGCCCGACGAGCCACTGGGGACGAACTGCGGGAGGAAGGCGAAGAAGAACAGCGTGAGCTTGGGGTTGAGCAGGTTCGCGGTGATGCCCGTGGTGATCACGGAGCGGACCGAGGACGGCGACGCGCTGGTGTCGACGTGGAGGGCGCCGGTGTCGCGCCAGATCGACCAGGCCATCCAGAGCAGGTAGGCGACACCGGCGTACTTGATGGCCTGGAACGCCACTCCCGACGCGTGCAGCACGGCGGCCAGCCCGGTGAGCGCCGCGACGGCGTGCGGGACGGTGCCGAGCGTGCAGGCGAACGCCGCGAGCAGCCCGGCGCGGGTGCCGCGGGCCAGCCCGGCGGCCATCGTGTAGAGCGCGCCGATGCCCGGGGTCACGCAGATGACGAACGACGTCAGCAGGAAGGAGACCATGAGGCTTCAGACTCTGCCGTGACGCGGGACTCATCGCCACCGGGTATCCGACGCCACCTGGTATCCGACGCCCAGTCGAGGAGTCCGGCGCGGTGAAGGAGCACGGGCTCAGCTGAGACCGGCCAGCAGGGGCGCCAGCTGCGGGTTGTCGATGGTGGCCGCCAGGAGCGCCGCCGCCTCCGCGTCCCCGGGCTTGCCCAGCCTCGCGCCGTGCAGCATCGCGCGCACGGTCAGCTCCTGCATCCCGGCCCGCGAGGCACGTTCCCTCATCTCCTCGACCCAGCTCTCGGTCAAGGGGTGGGCGTGCCGGCCACCCATCTCGCTCAACGCGTCCAGGATGTGCACGTCGAGCCACACGTAGGGGTCCGCCAGCCTGTTGGAGCGGGCGCGGGCGTCCATCAGGTCGGCGATGGCACGGTCGGCGTCCCCGTCGGCCTCGCGGACCAGGGCCAGCCCCCGCGCCGAGATCCCCTCCCAGCACGGGTCGCCGATCTGGCAGGCCCTGGCGAACGACTGCTCCAGGCAGGCACGGGCGCCCGAGACGTCGCCCCGCGCGAGCAGCACGTGCCCGAGGAGCGCCTGCGGCCACGGCAGGAAGGACAGCCAGTGCTCCCGCTCGGCCGTGTCCACCGCGGCCCGGAGGTGCGCGTCGGCTGCATCGAGGTCGCCGCGCAGGAGACCGACCCGGCCCAGCATCGCCAGCCCGTAGGCCTCGCGACGCGGCTCGGCCACGTCGCGGGAGGCGCTGGTCGCGTCCTCGAGGAGGGACCTCGCGCGGGTGTAGTCACCCCGATCGCTGGCGACCGAGCCGAGGTAGGTCATCGCCTTCGCCCGGGCCGACGGCGACGCCTCCTGCGAGGCCAGCACCTGGTCGAGCAGCCGCTCCGCGCGGTCGTAGCGCGCCCGGAGGAAGTCCACGTAGCCGAGCTCGGCCCGTGCGTTCGCGACCGCCTCGAGGTCACCCTGGGAGATCGCGATCCGCTCCGCCTCGGTGAGGGCCGCCAGCCCGGCCTCGTCGAGGCCGCCGAGCGTGTGGATCAGCGCCTCGGCGAGCACCAGCCTGGTCTCGACGCGTGCGCTCTCGACTCCGGACTGGTCCGCCATCCGTACGGCCGTGTCGAAGGACGCGACCCCGGCCACGAGGGCCCCGGCCGAGACGGCTGCTGCACCTCCCTCGGTGACCGCGTGGATCGAGGTGGGGTCGACGGCCCGCTCCGAGGCCGGCCGCTCCTGCATGGCCAGCAGCACCGCTGCGCCCGGCGTGCTGGCGAGCTCGCGCTCCGCCGTGGCCTCCCAGGCGACGTACTGGCGCAGGGCGGCATCAGCGTCGCCGGAGAGCCGGTAGATGCGGATCAGGAGCGCCTGGTGGTTCTCGTCCAGGGGGCTCATTGCGGTCGCCTTGACGGCGAGGTCGCGCGCCCGCTCGAGCTCACCACGGGCCAGCAGCCCCAGCGCCGCCTCGTGGACGATCGACTCGGTCGCCGCCGCGAGGCGCCGGCGCTGGGACAGCAGCCACGACTCGAACGGCTCCGCGTTGGCGATGGTCAGCCCCTCGAGGAGGTCCAGGCCGAGCCCGGGGAGGCGGACCGCGTCGTTCCAGTGGCCGTGGACGAGCACGTCGACGTCGACCGTCGCCCCAGGCGGCAGGGTGAGCTGGACCGGGTCGCCGTCGAGCCCGGATGCGGGCCCCAGGCCGCGACGCACCTCCGCGAGGCACCAGCGCAGGGCCCGCAGCGGGTCGTCGGCCTCGGCGAACAGCAGCGAGGCCAGCCTCGACCGCGTCGGCGGCCGCTCCGCCAGGAGGAGGAAGGTCAGCACCGCCCAGCTCTTGCGGCTGCGGAAGCGGTAGCCGGGAGCACCGTCGATCTCGATCCGAGGGCGGCCGAGCAGGTCGATGGCCACCCCTGCCGGCACACTCATGTCTGTTTCATGACGTGCTCGCTCCGCGTGGTGGCCCGGGGGTTGTGCTCAGCGGCCAGCGTGGCACAGACCGGCACCGTCCGGCCGTGTCACTTGCCCTCCGTGACTGCGTAGATCTCGTCGGCGACCAGGCCGTGCGCCTCGCGGTGCACGGTGTTGGCAGCCTCGGCGTCGGGCGCCTCGACGAGGCAGAAGATCTTGCCGGCAGCCTCGTCCACCCAGTAGCGCAGGTAGCTCACCCCGTACTTCTCCTGCGTCTCGAGGTCAGCCTGGTGCGCGGCGGCGACGTCGGCGACAGCCACGCCGCCCTCCAGCGTGTGTGCGTCCATGAACAGGGTCATCTTGGTTCCTTTCGTCCTCGGCCCGGCGCGGTCGCCGGGCCCGAGGAGTCCATGAGACGACCCGGGCGTGTGACGGGGAGTGTGACGATCTGGGACACGCGGGGCTGACGCTGGTTCCCGTGGACCGGACCCGAGATGATCCCGGCATGACGTGGATCCGACCGGTCTCCCTGGTCACGTGCCTGACCGCCTCCCTGACGCTCGCAGTGGTCGGAGCGGTCCCGCTGCTGCCGCAGGCGGCCGTGGCCGCCCCCCGGGTGGCTGGCGCGGTGGACCGGGGCGACGGCGGACCCAACACCTACTTCAGCACGCCGCCGAACCCGCTGGCGGCCAAGGCGAAGGCGCCGCGGGCCGACAGGCGGCCCAAGCCACCGCCCACCAAGGGGACCGTCACCGGCCAGGTCACCGGCCCCAACGGCACCCCGATCCCCCACGCGCTGGTCACCGGCATCCGGTTCTCCGACCTCGGCCTGCCGGTCGACCGCACCGAGGAGAAGCGGGTGCTCGCGCGCACCAACGGCAGCGGCCGGTTCACGCTCAGGCAGCTCCGGGAGCCCTACCTGATCCGGGTCTGCTCCGAGTCGGTCTCCAAAGGCGGCGGGGGGCACCGTGCCCGGCGTTCGGGCGAGTGCGACCAGGAGAGCAGCAAGCGGTTCACACCCTCCTACCTCGGCCCGGACGGCAACCTCAACAGCTGGATGCGGCACACCCGCTTCTTCCCGCCCCAGCAGCCGCACCGCTCGCTCGGCCGGGTCGTCGTCCAGCCCCCCGCCGTGGTCACCGGCACCTGGAAGGACGGCGCCAACCGGCTCCTCCACCTCACCCGGATCGACGGCAGCGTCGCGGCGCAGACGATCACCGACAACAAGGGGCAGTACCGCTTCGAGGTCGCGCCCGGCCCCTACCGCATCGAGGCCGACCGCGACGAGGGGCTGCACACCGACTCGACGGTCCCGGGCTACCTGTCCAAGCGGCTGCGCCTGCGCTCCGGCCGCACCGTGCGCGACACCTTCAAGACCAGGCACGCCGGCATCATCCGCGGCCTGGTCAGCACCAGCGGCGTACCGCTCCCCGACCAGTTCCTCGCGATCCTCGACAAGCACGGCGACTTCGCGGCCGGGGTGGTCACCAACGAGATCGGCCGCTACGTCGTCAGCTCGCTCAAGCCGGGTGCCTACACGGTCACCACGTCGTACGCCGGGTCGGCGTACGTCCCGAAGTCACAGATAGTCGCGGTCGCCCAGAAGACCGTCGCCACCGCCGACCTGGCGGTCGAGCTGGGGCGCTCGGTGAGCTTCTCCGCCGCCGACATCGTCTTCCCGGGCGGCAACGGCTCGGTCGACGCCGAGCTCCGCAACGCCGACGGCCGGGTGCTCAAGGTCTTCCAGGGCAACCCGCAGCTCCAGCCCGGTGGTGTCGTCACCTTCTCCGGCCTCCCGATGAGCACCTACTCGCTCTACCTGCGGCGCAGCACGATCCCCAGCAACGGCCCCGAGCAGACCGAGTTCCCGTGGACTGGAGCCCCGGTCGACCTGGTGAACAACGTCAACCTCGCCCTCGGCCCACTCCTGCTCAGCCAGCCGACCATGAACCTCACCGGCAGCCTCCCGAAGGGTGGCCAGGTCAAGCTCACCGCCATCCCCGAGGACACCTGGCTGCGCCCGTCGCACGTCGACGGCGACCAGGCCACTCCGATGGCGGTCAACTGGACCGAGCAGTCCGAGGGCAACGCCTACACGATCCGCGGGATCGTCCCGGGCACCTACGCCGCAGCGGTCACGACCGCCCGCAAGGAGCGCGCGGACAAGCCGTCCACCACCGGCGCCAACCTCGCCGCCACCCACTCGACCGTGATCGTCAACGGCCCGGCGCCGACCGCTGCGTTCACCGCGCCCAAGGGCGCCAAGGTGCGCGGAGTCATGCGCTACGACCGCGGCAACCGGCCGGTGATCGCACCCTTCGGCTTCCGCGTCTTCGACCGGGGCGACCAGTCCTGGCTGTTCCCGACCATCTCCGAGAAGCAGAAGTACGGCAAGCCGTTCCGTGTCGAGATGCTGCACGCCGGCAAGGCCGGTGCTCGGCTGCTCGACCTCGAGGCGCTCTACGCCGAGCACCCGAACGTGCTCATCCCCGACAACCTGGTCAGCTCGGCCCGCAACGAGCCCGGCACGCCGTACTGGTTCACCGCCCGCAAGAACGGCATCAAGCTGACCGAGGGCGGCATCGTCGACCTCGGGGTGATCAAGCTGAAGATCCACGGCGTGAACGGCGTCCGCGCGATCCTCGGCGGTGGCGGCAGGGAGGGCTAGGAGCGGCGCGCGCGCCGCTAGGAGCGGCGCGCGCGCACCACGTGTCCACCGCCGCCGGGCGGCCCGGGCTCGAGTCCGAGGAAGCGCGCGCGGATCTCCAGCCGGCCGAGGTCCTCGACGTCGTCGAAGCCGGACCCCGCCAGCAAGGCGGCCAGCTCGGCCGGGTCCCACCGGTCGCTGAATGGCTCGCCCGCAGCCGCTACGCGGGCCGCGAGCTCAGCGCTGCCTTGGGTCTCCTCCTGGCCGTCGGCGGCGGCGTAGTCGAAGACCACCTCGGCTTCGGGCACGACGGTGATCGCGCGCAGGGTCGCGGCCACGGCCGCGCGGCTCAGGTACGGCACTACGCCGAGCCACATGAACTCCGCGGGCGACGCGGCGTCGAAGCCGTGCCCGGCCAGCCGGCTGATCAGGTCGTCGCGCTCGAAGTCGATGCCGACGTAGGTCACCGAGTCGGGGACGTCGATCCCCGCGTCGGCGAGCCGTTCCCGCTTCCACGCACCGGTGGCCGGGAAGTCGACCTCGTAGACGCGTAGCCCCTCATGGGACGCATCATCGGGCTGGCGGTAGGCGAAGGTGTCCAAGCCGGCGCCGAGCACCACGACCTGCCGCACCCCGCGGTCCACGGCCGCGGCGACGACGTCCTCGGCGAACCGGTGCCGGACGGCGACGAAGAACCGCAGCCGCGACCGGGCCGGCACCTGGGAGAGCACCTCGTCGCGGTCGACCCCCAGGATCCGCCAGGCCAGCGGGTCCTCGAACACCACCGGCCGGTCGAGCTCGGCGTGCGCGGCGCGATGGATCGCCGCACCGAACGCCGTGCGGCTCGGCTCGCCCTCACGCACGGGCCGTTGCCCCCACCGCGTCCACGAACGCAGTCACCAGCGGGTGCACCGGAGCCCCCGCCAGCGCGCCGACGTGCGGCTGGAACATCGAGGTGACGTAGAACGGGTGCTCGGGGAACTCGAGCACCTCCGCACCGGCGTCGGGCGCGGTCGCGCCGACCACCACGCCAGCGGCTTCCAGGCGAGCGACCGCTGCGGGCGTCGGCGCGTAGCTGCAGAAGTGCATCCCGACGAACGGCTCCGGCACCCACGATGCGAACCGGGTGCCGGGCACGGGCGTGACCAGCCGCTCCTCGCCGTTGAGCGAGCAGGCCAGGGCCGTCACCACGTTGTCGTCGGACTCACCGTCCGACTCGGCGTGGGTGGCCGGGTCGCCGAGCACGGAGGCGACGTACTCGAGGACGGCGTACTGCATCCCTCCGCAGGTGCCGAGGAACGGGATCCCCCGCTCCCGCACGACGGTCAGGGCGGACAGCACCGCCGCGTCGTCGGCGTACGGCGAGCCGGGCACCAGCCAGACGCCGTCGTAGGCCGTCACGTCGAAGCCGGACTCGGTCGGGACCCACTCGGTCGCCAGCGGCAGGGATGGCCGCAGCGCGTCGAGCTCCAGATGGCTTCGATGCCCGCGGTGGTCTCCGAGCAGGGCCAGCTTCACGCTTTCCTCACTGAGCCAGCCTCGCGAGCTCCTCGTCCACGATCGCAGGGTCGAGCTTGGTGAAGATCGGCGTCGGCTTCTCGATCTTCGCGCCGACCGTGACCGGGTGCGACTCCCAGGTGGGCGTGCGGGAGTAGTCGCCGGTGATGACGGTGTAGAAGTCCAGCCCGGCGCCGTTGTCGGGGTCGAGCTCCTCGACCGTCTCGATCCGCGGCATCGGCATGAACTCGCCCTCGCCGCCGAGCGCCAGGTGCACCTTGTTGGCCGAGTGCGGGAGGAACGGCGACAGGATCGTGTTGCAGTCGACCACGCACTGCGCGGCGACGTGCAGCACCGTGGCGAGCCGCTCGCGCTGCGACTCGTCCTTCATCTTGTAGGGCTCGGTGACGGTGAGGTACTTGTTCACCTCGCCGACCACCCGCATCGCCTCGGAGATCCCCGACCGCAGCCGCTGCCGGCCGACCAGGTCACCGACCGTGTCGAAGCCGGCCCGGACGGCGGCCAGCACGGCCTCGTCCTCCGGCTGGAGGGGGCCGGCGGCCGGGATCTCGCCGAAGCTCTTGGCGAGCATCGTCGCGGTGCGGTTGACCAGGTTGCCCCAGCCGGCCACCAGCTCGGAGTTGGTGCGCAGCACGAAGTCGGCCCAGGTGAAGTCGGCGTCCGACGTCTCCGGGCCGGCCGCGCAGATGTAGTAGCGCAGCGCGTCCGGCTGGTAGCGCGACAGCATGTCGCCGACCAGGATCACGTGGCCGCGGCTGGTGGACAGCTGCTTGCTCTCCATCGTCATGTACTCCGACGAGACGACCTCGGTGGGGAGGTTGAGCACGCCGTACTCCCCCGGCTCGCCACCCTTGTCGCCCCTGCCGTTGTAGGCGAGCAGCTCGGCGGGCCAGATCACCGAGTGGAAGACGATGTTGTCCTTGCCCATGAAGTAGTAGGACAGCGCCTCGGGGTCGTTCCACCACTCCCGCCACCGCTCCTGGCTCCCCCCATCCTTCTCGGCCGTCCGCCGGGCCCACTCGACCGAAGCCGACAGGTAGCCGATCACGGCGTCGAACCAGACGTACATCCGCTTGGTCTTCTGCTCGGTCCAGCCCTCGATCGGCACCGGGATGCCCCAGTCGATGTCGCGCGTCATCGACCGCGGCCGGAGATCCTCGATCAGGTTGAGCGAGAACTTGATGACGTTCGGCCGCCAGGTGCCGGAGGCCTCGCGGCCCTGGAGGTACTCCTGGAGGGCGCCCGCCAGCGCCGGCAGGTCGAGGAAGAAGTGCTGGGTCTCGACGAAGTCCGGGGTCTCGCCGTTGATCTTCGACCGCGGGTTGATCAGGTCGGTCGGGTCGAGCTGGTTGCCGCAGTTGTCGCACTGGTCGCCCCGTGCGTCGGCATAACCGCAGATCGGGCAGGTCCCCTCGATGTAGCGGTCGGGAAGGGTGCGGCCGGTGGACGGCGAGATCGCCCCGAACGTCGTCTGCTCGACCATGTAGCCGTTGCCGTGCACGCCCAGGAACAGCTGCTGGACGACGTTGTAGTGGTTGCCCGTCGTCGTGCGCGTGAACAGGTCGTAGGACAGCCCCAGGTCGACGAGGTCCTGCACGATGACGGTGTTGTTCTTGTCGGCCAGCGCCCGGGCGCTGACCCCCTCGTTGTCGGCCGCGACCAGGATCGGCGTGCCGTGCTCGTCGGTGCCCGAGACCATGAGCACGTCGTGGCCCGCCATCCGCATGTAGCGGCTGAACACGTCGGAGGGCACGCCGAACCCGGCCACGTGGCCGATGTGGCGCGGGCCGTTGGCATACGGCCAGGCGACGGCGGACAGGATCTTGCTCATGGGTGAAGACTAGGAGGGTGTCTCTCAGGGCTGCGACGCAGTTACGTTCGCGGGCATGACGCTGATCGCGGAGGACGTGCTGCTCCTGCTGTTGGACGACGCCAAGGGCACCGTCTCGCCGTGGGGCAACACGGACGCCGTGCTCGGCGGCGCGGTGCTTGCTGAGCTCGCCCTTCTGGGACTCGCCACGGTCGACGACAAGAAGAGCATCTGGCGGACCGCGAAGGTGCGCGCCACCGGTGCGCCGCCCGCCGACCTCGACCCCGTGCTCGCCTCGGCGCTGGCCACCATCGCCGAGAAGGACCGCAAGGCCAGCACTCTGGTCACCAAGATCGGCAAGGGCCTCGATGACCGGCTGGCCGCGGGCCTGGCCGAACGCCGGATCCTCGAGCGCAGGGACGGCAGGCGGCTCGGCCTGATCCCGCGGACCACCTGGCCCGCCGCCGACACGACCCGCGACAACCAGCTGCGTCGCACCATCACCGTCTGCCTCGTGGACGGTGGCCGGCCCGACGAGCGCACCGCTGCGCTCATCGCCCTCCTCTGGGCCGCCGACGAGGCGCACAAGGCGGTCGCGGCCAACCACGCGGCGACGAAGAGACAGCTCAAGAAGCGCGCCAAGGAGATCGCCCAAGGCCAGTGGGCCGCCAAGGCGGTCAAGGACGCCATCGACGCGGCCGCCTCGAGCTCGGGTGGCTAGGTTCGACTCATGACGCTGATCGCCGAGGACCTGCTGCTCCTGCTGCTGGACGACACCAAGGGCACCGTCTCGGCCTGGGGCAACACCGAC
The DNA here is from genome assembly GCA_963798045.1 of uncultured Actinomycetota bacterium. Taxonomy (GTDB): domain Bacteria; phylum Actinomycetota; class Actinomycetes; order Propionibacteriales; family Nocardioidaceae; genus Nocardioides. The sequence continues at coordinate 24,706 of CAWCSB010000012.1, forward strand.
GCGCTGCTGGGCGGTGCCGTGCTGGCCGAGCTCGCGGTGACCGGCCTGGTCACCGTCGACGAGAACAAGAGCATCTGGCGGACCGACAAGGTGCACGCCGCCGAAGGCGCACCGGCCGACCTGGACCCGCTGCTCGCCGAGGCGCTCACGACCATCGCCGAGAAGGACCGCAAGGCGAGCACCCTGGTCGGCAAGATCGGCAAGGGGCTCGCGAACCGCCTGGCAGCCCGGCTCGCCGACCGCGGCGTCCTCGAGCGCCGCGACGGCAAGCTGCTCGGGCTGTTCCCGCGCACCACCTGGCCGGCCGCCGACACCAGTCACGAGACCGAGCTCCGGCGCACCGTCACCGCCTGCCTCGTCGACGGCGCCCAGCCCGACGAGCGAACGGGCGCCCTCATCGCCCTGCTCACCGCGATCGACAAGGCGCACAGCGCGGTCACGCCCGACACCACGGCGAACAAGAACGACCTGGAGAAGAAGGCCAAGCAGATCGCCGAGGGCCAGTGGGCCGCCAAGGCGGTCAAGGACGCCGTCGACGCGGCCACCGCGGCGGTGATGATCGGCGTGGTGGCCGCGACGGGCGCGGCCACGGCAGGCGGCTGACCCTTCGGTGGTTGAGGAGGGCGCTCTGCGCCCGTCTCGAAACCTCGCAAGCCGAGGCTGGGACGGGCCTTGGTCCAGTCCCAGCGCATCCTTCAGAGGTTTCGAGACGCTTGCTGCGCAAGCTCCTCAACCAGCGAGATTCAGCTGAAGTCGAGCTTGGTGTCGCGCGTCCGCTTGAGCTCGTAGAAGTACGGGAACGACGACAGTACGACCGCGCCGTCCCAGACCTTGCCGGCGTCCTCGCCGCGGGCGATCTTGCTGAGCACCGGGCCGAAGAACGCGTTGCCGTCGATCGACATCATGGGCGTGCCGACGTCGTCGCCGACCTGGTCCATGCCGAGGTGGTGGCTCTTCCTGATCGCGTCGTCGTACGACGAGTCGTGCATGGCTTCGGCCAGTGCGATCGGAACGCCGATCTCCTCGAGCGCCTCCTCGATGAGGGGCCGGTCGAGGTGCTCGCGACCCTCGGTGTGCTTCCTGGTCCCGAGCGCGGTGTAGAGCTCGGCCAGCTTCTCCTGGCCGTACTCCTGCTCGACCGCCATGCAGACGCGGACCGGCTCCCAGGCGTCCTTGAGGCGCTCGCGGTAGCTGTCAGGGATGTCCTTGTCCTGGTTGAGGTAGGCGAGGCTCATGATGTGCCACGTCGTCTGGACGTCGCGCACCTTCTCGATCTCCAGCATCGTGCGGGAGGTGATCCAGGCGAACGGGCACAGCGGGTCGAACCAGAAGTCAACGTTGCTCATGTCAACTATAAACCGACCAGATGCAGAAGTATTCCGACCACCGCCCCCCACCGACGTACCACGCGGAGTTGAGCCGGGTCCGCCACAGCAGGAGCAGGGTCAGCCCGAACAGCGCCACCGTCCAGCCGTCGACCAGCGCGTCCCGGCCGAGCGTCCAGCAGATCCCGGCCATGAGCGCCAGCGCGGTGGCATTGAGCCCGTCCAGCAGGGCCGAGGTCCACGAGCGCGACCGGAGCCACCCGGCCAGCCGGGTGAGCAGTCCGACGAAGACGAAGGACGGCAGGAAGATCGCGACCGTCGCGAGGAAGGCTCCGGGGAGCCCGGCGACCAGGTAGCCGACGAACGTCGCGGTCGTGAACACCGGCCCGGGCGTGACCTGGCCGATGGAGATGGCGTCCAGCAGCTGCTGGTGCGTGATCCAGCCGAGGCGGTCCACGAAGTCGCCCTCGAGGAAGGCCAGCAGCACGTAGCCCGAGCCGTACAGCACCGCGCCGATCTTGAGCATCGTCGCGAACAGCGTCGCCAGCTGGCCCGCGGTCGGGTCCTCGAAGACCGGCAGCGCCGCCAGCACGATCGCCTGCCGGCCCGACCCGGCCAGCGACCCGGCCGACGTGCACCACCAGGGCGATCGCGGCGCCCCCGAACAGCACGACGAGCTCGTTGACGCCGAGGAGGTACGCCGCGAGGCCGGCCGCGAGCAGCACGGCCAGCCCTGGCGACGTCACCACCGTGCGGGCCAGCGGCACCAGCGCCCACACGATGATCGCGACGACCACCGGCACCACGCCGTACAGCACCTGGTCGAAGGCGGGAGTGTCCCCGTGCTCGACGTAGACCCACGCGAGCACCGTGACGATGACGGCGGCCGGGAGGATGAAGAGGACTCCCGCGAGCAGCAGCCCGCGCCAGCGCGCCCGCTCGTGGCCGAGGTGGATGGCCAGCTCGGTCGAGTTCGGGCCCGGGATCAGGTTGGTGGCGCCCATCAGGTCGACGAACCGCTCGTCGGTCAGCCACTTCCGGCGCTGGACCAGCTCCTGCCGCATCATCGCGGTGTGCGCGGCCGGTCCACCGAAGGCCACCACGCCCAGCCGGAGGAAGACGAGGGCGACCTCTCGGGCGGAACCGGGTCCCGAACGGGTCCCGAACCGGGTCCCGAAGCAGGTCGCGATCCGGTCACGACTACATCCTTGCGCCCGATGCGCGTGGCCGGGATCACTACCCGGGTGGCAGGATCACCGGCATGCCTGGAACCAACCTCACCCGGGACGAGGCCGCGACCCGTGCCTCCCTCCTGGACGTCACGTCGTACTCCATCGACCTGGACCTCACGACTGACCCCGAGAATTCGCACCGACCACCTTCGGCTCCACCACGACGATCGTCTTCAGCTGCCGCGAGCCCGGCGCCTCGACCTTCGCCGACCTCGTGGGCGCGACGATCCACGAGATCACGCTCAACGGCGAGCCCGTCGACGCCTCGGCGTACGCCGACAACCGGATCGCGCTGAGCGGCCTCGCCGCCGACAACACCCTGGTCGTCAAGGCCGACTGCACTTACTCCCGCACGGGTGAGGGGCTGCACCGCTTCGTGGACCCGGTCGACGACCGGGTCTACCTCTACACGCAGTTCGAGGTCCCCGACGCCCGCCGGGTCTACACGACCTTCGAGCAGCCCGACCTCAAGGCGCCGTACACGTTCACGGTCACCACGCCGGCCGGCTGGGCGGTGTCCTCGAACGCCGCGACGCCCGAGCCGGAGGCCCTGTCCGACGACAAGCAGGTCTGGCGGTTCCCCGAGACCCAGCCGATGTCGACCTACATCACCGCGCTGGTCGCCGGTGAGTACCACTCGGTCCACAGGACCTACGCCGGCGCGCACGGCGAGATCCCGATGGGCCTCTACTGCCGCCAGTCGCTGGTCGAGCACCTCGACGCCGACGAGCTGTGGAAGATCACCGAGCAGGGCTTCGCGTTCTTCGAGGAGAAGTTCGGCTACCCCTACCCGTTCGGGAAGTACGACCAGCTGTTCGTGCCGGAGTACAACATGGGCGCGATGGAGAACGCCGGGTGCGTGACCTTCCGCGACGAGTACCTCCCGCGCAGCCGCCAGGACCGCTCGTTCTACGAGTTCCGCGCCGAGGTGATCCTCCACGAGATGGCGCACATGTGGTTCGGCGACCTCGTGACCATGAAGTGGTGGGACGACCTCTGGCTCAACGAGTCGTTCGCCGAGTGGGCCTGCTACCACGCGGCGGTCAACGCGACCGAGTTCACCGAGTCGTGGACCGGCTTCACCAACGCCCGCAAGAACTGGGCCTACCGCCAGGACCAGCTGCCCAGCACGCACCCGATCGCCGCGGACAACTACGACCTGCAGGCCGTCGAGGTGAACTTCGACGGCATCACCTACGCCAAGGGCGCCTCGGTGCTCAAGCAGCTGGTCGCCTGGGTCGGCCTGGAGCCGTTCCTCGAAGGGCTGCGCGGCTACTTCGAGGACTTCGCGTTCTCGAACGCCGAGTTCAAGGACCTGCTGATGGCCCTGGAGAAGTCGTCCGGCCGTGAGCTCGAGTCGTGGGCGCAGGAGTGGCTCCAGACCGCCGGCGTCAACACCCTGGCGCCGGAGTTCGAGCTCGCCGAGGACGGCACCTACGCGTCGTTCGCCATCCGGCAGACCGCGGCGGCCGACTACCCGACACTGCGCCGGCACCGGCTCGGCGTGGGTCTCTACGACAAGGTCGACGGCCGGTTGGTCCGGCGTACCTCCATCGAGACCGACGTCGAGGGCGAGCTGACCGAGGTCGCGCAGGTGGTGGGCGAGAAGCAGGCCGACCTGCTGCTGGTCAACGACGGCGACCTCGCCTACGCCAAGATCCGGCTCGACGAGCGCTCGCTCGAAACCCTGGTCACCAGCATCGAGACCATCGACGACTCGCTGGCCCGGGCGCTGTGCTGGGGCGCGGCGTGGGACATGACCCGCGACGCCGAGATGTCGGCGAGCGACTTCGTGACCCTCGTGCTCTCGGGTATCGCGTCCGAGACCGACGCGTTCGGCGTCAACCGGCTCCCCGGGTACGCCGCGACGGCCTCCACGCTCTACTCGGCCCCCGAGCACCGCGCTGAGCTGCGCGCCAAGTGGGAGACCGGCCTGCGCCAGATGCTGATGACCGCGGCGCCCGGTGACGACCACCAGCTCTCGTTCGCCCGCGCCTACGCCTCCGCCGCGCACAGCGACGAAGCGCTCAGCGACCTCGAGGGGCTGCTGGACGGGTCGCTCGTGATCGACGGTCTCGCGGTCGACACCGACCTGCGCTGGACGCTGCTGTCCGGGCTGGCCAAGAACGGCCGGGCCGACCGTGCCCGCATCGACGAGGAGCTGGCCCGCGACAACACCATCTCCGGCAAGGAGCACGCCGCGGCCGCCCGCACCCTCATGCCCACGGCCGAGGCCAAGGCCGAGGCGTGGGAGCTCGCGATGGTCCGCGACGACATCCCCAACGAGACCCAGCGCAGCATCGTGCTGGCCTTCCAGGCCCACGGCCAGGACGAGGTGCTCGCGCCGTACGTCGAGAAGTACCTCGCCGCCGCCGAGACGATGTGGGAGGAGAAGGGCACCCAGCGCGCCTCGACCGCGCTGGAGTACATCTTCCCCAAGCAGCTGGCGAGCCAGGAGCTCCTCGACCGGGTCGACGCCTGGCTGGAGAGCTCATCAGCCAACCCGGCCGCCAAGCGCTACGTCCGCGAGGGCCGCGACGACGTGGCCCGCGCCCTGCGGGCGCAGGCGAAGGACCGAGCGCAGGGCTGAGCCCGGCGGCGCGCCCGGCGGGCGGGGGCAATTTCCCCGGTCAGCCGGGGAATTTGTCACCTGTAGGGGGTTGCAACCCTCTACAGGTGACAAGACACGCCGACAAGTCAGGCCAGACTCGACGAAGCCGCACCCTGGCAGCAGCCACGAACGATCCACAGGCGAGTCCGCCAGGGGAGTCATCCACAGCCGAGGCTTGACCCGCGGCGATCTGTCCGGCTGCCGCGACAGCCTTCTGCCATGTCCGCGAATCGCTCCACCGACGACCCGAGATTCACGCCGATCATGCTGCGTAGTCAGCTGGTGCAACAGGGCTACAAGGACAAGGCGATCGCCCGACTCGTGCGCGACGGCACCTGGGCCAAGCCACGACATGGTGCCTACGTCGACGGCGCGGCATGGCGTGCGGCGGGCGAGGTCGGACAGCACGAGCTCCGAGCGAGAGCGGTGCTGGCCCAGGCTCGCTCCGAGATGGTGCTGTCGCACCTGACCGGAGCCGCATTGTGGGACCTGTCGTTCTGGGACCTTCTCCCCGAGTCGGTGCACGGCACTCGACGCGATCTCCGAGCCGGCCGCAGCGAAGCAGGAGTGACTCAGCACCGAGGTGTCCTGCTGCCCGAGGACATGTCGAGCGGCACGGTGTTCCTGTCGTCTCCCCGGAGCGACTGGTAATGGAGTTGCCCACGGTGACCGACCTCGAGCACGCCCTGACCTTCACCAACGAGCTTCTGCATCTCCGGCTGACCACGGTCGACCGGCTCTGGGCCAGATATGACGCGGCGCGCCACTGGCCCCACAGCCTCACGGCCGAGGTGTTGCTTCGACTCTGTACTTCCAAGTGCGCGTCTGTGGGCGAGAGTCGTTTCCTGTTCCTGTGCTGGCGAATGGGGCTCCCGCGTCCACAATGCCAGTACAAGATCAGGGACAGTCACGGAACCGTCGTCGCAGTGGTCGACTTCGCCTGGCCCGAATTCGGCGTGTTCGTCGAGTTCGACGGGAAGATCAAGTACACCGCGCTGCTCAAGGAGGGGCAGTCGGTCACCGACGTCGTCCTCGCCGAGAAGAAGCGCGAGGAGCTGATCCACGAGCTGACCGGTTGGCGGTGCATCCGGATCGTCTGGGCCGACCTCTACCAGCCCGAAGCAACGGCGCTGCGCGTACGCCGTGTGCTCTTCCGGGCCGGCGCGACCGCCTGACGCGCTTCTTGTCAGGCGAGTCGGCCACTTGTCAGCGGATGCAACCCCTGACAACTGCCAATTTCCCCGGCTGGCCGGGGAAATTGCCCCGGAACCCGCCGACAAGCCGCGGGGGGGTTTCGAGACAGGTGCTAGCGCGCCTTCCTCAACCACCGCGAAGCTCTACTGGCCGGTGATCGGTCCGCCTCCGGTGATCAGGCTGTTGGTCGCGGGCTGGAACGGGTTCAGCCCGTGGTCGATGGCGTACTCCTGCAGGTAGCCCTGCTGGCCGAGCACGTCGACGCGCACCTGGACCTTCTGCGCCTCGACCTTCTGGACCTCGACCTGCGCGAGCGCGGCGGCCTTCTGGGCCTCGGCCTCGGCCTGGGCGGCCCGGGCGGCGGCGACGCCGGCCTGCTGGCGGACCAGCTGGTCCTTGATCGACTGTGGCGGCTCGGGCTTCTGGAGCGTGATCGCGAAGTTGAGGAAGTACTCCGCCTCCCCGTCGGTCTGCCGGTCCACCAGCCCGGGGAGCTGGTCGAGCACCGACTGCTCCCAGGCCGCCTTCTTGGCCGGGTCGGTGTAGAGCTCGGTGTAGGTGTAGTTCTGGCCGGCCCGGTCGATCGCGGTGTCCAGCGGCCGCTGGACGTAGATCGCCAGCATCTGCCGCCAGCCGTCCGATCGGTAGCCGTCCGCGGTCATGTAGGCGCTGTAGCGGTTGCCGACCTGCTCGTGGAACCGCTGCAGCACGCCGCCCGGGTAGCGCGCCCCGTCGATGGTCACCGGCGTGCACGAGACGTTGAGGACGAAGTTCGCCACGCCCTCGACTGTCATCTCGATGCCGTCCTTGGTGACGAAGGTGATCGGCCCGCCGTCGCCCGCGACGTCGTCGAAGACGAAGTTGCTCTGGGACCGCGGGTAGGCGAAGTGGCCGTCGCCGGGACCGTCGTAGACCCGCGTCGACGCGTCGATGCAGTTCGCGAACTTCTTCGAGGTGAACGCGCCGCCCTTGTAGTGCAGCGCCACCTGGTCGGGGCCGGTCGATGCCGTCGAGGGCCGCACGAACAGCAGGCAGAACAGCGCTACGACGAGGAGCAGCACGAGCGGCAGCAGGATCCGGGCGCGCGAGCGGCGCACCACGTCGTTGGCCATGGTGGTCAGATTGGCGTCACGCGTGTTGGGGACGACGGAGGCGCGCCGTCAGGGCGCGAGAGACACGCCTAGTTGGGGAGCTCGGGCCGGTGGCTTCGCTCGGCCGTGCGGATGGTGTCGATGACGATCGTGGCCAGGTCGGGAGCGATGTCGCGGTTGCTCCACGCCACCTCCTTGACGTCGTCGAGGACCGCCTTGAGCCGGCGGACCTCCGCCTCGGCAGCGCGGGCCCGTTCGTCGGCGAGCGAGCGGAAGAACAGCAGGAGGCACACGCAGATGACGACCACGATCGCGAGGGCCCCGGCCAGGATCATCATCACGGCCCGGAACCTACTTGAACTTCACTCTGCGTGCAGGGTCTCCGGCGCGCGGGCGTGCTCGGCGAGCATCTGGATGCCGCGGCGCAGCCCGCCGACGAGGTCGCCGGCGGCGAAGAGGCTCTGCATCTGGGCGACCGCCAGCTCGACCTGCGTGTCGCGGAGGGTACGGCGCACGTGGCCGCCGGTGACGACCTCGAGCGCCCGGGCGTCGGGGTCGACCAGGATCAGGATGCTCCGGGCAGGGGCCACGAGCGTGGCGTGCAGGCTGACGGCGTACGCGCGGGGGTCGCCCTCGGCGCGGCCGACGAAGACGGAGAACTCAAACCGCGACAGCCGCTCGGCCTTGCGGATCGTCTCGTCGAGCGTGACCCTGTCGTTGGCGCCGAACCGGGCGCTCAGACGGGTGTCGGGGCGCTCACCAGCGGCCACTGGCGCCTCCGGCATCGGCATCCTCGGACTCCGGACCCTTCAGCTCGGCGGTGCCGGTCCGCGGCCCGCCCAGCCACTGGTTCTCCACCGGCGGCTGGCCCGGCGCGATCCGCTCGCCGCGGACCAGCGACGGCACGTAGACCGCGACCGTGATCCCGATCATCAGCAGCAGGGGCACGCCTCCCAGCAGGAGCAGGGCGTGGACCATGTTCACGTCGTCGGGCTGGCTCCACCCGATGGGCACGTCCATGGGTACGACGGCGGCCAGGGCGCTCGCTGCGGTGGTCACGCCCCCACGATATCCAGAAACGGTCATGTGAATACTGGGGGCCATGTTCCTGAGCAGCCCGTGCGAGGACGACGAGTCGCTCTGCAACTGGGTGGAGAACCAGACCGGCTCGCACACCCTGGCCAACCTGACCGACTGGTTCATCGGTCTGCCCCTGGCGATTGCGGGGCTGATCGGGCTGGGACTGGTGATCCGGTTCGTCCTCCACCGGCTCGTGGACCGGCTGGTGACCCGGGCCGAGGAGGGGGGCATGCCGGCGAGGGTTCGCTGGTTCTCGCGCCGCCGAGGCACCGCGGAGCTGACCCACACCCAGGAGCTGCGCGACCTGGCCGCGGCCACCCGCCGGGTGCAGCGCGCCAAGACCATGGGCGACCTGCTCAAGAGCGTGATCACCGGTGTCCTGGTCGCCATCTTCGGCACGATGATCCTGAGCCAGGTCGGCGTGAACATCGCGCCCATCATCGCCAGCGCCGGGATCCTCGGCATCGCGCTGGGCTTCGGTGCGCAGTCGCTGGTGAAGGACTTCCTCTCGGGTGTCTTCATGATCTTCGAGGACCAGTTCGGCGTCGGTGACATCGTCGACGTCGGCGAGGCCACGGGCACCGTGGAGGCGGTGAGCCTGCGGGTCACCCGGCTGCGCGATCTCGACGGCACGGTCTGGTACGTGCCCAACGGCGAGATCCTGCGCGTCGGCAACAAGAGCCAGAACTGGTCCCGCGCGGTCGTCGACGTCGGCGTCGGGTACGACGAGGACCTGGTCCGCGCCAAGCGGGTGCTGGCCGAGGTAGCACAGGACCTCTGGGAGGACGAGGACTACCGAAGCGTCATCATCGAGGAGCCCGAGGTCACCGGCGTGGAGGCGCTGACCCCGGATGCGATCACCCTGCGGGTGCTCGTGAAGACCCAGCCCATGGAGCAGTGGGCCGTCGCCCGCGAGCTGCGGCAGCGGATCAAGGCGCGGTTCGACCACGAGGGCATCGAGATCCCGTTCCCGCAGCGGGTGGTCTGGCACCGCGAGGGCCGCCCGCACCCCGGGCTCGACCCGGACGACCGGGGCGGACGAGGGGTCGGACGAGAGCGCGTGAGGGTCAGGCCAGCGCAGCGTCGAGCTTGATCGACGGGACGGCCGCGAGGGCCTGGCTCACCGGGCAGTTGACCTTGGCGTCCTCCGCCGCGGCGACGAAGTCGTCGTTGCTCATGCCCTCGACGGTGCCGCGGACCCGGAGCCGGATCTCGGTGATCCCGGTGCCGGGGACGAAGTCGACCTCGGCGGACGTGTCGAGCGCCGAGGGGGCGGTGCCGGCCTTGGCCAGCACGTTCGACAGGGCCATGGAGAAGCACGACGAGTGCGCGGCGGCGATCAGCTCCTCCGGGCTGGTCTTGCCGTTGGCCTCCTCGGCCCGCGCGGCCCACGACACGTCGTACGTGCCGTTGCCCGAGCTCTCGAGTGTCACCTGACCGGCACCCTCGAACAGGCTGCCTTCCCAGTGCGTGGTCGCGTTACGTGTGGTCGCCATGCCCGCGAGTCTTCCAGAGGGCCCCACTCTGCAGAATGGGTGGGTGAGCACCTTCTACGACGAGATCGGCGGCTACGAGACGTTCCGTCGCATCGTCGCCCGCTTCTACGAAGGGGTGGCCGGCGACCCGGTGCTCCGGCCGCTCTACCCGGAGGAGGACCTCGGGCCGGCCGAGGAGCGGTTCCGGCTGTTCCTGGTGCAGTACTGGGGCGGCCCCACGACGTACTCCGACACCCGGGGCCACCCCCGGCTGCGGATGCGGCACGCGCCGTTCGCGGTCACGCCGACCGCCAAGGAGCACTGGCTCACCCACTTCCGGGCCGCCCTGGACGAGGTGGTGGAGGACGGCACGCTGACGCCGGAGCAGGACACGCAGTTCTGGGACTACGTCACGCACGCCGCGCAGTTCATGGTCAACACCTTCGAGGACGCCTGACCCCCAGGTCAGCGTGTCGATCGGCCGTCCGATCTACATGGGCGAAGTGGTGAAGGCGAGCAGCTCGCCCGGTGGGAGCCAGCGCAGAATCTCGGGATCAAACGGAGAGTGCTCAACTGTGGGGCGGCCGAGCGCCAGCGCCTGCACCGCTCGCTCTGCCGCGATCCACTTGTCGGTGACGTTTCGGGGAGCCGACGATATGTCGCTCCGGACCTGGGCAAGCTCTGACGCGTCGATGGGGACCAGGTACTCGAAGTAGGACCTGGGAACCCTGCGCCAGACCTCGAGGTACAGACGCCCGCACGGACACGTCGCGGCGTGGATACGAAGGTCGTCATCCGCGAATACGCGTGAGCCCGTGGCGGGGCGCGGCCAGCCGCTTCTCGCAATGTTGTCGAGCAGGTGGCAGTCACCGACGGCGGCTGCGACGGTGGCCCGCTCGACACCGGAGTACAAGGGTTATGTCCCTTGAACGATGTTGGCGGTCGAAAAGCGCCTCGACCCGAACCTCGACTGGCGCTGGGACTCGCTCTGTCGGCTGCGGCTTCCTGCTGACTTCCAGCTTTCTGACCACATGCCCCCCAGTGCCGGAGTGTGCGAAAAGCGTGGCACATGTCGGCAGGAGTGGCTGTAGCCCACCGGGGCCATTCATGCGCCTGCAGGGGAGATCGGGGATCCGAACCCTGGCGAGCCTCCGAACACTTTCCGAGCGCGGCCCGGGCGGCGCCCAGGCGTCGGACCTGTCAGCTGTCGGCGGGGTGACTGGCCGCCAGCAGGACCTCGCGTACCTCCGGGTCAGGCTCGGTCGAGCGCCTGCCCGCCAGGTCGAAGAAGACGACGACCACCCGGGCCCGCGCCAGCACCCGGTCGCTGTCCCGGATCTCGCTCTCGACGGTCATCGACCGTGCGCCGACCCGGGTGATCGACGAGCGGCAGTCGTAGGGCTCGGCCCGGAACAGCAGCGGCTGGAGGTAGTCGACATCGGTCTGCGCCACCACCACGCTGAACCGGCGCAGGGGCACCAGCTGGCGGATCATCGAGACCCGCGCCTCCTGGAGGTACTCGAAGTACTTCACGTTGTTGACGTGCCCGTAGACGTCGACATCGGAGAACCGGACGTGGATCGGGTAGTGGCTGGTGACCTCGTCGGGCAGCGGCGGCGTACGACGCCGCGGCTGCTGGTCGGGCTCGAGGTGACCCTCGAGCGCCGCCCGCTCCTCGGCGGTGATCCGGCGCGGTCGCTCCTCGGCGAAGACGAACGGCGTGAGGGCGGTGGTGGCGCGCAGATAGACGATCCGGTCCCCCGTCGGCCCCGTCGGCCCCGTCGGTCGACGGTGCGTCGTGGAAGATCTCGTAGGCCATCGTGAACGTGGCGGCCTTGATGTCGGTCACCCAGCACTCGATGGAGACCGGGCGGAAGTCGTAGGTCAGGGGCTTGAGATACGTCACCTCGTGGCGGACCACGACGAGCCCGTCGGCGAGCGCCTGCGGGCCCCGGCCGTGGGCGCGAAGCAGGTCGACCCGCGCCTCCTGGAGGTAGTCGACGTACACCACGTTGTTGACATGCCCCAGCTGGTCGAGATCGGCCCAGCGCATGGGGCACTCGTAGCGATGGCGCACGCCCCGACTCTGCCAGAGCCTTCGCCATCGCCCTGCGGTGAACCCCTCAGGAGAAGCGCAGGCTGGCGATCATCGCGTCGAAGGACTCGTACTCGAGCGTCTCCGCTGCTTCGCGGAAGTCGCGCACCCAGACCAGGACCGGAAGGCCGTCCACGTCGGTGACGGCCAGCCTCAGCTGCAGGTCACGCGGCGGGAGTCAGTGTGACGCGACCAGGTGGCGGTAGTAGGTCGGGACGCTCTGACGGCGAGCGACGCGGGTGCGGTGGTGGCGGACCGCGGTCTGCGCGAGGACGGTGACCGAGGCGATGCTGCCGACGAGGGCGAGCAGGGCGACGACCACGAAGAACGGGAGGACTGGAGAGAGGTCGTACAACATGATCGATTCCTTTCTACTTCTGTAGAAGTCTTCTACGTGTGTAGAAGGTACGCTTCTCCCCGTCCCCGCACAACTCCTTGGGTAGATTGCGAAAAGTGCCTTCCGTCACATCCACCGCGACTCCGCCGGACCTCAGCCCGCGACGCCGCGAGCTGCTCGAGGCGGCGGTCCACGTCGTCGCCGACGAAGGACTCCGCGGGCTCACCCACAGGGCCGTCGACCGGCGGGCCGGGCTCCCCGAGGGCACCTGCTCGGCGTACTTCCGCACGCGGCAGGCACTCCAGGTTGCGGTGACGCAGTACGTCGCTGCTGCGATGGCCGCGGACGTGGACGAGCTCGCCGCCGAGCTGGTCGAGTGCACCGGCGACGAGACGCGGGCGGTGGCGCTCACTCTGGCGCTCTTCGAACGCTGGCTCGACGAGCGCGAGCCGCTCATGGCCAAGCTCGAGCTGTCGCTCGAGGCACCACGCAACCCGGCGGTGGCAGAGGCCCTGACCGCCTCGCGCACCCGACTGGTCGGGGTCGTGGACAGCCTCCTGTCGCCGGCGGCGAGGGAGCTCGGCGACGCACGCGCCGAAGCCCTCGTGGCGTCGTTCGACGGGCTGCTGATAGCCGCCCTGCAGAAGCCGCAACGCGAACGCCGGGCCTTCCTGTCCGGCTCACTCGCGCTGGTCATGCACGCGCTCAACTCCCCGGAAGAGTGACAGCGCCCACACTCCGGTGGAACCTGTTCTCACCTAGGCTCAGCCCATGCCTGAAGCCGTGATCGTCTCCGCCGCCCGCTCCCCCATCGGCCGCGCCAACAAGGGCTCGCTCACCGAGTTCCGACCCGACGACCTGACCGCGACGATCATCCAGGCCGCCCTGGCCAAGGTCCCCGAGCTGGACCCGAAGACGATCGACGACCACTACCTCGGCTGCGGTCTCCCGGGCGGCGAGTCCGGCAACAACATGGCGCGGGTCGTCAACGTGCTGATGGGCCTCGACGAGGTGCCCGGCGCGACCATCACCCGCTACTGCTCGTCGTCCGTGCAGACCACCCGGATGGCCTTCCACGCGATCAAGGCCGGCGAGGGCCACGCGTTCATCTCGGCCGGCGTCGAGACCGTGTCGCGGTTCGCCAAGGGCACCTCCGACCACTGGCCGGACACCCACAACCACCTGTACGACGACGCGAAGGCCCGCACGGACGAGCAGGCCCAGGGCGGCCAGGTCTGGCACGACCCCCGCCAGGACGACAAGATCCCCGACGTCTACATAGCGATGGGCCAGACCGCTGAGAACGTCGCGACGATGCGTGGCCTCGACCGCAAGGAGCTCGACGAGTTCGGCGTGCGCTCGCAGAACCTCGCCGAGAAGGCGATCGCCGACGGCTTCTGGGAGCGGGAGATCACCCCGGTCACCACGCCGGACGGCACCGTCGTCGCCAAGGACGACGGCCCCCGCGCCGGCGTCACCTACGAGGCGATCTCCCAGCTCCAGCCGGTCTTCCGCCCCGACGGCGTCGTCACCGCCGGCAACTGCTGCGCGCTCAACGACGGCGCGGCGGCGGTGATAGTCATGAGCGACACCCGGGCCAACGAGCTCGGCCTCAAGCCGCTCGCGCGCATCGTCTCCACCGGCGTCAGCGGCCTGTCCCCCGAGATCATGGGCCTCGGGCCGGTCGAGGCGTCCACACGAGCCCTGGCCCACGCCGGCATGAGCATCGGCGACATCGACCTGGTCGAGATCAACGAGGCGTTCGCGGCACAGGTCGTGCCGTCGTACCAGGACCTCGGCATCGATCTCGACCGGCTGAACGTCAACGGCGGCGCGATCGCGGTCGGCCACCCGTTCGGCATGACCGGTGCCCGGCTGCAGAACACGATGCTCAACTCGCTGGACTTCCACGACAAGACCACCGGGCTGATCACCATGTGCGTCGGCGGCGGTCAGGGCATGGCCCTGATCCTGGAGCGGCTCGCCTGAGCCTGGGCTGAATCACATGGGGCTGTTCACCCGGCGTGACCTGGTCCCGCGGGACCGCGCCGCACCGCTCGAGGCCGAGGGGATCGTCGTACGCCACGGCAACGTGTCGACGACGCTGAGGTTCGAGGACTACCGCGCGCCCGGCCGCTACTCCTCGCTGCGCAAGGTGAGGGCGCGGTCCGCCCTGGTCGTGACCCGGGCGCGGCTCGCGGTCTACGTGCGCCGCCGCCCTGTTCTCGACGTGACGTACGCCGACGCGAGGTTCGACCGGCTGGAGCTGCGCACCACCGACGAGGCCCTCGTGATCGGCTTCGACCCGTCCCTGTTCGACCCGCGGTCGTCGGGGCGGATCGACATCACGTGCCGGATCCCCGAGCCCGAGCGCGCGCTCGAATGGATCTGCGCCCAACGGCGTGCGGCAGGCTAGGTGTGTCCTGGTCGGGATCCAGCCAGATCCGTCAGGGTGAGCCGGGCGACTAGCACCCGCTCGGGGTCATACACTCCCCTGTCGTGGAGCCCGACGAGATCCGATGGCTGGAAGACAGCCAACAGCGCGCGTGGCGGGCGCTGGTCATAGGCACCACCCTGCTGTTCGACAGGCTCGACGACGACCTGCGCAGAGCCCATGACATCTCCCTGGTGGAGTACGAGATCCTGGTCCGGCTCTCCGAGCGCGACGGCCAGATGCGGATGGCGGCGCTCGCCGACGCCCTGGCCCACAGCCGGAGCCGGGTCACGCACACGGTGACCAGGATGGAGAAGGTGGGTCTGGTGCAGCGCTCCAGCTCACCCGAGGACGGTCGCGGCATCCTGGCGACCCTCACCGACAAGGGACATGACCTCCTGGTGCGCGCGGCGCCGACCCACGTGGCCGGTGTCCGGGCCCACCTCGTGGACCTCGCCAGCGACACGGACTTCGCCGCGCTCGGCCGGGTGTTCGACGCCGTAGCCGACAGCCTGATCTCGGCGCACCCCGAGATGGAGATCCGGGGCTGAGGTGGTTCGCGACAACCCGCTCGAGCGGTACTTCGAGGCGCACCGTGGCCGCCAGATCCACAAGTGGGTCCACTACTGGGACATCTACCACCGGCACCTGAAGAAGTACCGCGGCACCCCGGTCGTGGTCGTCGAGTTCGGCATCCAGTACGGCGGCTCGAGTCAGATGTGGCGCGAGTACTTCGGCCCCGACGCCAAGATCTACGGCGTCGACATCGACCCTCGCTGCAAGGCCTGGGAGGAGGAGAGCTTCCAGGTCTTCATCGGCGACCAGGGTGATCCCGACTTCCTGCGCCGGATCGCCGACGAGATCGGCCCGGTCGACGTGGTGATCGAGGACGGCGGCCACTTCCCGCTGCACCAGATCACGACGTTCGAGGTCTTCTACCCGCGGATCCGGCGCGGCGGGGTCTTCCTCATCGAGGACCTGCACACGAGCTACTGGAAGGACTACGGCGGGAAGCTCGGGCAGCCCGGCACCTTCATGGAGTACGCCAAGGCGCTCACCGACAAGCTCAACGCCTGGCACAGCGAGGAGCCCGACTTCGCGCCGGACCGGTTCACCCGGAGCACCCGGTCGATGCACTTCTACGACAGCATCGTCGTGTTCGAGAAGGGGAAGGTCGTCGAGCCCCATCACGAGGTGCGCGGCACGCCCGAGTGGACCGACACCGCCGAGCCGTTCGAGTACAGCGACGCGTCGAAGGATCTCTCCCGCCGTCGGCGGGCGAAGCGTGCCAAGAAGGCACCGCGCGACGGCAAGCTGGGCGCCGTACGCCGACGGATGCGACGCAGCTCCTAGGTTCACGTCCCGACCGGGTGGCGAGGCGCGCGGGGCGGCGTGATGTGTGAATGGCGCCGAGGAGCCGGACGCAGGACAAGCGTCACTCGCGGCGCTAAGACGCAGGTCTGACAGCTGGTCTGACGACGCCTCGCGGTCTCGACGCTACGCGAACAGCCGAATGTTGCACTCTCCCCTTTGTGTATTGCGGGCGATCCAAGGTCCGAGCGTGGATCTGCACCCAGCCCCCTGTTGGTTCGGGCAGGCCCCCTGGGAATGGAGGTACCGCCAAGAGACCGAGGAATCGGGTGTCGTATTCGTGCAGCAGACCCGGCGGCTGCGGCGATGGACTCTGACATGGCGTTGACCGTAAGGACCAGAACTCCATTCGCCTAGAGGTGCTCGCCCCGCAACACCGCCGCGTATCGCTCAGCCAGCTTGTCGCGTGCAACGCTCAACTCGAACGCCGCTTCTGCGGTGAGGGTCGACTCGCGAGGCTGCGGCGCCGTGTCGTTCAGCCACCAACCCCCGCCACGTTCACCGCGCTCCTGCAGGGCTCGGGCCATAGTGTCGATCTCGACAATGTTGGTCAGAATTTGAGTAACCCAGACCTTCTCCTCCTCCCGGAGGAATGGCGCTGACTTCAGCAGCGTGAGATTCACTTGGATAGTGGCCTCTCGATGCCGCACCGCCAGCGACACCTCCGCCAGCGAGCGACGTAGGTCGTTCTCAATGTCGGTCACTGCCTCCCAGAGCGACTCGAGCGAATTGACCCGCCTGCGTCGATAGTCCTCGAGATCTTCGCGGCGGTAGGCCTTGCGCCATTGCCAGAAGCCAACGCCTGCTACGACAACCGTCCCGACCAGTGTCAGCAGCCCGGACAGCAGAGCGATGGCCACTTTCCACTCCAATCCTCACGACACATCGGCGTAGGTCACCTCATGGTCCAATCCGGCACTTTCGCAGACCTCGGCCCTCGACGCGCCATCAGCAGTGCGTTCAGTGGTGGCGAGACGCCTCGCCATAGCGTCCCCGAGTCTGTGGATGGTCACCTGCTCGTCTCGCGGCCGCCATTCCTGGCGGCCCGAGGGTGGCCGGGTCGACTGGCGCCGACAGGCGGCGGAATGGGGCAGCCCCTCGAGCGCGCGGATCGCGGCATGAGAGTGCGGTTCGCACCAAGTCGGGTAAGGAATCGCCCGAAAGCATCGTGCTGCAACGTGGCCAGACGCCGACAACAGTGCAGAGTTGAGGGCGAGATGAAGATCTTGGTGACAGGTGCGACGGGGTACGTCGGGGGCCGGTTGGTGCCACTGCTGCTCGCGCGCGGCCACGATGTGCGCACGACCACGACCGACCCTGACCGCGAGCAGCCGTGGTGGGGGGACCAGGTGGAGACCGTCGTCATGGACGTGCTTGACGCCGACCAGGTCGCGGCCGCCTGCGCGGGCGTGGATGCGGTGTATTACCTGATCCACGGGATGGGCGGGGACAACTTCGCGCAGACCGACCGCCAGGCAGCCACCAATCTCGCAAGCGGCGGGAGTGCCCACAGTGTCGGCCGGATCGTGTACCTCTCCGGGATCGTGCCGGATGTCGCCGACGACGACCTCTCCGAGCACATCAAGTCCCGCCGCGAGGTCGAGCAGATCCTGAGCGCATCCCCCGCGACCGTGGTCGTGCTGCGCGCCGCCGTACTCCTCGGCAGCGGGTCCACGTCGTTCGAGATCATCCGGCAGGTCAGCGAACGCATGCCCGTGCACACCATCCCGACCTGGATGGACTCCCTAGTTCAGCCGATCGCTCTGGTGGACGCGCTTGAGGCGCTGGTCGGCGCGCTCGAGTACACCGGGCCCTCGCGCCACTTCGACGTGGGTGGCCCTGACCGGCTGCGCTACGGCGCGCTGCTCGACGCCTACACCTCGTACGCGGGACTTGAGCGCCCACAGGTCGCCGTGCCCTTGCTGCCGACTGCGCTCGTGGGGACGCTGGTCGGCAGTCTCACTGACGTGCCCCGGCTAACGGTCGAGGCGCTGGTCGAGAGCCTCCGCCACGACATGGTCGCGGCGAACGACGACTTCCGGGAGATGCTGCTTCCGGGGGGACACCGTCTGGTCGGGCTGGACGAGGCGTTCCGCCGCTCGCTCGCTCCGCCCGCGACGGGGCCCGAGGACGCGGACCCGATGGGACCCCTGCCGCAGGACCCGGCCTGGGCCAGCGGCGGCGACGACCGGCCCGCATTGGCCAAGGCGGTCGACGCGGTCAAGGATGTCCTGTCGAACTCTTGAGCGCACCGGATGAAGTTGGTCCAGGAATTGAAGGGCACGCTCATCGGCTGCCCGGGCGGTTATGGCCGCGCCGCTACGCGGCTACTAGAGACTTCCGCGCAGGATCGGTGTCTGGCCAGACTCGGTCCAGGTGTCCCGCGGGAGGCTCTCCATGCGGCTGCCCACCGAGTGTCGGTGTGGCTCTCTTCCGGTCTGCAGTCCGCCGGGCACCGTGACGAGGCGTGGCTCGAAAGGGGACTGCCCAGCTCGTAGTAGCACTGCCCACCTCGCCGTCCCTATCGAGCACGAGGCGAAGCAGGAGCACGCTATGACGAAGGTGATCATCGGGGTCGATCCCCCCAAACTCTCGGCCACCATCGAGGTCGTCGACAGCCACGAGAAGATGCTCGGCTCTGGCCGGTTCAGCACCGACCAGGCCGGCTACACCGCGATGCGGACCTACGCCAAGAATTGGCCCGAGCGGCTCTGGGCGATCGAGGGCAGCAACGGCGCCGGGCGACCTTTGGCGCAACGTCTCCTCGAGGCCGGCGAGCACGTCGTGGACGTGCCGGCCAAGCTCGCCGCCCGGGTCCGGCTCTTCGACACCGGCCACAACCGCAAGACCGATGCCGCGACGCACACTCCATCGCGATCGTCGCGGTCCGCACCACGACACTGCGGGTCCTGCGCGCCGATGGTGAGCTCGAAGCACTACGGATGCTGTGCGACCGCCGCGAGGAGCTCACCCGGCTCCGAGTCCAGACCGTGAAACGGCTCCAGCGGCTGCTCGCCGAGCTGGTCCCAGGCCAGGCCAAGAAGGACCTCACCGCCCTGCAGGCCAAGGCAATCCTCGCTTCGGTGCGCCCTCGCGACATCGCGGGCAAGACCCGGCGCAGGATCGCTGCGGAGGAGCTCGCCGACCTGGTCGCGGTCGAAGCGAAGATGAAGAAGTCCACCGCCGAGCTCAAGGTCCTGGTCAAGGCCCGCGGGTCCCGACTGATGGACCTGCGCGGTGTCGGACCCGTGGTCGCCGCAAGGACTCTGGCCGACGTCGGCGACGTCGCCCGGTTCGCCGACCGCAACCGGTTCGCGTCCTGGACCGGCACCGCACCTCTCGATGCGTCATCGGGCGAGCAGAACCGGCACCGGCTCTCCCGGGCCGGGAACCGGCGGATGAACCACATGATCCACATCGCCGCGATCAGCCAGATCCGCCTCGACACCCCCGGCCGTGCCTACTACCGACGCAAGCTCGCCGCCGGCAAGACCAAGCTCGAAGCGCTGCGCTGCCTCAAGCGCAGGATCTCCGACGCCCTCTACCACCAACTCCTCGCCGACGCCGAACGAGCCCAGCTCCTCAACGCGGCCGAGGACCTGGGCACGGGCCCGGGAGGGCACTGCGGGGCGTCTCAAGAATCCAGCGCGGTCGACTCGCACCCGCACATCGACGCTTCGGATCAGCCACTTCCCGGACCCGCAAACCCGACGCTACAACCGCCCCAGCCCACCCGGAAGACCACGGACGAGAACGCCCCAGACCACCAGTTGACAACAGGGGGAGCCGGAATGACTCACCTGGTCGTGAAATCCGAACCGCCCCTCCGATGCTGGCCGGCGATTCGTACCCCGCACGGTTCAGGCGTGAACTTGCACATTGCCCGTGTTGGTCGCTCGCCAGACGACCCACCGGTGATCCGGACATCCCAATGCCCCATCAGCACCAGACTGGCTGGGAGCGCGCGCAGCGCCGAGCCCCAGAGCATCCGGCGCCACCAACTGCCTGGTCACCAGGCCGAACCGCTCAGAGGATGTAGAGCATCTCCTGGTAGGTCGGCAGCGACCACAGGTCGTCGGCTACGAGGCCCTCGAGCGCGTCGGCAGCCTCACGGACCGCGAGCATCGCGGGGAGCACGGCGTCGCGGACGTACGTCGCCTCCTCGATCCCCTCGTGCTCGTGGGCGCCGGCCACCGAGGAGGCGAGCGAGGCGAGCCCGCTCCTGAGCGAGGCGATGGGGGCCGAGACCGTCTCCAGGGTGGAGGTATCCGCGTCGACGCCGGCGGCCTTGAGCGCTGCCACGTTGGAGGCGAGCTCAGTCTGGTAGCGGAGCGCGGCCGGAAGGATCGTCGTCGTACCGATCTCCAGGGTCAGATTGGCCTCGACACCGACCGTCATGACGTACTGCTCGATGCCGACCTCGTAGCGGCTGTGCATCTCGCGGTCGCTGAAGACGCCGTACCTCGAGAACAGCTCCAGTGCTTCCGGCGAAACCAGCTCGGGGAGGGCGTCGACCGTGGTGCGCAGGTTCTTCAGCCCGCGCTGCTCGGCCTCGACCTGCCAGTCGTCGGAGTAGCCGTTGCCGTTGAACACGACCGCACCGTGGTCGGTGATGATCGTGCTCAGCAGCTCCTGGACCGCGACGTCGAAGTCGGTGCCGGCGGCGACCGCGGCCTCGAGCGTGTTTGCGCAGTAGTCGAGTGCCTCGGCCATGATCGTGTTCAGGATGACCATCGGTCCCGCGACCGTCTGCATCGAGCCCGGCGCACGGAACTCAAAACGGTTGCCGGTGAAGGCGAACGGGCTGGTCCGGTTGCGGTCGCCGGGATCTTTGGTGAGGTCAGGGAGCGTGTCGACCCCGATGATCAGCGTGCCCTTCTCCTTCGAGCCCGTGGCACCGCCCTTCGCGATCTGGTCGAAGACGTCCGCCAGCTGCTCACCGAGGAAGATCGAGATGATCGCCGGCGGTGCCTCGTTGGCGCCGAGCCGATGGTCGTTGCTGGCCGAGGCCACCGACACCCGCAGGAGTCCGCCGTAGAGGTGGACGGCGCGGATCACCGCCGCGCAGAACACGAGGAACTGCGCGTTGTCGTGCGGCGTGTCCCCTGGCAGCAGCAGGTTGCCCTGGGGCCCGTTGCCCAGCGAGAAGTTCACGTGCTTGCCGGACCCGTTGACCCCCGCGAACGGCTTCTCGTGGAACAAGCACTCCATGCCGTGCTTCTTGGCGACCGACTTGAACGTCGTCATCAGCAGCTGCTGGTGATCGGAGGCCTCGTTAGCGCGCTCGAACATCGGCGCCACCTCGAACTGGCCCGGCGCCACCTCGTTGTGCCGAGTCTTGGCCGGGATGCCGAGCTTGAACAGCTCCCGCTCGGTGTCCATCATGAAGCCGAGCACGCGCTCGGGGATCGCGCCGAAGTAGTGGTCGTCGAACTCCTGGCCCTTCGGCGGCTTCGCGCCGAACAGCGTGCGGCCGGCGTTCAGCAGGTCCGGCCGGGCCAAGAAGAAGTGGCTGTCGACCAGGAAGTACTCCTGCTCGGGACCGCAATAGGCCACCACGTTGTCGGGCGCGTCGTGGCCGAACAGCGTCAGCACCCGCTTCGCATGCACCGACATCGCCTGCTGCGAGCGAAGCACCGGGGTCTTATGGTCGAGCGCCTCCCCTGTCATCGAGATGAAGACGGTGGGGATGCAGAGCGTGTTGCCGTTCGGGTTCTCCAGCACGTACGCCGGCGACATGACGTCCCAGCCGGTGTAGCCGCGCGCCTCGAAGGTGTTGCGAAGCCCGCCGTTGGGGAAGCTCGATGCATCCGGCTCGCCCTGGATCAGCGTCTTGCCCGAGAACGACGCGAACGCCGTGCCGTCGCCGACCGGGTCGAGGAAGCTGTCGTGCTTCTCCGCCGTGAGACCGGTCAGCGGGTAGAACACGTGGGCGTAGTGGGTGGCACCCTTCTCCATCGCCCAGTCCTTCATCGCCGACGCGACGGTGTCGGCGACCTCCGGGTCGAGCGGGGCCGAGTTCTCGATCGTGTTGAGCACCGACTTGTAGACCGACTTCGGTAGCCGCCGTTGCATGACCGAGAGACTGAAGACGTTCTGGCCGAAGATCTCCCCCGGTTCCTCGCTGAAGTCGAAGGTGATCGGCGGCGGCACGTAGGACTCGACGGACGTGATGGCTGACAGACGGACCGGGTTGGCGCTCACTGCGGGACTCCCTCGTGCAGGCCGCCCTCCGCGGCTACTGAGCGCGAACGTAGGCGTCGGGCGTGTCGGGGTTGTTTCGGGCGGGTCACCGCGGACAGCCTGTGTCCGACGCCTCAAGGCGCGAATGCCGGGCTGGAACGATGTGGTGGCACCGGCCAGACGACGGGTTGCGTCGCGGCCCGAACGGGCACCTGTCCTGCCGCAAGGCCATCGAGGCCAGGTAGGACCTCCAGCTACCGCAGTTGCTGATGTCGCGGGCGTCCTCCATCCCGATCGCTTCGCACACGAAGCCGTGCACGAGCTCGCCGGAGATGAGCCGGACCCTGCCGAGCGCGAGAGGTGGGGGGACCGTGGCGAGCAGGTCGCCGACCTCGGCCCGGGGCAGGCGGTAGACCTCGACCTCGATCACCCGTCCCTCGGCGGAGACCCGTACCAGTCCGGCGCGGGCGGGCAGGCCTCCCCCGAGGGCGTAGAGCCGGTACTCCGGGGCCGTGTGTGTGGACTGATGCAACCGGGCGCCGCGGTCCACGAGCTCGTGGTGGAGGGGCAGCCCTTCCAGGTGTGCTCCCACCACCGCGAGATCGAGCGTGTTCAGTGGGCCGCCACCACGTCGGACTCGTCCACCGTCATGGGCTCGTCGGCGCCTGGGAGGAACGACCAGGCCACGCAGACCGCAGCGAAGAACAGGTAGCCCAGGGACACGTCGGTGTTGGCGGCCCACTCGACCTTGGGGGCGTGGATCAGGCCGATGAAGGACAGCGCCGCCCCGACCGCGGCCCCGATGGCGGCGAAGCGGAACTTCTTCTCCAGGATGAAGGTGACGATGGTGCCCAGGACGAGACCGACGAGGACGGCGCCCTCGCCGAGGGTGTGCAGACCCTCGTAGACGACTCCCGCGCCGTTGAGCGTGTCCATGCCGACCTCGTCGGGGGAGGTGCCGGCCGCGGCCAGGGCGTTGTCGATGAGCCCACTGGCCCACTGCGCGAGGTTGGGGAGCAGGGCCGCGACGACGGCCACGGCGTGCAGCCTGGGGACTGCCTGGAACGCCTGTGCGCCGATCAGGAGTCCGATGAACAGCAGGATGGGCACGATGGCCGGCACGGGTAGGAGTGCGTCGAGGACGCCGAAGAGCCCGAGGAAGCAGAGCAGCCCGATCACCACGCCGCTGGCCAGGGAGTAGTTGGTCCGGCCGCCGGCGTCCTTCCAGCCCGGGTGGCCGATGTAGACCGCGGGCGGGAACGGCGAGCCGAACCCCGCGCCGATGAGGGCCCCGGCGCCATCGGCCAGGAGCACGCTCCGCAGGTTGTAGCTGTCGCCCGCGGCGGCGGCGCTCTCCACGTTGCTCATCGCCTCGGTGAAGTTGTAGACGCCGAGCGGGATGGCGGTGCCCAGCAGGGGTGCGAGATCGGACAAGCCGTTCCAGAGAAGGTCGAGGCGCTGGTCGGGGATGCCGATCGCGATGTTGGAGACCGCGTCACTCACCTCGGGAGCGGACATGTAGCCCCCCATCCAGCCGATCGCCGTACCGACCAGCAGCGCGGCCAGCCCGATCGGGAAGTTGAAGGGCAGCCGCACGTCGGTGAAGAAGCCGATCAGGATGACGGCCAGCACCGGGAGCCCGATCCAGGCGACCTCCCACATCTGGGCCGCGGGGCGCATCGAGATGAAGGTGATCGAGATGCCTGCGAGCGTGCCGAGCATGGCTGCGCGCGGAGTGATCTTGCGGACGTAGGGTCCGACGAACGCGCCGATCATGACGATCACGCCGATCAGGAACGCCCACGCGAGACCGGCCTCCCAGGCCTGGGTTGAGTCACCCGTGCCCAGGTAGACCGGCAGCATGACCACGAACACGACGATGAACATGTGCGGGACGCTCGGGCCATAGGGCAGTGCTGTGACGTCGGTGCGGCTCTCGCGAGCGGCGAGCCGTCGCGCCAGGAGCGTGTAGTAGAGGTTGCCGAGGATCAGGGCAACACCCAGTGCCGGAAGCACGGTGCCGAGCACATCGTCAGCCGGCACCGCCACGACGCCGATCATCAGGCCGGTCAGCGTCAGCACATTGACGAGGATGTTGAAACCGAGTCCGAAGAACGCGTTCGTGTCGCCGGGGGTCCACCACGGCAGTGGGGTGGTCGACCCGGCGACGGGCGGTTTGGCAACTGTGGTCATGACTTCCTCCTGGGGTGGCGCGGCTGGCTGGGCTGGCGGGCTACACGGACGACGAGACGTGAGCGGTTTCCAGCGCGGCCAGGGCACCGATGACGGGGCCGCTGTCGGCGACCCAGCCGAAGATGCCGCCCTGGGCCTTGACCATCTCCAGACCCACCCGCTGGAACTCGGGGAAGTAGGACCCCACGCAGTCGGCGACGACCAGACACTCATAGCCGCGGTCGTTTGCCTCACGGGTCGTGGTGTGGACACAGACCTCGGTCGTCACGCCGGTGACGATCAGCTGGGTGATCCCGGCGTCGCTGAGGATCTGCTGCAGGTCGGTGCCGTAGAACGCGCCCTTGCCGGGCTTGTCGATCACGATCTCGCCGGGGGCGGGGGCGAGCTCGTCGACGATGTCGTGGCCGTACTCGCCCTGGATGAGGATCCGCCCGAACGCGCCGGGGTCGCCGATCCGCTTGGAGGGCGCTCCCCGGTTGAGCTTGGCGGGTGGGCAGTCGGACAGGTCCGGGAGGTGTCCTTCACGGGTGTGGACCACCAGGATCCCGGCGTCGCGTGCTGCCGACAGCAGCTGCACCAGGGGCGGGACGACCTTCTGCAGCTGGCTGACGTCGTTGCCCAGGGTCTCGCCGAAGCCGCCGGGCAGGAGGAAGTCGCGCTGCATGTCGATGATCACGAGCGCGGTCTGGTGCTCGACCAACCGGAACGGCGAAGGCTCGGCGGACAGGTCGATGGTCTTCACAGGCGCTCCTCAACAGTGGTGGCGGGTGCGATCACGGTGATCGGATCGGGGACGGCATCGGGTCGCGATCGGTTTCGCGGTTCGTCCAGGAGACGGGCGGCCAGCTCGAGCACGACGTCATCGGTCCGGGCCGCGCCGAGCAGCAGCGCGCTCGCGGGTCGGCCGTCGGCGGTGGTGCCGATCGGCACGGCGACGGCCACAAGGTCGAGGAGGTTGCCGAAGTGGGTGTAGTGCCCGAGCGCGGTGTTGGTGTCGATCGGGTCGGCGAGCACCTCGGCGACGGTGAACGTCGTACCGATCGTGGGTACGACGAGGACGTCGATCGACTGCCACGACGGGCTCACCTGGGCTTTGAGCTCCTGCAGTCGCTGAAGGGCCGCGAACGCGTCGACCGCGGTGTAGCGGCGGCCGCTCTGGAGGATGGCGCGGACCACGGGGTGGATCTCGTCAGCGTGCTCGGTCAGGAAGCCGTCGAACTCGACGAGGCGCTCGGCGACCCAGGGTCCCTGGTAGAGCAGGGAGCCGGCTGCCAGGAACGGTTCCAACGAGACCTCGACGGTCTCGCCGAGCTGCGTCAACCGGGTCCGGAGGGCCAGGTGTGCGCTGAGTGTCTCGTCGTCGCCGAAGAACTCCAGCTCGTCCACGGCCGGCAGGCCGACTCGCAGGGTCGACCCGGTGGGGTGGCGTGGGCCGCGGTCCCGCGACCACGGGTCCGCTTCGTCCCGCCCGGCGACCACGTCGAAGACCCGGTCCACGTCGCCGACCGAGCCCGCCATGAGGCTGATGCAGTCAAGCGACCTGCACGCCGGCACCAGCCCAACGGTGCTGATCAGGCCGCGGGACGGCTTGAACCCGACGATGCCGTTCAGCGCTGCGGGCACTCGACCGGAGCCGGCCGTGTCCGTCGCCACGGCGAAGGGCACCTGGCCCAGCGCCACGGCCAGTGCGGAGCCCGAGCTGGACCCACCTGAGATGAGGTCCGCGCCGTACACGCTGCGGGGGACGGGGTGCGGGGTGCGGGTGCCGTTCAGACCGGTGGCGAACTGGTCGAGGCTGGTCTTGCCGACGAAGAGCGCGCCGGCGTCGAGCAGGCGCTGCACGACTGGAGCGGTCCGGGTCGGGACGTAGGAGTAGCCCGGGCACGCGAGGGTGGTGGGTACCCCGGCCACGTCGATGCTGTCCTTGACGCCGAACGGGACGCCGTAGAGCGGCAGGGTGCGAGCGCCGGGACGTCGTTCGATCTCCGCAGCGGCTGAGAGGAGCTCGTCGCGCGGAACGGTGTGGAGCCAGACGCCGTCGTTGCCACGGGCGGCGATCGCATCGGCCACCCGCGCTGCGGTCTTCCTGGGGGAACCACTGCCGCTCTCGTGCGACGCCAGGATCTCGGAGACCGAGAGACCCAGCGCGGGGCCGGGGAGCGGTTCCATAGTGTCGATTGTTGACAGTTTGAATGCCGACCTGAACACCGCCGCGTTTCAATCCGGTTAAGCCGGTCAGCGGCGCGAGGGAAGGCCCAGGTAGGACAGGTGGCCGTGCTCTTCGAGCGCCTTCACGATGAGCGCCTGCTCGTTGCTCTCCAGCGCCTGGAGTAGCTCCTCGTGTCGCGCGATGCCATTACGCACGGTCTGTCGCCGGCGCTCCTCTTCTCGGAGATTCCGTGCCATCGGGAGCTGCAGCTTGAGCAGGATCGGTGCCAGGGCGATGTCGAGCTGCCGGTTAGCCGCCAACCCGACGACCGCCGCGTGGAACGCGCGGTGCGCGTCGTCGCGCTCCAGCCCGCCGCGCGCAGCGCGCATCACGCCCAGCGCTTCTCGCACCGGCTCCAGTCCGGTGGTGGGGTCGCCCAATGGAAACGCCGCCTCGACCGCATGGAGCTCGAGGACACCCCGGAGCTCGAACAGCTGCACCACGTCCGTCGTCGACCACTCGACTACCCGCGCGCCGCGACGCGGCACGTGCTCGACCAGCCCCTGCTGGGTCAGCAGCCGCAAGGCCTCCCGGACCGGCCCGCGACTGATGCCCAGGGCACCGCACAGGTCTTCCTCGACGATCTTGTCCCCGGGGCGGAGCCGTCCGCTGAGGATGTCGTCCCGGAGCTGGTCCGCCGCCAGCTCCACGAGCGAGGACGGCAGCTCGCGGCGACCGCGATCCTTGCCTGCTGACCCCATCGTCTCCACTCCCGAGCCCGTTGCCGATTGTCAACAATCCTAGGGCGCGCACTGGTCGGCCGGTGCGAGCCCTCTAGTTGGCTTCTCCGCGCCGACGACCCAACCTCGCGAAGTACTGCGTGCCGCCGCCATAGGCGTGGCCGAGGGCCTTGCGGGCGACGTCGACCTGGTGCTCGCCGGCCCCGCCGCGGACCGCGCATCCGCAGTTCGTTCGATAGCAGGATGCTCGCCCGCACCGCGCCATTGGCGGCGATAAGACGCAGCGCTACAAGCCGACCCGAGTTCCTGCGCTTACGGCGAGGGGAGTCCGACTCGACGAACTGGGATGGGTCAGCTCTCGCGCGGATCGACTTCCTGGCTCCTGACTCGATCTACATCGGCCCCGGCAGGGCGAAGGCCGTCGTCTGCGCCAAGAACGGGACTGACGCGATGTTCCTGGCGGCAGGTCGCATCTGTTGGCGCCCCGGCTTTGAGCCAGAGGGCATCACGCTCAGAACTGCGTGGTCCGACAACTCAGAGGACGAGCAGTGGTACGTGGTGCCGTTGAGCCGCCATAGACCGGGCAAGCCCCGCGGAGGGGCAGGACTTTCCCGAGTCACAGAGGCCGCGTTGCCGGAGGTCTGCGACAACGAGCGTTGCCGTGACCGTGGGCTCGCGCACGCTGGTCCCTGCGACGACTGATCAAGCGTGCCCTGCTCGCGCCATCGCCCGTGCGACGAGCGGCGATGGGTCGGCTTCGCCGTGGTCGCTGTGCCAGTGGAAACGGGAAGGGTGCGTTAGGCCACAGACCTGGATCCCCGTCGTTGGGTTGAGCCAGGTGCGCGACGTGAGGCCGCGCTTGTTGGTCTCCTTGTAGGTGTCGATCTCCTGGGTAGCACCGAGGCGGGCGCGGAGGGGGTTGCCGGTGGCCTTCACACCCATGGCCACGATGACCCGGGTGCCGAGCCTCTCCATCATTGCCGCGTGAAACGGCCAGCACGTCTCGATGAGAGCGTCCCTGCCGCCAAGCGTGGCGACGGACTGCGACCGCACGAAGATCAGGTTGGTGCTGGGAACGCGGGTGGGATCCATACCCAGCCGGTCGAACAGATGGCAGACACCGCGCTGCATTGGGTGCTGCCCTGCTGCACGGTCCCACGCATCGTGGTACCCCGAATAGTTGGACATGCCGAGCCGTACAACGGTGTTCTCCCGAACCGTCGTCACTTGGTGGGCGTGCTCCTCGGGGTCGCCGCCAGGATTGAAGCCCATCAGGTACAGCGGCTTGATCCCGATCCACGCCTCGCGACCGGAGTAGAGGCTCAAGCCCAGCAAGTCCTGTGCCGCAGGTGGCATGACGCTGAGGATGCCGTTGGTGAGGTCGTCGTGGGTCGTCACGGCCAGATCAACTCCACGAGGGCGCAGCGGTTACGAGACGTGCGCGCCAGGTCCGCAGGGGCAGATGTGTCGGTGCGCTCTGGAATGATCTCTCGGCGTGAGCAGCGGGGAGTTCGACGACAAGCACCAGGTCCTCAACCACTTTGATGGGTGGAGCGAGGTGACGCGGAACTTCGTTCGGAGTGAGATTGCCCGGATCGGGGCGGCCAAGTTCTTCTGGCACCAGTCGGGCTACTGGAACTCGGTGAGGCTCCACGACGCCTCGGGAGAGTTTCTCGCGGACGTGCTGAAGACCAAGATCTGGTACGACCCCAAGGTCGCACCTTCTGGCGCTGGGGACCCGAACTCCTGGGGAATGCTGTCGGTGATGCTTGAGGGTGTGACCCGCGCCAATCGCTCTGAGCGGTCCCCGACCCGCAAGGACCCTGCGTCGCAGCCCGTTTGCCCTCGGTGCCAACTCACGCACCCGGGCGACGAGTGCTGGTAACTCAGCCGCCCACGGCGTCGGCCTCCACCGCCGTCCCACAGAAGTCTGCGTCTTGGTGGTTCGTCGGAACTCCACTCGCTCGTAGGCTCCGTCATGTGACGGGACAGTCGTGGCGGGACTACCAGGAGGAGGCAGCGGGCTTCTTCCGCTCTCTTGGTCTGGAGGCCCGAGTCGACGAAGTGAAGAGGGCGTACGTGGAAAGCACGCCATCGACGTGGCCGTCACAGCCCGCAGAGCTGGCGTTTCTCAGTTGTGGGTGATCGAGTGTAAACAGTGGAAACGCCGAGTTGGCAAGGATCGTGTCCTAACGCTGAGCGGCGTTGTGGCGGACATCGGCGCCGACCGGGGGCTGCTGCTCAGCGAGTCGGGTTTCCAGGCTGGCGCGATCCGCGTGGCGACCGGGTTGAACATCACCCTGACGAGTCTCACGGATCTGCGAGACAACGCATCTGAGGAACTCGCTCAGGTGGAAGCGCATTCGGCCCTGCATCGAATCGTGGTCCTGCAGGATCGGACCCGCGGTCTTGTTGTTCATGACGTCCACGGACGAGTGGGGCGATGGCTTCCGGGAGTGGACAGCAACGTCATTCTGCCGCTCATGGGGCGGCTGAGCCTTGCCCGCGAAGGCCTAGCGCGGGCCTCGATTGGCCTGCTCCCCACGTTGGTGGATCTGTCGCCTGATGAGCGAGGAATAGTTGCCAGGTCCGTAGAGGACGCCGTAGTGATTGCGTCGGACTTGGCGGAAGTCGCGGAGCCTCAGATCCTCGAAGCGGAACGCTTAGCGATGGCCCGGCCCGAGGTGCGACAACTATGACCAGATTTCTCGCCCTGGCCCATTCTGGCGTGCGGCAAACACGCGCGGTCAGCCGGCCGCTAGCGGCGATATGACTGTGAGGATCGCCAACGCAGCCTGAGGGTGCTGGGCTGTGGTTGGTGACCGCGGGTGTGACCCCCGGAATGACTGGCTTTTGTGCCTTGCTGCGACCTGTCCGCTCGTGGTCACCGGCCCCGGCCCGGTTGGAGGAGCTGGCCTGATCAGGAGCTTGACCATCTGGCGTTAGCGGCGCCGGATGTGTCTCATCACAGTCCTGCCGAGCCTCCGTCCCGGACCGGAACCACGTCCCGTCCGACGAAGGAGAGAACGCATGAACAGTCTGACCGATCTGCGCGAGGTGGTCGATGTGGTCATCGGCGTCGACACCCACGTCCATACCCACTCCGCGGCCGTGGTCGATGCTGCGACTGGTGGTGTCCTCGACGAGATCACCGTCGAGGCGACAGCTGGCGGCTATGCCGAGCTGGTGGAGTTCGCCAACAACCACGCGATGTTGCGGGCTTGGGCGATCGAGGGGACCGGTGGCCACGGCGCCGGTCTGAGTCGGCAGCTGATGGAGATGTCGGAGATCGTGATCGAGCTGGACCGCCCGAAGCGGGCCGCGCGCCGCAACGGCGCGAAGTCCGACCCGCTCGACGCGATCCGCGCTGCGCGTGAAGCGATGGCTCGACCGCGGTTGGGAACTCCCCGCGCCGGGGGCGAACGCCAAGCCCTGTCGGTGCTATTGGCTGCTCGCCGCTCAGCGATCAATGCCTCCACCGAGGCTCAGCAGCAGGTCTTCAGCCTGGTCATCGCAGCACCCGAACCCATCCGGGTCAGGTTCCGTGGCCAGAAGCTCGCCGCGATGCTCAACACCGCCGCGAACCTGCGGCTGCGGTCGTCGTGGGACATCGAGACGACCAGCACGGTGGTGGCGCTGCGGACCTTGGCTCGTCGCGCGCACGCGATGCTGAAAGAGGCACGGGAGCTGCAGAAGGCGATCGTGGTCATCATCCGCAGCTGGCGTCCTGACCTGCTCGAGGAGTTCGGCGTCGGACCGATCGTGGCCGCGACAGTGTTGTGCGCCTGGTCCCATCCCGGCCGTATCCACTCCGAAGCGGCGTTCGCGATGCTCGCCGGCGTGGCACCGATCCCGGCGAACAGCGGCCAGGTCACCACCCGCTATCGGCTCAACCGTTACGGCGACCGCCAGCTCAACAACGCACTGCACACCGTGGTCCAGAGCCGGATCCAGTATCAGCAAGCCACCCGCGACTACGTCGCCCGCCGCACCGCCGAGGGCAAGACCGGCCGAGAGATCAAACGCTGCCTGGCTCGCTACGTCGCCCGCGACCTCTATCGCCTACTTGAAAACACGGCCACAGCTGCTTGACGAAGCATAGGAGCGTCGCAGTGAGCGCGGTCGAGACGCGCGTTGCCGTAGACGGACGGGCAGATCGAGATCTGGGGCTTCACAGCGCCGCCTGAGCGCGAGCCCGAGTGCGTGTTCTGCCCGTTTGGCTACGCGGTCCGATCCGCGCGTGGGGCATGGCGAACTGGCCGTGATCGGGACGTCATCAGGATCGTGATGCCCCGAGCCTCAACTGTGATGACGTCCCGGGTGCCCGGCCGACCCGCGTCTAACTGGGCGGAATGCCGCACGAGCCGTTCAGTGTCTCCGCGGATTCGCGCAGGGCGCTAGGCCCTCGGGTCGCCAGCGACCCCCCGCATCGGCGACACCTAGGAGTGGTTAGTCGCGGGTGAGCCGGCGGTGCGTGACGCGGTGCGGACGCGCCGCCTCGATGCCCAGCCGCTCGACCTTGTTGTCCTCGTACGACGCGAAGTTGCCCTCGAACCAGAACCACTTGGCGTCGTCCTCGTCGTCGCCCTCCCACGCCAGGATGTGGGTGGCGATGCGGTCCAGGAACCACCGGTCGTGCGAGGTGACCACGACACACCCCGGGTAGTCGAGCAGGGCGTCCTCCAGCGACTGGAGGGTCTCGACGTCGAGGTCGTTGGTCGGCTCGTCGAGCAGCAGCAGGTTGCCGCCCATCTTCAGCGTGAGCGCCAGGTTGAGCCGGTTGCGCTCGCCGCCGGACAGCACACCGGCCTTCTTCTGCTGGTCGGGGCCCTTGAAACCGAACGACGCGACGTAGGCGCGTGAGTTCATCTCGAAGTTCGCGACCTTGATGAAGTCGAGGCCGTCGGAGACGACCTCCCAGACGTTCTTGTTGGGGTCGATGCCGCCGCGGCTCTGGTCGACGTACGACAGCTTGACGGTCTGGCCGACGATGAGCTCGCCGGAGTCCGGCTTCTCCTCGCCGTTGATCATCTTGAACAGCGTGGTCTTGCCGACACCGTTGGGGCCGATGACGCCGACGATGCCCGCGCGCGGCAGCGTGAACGACAGGTCGTGCATGAGCAGCCGGTCGCCGAAGCCCTTGGTCAGCCCCTTGGCCTCGAGGACGATGTCACCCAGTCGGGGGCCGGCCGGGATGTTGATCTCGGAGGTGTCGATCTTGCGGTCCCGGTCCGCCGCCGCTGCCATCTCCTCGTAGCGGGCCAGGCGCGACCGGCTCTTGGTCTGCCGGGCCTTGGCGTTGGAGCGGACCCACTCGAGCTCGCGCTCCAGCATCTTCGAGCGCTTGGCGTCCTTCTGGCCCTCGATCTTGAGCCGTTCCTTCTTCGTCTCGAGGTACGTCGAGTAGTTGCCCTCGTAGGGGTGGGTCTTGCCGCGGTCGAGCTCGAGGATCCACTCGGCCACGTTGTCGAGGAAGTACCGGTCGTGGGTGATCGCCAGGACGGCGCCCGGGTAGCTCTTGAGGTGACCCTCCAACCACTGCACCGACTCGGCGTCGAGGTGGTTGGTGGGCTCGTCGAGGAGCAGGAGGCTGGGCTGCTGGAGGAGCAGCTTGCAGAGGGCGACCCGCCGGCGCTCACCACCGGACAGCTTGTCGACCAGGGCGTCGGACGGCGGGCAGCGCAGCGCGTCCATCGCCTGCTCGAGCCGGCTGTCGAGGTCCCACACGTTGGCCGCGTCGAGCTCGCTCTGCAGGGCGCCGGCCTCGTCGTTGAGCTTGTCCAGGTCGGCGTCCGGCTCACCCATGGACACGTAGAGCGCGTCGAGCCGGGCCATCTTGCCCTTGAGCTCGCTGACGGCCTCCTCGACGTTCTCGAGGACGGTCCGGCCCTCGGTCAGGGGCGGCTCCTGCTGGAGCATGCCGACGGTCGCCGCGGGGTCCTTGATGGCGTCGCCGTTGTTGGCGTGCTCGAGCCCGGCCATGATCTTGAGCAGCGTCGACTTGCCGGTCCCGTTGGGGCCGACGACGCCGATCTTCGCGCCGTGCAGGAACGAGAGGGTGACATTGTCGAGAACGACCTTGTCGCCATGAGCCTTGCGCACGTTGCGCAGGGTGAACACATATTCCGCCATGGTCGTCGAGCCTAGTTGCGGCGTGGTGGCTGGCTGAAAACGTCACGCGTCCGACCTGGACGGGCCACCGGGCTCGGGCCGCGCTGACCCGGCCACCATCCGTCCACAGGCGACCTCCGGCCGGGCGTTCTCCACAGCCGGGACCGGCCGCTCCGGTGACTGTCGGCGACCCCTCGGAGCGTGGTGCCACCAAGGGAAGCACCGCACCGACAGATGAGGAGACACCCATGAACGAGACCTACGTGACCCTCCGGGGCTGGCTCGGCGGCGAGGTCCGCCACCGGCTCGCCGGCGAGACGCCGGTCGCCGAGTTCCGGCTCGGCGTCACCCCGCGCTACTTCGACAAGCAGCGGTCCGACTGGGTCGACGGCGACACCCAGTGGTTCACGGTCAAGGCCTGGCGCCAGCTGGCCGACCACTGCCGGGACTCGCTCCGGCGGGCGGACCCGGTGCTGGTCCACGGCCGGCTCAGCCAGCGCAGCTACGTCAAGGACGGCGTCGAGAGGGGGGTGGTCGAGGTGACGGCGGTCAGCGTCGGCCACGACCTGTCCCTCGGCACCAGCGCCTTCCGGCGCACCGTGGTCAAGCGCGAGGAGGTGGCGACCGAAGCGGCGGCGTGAGGGCAGGGTTGCTACTTGAGTGCCAGGTCCAGGCCGGTGCGCACGGTGCGGAAGGCGTCGAGCTCGTGCTCGACCGGGCTCACGACCAGCTCCTGGGAGACCTCGTGCACGGCGGCGCGGAGCTTCCGGTCGGCCGCGGAGGCGCGGTTGCGGGCCGTGACGTCGACCAGGGCGCGGCACAGCAACGCCAGCAGGATGCCCACGACCACGCCGCCGACCAGCAGCATGATCGGGAGGTCGACGCCACCGTAGGCTGGCACCGAGTCGTCACCCAGGGAGCCCGAGGCGGCGAGCGCGAGGGTCCAGCCGCCGCCGAGGAGCGCGGCCAGGATCAGCAGCCACTGCAGCAAGCGCACGGCTCCCGCCCAGACCGGGATCTTGGTGACGCCCAGGTCGGTGGCGGCGATCTCGGCGTCGAGGCGGTCGGCGATCTCCTCGACCCGCGAGGTCGAGGCCCGCCGCACGGCGTCCGCCCACGGCCTGGTCATCCCGGCCGACACGTCGTCGGCGAGCGCGCGGACCTCGGTGTCGACCTTGGCCCGCTGCACGGGCGTCGCCTCGGGGATCGAGGTGCGGCCCCGGCCGGTGACCAGCTTGTGCTGGGCACCGAGGTCGAGGTGCAGCCGGCGCAGGGGGTCGGGCCTGAGTCGCGAGAGCCACGAGACGACGGGCCAACCCGTGGCCTGTCGGGCGCGCATCCGGGTGGACCGCTCGATGGCGGTGACCACGGTCGGCACACCAGCGGAGTCGGCGAGCGCCTCCTCCATGGCCTGCACCCGGCCGGCCGCCAGCGAACGCGCCTTGCCGGTGCCGCACTCCTCGTTGAGGCGGGCAGCCACGGCGCGCACGTCCGCCTCGATGCGCTGGCGGGTCGACTTCTTGTCCGACACCCGGCGGGCGATCTCGGCGCGGAGCTCCGCGATGCCCTCGCCCTGCCGGGCGCTGGTGGCGATCACCGGGACCTCGTGCAGGCCGTCCTGGTCGAGCAGTCGCCGGACGTCCTCGAGCATCGAGATGCGCCGCTCGACGGGCACGGTGTCGATGTGGTTGAGCACGATGACCATCACGCCCGCGTGGCTGGCCTGGGGGGCGAGGTAGCGGTCGTGGATCGCCGCGTCGGCGTACTTCTGCGGGTCCAGCACCCACACCAGAAGGTCTGCGAGCTTCACGATCCGGTCGACCTCGAGGTGGTGCGAGAGCTCGGTGGAGTCGTGGTCGGGCAGGTCGAGCAGGACCACGCCCTCCATCTCACCGTCCTCGCGGCGGCCGGTGAGCAGTCCCGAGCTGTCGAGCATGGAGTCGCGGGTGGTCTGGTGGCGCGGTGGGATGCCGAGCCAGTCCAGCAGCTCCTGCGCACCCTCGCTGCCCCAGACGCAGGCGGTGGCCCACGAGGTGGTCGGGCGCCGGACGCCCACGGCGGACAGCTCCAGGCCGGTCAACTGGTTGAACGTCGACGACTTGCCCGAGCCGGTCGCACCGGCGATCGCGACCACGGTGTGGTCGGCCGAGAGCCGGAGCCGGCTGGCGGCGCGCTCCACGACCTCCTCGGCCTGGCCGACCGTGTCGTCGTCGAGGCGGCCCCGGGCCGCCTCGGTCGCCGAATGGAGGGCATCGATGCGGCCGCCGAGGTCCGACCCACGAGTCACGAGCCGGCGGGCACCCTCGAGCAAGGACGTCATCGTCTCCCTCGGCGTAACGCGGTCTTCTGGCAGGTCGGCTGGGGGACCCAGTCGCTCCGAGACTAATCGGAGGTTAGTCTCCTCGCTGCCCTGCGTACCGCGCGTCCTCCACCCGACGAGATGCGCGTCGCAGCTGCTCAGCCGTCTCGGGGTCGAGACCGAGACCACTGAGGAGGTCGGTGTAGCGGGCCAGCTCGGCGCTGAACAGCTCCCGCACCCGGGCCTCGAGCGCCGCGCGGGCCCGCTCGGCGAGGCTGCGCACGGCCTGG
This sequence comes from uncultured Actinomycetota bacterium, assembly GCA_963798045.1. Lineage (GTDB taxonomy): Bacteria > Actinomycetota > Actinomycetes > Propionibacteriales > Nocardioidaceae > Nocardioides. The sequence continues at coordinate 60,916 of CAWCSB010000012.1, forward strand.
TCACCGAAGACGGCCTCGAGCAGCTTCTGGCCGAGCACCGCCGAGCCGCCGGCGATGCCGACCTCGGCGCCGGTCAGGCCGTAGGAGTAGGAGAAGACGACGATCATCAGCGCCACGGACAGTCCGTTGACCCCGAACGCCAGGAAGCGGGCCGTGGTGCGCTTGTCCTGGCCCTGCGTGCGGACCATGTTGAGCACGTCCGCCTGCCACTCCCGCACCGACCGCTCCGCGTCGCGCCGCAGCTCGCGGGAGGCGCGGCCGAGCTCGGCACCGCCGTCCTTGAGCAGCCCCTGCCCAGCGGCGAGCTGCCGCCACGACGCCTCGGCCCGCTCGGCAGCCGCCTCGGCGTGCTCGAGGATGAGCATCTCGAGGCCCGACTCCACGGCCACCGTGACCCGCTCGGCCTGGTGCGGCTTGCCCTTGACGGTGTTGACCAGCCGGTCCCGGATCCGGCCGACCCGGCTCTCGAGCCCCTTGAGCAGCTCGCCGGTGCCGACGAACTCCTGCCAGCGGGCCAACACCTCGCCGCGGAGCAGGGTGCCGTCCTCGATGCCGGCGAGCACCTTGCCGATCCCCTCGTCGTACGCCGAGGTCGCGTCGTGGCGCAGCCGGTCGGCGACCGCCACCTGCTCGGCCGCGGCGTCGGCCACGGGGTAGGTGCGCCGGGTCAGGGTGCGGACGGCGCCGTCGAGGGTCTGGATGACGACCTGTTGGCGGGCCCCGGCGTCACCGGCCAGCGACTCCAGCCAGCCTCGGATCTCGGCGACGTGGTCGGCCGGCAGCAGCTCCTCATCGCTGATCGGTCCCTCGTGGACCACGAACAGGGGCGAGTCCTTGAGCCCCCGGCTGGCCAGCATCCGGGCCAGGTGGGTGGCCACCGTCTGGACGGCCTCCTCGGGGGTGCGGTCGAGGACGATCGCCACGGAGGTGGAGCGCTCGGCGGCCTGGCGGAGGAACTCCCACGGGACCTGGTCGGCGTAGCGCGCAGCCGAGGTGACGAAGAGCCAGAGGTCGGCTGCGGCGAGCAGCTGCGCCGCCAGCTCGCGGTTCTGCTCGACCACCGAGTCCACGTCGGGCGCGTCGAGGATGGCCAGTCCTGGTGGCACTTCGTCGGCAGCGACCAGCTGGAGCGCCGCCGGGTCGGTCGTCGGGTGGTCGACGCGCTCGAGGTCGGGCAGCAGCCGCTCGGCGCCGAACCACGACGCGTCGTCGGGGTGGTGCACGAGCACGGGCGAGCGGGTGGTGGGGCGGAGCAGCCCGGGCTGGGTGACCTTGTGGCCGACCAGCGAGTTCACCAGCGTGGACTTGCCCGCGCCGGTCGAGCCGCCGACCACCGCCAGCAGCGGCGCCTCGAGCGTGGTGACCCGCGGGATCACGTAGTCCTCGAGCTGGTCGACCATCTCCGTGAGCCCGCTGCGCAGCTCCCCGATCCCGGGCAGCTCCAGCGGCAGCCGGACGTCCTGCAGCGCCTGGTGCAGCCGGACCAGCGCAGTGAGCATCACGGTGCCGTAGGAGCCCGCGCTCGGCGTACCGCCGCCGTGGGCGGCGCTGAACGGGTTGGTGGGGTCCGGAACGGTGGTCATCGCGTCGGCACCACCTGTCCGGGGAAGGCGATGCCCGGGCGGATCTCGTTGATCCGGGCCAGGAAGTCCTGGCCGCGCGCGGCGTAGTCCTCGGGTGCGGTGCCGCGCAGGTAGCGGTGGTGGAGGAAGCCGAGCTCAATGGCGGCCTGTTGGTAGTCGCGCATCGCGTCCTCCCCTGGCTTCCCAGCGGTCTGCTTCGCGTATGCCCGGGCTGCGCGCCGGGCCCTCAGGTCTACCACCCAGCCGATGTCCGTGGCTGGTATCAGGCCCCGCTGAGCGGCGTCACCGAGCGCTGCCGTCAGCATCCTCCGCTCCGAGCGCCGCGACCAGACCCCCAGCCAGGTCAATCCCGCGAACGCCGGGACCATGATCAGCACGTAGGCGCCGGCGAAGCCCTCGAAGCCGAAGATCGTGGAGGCGTTCCAGGTGGCGTGGGCGAGGACCGCGCAGCAGTAGCCCGCGACGGGTGCCAGCCACCGCACAGCGGGCTTGCGGGTGCCGACCGCGAGGCCGACCCCGATGCCGATGAAGGCGGTGAAGAGCGGGTGCGCGAAGGGGCTGAACAGGCACCGGATCACGAAGGTTGCGGTCACTCCGACGAGTCCGCCCGGGCCCATGCCGTCGGTGCCGTTGTACGACGCGCCGAGGTAGAGGATGTTCTCGGTGAAGGCGAAGCCGATGCCGACCATCCCGGCGTAGACGATGCCGTCGAGGATGCCGTCGAGCTCGGCCCGCCGCCAGATCAGCAGGAGCAGCAGGAACAGCCCCTTGCTGGCCTCCTCGGTCACCGGAGCCAGCACGGCGAGGCCGACGGTGTCGCTCACGCCGGCGAACAGGCCACCGATGCCCTGGACGACGAGCGCGCCGAACGTCGCGGCGAACGCTCCCCACATCAGCCCGAGCATCAGCAGCCGGCGGGGCTCCGGCTCGTAGCGGTCGAGCCACAGGTAGCAGAGCACCAGCGGCACCACCGGGATCGCGGCCAGGCCGGTCGCCAGCACCGCGATCGCGGGCGCGCTGGAGAGCGCGATGATCAGCAGCATCGGCAGCGCGCCGAGGCAGACCAGGACGATCACCACGACGGTGAACGCCCGGCTGTCGCGACGGGTTGCGGCCATGGCGGGGAGTGTAGGGCGTTGCGCGTGGTCTTCGGCCGTCGCGAGCGCCGCATCCACGGGATGCTCCGCAAGGCGCCGGCTCGATGCCGTACTTGTTCGTCCAGCGAGAGTCGGCAACGCCGCGGAGCGCCCGTGGGGCGGCGCGTAGCAGGCCAGAGGCCGCGGGCAGCGCCCTGCGGAGGCCAGGGCTCCGGAAACGTGTTCCGGCGTATTGTGGCGAGCGTGAGCGAGGAGAACCCGACCGAGTCCACCACCGAGTCCGGCGAGGACGACACGAAGACCGCACGAGACCTGCACGTCGAGTCCCACGACCCGGCCGTCCCCGAGGCCTACTCCGCGTTCATGCGCACCGGCTGGGGCGACCGCGAGCTCGACCTGCCCCGCCAGCCGGTGGCCGACCGCGCCGCCGCCCGGCGCGAGAAGCTGGCCGCGACGTTCCCCGGTGAGCGGCTGGTGCTGCCGGCCGGCACCTTCAAGGTGCGGTCCAACGACACCGACTACAAGTTCCGCCCCGACACCGCGCACACCTACTTCGCCGGCAACCAGACCAGCGACGCGGTGCTCGTGATCGAGGGTGGCGAGTCCGTCCTCTACGCCCGGCCCCGCTCGGCGCGTGACACCGACGAGTTCTTCCGCGACCGCCAGTACGGCGAGCTGTGGGTCGGGCGCCGGCCTTCGCTCCAGGAGCTGTCCGCCTCGCTCGGCATCGAGTGCCGCCACATCGACCGGCTCCAGGACTCCCTGACCGCGACCAACGGCGCCCCGAAGACGCGGGTGCTGCGCGGGATCTCGGCCGAGGTGGACCGCATGATTGCCGCCGACGACTCCCTCGACGGGGACCTCCAGCGCGTCGTCGGTGAGCTGCGGCTGATCAAGGACGACTGGGAGGTCGCCGAGCTCCAGGAGGCCTGCGACATCACGACGCTCGGCTTCGAGGACTCGGTGCGCGAGTGGAAGCAGGTCCTCGAGTTCGGCGAGCGCTGGATCGAGGGCACCTTCCAGCGCCGCGCCCGCGCCATGGGCAACGACACCGGCTACGACTCGATCGTGGGCGGTGGCAAGCACGCCACCACGCTGCACTGGATCGACAACACCGGCCCGATCACCCCCGGGCAGCTGGTGCTGCTCGACATGGGGGTCGAGGGCAACAACCTCTACACCGCCGACGTGACGCGCACCCTGCCGGTCGACGGGACGTTCACCCCGCTGCAGCGCGACCTCTACGACCTCGTCTACACCGCCCAGCAGCAGGGCATCGAGGCCACGGTCGCCGGGTCGCCGTTCCTCTCCGCGCACAACGCCGCGATGCGCGTGCTCGCCCACGGCCTCGAGGACCTCGACCTGCTGCCGGTCTCGGCCGAGGAGGCCCTCGACCCGGACTCGAAGGTCTACGCGCGCTGGACCCTCCACGGCACCAGCCACATGCTCGGGATGGACGTCCACGACTGCAACGGCACCTCGCCGGACATCTACCCCAAGGGCACCCTCGAGGTCGGCATGGTGCTGACCGTCGAGCCGGGGCTGTACTTCCAGGAGGACGACCTCCTGGTCCCCGAGGAGCTGCGCGGCATCGGCATCCGGATCGAGGACGACATCCTCGTGACCGCCGACGGCCCGAAGAACCTCTCGGACTCACTGCCCCGCACCTCGGCGGACGTCGAGGAGTGGATGGGCAGGCTCCTGCCCTGACCTGGATCAGTAGGGCGTGGTCCGCGCGACCGCGAGCGCCCGCTTGAGGTCGAACGGGTCGGCCTGCATGTACAACCAGGGCCGGCCGATCCACAGGTAGCCGTCGACGTACGCCGCCGCGTTGGCCGCGTCGGTCGACGAGAGGCCCCAGACGGGGTTGGCGACGTCCGTGGTCGGCGGGATGCCGAGCGTCACGCACGCCTGCTGGCCCTTGGCCTTGCAGGTGGCGGCGTTGTCGAAGTTCGGGCCGTCGTAGTCGAAGCCGTTGAACGGCGCGCCGTTGGACGCGGTGTTCACGACGAAGTGCTTGTCGGCGTACCCCGCGGCGGCCAGCGCCTGCACCACCGCCGCCCCGAACGCGATCTCCGCCGACGTCGATGCGTAGTGGGTGGAGTTCAGGGCGAAGCCGCGTGCGGTGTCGATACCCGCCGGAGCCAGGATCTTCAGCGCCTTCGCCGGGTCGTTGCGCAGCCAGTCGGAGGCACCCGCGTCGATGTAGACGCTGACGTTGGGCAGGGCGCTGAAGACGTGCGAGGCGTAGCCGATCAGCTGCGACGGCAGCTGGGACCCACCCGGCGCGCACAGGGCGAACGGCCCGTCGGGCTGCAGCACCAGCGCCACGTGGGCGGCACCGATCCCTGCCGCGAACCTGTCGATCCACTTCTTGTAGTCCCGCTGCTCCTTGGCCGTCGGGAGCCGTCGGCACGCCTCCTCCTCCCACGGCTTGAGGCGGAAGACGGTCATCTGCACCAGCGCCTCGGGATCGCCCGCCTGCGCGTTCGTGACGTGGTCGCGCACCTTCGCGGCGATCTGGTTCTTGGGGATCCACTGCCCGTACCACTTGGCCTTGGGCGCCAGCGCGATCTTCGCGAGCAGCTGCTTCTTCTTGCCCCTCGCCCGCTGGTACGGCGTCCACGCCTGGTCGCCCGAGCCCCTGTAGACACCCCACGTGCGGTTCGCCAGCGGGTTCAGCTCCGCCGGCGTCCGCTCGGACTCGACCGCGCCGCTCGCCACCGGTGCCGGCGTACCGACCGCCGACGGGATCGCCGCCACGGCGAGCGCGCAGGCCAATGCGGCCGCTGACAGCGCGGACGAACGTCGCGAGGGCTCCCTCATGACCCAAGAGCACCATCCGCACCAGCCGCCGCGCCGAGGATCAGACGCAAATGGTCCGATCGGATGGTCTTCGGCGAAACTGCTGCACGATGCGTCAGACGGCTCACCGACGGAACGGACTCGCCGGTGTCACAGTGCGTCGATCTCGGCCTTGTCGACCGGCTTCAGGTGCGTCCCGTGGCGGTCCGCCCACGACGACCCGAACGACACCACTACCTTGCCTGACCAGGCACCTGTCGCGACTACCATCGGTGCGCACGCCCCCGTAGCTCAGCTGGATAGAGCACCTCCCTTCTAATGAGATTGCCGCAGGTTCGAGTCCTGCCGGGGGCACCACGGCCGGGGCACCGAGGCCCGGCCAGCGCCATCAGCTCCGCTTGGCGACGGTCAGGAGCACCACGGAGTCCTCGACCGCGTCGAGCGCGTGCCGCGAGTCCGGGACGAACATGAGATCGCCGGGCGAGCCGTTCCACTGGTTGTCGCCGGCGACGAGGGTCACGCGTCCGTGGAGGACCTGGACGGTGGCTTCACCGGGGTTCTCGTGCTCGTCCAGGCTCGAGCCTGCGCGCAGCGCGATGAGGGTCTGGGACAGGACCCGTTCGTGCCCGCCGTAGATGGTGTGTCCGCTGCGACCGCTCGACGCGGTCGTTGCGGTCTCCAGGTGGTGTCGTACGAGTGCGGTCAGTGACTCTTTCTGCATGGTGGCCTCTGGTCTCTGGAGGATCTATGGATGGACGAACGGCGCCGCGCCGGTGGCGACACGGTCGTGCAGGAAGCTCGGCGAGCCGCTGTGTGCCTCGTCGACCATCGCCCAACCCGTCGCCCCGAGGGTGACGACGGAAACGGGGAAGATGCCGAGGTCCTCTCGTTCGACGTGCTGGACCAGGTCGTCGAGCAGCCGGGTCCCCTGAGCTCAGGGCCTGCCTGGCGCACCTCGTGTGCCTGGTCGACGAGAGCGCTGTGCTCGTCCATCAGCTAGGCGATGGGCGGGACACCCCGGCATCCGCAGCACTCGCATGTGTCAGCCCACCCGGTCCCAGCCTCGGCGCGGACGGTGCCGAGCGTGGCCAGCCCGAGCATCACCCACGCGGTGCCCGCGATGGGCGTGCGGAGGGGTTTGGTCGGGGCGTCGATCTGCACGGCTGTCACTCCCCCAGCACAGTCGCTGGAGCCGGTGCCAGACAGGGCAGAAGGTCCCGGGTGATCCGGGAGGTGCCGGGGGCGATGACACTCGCCCTTCGTGGGTACCCCGACCGAAGGAGTCGAGGAGGTCTGTCATGGCACGAGCGATCTGGACGGGGTCGGTGTCCTTCGGCCTGGTCAACGTGCCGGTCGGCCTCTACTCGGCCACCAAGGACCACGACGTTCACTTCCACCAGTTCGAGAAGGGCACCAAGTCTCGGATCCGCAACGAACGGGTCAACGAGGACACCGGCCACGAGGTCGCCTTCAAGGACATCGTGAAGGGCGCCGAGCTCGGCGATGGCGGGTACGTGATGCTCACCCCGGAGGAGCTGGAGTCCGTCGAGCCCGGACGCAGCCGCACGATCGACATCTCCGACTTCATCGACGCCGCGGAGATCGACCCGATCTACTACCAGAAGTCGTACTACCTGGCTCCCTCGGACGACGCCGCGAAGAAGGCGTACATGTTGTTGCTCAAGGCGATGGACAAGGCCGAGCGCATCGGGGTCGCCACGTTCGTCATGCGTGGCAAGCAGTACCTCGCGGCCATCCGGCCATCCGACAACGTGCTGGTGCTGGAGACCATGCACTTCGCCGACGAGGTGCGGGATCCCGCGGACGAGCTCGACCAGCTGCCCAGCCGGACCAAGGTCACCGGCAAGGACCTCGACATGGCCGTGAGCCTCGTCAAGGCGATGACCTCACCGTGGAAGCCGACGAACTACCGAGACACTTACACCGAGCGCGTCCAGAAGCTCATCGACGCGAAGAAGAAGGACCGCGAGATCGTCGTGCCCGAGGAGACCGAAGAGGACGACGGTGGCAAGGTCGTCGACCTGCTTGCCGCCCTGCAGGCGTCCGTCGACTCGGCCAAGGGACACAAGCCGGGCAACACTCGCAACCTGACCAAGCTCAAGACCCGCAAGGCCGACGACAAGGACAGCGGCAAGGGCAAGGGTGACAAGGGCTCGACCAAGAAGGCCGCCGGCAAGAGGAGTGCGGCCAAGAAGTCGACGGCCAAGAAGTCAGCACGGCCGAAGAAGTCCAGCGCGAAGAAGTCCAGCGCGAAGAAGTCCACGGCCAGGAAATCTGCCGCGAAGAAGTCGTCCAGGAGGTCGAGTCAGCGCAAGGCATCCTGACCGCTTCGCTCAGCTGGGGCGAGGCCTGACGCGAAGGTGCGTCACCCCGCCGTCCACCTCCAGCGCTGTCCCCGTCGTGGATCCCGAGCGCGGGCTGGCCAGATAGGCGACCGCGGCTGCGACCTCCTCGGGAGTGACCATGCGTCCGGTGGCCTGTCGCGCATCCAGTGCTCTCCGCTCGGCCGCCGGGTCCGGGAACTGCCGAAGCATCCGATCGACGAACGCCGTGTGGACCGTCCCCGGACTCACTGCGTTGACCCGGATCCCCTCATCGGACGTGGTCCGTCGCCATGGCGAAGGTCAGGGCGAGCACGCCGCCCTTGGACGCGCTGTAGAGCGCTCGCTGCGGCAGTCCGTTGAGCGCGGCGATGGAGCACACGTTCACGATGGCTGCGGCCGGTGAGCGCCGAAGTGCCGGCAGCGCGGCAGCCGAGACCCGAGCCATGCCGACCACGTTGACATCCAGCACGCGGTGCCAGTCGGCGTCGTCGTTGTCCTCCACCGTGCCGACCGCGGAGATACCGGCGTTGTTGACCACGATGTCCAGGCGCCCGTGCCGGTCCAGCACCTCCCGAACCGCCTCGGCGACCTGGGCCCGATCGGTGACGTCACATGGGACCCGGTCGCCGTCGAGGGGACCTTCGATGTCGAGGACGACCACGGTGGCACCCCGCGCGCGCAGCTCCTCGGTGATCGCGGCACCGATGCCGGCGCCACCGCCGGTGACCACCCCGACCAGGCCGTCGAACTCGCCGACGGTTTCGCCGCGTCCGTCATGGGGCTGCCTCGAACTGCTGCCGGGCTGTGCCCAGTCCGCTGATCCAGAGCTCGACGACGTCCCCGGCGCGGAGGTAGGGCTCTCCCGGCGTTCCCAGTGCGACACCGGCCGGCGTTCCCGTGTTGATGAGGTCGCCGGGGTGAAGCACCATGAACTGGCTGAGGTACCAGACCAGGTGGTGGACCCCGAAGAGCATCTCGGCGGTGCTGCTCCCCTGACGTGGGACGCCGTTGACCGCGAGCCCGATCTCCAGTCGCTGGACGTCCTCCACCTCGTCCGGAGTCACGAGGTCCGGACCCAGCGGGTTGAAGGTCTCGCAGCTCTTGCCCTTGTCCCACTGGCCACCGCGCTCCAGCTGGAAGGCCCGCTCGGAGACGTCGTGCGAGATCACGTAGCCGCCGATGCAGGCGGCGGCGCCATCGGTGTCCTCGAGATAGCCGCCCTTCGGCCCCGATGACGACGCCCAGCTCGACCTCCCAGTCGGTCTTCGTGGAGCCGCGCGGGATGAACACCGTGTCGTAGGGACCCACGACGGTCGCCGGATCCTTCATGAAGACCACCGGCTCGCTCGGCGGCTGTGCACCCGTCTCCTGGGCGTGGTCGCGGTAGTTCAGTCCGACGCACACCACCTTGCCCGGCCGTGCGATCGGCGCGCCGACCCGCAGACCCTCGCTGCCCTCGACGATCGGGAGGCGCCCCCGCTCGATCGCCGCGCACGACTTCCGGAGGGCTCACCCGGGCGAGGAAGGAGCCATCGACGTCCTGGGTCAGCGGACGCAGGTCGAACAGACCCTGGACCGTGCACGCGACCGGCACCTCGTGCCCGCGTTCACCGAGCCTGCGGTAACGCATCCCGATCTCCTTCGACGAGCACCGGTGACGTCCTCATCTCTGGACGCGGGCCCCGGAACCCCGCACCAGCGCCTCGACCTCGGCGAGGCTCGCCATCGAGGTGTCTCCCGGCGTGGTCATGGCCAGTGCCCCGTGCGCAGCGCCGTACTCGACCGCGGCTGCGAGCTCTCGACCTGTCAGCAGCGCGTACGCGAGGCCAGACGCGAAGCTGTCCCCACCACCGACCCGGTCGAGGATCTCGAGACCGTCTCGCTGGGTCGCCTGCACGAGGCCATCGTCGGCCGACCAGGCGAGCGCGCCCCAGTCGTTCCGGTTCGCGCTGTGCACGCTCCGGAGCGTGACCGCCGCGACCCTCAGCTGCGGAAGGTCTCGGGCGACGGCCGCGAGCATCGTGGCGTAGGCCTCGGGACGAAGCTCGGTCAGGTCCGGCGACGCGCCCTCCACGGCGTACCCCAGGGCGGCGGTGAAGTCCTCTTCGTTGCCGATGAGGACGTCCACCAGCCCGGCGATCCTGGCGTTGACCTCGCGGGCGCGGGCGGGTCCGCCGACCGAGGCCCACAGGCTCGGTCGGTAGTTGAGGTCGTACGACACCACCGTGCCGTGTCGACGTGCTGCCTCCATGGCGGCGATCACGACGTCCGCGGTCCCGGCCGAAAGCCCGGCGAAGATGCCGCCGGTGTGGAACCAGCGCACGCCCAAGGTGCCGAACAGGTGCTCCCAGTCGGTGTCACCCGGTCGCAGCTGGCTCGCCGCGCTCCGACCTCGGTCCGAGACCCCCTTGGCGCCGCGCACCCCGAAGCCACGCTCGGTGAAGTTGAGCCCGTTGCGGACGTCTCGTCCGATGCCGTCGTCTGTGACCCAGGTGATCCAGCTCGTGTCCACGCCGCCGGCGAGCATCAGCCCCTCGACCAGATGGCCCACCTCGTTGTCGACGAGTGAGGTGACGACCGCCGTCCTGAGCCCGAAGCAGCGGGCCAGGCCGCGGGCGACGTTGTACTCGCCGCCGCCCTCCCAGACCCGGAACTCCCGCGCCGTGCGGATCCGGCCCTCGCCGGGATCCAGGCGCAGCATCACCTCGCCGAGCGAGACCGCGTCGTAGGCGCACTCCTCGGCGAGCGCGGATCTCGAGGGTCATCGCTGCTGCCCCACCAGCGAGACTGCCGCGCGCGTCTCGCGCGCGATCCGCTCGAGGTCGCCCGGCCTCGATCGCGTCCCGAGGTGCCAACCACGTCCCCCCGACGGCGAGGACGGCGGAGAGGCGCAGGTAGTCGACGAGGTCGTCGGCGCCGATGCCGCCCGTCGGCACGAAGCGGGCCGAGGGGAACGGTGCCGAGAGGGCGGCCACCATCGCCGCGCCGCCGGCCGCGGCGGCGGGGAAGAACTTGACCACATCGCGGCCCGCATCGAGTGCCGTCTGCAGCTCGGTGGCCGTCGCGACGCCCGGGACGAGGAGGACGTCGAGCCGACGGCACTCGCGGTCGACGGCCGCGCTGTAGCCGGGCGACACGACGTAGCGAGCGCCGGCGGCCAGAGCCTGCTCCACCTGCTCGGGGCGTACGACGGTGCCCGCTCCGACCACGAAGCCCGGGATGTGCCGCCATGGCCGAGATGGCGGACAGGGCGGCGGGCGTCCGCAACGTGACCTCCGCCGAGGGGAGGCCGCGGCCGCTCAGTGTCTCCGCCAGCGGCAGCGCGCGGTCGGCGCGGTCGACCACGACCACCGGCACCAGCCGGTGGGCCGCGTGGAACTTGACGATGTCTTCGGGATGGTCGGTCACCGGCCGAGCCACCCTCCGTCGACGGGCAGGACGGTGCCGTGCACGTAGTCCGACGCCCGGCTCGCCAGGAACACCGCGGCGCCGCCGAGGTCGTCCGGCGACCCCCAGCGACCGGCCGGGATGCGCTCGAGGATCGCTCGACTGCGCTGTGGATCCTGACGCAGGGCCTCGGTGTTGTCGGTGGCGAAGTAGCCGGGCGCGATCGCGTTCACGTTCACGCCGTGCGGCGCCCACTCGTTCGCGAGCGCCCGCGTCATTCCTGCGATGGCACTCTTGGCCGCCGTGTAGCTCACCACGTTGACCCCGCCCTGGTAGCTCAGCATCGAGGCGGTGAAGATGACCTTCCCGGCGCCGCGGGAGACCATCTGCCGCCCGACCTCCCGGGTCAGCACGAACTGGCTGGACAGGTCGACCTCGATGACCCGGTCCCAGGACGCGTCGGTGTGGTCGACGGCGGGCGCCCGCTCGATGGTCCCGCGTTGTTGACCAGGATGTCGACCGGGCGGCCGCCGGCCAGCCGCTCGGCGAGCGCGGCGACCGCGGCGCGGTCGGCGAAGTCGACGCGGTGGCCCTCGAACTCCCTGCCGAGACCCTCGACCTCGGCCTGCACCTCGCTGCCGGCCGGCTCCAGCGACGCACTGACCCCGACGATGTCGGCGCCCGCGGACGCGAGCGCCCTCGCGATCGCGCGACCCAGCCCGCGGCGCGCGCCGGTGACGACAGCGAGGCGGCCGCTGCAGGTCGAAGCTCGAGAGGCCGGCCGGCTGCCCGGCGGCGTGGTCATGGCGTCCGACCTGCCCGGCAGTCGATGAGCACCTTCATCACCCGGCCGCCCTGGGCGAGGCTCTCGAACGCCGCGGGCGCATCGGCCAGCGCGTCAGTCCTCGAGACCAGCGCGTCCACCGGGATCGCGCCCTGCTCCAGGAGCTCGACGGCGGCCGTGAAGTCGGTGCGGTCGTAGACGCGCGCGCCGAGGATCTGCAGCTCCTTCCAGAAGACCCGCTTCATGTCGACCTGCCGCGGCTCCGCGTGGATGCCGACCGCCACCAGCCGGCCGCGGGCGCCGAGCGCGTCCACTGCGAGGTCGAGGCCGGCCTGGGTGCCGGACACCTCGAAGGTCACAGCCGCGCCGGCGCCCTCCGACCATGCCTCGAGCAGGCTGGGCAGGCTCGCCGCGCCGGAGTCGAGGACGTCGAGGCCCAGCTCCGCCACGACCGAGCGCCGGTAGGGGTCGGGCTCGACCAGGAGCGCCTTCGCGCCCCGCGCGCGGGCGACGACGGCGATGAGCACGCCGATGGGGCCGCCGCCGACCACCAGGACGGACTCTCCCGCCGACAGCGAGGCCCGTACGACGTCGTGGTGGGCCACCGCAACCGGCTCGACGAGTGCCGCCGCGCGCAACGGCAGGTCGGCTGGCAGCGGCACCAGGAGCTCCTGCGGCACGTTCCAGAGCTGCTGCATCGCCCCGGTCGAGTCGATGCCGACGAAGTCCAGGCGGTCGCAGATGTGGGCGTGACCCGCCAGGCACGTGGGGCACCGGCCGCACCAGCGCAGCGGCATCACCGTCACCGGGTCCCCGGCCGACCAGTCCGTGACGCCCTCGCCCACGGCCGCGACGCGCCCGGACATCTCGTGTCCGATCACGCCGTGGTCGGCGACCCGGTCGTCCATGTGTCCGGCCAGGATGTGGAGGTCGGTCCCGCAGATGCCGACGTAGGCCACCTCCAGCTGCACCTCGCCCGTGCCCCGGAGGTCGAGGGTGCGACCTCCGCGACCTCGATGCCCGTCCCTGCGACGTACTGCGCCGCCAGCATCAGCCCTCACTCCAGACCGGACCGTCGGGGAAGCGGTGCTCGTCGATCGGCTCCAGCGACACAAAGCGCTCCATCTCACTGACTCTGTTGTTCGCCCGGTGCGGCAGTACCCGTCGACCGCACGGACCGTTCGACGGTGACGGGAGTCGTCAGGGTGCGCTCGCTGCCGACCTTGCGAGTCGTGCCCGTCACCTCTAGTAGCGCGCGGTGGGCGATGTCGCTGCTGGAGTGGCCGAACATCAGCTCGATGGCCCCCGAATCGACGATGCGCCCCTGTCGTCCGCAGTATGCGAAGCGGTCGGCGGAGACCTCGAACGTGACCTTGGCCTGTTCGCCGGCGTCAAGGTCGACTCGGGCGAAGCCGAGAAGCATGATCACCGGCCGGGCCACCTCGGCCACCGGATCGCTGTAGTAGAGCTGGACCACGTCCGCCCCCCGGCGCGCTCCCGTATTCGTGATCGTGGCGGAGACGGAGAGTCGGCCGTCGGTGTCGACAGTAGTGGCGCTGAGGCAGGGGTCGGAGATCTCGAAGCTGCTGTATGAGAGTCCGTGCCCGAAGGGGTAGAGGACCGGTACCGAGATCGAGCTGGCAGCGAGTCCCGGAAGGCCGTAAGCGGACTGCAGGTAGGTCGAGGGCTGTCCGTAGGCCACAGCCGGAATCTGGACGGGAAGACGACCACTCGGGTTCACGCGACCGGACATGACGCCGGCGATCGCCGACCCTGCGCCTTGTCCGGGCATGAATGCCTGGACGATGGCGGAAGCCGCGTCCGAGAACTCGCCGAGGGCATAAGGGCGACCGGACACGCAGACCAGGACGGTGGGGGTCCCGGTCGCCAGTACGGCTCGCACAAGTTCTGCCTGCACCCCGGGGAGGGCTAGGTCAGGTGCGTCGCACCCCTCGCCTGAGGTGCCACCGCCGAACATCCCAGCCAAGTCCCCGACTGCCACTAGGGCGACGTCTGCCCGTCTGACCACCGTGACGGCCTCGGCGATCCCGCTCGTGTCAGTACCGTTGATGGCGCAGCCGGGGGTCGTGGTGACCTGCGTCGTCGGGAACTCCGCGACGACCGCATCGGCCAGGGTCGGAACGGGCACGCCCAGGCCGAGCTCTGGGAAGCGGTGGAGTAGGTGGTTGGGGTAGGAGTAGCACCCGAGGAAGGACCGGGCCTCTACGGCGGTCGGGCCGACGACGGCGAGCCTCAACGGGCCGGTCAACGGGAGGATTCCGCGGTTCGCCAGGAGGATCACCGATTCTTCGGCTGCGAGCTGCGCGGCGGCCCGATTCTCGGGGTTGTCGAGGTCGGGGGCCGGATCCACACCACTGAGCGGGTCGTAGTCAGCATCGAGAAGTCCGAGGTCAAGCTTCTGATCCAGAACCCTCCGGACGGACCGGTCCACGACGGCCTCGTTCAGCTGCCCGCCCCGCACCAGGTCGACGAGTCCGGCGCCGTAACAGCGGCTTGCTGGCAGCTCCACGTCCACACCCGCCTCGAGGGCGAGCGCGCCAGAGGCCGCCGGCGAGGCAGCCACCTTGTGCACGTCTGATAGCAGGCTGATGGACCAGTAGTCGGACACCGTGACCCCGGTGAAGCCCATCTCGTCACGCAACAGTGTCGTGAGCAGTTCCCGATCGGCGGCGACCGGGACGCCGTCGATGTCGGTGTAGGCGTTCATCACCGAGCGGGCGCCGCCCTCGCGGACCGCGACCTCGAACGGTGGGAGCATCACGTCACGCAGTTCCCGAGGTCCCATGCTCACCGGTGCGTGGTTGCGAGCCGCGCGCGAGGCTGAGTAGCCGACGAAGTGCTTGAGGGTGGCGATCACCCCGCCGGACTCAAGGCCCCGCACGTAGGCCGCCCCCATGATGGCGACCAAGTAGGGGTCCTCGCCGAGAGTCTCCTCGACGCGACCCCAGCGGTAGTCGCGCACGACGTCGAGCACCGGGGCAAGGCCCTGATGGACACCGACGCTGCGCAGGTCGTCGCCGATACGGCGGCCGATGCGTTGGACGAGGTCCGGGTTGAAGGTGGCGGCGAGGGCAAGCGGTGCCGGGTAGATCGTCGCCTGGTACGTCGTGAAACCCGTCAGACACTCTTCATGGGCGATGGCGGGGATGCCGAGGCGAGTCTTGTCCACGAGGTCGCGCTGCATGGCGGCCAGCCTCGCGACGCCCTCGGCCGCCGACACCGGCGCGGTACCGAAGGCCCGGGTGATCTGACCGAGCCCGTCGACGATCGACGTGTCCCAGGGGGTCTCCTCGAAGGCGTCCTGGAACGGGGCCACCAGCTGCTGGTCCGTCGCAGGATCGGCCTCGAACTTGAACCCGGTGAAGGCACTCCCCAGCTGAGCGACCTTCTCCTCAAGCGTCATCTCTGCAAGGAGGTCGCTGAGGCGCTCATCCCGCGGACGTGAGGAGTCCTGCCACGAACGGGACATCGGAACCTCCATCTCCGACGAGCTGCGCCGGTCCTTCGTGAGACTCACGAGGTCAGCACCTATCCGGCATGAGGAGCTAGCCGATCCTCAACAAGCTCCCACAGCTCCGGTGGGATGGAGAGGGTGGCGTTGCGCACGAGCTCGTCGATCCGCTGTGGTGCGCTTACGCCGACGACGGTTGAACGGATGCGCGGATCGCGGGTCGAGAACTGAAGCGCGAGCGCGGCTAGCGGGACACCGAACTTGCCGCAGGTCTGGTGCAACCACTCGACCGTCGCCACCACCTCAGGAGACGGTGCTTGGTATCCGTAGCGCGGGCTTGACGCAAGGGGCTTCGCCAGGATCCCGCTCGCATAGGGCGCGGCATTCACAAACGCCACACCGGCGGAGACACAGTCCGTGATCAGCGGACTCGCCGAACGGTCCAGAAGAGTGAAATGGTTGTGGTTCAAGATGATGTCCATCAGGCCGGTGTCAAGGTAGCGCCGCATCTCGCCCAGATCACCGCCGGCAACACCGATGAGACCGACCAGTCCTTGGGCTTTGAGCTCGCGGATCGCGTCCAGGGAGCCGCCGGGTTTGACCATGTCGGCGAAATCGAACCTCTCCGGGTCATGGAGGTAGTAGACGTCGAGGCGATCAACGCCCAGGCGGGCAGCGCTCTCAGCGAACGATTCGCGTACCCGGTCGCCGTCGAGAATGCGCTGGGCCGGCGCGGGGTCTGCCTTGGAGGCGATGACGACCCGCTGCCCGCTGGCCCCCAACTCACGCAGCACGGTACCGATTCGGCGTTCGCTCTCGCCGTCACCATATTCGTTTGAGGTGTCGATGAAGGTGAGACCGCAATCGAGGGCGTGACGGATCGTCGCAACCGCTTGAGCCTCGTCCACGTCGTACCCGTAGATGTCAGGCATACCGCCGAGCGGGCTCGTTCCCAGGCAGATGTTCGGCATCGAGAGACCGTCTAGCTTGGACAAGGTCCGCCTCCGTTCGGGTTCTCCCAAGCCGACTTCGTCACCTTCGATGTCTCGGTCGTCACGACTTCCCCTGAGTCGTCCACACGCGTCCGTCAGGGAACTGGTAGTCCTCGAGGGTGGCGGGGTGCATCTGGCTGCTGAACCCCGGCATGGTCGGGGCGAGGTAGTGCCCGTTCTGGATGAGCACGGGGTCGAGGAAGTGCTCGTGGAGGTGGTCGACGTATTCGATGACGCGCCCTTCGCTGCTTCCACTGACGGCGACGAGGTCGAACATCGACAGGTGCCGCACGAGCTCGCACAGCCCGACGCCACCCGCATGCGGGCAGACCCGGACCCCGAACTTCGCCGCGAGCAGCAGGATGGCGATGTTCTCGTTGACTCCGCCGACCCTGGTGGCGTCGATCTGCAGGATGTCGAGGGAGCCGGCGGCGAGCATCTGCTTGAAGACGACGCGATTGGCGACGTGCTCACCGGTCGCGACGAGCACCGGGGCGACCCCAGCGCGGATGACGGCGTGGCCCAGGATGTCATCCGGGCTGGTCGGCTCCTCGATCCAGTACGGGTCGAACTGGGAGAGCTTGTTGATCCAGTCGATGGCCTCGGCGACCTCCCATCGTTGGTTGGCGTCCACGGCGATGGCGATGTCCGGGCCGATGGCAGCGCGGGCGATCGCCATCCGTCGGACGTCCTCTTCGAGGTCGCGACCGACCTTGAGCTTGATGAACTGAAAGCCGTCCTCGACGGCCTCGACGGAGAGCCGGGCCAGCTTTTCGTCGTCGTAGCCGAGCCATCCCGGGGTCGTGGTGTAGGCGGGGTATCCGGTGGTCAGGAGCTGTGTGGTGCGGGTCGCGCGGCCGGGCTCGGCCGCACGAAGGATGCCTAGGGCCTCATCGCGGGTGAGCGCATCGCTGAGGTAACGGAAGTCG
>CAWCSB010000013.1:0-171907 GCA_963798045.1 uncultured Actinomycetota bacterium
CGACCTTCCCGAGCACGCTGTGGGCGGTCGGCCAGGACAAGGGCTGGTGGATCTTCAGCATGGTCCTCGCGATCGGCCTGGTCATCGTCGCGGCGGTCATCTTCATCGAGCAGGCCCAGCGCCGGATCCCGGTCCAGTACGCGCGGCGGATGGTCGGCCGCAAGATGTTCGGCGGCAGCTCGACCTACATCCCGCTCAAGGTGAACCAGGCCGGCGTCATCCCGGTCATCTTCGCCTCGTCCCTGCTCTATCTGCCCGCCATGGCCGCGCAGTTCAACCAGACCAACAACTCGGCCTGGGTGCGGTTCATCAACGACTACCTCGTGCGCGGCAACCACCCGCTCTACATGCTCACGTTCTTCCTGCTCATCGTGTTCTTCACCTACTTCTACGTCTCGATCACCTTCAACCCCCAAGAGGTGGCCGACAACATGAAGAAGTACGGCGGCTTCATCCCCGGGATCCGGGCGGGCAAGCCGACCGAGGACTACCTGTCCTACGTCCTGTCCCGCATCACGTTGCCGGGCTCGCTCTACCTCGGTCTGATCGCCCTGATCCCGTTGATCGCACTCGTGCTCGTCAACGCAAACCAGAACTTCCCGTTCGGCGGCACCTCGATCCTCATCATGGTGGGCGTCGCACTCGACACGGTGAAGCAGATCGAGAGCCAGCTCCAGCAGCGCAACTACGAAGGATTCCTGCGCTGATGAGGCTGTCTCTATGCGCCTTCTGATCATGGGCCCGCCGGGCGCGGGCAAGGGGACCCAGGCGAAGTTCATCGCCGAGCACTTCAAGATCCCCGCCATCTCCACCGGCGACATCTTCCGCGTCAACGTCTCCAAGGGCACTCCGCTCGGGATCGAGGCGAAGCGCTACATGGACGCGGGGGAGTACGTCCCCGACGAGCTCACCAACCTCATGGTGCGCGACCGGATCGACGACCCGGACGCCGTCTCGGGCTTCCTGCTCGACGGCTACCCGCGCACCCAGGCGCAGGTCGACGAGCTCGACGGGATGATCGCGTTCACCGGCCACCGCCTCGACGCGGTGGTCGTGCTGACCGCCGACCGCGACGAGATCGTCTCCCGCCTGCTGCAGCGGGCCGAGGTCGAAGGGCGCGCCGACGACACCGAGGACGTCATCCGGCGCCGCCAGGAGGTCTACGCCGAGGAGACCGAGCCGCTCATCGAGATCTACCGCGCTCGGGGCATCCTGATCGAGGTCGACGGCATGGGCGAGGTCGCCGAGGTCACCCAGCGCATCTTCGACGCCCTGGACGTCGTCTCCGAGTCCTGAGCACCTCGCTCCGATGGGCTGGCGGGACCGCGGCATCGAGATCAAGACGCCGGAGCAGGTCGCGGCGATGCGCAAGGCCGGCCTGGTGGTCGGTCGCACCCTCGAGGTGCTGCGCGCCGCCGTACGCCCTGGGGTGACCACCGCCGCGCTGGACGCCATCGCCGAGGACGCCATCCGCACCGCCGGCGCCGCGCCGTCGTTCCTCGGCTACCAGGGCTTCCCGGCCTCGATCTGCACCTCGGTGAACGACGAGGTCGTGCACGGCATCCCCGGTGACCGCGAGCTGGTCGAGGGAGACCTGGTCTCGCTCGACTGCGGCGCGATCGTCGACGGCTGGCACGGCGACGCCGCGATCACGGTGCCGGTGGGCGAGGTGCGGGCCGAGCTCGTCACGCTGGTCAGCGACACCGAGGCAGCCATGTGGGCCGGCATCGCCGCGGCCCGGCTCGGCGGCCGGGTCGGCGACATCTCCGCGGCGGTCGAGAGCCGGCTGCGCGAGGAGGGCCGCTACGGCATCCTCGAGGACTACACCGGCCACGGCATCGGCACGGCCATGCACCAGCCGCCCGACGTACCCAACGTCGGCCGCCCAGGACGCGGCGCCCGCCTGGTCGAGGGCATCGCGCTCGCGGTCGAGCCGATGGTCACCCTCGGCGGCCACGACACCGACATCCTCGACGACGAGTGGACCGTGGTCACCTCGGACGGCTCGTGGGCCGCGCACGCCGAGCACACCTTCGCGCTCACCGACCGCGGCACCTGGGTGCTCACCGCCCTCGACGGCGGCGAGGAGGCCCTGCTCGCGCTCGGCGTCCCGTTCGGAGGCTTGTCGTGAGGTGCGAGCCTGCGAGCCTCGAAGGGCTCGTGATCCGACTGGCGGGACCAGGTTTGGGCACCGTTGCGGCGAGCATGAAAGAGTGGCTTCAGTAGGAGGGGAGTATTCCTTCGCTGCGGGATCGTCAGCACGAGCGCCCAGCTTCACGTGGATTCGCTCCGGCCCGCGGGTCGCCCCGTCGGGGCGGTGGAAGAGACCTCTGACGGCCACTCGTCCCCTCATCACCCCAGGAGCTGTTCGTGGAAGTATCCCCGCTTGTCTGGACCGTCACCCTCGTCATCACGATCGGCCTGCTGATCGTCGACGTCTTCGTCATCGGGCGCCGGCCGCACGAGCCGTCGACGCGCGAGGTGACGCTGCAGCCTGGCCTTCTTCATCGGCCTGGCCGTGCTCTTCGGGATCGGCGTGTGGGTGTTCGGAGGCGGACGGTACGGCGGTGAGTTCTTCGCCGGGTGGCTGACCGAGTACTCGCTCTCGGTCGACAACCTGTTCATCTTCATCATCATCATGACCAAGCTGAAGGTGCCGCGGCAGTACCAGCAGACCGCGCTCCTGGTCGGCATCGTCATCGCCCTGGTGATGCGCGGGATCTTCATCGCCGTCGGCGCGGCGGCGATCAACCAGTTCAGCTGGGTGTTCTACCTGTTCGGGCTCTTCCTGGTCTGGACGGCGTACAAGCTCGCGAAGGACGACGACATGGACGGCGAGCACTACGACCAGCCCCGGATCGTGACGTACGCCCAGACCCACCTCCCCGTGACCGACAAGTGGAACGGCGTGAAGCTGTCGATCAAGGAGAACGGCAAGCGGCTCTACACGCCGATGTTCATCGTGGTCCTGTCGCTGGGCATGACCGACCTGCTCTTCGCGCTCGACTCGATCCCCGCGATCTACGGGCTCACCAAGGAGCCCTACCTGGTCTTCACCGCGAACGTGTTCGCGCTGATGGGTCTGCGACAGCTCTACTTCCTGATCGGCGACCTGCTGCAGCGGCTGGTCTACCTCTCCTACGGCCTCGCCGTCCTGCTGGCCTTCATCGGCGTCAAGCTGATCCTGCACGCGATGCACGAGAACGAGCTGGCGTTCATCAACGGCGGCCACCACATCAAGTGGGCGCCGGAGATCCCGATCTGGCTGTCGCTGGTGGCCATCATCGGCATCCTCGGCGTCACCACCGTCGCGAGCCTGATGAAGGACGCCCGCGACCGCCGCGTGGCTGGCTCGTCGAGCGGCTCCGAGGAATGCCAGGGCCGCGGTCGTCGTTCACCTGAGGTGAGCTCCCTGACGCTGTCCGTCCTCGACCTGGTCCCGGTGCGCACCGACCAGGCGACCGCCGACGCGCTCGCGGCCACGCTGGCGCTGGCCCGGACCGCCGACGAGCTCGGCTACCACCGCTACTGGCTGGCCGAGCACCACAACATGCCGGCCGTCGCGGCGACCAACCCGCCGGTGCTCATCGGCCTGGTCGCCTCGGCGACCTCGCGGATCCGGGTCGGCTCCGGCGGCGTGATGCTGCCCAACCACGCCCCGCTGGTGGTCGCCGAGCAGTTCGCGCTGCTCGAGGCCGCCTACCCCGGCCGGATCGACCTCGGGATCGGCCGGGCGCCCGGCACCGACCCGGTGACGTCGTTCGCGCTGCGCCACGGCGCCGGCGGGGTCACCGACGAGGCCGTCTCCCGGTTCCCGGAGTACGTCGACAACGTCCTGGCGATGATGGAGCCCGGCGGCGTCGGGCTCGACGTGGCCGGCCGCACCCACGCGCTGAAGGCGACGCCGGTCGCCACGACGGTCCCCACGATCTGGCTGCTCGGCTCCTCCGACTACTCGGCCCGGCTCGCCGCCGAGAAGGGGATGCCCTACGTCTTCGCCCACCACTTCTCCGGCTCCGGGACCGCCGAGGCGCTGGAGCTCTACCGCTCGACGTTCCGGCCCTCGCCCGAGCTCGCCGAGCCGCGGACCTTCCTCACGGTCAACGCCGTGGTCGCCGAGTCCGCGGAGGAGGCCGAGCGGCGGGCGCTGCCCAACCTCCTGATGATGGTCGCGCTGCGCACCGGCGCCCCGCTCGGACCGCAGCTCCTGGTGGAGGAGGCCGAGAAGATCGACGCTGCCCGACGCCCACCGCCCGCTGGTGGACGCGATGCGCTCCCGCTGGGTCATCGGCGACCCGGCCGCCGCCCGCGCCCAGCTGGCCGAGCTGGCCGCGACGTACGGCGTGGACGAGGTCATGGTCCACCCGGTCGCCGCCGCCCACGTCGGCACCGATCCCGCGCTCAGCCCGGCCCGTGAGGAGACCCTGCGGCTGCTGGCCCCGGCAATTTAGGGTTTCCGGCGGCTCCGCACTAGACTGGCACGTCGGCCCAACATGGGTCTGTCTGGTGGCGCCTCGCGGCTGCCCCGAACGCAGGGTCTCGACCTCGCTCAAGCGGGTCTCGACGTGTGCCGGGGAAATGAGGAGTCCCGGACGGCTGCATGAGGTCCACCCAGGCTCTGTGAATCCTGCAGGGCTGGGAGGTTCGCGGGCCGACGGTAGACACCAGCACCAACTACGGATTGTGGAGGACATGCCGAAGAAAGAAGGCGTGATCGAGATCGAGGGCACCATCACGGAGGCCCTCCCCAACGCGATGTTCCGCGTGGAGCTGAGCAACGGGCACAAGGTTCTCGCCCACATCAGCGGCAAGATGCGCCAGCACTACATCCGGATCCTCCCCGAGGACCGCGTGGTGGTGGAGCTCTCGCCGTACGACCTCACCCGTGGTCGCATCGTCTACCGCTACAAGTAACGCCCAGCCGACAGAAGAGGGCCTAATGAAGGTCAACCCCAGCGTCAAGGCCATCTGTGACAAGTGCAAGGTGATTCGTCGCCACGGCCGCGTCATGGTGATCTGCGACAACCCGCGTCACAAGCAGCGCCAGGGCTGAACACCGCCCCGCACCACCCGGCACAGCACAACTGAACAACACCACATCGTGATCGCTAGCTCGGCACTGACTCAGTCAGACGGCCGGGTGAAGCCACCTCCGGAGCAGACGGCCGGAGCCCAACCCGCCCAGAAGTGGTCGGAGCGGGACGCGACACGACCGACACCGCTGCGTACGAAGTAAGGAAACACCACACATGGCACGCCTCGTTGGTGTGGACCTCCCGCGCGACAAGCGCATCGAGGTCGCACTCACCTACATCTACGGCATCGGCCGTACCCGCGCCCAGAAGGTTCTCGCCGCGACCGGGGTCAACCCCGACTCCCGCGTCCACGAGCTCGGTGACGCAGAGCTGGTCAAGCTCCGCGACGAGATCGAGAGCCAACTTCAAGATCGAGGGTGACCTCCGTCGCGAGGTCCAGGCCGACATCCGCCGCAAGATCGAGATCGGCTCCTACCAGGGCCGCCGTCACCGCCAGGGCCTGCCGGTCCGCGGTCAGCGCACCAAGACCAACGCTCGCACCCGCAAGGGTCCGAAGCGCACCGTTGCCGGCAAGAAGAAGGCGAAGTGATCTAGAGATGCCACCCAAGACTCGCGCGACCGCCAAGAAGGTCCGTCGCAAGGAGAAGAAGAACGTCGCTCAGGGCGAGGCCCACATCAAGAGCACGTTCAACAACACGATCGTCACGATCACCGACCCGACCGGTGCGGTGATCTCGTGGGCCTCTGCCGGCACCGTCGGCTTCAAGGGCTCGCGCAAGTCCACCCCGTTCGCGGCGCAGATGGCCGCCGAGGCCGCCGGCCGCCGGGCGATGGACCACGGCATGAAGAAGATCGACGTCTTCGTCAAGGGCCCCGGCTCGGGCCGCGAGACCGCGATCCGCTCCCTGGGTGCGATCGGCCTCGAGGTCGGCACCATCCAGGACGTCACGCCCACCCCCCACAACGGTTGCCGCCCGCCCAAGCGCCGGCGCGTCTGACCCGAGACAGAAGGAGAGACTGACATGGCCCGCTACACCGGCCCCATGACCAAGAAGTCGCGCCGTCTCGGTGTCGACCTCGTCGGAGGAGACGCTGCCTACGAGCGTCGCCCCTACCCGCCCGGCCAGCACGGCCGCGGCCGGATCAAGGAGAGCGAGTACCTGCTTCAGCTCCGCGAGAAGCAGAAGGCCCGCTACACCTACGGCGTCCTCGAGAAGCAGTTCCACAACTACTACACCGAGGCCTCGCGTCGCGCCGGCAAGACCGGTGACAACCTGCTCCAGCTCCTGGAGTGCCGCCTCGACAACGTGGTCTACCGCGCCGGCTTCGCCCGGACCCGTCGCCACTCCCGCCAGCTCGTGGCCCACGGCCACTTCCTGGTCAACGGCAAGAAGGTCGACATCCCGTCGTACCAGGTCTCCGCGCACGACGTCATCGACGTCCGCGAGAAGTCCCTGGAGATGACGCCGTTCATCGTGGCTCGCGAGACCCACGGCGAGCGCCACGTCCCGGCGTGGCTCGAGGCGTTGCCGAACCGGATGCGGATCCTCGTGCACTCGGTCCCGGTCCGGGCCCAGATCGACATCCCGGTCCAGGAGCAGCTCATCGTCGAGTACTACTCCAAGAAGTAGTCCTCACAAGCAGTCCAGCACACACAACTTCACACCCTTCGCCGCCGCAACACGGTCGGCAGCGTGGCGACGAAGTCGACACGCTCGGCCGATCAAAACAGTCGGGTCCCTCATATAGCGGTCGGGCCCGGAAAGGAACAACCAGTGCTCATCGCACAGCGTCCCACCCTGTCGGAGGAGTCCGTCGACGAGTTCCGCTCGCGGTTCGTCATCGAGCCGCTGGAGCCCGGCTTCGGCTACACGCTCGGCAACTCGCTGCGTCGCACGCTGCTGTCGTCGATCCCCGGTGCCTCGGTCACGAGCATCCGGATCGACTCCGTGCTGCACGAGTTCTCGACCATCGAGGGCGTCAAGGAAGACGTCACCGAGATCATCCTCAACCTGAAGGGCCTCGTCGTCTCCTCGGAGCACGACGAGCCGGTCACCATGTACCTGCGCAAGTCGGGTGCCGGTGACGTGACCGCCGCCGACATCACCCCGCCGGCCGGCGTCGAGGTGCACAACCCCGACCTCAAGATCGCCACCCTGTCCGACAAGGGCAAGCTGGAGATGGAGCTGGTCGTGGAGCGTGGCCGTGGCTACGTGTCGGCCGTCCAGAACAAGGGCGCCGACAACGAGATCGGCCGGATGCCGGTCGACTCGATCTACAGCCCGGTCCTCAAGGTCACCTACAAGGTCGAGGCCACCCGAGTCGAGCAGCGCACCGACTTCGACAAGCTGGTCATCGACGTCGAGACCAAGCCGTCGATCCGTCCCCGCGACGCGATCGCCTCGGCCGGCAAGACCCTGGTCGAGCTGTTCGGGCTGGCTCGCGAGCTGAACGTCGAGGCCGAGGGCATCGACATCGGCCCGTCGCCTGTCGACGAGCAGCTGGCTGCCGACCTCGCCCTTCCGGTCGAGGACCTGCAGCTGACCGTCCGGTCCTACAACTGCCTCAAGCGCGAGGGCATCCACACCGTGGGTGAGCTCATCAGCCGCTCGGAGCAGGACCTGCTCGACATCCGCAACTTCGGTGCCAAGTCGATCGACGAGGTCAAGGCCAAGCTCCACGAGATGGGCCTGTCCCTCAAGGACAGCGCGCCCGGCTTCGACCCGCACGCGGCCCTGGCGGCGTACGGCGACGACGACTACGACGACGCGTACGTCGAGGACGAGCAGCTCTGACACACCCAAATCGGCCCGCCCGGGCCGTCTACCCCGGTACCTCACACGGCCGGAGAGATTGAGAGTTCACGATGCCCACTCCCAAGAAGGGTGCCCGCCTCGGCGGCAGCCCCGCCCACCAGAAGCTGATCGTCTCGAACCTCGCCACGGCGCTGTTCGAGCACGGCCGGATCACCACCACCGAGGCGCGCGCCCGCGTGCTGCGGCCGGTCGCGGAGAAGCTGATCACCAAGGCCAAGCGGGGCGACCTGCACAACCGGCGCGAGGTCCTCAAGACCATCCGCGACAAGTCGGTCGTGCACACGCTGTTCACGGAGATCGCGCCGACGTTCGAGGAGCGGCCGGGTGGCTACACCCGGATCACCAAGATCGGCCCGCGCAAGGGCGACAACGCCCCCATGGCGGTCATCGAGCTGGTGACCGAGAAGTACGACCCCAAGCCGGCCCGGACCAAGAAGACGTCCGAGCCTGCCAAGCCGGCTCCGACCGAGCTCGCCGAGGAGGCGTCGCCCGAGGAGAGCGTGGTCGCCGAGGCCGAGCCCACCGAGGACGAGGCCACCGAGGACGAGGCCCAGCCCGAGGTCGAGGAGACCACCGACGAGGCGCCCGCCGAGGACGCCCCGGAGGAGGCCGCCGAGCCTGAGGCCGAGGAGCCTGTGGCCGAGGAGTCCGACGAGGACGCCGACAAGGCCTGACAAGGTCCACAAGACGCTGACCCGCCCGTAGTTTTCGGGCGGGTCAGCGTCATTTCTACGCTGTACGCCGGATCCGGCGGCCCTCGAGGGGCATCGGCTCGGTCTCGGCGACCCGCGCGGCGCCCGCAAGCACCTTGGCGAGGAGGTCGAGCAGCTGAACGCGCTCGGCGGGTTCGAGGTCGCTCATGACGGCGATCTGGAGGGCATTGATGCCGGGGAGGAAGCGGTCGCACAGGGCGCGCCCGGCCTCGGTCACCTCGACCAGGACGCTGCGGCGGTCCTCCGGGTTGGGGAGCCGACGGACCAGGCCCTGCCGCTCCAGGCGGTCGAGGGTGCTGGTCATGGTCGCCGAGGAGATCAGGGTGCGTTCACTGATCTCGCTCGGCGTGAGCGGCTCGTCGGCACCCTCGATGACAGCGAGGGTGTTGGAGATCTGCAGGTTGAGCTCCGGGGTGGCCTGCACGAGCCGGTCGATCTCGGCCACCAGGGCCGAGCCGGTGCGGATCAGCGTCGCGTAGGCCTCGGTCGACACGGCGTCCCCGTCAGGGAACTCTTCGGCGAAGTCGTCGTCGACCCGCACGACGCCGCGGGACGCCAAGGAAGGCGGGCTGTTGCCCGCCTTCCTGGATCCGCGACGTCGGGGCTCAGACAAGCTCGTAGATCGCGATCTCGGGGGAGCCGGCCACGCCCGCCGCTTCCATGACCTTCGGAAGGTCCGGGTCGCCGGCGAAGCCCTGGGCGGCGTCGAGGGAGTCGAAGTCGTGGGTCACGAGGACGTCGTTGTTGTCGTCGGGGGACTGGCCGACCCGGGCGTTGCTCACGCCGTGCTTGGCGTGCAGCGCCGCCACCTCGGCACCGTCGTAGACGGCCCGCCAGGCGGAGTAGTCCTGGACGGGGTGGCGGACGATCAGAGTTGCGGTCATCGGTTGTTCTCCATTGTTCGGGATGAGGGGCACCGTTGCCTCTCGGAACGTGAACACTAGAGATAGTTTGCTTCGGAGGCAAGTGTTTTAGTTCGGAGATAAATAGATTCATCAAATTTGGGCACTCGCGCTCAGCGCGTGAGCGGTCCGCTGGACCCGCTCGTTGGCCGGGGTCGGGACGCCGTGCAGCCGGCCGAGCAGCACGACCTCGCCGGCCCGGTAGTCGACCTCGGTGCCCGCGGTCCGGCGCTCGATGCTCTGGCCGAGCGAGTTGGGTCCGGTCACGTCCTCTCGGCCTTGCAGCAGGTCCCCGCGGCGCTCGAGGTCCTCTTCGTGGCTCACCATCCGCACGCCGGCGGCGGCGAGCGCCGCCTCGGCCTCGGCCCGGACGAGGGGCTTCAGCTCGTCGGCCTCGTCGGGCAGTACGGCAGACACGTCGCCGACGGCGTTGGTGACCAGCTTGCGGTGCTTCCACGCCATGATGTCGGGCCGCGGCACCGACTCGAAGCCGGCCGAGCGCAGGTCGGCGGACACTCGGTCGGTCACCTGGTCGGTGCCGGACGGATAGCGGCCGATGTCGAGGATGCCCGGCACCGGATGGCACCCCTGGACGACGACGCCCGGCTCGACGTGCTGGGCCGGCAGCATCACCGTGATCGCATAGGTGTGGGCGAACCGGCGCAGCGTGGCCGGCTCGTTGGTGACACCGTTCTGCGCGCAGACGACCGGCACGGTTGCCGGCGCGTGCCGCACCAGGTCGGCGAGCGCGGCCTCGGTCTGGTGCGACTTCACCGCGAGCACGACGACGGTGTCGTCGTGCCACTCGATCCCAGCTGCCGTGTCCGTTGCGGGGGCCCGGGCGGCGTGACGACCCTCCGCCGTGTCGAGGACCAGCCCGTCGGCCCGGATCCGGTCGAGGTGGGCACCGCGGGCCACCAGCGTGACGTCGTGGCCCGCGAAGTGCAGCCGGCCGCCGATGACGCCGCCGACGGCCCCGGCGCCGTACAGGACATAGTGTCCGGTCACCGGGCTTCGGGCTTGTTCTTCTGCCACAGGACGTAGGTCGTCACCGCGGCCCCCGAGAGCAGCAGCAGGATGCCGACGACCGCGAGCTCCTGCATGTCCTGGCTCACGCCGATCACCGACAGCACGAGGCCGGCGAGCAGGTCCATCGCGGCAGCGATGGCGAAGACATTGGTGAGGGACGCACGGGGGCGGCCAGTGTCGGACACGGGCCGATCATGCCAAAGGAACGTGGTAGATACATGCGCATGGAGCGCGGCGTGCTGGTGGTGGGGGAGTCCCTGGTCGACATCGTGCAGACGCTCAGCGGCAGTCTGCACGAGTACGCCGGTGGCAGCGCCGCCAACGTCGCGGTCGCCCTGGCCAGGCTGGAACGGCCGACCCGGCTCGCGACCAGCTTCGCGGCCGACCACCACGGCGAGATGATCGCCGCCCACCTCGAGCACTCCGGGGTGGCGCTGGCCTGCGACCCCGGAGCGGTCGAGCGCACGTCCACCGCCCGGGCCACCCTCGACACCGGAGGGGCCGCGTCGTACACGTTCGACATCAACTGGCGGCTGCTGCCGGTGCCCGATGACGAGGACCCCCTGGTCGCGCACACCTGCTCCCTCGGCGCGGTGCTCGAGCCCGGCGCCGACGACGTGCTCGCGCTGCTCACCCGGCTGCGCACCCGCTCGACCATCAGCTACGACGTCAACGCGCGTCCCGCCGTGACCGGCACGGGGCCGGACGTCGTCGAGCGGGTCGAGCGGATGGTGGCCGTGGCCGACCTGGTCAAGGCGAGTGACGAGGACCTCGAGGCGCTCTACCCGCAGCGGGCGTACGCCGACTCCGCCGCCGCCCTCCTCGAGCTCGGGCCGGCTGCGGTCGTGGTGACCCGCGGAGCCGAGGGAGCCCTCTGGGTGGACCGCACGGCCCCGGTGGAGATTGCCTCGCGCCCCGTGCTCGTGGCCGACACGATCGGCGCCGGCGACACCTTCGGGGCCGGTCTCCTCGACGCGCTGTGGGAGCGCGGGCGGCTCGGGGCGGAGGGTCGCGCCGCGCTGGCCGCGCTGCCGCGCGCCGAGATCGCCGAGGTGCTCGACCACGCCGCGCGGGCGGCCGCGGTCACGGTCTCCCGGCCCGGTGCGGATCCGCCGTACCGTCACGAGCTCCAGAGCTAGAGGCTCGGCAGGATGTCCTTCGCGAGCTTCTGCAGATTGGCGTTCGTGTAGGGGTGACCGTCGATGGTGATCGCGAAGTTCAGGCCGACCTGGCCCTTGACCAGGATCAACCCGGACGTGATGGTGTCCGAACCGTCCTGCCCCGGGAAGACGTAGACCCAGCCGCGGGTCGCGCCGTCGATCGGCTCCGCACCCGGCAGTCCGGCGTACGAGTAGGCGGTCTGCGGGAGGTCCTGGTCGGCCCGGGTGGTCGCCTGGATGACGATCGTCGCCTCGCCACCGACGTAGTAGCAGTCCTTGGCGTTGGGGTCGCCGAAGCTCGACGGCTGCCCCAGCGCCTGACCGGTGGTGGCGTCGAAGTCGGCCTTGATCAGCGCCGGGGTGACCACGGCACAGGCGTCGAGCGCGCCACCGGAAGCCTGCGTCGGCAGCTCGGTCGGGATGCCGGTGGGGATCTCGGTCGGCAGCTCGGTCGGGAGAGCGGTGGACAGCTCGGTCGGCAGCTCGGTCGGCGGGTCGCTGGTGGCCGGGGACGCCGAGGCACGCGACTTCGACCCGGCCTTCGCACCTCCGTCGTCCCCGACGCAGCCGCTCAAGGACAGCGAGAGCACGAGCACCGTGCCGGCCGTGGCGAGCAGGCGTCTCATGGCTCTACGACACCGGGGTGGGCGCCACCGCGTCCTCGGGAGCCGGGGCCAGGAACGCGTGCACGAGGGGTACGGCGGAGGCGCCCTCGCCACTGGCCGCCGCCACCCGCTTCATCGAGCCGGAGCGGATGTCGCCGGCCGCGAAGACACCCGGCACGGTGGTGGCCAGGTTGGCGGGGGGCAGCCCGTCGACCCACTGGTCGCGCGGCACGTCACGGCCGGTCAGCACGAAGCTGTTCTTGTCGCGAGCCAGCTCCGGTGGCAGCCAGTCGCAGCGCGGCTCCGCCCCGAGCAGCAGGAACAGTCCCCGCGCCTCCTTGGTGGTCCGCTCGCCCGAGCTGGTGTCCTCGAGGCAGAGCCACTCGAGCTGGGTCTCGCCGCCGCCATCGATCACGCGGGTGCTCGGCAGCACCGAGATCCTGTCGTTGTAGCCGATCTCGTCGATGAGGTAGCGCGACATGGTCTCCTCGAGTCCCGGGCGCCGGACCACGATCGTCACGTTGCTCGCGAACCGGGCCAGGTGCAGTGCCGCCTGGCCGGCCGAGTTGCCGCCGCCGACGACCACGACGTCGTAGCCCTCCATCTCCCGCGCGGCGGTCATGGCGGCGCCGTAGTTGACGCCGGCGCCGACCAGCTCCTCGAGCGGGGGTACGCCGAGCTTGCGGTAGGCGACGCCGCTCGAGATCAGGACGGTGCGCGCTTGGACGTCGCCCCCGTCGGTCCGCAGCCGATGCGGCGCGCCGTCCGCGCCCGGCTCGAGGGCGGTCACCTCCCAGCCGGTGAAGAAGTCGGTGCCGAACCGCAGCGCCTGGTTGCGGGCGCGCTGGGCCAGCCGCATCCCCGAGATCCCGCGCGGGAAGCCGAGGTAGTTGCGGATCATCGAGCTGGTGCCGGCCTGGCCGCCGATCGCCTCGGCCTCCAGTACGACGACCGAGAGCCCCTCTGACGCGCCGTACACCGCCGCTGCCAGCCCCGCTGGACCCCCACCGACGACCGCGAGGTCCACGACCTTGTCGACCTTGAAGTCTCCGGGCCTGCCGTAGATGGAGATGGCGACGTCACGCACGCTGGTGGCCTGGATCGGCACCCGGTTGGCCGCCGTGATGAGCGGCCAGCGGAGCTCCTCGACGCCGAGCTGCTCCCGGATGCCGGCCAGGTAGTCCTGGATCTCCGGGTCCTCGGGGTGCCAGACCCGGTTCTGCATCCCCATCCGGTCCAGGAAGTCGCGGATCGACATGGTGAGCGCGTCGTGGGTCGGCGAGATGATCTTGGCGCTGACCACTTCCGGCTGCGGGACCGTGGACGTCCAGTCGGACAGGAGGTCGGTGATCGCGTTGTGGAACTCCTCGTCGCGCTTGCCGCGCGGCATCAGGAGGTAGGCGTCGTACTTGCCCTTGGCCATGCCGATCCGCAGGCTCGGACCGTCGGTGACGAAGTAGTCCCAGTGCGCCGCGATGACACGACGTGCTGTCGGGATCACGATCCGCCAGCGGTGGATGGCCTCGAAGATGTGCTCGACGTCCGGGAGGCGCGAGTCGGTGACGAACAACGCCACCTGGTCTCCCTCGGCCGCGATCTCGCGGGCGGCGGCCTCGGCCTCGTCGCAGCTGTGCGTCGCGCGCAGCGTGTAGTCGCGTGCGTACCTGCTCTGGAACTCCTCCAGCAGGATTTCGGCGTGGTGCTCGGAGACGAGGATGATCGCTGGATCTGCCACCCCTCAAGCCTAGTTCCGCGCCGGAAGGGCCCTGTTGAGAGGATGCGCGGGTGCGGATCCGTCTCGACGTCGCCTACGACGGCACCGGCTTCCACGGCTGGGCCGCGCAGCCGGGGCTACGGACGGTCGAGGGCGAGCTGGCGACCGCACTGGCCACGGTGCTGCGGGTCTCCCACGTCGAGCTGACCTGTGCGGGGCGGACGGACGCCGGCGTGCACGCGCGAGGGCAGGTGGTGCACACCGACCTCGAGGCGCTGCCCGAGGGACCCGAGCGACTGGCCCGCCGGCTGAACGGCTTCCTGGGGGACGACGTGCGCGTGCACCGGGCCGTCGAGGCGCCCGACGGCTTCGACGCGCGGTTCTCGGCGATCTGGCGGCGGTACGCCTACCGCGTGGCCGACCGGCCCGGGGCCGTGGATCCGCTGCGCCGCGGTCACGTGCTGACCTGGCGGCGGCCGCTCGACGAGGCGGGGATGAACGCCGCGGCGCTGGCCCTGGTGGGCGAGCACGACTTCGCGGCGTTCTGCAAGCAGCGCGAGGGCGCGACGACGATCCGCAACCTGATCGACCTGCGCTGGGAGCGGCAGACTGACGGGCTGCTGGTGGCGCACGTGCGGGCCGACGCGTTCTGCCACAGCATGGTGCGCTCGCTGGTCGGCTGCCTGCTCGCCGTCGGCGAGGGCCAGCGCGACGCCGGGTGGGCGGCTGAGGTGCTGGCCGCCGCGCGGCGCGACTCCGCGGTCACCGTCGCGCCCGCGCACGGGCTCACCCTCGAGGAGGTCGCCTACGCGCCGGACGCCGAGCTGGCCGCGCGGGTCGAGATCACCAGGGCCCGGCGTGGCTGAGGACGAGCACTACTTCTCCGCCGACCCGTCTGTGCCCTTCCGACGGATGCCGGTGACCGCCTCGGTCTGGGGGCAGGAGCTCTCCCTCACCAGCGGCTCCGGGGTCTTCGCGCAGGGCCGGCTCGACGTCGGCACGGCGGTGCTGTTCCGCGAGACCTCACCGCCTGACCCCGGGCGGATTCTCGACCTGGGCTGCGGATACGGCGTGATCGGGCTGGCGATCGCCTCGGCCGTTCCCGCCGCGACCGTGACCGGCGTCGACGTCAACGAGCGGGCGGTGCTGCTGGCGAACGAGAACGCCGCCTCCCTCGGCCTGGCCGACCGGTTCACCGCGACCACACCTCCCGGCGTACCCGCGGAGGCGACGTACGACGAGCTCTGGTCGAACCCGCCCATCCGGATCGGGAAGGCGGCGCTGCACGAGCTGCTGCTCACCTGGCTGCCCCGGCTGGTGCCCGGCGGCCGGGCGGTGCTGGTGGTGGGCAAGAACCTCGGCGCCGACTCGTTGCAGCGCTGGCTGGGCGAGCAGGGCTACCCGACCGAGCGGAATGCGAGTGCGAAGGGGTTCCGGGTGCTGGAGACTCGGCGCTCGTGACAGAGCACTGGGAGGACCCCGACTTCCTCGCCGGCGCGACCGCCTGGGTCGACGCGCGGCTGGAGGAACTCGGCCGGTCGCGGACCGGCGACCCGGAGCAGCCACACGTGCGCCCCTGGGCGACCGCGTTGCGGGTGCCGACGGCGGATGGGCCCGTGTGGTTCAAGGCGAACACGCCGGAGCTGCGTCACGAGGTGGCCGTGGCGGAGCGGGTCTCTGCCCGCGTGCCGGACCGGGTGCCGCCGCTGCTGGCCAGCGACGTCGAGCGGGGCTGGATGCTGATGTCCGACGCCGGCGAGCGGCTCCGCGAGGTGATCGAGGAGGAGCGCAGCCTGGCCCGCTGGCACGACGTACTGACCGGGGTGGCCGATCTGCACCACGCGCTGGAGGCCGACGTCGACGAGCTGCTGGCCGCCGGCGTCCCCGACCGTCGGCTGGCCTCGCTGGCCGACCGGTACGCGGCGCTGGTCGAGAGGGCGGACCTCGAGCCGCGGTTCCGCGAGGCGACGCCCCGGGTGCGTGACCTGGTCGATGAGCTCTCGTCGTACGGCGTGGCCGAGACGCTCCAGCACGACGACCTGCACGACGGTCAGGTCTTCGTGAAAGACGGCCGCAACCTGATCCTCGACTGGGGCGACGCGGTGGTCTCTCATCCGTTCTTCACGCTGTCCGTGACCCTCGAGGGCGTCGTTTCGTGGGGGCTCGACGACGTCGAGGACAGCGAGCCGATCGCGCCGTACGTCGAGGGCTACCTGTCCCGCTACGACCCGGACCGGCCCGAGCTCGCCGAGGCGGTCCCGGCCGCGCTCCGGCTCGGCTGGGTCTGCCGCGCGCTCAACAACGCGGCGGTCGGTGAAGAGGACCGCACGGCGGTCCGGCTGCGGATGTTCCTCGACGGCCGCACTGACTAGAGGCTTCGCGCGCGCCAGTTCGTGGGTGTCACTCCGGTGGCCATCTTGAACCGGGTGGCGAAGTAGAACTGGCTGGAGAAGCCGGTGGCGCGGGCGATGGCGTCGATCGTCATCGAGGTCGATGCCAGGAGCTGCTGGGCACGTTCGAGTCGCCGTTGCTCGATGAAGCGGGATGGCGGGACGCCGACCTGTTCGGTGAACAGGTGGCTCAGGCGGGAAGGTGACAGGTTCGCGGCAGCGGCGATGGTCCCGACGTCGAGCGGCTTGTCGAGATTCCGGGCCACGAAGTCGATGGCGGCATGCACCCGCCCGTCCACCTGGCCGGCACCGGGTGCCGCGGCCTCGATCCAGAGCAGGGCGCGCTCGAGTGCGTTCATGGCGAACCGAACGGCTTGGGGGCTAGCGGCCTGCGCTGCGGAGACGGCGTCCATCAGCGCGCTGTCGATACGGACGCGCAGCTGCGCATCGGGTGCCGGCACCCAGCGAACGCCAGGTGCGAGCTCGACCCAGGCCCGCCAACCGGGCCAGTCCCCGCGAGGGACGAAGTGCGCCCAGAGGATGTCCCAGCTCTCGTCCGCGGGGGCGCAGCCGAAGTCGTGAGGTGTGCCCGGCGCCCACAAGGCCGTGTCGCCGGCCGACAACGGGTGTTCCCCGCCGCCTGCTCCGAGGTTGACGCGACCCGCGCCGGCGCGGGTGTGGATGAGCAACGGCGTGGTGGTCCCGGCCGGGCGCCAGCACCATGTGGGCTCCCGGGTCTCGTGTCCGGTCAGCAGCGTGTCGACGACCGGGCTCGGTGTCGGCGCCCGGCCGAGCTCGACAGCGGCATCTTTCACGGCAGCAGGATATCGAACATGTGCGGCAGGACGACGCATGGTCGTGTGCGGGCGGCTGGCGCTGTACTCGAAGGAGCACAGAACCACATCCAACAGAGAGGCAGTGCCATGCGTAGCCAATTGTCCGATGCCGAGGTGGAGGCCTATCGGCGCGACGGGTTCGTCTCCGTCGAGGACTTCCTCGACCCGGGCGAGCTGGCGCAGTGGCGTGAGATCGTCACCGACGCCGTTTCTTCGCGCGCCCAGGCGGCGACAGGCAAGAACAGCGAGAAGGCCTTCACCCAGCGGATGCACCTGCGTCGCACCGACGACCGGGTGCGAAAGCTCGTCGACGACCCCGGCGTCGGACGACTCGTCGCCCAGCTGGAGGGTCTCGCGTCCGTGCGGCTGTACCTGGACCAGGCGCTGGTCAAGGAGCCGTACGGCGCACCGACGCAGTATCACCTCGACATCCCGTGGTGGGGCTTCGACTCCGAGCACGCGTGCACGATCTGGGTGGCCCTCGATGACGCCACCGTCGAGAACGGCTGTCTCTACTTCGTGCCGGGCAGCCACCGTCGGCGTCTCGCCACTGCGGTCGACTTGGGACCCGAGCACGGCGCGCTCTTCGCGGCGCACCCCGAGGCAGCCGAACCCGCGGTCCCCACACCGATCCCCGCCGGCAGCTGCACCTTCCACAACGGGCACACGATCCATGGGGCCGGCGCGAACATGACGCCCGGACGGCGGCGGGCGATGACGATCGCGTTCATGCCTGGCGACGCCACCTTCAACGGCGTTCAGGACGCCCAGGTGCTTGGTCAGGACTACCTCGAGACGCTGCGGCCGGGAGATCCGCTGGCCAACGAGGACCTGAACCCCCTTGTCCACGGTCGCTGACCAGGCGATGTTTCTGCCGCCCCCGGACAACCGCCCAGAGCCGATCAGAGCGTCTGTACATCTCCATCCGGTAGACACCCGTCATGCCAAGTCCACTGGACGACGAGCCAACTTCAGGGCCGGCGGGAGCTGAGGTGACCCTGGGTCGCCACTTGCCGGCCGGACTGGTGTTGCGAGTCCGCCTGCTCGAGCAGGTCGCCGCGCTGCGCGACGCCGAGCGGGACATCCGGAGCGAGGACGGCGAAGGTGTGCACGACGCACGCGTGGCCTGCCGGCGCTTGCAGGCGGCGTTGGCCATGTTCCGTCCACTCGTGGACGTCCAGCTCAGCGAGCCGCTGCGGGAGGAGCTGAAGTGGCTGGCCGGCTCCTTGGCAGCGGCCCGAGACCAGAGCGTCGCGCAGGAGCGGCTGACGGTCCTCGCCGCTCGGGATGGTGAGGCCGCCGGCCTCCTGCTCGCACAGCTGCGGCGCCCCGACCTGTCTCTCGGCGACGACAACCACCGCGGGAGCGATGCAGTGCAGGTGCTCGGGTCGTCGAGGTACGCCGACCTGCTGTCGGGCCTTGAGAGGTTCGTGTCCGAACCGGGATGGACGCCCCGCGCGGAGAGCGGCGCCGGTCCCTTCGTGCGGCGTCGCATCCGCAAGGAGTGGGAGCGGCTCGCCCAGCGGGCGTCCCTCGTGGAGAACTACCCGCCGGGGCAGATGTCCGACGAGCCGCTCCACGACGTACGCAAAGCGGCCAAGAGACTGCGCTACGGCTTGGAGGTCGCACAGCTGCTCTGGCGCGGGAAACCGAAGCGGCTTCGCAGACAGGTCCATCTGCTCACCGACATCCTCGGCGAACGCCAGGACATCGCCATCACCCGGCCGTTCCTGCTCCAGCTGGCGGCGCGCTCCCAGGCCGCGGGCGAGCCGACGTTCGTCCACGGTCGCCTCGACCGGCTCGAGGAGTCGCGGGCCGTGGAGCTGGAGGCACAGTTCCACAGGGTCTGGACCGAGACCGTGGATTGTCGTCGCCGCTGGCCTTGAGGCGAACGCATCCAGGTGCACACCCACCCCGACGGGCGTCAGTCCGCCGTCTTGATCGGCTCGTAGCAGTCATAGGAGCTCTGCCGCAGGATCTTCCCGTCCCTGAACCGGTAGAAGACCGCCACATGTGCGACCAGGTCGGTCCCGGCGGGCAGCGCGCCCGCGTCGACCGCGGTCGTGGCGGTCCAGCGCAGCTGCACGGCCACCTGGTCGCCGTCGTCGACGACGTTGTGGATGTCGTAGTGCTGCCTCAGCAGGAACCCGGCGCCGGCGCGGTAGCCCTCGAGCATCTCGGCCAGCTTGCGGGTGTGGCCGTGCGGGCGCATCAAGCTGGGCAGCTCGACCTGCTCGGCGTCCGGGTGCCAGTACGCCGAGAGCGTCTCCGCGGGCTCGTTGCGGGCGATGGTTTCGACGAGCCCGCGGACCAGTTGTGCATTTCCAGTCATGCACACAACCATAGTTGCACAACTTAGGTTGTCAACCCCATACTGCTCGGGTGGAGATCCGAGACCTCGACCTGCCCACCCTGGTGACGCTGGCGGCGCCGGCTGTGACCGAGGCGTTGATCGTCGAGCTGCGCCGGCAGGGCTACGAGGGGGTCAAGGCCTCGCACGGGTACGTCGTCCAGCGGCTGCTGGAGGACGAGCCGACCATCGGCGGCCTGGCCGCCGCCCTCGGGATCACCCAGCAGGGTGCCTCGAAGCAGGTGACCGACCTGGAGCGGCTCGGCTACGCCGAGCGGGTGCCGGTGCCTGGTGACCAGCGGGCCCGGCACGTCCGCCTCACCGAGCGCGGCCGGTCCATGGTGGCGGCGACCAGGGAAGCCCGCCGCGACCTCGAGCGACAGCTCGTCGACGAGGTCGGCGCGCGCAAGGCCAAGGCGGCCAAGGATGCTCTGGCCGCGCTGGTCGAGGTGCTCGGGCTCACCGAACCCGTCCGGCGACGCGCCGTACCGCCGCCTCGGGACTGACGACCGCGGGTCGCCGCGCTGATCAGGTCGGGACCGGCACGGCCTCGCGGGCGAGCTGCCGCTCGGCTGCCCTGGCGGCCGGGTGCATCGCCACCGCGGCCACGACAACGACCGCGGCGATGACCAGCCAGCCGGGCGTGCCCCACTCCATCGCCAGGAAGGTGTATGCCGCGGGCGCCCACACCGAGCCGACGGTGTAGCCGAGCTGGGAGACGCCTTGGTACTCCCCGCGGCGCGCCGGGTCGGACAGCTCGGCCTGGAGACCCCACTCGCCGGCCGAGTCGAACAGCTCGGCACCCGTCACGGTCACGTGGCCCACCCACACCAGCGCGATCGTGACCCAGCCGACGGTGTCATGGGTGACGAGCACGATGCCGCAGGAGAGGACGAAGAAGAACGCGCCGCGGCGGATGACCCGCAGAGAGTCGGCGACGGTCACGACGCCTCGGGCGGCGGCCACCTGCAGCAGGACCGCCAGCACGGTGTTGGTCCCGAACAGCCAGGCCAGCAGCACCCTGGGCGCGTCTGTCTCCGAGACCAGCCAGAGGGGGATCACCACGTTGAGCAGGACCTGATGGGTGCCGAGCACGCCGCCGCAGATGGACATCAGCAGGTAGCCGCGGTTCCGCAGCGCGCTGCGGCGTCCCTCGCCGGTCAGCGCGGCTTCGAGTGGCGACTCCTCCTCCACGTGCTGGCCCCTGCGGGGCAGCCGGGCCACGAGCGCCGCGTTGAGCAGCAGCAGGGCGGCCGTGACGGCCGGCACCATGCGGATCACGTCGTCGCTGTTGGTGGCCAGCGCGATGCCGGCCAGGAGGGCGCCGAGTGTGTAGCCGACGTTGCGGGCGGCGCGGAAGTAGGCGTTGGAGGAGACCCGCTGCTCGCGCGGGAAGACGTCGAACCGATAGGCGTTGCGGGCCGACCTGCTGGCGGTCGACACGACCTGGACGGCGACCATCACGGCCACGAACCCGACCATGCCACCGACGGCCAGCCAGGCGAGGTAGAGCACCGCCTCGACCAGCGAGCTGAACGCCCACACCCGCTTCGCCCCGAAGCGGTCGCTGAGCTTGCCCAGGGGTACGGCGACGAGGAACGTGACGACGCCGGCGATCGTCAGGCCGAGCCCGACCCGCGCGGCGGAGAGCCCGACTATCTGGGTGAAGAACACCGCGCTGCCGGTGAGGAAGACGCCGTCTCCGAACGCCGACAGCACCGACTGCGCGGACAGTCGGCGGACGAGAGGGGTGGGTCCCGCGAGCCGGAGCACCCTCGGCGGCAGGTGTCTTGACATCAAGATAACGCTAACATCCGCGGGAGGAGGTTCGCGATGGGGTTTTCCTGGCGACGCGCTCAGCAGATCGGACTGCCGCTGGTCATGCCAGCGCTCGCGGCTCGCACGGCAACGGGTCCGCGCGGACCCGGGTTCCGCCGGATGCTGGCCGCGCAGGCCCTGTCGTGGGGCGGCGACCTAGCGCTCCTCGGGACGGGGCGCGGGCGGTTCCTGACCGGGTTGTCCTCGTTCCTGGCGGCGCACCTCGCCTACACCTCGGCTCTCCGGAGCCGGTCGTCGGAGCCGGTGCTCGGCACGCCCGGACGACGGCGCATCCTCGCCGCTGGCGCGGCCGCGGCCTCAGGGATGGCACTGGCGGCAGGACGCGAGGACAGAGGCGTCGCGCTGCCGGTCGCCGGCTACGGCGTCACGCTCGCGACCATGGTCGCGGCGGCCGCGGCCGTCGACCCGGACCGCGGCCGCGGCCAGCTGCTCACCGGGGCGTCGTTGTTCCTGGTGTCCGACACCCTGCTCGGCGTACGTCGCTTCGTGGTCCCCGACCGTGCCGAGCACCTCGACACCGCCGTGGTCGCGACCTACGTCGCCGCGCAGTGGTGCCTCGGTGACGGGATGAGGCGCTAGCGACGTGGAGACGGACCAGCCGCGAGCCAGGGGTCGCTGTCTGTGTGGAGCCGTGACGTACGCCGTCACCGGACCTCTGCGTGACGTCATCAACTGCCACTGCCACCGATGCCGGCAGTTCACCGGCCACCACATGGCGGCGACCAGTGCGGCCGTCGGTGACGTGGCGATCGAAGACGTGAACGGGCAGCTCACGTGGTTCTTCCCAGTGGAGGACGCCGGCTACGCCTTCTGCCGGAGCTGCGGCTCGTCGCTGTTCTGGGAGGGGCGCAGCACGCCCGGCTGGCTGTCGATCTGCGCCGGGACCCTCGAGACGCCGACGGGGCTGCGGACCGCGGAGGCGTGGTGGGTCAGCGAGGCCAGCGACTATCACGACCGACCGGACCTGTCGGAGCGCACTGAGGAGTGAGTCAGACGAACGCCGACACGCCTGTCTCGTCGCGGCCGATGAGCAGCTTCTGGACCTGGCTGGTGCCTTCGTAGAGCGTCATCACGCGCGCGTCGCGGAGGTACTTCGCGGCGGGGTACTCGTCGACGTACCCGGCGCCGCCGTAGATCTGGATGCAGTGGTTGGCGGCGCGGACCGCGGCCTCGGAGGCGAAGAGCTTGGCCTTCGACGCGGCGATACGGAAGTCCTCGCCGCGGTCGATCAGGTCGGCGGCGCGCCATACCAGCAGCCGCGCGGCGTCCGCGTCGAGCGAGATGTCGGCGATCATGTCCTGCACCAGCTGGAAGCCGGCGATCTGGCGGCCGAACTGGGTCCGCTCCTTCGCGTAGGACACCGAGGACTCCAGGCAGGCCTGCACCAGCCCGACGCAGCCGGCCGCGACCGACACCCGGCCCTTGTCCAGCGACGACATCGCGATCTTGAAACCCTGGCCCTCCTGCCCGAGCCGCGCGGACTCGGGCAGGCGGACGTCGGTCAGGAAGAGCTCGGCGGTCGCCTGGCCGCGCAGCCCGAGCTTGCCCTTGATCTCGCGCGCCTCGAAGCCGTCGGCGCCCGTCGGGACGAGGAACGCCGTCACGCCGCGCGGGCCGTCGTCGGACGTGCGTGCGAAGACCAGCGCCACGTCGGCCCAGGTGCCGTTGGTGATGAACAGCTTCTGGCCGTTGAGGACGTAGTCGTCACCGTCGCGGGTGGCCTTCGTGGTCAGGTTGCCGGCATCTGAGCCGGTGCCGGGCTCGGTGAGGCCGAAGCAGCCGAGCTTCTCGGCGGTGGCGATGCCGGGCAGCCACTCCTGCTTCTGCTCCTCGGTGCCGAAGCCGAGGATCGACTTGCCGACCAGGCCGTTGGAGACCGAGACG
This sequence comes from uncultured Actinomycetota bacterium, assembly GCA_963798045.1. Lineage (GTDB taxonomy): Bacteria > Actinomycetota > Actinomycetes > Propionibacteriales > Nocardioidaceae > Nocardioides. The sequence goes on from CAWCSB010000013.1 coordinate 23,275, forward strand.
ATGCCGCGCAACGCGGAGTCCGCCCGGCCGAGCTCCTCCATGCCGAGCACATAGGTGACGTAGTCGCCGCCGAGGCCGCCGTACTCCTCGGGGATGGTGAGTCCGAAGAAGCCGATCTCGGCCATCTTCGGGATGATCCCGAGGTCGACCGACTCGTCCCGGTCCCACTGCTGCCGGTGCGGCACCGCCTCTCGCTCGAGGAAGTCGCGGGCCAGGGCCCGGAACGCCTCCTGCTCCTCGCTCAGCGACAGGTCAACCACGGGTCGCGGCCTGACGCGCGAGCTCGGTCTTGGCCAGCGAGTTCTTGTGGACCTCGTCGGGACCGTCGGCGAAGCGAAGCGTCCGGATCGCGGCGTACGACGCGGCGAGCGGGAAGTCCTGGGACAGCCCGCCGGCACCATGGGCCTGGATGGCCCGGTCGACGATCTCCTGGACCACCTTGGGCGTCGCGATCTTGATCGCCTGGATCTCGGTGTGCGCCCCGCGGTTGCCGACCGTGTCCATCAGCCATGCAGTCTTGAGGACCAGCAGCCGGAGCTGCTCGACCGCCACTCGCGCGTCGGCGATCCACTCGCGGATCACGCCCTGGCGGGCCAGCGGCTTGCCGAAGGCGACCCGGCCCTCGACCCGCGCGCACATCAGCTCGATCGCCCGTTCGGCGAGCCCGACCGCACGCATGCAGTGGTGGATCCGGCCGGGCCCGAGCCGGGCCTGGGCGATCGCGAAGCCCTGCCCCTCGTCGCCGACCAGGTTGCCCGCGGGCACGCGGACGTCCTCGAAGAGCAGCTCGGCGTGGCCGCCGTGCTCGTGGTCGTCGTACCCGAAGACGGTCATCGGCCGGACCACGGTGAGCCCGGGGGTGTCGCGGGGCACCAGGACCATCGACTGCTGGCGGTGCCGCTCGGCATCAGGGTTCGTCTTGCCCATCACGATGAAGATCTCGCACTGCGGGTTCATCGCGCCGGTGATCCACCACTTGCGGCCGTTGAGGACGTACTCGTCGCCGTCGCGCACGATGGAGGTCTCGATGTTGGTCGCGTCGGACGACGCGACGTCCGGCTCGGTCATCGCGAACGCCGACCGGATCGCGCCGTCGAGCAGCGGGGTCAGCCAGCGCTCCTGCTGCTCGGGGTTGCCGAACATCGCGAGCACCTCCATGTTGCCGGTGTCCGGGGCCGAGCAGTTGAGCGCCGGCGGCGCGAGGTGGCCGGCGCGGCCGGTGATCTCGGCCAGCGGGGCGTACTGGAGGTTGGTGAGCCCGGCGCCGTGCTCCTCTCCGGGGAGGAAGAGGTTCCAGAGCCCGCGCTCGCGAGCCGCTGCGCGCAGCTCCTGGAGCACCGGCGCGGTCGACCACGCGAACGGGTCCTCCATCGCCTCGAGCTGGTCGTGGAAGACCTGCTCGGCCGGCTCGATCTTCGCGGCCATGAAGTCGAGCAGCTGCTCCTGCAGCTCCTGGGTCGCGGGCGTCGAGCGCGAAGTCCATCTCGCTGACGGCTAGTTCTCCTTCAGGGAGTGGAGGCCGGCGGCGACGATCAGGTCGAAGCCCTCGCCGATCCGGTCGAACCCCTCGCCGACCGTCTGGCCCTTGAGGTAGCGGTAGTGGATCCCCTCGAGGATGACCGCGAGCTTGAAGTAGGCGAGCGCCAGGTGCCAGTTCATGTCGCCGAGCTCCCGGCCGCTGGCGGCGGTGTAGGCCGCGAGCTGCTGCTGGTTGCCCGGCCAGCCCTGGGCCTTGGCGACGTCGGAGACGAGGTCACCGCCGGCCGAGGCGCCCAGGGTCTCGTAGACAAGCATCAGCGCGACGTCCGTGCGGGTGTCGCCGAGGGTGGCCATCTCCCAGTCGACGACGGCGTGGATCTGGTCGTCGGCGCCGACCAGGCAGTTGTCGAGCCGGTAGTCGCCGTGCACGATCCCGACCACCGACGGGTCCGCGGCCTCGACGGCCGCCATCTGCTCGGTGAGCAGGCGGTGCAGCTCGTCGGCGTCGGGGTGCTCGCGGGTCTTGGAGCCCTCGAGCTGCTTGCCCCAGCGGCGTACCTGCCGCTCCAGGAAGCCCTGCGGCCGGCCGAACTCCGCCAGCCCGACTGCCTGCGGGTCGACGGCGTGGAGCTCGGCGAGCACGCCGACGAGCCGGCCGGCGATCGCGGCCGTGCGCTCGGTGCCCAGCGCGTCGAGCTCGGCCGCCTTGCGGTAGGCGATCGCCGTCGACCCTCTCCATCACGTAGAACGGTGCCCCGAGCACGCAGTCGTCGGCGCAGTGCGCGAACGTGCGGGGGACCGGTACGCCGGTGTCGGCCAGCGCCGACATCGCGGTGTACTCGCGGCCCATGTCGTGGGCGGTCGCCTGCACGTGGCCCAGGGGCGGGCGGCGGACGATCCACCACGACGTCCCGTCGGTGACCTCGTAGGTCAGGTTGGACTTGCCTCCGGCGATCAGCGATCCGGACAGGTCGCCGGCGATCTCGCCGGGCCGCTCGCCGTCGTACCAGCGGCGGAAGGCGTCGAGGTCGAGGCCGGGCACCTCCATCAGGCCACTCCCGTGTGCTCGTCGATCTTGGCCTGCAGCCGCCGCATCCCGGCGAGCCAGGCATCGGGGTCCGCGGCCCGGGCGGCGTAGTAGCTGCCGACCTCGGGGTGGGGGAGCACCAGGAACCGGTCCTCGGCCAGCGAGTCGACCCACGCGTCCGCGACCTGCTCGGGGGTGAGTGCTGCGTCGCGGGTGAGCAGGTCCTTGAGCGGGCCGGCCTGCTCGAGCATCCGGGTCTGCACGCCCTGCGGGCAGATGGCCTGGACCGCGATGCCACGGTGGCCGTAGGTGACCGAGAGCCACTCGGCGAACCCGACGGCGGCGTGCTTGGTCGTGGAGTACGGCGCGGCGCCGATCATCGTGAGCAGCCCGGCCGCGGACGCCGTCACGACGAAGCGCCCGCCCTTGCCGTCCTCGAGCCAGCGCGGCACCAGGGTTCGGGCGGCGCGGACGTGCGCCATCACGTTGGTGTCGATCATCCGCGCCCAGTCGTCGTCAGAGGCCTGCAGGCTGTCGGGCTGGGTCCGGTCGATGCCGGCGTTCGCCAGGTAGACGTCGATCCGGCCCAGCGCCTGGGTCGCGGTCTCGACGAGGGCAGCGTACGCCGGCGTCGGAGGAGCAGTCGCCGGGCGCCGCGGTGGCGCCGAGCTCCTCGGCGGCCGCGCGGCAGGCGGCCTCGTCGAGGTCGTTGACCACGACCCGGGCTCCCTCGGCGACCAGCCGGCTCGCGAGCGCCCTGCCGATCCCGTGCCCGGCGCCGGTGACGACCGCTCCGGCATCCTGGAGGTTCTGCATGGTCCCAACCCTCGCATGTGTCAATCGCGGTTGAGAGCCTGGAGGTCTGTCAACTACCGTTGACAACGTGTCCACAGACCTCAGTGGGCTGACCGCCGCAGCGACCGGGCCGGACCCAAGAGCCGGACTGCGCGCCGTCCGTGCGCTGGGTCGGCTGCTCGAGCACCTCGAGCGGACCCAGGTCGACCGGGCTCGCGCGGCCGACTGGTCCTGGCAGGAGATCGCCGACGTCCTGGGCGTGAGCCGCCAGGCCGTCCACAAGAAGCACGCACGCAGGTAGTCGGACCGAGGACGCCGAGGCGCTCCAGGAGCTCGACCTCACCGTCGACGACGTACGCCGAGCCGACGGGGAGGCGGACCGCCGAGCGGGCTAGGGCTGTCCACTGTCAGCGGGCCACCATCGACTCCTCCATCATCCGCGACAGCTTCTCGGGGTTCCGGACGGTGTAGATCGCAGACACCAGACCCTCGTCGACCCGCACCGACAGCACGGAGTCGATGTCGCCGTCGAGGCGGATGAGCAGTGCCGGCCACCCGTTGACGTGGACGAGTTCCATCGTCATGCCGATCTCCCGGGCGGTCGCGATGCCGAGCCCCATGAGCTTGGCGACCTTGTCAGCGCCCAAGACCGGTCGCGGCAGCGCCTGCTTGATGCCGCCACCGTCGCCGAGCGCCACGACGTCGGGGGCGAGCACGTCGACCAGGTGCTGCAGGTCGCCGGTCTCCAGGGTCCGCAGGAACGCCTCCAGAGCCGAGCGGGTCTCCGCCTGGGACGCTGTGTTCCGCGGCCGCCGCTCGGCGACGTGGGTGCGTGCGCGATGGGCGATCTGTCGAACCGCAGCCTCCGACTTTCCGACTGCTTCGGCCAGCTCCGTGTAGCCGAGGTCGAACACGTCGCGGAGCAGGAACACGGCACGCTCGGTCGGCGTCAGCGTCTCCAGCACGAGCAGCATGGCGGTCGACAGGCTGTCCGCCAGCTCGAGGTCCTCGGCGACGTCAGGCGAGGTCAGCAGGGGCTCGGGAAGCCATGGTCCGACGTAGTCCTCTCGACGCCGCGCGACCGTGCGTAGCCGGTCGAGGGCCGCGCGAGTCACGATCCTCACCAGGTACGCGCGCGGATCGCGTACGTCGCTTCGGTCGGCGCGGTCCCACTTGAGCCAGGACTCCTGCAGCACGTCCTCGGCGTCGACCGCCGAGCCGAGCATCTCGTAGGCCACGGTGAACAACAGCCGGCGGTGGGTCATGAACGGGTCGACGCTCACGGCATCGCCGCCGGCGCCGACCGACTCGCCAGCGGCTCCAACCCGCAGGCGTCGGCGAAGTGCTCGGACGGGATCCCGAGGGCGATGTTCGACCGGGCAGCGAGGTTCATGAACCCGATCCTTGCGGTCAGCTCGATCAGCCCGTCGGCCCCGAGGTCCGCCAGCAGCGCCGCCGACATCTCGTCGCTCACCGTCGGCGGCGTCTGGCACACAGCCTCGGCGTACTCCATCACCCGCCGCTCCAGCGGGGTGAACACCGTGGACTCGCGCCACCGCGGCACCTCGCGTGCCTTCTCCACCGCCAGCCCCCGGTCGTGAGCCATGAAGTAGTTGAGGTCCAGGCACGCGCCGCACCCGATCTCAGCGGCCGCCGCCATCACCGCGAACGACGCCAGGTTGCCGTCGACGCGGTCCCACTTCTCGGTCCTGGCGCCCGCCCGCATCAGGTCCTTGAAGACGGCGGGGTGGTTCCACATCACCGCGACATTGTCCGGGACGCGACCGATCTTCTTGCGGATCGCCATCTTGAGCAGGGTTCCCTGCACACCGCTCAGCTCGGCCTTGGGGACGCGCATGGTCTGGGTCATCGTTCGGCTCCTGTCGTCGTGGTCGACATCAAGACGCCGGCCAAACAGGTGCTGTGACAGGAAGCCCGGCCCGGGGTGGCGACCCGGTCACGTGCCGTGCAGCGCTAGGTCTGGAGTGAGTCCGCCGCCTCGGACGCGCTGGCTTCGATCCGCTCGAGGGCGGCGTGGAGTGCTCCGGGGTCGGCGAGCTCGAGTGCTTGGGCGGGGTCGAGCTCGTGGGTGTCGGTGGTGTCGACGAGGCGTTGGAGGCCGTGGGGGCTTCGCCACAGGTAGCGCGCCAGGCCGAGTTGTCGGGTCCGGTAGTCGAGGTGGGTCTTGGCGCGGTGCTGGGACTGAAGTGCGAGCGCAGCGAGCCTCGAAGGCTGTCGACGGCCCAGCGGGGCCGCGTTGTGGTCGCCGGTCTGCCCGGGTGGGCCGGTGGCGTCGAAGGGTTGGGGGTGGTCCATGTCGACGGTGCGGCTGATCGTGGTGGCGTGGGGGAAGACGTCGCCCACGGTGCGCAGGTGGGTGCGGTCCTTGACGGCCTGGGGGTGCTCGTAGCCGTTGACCGAGGTGCTGGTGGCCAGGTCGATGACCGGCGCGAGGGTGACCCGGGCGTGTCCGAGGAGCGCGGTGAGCTCGGCGACCAGCAGCGGGCCGACCTCCTCGACCCGCGCCACCCCTGCGCTTTCGCCGTGGGGGGTGGTCTGGTGCAGGTGGACGTCACCATCGCGTGCCGGGCCTTGGCGCCGTGGCCGCGTGGCTCAGCCTTCGGCGGCGAGCAGCGCCACCACGTCTTCGGGGTGGGCCAGCCAGCCCAGCGCGACCGAGCGGAGCTCGTCACGGCTGCAGTCGGTGGCCAGGCCGGTGGCCAGCTCGGGGACCAGGTCGCGGCGTGTGTCGAGGGCGTCGGCGACGGCCCGGTCGACCAGGCCGGCCGCCGTGGGGTCGAGCTTGCGGGTCATCGAGGCGACCTTGCGGGCGACCCACAGCTCGCAGCTGCCCTCGCGGACCGCGGCGTAGAGCTCGGGCAGCCGGTGCCGCAGGTCCAGGCCGTCGGCGATCAACGCCCGCACGGTCAGGGTGTGCTGGCCCCGGGCCAGCGCCAGCTCACAGATCGACAGGTCCACCACCCTCGGTGTGCCGACCCCGCCGAGCTGGACCAGCCGCGGCCCACCCGGCGGCACCGGCAGCCCGCCCTCACCGCGCGGGTCATCGGCGGGGTCATCGGCGTGCAGGTCGGCCCAGTGCAACACCAGCTCCAGCTCACGCACCTCCACCGCGCGACGGTCCCGCACCCCGGCCCCCACCGCCGCCAGCGTCTCGGCAGCGTCGAGGTCCTCGACGGCGAGAAAACTGGTCGACTCGGGTATGACTCAACCCAACCACCAGCCACCGACATCGAGATCGACTCGAGCCGCCGTCGTCCACAAGTTCGGAGGGTGACTTTGGTCGGTCCAGCCGCGACCGCGGACTGTCCCGCGGCTGCGGTCGAGTCCCTACTGTCAACGGTGTGACGGGCCCAGTGCCGCTCGAAGTTCGCGGAGTCTCCTACGCCACCGGGAATCACGATCCCGATGAGGTGCGCCGCATCATGCGGGCGATCAAAGACGAGTTGCACTGCACCACCGTGATGCTGATCGACAGCGATCTCGATGCCCTGATCGACGCGACTCGGACGGCGCTCGAAGAAGGGCTGGACGTCTGGATCCGCCCGCACCTCCCCGACAAGCGGCTGCCCGCCCTGCTCTCCCACCTGCGCGAGACCGCCGCCCGGGCGGAGGAGCTGCGCCAGGCCTTCCCGAGCCGGGTCACGCTCCTGGTGGGCAGCGAGTTCTCGTTGACGTCCCGCGGGGTCGTCCCAGGGCCGAGAACCTTCATCCGGTTGCAGGTGATCCTGCGTTGGGGACGGCACCTCAACGGTCGGATCACCCACCGGCTTGCGAAGATGCTGCCGAAGCTGCTCGCGGTTGCTCGGGAGAACTTCGCCGGTCCGGTGACCTACTCGGCGGCGTTCTGGGAAGTGGTCGACTGGACCGACTTCGACATCGTCGGTGTCAGCCTCTACCGCTTCGGCACTGACCACGACGGCTACGAAGCCCGGGTTCGCTCCTTGGTCGCCTCGACGGACAAGCCTGTGGTGGTGACGGAGTTCGGCTGCGGCGCCCAGCGCGGCGGCGACGTCCGTGGGCCCGGGTCCTTCCGGATCGTGAACTGGTTCGCGTCCCCGCCACGCGTGCGTGACGGTCACGAGCGCGACGAGGCGACCCAGGCGGCGTACCTCACTGATCTGATCGACGTCTATGAGGGAGCCGGCGTCCGTGGCTGCTTCGTCTTCACCTTCATCATGCCGGACTTCCCGCACACGCCCGACCCGCGTCACGACCTCGACATGGCCGGCTTCGGCATCGTCAGGGTGCCCGCGGACGACCCTTCCTCGTGGCAGCCGAAACTCGCCTACTACGCGGTCGCCGAGCGGTACAAAGGCATTGAACCGGGCATGGATCACCCCCACGGCGACCTCGGGGAGGGTCATCCGCAGGCGGCGGAGTGACGCGCGATCCCGTCTCAGACCGGTTCGAGCACCGCGACCGGGATCGTTCGCCCAGCCTTGCGGGCATACCGGCTGACCTCGGGAGCCTCTGCCAAGATGGTGTCGCGCCACATCGCATCGCGCTCGTCGCCGAGCAGCTCACGAACCGTCGCCTCGAAGTGCCGCGCCCGCACCTGGACCTGCGCAACCGTCACGTGCCGCAGGTTCTCGAACCAGTCGGGGTCGCGGCGTGACCCCGACCCCGTGCCCCAGACGACGAGACCCTCCGGTGTCTCGAGGTACCGAACGCATGTCGAACGAGGGATGCCGGTACGCCGCCCGGGCGTGGTGATCATCAGGACATGGACCTTCTTGCTACCGCTGGACATCCGCCCGTTGAGGCGGCGGTACATCCACACGCCGATCCGGTTGCCGGTGCGGGTCAAGGAACCCGTCATCGCGCTGCTCCGCAAGCCGCTCCCATGGTCTGACGCTAGCGAGAGACCACCCTTGGTGCATCCGTACATTCGGCGACATGACTGCGAGAGAGGCGACCGCTGCCGATGTCGAGCGGATGGTCGAGTTGGCGGACGACACAAGGCGTGAGTACGAACCGCATGCCCCGGTGTTTCAGCGACCCGCCGCCAACGCTAGGGAAGTGCACCGGCCTTGGCTCTCCCAACTCGTGGAGAACCCCGAAGTAGGGTCGTTTGTGCACGAGGACTCCGACGGCGATGTGGACGGCTTCGCCATCATCACAACGGTGCCCGCACCGCCCGTCTACAACCCTGGCGGACTCTCATCGCTCATCGATGATTTCGTGGTGTCCTCTCCGGACAAGTGGGGGACGGCAGGCGCGAGCCTTCTGGACGCAGCGACGGCCTGGGCGCGGGAGCGAGGTGCCGTCCAGGTTGTGGTGGTCTCAGGGCCCCACGACGGGCCGAAGCGAGCCGTGCTCCAAGACGCTGGCTTGTACGTCGCCTCCGAGTGGTTCACAGCGCCACTCGACGAGTCCTGACGGACCCCTTGCGGCACCCGCTCATGCGCACTCACGTCGGCAGATCCGCGCGTCCGTTTCGCCTTGGGGGGCAGGTCTTCTGCCGACGGGATGAGTGAAGTCGACTGACCAGCCACGGTCCACGCTCAGCCCACGCGCATCCGGGGACTTCTCTCATTCGTTCGGCAAGGGCTGCCCGCGCGTTGCTCACTACGCGCGGACGTAGAACGTCGCACCCCAGAACCGTTGCAGCTCGCGTCGGATATCCATCCCGTCGTCCTCCCAGGCGTGCTGCGCTTCCCGCGTCTCGTCCGGGGCGTGCTCGAACCGCGATCGCTCTCCCAGCCACTCCAGAAGGCGCCCGCGCAGGTCCTGCGGTAGGTCGGGAAGCTCCTCGAGGTCGTCGTCCGACAGGGCGAAGAGGGATACCCGGCGCGGGAGCTGGTCATCTTGCCCGTACCGGCTGCGCGGGCCGTACTGGACCAGGTAGTCGTCTCCGAGCTCGGCCTGAAGCTCCTGGCTCAACGCGTAGCCAAGGCGATCGTGCTCGAGTGCCCGCTGCTCGCCGGACTTGTCGTGGCTCAGGATGGACTGGGTGTAGTCCTCGACCCACTCCTGGATCCGGGCGCGCAGTCCAGCCGTGATCGGGAGAGTCGCCTCGGTGAACGAGGAACGCGGTGGCCATCCGACGGGGCTGGGCCAGAGCCCGATGCCCGAGGCATCGTCAACGAACATCCGCACCAACACCGGCTCGGGTACGAAGTCCGCCGGCCGAACGAGCACGTCGGACGGCACTGCTGCCCGTAGCCGCCGCCAGAGTGCGTCTTCGCGCTCGCGGTGCGCGTAGTCCCACGCGTGCGGGGTCGGCACTGGGCGCTGCTGGAAGTCGGTCGACCAGGCGAGCACGTCGTCGATGAGGTCATCGGGCACGCCGAACTCCCCGCGCAGCCGGTCTCGGTCGGCCCCACACGGACCGTGCTCGGTGTGGAACGGGCCACCGCTGTCGCGGGTCAGGCTCAACTCGCCTCCCGTTCCTCCGCCGAACCACTTCCGGTTGCCGTCCCGGCCGACCGTGAAGAAACCCCACCGCTCGCCCATCCGGCCATGGTGCACGACGCAGCGCCAGGCGGCAGAGAGCAGCAGCAGAGAGCAGCAGCAGAAGTTGAGTAGCACTGCGCATTCGAACCGAGTCCGGCAACGTAAAACTCGCGGGATGAAGACGCTGTATGTCTCTGCCATCGCGTTCCTCACAGTCGCGATCGGAATCTGCCTTCTGTTCGGGACGATCGGGTGGTTCGCCGTGGGGTTTGGCGTGATGACTGACTGCACCAACAACTACAGCTGTAGCACGACTGGCTGCCCGCCGTGCGCGACGACTGGGCTCTGGATCAACGTCGGCGGATTGGCCCAGCAGCTGCTGGCCGCCGCTGGAGTCGCAGTACTGATTCGCGGGCTGCGCACGAGGCAGAGCGGCCGGTTGGCATCCGGCGGGGCCGTTCTCCTGGTGTCGTCGGTGCTGATCATCGTCGGGACGACGTGGCAGGCGAAAGGTTCCTACTGCCAGCCGGGAAGCCCGGGATACGTCAGCAGCTACTGCTCAACCGACGACTAGAACACCGTGCGTACCCTTGTTGTTACGTAACTCATAGGGTACATTCAGCGGCGATGGACACCGTGCTGCAGGCGCTGGCGGACCCGAGTCGACGCGCCATGCTCGAGATCCTGCTCGACCATCCGGCTTCGGCCGGCGAGCTTGCGGAGGCGTTGCCGATCGCTCGGCCCGGGGTCTCCCGGCACCTGCGGGTGATGCGCGAGGCGGGCCTGGTCGAGGTACGGCGGGACGCCCAGCGGCGGATCTACAGCTTGCGACCTGAGGCGTTGGTGGAGGTCGACGAGTGGCTCGACCCCTACCGGGCGCTGTGGCGTAACCGGCTTGATGCCCTGCATACCGAGATCGCACGAGGAAAGAGGACCAAGAGATGACCACGACCGAGACCATCGGGACGATGCGGGCACTAGATGCCGAGCGCGGCGCCATCCGGGTGGAGGAGCTCTATGACACCCACATCGACGACCTCTGGGAGGCGTGCACGGCTCCTGAGCGGCTGGCCCGGTGGATCGCGGAGGTGTCTGGTGACCTCCAGGTCGGCGGCCTGATCCATGCCACTTTCACCAGCTCGTGGACGGGGCCCGGGCGCATCGAGGTGTGCGAGGCTCCGCGTCACCTGCTGCTCACCATGGAGCCCGGGACGCAGGACGAGGCGCAGATCGAGGCCTGGCTCAGCGACGCTGGCGAGCAGACCCGCCTCGTGGTCGAGGAGCGCGGCCTGCCGCTGTACCACCTCCCCTTCCACGCAGCCGGCTGGCAGGCCCACCTGGAGGACCTCGCTCGATCGATCAGGGACGAGCCGTCCGCCTGGCGCGAGCGCTGGACCGAGCTCACACCGGTCTATCAGGCTCAGCCGGTCGGCTGATGTCGGACGAGATCAGCCTCGCTGCAACCACGGTCAACGCCCCCGACGCGCTGGAGCTGGCCACGTTCTACGCCGAGATCACCCGCGGAGTCGCCAGAGGCAGCGCTCACTGGGCGGTCGTCGACGGACCGAACGGCTCCCTGGGGTTTCAGCAGGTTGATGACTTCCGCCCTCCGGTGTGGCCCGACGGCGACCCACCTATGCAGATGCACCTCGAGTTCTTCGTCGACGACCTCGACGCCACGCAGGCACGCGTCCTCGCGGCAGGCGGCAGGCCCTTCGACTTCCAGCCGAACTCCGATCACTGCCTCGTCTACGCCGACCCGGTCGGACACCCCTTCTGCCTGTCCACCTGGAAAGCCCCAGTCCTGGCCGACGACGTCACCACAACGGACGGATAGAACGGCCTCAGGACTCTCATGCGGTGAGCTGTTGCATGAGGGAGGCGTCGTCGCGTACGGCCCAGTGCTCGACGCCCTTGCCGTCGACGAGGCGGATCACATGCATCTGCTCGTAAGCGAAGCGGCGACCGGTGGCGGGCAGGCCGAAGAAGTCCCCGGTGTGTTGGCCGGTGTGGGTGCACCGGATGACCACCTTGTCGTCCTCGGCGATCACGTCGTGGATGTCCCACCGTTGGTCGCTGAACGCCTGGTTGAGCAGGTGCATGTACATGCTGATGCCGCCTAGTCCCGGCGGCGTGCCCTCGGGCGCCTCGTGGTTGACGAACTGGTCACTGATCACGTCTCGCAGGGCGACCTCATCGTCGGCTGGGAAGACCTCCTCGAGCACCCGCCGGGCCACCGTCTTGTTGTCGGTTCTGGTCATGACTGCCTCTTCCACTTGGTGTGTCGCTCTGTTGGCGTGTCGCTGGCGACCCAATATTCGTGGCACTATCATTCTACTCAATGTCTGAGAGCGCAAGACCCAAACGCCGCTACGACAGTGCGGGCCGTCGGCGCCAGGCCGAGGCGACTCGCGCGCGGGTCGTGGCCGCCGCCACGCGGGTGTTCCTCGAGCACGGCTATGCCGGCGCGACCATCCCCGCGATCGCGGCCGAGGCCGACGTGGCCCTGCAGACGGTGTACCGGGCGGCACCCGGGAAGGCCGGCCTCCTGGCAGCCGCGGTGACCGCCGCGGTGGCCGGTGGCAGCGCACGCGCCGCCGTACCGACCGAGGAGCGGCCCGCGATCCGCGCGATCATCGAAGAGCCGGACCCGTCCAAGCAGCTGCACCTGTACGCGCACACCCAACCGGGCATCTGGGAGCGGGTGGGGCCACTGCTACGCGTGCTCGAGGCCGCCGCCGTATCGGAGCCCGGCCTGCGCGAGCTGCAGCAAGAACAAGACTCCGAGCGGCACGCCGGCCTCACCCGTTTCGCTCGACTGCTCGAACAGCACGGCGCACTACGCGAGGATCTGACGCCGGAACACGCCGCTGACATCATCATGACCCTCGGGTCGTTCGCCACTTACGACAGTCTTGTGGCCACTCGCCGGTGGACCCACGACGAGTACGAGACCTGGCTCGCGGACACGCTTCAGCACAGCCTTCTGGCCTGAGCCCACGCCTGAAGTGCGCGTGTGAGTACCCTGACCTGGATCGGAGGCGAGCGATCTGACTCCGGAGAACCACATGCCCCGCACCAACCTCTACGCGTGCCCCCTCCGGGGCCAAGTCGACCCGCGCCTCTTGCGATTCAGCGCCGCGGCCACTGCCGGCGTGCTCGCTGTCGTGCTGCTCATCGTCGAGGTTGCTCGACCGTTGGGTCTCGGCCTGCTCGGTTCCCAGGTCGCGGTGTTCGCGTTCACCGCGTTCGTCAGTTTCCAGTGGTCGTTGTGGGCACAGATCTACGCCCGCGTCATCTGGCCGCGGATCGGAGCACCAGCCGAGTTGGAGGATGCTCGGCCGCCGAGATTCGCCCAGTTCGTCGGCTTCGTCCTCACCGCTCTGGCGCTGATCAACTTCGCAGTCGGCGTCGACGTCGCGGGCTACGCCCTCACCGCTCTCGCCTTCGGTGCCGCAGTCCTCAACGCATCCACCGGGCTGTGTCTGGGCTGCATGGCCTACCGCCTGATCCGCTGACCGTCGCTGGCTCGGTTGAGAGTTAGGCCGTGCCACCAACTTGCAGTGCAGCCGCAGTGTTGTCGTGAGGCGCAGCCTCGACACCGCCGGTCCTAGGAAGCCAGCGGCGGTTGGCCTACCGCTACCTCCACCGGCTTCTCCACCAACGCATGGTCCAGCTCCGGCAGCAGCCGATCCAGCCACCCTGGCAGCCACCAGTTCGCGTCGCCCAGAAGCTTCATGGTGGCCGGGACGAGCACCAGGCGTACGACGGTCGCGTCGAGCAAGATCGCCGTGGCCAGTCCCACTCCCATCATCTTCACCACCGGGTCACTGCCCAGGACGAAGCCCGAGAAGACCGCCACCATGATCAGCGCAGCCGCGGTGATGGTGCGGCCGGTGCCTGCGATCCCGTCGATGACCGCGCGAGTGTTGTCGCCGTGGCGGCGGTACTCCTCGCGGACCCGCGACAGCAGGAACACCTCGTAGTCCATGGAGAGCCCGAACAGGATCGCGAACATGAAGAGCGGGATGAACGACACGATCGGCACCGTCGACTCCACGCCGATGAGGTCGGCCGCCCAGCCCCACTGGAAGACCATGACGAGCACGCCGTACGCCGCGCCGACGCTCAGCAGGTTCAGCACGACCGCCTTCAGTGGCACCAGAACCGACCGGAACAGCACCGTGAGCAGGAGGAACGACAGCAGCAGCACAGCCGCCACGAAGCGTGGCATCCGCTCCTGCACCCGGTCACCGAGGTCCGCGAAGGTCGCGGTCTGCCCGCCCACATGGGCGGTCGCAGAGGTGCCGTCGAGCACCGCGGGGAAGACCTCGCTCCTCAGCCTTGTCACGGTCTCCTGAGTGGATTCGTCCTGGGGCGACGTCGTCGGCAGCGCCACCAGAGTCGCCACCCCCGCTGCGAGGTCAAGGGTCGGTTCACCGACCGACGCGATGCCCGGGTCGGCTGAGATGGCCTCGGCCAGCGGCGCCACGACGGACGCGTCCTGCGAGACTTCGACTGCGATCACCAGTGGCCCGTTGGCCCCGGGGCCGAAGCCTTCGGCGATGAGGTCGTAGGCCCGTCGTTCGGTCCTGGACTCGGGCTTCGTCCCGTCGTCGGGGAAGCCCAGGTTGAGCGCGAGGACCGGCGCCGCCAGGGCCAGCATGAGGACCCCTCCACCGACGAGGTACGCCGTCGCGTTGCGGGTCACGTGAGCGCCCCACCGGTACCAGCCGGTGCTCGGTCGGTGCGCCCCATCGTTGACCCGTCGCCGGCGTCCGTTGATCCGGTGCCCCGCCAGCCCGAGTAACGCCGGCAGCAGCGTGACCGACGCAAGCACCATGACGAGCACCATCGCGGAGATGGCGACCCCACCTCCGGTCACGAACGGGATCCCCGCGACGAGCAACCCCAGGATCGCCACGACGACCGTGCCGCCGGCGAAGATCACGGCTTGTCCTGCCGTCGCCAGGGCTCGGCCGACCGCTTCCGCGACCGGCATCCCCTGGGCCAGGTGCTCGCGGTGCCGGGTGACCAGGAAGAGCGCGTAGTCGATGCCGACGCCGAGCCCGACCATGGCCGCAAGCTGCGGCGCCCACGCCGGGATGTCGACCAGGTAGGTCACGAGCTTCATCGAGGTGACGCCGACGACCAGCCCGAACAGCGCCATCCCGATCGGCAGCCCCATCGCGACCAAGGAGCCGAACGCGATCAGCAGGACGACCATCGCGACGACGAGCCCAGCAACCTCGCCCAGGCCGGTGGGTGCCTCCTCGAACGCGAAGAACAGGTCGCCTCCGGTCTCCAGCGTCAGCGACGACTCGTCGCGTAGGTCGGCGACGACCTCCTTGAGGTTGTCCAGGTCGGACGCCTCGAGGTGCTCGACCGCGGGGTACTGCACGCGCACGAGCGCGATGTCCCCCTCCGGTGACACGCTGCTCGTCGTACTCACCACGTGGGGGAGCTCCCCAAGAGCGGACTCCACCGGTCCCAGCTGGGTCGCAGCGTCCTGAGCGCTGACTACGACGTGGGCGGTGATCCCGCCCTCGTCGGCCTGTGCCTCGGCGAGCAGCTCCGCAGCCCGGTGGGAATCGAGGCCTGGCGCCTCGAAGCTCTCGTCGAGCTCGCGCCCGAAGGCGACCGAAGATGCAACGACGACGAGCGCGAGGACGAACCACGCACCGATGGCGACCCAGGGCCGGGTGGCGGCAGACCGGCCGAGCCGGTACAGGAGATTGGACATGTCTCCACGCTGTCGCGGCGGCGAACGATCCACATCGGGCCAAGGACGGGTCGGCGCCTCGGCCGAAAGTACGACGAGCGGCTCGTGCTTGTGCCCCGTACGACGAGGCCGGCCGCTCCCTAGGCTGGCGTGGTGCTAGTACCGGGACCACCTACGTTTGCCCGCTGCGCGCCGCCCAGGCGGCACGCTGGCGGCGTTGCCGTACCTCGCGGGACGACAAGTACGGCTTCGCTCCGGCGCCTTGCCATCGCACCACCTGAACGACGCGCAGCAGGGCGAACGTAGGTGGTCACGGCACTAGCCGCCTTCGTCCGCTCGGTCCTTGCCGAGCCGCGTGCCCCGGACCCGCCGGTGCGGGTGTGGCGGGACTGGGCCCTGGTCGGCACTCTGCTGGTCACGGCCGTGGCCGAGGCGATCTTCCGCCCCGACGTGCCGTGGCGTCCCTTGGCCACCGTGGTCGCGCTCGTGGTGATACCGGTCCTGCTCTGGCGGCGTACTCATCCGTTGCTGGCGACCGCGGTCGGCTGGGGCGGCGCGATGGTGCTGCACATCCCGACCTTCGTCGACGACGTCGTCGAGGTCGGGCTGTACTCCATGTTCTGCATCGTGTTGCTGCCCTACGCGTTGTACCGCTGGGCTTCCGGACGCGAGGCGCTGGTCGGGACCGCGATCGTCGCCGTGCCGGCGGGCCTGGGTCTCGCGGTCAGCGCGACGCTCGGGGACCTGATCGGCGGCACCACCCTGCTGGTCGCGGTGTTCGCGCTCGGGGCCGCGATGCGCTACCGCGCGGCTGCACGCCAGCGCGAAGTGCAGCAGGTCCGGACGCTCGAGCGCGGCGAGCTCGCCCGCGAGCTGCACGACACCGTCGCGCACCACGTGTCGGCCATCGCGATCCAGGCGCAGGCGGGGCGGACCGTGGCGGCCGCAGACCCGGCTGCGGCGGTCGAGGCGCTGGCAGTGATCGAGGCAGAGGCGTCCCGGACGTTGCTCGAGATGCGCACGATGGTCCGGGTGCTCCGCGATGGCGACGCGGTCGACTACGCGCCGCAGCGGGGCATCAGCGATCTGGAAGAGCTGACCCGGATGAGCCCCCTGGTGCAGGTGCACCGCGCCGGCGATCTCGCTGGCCTGCCGCAGCCGGTGGAGGTCGCGGTGTACCGGATCTGTCAGGAGTCGGTCACCAACGCGATCCGGCATGCGCGCAACGCCACGACAGTCAGCGTGGAGGTCAGGGGCGACGTCGGCGTCGTGCGCTTGCGTGCGCATGACGACGGAGAAGCCGCCCGCCCCTCGACCACCGGGGGCTATGGCCTGCTCGGTATGGCGGAGCGGGCCAAGCTGCTCGGCGGCGCCTGTCAGGCAGGGCCAGACCCAGCCGGCGGCTGGACCGTCGAGGCGACCCTGCCCCGAGAGATGGCGCGTGAGGTGCCGCGATGACCATCCGCGTGGTGGTCGCAGACGACCAGCTCCTGGTCCGTACCGGCCTCACCATGATCCTCAACGCGCAGCCCGGGATCGAGGTCGTCGGCGAGGCGACGGACGGTCACCAGGCGGTGGCCGTGGCACGCGAGCTGCGTCCCGACGTCTGCCTCTTCGACATCCGGATGCCCGGCATCGACGGCGTCGAGGCGACCCGCCAGCTCGCTGGCCCGGGCGTCGAGAACCCCCTGGCCATCGTGGTCATCACGACCTTCGACCTCGACGAGTACGTCCTTGGTGCCCTCAAGGCCGGCGCCCGAGGCTTCCTCCTCAAGGACGCCGGGCCCGAGCTGCTGGTCCAGGCGATCCACGCAGCCGCGAACGGCGACGCGCTCATCTCGCCCGACATCACCCGCCGCCTGCTCACCACGCTGGCCGGCCTGGAGCGAGCCTCCTCGCCGACCCAGCCGATCGAGCCGCTCACCGAACGCGAGGAGGAAGTGCTGCTCACCGTCGCCCGCGGCCGCACCAACGCCGAGATCGCCGCGGAGCTGCACATCACCCTGAGCACGGTGAAGACCCATGTCGCCGCGCTGATGAACAAGCTCGGCGCCCGCAACCGCGTCGAGGTCGCGATGTGGGCGTACGAGACCAGGCGCGTCAAGGGATAGGGCCGGCGGCATATGGAGCGGACGCGAGGATTTGAACCTCGACTCCTTCCCTGGAAGGGAAGCGTGCTGCAACTACACCACGTCCGCGAAGCCAGCCTCTGACGAGGCTGACACGTTCGAAGTATGAACCACCTTCAGAACTATCCGGGCGCGCGGGCGGACCATGGGCTGGTCCGGAACATCATCCCGCCAGCAGTGCCGACTCGGCGGGGAACAGGAATCCTCGGGCGACCTCGGTGGCCTGAGCGTGCGCGGCGCGGCGTGCGGGCTCCGGGTCGGCGGTGGCCAGGTTGGGCCGGAACGCGATGCTGCGGATGTAGTCGACGCCGGCCCAGCTCAGCCAGTCCTCGAAGTAGGGCTGCTGGAAGTCGTTGCCGAAGCCCGGGCCGCGGTCGGGGCCGTAGACCGCGCCGGTGTAGATGACGGCGGCCCGCTTGTTCTTCAGCAGGCCGGTGTAGCCCGTGACGGGGTCGAAGTCGAAGATCATGCCGGGCTGACTGATGACGTCGATGAGCTGCTTGAGGATGTAGGGCACCGATGCGTTCCACATCGGCACCGAGAACAGGTAGCGGTCGGCGGAGTCGAAGCGCTCGAACGTGTCTCGCGCGGCGCGCCATGCGGTGGCTTCGTCGCCTTGGGGGTCGGCGCCGCCGAAGACCGCCATCTTGGCGGCCGCCGCGGCCGGGCCGAAGTCGGGCAAGGTCCCGTCCCAGAGGTCCCAGTGCTGGACGGTGACATCTGGGTCGGTCGCGCGCAGCTGGTCAAGGAACGTCGCAGCGATGGCGAGGGACTCGGAACGCTGGCCGCGGGGAGAGGCGGAGATGTGCAGCAGGGTGGTCATCGGTTTCCTTCGTGTGCAGTTGTGTGCGGACGCACATAGTTGTATCACAGTGTGTGCGCACGCACAAGATCTGCTAACATGGAGCCATGCCGGAAGACCTCTCCGAAACGTGGGGCGCGCTGCTCAAGGTGCATGCCGCCCTGGTGCCGCGCATCGACCGCGAGCTGCAGGAGGCCCATGGCCTCCCGCTGACGTGGTACGACGTCCTCCTGGAGCTCAACGCCGCTCCAGGACGGCGTCTCACCATGGGCCAGCTCGGCTCGGTCGCCGCTGTGAGCCGTACCCGGGTCAGCCGGGTCGTTGACGAGTTGGTGCGGGCCGCGCTGGTGACTCGGGAGCCCAACCCGGACGACGGGCGGTCGGCGTTCGCGGCCCTGACCCCCGCAGGTCGGGCGGCACTGCGCAAGGCGGCACCGACCTACCTCGCCGCGGTGCAACGAGAGTTCGCCGACCACCTCACCGCGCGCGAGAGCGAGGTGCTGGCGGGAGCGCTGCGCAAGGTGCTGGGCACATGAGCCTGCAACCAATCTGCGCCTGACCTCGTTCAATGGGCATGGGGCGAGACGCGGCTGCGGATGCCGCCTTCACCGAGTTCGCGGCTGCGAGCCGGGCGCGGCTGCGCAGCACGGCGTACCTGCTGTGCGGCGACTGGGACCGCGCCTCTGATCACGTGCAGGAGGGGCTGATCCGGGTCTATGTGGCCTGGCCCAGGTTGATCCGGCACGGCGGCGAGCTCGCCTACGCCCGCAAGGCGGTGGTCAGCGCGTTCCTGGATGCCAGCCGCAAGCGGTCGAGCACGGAGCGGCCCGCGTCCGAGCATGCGGACCGTGCCTCAGGCGAGGACGTCGCCTCGGCCGTCGCGGACCGCACCGCCCTGATGGCTGCGCTCGCGCGGCTGGCCGAGCGGCAGCGCGCCTGTGTGGTGCTGCGGTACTTCGACGAGCTCGACGTCCGGGAGACCGCGGCGGCCCTCGGCTGCAGTGAGGGCACCGTGAAGAGCCAGACCTCGAGAGCGCTCGCCTCGCTGCGGGCCATGTTCGAAGACGCATCCCGCGACGAGCTCGTCGTGGCCGGAGAGAGGAACCTGCCGTGGTGAACGAACTCAAGGAGCTGATGCGGGGCAACGTCGCCGCACCACCGCCGGACCACCTCGACCTCGAGGCCCTGGTGGGTGCCGGCCGACGCCGGGTCCGTGGCCGTCGTTCCGCCGTCTTCGGGGGCGCGGCCCTGGTGCTCGCCGGCGTCGTCGCCGGCAGCGCCATCGGCTGGCCCGACGGGATCGACGAGGCAGGAACGGCGGACCGGCCGCCGGCCCCGGACGCGCCCACGATGAACCTCGCCGATGCCGCCCCGGCCGTGGAGGGACGCGACTTCGAGGTGCTGGCGTCGTACACCAACGAGAACCTCGACCAGGAGAACGGGCAGTACTTCGACGGGGTCACCGACGACGGGCAGATCCTGTTCCGCGACGGCCCCCACTCGGTCCAGAACCGGACGCGGTTGGCGCTCATGGACCCCGCGACTGACGAGAAGGTCTGGCTGCCCGACCCGAACTTCGGGCCGCAGCAGACCTGGCCGGTCGAGCTCGGCGCCGATCGCCTGGTCCTTCTCGGCTCGGACCCCGAGGCCAGCGGCTTCAAGGCGGATCTGCGCGCCTACGTCTTCGATCGCGAGACGTGGCAGTGGAGCACCATGGCGTGGCCGGGCCTCCCCAAGCTCGAGTTCCCCAGCGGTGACGTCGGGCCGGACGGTCGGCTCTATGTCTCCGTCCCGGCCACCCAGGGCAAGCCTCCCCCAGGAGGCTGGCCGACCGGGCCCGACGGCGAGGCCGAGGATGCCGACGCTGACGGCGACACCTACCACCTGTGGTCGGTCTCGCTCACGGACGGGAGCGACGTCCGTGACGAGAACCTGACCGTGGGCAGCGTCGCGTTCACCGACTCCTCGATGGTGTGGACCGACTCGACCAACGGCGCCGCGGGGCTGGTCCACGTGCGCGACCTCGCGACCGGGGAGGAGCACTCGTTCGACCCGCACACGGGGGAGCGGTGCAACCTGCTGAGCTTCGGGGCGACCGACGACCGCGTGATGTTGAGCCAGTACTGCGGCACGTACGCCGACGGGGTCCGTGACGACCGGGTGCAGATCCTCACCACGGACGGCGACCAGGTGGTCACCCTCCAGGACAGCGGGATCGATGGCGCCCTGGCCGGCGCAGGCGGGACCGGCGACGTGGTCACCGTGAGCGCCTATGAGAACGGCCGGAGCGGCAACTATGTCTACGACCTCGACACGGACCGGTTCCTCCGGATCAGCGACGCGGTCTCGAGCTTCGGCCTGGGCGGGCCATCACCCGACGGGCAGTTCCTCTGGCACACCCCGGTCAACAACCGCCACGGCGCTGTCCAGTGGGTCGGGCAGCTCCTGAGCTGACCCGCCCCTCGAGGTCACTCCGTCTGGTCGCGCCGGCCCCAGGTGTGGTTGACGTGCCGGACGACGACCAGGATCAGGGCCGCCTGTGCGGCGAGGGCGGCGAGGCCGCCGATGACGACGGCCACCTCGATCGCGCCGTCCAACGAGTCGACGACCAGGCCGGCCAGCGCGCCGAAGAGGACCGCGACGATGACGCTGACCAGCATCGCGATGCTCGACAGGTACTGCGTGGCCGGGACCCGGGTGCGGCGACCGCCGTAGGTCCGCATGATCCCGGCGACGTCCTCGGTGTGGCCGGTGATGAAGTAGGGCTCGAGCTCGGGCGCCAGGTCGAGGTAGCCCCGTCGCAGCCTGTTCATGCCGATGACCAGCTCCACGTCCTCGGCGTTGAGCTGCACCAGGCGGAGCACGGTGGCCACACCGATGACGACCAGCAGCGGGATGACCAGTAGCGCGAACAGGCGGAACCCGAGGCCGAAGTCGGTGGTGTTGGCCATCAGGGCGAGCGCGACCACGGCCGCGGACACCACCGTCACGAACCAGCTGGCCCGGCTGAAGCTCTCGCTCCAGGACAGGCTGCGGGTGGCCAGCAGGCTCCAGTGCTCGGTCGACAGGAGCTGCGCTCGTACGGCGACCGGGGCGGGTTCCCTGGCCGGCTGGTCGTCCGGTAGGTCAGGCATGCTCAGCCGCCTCCCGGGACCGCCGTCGGCAGGTCCGTACGTCGGCGCGCGCGGCGTCGTTCCCACAGCCCGCAGCCGACCATGACGATCCCGGCGAGCACCGCACCGGCCAGCACGTCGACCACGTAGTGCTCGCCGTAGTAGACCAGCGCCGTGGACATCGCGATCGGGTAGAGCACGAGCAGGAATCTCAGCGGCGTACGCAGCCGCCAGATGCCGTACATCGCCACCAGGAAGGTGATGCCGGCGTGCAGCGAGGGCATCGCGGCGACCGGGTTGCCGACGCCCTGGAGGACCAGGTCGAACCTGCCCAGGCCGAGGTCGCGCCAGCCGCGGCCGGTGAGGCGCGGGATCGCCTCGTGGATGTAGCCCTCCTCGGACGCCATCCACGGCGGTGCCATCGGGTAGACGATGTAGCAGACGAGGGCGCCGAAGTTGATGGACACGTAGCGGCGCATCCAGAGCAGCCACTCCTCGCGCTTGCGCACCCACAGGACCGCCGCGATCGTCAGACCGGTCAGGAAGTGGCTGGCGTAGACCGTGGTGAAGAAGACGTCGAACCAGCGCGGGTCGCTCTCGCGCAGGCAGGGGTTGCCGCAGAGCTCGTGCTGGAGCCACTCGGTCGGAAGGGTGCCGTTCGCTCCGCCGAAGAAGCTCCACAGAGCCTCGTCGAAGTGGATCGGCATCGTGTAGTGCACCGGAAGGCTGAGCTCGTCGGTGAGGCCGCGGCTGTAGAAGTAGATGACCAGGCCGACCATCGGGATGGACCAGTCGCGGACGAAGCGCAGGTGGTAGCGCCACGGCGCCTCGATGTTCCAGGCGATGGTGCCGAACCACAGCCAGACGAACACCGAGATGGTGTCGTTGGGGATGCCGAGCAGCTCGGTGTAGACCGCCAGCGCGACGGCGTACGCCGCCATCGCGACGACGCGGACCCGGTGCCGGGTGACCGGTGGCAGTGCCACGGGCTCCGGAACCGGACCCGTCTCAGCCTCTTCCTCGAGCCCCTGTGCCACGCGCGAACTTTACGTGAGCAGTGGTCAGTCGAGTGGGTCCAGGGCGCCGTATGTCGTGACCGCGCCAGCGAGCTCGCGCAGGTGGTGGCCGCCGTCGCCGAGCAGGTGGTCGAGCGCGGTGAGGTGGGCGGTGTACATGCCGACGGAGTACTCCATCGTCATCGCGATGCCGCCGTGCAGCTGGATCGCCTCCTGGCCGATGTGCCGGCCGGCCCTGCTGACCTGCAGCGAGACGCGGCGCGCGGCGTCCGCGACGGCCACCGGGTCACCCTGCGCCACCACCATCGTGGCCCAGTCGACCATCGAGTGGGTCAGCTGCAGCGAGACGTACATGTCCGCGGCCCGGAAGGTGAGCGCCTGGAACGTGGCGAGGGGTACGCCGAACTGCTTGCGGCTGCGGAGGTACTCCGTGGTGGTGGGCAGCAGGAACTGCATCGCGCCGAGCGCCTGGTTGGCGGCCATCACCCGGGTGATGTCCTGGACCGTCGAGATGCTGTTGGTCAGGTCGGCGCCGGGCTCGCCCAGCGGCGTGGCCGCGGTCCCGTCGAACGCGACGCGGGCGGCCCGCGTGCCGTCGTACGTCGGGTAGCCGCTGCGCTCCGCTTCGCTCAGTCCATTGCTGGCGTCGACCACGAACAGGCCGGTGCCACCGCCCGGCAGCGCCGCGCTCACGACGAGCACATCGGCCCGCGCGCCGTGCGGCACCGGCTCCTTCACGCCGGTCAGGGTCCAGGAGTCGCCCTCCTGCGTCGCGGCGACCTGCTCGGCGGACGGCGTCCACCCGCGACCCGGCTCGTCGTGCGCGAACGCGAGGACGCTCTCCCCGGCGCTCAGCGCGCCGAGCAGCTCCTGCCGCTGCTCCGGGGTCCCGCACGCGGAGACCAGCCCACCGGCCAGCACCACCGACGTGAGGTAGGGCTCGGGGGCGACCACCCGGCCGAGCTCCTGGCAGACGATGCCGATCTCGACCGGGCCCGCGCCGACGCCGCCGTCCTCCTCGGAGAAGGGGAGTCCGAGCAGCCCCATCTCGGCCATCTTGGTCCACTGCTTCTCGTCGAAGCCGGGATCGTCGCTGGTTCCATCTGATTTGGCCGCCCGGCGCCGGTTCTCGTAGTCGCCGTACGCCCTGCCGACCAGGCCCTTGACGGCCTCACGGAGCGCGTCCTGCTCCTCGTCGTAGAGGAAGTCCATCGTCGTCGTCCTCTCAGAGACCCAGGATGTTGCGGGCGATGATCTGGCGCTGCACCTCGTTGGAGCCGCCGTAGATGGAGGCCTTGCGCAGGTTCAGGTAGAGCGGAGCGGCCAAGTGCTCCCACTCGTCGAGGTCGCTGTCGCCCTGTCCGTCGGCGGCCGCGCCACTGGCCAGGCCGCCCGGGCCGGCCAGGTCGAGCACCAGCTCGCTGACCTGCTGCTGAAGCACGCTGCCCTTGAGCTTGAGCACCGACGACGCCGGGTCCGGCTTGCCCTCGATCGAGTTGGCGGCCACTCGCATGGTGGTGAGCTCGAGCGCCAGCAGCTCGTTCTCCAGCTCGGCGATCCGGGCGCGGAGCAGCGGGTCGTCGGCGAACCGGTCCTCGGCAAGCCCCTTGATCCGCGCGAGGACCCGCTTGATGATCCCGGACGGCGCCACGCCGACCCGTTCGTTGCCGAGCAGGAACTTCGCGATCGACCAGCCGCCGTTGAGCTCGCCGACGAGGTTCTCGCCCGGGACCCGGACGTCGTCGAACCAGACCTCGTTGACCTCGTGGCCGCCGTCGATCAGCTGGATCGGCCGGACCTCGAGCCCCTCGCTCTCCATGTCGATGAGCAGCATCGAGATGCCGGCCTGCTTCTTGGCGTCGGGGTCGGTCCGGACCAGCGTGAAGATCCAGTCGCCGTGCTGGCCCAGCGTGGTCCAGGTCTTCTGGCCGTTGACCACCCAGTCGTCGCCGTCCTTGACCGCGGTGGTGCGCAGCCCGGCCAGGTCGGAGCCGGCGTCGGGCTCGGAGAACCCCTGCGACCAGAAGATGTCGATGTTGGCGGTCTTGGGGAGGAACTCCTTCTTCTGCTCCTCGGTCCCGAACTGCGCGATGACCGGACCGATCATCCCGGCGTTGAACGCCAGCGGGGTGGGCACGCAGGCGCGCTCCATCTCCTCGCGCCAGATGTGGAACTGGATCTCGGTCCAGTCCTGGCCGCCCCACTCGACCGGCCAGCGGGGTACGGCGAGGCCGGCCGCGTTGAGCGTGCGCATGCTCTCGACCAGCTGGTCCTTGGTCAGCTCCCGACCCGCGGCGACCGTCTCGCGGGTCTCCTCGGAGACCTTGGTGGTGAAGAAGTCGCGCATCTCGTCACGGAACGCGCGCTCCTCGTCGGTCAGCTCGAGCTGCATGGTGTCCCTACTCTCAGGCGTTTGCTACTCGCCAGTACACACCATCGCCGCAACGTAGTCACCGCGTGGTGAACGCGCCGCCGTTCACGTGCAGCACCTGACCGGTGAGGTGTCGGGCGCCCGCGGAGGCGAGGAAGAAGACGGTCTCCGCGATGTCCTCGACCGTGCCGGCCCGGCCGTCGTGGGTGGCCGCGATCAGCCGCTCCCGGCGCTCGTCGCTGAGCCGGCCGTGGAAGAAGTCGGTGCCTGCGATGTAGCCGGGGGAGACCGTGTTGGCCGAGACCCCGGCTTCGCCGAGCTCGGCGGAGACGCCGGCGGTCCAGGCCGCGAGCGCAGCCTTCGCCGCGCCGTACGACGACCCTGCGTACTCGGCGCCGATCGAGCCGACGGTGACGACGGAGCCGCCCGACCGCAGCAGCGGCGCGAGCGCGGTGGTCGTGATCATCGCGCTCACGAGGTTGAGGTCGAGGTTGCCCCGCCACCGCTCGGCGCGCTGCTCGAGGGTCGGCTCGTCCGGGAGCGGATCCGACAGGTCGAGGTTGCCGCCGGCGCAGTGGACCAGCGCGTCGAGTCCCTCGGCGTCGAGTGCGGCGACCAGCGCGCGTACGTCGGCGGGGTCGGTGTGGTCGCAGCGAACCGGACGAGCCCCGATCCCCGCGGCGGCCTCGGCCAGGCGCCCCTCGTCGCGACCGGTCATGACGACCGCTTCGCCCGCGGCCGCGAACCGCTCGGCCACGGCCAGGCCGATCCCTCGGCTCGCTCCGGTCACCAGCACCACGCGTTGCGACATTCCAGCTCCTTCCGGGATACGTCTGCCGGTCCAATGCAACACGATCCGGTCGGGCAGCGTTGATGATGCATGCAGGTGGCTGTGGTGGACGGTGGTCAGGAAGGAGCCCGGGTGACTGCGG
The DNA here is from genome assembly GCA_963798045.1 of uncultured Actinomycetota bacterium. Classification (GTDB taxonomy): domain Bacteria; phylum Actinomycetota; class Actinomycetes; order Propionibacteriales; family Nocardioidaceae; genus Nocardioides. The sequence continues at coordinate 49,078 of CAWCSB010000013.1, forward strand.
GTGCGCCTCGCCAAGAATTGATGCCTTTCGATGGCTGGGTCGAGGTGCGCGGCCCGGCGCTGCTGCGGCTCGCCTACACGCTGACCGGTAACACCGCAGACGCGGAGGACGTCGTCCAGGAGGCGCTGGCTCGGGCGCTGCCGCGCTGGGGACGCATCTCGCGGGTCGACAACGTGGACGCCTACGTCCGCCGGATGGTGGTCAACGCGCACACCTCGTGGTGGCGCAGGTTCCGGCGCAGGGAGTCGCCCGTGGCAGAGGTCCGGGACTCGTTCGTCGAGGGACCGGGGGAGGGATTCGACGATCACCGTCGCATGTGGCTCGCCTGCCAGTCGCTGCCCGAGTCGCAGCGCACCGCGATCGTGCTGCGCTACTACGAGCAGCTGGAGTACGCCGAGATCGCCGAGCTGATCGGCATCCGCGAGGGCTCGGTCCGGGCGCGGGTGTCCCGCGGCCTGGCCGCACTGCGCCAGTCGTTGGGCGAGTCGATGGGCCAGCCGATGGGCCAGCCGATGGGCCAGCCGATGGGAGAAGCAGATGAGTGATCTCGAGCAGCGGCTCGCCGACGCCCTGGCCGACGGGGCCGAGGGTGCGCCCACTCCGTCCGGTCTGGCTGCCGCCGCGCGGTCGCGGGCCCGGACCAGGCGCCGGAACCGGCTCGTCGGTGCTGCCGCGTTCGTGGCGCTGGCGGTCGCCGTACCGACCGCCGTGGTGGCGACCCAGGGCTCGGACTCCGACGACCCATCTCGGGTCGCGACGGACCCGAACGCCGACACCACGGGCGTGCCGGACGGCTACCGCATCGCGAGCTGGCACTCGGCGAGCATCGTGGTGCCGGACACCTGGCTGGACGGCGGCGGATCGGACTGGTGCGCGAGCGGCGGCAAGCTCGACCCGCCCCGGGTGGCACGGCCCGGGATTGTGCTCTCGATCGGGTGCACCCCACAGAGCACTTTCGGCGCGGCTTTCCAGGAGATCCCGAACAAGGACGACTTCATGTGGCCGATCGTGAGGCAGACCGGTGATGCGTGGCCGGAAGGCGCCTACGTCGGCGCGCGGGGGATCGGCGGCCTGCTCGTGACCGTGGCCGCGCCGGACTCGGAAGTCGTGGCGAAGGTTCTCGACTCGATGACCTCGATCGGGCCGGAGGGAGATGCCAACGGCTGCACGGTCCGGCCGGACGAGCCGCCACCGGGGCTGCCCGACGGCAGCATGGCGGTGTGCCGGTACGACGGTGACGGTCTGCTGGAACAGAGCGAGCTGCTGACTGCTGATGACGCGCAGCGCGCGCGGGAGGCGGTGGAGGCGGCGCCGCCGGTCCCGTCGACCGACGCCTGCACGAATCCTCAGATCATCGGATCGAGCCACATCCTCTTGCGCGCCGACGACTTCCGCGTCACCGTTCTGGTCGCGGGCGACTGCCCGACGATCCGCGGCCTGGACGAGGATCGGCTGACAACCCCTGACGTCTCCTACTGGGCGCTCTCACCCGGGTGGAGAGGGGAGAACAACCCGACCGCCGTTCCCAAGGAGCTGCGGCAGAACTGAGACGGAGGTGGCCATGCTCGGCAAGATCCGCGTGGCCATCGTCGTGATCCTCATCGCCGGGCTGGTCGTCTCGGGCTTCGTCGGCTACCGCCTCTTCACCGAGGAGCCGGATCGCGACCCGCAGGTCTCACGGGTCACCGGCAGCACCGACGACGGCTGGCAGTTCGTGTCCTACCGCGGGGTGACGGTGGAGGTGCCGCCGGAGTGGACCCGGCTGGACACCACGATCTGCGACACCGATCTCGAGCGCTGGGCGTCGGCGGGCCAGGAGCAGTGCGAGGGCGACACCGGGCTGTCCTTCCTCGAGACGGACACGTTCGATGCGGCGACGGGGCCAGGCGTACGCACGGCCTCGGCTTCGGACACCCTGCCCGTCGGTGGCTGGACGGGCTACGTGACCCGCGGGGACGTCGTCGTCAACGTCACGGACGCCGACGAGGCCGTTGTACGCCGGGTCCTGCAGTCGGTGAGCGAGACCATCTGACCGTCCCACGCCCAAATGCCGGTGCGCTGGGGGTCCCGATCGCGCACAATCCTTCGACGTGGGACATGTGGATGTCGCCGGAGTGCGCTTCGAGCTGCCCGATGGCCGGGTGCTGCTCGACGACGTGTCCTTCCGGGTGGGCGAGGGCGCCAAGGTCGCGCTGGTCGGCGCCAACGGCGCCGGCAAGACGACGCTGCTGAGGATCATCACCGGCGAGCTGGCGCCGAAGGCCGGTGTCGTGACCCGCAGCGGCGGCCTCGGCGTGATGCGGCAGATGGTCGGCATCGGCCTGGGCCCGGAGCCGACGGTGGCCGACCTGCTGCTCAACGTCAGCCCGGCCCGCGTGCGGGAGGCGGCGGCCGAGGTGGACCGCTGCGAGCGCGCGCTGATGGAGCGTGACGACGAGACGACCCAGATGAAGTACGCCGAGGCGCTGGCGGAGTACGCCGACGCCGGTGGCTACGACGTCGAGGTCGTGTGGGACGTGTGCACCGTGGCCGGGCTGGGCGTGCCCTACGAGCGGGCCAAGTACCGCGAGCTGCGCACCCTCTCGGGCGGAGAGCAGAAGCGGCTGGTCCTCGAGTTCCTGCTCCGAGGCCCCGACGAGGTGCTGCTCCTCGACGAGCCCGACAACTTCCTCGACGTGCCCGGCAAGATCTGGCTCGAGCAGCGGATCCGTGAGTGCGAGAAGACGATCCTCTACATCAGCCACGACCGGGAGCTGCTCAACAACACCGCCACCCGGGTCGTGACGATCGAGCTCGGTGCGTCCGGCGCCGGCAACAGCGCGTGGACCCACCCGGGCGGCTTCACGTCGTACCACGAGGCCCGGACCGACAGGTTCCTCCGCTTCGAGGAGCTGCGCCGCCGCTGGGACGAGGAGCACGCGAAGATCAAGGCGCTGGTGCTCCGGCTCAAGATCAAGGCGGAGTACAACGACGGCATGGCCAGCCAGTACAAGGCCGCCCAGACCCGGCTCCGCAAGTTCGAGGAGGCCGGCCCGCCGACCGAGCAGCCGCGCGAGCAGGCGGTGCAGATGCGGCTCAAGGGCGGCCGGACCGGCAAGCGCGCGGTGGTCTGCGAGGACCTGGAGCTCACCGGGCTGATGAAGCCGTTCGACCTCGAGGTCTGGTACGGCGAGCGGGTGGCCGTGCTGGGCTCCAACGGCTCCGGCAAGTCGCACTTCCTGCGGCTGCTGGCGCGCGGCGGCACCGACCCCGACGTCGAGCACCGACCCGTCGAGGACACACCCGTCGAGCCGGTCCGCCACACCGGCAAGGCCAAGCTCGGCGCCCGCGTCCGGCCCGGCTGGTTCGTGCAGACCCACGAGCACCCGGAGCTCGTGGGCCGCACCCTGCTGGAGATCCTGCACCGCGGCGACGGCCGTCCGGACGGGCGCACCGGGATGGGCCGCGAGCAGGCCGCTCGGGTGCTGGACCGCTATGAGCTGGCCCACGCGTCAGAGCAGCGGTTCGAGTCACTCAGCGGTGGCCAGCAGGCGCGGTTCCAGATCCTGCTGCTCGAGCTGTCGGGAGCGACCCTGCTGCTGCTCGACGAGCCCACCGACAACCTCGACGTGCAGTCCGCCGAGGCGCTCGAGGCCGGACTCGAGGCGTTCGAGGGCACCGTGGTCGCGGTGACCCACGACCGCTGGTTCGCCCGCGGCTTCGACCGGTTCCTCGTCTACGGCGGGGACGGCGACGTCTACGAGGCGCCGGAGCCCGTCTGGGACGAGGGCCGGGTCCAGCGCGCGCCGCTGATCCGTTCGGGTCGCGTCAGCCGGCGGCCGGGGACCAGTCCGGAGCGCTGTCCCACACCGGTGTCTGCGTCAGCGGTGTGAGGTCGGACCCGTCCCGCCGCATGAGGTAGAGGTCGGGATTGTCTTCGACACCCGAGGCCGCGAAGACGATCCACTGGCTGTCGGGTGACCAGCTGGACCCGAGGGTCATCGTCCCGGGCTCGGCTTGCGTGATGTTGGTCAGCTCGCTGCCGTCGGGCGCAACCGTGTAGAGGTCGCCGATGAAGGGCTGGCTCGCGTCGGGCTCGGACCGGAAGCTCAGTAGCGAGCCGTCGGGTGCCCAGGCGATGTCGTCCGCGCGGAGCTCCCAGGGCGTGATCTGATGCTGGTCCGTCCCATCGGCCGCCATCACGAAGACCGCCATCGCGTCCACGGGTTCCGCGGTGGTGTTCTTCCGGATGAACGCGATCTGCGCCGCGTCCGGCGACCAGACGCCACCGGCGTCCTCGTAGGTCGTCGGCGACTCGAGGTTGGTGAGCTGCTCGACGTTCCCGCCGTCGGCGTCCATCACGCCCACGGCCACCACCTCGACCCGTCCGCCGGCGTCGCTGCCGGAGGGCCAGCCGAACAGCAGGCGGCTGCCGTCCGGAGACCAGCTCGGACCCGTTTCCTCGCACACGGGCCCCTGCGGCCTTGCCGCGGGGCATCCGGGGTCCACGACGTGCTCGTCGGAACCGTCGGCGCCGACCACGTAGACCTCGGTCGGAGCCCCGACGGGTTGTCTCTCGAACGCGATCTGCGTGCCGTCCGGCGACCAGTCGGGGAGGTTGTCGACCTCGGCCGCACCGGGTTCGGTGACCTGCCGCGAGTCGGACCCGTCGGTGTTCATCACCATCAGCACGGCTTGGGCGTGGTCCTCATCGAACCGACGGAAGACGATTTCGCCGGTCGGGATGTCCAGGGTCGACGCCTCGTCGGTGGACGACTTGTCAGGAGACGACTTGTCGGGGGAAGACCCGGTGGAGGACGAACAGCCCGCGACCACCAGGAGTGCGGCGAGCACGCATGCCGCGCGTGCCCACCTGGCATGGCCTCTCGTGTTCGCCGAGCCGGTACTGGGGATCTTGGTCCAGCGGGTGCTGGTCTTCATGGGAACCTCCGATGAGTGGTCTGGAGCCCAAGGCTTGGGCTCCGAGGTGTCCCGTGAACAGGCCTTCGCGTCCCGGTCGCGCGGGAGACCGTCCCGCACCCGGTGCATTCCCTAGAGTCGCGTGGGTGGACGACCGAGTGGCGATCTCTGACGTGGACCCGTCCGACCCGGCGGCGTTCGAGCGGTTCTACGACGTCTACGCCGCCGCTTCACGGTACGGCCCGCAGGGCGAGTACGCGACGGTCTGGCAGCTCGACGAGGTCCGGGTCGCGATGGCGGACCCCGATGAGCGGATGTTCCGGATCGGCTGGGCCGGCTCGGTCGAGGATCGCGTCGTGGTCACCGGCTGGATGCAGGCCTCGACGGTCGACAACACAGACCTGGCCAACGTGCTGGTCTGCTGCGCGCCGCCCGACCGCGGCCACGGGTACGCCGCCGCGATGCTCGCCCACGTCGAGGACCAGGCCCGCGCCCGAGGCCGCGAGCGGCTGCTGACCGAGGTGACGTGGCCCTACGAGGCCGGGGTCGACGGGACCGGGTCGGAGGAACTGGCCTGGGCTCGTCGGCAGGGGTTCGAGCTGGGCCTGGTCGACGTACAACGCCGGCTACCCGTCCCGGCCCCGGCCGAGCAGCTGGACGCGCTGGCCGCCGAGGCGGCCGCCCACCATCAGGGCTACGAGCTGCGGTCCTTCACCGGACCGGTCCCCGACGAGCTGGCCGAGGGCTGGGTGGCGCTGGACGCGACGCTGATGACCGAGGCGCCGATGGGCGACATCGAGCGCGAGGCCGAGACCGCCGACGTCGCTGGGCTCCGGGCCCTGGAGGCCATGATCGCGAAGCAGGGTCGGGTCAAGGTCAACACGGTGGCGCTGGCTCCTCCCGATGATTCAGGGGAGCGCGAGCTGGTCGCCTACACCGACATCGCGGTGACGGTCCACGAGTCGGACCGCGCCTACCAGTGGGGGACGCTGGTCCGCTCCGACCACCGTGGCCACCGGCTGGGCCTCGCCGTGAAGGTCGCCAACCTGCGCCTTCTCCAGGAGACGCATCCAGAGGTCACCACGGTGGTCACCTACAACGCGGACGTGAACGCCCCGATGGTCGCGGTCAACGAGCAGCTCGGCTTCCGTCCGGTGCAATGGATGGGCGAGCTGCAGAAGAGAATCGGGTGACCTTGGACGGTGGGGCCCCGCGGCTTGCGGCATTGACGGACCCGGTTGCGAGCCGCGGGGCCCCACCTTTCTCGGAGAACCCACCGTCGTCGCTCGGTGGGCGTCTGTGTGGGACTAGGAGTTGGAGGCCTCCGAGTCCGAGTCGAGGGTGAGCTCGGCGGTCTTGGTCTCGCCGCCGCGCACGTAGGTGACGGTGACCTTGTCGCCTGGGCGGTAGGACCGGATGGTGGCGACCAGTGAGTCGGCGTCGGTGATCAGGTGGTCGTCGACCTTGGTCACCACGTCGCCCTGGTCGATCCCGGCGTCCGCGGCGGTCGACCCGGTGGTGACCTCCTGGATCTGGGCGCCGTCGCCGGACGACTCACCCTCCTGACTGCCGAGCTGACCCGGGGTGGCGCCGACGTTCGACACCTGGACGCCGAGACGGGCGTGGGTCGGGGTCTCGCCCTTGGCCATCTGGTCGACGATCGGCATGACCTCGTCGATGGGGATCGCGAACCCGACGCCGATGTTGCCGCTCTCGCCGCCCACCGTCTGCCCGGCGGTGGCGATCGAGGCGTTGATGCCGACCACGTTGCCGTTGAGGTCCGTGAGCGCGCCGCCGCTGTTGCCGGGGTTGATCGCGGCGTCGGTCTGGATGGCCGGGTAGACGGTGCTGTTGTTGCTGCCGTCGGAGCCGACGTTCACCGGGCGGTTCAGCGCGCTGACGATGCCGCTGGTCACCGTCGACTCGAGGCCGAGCGGGGAGCCGATCGCCACCACGCCCTGACCCACGGCGAGGTCACCGGACTTGCCGATGGTCGCCGGGGTCAGGCCCGAGACGTTCTCGGCCTTGATGAGCGCGGTGTCCGTGAGCGGGTCGGTGCCGAGCACCTGCGCGTCGGCGTGGCTGCCGTCGTTGAAGGTGACGCGGAGCGTGCCGCCGTCGCCGGCCAGCTCGACCACGTGGTTGTTGGTGAGGATCTGGCCGTCCGAGCTCAGGATGATGCCCGAGCCGGACCCGGCGCCCTGGGCGCCGCTGACGTCGATCTTCACGACCGACGGCAGCACCTTGGCGGCCACGGCCTCGACGCTGCCGTTCGTGGCCGGCGCGTTCGGTGTGTCCACGACCTTCGCGGTGGTCGGCGTCGCGGCGCTCCCGGAGCCCGAGGACGAGCCGTCGTCGTGCCAGGCGGTGTACGCCGCAGCGCCACCGACACCGGCGCCACCCCCCACGAGGAGGGAAGCCGCCACTATCGACCCCGCGAAGACGACGCGCCGGCTGCGCCTGTCACTCGGCCGCGTCGCTGGCGGCGGAGTGGCCGGTGCGCCGGGAACAGGCTGCCCGTCGTACGGGCGCCACGTCGGCGGGGTCGCTGGCGGGGGCGGCGGGAGTGGAGTGGTGTCGCCGGTGTCGGTCACAACCATCACGGTGCCGACCGGATCTGTGACCATCCTGAGACCTCGCTGGGTGTCGGCGAAGAACCGCGGTCCACGTCGCTGTGGCGCCCCTGACCTGCGTGGCCTCCCTTGTCGGTGGTCGGGTGCCGCGGTCACAATCCAGCATGAGCGCTCCCACCCCGACGTACGTCGACGACCGGCTCGCCCACTGGGCCGAGCACCTGCCCGACGGGCCGGCCTTCACCTACGCCCCCAATGACGGGCAGAGTCGGACCTGGACCTGGCGGGAGTGGGAGGACCGGGTCCGCCGCTGCGCCGGAGGCCTTCGGGCGCTCGGCGTGGGTCGCGGTGACGTGATCGCGTTCCTCGACAAGAACCACCCCGCGTGTGTCGAGCTCTCCATGGCCGCCGGGTCGCTCGGCGCCGCCAACGCGATCGTGAACTGGCGCTCGGCAGGCGACGAGGTCGACTACGCCGTCAACGACTCCGGCGCCAAGGTGCTCGTCGTGGGGTCGGAGCTGATGCCGACGATCAACAAGATCCGCGAGAACCTCACCAGTGTCGAGAAGGTCATCGAGGTCACCCCCGATGGCGCGGACGGTGACGAGTACGAAGCGTGGCTGAAGGCCTCCGAGCGGGTCACCCGCGCTGACGACGTCTCACCCGACGACGTCTGCCTGGTGATGTACTCCTCGGGCACCACCGGCCGCCCCAAGGGCGTGATGCTGTCCCACGCCAACATGGTCGCCCACACGATCAACGCCCACGACGGGTGGGAGTTCGCACCCGGCGACAAGAACATGGTCTCGATGCCGCTCTTCCACGTCGGCGGCTCGTCGTACGTCCTGTTCGGCATCCACGACGGCGTCCACAGCTATATGACCCGCGACCCGGACGGCACCTCGCTGGCCGGCGCGATCCTCAACGGCGCCAACCGCACCTTCCTGGTGCCGGCCGTCCTGGCGCAGGTCCTGCAGGCCGGGCCGGACGCCGTGAAGCTCTTCGGCGCGCTCAAGACCTATACCTACGGCGCCGCGCCGATGCCCCCGCCGCTGCTCCGGGCCGCCATGGAGGCCTGGCCCGACACCGACTTCATCCAGGTCTACGGCCTCACCGAGGTCTCCGGCGTGGCCACCCACCTGATGGCCGACGAGCACCGCACCGCCGTCGCCGATGGCCACCCCGAGCGGCTGGTGTCCGCGGGCCGGCCGATCCCAGGCGTCGAGCTCAAGATCGTCGACCCGGCCACTCTCGAGGACCTCCCGGTCGGCGAGCACGGCGAGATCTGGATGAAGACCCCGCAGCTGTTCAAGGGCTACCTCGGCAAGCCCGAGGAGACCGCCAAGGTGATCACCGAGGACGGCTGGTTCCGCACCGGTGACATGGGCAAGGTCGACGCCGACGGCTTCGTCTTCGTCGAGGACCGGTTGAAGGACATGATCATCAGCGGCGGCGAGAACATCTACAGCCCCGAGGTGGAGCGGGTGCTCGCCGAGCACCCGTCGGTCATGGAGGTCGCGATCATCGGCATCCCCGACGACACGTGGGGTGAGTCGGTCAAGGCGGTCGTCGCGCTCAAGCCGGACACGCAGGCGACCGAGGAGGAGCTCATCGCGTTCTGCCAGGAGTCGCTGGCGAAGTTCAAGTGCCCGAAGTCGGTCGACATCATCGAGGCCCTGCCGCGGAACCCGACCGGCAAGATCCTCAAACGCGAGCTGCGGAAGCCCTACTGGGAAGGTCGCGACCGGGCGGTGAACTGACCGGCTGCTCGCCGGTCTCGTCGCTGGCCTCCTGGCTGGCCTCCTCGCTGACATAGAGCCGGAAGAGGCAGTACGCCGCGACCGCGCACAGCAGGTGCCACACCGCGTGGCCCTGGTAGAGCGAGTGCGGGAAGCAAAGCCGACCGCCGGTCACCGCGGTGTTCCAGACGGCGAAGGCCAGGCCGAGCGAGGCGATCGACCCGACGAGCCAGCGCTGGTCGAGGCGCAGCCCGCGGGCGGTGGTGACGCTCCGCTCCAGCACGATCGCGAGCACCAGGAAGGCACCGAAGGCCAGGTTGCCGGCGTAGTGCACGACCGGGATCTGCCGGGTGTAGAGGCCGGCCAGCTCGCACGCCAGCACCACCCCGACGTACGTCCCCGCGAGGAACACCGGTCCCCGCGTGAAGCGGCGCATGGCGGCGTAGGCCACCGCGAAGGCCGCGACGAGGTACATGCTCAGCATGTCGAGGTGGCCGCCGAGCTCGGTGCCGGTCGCGTGCATGGCCATGCTGCCGGGCCCGAGCAGCACCACGAGGCAGGCGAAGGCCAGGGCGAGGCCGGGTCGCCGGGCCATCGTCGAGGTGCCGAGCCCGCCCGGTCGCCCGGCGCGGGCCGCGATCACCAGGCCGGCGGCGACGAAGCCGAGGTTGCTCAGCGTGTTGACAGGCTGGTTCAGTGCGCCGGCCGACACCTCGCAGAACTGCGCTCCCCGCCCCACGTCCGGCCCCAGCCAGCCGCCGGCGACGGCCAGCGCGAACAGCCCGAGGGATGCTGCGGCGACGCCGCTGGCCATCGCCAGCGGCCGCGTCGTTGGGTTGATGGCCGCCTCCTCGTCACCTGCTGTTCATCTTCGCGCAGGTGACGAGTGTGGACCACCATCAGACGGCTACTGGCCGATCACCAGCATCTTGATCGTGACGGCGGGCAGGTTGGCCTGTGCGCCGGTGAGGTTGCACGCACTGAGGTAGTACTCACGGAACCCGCCGTTGACCGGGCCCACCTGGCCGCTGAGCACGACGTCACGAGGCATTGCCGGGGACGTGCTCGTGATCGTGAAGTCGCCCGGCGCCCCCTGCGCGAACTGCGCCGTCACCATCACGACCGCGCTCGAGCAGTGCCCGTCGGCCAACAACCCACCGGGGAGGCTGGTGGACATGACGAAGCCGAGGTCCACGGCCTTGATCGAGCCGTCGCCGATCTCCGCGCTTCCGACCTGACCATCGGCGATCTGGGCGCTGCCGACCCCGTTGTTGGCGATCGAGAACTGCGTGCCGTTCAGCTGCAGGCCCGTTCCCGCGGTGTACGTCGTGTTCGTGTCGGTGTCGCCGCTGCAGCTGTATCCCGCTCCCGTGGACTTGAGCAGCTGCAGGTTCGGACAGGCCTTGAGACCGAAGCTCGTGCCGGTCAGGTCGATGCCGGCCGCGCTGTTGCCGGTGTACGTCGTGTTGGTGTCCGCATCGGCAGCGCACGCGTAGCTGGGGCCGGTGGACTTGAGCAGCTGGCTGGCCGGGCAGGTGGCGAGCGAGATCGTGCCGGTGTTGGTGATCGTCCCGCCAGCGAGCCCGCTCCCCGCGGTGACGGACTTCACCGTGCCGCCCGCGTCGGAGGGCAACGCCAACGTCGACTCGTTGATGTCCTTGCCGGTCAGGGAGTCGTCCTTGACGTCGACGCCCTTGACGGTGTCGTTGCGGATCGACTTCGAGGTGACGGAGTTCTTGGGCGCCTGGTCGACGGCGTACGCGCCGGCCGACAGGGCGATGGTGATGGCGATGAGACCGAGAGCGTTGTCCCGGAACAGGCGAGCGATGCGTGACATGCAGGCATCCTCGCCGCGTCAGGGCAGGTCGGGAAGAGCCCAGCGTCGCCACGGGGAGACCCGGTCGCCGACCAGGGTCGTGACGAGCTGGTCGGTCACCCATGGCACCCGGCTCACGGCGGGCGCGAACGCGTCGCGCGGCCAGGCGAGCGGCGTCAGGGCGCTCTGGAAGACGGGCATCATCAACCGGGTCCACCACTGGTACCAGCGCACGTGCGCCGCCCGCGCCGCCGCGTAGGCCGAGAGCGCCTGCGCGAGGCTGGGCTGGGTGGCTAGCGCGTGGTGCAGGGTCCAGGCGTCGGCGAGCGCGAGCGAGGTGCCGGTGCCGAGCTGCGGGCTCATCGCGTGCGCGGCGTCGCCGACGAGCACCGCGGCTCCCGGGCTGGCGATCCGGTACGGCGTCCGCACGACGACATCTCGGTAGGACGCCGGCAGCAGGTGGTCGACGCGGTCGAGCAGGGGAGCCATCGGCCCGGCCAGCGGGCGGGCGGCGTCGCGCCAGGCCGGCAGCCCGCCCGAGAGGACCTCCGGCATCGCCGAGCGGCGCTCGGACCAGAACAGCGACACCTTGCCGAGCCCGGTCGGCAGCACGCCGAGGTACTGCCGGGTGCCCCGCAGGCACTGGTAGAGCTCGTCCGCGCACAGCTCGTCCGGGTCGTCGACGATCGTCCAGAGCGCGCCGAAGTCGTAGGCGTGGTCCCGTCTGGCGACGCTCATGCTGCGCCGGACCCGGGACTGGCTGCCGTCGCAGCCGACCACCAGGTCGTAGGTCCGGTGGTCACCAGACGGCGTCTCGACAGCGAGGCCGCCGGGCGCCGGCCTGACGCCGGTCACCGGCACGCCGAGCTCGAGCGGGATCCCTCGCCGGCGTACCTCCGAGAGCAGCAGGGAGAACAGCGTCCCGCGGTGAACCCCGAGAGCCGGCACCGAGCCGGGCACGTCGGCGTAGGACGCATCGACGAGCTGTCGCCCGGACGAGGTGCGGATGTCGACCCGGGACACCACGCGGGACTGGGCGCGCAGTGCGCCCAGCAGCCCGAGCCTGTCGAGCACCTGCTGGCCCATGTGCTGCAGCCAGATCCCGGCGCCCACCGGGCGCGGGTCGTCCTCCTGCTCGAGAACGACGACGTCGACCCCGCGGTCGGCGAGCAGGCAGGCCAGGGTCGAGCCCGCCATCCCCAGCCCGACGATCGCCACCCGCACGCCCTCAGACTGGCAGAGTCAGACGGGCAGCCCACGCTCCCGCAGCGCGCTCCGCAGGCCGTCGGCGCCGGTGAACACGATCCCGTCGAGGCCGAGCTCGATCGCCGCGGTGACGTTGGCCTCCTTGTCGTCGACGAACACCAGGTCAGCGGCAGGCAGCCCGGCGCGCGCCACGGCGATCTCGAAGATCGCCGGCTCCGGCTTGGCCACCTTCTCGGTGCCGGAGACGACCACGTCTTCGAGCAGGTCGAGGACCGGGAAGAGCCGCGGGGCCGCCGGGTAGAGCTCGTGCGACCAGTTGGTCAGCCCGAGCTGGGGCACACCGGCCGCGTGCAGCTCGGTGATCAGCTCGGCCGTGCCGGGCACCGGCCCGATCATCGAGAGCTCGAAGTTCGCGCGGTACGCCGCCGCGTGCTCGGCCCAGTGCGGGTGGGTCCGGCGGACTTCCGCCTCACCGTCGTCCCAGGTCGCCCCCGCGTCCCGGAGGTGGTTCCAGGCCATGAAGTCGAAGTCGTCGGCCGCGAGGAAGCGGTCCGCCTCAGCCTCGCCGACCCCCGCGACGATCGCCGGCCGGGCGTCCCACTGGATGACGACGTTGCCGAAGTCCCAGATGACGCCCCGCGTCGTGTTCAGCGGAGTGCTCAGCCCTGCGCCCAACGCTCGTTCGCGGCGACGAAGTCGAGGGTCCGGTCGCCGGTGTAGATCTGCTTGGGCCGGGCGATCTTCTGCTCCTTGTCCTGCACGAGCTCCAGCCACTGCGCGAGCCAGCCGGGCGTCCGGCCGATCGCGAACAGCACCGTGAACATCTCGGGCGGGAACTGGAAGGCCTCGTAGATCAGGCCGGAGTAGAAGTCGACGTTCGGGTAGAGCTTGCGCGAGATGAAGTACTCGTCCTCGAGCGCGATCTTCTCCAGCTCCTTCGCGATCTCGAGGAGCGGGTTGACGCCGGTCACCTCGAAGACGTCGTCGCAGGCCTTCTTGATGATCGTCGCGCGCGGGTCGAAGTTCTTGTAGACGCGGTGACCGAAGCCCATCAGCCGCTCGTTGCCGTCCTTCACGCCCTTGATGAAGTCGGGGATGTTGTCCTTGCTCCCGATCCGCTTCAGCATCCGCAGCACCGCCTCGTTGGCGCCGCCGTGCAGTGGGCCGTAGAGGGCGGCCACCCCGGCGGCCACCGCCGAGTAGGGATCGACCTGCGAGGAGCCGACCGAGCGCACGGCGTTGGTCGAGCAGTTCTGCTCGTGGTCCGCGTGCAGGATGAAGAGCACGTCGAGCGCCTTGACCAGCCGCTCGTCCGCGTCGAACTTCTGCTCGCTCATCTTGAACAGCATCGACAGGAAGTTGGCGGTGTAGCTGAGCTCGTTGTCGGGATAGATGAACGGCTTGCCCTGCGCGTGCCGGAACGACCAGGCGCCCAGGGTCGGCATCTTCGCGATCATCCGCACGATCTGCATGTGCCGGTTGTCGGCGTCGCCGATGTTGCGCGCGTCGGGGTAGAACGTCGACAGGGCTCCGACCGACGCCATCAGCATCCCCATCGGGTGCGCGTCGTAGCGGAAGCCCTGCATGAACTCCTTGACGTTCTCGTGCACGAACGTGTGGTAGGTGATCTCGTGCACCCACGAGTCGTACTCCGCCTTCGAGGGCAGGCTGCCGTGCACCAGCAGATAGGCGACCTCGAGGAAGTTGGACTTGTCGGCGAGCTGCTCGATGGGATAGCCGCGGTATTCGAGGATCCCCTTCTCGCCGTCGATGTAGGTGACGGCGCTGCGGCACGAGGCGGTGTTGACGAAACCGGGGTCGTAGACCGCGAGCCCGGGTGCGTCCTCGCCGGCCTTGATCTGGCCGAGGTCGGCGGCCTTGATGGTGCCGTCGGTGATCGGTACGTCGTACTCCTGCCCGGTGCGGTTGTCCCGGACAGTCAGCGACTCAGTGATGTCTTGGGTCACCCGGCCAACCTAGTCCGCGCTCGTTAACGCAAGACAGCCGGTGTCCACCCATCGGTGGTTGAGGAGGGCGCTCTGCGCCCGTCTCGAAACCTCGCAGCCCGGGGCTGGGACCGGGCTATTGCCGGCGCAGGCTTCAGGGGCTTCGAGACGCTCGCTGGCGCGAGCTCCTCAACCACCGTGGGGGAATCGGCGCCGGGCTGTCGGAGTGGCTGGCCACCGTTGGTTGAGGAGGGCGCTCTGCGCCCGTCTCGAAACCTCGCAGCCCCGGGGCTGGGACCGGGCTATTGCCGGCGCAGGCTTCAGGGGTTTCGAGACGCTCGCTGGCGCGAGCTCCTCAACCACCGTGGGGGATTCGGCGCCGGGCTGTCGGAGTGGCTGGCCACCGTTGGTTGAGGAGGGCGCTCTGCGCCCGTCTCGAAACCTCGTAGCCCGGGGCTGGGACTGGAGTGAGTACCAGCCCCGGGTTGCGTGGCTTCGTCGGGTCGCTCGGCCCTCGCAGGCTCGGTACGAGCCGACCCTCCTCAACCCCTCGCTGTTCCGCTCCGCCCTCGCAGGCTCGCGCGGAGCGCGCCCGGAGATTGGACCGGGAGCCCGGGACCCCGTAGATTTGTCGGTCGCGCCTCCTGCCGCGTCCGGACGTCCGCACGACATCCGTTCGCAGTCCCGGACAAGCACCATCTCGAAGGAGTTGGGCCAAGGCCGGGCCGTGTTCGTCAGAAGGCGTGGCACCACCCCCCGCACCGGACACCTCCGGGGCGGTACCCGACGAACGAGAGAGACACTTTCGTGCGCACCTACAGCCCCAGGCCCGGCGACATCCAGCGCGCCTGGCACGTCATCGACGCGACCGACGTCGTCCTGGGCCGCCTCGCGGTCCAGAGCGCGAACCTGCTGCGTGGCAAGCACAAGACGATCTACGCCCCGCACGTCGACACCGGCGACTTCGTGATCATCATCAACGCCGAGAAGCTCGCCCTGACCGGCGACAAGCTGACGAACAAGCTGGCCTACCGCCACTCGGGCTACCCGGGCGGCCTCACCGCCACCCCGATCGGGCAGCTGCTCGACAAGGACGCCCGCAAGGTCGTCGAGAAGGCCGTCTGGGGCATGCTCCCCAAGAACAAGCTGGGTCGGCAGATCATCAAGAAGCTCAAGGTCTACTCGGGCCCCACGCACCCTCACCAGGCCCAGCAGGCCGTCCCCTTCGAGATCACTCAGATCTCCCAGTAGTCGTCGACCACAGCAGAGGAACATCAGTGACTTCCGAGAGCACCGAGATCACCGAGGGCGCCGAGGTCGAAGAGACCTTCACCGCCGACGAGAGCGGCGTCGCCTACAGCTCCGAGAGCGAGCCGTCGGCCGACACCCCCGCCCGCCCGGCGACCATCGCCCCCGCGGCGGCCACCGGTCGCCGCAAGGAGGCCGTCGCCCGGGTCCGTATCGTCCCCGGCACCGGCGAGTGGACGGTCAACGGCCGCGCCCTCGACTCCTACTTCCCCAACAAGCTGCACCAGCAGGTCGTGAACGAGCCGTTCGCCGCGCTGCAGCTCGAGGGCCGCTTCGACGTGATCGCCCGCATCCACGGCGGCGGCATCACGGGCCAGGCCGGCGCGCTGCGCTTGGGCGTGGCCCGCTGCCTCAACTTCATCGACGAGGAGACCAACCGCCCGACGCTCAAGAAGGCGGGGCTGCTCACTCGTGACGCCCGCGTCATCGAGCGCAAGAAGGCCGGTCTCAAGAAGGCCCGCAAGGCTCCCCAGTACTCCAAGCGCTGATCCCCGGTCGGATGCCGCGCGTCTTCGGCACCGATGGGGTCCGTGGCCTCGCGAACCGCGAGGTCACGGCGGAGCTCGCCCTCGACCTGTCGGTCGCGGCGGCGCGCGTCATCATCGACCGCGGCGACTTCGACAGGACCCGCGAGCGACCCCTCGCCGTGGTCGGGCGCGACCCGCGGATCTCGGGCCAGATCCTCGAGCACGCCGTCGTGGCGGGGCTGGCCTCGGCCGGAGCGGACGTGCTCCGGCTCCGGGTGGTCCCCACACCGGCAGTCGCCTACCTCACCGACGCACTCGACGCGGACCTGGGCGTGGTCATCAGCGCCTCGCACAACCCGATGCCCGACAACGGCATCAAGTTCCTCGCCCGCGGCGGCCACAAGCTCGACGACGCCGTGGAAGCGCAGATCGAGGAGCTGCTCGGCAGCTCGTGGGACGCTCCTATCGGGGCCGCGGTCGGCCGGGTGCGCCCGTACGAGCGCCCGGTCGAGGAGTACGTCGACCATCTGCTGACGACGCTGGACCGCCAGCTCACCGGGCTCAAGGTCGTCGTCGACTGCGCCAACGGTGCCGGCACCGAGGCCGCGCCGATGGCGCTGCGGGCGGCCGGTGCGGATGTCGTGGTGATCGGTGCCGAACCGGACGGCCTCAACATCAACGAGGGCTGTGGGTCCACCTACCTCGCCCCGCTGCAGGCGGCGGTGGTCGAGCACGGAGCCGACGCCGGCATCGCCCTCGACGGGGACGCGGACCGCTGCCTGGCCGTCGACCACGAGGGCCGCGACATCGACGGCGACCAGCTGCTCGCCATCATCGCCCTCGACCTGGCCGAGGCCGGCCGGCTCGTGCACGACACCGTGGTGGCCACCGTGATGAGCAACCTCGGCTTCGTGCAGGGGATGGAAGCAGCCGGGCTGCGGGTGCGGCAGACCCGGGTCGGAGACCGCTACGTGCTCGAGGAGATGCGGGCCGGCGGCTACGTGCTCGGCGGTGAGCAGTCCGGCCACCTGATCATGAGCCAGTACGCCACCACCGGCGACGGCATCCTCACCGCCCTGCACGTGCTGCAGCGGATGGCCGCGACCGGCAAGGACCTCCAGTCGCTGGCGTCGGTGGTCACCCGGCTGCCGCAGGTGCTGGTCAACGTCACGGGCGTTGACAAGGACCGGGCCGACGACCCGGTGCTGGCCGAGGCCGTGGCCGCCGAAGAACGCGCGCTGGCCGGCCGTGGCCGGGTGCTCCTGCGGCCCTCGGGCACCGAACCCGTCGTCCGCGTGATGGTCGAGGCGCCCACCGACGAGTCCGCCCGCGACGTGGCCGCCCGGCTGGCCGATGTGGTGCGTCAACGGCTCTCCCTGCGCTGACCTGCCACCTGGCCTGGTGTCCTGTCAGCCAGATCCGCCCACTAATTCCGCGGCCCAGGCACGCACCTGGCGGTGTTGGCGACGCTGCGAAGACGCCCAGTCTGCGGGCGCGCCGCCGCCTTGCCATGCACGCACCTGGACCACGGACTTAATGCACGGATCCGGCTGACAGGACGCTAGGCTCCCGCCATGGGGGATGCGGTGGAGACGCGAGTCCCCGCGGTGCTCGAGGTGCTGCGCGGCCGAGCGACCGCCGAGGTCGCCACGCGGTGGCACGTCGACGCCGACCAGCTGGCGGAGTGGGTCCGCAGCTTCGTGGAGGCCGGCACCGCGCAGGTCACGGACCAGCCGGCCGCCGACGCGGCGCGGCAGCGGGATCGGTTCCTCGCGGCGTTCGCCCACGAGGTGCGCACGCCACTCTCGATGGCGCAGGGCTGGGTCGCGATGCTCGCCGACGGTGAGGTGCCGGCAGACCAGGCCCGCGACTCGCTGCACCGCCTGCACGCCGCCCTCGAGCGGCTCACGGAGCGCACCTTCGACGTGGAGCTGATGGCCGAGGTGCTGCTCGGCCGGCTCGCGCTGGCTCCCCAGCTCGTGACCGTCTCGGCGCTGGCCGCGGAGCTGGACGACCTCGACGAGATCGGCGGACTCGGCGGCGCGGTCGAGGTGGTCGTCGACCCGGCCCTCCTGCGCCGGGTCCTGCGCGACCTCTGGCACGCCGCGGCGGCCAGTCCACGCCCGCGCGCCAGACGCCTGGAAGTGCGCCGGGTCGGGTCCTGGCTCGAGCTCCGGGTGGTGCGCGACGGTGCTCCGGTCGAGGCCGAGGCGTTCCGGGCGCTGTTCGAGCCCTTCCACGTCAACGCCGACGGGACCGGCGTCACGATCGGCCTCCAGCTGGCCCGGACGCTGGCCGCCGCGCACGGCGGCGTCGTCGGTGCGGACGAGGCCGACGACGGCTCCGTGTTCTGGGTGCGGGTCCCGGTCACCGAGGACTGACCACCTCCGAAACGACGGCGCTCAGCCACGGTGCTCAGCCACGGTGCTCAGCCCGACGGACGGCCGAAGTACTGGTCGTCCGGCACCGGCCTCAGCAAGGTGGGGTGCTGCAGGACGCTCGCCAGCTCCGCATTGCTGGCCGCGTAGACCGCTGCGCTGTAGGCGTGTGCCGACCAGAGAAAGACGCCCTTGTACGGGTAGGCCGGGTCCTGAGACACGCCGTTCCATGCGTACAGGGTCGGGACGCCGCTGGCGTCGGTGTTGGCCTGGGGCTGACCCAGACCCTCCTGAATCGTGTAGTGGGAGATCCCGGCGTTGGCGCTGTCCCACAGTGAGAGGTGGATCACGATGCGCCGGTCGTTGAGAAAGCACTCCATGAGCTCCGCGCGCCCCGGGGTGCCGTCGGCGGTCCTGGGCCGGCAGTTCTGACCGTCCATCCCAGGGAAGATCCAGAAGAAGGCGCGGCTTCCGTGCGGCGGCTGGCACTGGTCGACCGAGCTGACCGCCGCCCCGTCCCAGCAGGCGAAGGCGCCGGGAATCGGGGTGCCGCCCACCACCCCGGCCGTGGCCGTGGCTGCCGGTGCGGCCGCTGTGGCTTCCGGTCCCTTCGACGTCCCGGTCGACGGTGACGGGCCGTCCGTGCCGTCGGCCGCGTTGACGATCGCGTAGCCGCCCAGCACGGCCGCGACGAGCGCCGCCGCGACGACTCCGACCATGACGAGGCTTCGGAGACCGGGCGTTTCGCGGGAGGTGTCAGCGGGGGTGGCGTAGGACGACTCGAAGTTGGCCGTCAGGAAGCCCGGCTCCGGGGGGTGGCCACCACCGTGCTCCGCGAGCCAGCCGAACAGGTCGCCATCCGGCACCAGTTCGGTGACGAAGTAGAGGGTGTCGTCCTGCCTCCCGACGTCGTGGACCTGCACGACGTGTGAGGGGCGAACTCGCGCGATGATCTGTGCCTCGCGATCGAAGCGCTCGCGGAAGTCGGCAATCTCGGCCGTGCCGGGCAGCACGACCTTGAGGGCGACCAGGCGGCGCACCGTCGGGTCGTACGCCTCGTAGACCGCGCCCATGCCTCCGCGACCGATCAGCCGACGGATCTGGAAGCGACCAAAGAGCTCGCCCTCGTGCGGTAGCCCCGACACGCGGGTATTGGACCATGAGGAGCGGCCTGTCCCGTGCCACGGCGGAAATGGGGCCCAACGGACCCGCCGGTCAGATCTTGCGCAGCCGCACGTAGCGGACCGAGTGGTCGGCGTCCTTGCGCAGCACCAGGGTGGCGCGGGAGCGGGTGGGCAGCACGTTCGCGGTCAGGTTCGGGCCGTTGATGGCGTCCCAGATCCGCATCGCCTCGGCGGCCGCCTCGTCCTGGGAGAGGGAGGCGTAGCGCGCGAAGTAGGACTGCGGGTCGCGGAACGCCGTCTCGCGCAAGCGGAGGAAGCGGGAGACGTACCAGTCGCGGATGTCGGTGGTCTTGGCGTCGACGTACACCGAGAAGTCGAAGAAGTCGCTGACCGCGAGCCCGGTGCGGCCGTCGTCGCGGACCCGGGCCGGCTGGAGGACGTTGAGCCCCTCGATGATCACGATGTCGGGGTGCTTGATGTGCACCTTCTCGTCGGGCACCACGTCGTAGGTGAGGTGGTTGTAGACAGGCGCCGCGACCTCGTCCTTGCCGGACTTGATGTCGACGACGAACCGGAGCAGGGCGCGGCGGTCGTAGGACTCGGGGAACCCCTTGCGCTGCAGCAGCCCGCGCCGCTCCAGCTCCGAGTTGGGGTAGAGGAAGCCGTCGGTGGTGACCAGCGCGACGTTCGGGTGCTCCGGCCAGTGCGCCAGCAGGTGCTGCAGCACGCGCGCGGTGGTGGACTTGCCGACCGCGACCGAGCCGGCGAGGCCGATGACGAAGGGCGTACGCGGAGGTGTCGCCTGGTGGAGGAACTCCTCCTGGTCGCGGTGCAGGCGGCCGGCCGTCTCGACGTACAGGCTCAGGAGCCGGCTGATCGGGAGGAAGACCTCGCGGACCTCCTCGAGGTCCAGCTGGTCGCCGAGGCCGCGGAGCGCGGTGAGCTCGTCCTCGGTGAGCGGGTCCTCGACCGCGTGCGCGAGCTTGGCCCAGGCGCCCCGGTCGAGCTCGATGTACGGAGACGCCTCGTGGGCGCCGTCGTGGCTCCCGCCGTCAGGGCGTGTCACGGCATCCCCGGTGGATGTCAGCGTCGTCCAGGGCGTGCGGTGGCAAGGCGCCGGTGTGAAGGCAGACTGGGCGTCTTTCGAGCGCCGGTAACGCAGCCAGCGTGCGTGCTGGGCGGCGCTGGCGCCGCCATGGGATGCCGTGACACGCCCTGAGCATGGCGGCGATTGTGTCAGTGTCCGCGCCTGCTCAGGCGCCGACCCCGACGCCGATAGACTCGCGGCTCATGTGCGGCATCGTGGGATACGTCGGGGCCAGACAGGCCCAGGACGTCGTCCTCGACGGTCTGCGGCGGATGGAGTACCGCGGCTATGACTCCGCCGGGATCGCCGTCGTGGCCGATGCCAGGCTCGCGGTCTCGAAGAAGGCGGGCAAGCTCGCCAACCTCGAGAAGGCCATGGCCGGCACGCCGCTGCCGGCGTCGACCACGGGTGTGGGGCACACCCGCTGGGCGACCCACGGCGCCCCCAACGACGTCAACGCCCACCCGCACGTCGGCTACGCGGGCCGGGTCGCGCTCGTGCACAACGGGATCATCGAGAACTTCGCCGAGCTCCGCGCCCGGCTCGAGGCCGACGACCACACGCTGGTCTCCGAGACCGACACCGAGGTGGCCGCGCAGCTGCTCGAGCTGCAGCTGGAGTCGGACGTCGACCTGACCGTGGCGATGCAGCGGGTCTGCCAGCAGCTCGAGGGCGCGTTCACCCTCGTCGCCGTGGATGCCCTCGACCCCTCGCAGGTCGTCGCAGCCCGGCGCAACTCGCCGCTGGTGGTCGGGCTCGGCGACGGCGAGAACTTCCTCGGCTCCGACGTGGCGGCGTTCATCGACTACACGCGGGAGGCGCTCGAGCTCGGCCAGGACCAGGTCGTCACCATCACCCGCTCGGGCGTCGCGGTCACGGACTTCTTCGGCAGCCCCCAGGAGGGCCGGCGCTACCACGTCGACTGGGACCTGTCGGCGGCCGAGAAGGAGGGCCACGACTGGTTCATGCGCAAGGAGATCTTCGAGCAGCCGCGCGCCGTCGCCGACTCGCTGCTCGGCCGGCGTTCGACCGAGGGGCTGCTGCAGCTCGACGAGATGCGGCTCTCGGACCAGGAGCTCCGCGACATCGACAAGATCATCATCATCGCCTGCGGGACGTCGTTCTACGCCGGGATGGTGGCCAAGTACGCCATCGAGCACTGGACCCGGGTGCCGGTCGAGGTGGAGCTGTCCTCGGAGTTCCGCTACCGCGACCCGATCCTCGACTACTCGACGCTGGTGGTCGCGATCTCGCAGTCCGGCGAGACCGCTGACACGCTGCAGGCGATCCGGCACGCGCGGACCCAGCGCTCGAAGGTGCTCGCGATCTGCAACACGAACGGCTCGACCATCCCGCGTGAGTCCGACGCGGTCATCTACATGCACGCCGGCCCGGAGATCGGGGTCGCCTCGACGAAGGGGTTCCTGACCCAGCTCGTCGCCTGCTACCTGCTCGCGCTCTACCTCGCCCAGGTCAAGGGCACCCGCTTCGGCGACGAGATCGCCGAGGTGATGACCCAGCTCGAGGCGATCCCGTCCCAGCTCGACACGGTCCTGGAGACTGCCGACGCCGTCTACGAGCTGGCCCGGTCCCTGGTCGGGACCCCTTCGGTGCTGTTCGTCGGCCGGCACGCGGGCTACCCGGTGGCGCTGGAGGGCGCGCTGAAGCTCAAGGAGCTGGCCTACCTGCACGCCGAGGGCTTCGCCGCCGGCGAGCTCAAGCACGGCCCGATCGCTCTGGTCGACGACGGCATGCCGGTGTTCTGCGTCGTACCTCCCCGTGGGCGCGACCAGCTCCACGACAAGATGCTCAGCGGCATCCAGGAGGTGCGCGCCCGCGGTGCCCGCACGATCTGCCTGGCCGAGGAGGGCGACGACCGCGTCGCGCCGTACGCCGACGTGCTCATCACGCTGCCGCGGGTGCCGGTGCTGCTGCAGCCGCTGGTGGCCGTGGTCCCGCTGCAGCTGTTCGCGTGCGAGCTGGCCACCGCCATGGGCCACGACGTCGACCAGCCCCGCAACCTCGCCAAGTCCGTCACCGTCGAGTAGCACCCGGAAGAGGACATGGCCATCATCGGCGTCGGCATCGACGTGGTCGACATCGAGCGATTCGGCGAGGCCCTCTCCCGCACGCCCGGCCTCGCCGAGCGCCTCTTCACGCCCCTCGAGCGCACGCGTCCGCTGGCCTCGCTGGCTGCCCGCTTCGCCGCCAAGGAGGCCGCCGCCAAGGCCCTCGGCGCTCCGGGCGACATGCGCTGGCACGACGCGGAGGTCGTGTCCGAGTCGTCCGGCCGGCCGCTGCTCGAGCTCCGCGGCACCGTCCTCGCTCGCGCGAACGACCTGGGCGCCACCTCGGTCCACCTCTCGCTGTCCCACGACGCGGGCATCGCGTCGGCCGTCGTGGTGCTGGAGGGCTGACGGGGGACTAGTGCCCCGCACGTGAAGTCCTTTGATGCTTGGCGTCTTCAGGGTGTGTGCATCGCGAGGCGGCGGAGCGCGGGATTACTGGACGTACTTCAAGCGACGCCGACGAAGTGAGGTGCGTGCCATGGTGGCGCGAAGCGCCAAGCGACTTTGCGTGCGGGGCACTAGGTTGCTGCGGTGAGCGATGAGTACCGCGAGATCGAGGTCGTCGAGGTGGGCTCCGGTCCGCCGAGGCCGGCCCGGCCACCGCGCAGCGGCAACCGGACCGACGTGCTGCTGACCTTGATGGTGGTGGGCGTGTTCGTGGGCGCCGGTTGTTCCGCCTTCACCGCGTGGTCCGTGTACGAGCAGCGCCAGGACAATCGCGACCTGAACTGCGTCTACCTGACCGCCGCCGGCGAAGAGGGCCGGGACTACGACGACCTCGAGGACTACGAGAAGGGCATCGCCGACGCGCTGGACTGCGACGTCGAGGGCCGCTGACTCGATCGCAACCCAACTCATCAGGTTCTGTTCGTCTCGCGGCTATGGAGACGACGGCGCGGTCATGGCACGGTGGGGTCATGAACAGCTCTCGGGCAGCAGTATCGGCCGTTGCGGTGATCACCGCGGCCGTCACCGTCCTCGCAGCCGGGCCTGCCACGGCACACCCACTCGGCCACGACGATGGGCGCGGGGGAGGGGACGGCCATGGCCATGGCCATGGCCACAGCAAGACGGTCCGCTTCCAGACCTTCAACGCTTCTCTCAACCGGGCCACGGCGGGCCAGCTGGTCACGGACCTGTCGACGCCGAACAACGCCCAGGCCGCGACGGTCGCCGAGATCATCCAGCGCACCCGCCCCGACGTGCTGCTCATCAACGAGTTCGACTACGTGCCGGGCAACGTGGCGATCGACCTGTTCCGGGACAACTACCTCGAGGTGCCGCACAACGGTGCGAAGCCGATCAAGTACCGCTACGCCTTCGTTGCGCCGTCCAACACCGGGATCCCCAGCGGCTTCGACCTCGACAACAGCGGCACCGTCGGTGGCGGCAACGACGCGTTCGGGTTCGGCGACTTCGAGGGCCAGTACGGCATGGCCGTCCTCAGCCGCTACCCGATCGACTTCCACAAGGTGCGGACCTTCCAGAAGTTCCTCTGGAAGGACATGCCCGGAGCGATGCTTCCCGACGACCCGGCGACGGCTGCGCCGGCCGACTGGTACTCCCCGGAAGAGCTCGACGTCTTCCGGCTCTCCAGCAAGTCGCACTGGGACCTGCCCATCCGCATCGACAAGCACAAGACCGTGCACTTCCTGGTCTCGCACCCGACGCCGCCCACCTTTGACGGCCCCGACGACCGCAACGGCACTCGCAACCACGACGAGATCCGATTCTGGGCCGACTACGTGTCGGGCGAGGACTACATGTACGACGACCGCGGCCACCGCGGCGGGCTCAAGCGTGGCGCAGTCGTTCGTGATCGCCGGCGACCAGAACAGCGACCCGCTCGACGGCGACTCGGTCGACGGCGCCATCCAGCAGCTGATCGACAACCCGCGCATCGAGGACCCGCTGCCCACCTCGGCAGGTGGCACGGACGCCGCGGCCCGCCAGGGCGGTGCGAACGCGTCCCACTCGGGCGACCCGAAGTACGACACCGCGGACTTCAACGACAACCCCGCTCCCGGCAACCTGCGCGCCGACTACGTGCTGCCGGCCAAGCGGCTGAAGGTGAAGGGCTCGGGTGTCTTCTGGCCAATGCCGTCCGACCCGCTGTCCCGCCTGACCGGCGAGTTCCCGTTCCCGTCGTCCGACCACCGGACCGTGTGGGTCGACCTCAGGTTCTGACCGGGGTGGTCGTTTGTGTGCCTGATCACGCTCTATGCCGCGTCGACAGGCACACGACCCGGCGGCATGCGACCAGGGATGCCCAGGTCAATCAGATCGATGGCGACCTCAGTCAGCTCGTGGATCAGCTCGTACGCCGTGCACCGGACCACCGTCCGCGTGCGCGTCGTCAGCCGGCGGGAACGCCGTGCGTCGGCCGCGGCCTCCAGAACATCCATGTGGAAGCCGCCTTCGACCTCGAGCACGATCGTGTGACCATCGGCGAGGTCCCACTCGGCATCAGTCCACCGTGGCCGCCCCCACCGATCCTTGCGCCGCTTCTGGCGCGTCGGTTGCGGCATGCGGAAACGGCGGCACATCCGTCCCACTTCGAGCTCGGCTCCTGAGTGAGCGCCGGCATCGACGAAGCCCAACGTCCGCTTGAGCTGCTTGGCCCTGCGCAATGGCTGCAGCAGGTCGACCCACTCGATGAGGCGCCCGGGCGTGGTCAGGCGCTGCTGGACTGTGGCGGCGATGACTCCGTGTGCTGCTCGGTTCGGCGCTTCGTACGCGGCCCACAACAGGACGGCTGGCTCGAGTCGACAGCGGGGAATGCCAGGACGCGGTGAGACAAGCACGTCGAACGGGCGCCGGCTCCGAAAGAAGTCCACGCCTGGGACTGGGTCGAAACTGAGCTCGTCGTCCACCATGACGCAGATTTCTGGGCGGTCCCAGTTCTTGAGGTCATGATGCGCGGCGGCCGTCAGGTTGCCGAGCATCGCCCGTGGCCCGGCATGCAACACCGCGAGCCAGCTTCGCTGTTCGAAGGTGAGCTCGCCGGTCACTGTGCTGATCACGCGTGGGGTCCGCTCGACCCACCGCCCCGCCGCGACCTGGTCGCGGACCCGGTCGGCGTCGATGCCGAGCCGATTCAGCTGACGTCGAGCAATCACGCCGGCCTGGTCCTCGATGATCTGATCGAAGGTCCTCTCCACGACAGGCTCTTTCCCGGTGACACGGAGGAGGTGCGGCGCTCTCCACAGCCAGGTCGCTCGGCGGGTCGTGTGCCTGAGGACGGTCCATGGCGCGTCCACAGGCACACGACCCGTGGCAGGCGGCCGGACCCCGCTAGCGTGAACGCATGCTGCACGCGCACACCGTCGAGCAGGTCAGGGCGGCGGAGGCCGAGCTGATGGCGCGCGTGCCGGAGGGTGCGCTGATGCAGCGGGCGGCGGCCGGGCTGGCGGTGGCGATCGTGGACTTCCTGGGGTCGGCGTACGGGCGGCGGGTGCTGCTGCTGGTGGGGTCGGGCGACAACGGCGGCGATGCGCTGTGGGCCGGGGCGATGCTGGCGCGGCGGGGCGTGCAGGTGGAGGCGTGGCTGCTCAGCGACAACGTCCACGGCGAGGGGAAGAAGGCCTTCACACAAGCCGGTGGCCGCCTGGTGGCGGAGCCGACGAGACGGCCCGAGGTGGTCGTCGACGGCATCGTCGGGATCGGCGGTCGCGGCGGGCTCCGGGAGAACGCCGCCAACGCGCTCAAGCTGCTGCACGGCGTACCGGTCGTCGCCGTGGACACCCCCAGCGGCGTGGACGTCGACACCGGTGAAGCGGGAGGCGACCACGTCGAGGCGGCGCTGACCGTGACCTTCGGGACCCACAAGGTCTGTCACCTGGTGGACCCGGCGGCCCAGGCATGCGGGGCCGTGCACCTCGTCGACATCGGGCTCGAGCTGCCCGCACCGGAGCGTCGAGGCACTCCAGCCCGACGACGTCGCAGCGCTGCTGCCGCGGCCGACGACCGATGCCCAGAAGTACACGAGAGGCGTGGTCGGCATCCGTGCCGGGAGCGCGGAGTACCCCGGCGCCGCCCTGCTCAGCGTGGCGGGTGCGGCGTGCGGGCTGGCCGGGATGGTCCGGTACGTCGGCGACGACGCCGTCGCGGACACGGTCAGGACGCACCATCCCGAGGTGGTGGGCGCGGGCCGCGTCCAGGCCTGGGTGGTCGGCTCCGGGGGCGGCGAGGGCGCTGGTGACCAGCTGCAGCAGGCGATCGAGGACGGCGTCCCCGTGGTCGTCGACGCGGACGCGCTCCAGCACCTCCAGCCGGGCGGGGCAGCGGTCCTGACGCCACACGCCGGCGAGCTCGCGGCCATGCTCGGCGCGGACCGGCAGGACATCGAGACCAGGCCGCTGCACTTCGCCCGGGAAGCCGCGAGGAAGTACGACGCCACCGTGCTGCTGAAGGGTCGCCGCACGCTCATCGCCCGGCCCGACGGCAGGACCCGGGTCAACACCACCGGCACCGCCTGGCTGGCCACCGCCGGCGCGGGCGACGTGCTCGGCGGCGTGATCGGGGCGCTGCTGGCCGCCGGCCTCACGGCGTACGACGCCGCGAGCGTCGGCGCCTGGCTGCACGGCGCAGCCGCAGCGCTCGCGAGCGACGGCGGACCGCTCGTCGCCGGCGAGGTCGCGGCGGCGCTGCCCGCCGTCGTCCGTGGGCTCCTGCCATGACCGCGCGGGCCGAGACGGTCGTCGACCTCGCCGCGATCCGCCACAACGTGCGCCTGCTCAAGGAGCTCACCGGCACGCAGATGATGACCGTGGTCAAGGCCGACGGCTACGGCCACGGGCTGGCGGAGTCCGCCAAGGCGGCCCGCGAGGGCGGCGCCGACTGGCTCGGCGTCGCCACCATCGACGAGGCGCTCGCGCTCCGGGCGGCCGGCGACACCGGACGCGTGCTCTGCTGGCTCACCGTGCCCGGCGACGACTGGGGCGCCGCGATCGAGCAGGACGTCGACGTGACCGTCTACTCCTTGGCGGAGCTCGAGGAGGTCGTCGCCACCAACCGCCGGGCTCGCGTGCAGATCAAGGTCGACACCGGGCTCAACCGTGGGGGTGCCCCGCGCGACGCCTGGCACGACCTGTTCGCGACCGCGTCCGACCTCCAGCTCGACCAGAAGATCCGACGTCACCGGCATCTGGTCGCACTTCTCCTCCAGCGACGAGCCGGACCACCCGGCCAACGACGCCCAGGAGGCGGCGTTCCAGGACGCCCTCAGCCTGGCCGCCAAGGCCGGGCTGCAGGAGCTCGAGGTGCGGCACCTCGCCAACTCTGCGGCCGCGATCCTGCGACCGAGCTCCAGGCTCGACCTGGTGCGCGTTGGCATCGCGTCCTACGGCCTCGACCCCGCCCCGGGCGTCACCGGCGACATCGGGCTGCGGCCGGCCATGACCGCACGGGCGAGCCTGGCGATGGTCAAGCGGGTCGAGGCGGGTGACGCGGTCTCCTACGGCCGCACCTGGGTCGCCGACCAGCCGACCACGCTCGGCCTGGTCCCGGCCGGGTACGCCGACGGCCTGCCCCGGGTCGGCAGCAACCGCGCCGAGGTCCAGGTCGCCGGCAAGAGGCGCAGCCTCCGCGGCCGGATCTGCATGGACCAGCTCGTCGTCGATCTCGGCGGCGACGACCCCGGTGCCGGGGCCGAGGTCACCGTCTTCGGCCCCGGCGACGACGGGGAGCCGACAGCGCAGGACTGGGCCGAGGCCTGCGGGACGATCAGCTACGAGATCGTGACCCGGATCGGGGGCAGGTTCACCCGGAGGTACGTGGACTCGGAGGCACACGAGACAATCGACGGATGAGCGCTCGCCGCCGCATCCTCGGGGCCGCCGCTGGTGCCGTCGGCCTGGCCGCGGCCGGGGCGGCGATCGGCATCCGCCGGCAGAGCCGCGCCATCGGCCGCCGGGAGGGCGACGCGACGCCGTTCGGGAGCCTGCACTCGCGCCCGATCACGATCATCGCCGACGACGGCGTCCCCCTCCTCGTCGAGGTCGACGAGCTCGACCCGGACCTCCAGCAGCGGGCGAGCAAGCTCACCCTCGTCTTCTGCCACGGCTACGCGCTCAACCTCGACTGCTGGCACTTCCAGCGCGCCGCCTATCGCGGGCTGGTCCGCGCCGTCTACTACGACCAGCGCTCGCACGGCCGCTCGGGGCGCGCCCCCGACGGCCACGCGACGATCGAGCAGCTCGGCCACGACCTCAGGACCATCCTCGAGCACGTCGTCCCCGAGGGCCCGGTCGTCCTGGTCGGTCACTCGATGGGCGGCATGTCGATCGTCGCCCTCGCCGAGCAGTACCCCGAGCTGATCGGCGACCGCGTGGTCGGCGTCGGCCTCATCTCGACGACCGCCGGCGGGCTCGACCCGAGCCGGATCCTGCTCCCCATGCTCCCCGCCAAGCTCGGCGGCCAGCTGACGCACCGCACGGTCCGGACCCTGGCCCGTGGCCACCGCACCGTCGACGGAGCCCGGCGGATCGGCCGCTCGGTGGCCCGCGTCGTCACCGACCTGTTCGCGTTCGGCGACGAGGTGCCCGCGGCGTACGTCGACTTCGTCGACAGCATGTTGTCGCAGACGCCGTTCGAGGTGGTGGCGGAGTTCTTCCCGAGCTTCAACGCGCTCGACAAGTTCGACGCCGTCGAGGTGCTCGGCCGGGTGCCGACCACCATCATCTGCGGGACCGCCGACAGGCTCACCTCGATCGGGCACAGCCGCAAGCTGCACGAGCTGGTGCCCGGCTCGACCCTCCTCGAGTGCGAGAACGCCGGCCACCTCGTCATCCTCGAGCGGCACGGCCAGGTCAACGCGGCCCTCGACCAGCTGCTCTCCGCCGCCGCCGAAAGGGTCGGCCTGCGGTGACCGGCCGCAGGAGCATCGTCGAGGTGAAGCCGGTCGGCGCGGAGGAGGCGGCGACCGTGCACGCTGTCGTGCACGCGGCGTTCGAGGCGCGTCCCCCGCTCGACCCGCCCGCCGCCGCGCTCGCCGAGACCCCGGAACAGCTCGAGGAGCGGCTGGCCGCGCACGGCGGGCTGCTCGCCCGCGTCGACGGCACGCCGGCCGGCGCGCTCGTGCTCGACCCGGTGGGCAGCACCATGTATCTCCGCCGCTTCGGCGTCGTCCCCGACCAGCAGGGCCACGGCGTCGCGACCGCCCTCATCGATGCCGCCGTGGAGGCCGCGGAGGGGTTCGACGACCTCACCGCCGTCGCCCGCGAGGAGCTGCCGGCGACGATCCGGTTCTGGGAGCGGCAGGGATTCCGCGAGATCCGCCGGGATCCGCCGAACGTCGAGCTGCGCCGCCCGCTGCGCACCCACGTCTACCAGGCGCCGGACGAGGACGCCATGCGCGGCCTCGGCCGCTCGATCGCCGGCCAGCTCGGGCCCGGTGACCTGATCGTGCTCAGCGGCTCGCTGGGCGCCGGCAAGACGACGTTCACCCAGGGTCTCGGCGCCGGGCTCGGCATCCGAGGCGCGGTCACCTCGCCGACCTTCGTGATCGCCCGCGTGCACCCGAGCGAGGTCGGGGGACCGGCGCTGGTCCACGTCGACGCCTACAGGCTCGGCGGCATCGACGAGATCGACGACCTCGACCTCGACACCGACCTCGACCACGCCGTCACCGTGATCGAATGGGGCGAGGGGCTGGCCGAGGGCCTCTCGGAGTCGCGCCTGGAGGTCAACATCGTCCGGAGCGAGGGTGTCGACGTGGACGACGAGCACCGCCGCGTCGAGATCACGCCGGTGGGTCCGCGCTGGCACGCGCTGTCGTTTCGGGGGCTCGGATGACCACCCCACGAAAGCGCGCAGAGGGAGCGCTACGCGCGGAGGCCGCACGCTTCCGCGGGGACCCCGGAAAAGCATGATCACCTTGATCGCGCACGTCAGCGACACTCACTTCGGCGGGCCCCCCGACGCCCGCGCACGAGCCGAGGCGGTCCTGGCCCACTTGCTCGCGCTCGACCCTCGGCCCGACGTGCTCCTCGTCTCCGGCGACCTCGCCGACCACGGCCTGCCAGAGGAGTACGCCGAGGCGCGTGCCGTCCTCGACGCCTGGCCCGGCCCCAAGCTGGTCGGCACCGGCAACCACGACGTCCGCGAGGAGTTCGCCCGCGGCCTGCTCGACGTGGAGGTGGTCCCCGGCCCGCTGGTCCAGGTGCTCGAGGCAGCGGACTTCCGGATCCTGATGCTCGACTCGCTCGTCCCCGCGCGAGACGGCAGGCGGATCGACCACGGCGAGCTCTCCCGGGACCAGCTGGCCTGGCTCGACGAGCAGCTGACCTCCGACGACAAGCCCACGTTCGTCTCCCTGCACCACCCACCCGCCGACCTCGGCCTCGGTCTCATGGCACCGATCCTGCTCAGGGAGCCCGAGCCCCTGGAGCTGGTCGTCATGAAGCACCCGCACGTGATCGCCACCCTCGTGGGCCACGCGCACACCGCCTGCGCGACCACGTTCGCCGGCCGCCCGCTGCTCGTCGGCGGCGGCTGCGCGTCGACGGTCCCGCTGGACAACGAGCCCTACCCGGTGGTCTGGGAGGCCGGGCCACCCACGCTCGCCTTCCACCTGCTCCACGACGACGGCCGGCTCACCTCCCACTGGCGGGCGCTGCCGTTCCCCGCCGAGGCCGGCTGATGCTGCTCGCCTTCGACACCGCGACCCCGCTCGTCACGGTCGCGCTGCACGACGGAGAGGACGTCGTGTGCGAGCTGGTCTCCGAGCGTCCGCTCCAGCACGGCGAGCAGCTCGCCCCGCTCATCGACCGGGCCCTGCGCGAGACCGGGCTGGTCCGCGAGGACCTCACCGCCATCGGCGTCGGCGTCGGCCCCGGTCCGTTCACCGGCCTGCGCGTCGGCCTCGTCACCGCACGCACCCTCGGCTACGTCCTCGAGCTCCCCGTGTACGGCGCCTGCACCCTCGACGTACTGGCCATCGAGGCCGTCGACACCGGCGCGGTCGGAAATGAGGGCGACGGTGAGTTCGTCGTGGCCACCGATGCCCGGCGCAAGGAGGTCTACCTCGCGACCTACGACGGCGACGGCGGGCGGCTCGACGGCCCGCTGGTCGCCAAGCCGGCCGACGTCGCCACCGTGGCGCCGGTGGTGGGGGAGGGCGCCGTGCTCTACCCGGACGCGTTCCCGCACGCAGCGGGGCCGACGATGCCCAGCGCCGGGTGGCTGGCCCGGGCGATCGCCGAGGAGCGGGTCGAGCTGCACGACCCGGAGCCGCTCTACCTGCGCCGGCCCGACGCCGCGACGCCGGGGGCACCCAAGCGGGTCTCGTGACCGTCCGGACCGCCACCGAGGCGGACGTCGACGCGATCGCGGCCTCCGAGGCCGACAATCTCGGCGCCGACGCGTGGTCCCACGCGCTGGTCGCGGAGGGCGTCGCCGGCCGGCTGCCGACCGTGCACTACCTGGTCGCCGAGGAGGGGCACCGACTGGTCGGGCACGCCGTCGCGAGCCTCGCCGGGGACGTCGCCGAGCTCCAGCGCATCGCGGTGGCCGACGACGCACCGGCGGGCCGGTGTGGCCTCGGCGCTGCTCGACGAGGTGCTCGCGCTCGCTGCCGCCGGGGGCGCCGACCGGGTCCTGCTCGAGGTCCGGGAGGACAACGCGGACGCGATCGCCTTCTACGCCGCACGCGGCTTCGTCGAGGTGGACCGGCGCCGGCGCTACTACCGCGACGGCGCCACCGCGGTCGTGCTCCGCCGGGCGCTCGGCCGCGGGTGCGGCGCGTCAGGCTGACCGCTACATACCCCCACCCGTACGACTTCGACTACTCCCGGGCCACGGGGATGACTAGGCGCGCGGTGCGTCCGGCTGGTCCCCGCAGGTCAACCGGGGGCCAAACCGGTCAGTAGGGGTCGTCAGGAGCGGCGCCGGGCCGACAGGACTCCTGCCCCGCGGAGCCCCGCAGGGAGACGCGTGTGGCGAGGGGGCCACACGGCACCGGCGGGCGGCTCTCGATCTCGGAGGACACTGATGGCTCGGGTCAGCACTGCTACGCGCGCTGCCGCGCACCGGTCTGGACCGGGCCTAGTGCATTCGGCGGATGCAGCGGCCGATCACCCGCGGACCGACCTCGGCGGCCCACAGACTGCCGCGCGAGGGGTCCAGCCATCCCCGACGTGTCGCCGGGAGGGCCGGCGCGGGCTGGACCTGGAGGAACGCGACGATGCGCAGGATCATCGGTGCGATCGTGGCCTGCCTGCTCGGCGGGCTGCTGGTCGGCACCCCGGCCGAGGCCGGCCACGGCGGCGGGCACGCCGTGGTCCTGAACCGTCCGGTGACCGCCGACGGCTCGGCTCGGCTGACCGGTCGCGCCCCCGGTCGCGACACCGTGGTCCTGCAGAAGCGCAGGCACGGCACCTGGCGCGACGTCCGCGTCGTGCGGGTGCACGACGGCCGCTACCGGACCGCCGTGGGCCGCAAGGGCCGCGACCAGCTGTTCCGCACCCGGGCCGGCGACCGCACCAGCCGGGCCCGGACCGTCGCCGCGCGCGTCCCGGCCGACGCCTGCGGCGCGCAGCCGCGCAAGGCCGGACGGCGGCTACTGGAGCTGCACGTTCGTCGACGACTTCACCGGCACCACGCTCGACCGCACCAAGTGGGTGCCGCAGACGGTCTTCTCGACCGGCGACGCGCTGAGCGGCTACGCCTGCTACGACGACGACCCGTCCGTCGTGTCCGTCAGCGGCGGCACCCTCAACCTCTCGGTCCGCAAGGACGCCACCGCACCTGCCCTGCGCCAACGGCCTCCCGGCCACGCCGTACCGCGCCGGGATGGTGTCGACGTACCACCTCTTCAGCCAGCAGTACGGCCGGTTCGAGGCCCGGATCAAGAACACCGCGACCACCGCGCCGGGCCTGCAGGAGTCGTGGTGGCTCTGGCCCGACGACCGGGACCCGCTCGCCCAGCTCCTCTGGCCGCTGAACGGCGAGATCGACATCGCGGAGACCTACTCGGTCTACCCCGACCTCGGCATCCCGTTCCTGCACTACGGCGAGGACGACAACGGCGGCCCGATCCCGGGCACCAACACGTCGTGGAGCTGCGCCGCCGCGCGCGGGGTCTACAACACCTACACGCTGCAGTGGACCGCGTCGCGGCTGGAGGTGTTCGTCAACGGGCGCAGCTGCCTGGTCAACACCTCCGGCGACAGCGCGTTCCGCAAGCACTACATCCTCAACCTGACCCAGGCGCTCGGCACCGGCGCGGACGCGGTGACCGAGGCGACCACCGTCCCGGCCGTCATGAACGTCGACTACGTCAAGGTCTGGAAGTAGCGGCCCTCTTGCACAATGGGGCTCGTGGCTGAACCGCTGGCTGGGCCCCTCGTCCTCGGCATCGAGACGTCGTGCGACGAGACCGGCGTCGGGATCGTGCGCGGGAACACCCTGCTCGCCGACGCGGTCGCCAGCAGCGTCGAGGAGCACGCCCGCTTCGGCGGCGTCGTGCCGGAGGTGGCCAGCCGGGCGCACCTGGAGGCGATGGTGCCGACCATCGAGCGGGCCTGCGAGACCGCCGGGGTGCGGCTGCACGACCTCGACGCGATCGCGGTGACCAGCGGGCCGGGCCTGGCGGGAGCGCTGCTGGTCGGCGTCGCCGCGGCCAAGGCGCTCGCCCTGGGGCTCGGCAAGCCGCTGTACGGCGTCAACCACCTCGCCTCGCACGTGGCCGTCGACCAGCTCGAGCACGGGCCGCTGCCCGACCCGTGCCTGGCGCTGCTGGTGAGCGGTGGCCACTCGTCGCTGCTCCGCGTGGAGGACGTCACGACCACCGTCGAGCCGCTCGGCGCCACCATCGACGACGCTGCGGGGGAGGCGTTCGACAAGGTGGCGCGGCTGCTCGGCCTGCCGTTCCCCGGCGGTCCGCACATCGACCGGGCCGCGGCGTCCGGCAGCTCGGTCGCGATCGACTTCCCGCGCGGGCTCACCAGCCGGCGCGACCTGGAGCGGCACCGGTTCGACTTCTCGTTCTCCGGGCTCAAGACCGCGGTGGCGCGCTGGGTCGAGGCGCGGGAGCGCAGCGGCGAGCCGGTCCCGCTCGCCGACGTGGCGGCGTCGTTCCAGGAGGCGGTCTGCGACGTGCTGGTCCGCAAGGCGCTCGACGCCGCGACGTCGACCGGGCGTGGAGGACCTGCTCATCGGTGGCGGGGTGGCCGCCAACTCCCGGCTGCGCGCGATGGCCGAGGAGCGCGCCGCGGGCGTCGGCGTACGCGTGCGGGTGCCGCGGCCCGGCCTCTGCACCGACAACGGCGCGATGGTCGCCGCGCTCGGCTCGGAGATGGTCGCCCGCGGGCGGACGCCGTCCGCGCTCGACCTGCCGGCCGACAGCAGCCAGCCGGTCACCAGCGTGCTGGTCTAGGGCTGGGTCTCGACGTGTAGCCGAAGGCGCGGCATCCCTCACCGGCCGACGAGCCGGCGCGGCTGCTGGTGACGAAGGTCCGCCGCGGAGTCCCATGCCGGCTCCCCCGGCGCCACCAGCCACGGAGACAACCGGCGGTGCCTGCGGCCGACTCCGGCGACGGCCCTCGAAGGTTCGGTTCCCGCGGCCGCGCTCCGGACAACCGGCGGCCCGAGATGGACGTCAGTCGGACAGCAGGAAGGCCGTGCCTGTCCGGTTCGGACCGTCGACCGGCCGACCGAGGGTCATCCGGCTCACCACCGTCGATCGGGACGCGCAGCAGGTACCACTCCGCGGGTTCTTCATCTCGGCGACGACGACCAGCAGGTGCTCCGTGTCCGCCCAGCCCCAGTCCTTGACGGTGAAGCCGTCGTCGGGCTGGTAGCTCAGGACGGGGTCGGCTCCTCGCCCCATTCGATGACCTCGACGGAGCCCCACATGCTGTTGTCGCCGCGCGCTCCCGTCACGTGGGTGCCGTCCGGCGAGAACTGCCAGAACGTCGTGTCGCACGTCCGCGCGGTCACGAGGCCGGTGGCGGGCGAGTAGACCCCCGAGCACCCGAACTGCTCGCCGTCGCCGGGCGGGAAGGTGACCGCCCACTGCTCGCCGTCCGGGCTGACGGCAGCGACGCGCAGCGGCTCACTGGTCTCCAGGTCGACACCTGGTTCGGAGCGCTGACTCAGCTCGGTCGTCGGTGGTGGCTGAAGTCCCCGCCCAGCACCGTGCAGCCGTCGTTCGCGCAGTCCGACCCGTAGACGGCGTCGATGCTGCCGAAGGCCTCGCCCGGCATCGGGATGCCCCAGTCGAACGTGGTGGGCTCTGTGACGCCGCTCTCGAGCACCACCACCCGGCTCTTGTCGTCGATCCACGCGGCGAGGGTGTCGTCGGCGCTCATCGTGATCTGGTTGAGCGCGACGTCGTGCTTGCTCTCCAGGGTCCCGTCGGAGCCGTACACCCTGACGATCCGCGAGTTGGACACGGCGACCACGATCCGGCCGTCGGTGAGCACGCCGAGCTGCTGACGTCACGGCTGGGGAGGTCGACGTCGACCGTGCGCCCGTCGGGCAGGCTGAGCTGCCGTCGTGCAGGACCGCGGTGTGGCCGGTCGGCGCAGGGTGGGGATCGGATCCGGGTCCTCGGCGCGCTCGGCGAGCCGCCGATCAGCCCGGCAGCAGCAGCACCGCGGCCACGACCGCCGCGGCCGCCCCAGAGGCGGCGAGCCGGCGGCGCCGGCGGATGCGGTGGGCCGTGGTGCGGACGTCCTCGAACCCGAAGTGCCGGGGCTGGACGTCCTCGGCGCGTCGCTCCAGCTCGCGGACGAAGGTCTCCTCGCTCATCGCTCCTCCTCCCCGTCGCCGGGTCGCAACGTGGCCGGCGTGCGCTCGCGCAGGGCGCCATGGCCCGCGCGGTCTGGGACTTGACGGTGCCGACCGAGATGCCGAGCACCTCGGCGGTCTCGGCCTCGGTGAGCTGCTCGTAGTAGCGCAGCACGACCACGGCCCGGGCCCGCCGCGGGAGCGTCTGGACGAGCTGCCAGACGGCGTCGCCCACGCCCTCGTCGTACTCGTGCCGGACGGGGGTGCCGACGGGCGCTCCCTCGGCCGCGAAGTCGGTCACCCGCTCGCGGCGCCGCCACGGCGCGCCGCCAGGCCGAGTTGTTCTCGTTGACCATGATCCGGCGGGCGTAGGCGTCGATGGACCCGCGGTCGCGCACCTTGTCCCACGCGAGGTACAGCTTCGCCAGCGATGTCTGCAGGAGGTCCTCGGCCTGGTGCTGGTCACCGGTGAGCAGGTACGCCGTGCGCAGCAGCCGGCCCTGCCGAGCCTCCAGGTACGCCGTGAAGTCGGCGTCCCGGTCCGTCATCCGCGCTCCCGTCGTCGCCCGAGCGGCCACCGTCGTCGGTTCGATCATGGTCGTCCTCGCACACCCCAAGGACGCGTCGCGCGCGCGATGGTTGTCATCCCCCTGCCGCGACGTCCTGGCTGATGCGGTTGGCTGGGCACCGAGCAGTCCCACGTGAGCGGAGAGGCGGAACCCATGCAGCAGGTCAAGGCCGTGGTCGCGAAGGCCAAGGGCGCGCCGGTCGAGCTGGTCACGATCAACGTGCCGGACCCCGGTCCGGGCGAGGCGGTGGTGAAGGTCCAGGCCTGCGGGGTCTGCCACACCGACCTGCACTACCGCGAGGGCGGGATCAACGACGACTTCCCGTTCCTGCTGGGCCACGAGGCCTCCGGCGTGGTCGAGGCCGTCGGGCCGGACGTGACCGGGCTCGAGCCGGGCGACTTCGTGGTCCTCAACTGGCGCGCGGTGTGCGGCGACTGCCGGGCCTGCAACCGCGGCGAGCCGTGGTACTGCTTCGCGACGTTCAACGCGACCCAGAAGATGACGCCTCGAGGACGGCACCGAGCTCTCGCCGGCGCTGGGCATCGGCGCCTTCGCCGAGAAGACCCTCGTCGCGGCCGGCCAGTGCACCAAGGTCGACCCGTCGGCGCGGCCGGCGGCGGTCGGGCTGCTCGGGCTGCGGCGTGATGGCCGGCATCGGGGCCGCGATCAACACCGGCGCCGTGACCCGCGGCAAGTCCGTCGCGGTGATCGGCTGCGGCGGGGTCGGCGTGGCCGCGGTCGCGGGCTCCGCGCTGGCCGGCGCCTCGCCGATCATCGCGGTCGACATCGACGCCAAGAAGCTCGAGGCGGCGAAGAGGATGGGCGCGACCCACACCGTCGACTCGTCGTCGACCGACCCGGTCGCGGCGATCCAGGAGCTGACCGGCGGCTTCGGCGCGGACGTGGTCATCGAGGCCGTCGGCCGCCCCGAGACGTGGCAGCAGGCGTTCTACGCCCGCGACCTGGCCGGCACCGTCGTGCTGGTCGGCGTACCGACCCCGGACATGAAGGTCCCCGACCTCCCGCTCATCGACATCTTCGGCCGCGGCGGGTCGCTGAAGTCGAGCTGGTACGGCGACTGCCTGCCCACCCGCGACTTCCCGATGCTGGTCGACCTCTACCTGCAGGGCCGGCTCGACC
Source organism: uncultured Actinomycetota bacterium (assembly GCA_963798045.1). Taxonomy (GTDB): domain Bacteria; phylum Actinomycetota; class Actinomycetes; order Propionibacteriales; family Nocardioidaceae; genus Nocardioides. The sequence goes on from CAWCSB010000013.1 coordinate 87,130, forward strand.
TCGACGCGTTCGTCACCGAGGAGATCGGCATCGGCGACATCGAGGCGGCGTTCGAGAAGATGCACCAGCGGCGAGCGTGCTGCGCTCGGTCGTCGTCCTCTGATGGGCGGCGCCGGTGCGCGTCGACCACGCGGTCTCGAGCGGCACGTTCTCGCTCGACGGCGAGACCTTCGACGTCGACAACAACATCTGGGTGGTCGGTGACGACGACGAGTGCGTCGTCATCGACGCGCCGCACTCGGTCGACGACATCCTCGCCGTCGTCGCCGGCCGCACGGTGAAGGCGATCCTGCTGACCCACGCCCACGACGACCACTGCCGGGTCGCGCCGGCGCTGCGCGAGGCCGACGAGGAGGGGTCGCGCCGATCTTCCTGCACCCCGACGACAAGCCGCTCTGGGAGCTCACCCACGGTGACTCGGAGACGGGGGACTACCTCTGGGACCTCGACCTCCCGGACGGCTGGGAGCTCGTCCGTCGCCGGCACGACCATCCGGACGCTGCACACGCCCGGCCACGCCCCGGGCGCCTGCTGCTTCCTGGTCGAGGACCTCGGCTGCGTCTTCACCGGCGACACGCTCTTCCAGGGCGGACCCGGCGCGACCGGGCGCTCGTTCTCCGACCGGCCCACTGCTGGAGGCCTCGATCCGGCACGAAGCTGTTCGCGCTGCCCGACGACACGGTCGTGCACACCGGCCACGGCGACGACACCACCATCGGCGCCGAGCGGGCCGGCCTCGACGGCTGACTCGTTGGGAGACGAACGCTCAGTCGAGGACTGGCGGCGCCATCCCCTCGTCGTCGACCCAGTCCTTCTCGGTGTCGAACGTCGTCGCTTCGCTGCCGCGCTCGCGGTCGGACTGGCCCGACTTGCCGGACTTGCCGCCGGCGGCTCCGGAGCCGGCCATCCCGCGCCGACCGGCCTGGCCGCGAGATCCGGTGCCACCGGACCCGCTGCCTCGCGACCCGCCTCGCGCCGCGGAACCTGAGCCTCGCCCCGCCCGCCGGCGGTGCCGGCACCGCTGCGCAGGCCACCCTTGCCGCCGCTCGCACCCGCTCCGCGGCCGCTCGCACCCGCTCCGCGGCCGAGCACGCCGCCCGCCCCCGCTCCGCGGCCGAGCACGCCGCCCGCCCCGACGGGTCGACCACCGGCACCGATCGGACGGACGCCCGAGCTGCTCAACGCAGCAGCCGAGATCCCCGAGTGCCGCCGAAGGCGCCGAGACCGCTCAGCGCCCCGGCGCCGCCGATGGCGCCCAGTCCGGCCGCACCGATCCCGCCGGCCGCCGAGCCTCCGACGCTTCCGGGAGAGCCGGTGTGCCCGCCGAGTGGGGGGATCCCCGTCGTGTTGCCCGTGGGCACGGTCGGCCCCTGGGGAATGCCGGTGTCAGTGCCGCTCTCGTCGTCATCGGTCTCGGATCGTCGCCGCCGTCGGTCTCGTCGTCGCCGTCGTCGGTCTCGGTCGTCGTCCGTCCCGTCGTCGGTGTCGTTGTCGTCGTCGTCGGTGTCGTGGTCGTTGGTGTTGTCGTCCGTGTCGTCGGTGTTGTGGGTGCCACCGTCATCGGAGCTGTTGTTGTCGTCGCCGCCGTTGTCGTCGCCACCGGTGGGTCGTGGTGCTCTTCGGGGCTGTGGATGCTCTTCATGACCGCGGCCGACTCGGCGTAGGTCTTGTCCATGGTCGTCCAGCGCAGCCTTGGCCTTGGTCTCCCGGTCGGCCATCTGCTGGTCGTAGGTGTCCATCTGCTTGCCGTCGTGAATGCCCTGACGCAGCTGGGCCTGCTCGGGCGCGGTCGGGTCGACGGTCGGCGTGGGCTTGTCGGGCTCCTTGCCCATCGCGGTGTGCGCCGCCTGGGCCCGCTGCATCGCGCCGTAGGCCTCGGCGATCGCGCTGGAGACCTTGGAAGTCTGCGTCGACCGCTCGTCGGTGTGGCCGGCCGTCCTCCGAACGCCGTACGCCCCGCCGGACCGACCTGGGAGTTCTCGCCGAACCCCTCGGCGACGAGCCGCCCGGCCTTGCGCAGCGCCTCGGAGGCGGAGGACAGGTTGTTGGACAGCGTGGCCCACGAGTTCTGGGAGCTGTCGACGTCCCACTCCCACATCGCGTCGATGACTGCCTTGAGCTTGGCTTCGTGCGGGCCGGCCATCACGCGTCTCCTGCCTGGGTCTGTGTTGCTGCTGCACCTCTTGCTGCGCCTGCTGGTGGGCGTCATCGCCGTGGGAGTGCGAGGACTGGTACTGCGTCTTCTCGCAGCCACTGGTGTCAGCTTGCTTGATGTCTGCGGCCGCGTCGCTGTCGGCCGTCTGGAACAGCTTCACCGCGGTGATCAGGTTGATGCAGAACTCCTCGACGTCCTTGGTCACGCCCTTGATGGTTTCGTCCATCACCTTGTGCGCCAGCTCGTGGTGCTTGCTGAGGTTGAGGCCGGCCTGGTCGGTGCCGAACGACGTGTCATGGATGGTGCCCATGATCGGGAAGCGGTTGTCGGTGAGCGAGGTGGCGGCGTCTATCAACGACTGCTTGGTCTGGGCGATGAGCTCGGGGTCGAGCTTGGCCTCGGCCATGCTGGTGGCAATGACCTCTGCGGTGTGCGTGATCGTCGTCGCGGCCGACTGCAGCGGGAGCACTTGTCGGGCCTCCTGGGTGGCCGTGTGGTGTCAAGGTGGGTTTGTTGTCGTGTCCTACCCCGGCTTCGGGAGGCGAAACCCTCGTCGGGTCAGCGAACTCGGAGGGCCTCGCGCGGGGCCATGGTATGCGGGCCGGCGTGGGTACGGTTGAGGCGGGACACCCCGCACCCCGAGGAGAGACGTGACCGCTCGACGCCGGCTCGTGGCGGCCTCCCTGTTCATCTGTGCCGCGGGACTGGCCGCGTGCTCGGCACGACGACCCCGGAGCAGGTCCCTCGGGGCAGAGCGCCTCACCGACAGCTGCCTCGAGCAGCGCCTCGACGCCGTCGGGCACGACGTCCGAGCCCACGGACTCGACCGACCCGGCCGACCCGACGAGCTCGCCCGGGTCGACCTCGCCCGCGGCGGGTGGGCCGGTGGTCGAGCTGCGCGACTTCACCATCCAGGTGCCCGAGGGCTGGGCCATCTACAACCAGACCGGGGACCACCAGGTCGTGTTCAACGACCAGCGCGTCCAACGGCGGCCTGATGTTCGTGAAGAACCCGGCGGCGTTCCCGGGCGAGGACGTGGACTCCCTGGCCAGGTCGGCGATACGGATCGCGCGCGGCGCCGGGCAGGACCCCAGACGCGTTGCCAACCGGACCGTCGGCGGTCACGAGGGCTACGTGATCGTGAGCTCCACCAAGGCGTTCGAGACCTACTACGAGTGGGGCACCCCGGTGGGCAAGAACCAGGTCAGTGTGGCCTTCCAGTGGGTCATCAAGCCGACGAACGCCGAGGAGACGATCGAGTCGGTGCTCGCGAGCATCCAGTTCAGGTGATCAGAAGGGGCGGACGAGCAGGCAGGTGCCGTGGCCGTCGACCCGGGTCAGCACGATCGTGGCCTCGTTGTCGCCGGTGAGCGCGAGCCGCTTGCGGAGCTGGTCGGGCGACGACGTCGACGCCGCGCTTCTTGATCGTGAGCCGGCCGATGCCGCGCTCGTGCAGGGCGGCGCGGAGCGCCTTCTCGCGATGGGGGAGCGTCTCGAGCACCTCGTAGGAGCGGGCGAACGGCGTGCGGAACGACGAGTCGGCGGTGACGTAGGCGATGTGCCGGTCGAGCAGGCCGCCCTGCACGCCGGCGGCGACCGCGGTGACCAGGCCGGCGCGGATGACCGCGCTGTCGGGCTCGTAGAGGAACCGGCCGAGCGGCGACGACGTCGGCACCGGGGTCGTCCTCCTCGGTGAGGGTGGCCAGGCCGCCGTCCCGGATCACGGTGGCGCGGCGGGCGACCGTGGCGAGCCGGCCGCCCCAGAGCGCGGCCTCCTTCACCTCGCCGCGGTCGCTCACCCACTCGGCCTCGACCTCCGAGGGGATCACCTCGTGCGGGATGCCCGGCGCGGTCTTGACGCAGGCCTGGCCGGCGAGCAGCGACTCGACGTACGACCACGGCGGCGTCCAGCTGTCCAGCGGAGAAGGTCCGGCCCCGGCCGGTGCGCCGGGCCGGGTCGGCGAAGGCCACGTCGAAGGGAATGATGTCGACCTCGAGAGCATCGGCGACCCCGACCGCGCCGGGCAGGCCCAGGGCGTCCAGGTTGGCGGACGCGACGGCGACGCGCACCGGGTCGAGGTCGACGCCTGCCACGGTCAGGCCGGCCCGTGCGAGGGCGAGCAGGTCGCCGCCGATGCCGCAGCCGAGGTCGACCACCGTCGAGGCGCCGAACGCCGTGAGCCGGGCCGCCCGGTGGGAGGCGACGGAGAGCCGGGTCGCCTGCTCGAGCCCGTCGGGCGTGAAGTACATCGACGCGGCCAGGTCGCCGAACTTCTCGACGGCCCGGGTGCGCAGGTCGGCCTGGGTGAGCGCCACCGCGAGCAGCTCGGACGGCGTACCGGAGCAGGCCCGGGCCAGTGCCGAGCGCGCGCGCAACGGGTCGGGTTCGTCCAGCGCGCACGCCTGACGGAGCACGTGCTGGCCGTCCTCGGTCAGCAGCCACCGCACGGACTCGACGTCCACGACTCACCTCTCCCCAGACCCACGCTGGCACTCAATTGGCGAGAGTGCTAGTTTCGGTGCTGGCACTCTCCGGGTGAGTGTGCCAGCCCCAAACATCTGCAGATCTCGTTCCACCCCAGCCAACCCAGCACGAAAGTGGAGGTTGATCAGAAGTGTCGGTCAACATCAAGCCCCTCGAGGACCGCATCGTGGTCAAGCCGCTCGAAGCCGAGCAGACCACCGCCTCGGGCCTGGTCATTCCGGACACCGCCAAGGAGAAGCCCCAGGAGGGCGAGGTCCAGGCGATCGGTCCGGGTCGCATCGACGACAACGGCAACCGAGTCCCGCTCGACGTCGCGGTCGGCGACAAGGTCATCTACAGCAAGTACGGCGGCACCGAGGTGAAGTACGGCGGCGAGGAGCTGCTGATCCTCTCGGCGCGCGACGTCCTCGCGGTCGTGTCCTGATCCAGGTCACCCCTGTCTGACGGGTCGTGTGCCTGAGACTGCGGCATTCCCGCGGGCTCAGGCGCACGACCCGACGTACGTTCCATTGAAGGAGAGCAATGCCCAAGATCCTCGAGTTCGACGAGCGCGCCCGCCGGGCGCTGGAGCGCGGCGTCGACAAGCTGGCCGACACGGTCAAGGTGACGCTCGGCCCCCGCGGCCGCTACGTCGTCCTGGACAAGAAGTGGGGCGCTCCGACCATCACCAACGACGGGGTCACCGTCGCCCGTGAGATCGAGCTCGACGACCCGTTCGAGAACCTCGGCGCCCAGCTGACCAAAGAGGTCGCCACCAAGACCAACGACATCGCGGGTGACGGCACCACCACCGCGACGGTCCTGGCCCAGGCGATGGTCCACGAGGGCCTGAAGGCGGTCGCGGCCGGCACGAACCCGATGGGGCTCAAGCGCGGCATGGACCTCGCCGCCCAGGCCGTCAGCGACGAGCTGCTCAAGATCGCTCGCGACGTCGACTCCAAGGAGGACATGGCCTCGGTCGCCACGATCTCCAGCCGCGACGAGGTCATCGGCGGCCTGCTCGCCGACGCGTTCGACAAGGTCGGCAAGGACGGCGTGATCACCGTCGAGGAGTCCAACACCATGGGCACCGAGCTGGAGTTCACCGAGGGCATGCAGTTCGACAAGGGCTACATCTCGGCCTACTTCGTCACCGACCCGGAGCGCATGGAGACGGTCCTCGAGGACCCCTACATCCTGCTCCACCAGGGCAAGATCTCCGCCGTCGCCGACCTGCTGCCGCTGCTGGAGAAGGTCATCCAGTCCGGCAAGCCGCTGTTCATCCTCGCCGAGGACGTCGACGGCGAGGCGCTCTCGACCCTGGTCGTCAACAAGATCCGCGGCACGTTCAACGCCGCCGCGGTGAAGAGCCCGGCGTTCGGTGACCGCCGCAAGGCCATGATGGAGGACATCGCGACCCTGACCGGTGGCCAGGTCGTCGCCCCCGAGGTCGGGCTCAAGCTCGACCAGATCGGCCTCGAGGTCCTCGGGCAGGCCCGCCGCGTGGTGATCACCAAGGACAACACCACGATCGTCGACGGTGCCGGAGACGCCACCGCCGTCGCGGGCCGGGTCAACCAGATCAAGGCCGAGATCGAGAACACCGACTCCGACTGGGACCGCGAGAAGCTCCAGGAGCGGCTCGCCAAGCTGGCCGGTGGCGTCTGCATCATCAAGGTCGGCGCCGCCACCGAGGTGGAGCTGAAGGAGAAGAAGCACCGCATCGAGGACGCCGTCTCGGCGACCCGCGCGGCCATCGAGGAGGGCATCGTCCCCGGCGGTGGCTCGGCGCTGATCCACGCGGCGGCCGTGCTCTCCGACGGCCTGGGCCTGACCGGCGACGAGGCGATCGGCGTCCGGGTGGTCCGCATCGCCCTCGACGAGCCGCTGCGCTGGATCGCGGAGAACGGCGGCGTCAACGGCTACGTCGTGACCACCAAGGTCCGCGAGCTCGGCGTCGGCAGCGGCTACAACGCCGCCACCGAGGAGTACGGCGACCTGGTCGCCCAGGGCGTCCTCGACCCGGTCAAGGTGACCCGCTCCGCGCTGGTCAACGCCAGCTCGATCGCGGGCATGCTGCTCACGACCGAGACGCTGATCGTCGACAAGCCCGAGGAAGACGAGCCCGACGCGGCCGGTCACGGCCACGGGCACGGCCACTGACCGCAGGTCAGTACTGAACCGACTCGAACGCCACCCCGCGAATGCGGGGTGGCGTTCTTTCAGGGCCCGGAGCTGAACTCGAAGCCGTCGTGACCGCGGCAGTCCGGCTCCGGGGTGGCCCGGTCGACGCCGCGGAGCAGCCAGATCGCGCGGTCGCCGCAGGCGGTGCCCGCCCGGACGTAGTGGTCCTGCACCAGCTGCTCGAGGCGGGCGCCGGCCCGGCCGTCCCAGTGCCGGAAGTCGACCCACTCGACGATCCACGTCGGCGGGGCGTCGCCGCCGATCAGCCCCCGGAGCTCGGAGAGGTCCGGGTCGAGCGTGCGCATCGGCAGGCTCCAGAGGTAGGCGTACGGCGACGAGAGGCCGCTCTCCAGCTGGAGGTCGGCGCGGCCGCCGTAGACGACCAGGGTGTCGCCGGGCTCGGCCACCTTCTGCAGGGCGACGCCGGTGTCGTGCTCGTCGTACTCCTGCAGGCCGCCGACGTTGTAGGCCGCCCAGCCGACCAGGCACAGCGCCGTCGAGGCTGTCGCGGCGATGATCACGGTGCGCATCGCCCGGCCGCGCCGGCTCGCGCGCCGGGCCAGCAGTGCCGCGCACAGGGCGGTGCCGGGCAGCAGCGGGAACAGGTAGTCCCGCCAGTAGCTGCCTCCTGACACCAGCCCGACCATGTCGATGGCGAGCAGGGCGACCACCGCCGCGGTGAGCGGCGCGTCGTCGGCCCACTCGCCGCGGACGTGCACCACGAAGCCGCCGATGATCAGCAGCATCCCGGCACCGAGGGCCACCAGGACCAGCAGCCCGGCCCGGACGCGTCGGTGCGGTATCGGTGGCGTCGGACAGGACCCGGCTGGCGTCGAAGCGGAAGCCGTAGACGGCGTACCACAGCGTGTGCAGCCGTACGCCGGCCGCCAGCGCCCACCCGACCGTGGCCACCACCGGGACCGCGAACCCCGCCGACGCGGCACCAGCCAGCCGGACCAGCTCGGAGCGGGTGAGCCGCCCGGCCAGCCACGACCCGATGAAGAGGACCGCGGCGAAGACGACACCGCCGGCGAGGTTCTGCTTGAAGCCGAGCGCCAGCCCGGCCAGGAGCCCGGCGGCGAGCGCCACGCGCCAGGACCGGTCGCGGACCGCCACCAGCGACAGCCCGAGGCTGGCCATCAGCACCGGGAGCGCGAGCAGCTCGCCCTTCACCGCCACCGCGTCGATGAGCACGTTGGTGCTGAGCGCGGCCATCGCGACCGCGGTCCAACGCGCGGCGTGCTCGTCGGCGACCAACCGTGCCACCGCAGCGGCCGCGAGCACCAGCGCGGCACATGCGACCGCACCCAGCACCCGGATGAACAGCGGCCCACCGATCGCGTCGGAGAGCTTGAAGAGCGCGATCATCGGCGGCGGCCGGTCCACGAAGTAGGCGCCGTACAGGCTGTCCGGCAACGGGTGCCAGGCCCGCGCGACCAGCTGGTAGCCGGCCTCGTCGGCGCGGACCGGCCGGGTCAGACCGGGCAGCCGGAGCAGGAACGCCGCGGCCGCTGCGACGGCCACGGTCCACCTGGAGTCGATCCAGCGGCCCACCACGCGCTCGGCGCGGACGATCGCCCGGACCGGGCGCGCGGTCTGCGCCTCGGTCTGCGCCTCGGTCATGGCGTCAAGCATGGCGGACGGCCATCCGGGATGTGCTGACGCACGCCCGAAACACGGGTGACGCGCTAGCGCAACCTCGGGGGTGCACCCTGCCCACATGCTCTGGCGCGTGCGCACGACCCTGCCCGACCGGCCGGGTGCGCTGGCGCTGCTCGCCGAACAGTGCGGACTCGCCGACATCAACATCCTCGGCCTGCAGATCTTCCCCGGCGTCGAGGCGGTGACCGACGAGCTGGTGCTGCGTGCGCCCGAGGAGTGGAGTCCGGAACGGCTGGTGGCCCTGGTCGAGGCGTCGGGAGGCACGGAGTGTCCGCGTGCTCCCATGCACCGAGGCCGCCCTGACGGACCAGCCGACCCGCTATGTGCAGGCCGCGCGGGCGATCGTGGACCGGCCGATGTCGTTCCCCGAGGTCGTGGCCCGGCTCTTCGACGCCGAGTCGGACCCGCCGGTCGAGGGCGACGACGCCGGACTCGACATCATGGAGCTGACCGTCGGTGAGGTGCAGGTGCAGATCCGGCGGACCACCCCGTTCACCGCGACCGAGCACGCCCGAGGATCTGCGATCGCCGAGCTGGTCAGCGGTGTCCTGGCCAGGGCACCACGCGAGCCGCATCCGACCGACGGCCGTCCGTCGTACGTCGTCAGTGGGGAGCGGATCACCGCGGTCGTCGACGGCGTGACCGTCGGGGTCGCCACGCTCGCCGCGCCAGCAGCGGACGGCTCCCGGCCGCTCACCATCGAGGTCGAGCACGGCTGGCGGCGGCGCGGGGTCGGGCACCCGCCTCCTTCTCGATGCGGGACGGCTGGCCCAGCAGCTCGGCGCGGACGGAGCTGGTGCTGGTGACTGAGTCCGACAACGCCGCGGTCCTACCGATGGTGCTCGGCGCCGGGCTGCGCGGCCGGATCCGGATGGCCGGCGGCCAGCTCACCGTGCGGGTGCCGGTGCGCGACCTGCGCCCACTGCGGGCCTAGGGCGTGCCTCCCGATCCCATGGCCGGCCCCGCGCCGCCATATGCGCACACTGGCTTTGTTGGCGACGCTGGAATGGCGCCCAGCCTGTCGGCGCGCCGCCACCTCGCCATTGCACGCGTCTGACGACGCGGGCCTCGACCGAGGATCGGGAGCCACGCCCTAGAATGAACCGGGTGGAGCTGCCCGAGAAGTTCGCCACCCTGGGTCTCACCTACGACGACGTCCTGCTGCTGCCCGGTCACTCCGACCTCGCGCCCCAGGACATCGACACGACCGCCCGGCTGACCCGCGAGATCTCGCTCAAGGCGCCGCTGATCAGCGCCGCGATGGACACCGTGACCGAGTCGCGGATGGCCATCGCGATGGCCCGCGAGGGCGGCCTCGGCGTGCTGCACCGCAACCTCTCGATCGAGGACCAGGCCTACCAGGTCGACCTCGTGAAGCGGACCCAGACCGGGATCATCTCCAACCCCGTGACCATCGGCCCCGACGCGACGCTCGAGCAGCTCGACCAGCTCGCCGGCGAGTACCGCATCTCCGGCTTCCCGGTCGTCGACACCGACAGCCGGCTGCTCGGGATCATCACCAACCGCGACCTCCGGTTCACGCCGGTGGCGGAGTGGTCGACCACCAAGGTCGACGAGGTGATGACCCCGATGCCGCTCATCACCGGAGCGGTCGGCATCTCCCGCGAGGAGGCCACGCTGCTGCTGCGCAAGCACAAGCGCGAGCGGCTGCCGCTGGTCGACGAGAAGGGCCGGCTCGGCGGGCTGATCACGGTCAAGGACTTCGTGAAGTCCGAGCAGTTCCCCGATGCCTCCAAGGACGCCGCCGGCCGCCTGATGGTCGGCGCCGCGATCGGCTACTTCGGCGACGCGTGGCAGCGGGCGACGACCCTGGTCGACGCCGGGGTCGACGTGCTCGTGGCCGACACCGCACACGGCAACGTCCGGATGCTTCTCGACATGGTCAAGCGGCTCAAGTCCGACCCAGCCACCGCGCACGTCCAGGTGATCGGGGGCAACGTCGGCACCCGGGAGGGCGCCCAGGCCTTCGTGGACGTCGGCGCGGACGCGGTCAAGGTGGGTGTCGGTCCGGGGGCCATCTGTACGACGCGGGTGGTCACCGGTGTCGGCGTACCCCAGGTGACCGCGGTCTACGAGGCCGCACTGGCCTGCCGGCCCGCCGGGGTGCCGGTCATCGCCGACGGCGGCATCAAGTACTCCGGCGAGATCGCCAAGGCGCTCGTGGCCGGCGCCGACACCGTCATGGTCGGTGCTCTGCTGGCCGGCTGTGAGGAGGCCCCGGGCGAGCTGGTCTTCGTCAACGGCAAGCAGTACAAGGCCTTCCGCGGCATGGGCTCGCTCGGCGCGATGAGCAGCCGGGGCAAGAAGTCCTACTCCAAGGACCGCTACTTCCAGGCCGAGGTCGCCAGCGACGACAAGATCGTCCCGGAGGGCATCGAGGGCCAGGTGGCCTATCGGGGCCCGCTGTCCGCCGTGGCGCACCAGCTGATCGGCGGCCTCAACCAGTCGATGTTCTACGTCGGTGCCCGCACCGTGCCGGAGCTGCAGGAGAAGGGCCGGTTCGTCCGGATCACCTCCGCCTCGCTCAAGGAGAGCCACCCCCACGACGTCCAGATGACCGTCGAGGCGCCGAACTACTCCGGCTGATCAGACCGCCGCCGCAGGCGCGATGTTCGCGTTGTAGTGGAAGACGTTGTCGGGGTCGTACTTCGTCTTGATGTCGCCGAGCCGGGCGTACTTCTCCGGGCCGTACGCCGTCCGCACCGGCGTGCGCGCGTCGAAGTCGGTCATGCCGTTGACGTAGACGCCATCGTCGGTCGACAGCGGCCCGAGCGCCTCGGCGAACCCGCGCACCCAAGCGCGCTCGGCGTCGAGCATCTCGGGTGCCGGGCACACCCCGATGACGAACAAGGCGAATCTTGGGGATCGTCCGCCGCTGAACGCCGTCGCTCCCTCGTCGACGCGCGAGTACGCCCCGTCCAGGCGGTAGAAGAGCGCCAGTGACAGCGGCGAGACCTTGTTCGGCACGTGCTCGGTCACCGCGTCGATGACGTCGTCCGAGAGCTCGTCGACGTAGCAGCCCTTGTCGTAGCAGTGGAAGCCCCAGGCGTTCGCCTCGTCGAGCATCTTCTGCAGCTCGACGTACGGCATCGGGGTGGCGAACTCGAAGAGCGGGGGTGCCCCTTCCCTGAGCGCGGCGACGACCTCGGCGTGCTGCTCGGGAGTGCCGGTGCCCACGACGATCGCGGCGTAGCCCGGCTGCAGCTGGTGCTGCTCGGGCACGAACGGCGCCGGCGGGGCGTTGAGCCCGCCGACCATCACGTTGACCTCGTCGGGCAGGGTGTCGATCACCTGGCGTGCGTGCCGCAGCATCTCCCCGCCCTGGTCGAGCGACCAGAACAGCAGGCCGAAGTGGATCATCGGCCCCACCTCGTGCAGTCCGAACTCGAACTCCGTGACCACGCCGAAGTTCCCCCCGCCGCCACGGATCGCCCAGAAGAGGTCGGCGTTCTCCGAGGGCGAGGCCACGCGGGACTGACCGTCCGCGGTCACGACGCGGGCCGAGAGCAGGTTGTCGATGGTCAGGCCGCCGATCCGGGTCAGCCAGCCCATCCCGCCGCCCAGGGTCAGCCCGCCCACTCCGGTGTGGCTCACGAGCCCCGAGGGCACGGCGAGGCCGTGGGCCTGGGTGGCGGCGTCGAGGTCGCCCAACAGGGCGCCCCCGCCCACGACCGCGCGCCGGGCGTCGGGGTCGACGCGGACCTGGTTCATGGCGCCGAGGTCGATCACCAGGCCGTCGTCGACCACCGAGGCCCCGGCCATGCTGTGCGCTCCGCAGCGCACCGCCACTTCCAGCCCCTGCTCGACGGCGAACCGGACCGCGGCCTGGACGTCGGCCTCGTCGAGACAACGCGCGACTGCCAGTGGCCGACGGTCGATGTTGCCGTTCCAGACCTTGCGGCTCTCGTCGTACGCCGCGTCCGCAGCATCGACGACGTCGCCTCTCATCCGGGATCGCAGGGTTGCGCTCTGGCTCTCGGCTGTCTGCGTCATGTTGAACTCCTCGGGAAGGGGACGGCGGCCCCCTCACAGGGCCCCCAGCCCAGTCCTTCACGCTAGGCAGCCCGCCCGTCCATGGACATGGCACGAACGGGTGGTCGTACTTGCCAGATCGGAAAGTTGGACTCATACTTTCCAACATGGCAAGTATGAATGCGCTCCCGTCCGACCCGACCGGTGACCTGGCGGCAGCGGAGGCAGCCCGACAGCGGCTGACCCGGTCGCTGCGCCTTCCGTCCTGGTTCCACTCCGCCCTCGGTGCCGCGATCGCCGTGCAAGTGGCGACGGCGGCCTACGGCATCGCGGAGCAGTCCGGCGCGGGACTGCTCCTCGTCGGCGCCGGCTGTCTGGTCTTCCTCGCGGTGGCGCTCGTGCTGCTCGCGCGGTTCCGCAGCCTCAACGGGGTGCGGGTCCAGGGCTTTGCGAGCCGGGCGGTGCTGGGCACGTCGACCCGGTCGTCGCTGGTCCACCTGGCGGCCATGGGCGCGGCAATCTGGGCGGCGTTCGAGGGGCAGCCCTGGCTGGTCGGGCTGGCCGCGGTCGCCGGTGGAGCGGGGTACGCCGCCAGCTCGCGGCTCTGGTGGCGGGAGTACCTCCGTGAACCGGCAACCCACGCCCGCGGAGAGTCGCGTGCCGTGCTGGCGATGGGCGCCGTCACATTTGTGGTCGCGCTGGTCGCCCTCGTGGTCTACCGCTGATGCCGGACATCGACCCTCACATCCACCCACCGGCACGACTGCAGCTCATGACCATGCTGACCTCCGTCTCGGCGGTCGAGTTCGTGACTCTGCGAGACGCGCTGGGGGTCAGCGACTCGGTGCTCTCCAAGCACATCTCGGCACTGGCCGCCGAGGGCTACCTCGCCAGCCGCAAGGGCGTCGTGGACGGCCGCCGGACCACGTGGGTGTCGCTGACCAGGGCGGGCGACCGGGCGCTGCGGGAGCACGTGGCCGCCCTGCGCTCTCTCATCGAGGGCTTGAGCTGACGCGGGTGCGGCGCGGTCCGTGGGCGAGGGCAAGATGACGGGATGCTCGAGGCGATCGGAGTCAGGCCCGACGACGAAGCGGTCTACCGGGAGGTGCTGTCGAGGTCCGAGGCGGACCTCGCTGAGCTCGCCGCTGCGCTCGGCCGGGACCTCAGCGAGATCCGCCGCTCGCTGATGGCGCTGGAGGAGCTCGGCCTGGTGCACCGCCTGCCCGGCCGACCGGTGCGCCTGCGCGCCGCACGCCCGGACGTCGCGGTCGACGCGCTGGTCAACCGGCGGCGTGCCGAGCTGGCCCGCACCCAGCTCGCCGCCCGCGACCTGCTCGCGGAGATGCCGGCGGAGGAGCGACACCGACCCGAGGACATCGTTGAGGTGCTGGTCGGGCGCTCCGCGATCGCAGCCCGGTTCGACCAGCTGCTCGACACCACACGGCGGGAGCTGATGGTGATTGACCGGCCGCCGTACGTCGCGGATCCGGAGAGCTCCGACGGTGCGGTGCGTCGGCTGCTGCGCTCCGACGTCACGGTTCGCGGGATCTATGCGCCCGAGGCGCTCGAGCTGCCCGGGGCGCTGAAGGATCTCGCGGACGCGTCCCGGGCGGGCGAGCAGGCCCGGGTCCACCCCGCCCTGCCGATGAAGCTGGCGATCGGCGACCGTGAGCTGGCGATCCTCCCTGTCGGAGTCAACACCGTCGATGCCGCCGTGTGCGTGCGTCCGTCCGCCCTGCTCGATGCGCTGGTGCGATTGTTCGAGCTGCTGTGGGCGCAAGCGACGCCGATCGTGGCGCCGGCGCACGATGGTCCGTTCGACGACCGCCAGCTCGCCGCGCTGCTCGCGTCCGGCGCGAAGGACGACGTGGTCGCCCGCCACCTCGGCACCAGTACCCGCACGCTGAGCCGCAGGATCGGTGAGCTGATGGACCACCTGCACGTCCGCACCAGGTTTCAGGCTGGCGTGCAGGCGGTCCGGCTCGGCTGGCTAGAGACCCAGCCGGGCTCAGCCGGTCACGTCGAACGCCCGGATGACGGTCTGGTCGATGGCCGAGCCGGCGGCGTCGTCGGCCCGCAGCCGTAGCGACACGAGGCCAGTCCCTGGGGGGAGTGACACCCGCCAGCCCTGCCCCTGCTCGACGACGGTCGCCTCTTGCCAGGTGGCGCCATCGTCGTACGACGCATCGACCCGCACGGTCTGCACCTGCGCCGGCACAGAGCCCTCGGGCCGACCCAGCCGAAGGTCGAACGACACCGGCTGGCCCGGGTCGGGATGGACGCGATTGCGCAAGTCGACACCGACGTCGTAGTCCGGGATCAGCAGCGGCTCGACGACCACCTGGTCGTCCGGTGCGGTGGTCGACGGGAAGGTCCACGTCGAATCGGTGTGCGTGGAGAGCTCGGTCCACGGCTGCCGGTTGTCGGTCGTGAAGTGCAGCTCGACCGTCGACTCTCCGGCCGGCAGCTCTGCGACTCCGGCCGGGAAGTTGTCCGTCTCGCCGACCAGCGTGCCGTCCGCCCGGATCTCCAGGTGCGTGGCGTAGTCGCCCTCGGAGTAGCCGGCTCCGTGGTTGCCGTCCTGGTCGACGAAGGTCTCCATCGCGAGCTGCAGCGAGTCGCCCTCGCGCCGGACCGGCTGCCCCACGTTGGGGCCTGTGGCGACTGGCGCAGCTCCGACCGGGAGCGTGCTCTGCCCCGGGGCGTCGTACACGTGGTAGGCGGAGTCGAGCAGGGTCATCTGCAGGACCTCCGGATGCGGGAACATCGCGTTCTGGGCGCTCTCGGGGGTGGTGACCATGTAGCGCCAGCGGGTGTCCGGGTCGAGGAGCCGGTATTCCACCCGCGAGCGCGCGTCGCCACGGAACGGGAGGACCCGCGAGATCGACATCGTGTCTCCCGGCTGGAACGGGTACGCCGCTTCGCCGAACGTCGAGCCAAGAGTCGGCTGGCCGTGCACCTCGAGGACCTGGGCGGCCAGGTCCTGGGTCCGGGCGACGTACCTCACGTCGTCGGGGATCCGGCCCTGCTCCTTGAGGTAGAGGTCGTAGATGTACGGGCTGGCCGGCTCCCCCTTGACGCGCACCCGCTCCTTGCGAGGCAGGCGGGCGAGCGCGCGGCCCTCGGCGCGGTTCAGCCGGATCGTGGGCACCCGCAACATCACGCCGGTGCCGCCAGGGTCAGCGATGTCGCCAGGGCCGTCGTTGCGGATGACGACGACCGAGGCGCCGTGCGCCGCGGCCCGATTGGACTGCTCGGCGATCGGGACCGCGTCGGAGTGGGTCACCAGGGCCAGAGCGCCGTGCAGCCTGCGGCCGGCGAGGTCTGCGTGCGTCGCGCGGCCGACGTCGACCACGCGGAGGCGCGAGGCTCCGTCGACCAGCGGGAAGTCGGAGTCGAAGTCGGCGAACCAGACCGAGTCGACGTACTCGGGATGCAGCGTGCGCAGGGACGGGGCGCTCATCTCGATGTCGGGTGCCTGCAGCCGGACCCGGGTGCGGGTCTGGAAAGTTCCGACCGAGACCTGCGCCGTGGGCTGCAGGTAGAAGTGCTGGTCGAGCAGCACGCTCGGGTGCATGTCGAGGTGGATCTCCGACCCGTCCGCCGCGGTCCGGTCGTACCCGAGCTGCAGCATCCCCTCGAACGGGACCTTCGTGTGGCGATCCGGCGTGCGCACGGTCATCCGGTGGGCGTCCCGCGCGTCGAACGTGACCCTTCGCTCGGCGTCGACGGTCGTCTCGGGCGTGCCGACGAGGGCGACGTTCTGCAACGTGCGGCCCACGCCGATGCTCGGCGGTTCGGCCGGCAGAGTCGTGACCAGGGCCATCACGGAGTAGCTGCCGGGCGGTACCAGCGCGCACGGGACGTGGGAGTAGGTGTCGCGAGTGCACCTCGCGCCGAGGCCCGCGCCGGCGTCGAGCTGCCGCGTCCAGGTCGCCCCGTGCTCGAGGTCGAACACGGTGACGTACCCCTCCGCGGGGAGGCCGTCCCGACCGACCACCTTGAAGTGCAGCGGAACCTCGGAATCGTCTGCGGCCGCCAGATGGGTGGGCCGCTCGCCCTGGACCAGCGTGGGGACACTCGACGGATCCGTGGTCTGCACGCTGGTGCCGGCTTCGGTTCGCTGGGTGATCAGGCCCGGGACCGCGCCGTCGCGTCCGGGAAGGGCGCTCAGCTCCGCGAGTCCGTCGTCCTGGGTGGTGACGACGACCCGCTCGCCGCCGCCGACGTCGACGATGCGGGTTGCGTCCGAGGGGCTCGCGCTCTGGAACTGGGGCTCGGCGCGGGCGCGGTCCTGGGCGGCCGCGGTCTGCACGGGCCAGAGCAGGGCCGTTCCCAGCAGGACGAGCAGGGCGCTGCACGAGGCGGCGAGCGCGGCCCGGGCGCGCGGGCCGCGTTGAGATGCGGGCATCGAAACTCCCGAGACAGAAGACAGGTGGAGTCCCTTGATAGCCGCCTCGGGCCCGGCGCGACAGGATCAGGGCTGGCGGCCACCCGACATGGCGGGGGTTCGCCAGGGGCCTTTCCTACAGGTAGAGCCCGGTCCCGTCGGTCCTGCCGGTGGCCGACGCGTTGTCCGGCAGGTCCTCCGGGCGCAGCTGGGTGACCACCTCTTTCGTGGGGTCGGTCATGGCAGTGATCCGCATCGCCTGGCGGGTGACCGCCTCCTCGAACACGTTGCGGACGAAACGACCGTTGCCGAAGGCGTCGGGGCGTGGATCGGGGACCAGCCGGCGGAACGCGCCCTCGACGCCGTCCAGCAGCGAGAAGCCGGCCCGGTCGGCGTACAGCCGGAAGATGCCCCACAGCTCGTCGGGGGAGTAGTCGGCGAACGAGATCGTGCTCGGGAACCGGGACGCGACGCCGGGGTTGGACTCGACGAAGCGCTGCATCTCCCTGGGGTAGCCGGCCACGATCACCACGACCTCGTCGCGGTGGTCCTCCATCAGCTTGAGCAGGGTCGAGATCGCCTCGTTGCCGAAGTCGCGGAAGGAGTCGGGCGGGACCAGTGAGTAGGCCTCATCGATGAACAGCACGCCGCCGGACGCCTGGTTGAAGCGGGCCGTGGTGCGCGGTGCGGTCTGGCCGATGTACTCGCCGACCAGGTCGGCCCGGCTGACCTCGATGAGGTGGCCGTGGGCGAGCACGCCGAGCTGGGCGTAGATCCGGGCCAGGAGCCGGGCCACGGTGGTCTTCGCGGTGCCGGGGTTGCCGGTGAAGACCATGTGCCGCGACTTCTCCGACGGCGGCATGCCGGCCTCGGTGCGCAGCTTCTCCGCCTTCAGCTCGGCGACCAGCCGGTTGACCTGCTCCTTGACCGGCGCCAGGCCGACCAGCTCCTCGAGCTCGGCCATCGGGTCGCCGATCTCGACCTCGGGCACGGCCAGGTCGGGCACCCCCTCGCCGTCCTCGGTCGCCGTGAGCCGGACGCCCTCGGGGGTGACTGTGGTGCCGGCGGTGGCCAGCCGCCGCTGGTTGCGACGGTCCTCGAGCAGCTTGGTGGCCATCGGGTTGACCACCGCCGGTGGAGCCCGGAAGACGCCGGTCAGGTCGTCGAGGTAGCCGGTGCGGCTGGGGCACGACGTGGACCGGGCGAACGACGGCAGGCCGGCCACCAGCTCGGC
The DNA here is from genome assembly GCA_963798045.1 of uncultured Actinomycetota bacterium. Taxonomy (GTDB): domain Bacteria; phylum Actinomycetota; class Actinomycetes; order Propionibacteriales; family Nocardioidaceae; genus Nocardioides. The sequence continues at coordinate 105,213 of CAWCSB010000013.1, forward strand.
GACCTGGGTGGCCATCGCCAGCCACAGCCGGACCGCGTCGATCTCGCCGTTCACCATGCCGCGGGCGAGCCAGCCGCGGTTGTCCGACATCCAGTCCTCGCCGTCGTAGCCGGGCCGGAGCCGCTCGAACGCCGCGTTGATAGCGCCGAACCGCTCACTGCCGACCGCCGCCGCGAGCGCGGCCGGCAGCTCGTCGACGACGTCGTGCAGGGCCATGGAGGCGATGACCTCGTCGGCCGCCTGGGCCCGGCTGACCACGTTGCTGAGCACCTGGTGGGCGGCGTCGAGACCGCTGATCGACCACACCAGCTGGGAGGTCCAGCCGCGTCCCTCGGAGAAGGTCTGGGCGTCCTGCTCGGTGCAGATCTGCTCGCGCCAGGTCTTGGCGACCACGTCCCAGGCGGCCTCCTCGTGGAGCTTGCGCAGCTCGGGGTCGTCGAGGACCTTGTGCAGCATGGCGGTGAACGTCGCGGCGCGCGACGCGTACTGAGGCACCTCGGCGAAGACCGCCACGCACTCGACCGTGAGCTCCAGCGCCTTCATGCGGGCCTCGGCGCCCAGGTCGCGCTGTCGCCACCAGAGGTCGAGGTGCCAGGTGTCGTCGCTGTTGACGTAGTAGGTGATCCTGGGCTGGGTCGGGACGTAGGAGTCCGACAGCCACGGCTTGAGGAGCAGGTCACCCAGGCTCGCGTAGCTCCCCGCCCAGACCGGGATCGCGCTCGGCAGGAACGTGGTGAGGTTCCAGAGGTACGGCACCGCGCCCGACGTACCCGACTCCCAGCTGCCCGACGGCGGTACGCCGCCCTGACCGCGCGGATCCTCGGCCAGTGCCTTCATCTTCTGCTGGGTCGTCTCGAGCCAGTCGGCCGGCACGACCCACGGGTCGGACGTGCCGAGCACGTCGAGGTGCGGCTCGGGTCGGAGCAGCGGGGCGAGGTTCTGAGGCAGTTCAAGCATGGCGCTGGCAGTGTGCCGCATTTCGATCCCCGGAGGCGTGCGATGGGAGACTGACGCCCGTGACCGAGATCGAGATCGGACGGGCCAAGCGGGCCCGCCGCGCGTACTCCTTCGACGACGTGGCGATCGTGCCTTCGCGGCGCACCCGCGACCCCGAGGAGGTCAGCGTCGACTGGCAGATCGACGCCTACCGGTTCGAGCTGCCGGTGCTCGCCGCGCCGATGGACTCGGTGATGTCGCCCGGCCAGGCGATCGCGCTCGGCCGGTTCGGCGGACTGGGCGTGCTCAACCTCGAGGGACTCTGGACGCGCTACGAGGACCCCACCCCGATGCTGGCCGAGGTCTCCGGGCTCCGCGGCGAGCAGGCCACGGCCCGGCTCCAGGAGATGTACGCCGAGCCGGTCAAGGTGGAGCTCATCACCGAGCGGCTCCGGGAGATGCGCGATGCCGGCGTCACCGTGGCCGGCTCGCTGTCGCCGCAGCGCACACGTGAGTTCGCCAAGACCGTGGTCGATGCGGGTGTCGACATGTTCGTGATCCGGGGCACGACGGTCAGCGCCGAGCACGTCTCGTCGCAGGCCGAGCCGCTGAACCTCAAGGAGTTCATCTACGAGCTCGACGTCCCGGTGGTCGTCGGGGGCTGCGCCACCCACCAGGCCGCGCTGCACCTGATGCGCACCGGCGCGGCCGGCGTGCTGGTCGGCTTCGGCGGCGGCGCCGCCCACACCACCCGCACCGTCCTCGGGGTCGCGGTGCCGATGGCCTCCGCGGTCGCCGACGTCGCCGCGGCCCGCCGCGACTACCTCGACGAGTCCGGTGGCCGCTACGTGCACGTCATCGCGGACGGCTCGATCGGCATGTCCGGCGACATCGCCAAGGCGGTCGCGTGCGGCGCGGACGCGGTGATGGTCGGCTCGCCGTTCGCGCGCGCCACCGACGCCCCGGGTCACGGCTTCCACTGGGGCGCCGAGGCCCACCACCGCTCCCTGCCCCGCGGCGAGCGGGTCGAGTTCGAGGCCGTCGGCACCCTCGAGGAGATCCTGTTCGGCCCCTCACGCGTCGCCGACGGCACCATGAACCTGATCGGCGCCCTGAAGCGGTCCATGGCCACCACGGGCTACACCGACCTGAAGGAGTTCCAGCGGGTGGAGGTCGTCGTCGTCGACTAGGGCCGTGGTTGGGTCAGTTTTCGTCGAGTGACCCATTTCGCAGGTTTTCCAGCGTGGAAGACCTGCCATTCGGGTCACTCGACGGCCAAGGACCCAAGCAAAACCCCTGTGCCGCCGGCCGCCTCACCCGCGAGGATGGGGGCGATGGACGACGACCTGCTGGCCCGGCTCGAGCGCTACTACGACGAGGCGCCGCGCGGCAACGCCGACGCCGAGGAGCACGGGCCGTTCACCGTCTTCGTGTCCCACGGCGGCTGGCCCTACTACGCCCGGCCTCGGCTCGGGCTGAGTGCAGAGGTGACGCCGGACGACGTGACGTCGGTGCTTGCCCGCCTCGAGGAGCTCGGGCTGCCGCAGTCGATCGAGTGGGTGCACGAGACCACGCCCAGCCTGCGCGACGCCGCGGTCGCGGCCGGGGTCGAGGTGGGGGACTACCCGATGCTCGTCCTCGGCGGTGAGCCGGTCGTGCGGCAGAGCCCGGTCGCCGTCCGCCGCCTGGCGCCCGACGACCCCGACCTCGCCCTGGTGCAGGCCTCGATCCACGTCGGCTTCGGCCAGGACGACACGCGGGTCGGCCCGGCGTCGGTGGCCGAGCGCGACGCCCGGGCGACCGAGCCGGACTCCTATGTGGACACCATCTCGGCCATGATCGCGGCCGGGCGGACCGTCACGTTCGGCGCCTTCGACCCTGAGCTCGGCGCGGTCGGCGGCGGCAGCCACAACCCGCGGGGTGACGTGACAGAGATCGTCGGCGTCGCCGTGCTGCCGGCCCAGCGGCGACGCGGCATCGCCGGCCACCTCACCTGGGCGCTCGCCGCGGACGCGGCGGAGGCCGGCGTGCGGACGGTCTTCATGTCCGCGGGCAGCGACGACGTGGCCCGGGTCTACGAGGGCGTGGGCTTCCGGCGGGTCGGGACCGCCTGCATAGTCGGCTAGCTCAGAGCCGGTGCAGGCCCGGCTGCTTGCCCAGCCCCTCGACGTACGCCGTCACCTGGTCGGCGGCCGCCCCGCGGAGGCGCACGACGCGGATCGGCGCCGAGCCCGGGTGCCAGAGGTTCCACCCGATCGGGGCGTACGCCGCCCGCGTCACCGCGAACCGGCCGTTGCGCCGCTCGGTGAAGGTGAACCGCGCCAGGATCCCCTGGAAGGTGTCGGAGCGAGCCGGGTCCTGCTGGGCGACCATGTTGCCCATCCCGTAGACGACCCACTTCCCGTGGACCCGCGTGATGGGCTGCACGACGTGGGCGTGGTCGCCGAGCACCAGGTCGACGTAGGGGGAGCGGGTCAGCCGCTCGACCAGGGCTGTCTGCGCGGCGTTCGGCAGGTGGTTGTACTCGTCGCCGCCGTGCAGGTGGACGACCACGACGTCGGCACCGGCCTCGCGAGCCGCGCGCGCCTGGGACAGCAGGTTCCGCGCGTCCCACATGGACACCGACCACTCGCGGCCGGCCGGCAGGGGGAAGCCGTTGGTCCCGAACGTCCCGGCCACCACCCCGATCCGCACGCCGTCCTCGGTCGCAAGGACCACCGGCCGACGCCGTTCGGCGACCGACCGGAACGTCCCGATGTGCGCCACCCCGGCCCGCTCGAGCAGGTCGGCGGTGCGCACCAGCCCGTCGAAGCCCTGGTCGATGCTGTGGTTGGACGCGGTCGTGCAGCCGTCGAAGCCGAAGGCCCCGATCCACGCGGCCGCCTCCGGCGGCGCGGCGAAGACGGGGAAGTTCTGCGGCGGCTGGCCGGGTGCCGCGAACGGCACCTCCTCGTGGCACAGCGCCACATCGGCGCCGCTGACCAGCGACCGCACACCGGCGAACATCGGGTCGAAGTCGTAGGTCTTCCCGCGGCCCGTCCGCCCATGGTCCTCGGCCGCGCTCGCCCACACCGTGTTGTGCCACAGCAGGTCGCCGCCCATCACCAGGGTGGCGCTGCGCCGTGGCCGCCGCGCAGGCCTCGGCGCCGTGGCCGGGGCGACCGGCGCGGCCCGAGTGCCCGACGACAGGACGATGGCCCCCGAAGCGGCTGGCTCCCCGGTGGACTCCGGGTGCGGTGTGCCGAGGGTGGCCGCGAGGGCCGCGACCGCGGCGAGCGAGCCGACCGCCGCACGTGACCGACCCCTCACGCAGACAGTGACGCACGGGCGCCGCCGCAGGTTGCGCAGGCTCGCCTGTCAGGATGGGTGGCATGGACCGGGGTCCGAGCGCCCTCAGCCCGGACGCGCGGATCCGCGCCCTCGGGGCGCTCTCCACGGCCGGCACCGACGAGCTCGACGTGCTCGTCGTCGGCGGTGGTGTCGTCGGCGCCGGTGTCGCCCTCGATGCGGTGACCCGTGGCCTGTCCACTGGTCTCCTGGAGCAGCGTGACCTGGCCAGCGGGACCAGCAGCCGCAGCAGCAAGCTGATCCACGGCGGGCTCCGCTACCTCGAGATGCTCGACTTCGGCCTGGTGCGAGAGGCGCTGCGGGAGCGCGGTCTCCTGCTCACCCGGCTGGCGCCGCACCTGGTTCGCCCGGTGCCGTTCCTCTACCCGCTGACCCATCGCGGCTGGGAGCGTCCGTACGTCGGCAGCGGGCTGGTGCTCTACGACGCGATGGCGCGGTTCGGACCGGGCGAGGCGGGGCTCCCGAGGCACCGGCACCTCTCCCGCAAGGCCGTCGCCCGGCTGGCCCCCGACTTCGCGCCGGGGACCAACCACGGTGCGATCCGCTACTACGACGCGCAGGTCGACGACGCCCGGCTGGTGCTCACGGTCGCTCGCACCGCGGCCGCGCACGGCGCCCAGATCGCGACCCGGGTCAAGGTGACGGGCTTCCTCCGCGAGGGGGAGCGGGTGGTCGGCGTTCGCGCCCTCGACCTGGAGGACGGTCGCGAGCTCGAGGCCCGGGCCCGGGTGGTGGTCAACGCGGCGGGCGTCTGGACCGACGACATCCAGGAGATGGTCGGCGGCCGCGGTTCCCTGCACGTGCAGGCCAGCAAGGGGATCCACCTGGTCGTCCCGCGCGACCGGATCCGCTCCGAGGCGGGGTTCATCGTCCGCACCGAGACCTCCGTCCTCTTCGTGATCCCGTGGGGCCGGCACTGGATCATCGGCACCACCGACACGCCGTGGGACCTCGACAAGGCGCACCCCGCAGCGAGCCGGGCGGACATCGACTACGTGCTCGACCACGTCAACGCGATCCTTCGCGAGCCGCTCGACCACGAGGACGTCGAGGGCGTGTACGCCGGTCTGCGGCCACTCCTGTCCGGTGAGTCCGAGCCGACCTCGCGGATCTCCCGCGAGCACACCGTGGTGACCCCGGTCCCGGGGCTGGTGATGATCGCCGGGGGCAAGCTGACGACATACCGCGTGATGGCCCGCGACGCCGTCGACGCCGCGGCAGACTCGCTCACCACCAGCGGCTCGGCCGTGCGCACGTCGATCACCCACCGCGTGCCCCTCGTCGGCGCGGACGGCTATGAGACCCGCAGCAACCAGCGGGTCCACCTGGCCCGTCGCTCCGGGCTGCACGTCGCGCGGATCGACCACCTGCTCGGACGGTACGGCGACCGCATCGACGACCTGCTGGAGCTGGTCGCGGGGCGGCCGGAGCTGGCCGAGCCGCTCGAGGGCACCGAGGACTACCTCGCCGCCGAGGTCGTCTACGCCGTCACCCACGAGGCCGCCCGCCATCTCGACGACGTGCTCACCCGCCGGACCCGCATCTCGATCGAGACCTTCGACCGTGGCGTGGGCTCGGCGCCGGTCGCCGCCAGGCTGATGGGCGCGGAGCTCGGCTGGGACGACGCGCGGGTCGCCGACGAGGTCGACCACTACCTCCGGCGGGTCGAGGCGGAGCGGCAGAGCCAGACGATGCGGACCGACCAGGAGGCCGACGAGGCCCGGGTCAGGGCTCGCGACATCGTCTGACCCATCCCAGTGGAGCGTTGACAAACTAGAACACGTTCCACAATTCTGACGCGTGTCAAGTAGAACGCCACGTCACACCAGGGAGGGTTCGTGACCCAGGCGCCGCCGCCCGAGCTCAAGATGCAGCGCACCAGCCGGGACGCCAGCACCGTTCCCGGCCTTCTCGAGGGCTGGCTGGCCGGGCTGCTCCCCGAGGGCGCCGACCCCCGGGTCACCCTGCACAGCGGGATCGACGCCAACGGCATGTCGTCGGAGACCCTGGTCCTCGACGCCGCCTGGACCGAGGACGGCCGGCTCCGCGAGGGGAAGTATGTCGCGCGCGTGGCGCCGTCCGCCGCCGACGTGCCGGTGTTCCCGAGCTACGACCTCCAGGAGCAGTACGACGCCATCAAGTTCGTCGGCGAACACACCGAGGTCCCGGTGCCGGCGGTCGGGTTCATCGAGCCGACCGGCGAGGTGCTCGGCACGCCGTTCTTCCTCATGGACCGGATCGAGGGGATCGTCCCGCCGGACGTGATGCCGTACACCTTCGGCGACAACTGGCTCTTCGACGCCTCGCGGGAGGAGCAGCAGCGGCTGCAGGACGACTCGGTGGGCGTGCTGGCCGGGCTGCACGCCATCCCGGACGCAGCCGCGGCGTTCCCCTACCTCGACCCGGGCCGCCACCTCACCGGCTCGGCCGCGACCGGGACCCCGATGGAGCGCAACCTGGCTGCCCGTCGATCGTGGTACGAGTTCGCGGTCCCCGACCTGGGCCGCTCGCCGCTGGTCGAGAAGCTGCTCGACTGGCTGGAGGCCAACCAGCCCGCCGACCCGGGCGGCACCGTGCTGAGCTGGGGCGACGCCCGGATCGGCAACATGATGTACCGCGACTTCGCGCCCGTCGCCGTCCTCGACTGGGAGATGGCGACGATCGGCTCGCGCGCGCTGGACGTGTCGTGGATGGTCTTCTCCCACCAGGTCTTCGAGTCCATCGCGACCCTCTTCGAGCTCCCGGGGATGCCGCACTTCATGCGCGAGGAGGACGTGCTCGCGACGTACGAGCAGCTCACCGGGGTGCGGCTCGGCGAACTGACTTGGTACCACCTCTACAACGCCACCGCCTGGTGCATCGTCTTCATGCGCACCGGCGCGCGACAGGTGCGGTTCGGCGAGATCGAGAAGCCGGACGACGTCGAGACGCTGTTCCACTGCAAGCCGCTGGTCGAGCGCTACCTCGCGGAGGTCGGCATATAGGCCATGCCTCCCAACTCCTGGCGGCGCCGGACGCCGCCCACATCACGCGCTGGCGTCGTTACCGACCCTTCGAAGACGCCCGGTCTGCGCGCGGGCCGGCGCCTTGCCAGCCCGCGCCTGGACGACGCCGGCATCCACCACGAGTTGGGAGACATGGCCTGATGCTCACGCCACTCGACGAGTACCCGATCCACCAGCTGCCGCAGCCGCTCGCCTGGGTCGGCAGCAGCGACCGCAACTTCTACGACCGCTGCTACTTCAACGCCCACGACCGCAGCGGCGACCTCTTCGTGATCACCGGGCTCGGCTACTACCCCAACCTCGGCACCAAGGACGCCTTCGTGCTGATCCGGCGCGGCGACGAGCAGACCGCGGTCCACCTCGGCGACGCCCTCGACCACGACCGGCTCAACCAGCGGGTCGGCAACTACCGGATCGAGGTGGTCGAGCCGCTGCAGGAGCTCCGGATCGTCCTCGAGGAGACCGAGGGGGTCTCCATGGACCTGCGCTGGCGCGGGCTGTTCCCGGTCGTGCAGGAGCAGCCACACCTGATGCGCGCCGGCGGGCTGCGACCGACGCTCGACGCGCAGCGGTTCGCCCAGCTCGGGTCGTGGGAGGGGTCGCTCGTCATCGACGGCGAGGAGCGGGTCGTCGACCCGGCCACGTGGATCGGGTCGCGGGACCGCTCGTGGGGGATCCGGCCGGTGGGGGAGGCCGAGCCTCCGGGCAGGCCGGCCGACCCGCCGTTCGACGGCATGTGGTGGCTCTACCTGCCGATCGCCTTCCCGGACTTCGCGATCGTGCTGATCGTGCAGGAGGAGCCGGACGGCTTCCGGGTCCTCAACGACGCGACCCGGGTCTGGCCCGACGGCCGGGTCGACCAGCTCGGCTGGCCGCGGGTGCAGACCAACTACGTCTCGGGCACCCGGACGCCGAAGAACGGCGTGGTCACCTGCGTCACCCCCGACGGCACCCCGGTGACGATCGAGGTCGAGTCGCTGCTCGCCGTACCGATCGCCGTCGGTGGCGGCTACGGCGGTGACCCCGACTGGGGCCACGGCCAGTGGAAGGGAGCCGACTTCGCCGAGCGGCTCACCTACGACATGAACGACCCCGCGGTGGTCGGCCGGGTGCCGTTCGGCCTCACCGACAGCGTCGGCCGCGCCATCTGGCGCGAGGACGGCCAGGACCCCGTCGAGGGCTGGGGCCTCTACGAGCACGGCGTCATCGGCAAGCACGAGCCCACCGGCTTCACCGACTGGTTCATCCACGCACCATGAGTCCCACCGCCGGTCCGCCAGCACTTGTAACTAACCGTTACGACCACTGGCATGCGGTTATAACCGCATGGAAGAAGTCCGGACGGTTAGTTACAAGCGACCCCGACCGCTCCAGGAGCACGAAATGACCGACCACGACCGCGACGCGCTCTTCATCGACGGCGAGTGGGCGGCGCCCGCGTCGTCTGATGTCCTGGAGGTGGTGAGCCCGCACTCGGAGCAGGTCGTCGCCCGGGTCCCCGAGGGTTCGACCGGCGACATCGACGCGGCCGTCGCTGCCGCCCGCCGCGCCTTCGACGAGGGGCCGTGGCCCCGGATGTCGCCAGAGGAGCGGATCGACGTCGTCCAGGCGTTCTCCGGGCTGTACGCCGGCAAGCTGGCCGAGATGGCCGACCTGATCACCCTCGAGATGGGCTCGCCGACGTCGTTCGCCAACCTCGCGCAGTCGCCGGCCCCGTGGATGCAGATCGAGGCGTTCCTCGGGATCGCCCGGGAGTTCCCGTGGGAGGAGGAGCGCGCCGGTGTGCTCGGGTCCCCGGTCGTCGTACGCCGGGAGCCGGTCGGCGTGGTGGCCGCGATCCCGCCGTGGAACGTCCCGCAGTTCACGATCATGTCCAAGCTGGTGCCCGCGCTTCTGACCGGCTGCGCGATCGTCGTGAAGCCGGCACCGGAGACGCCGCTCGACGGATATCTCCTCGCCGAGCTGCTCACCGAGGCCGGCGTGCCGAACGGCGTGGTCAACATCGTCGCCGCCGGCCGCGAGGTCGGCGAGCACCTGGTCGCGCACCCGGGCGTGGACAAGGTCGCATTCACCGGCTCGACGGCGGCCGGCCGCCGGATCGCCGCGGTCTGCGGCGAGCAGCTGAAGCGCGTCTCGCTCGAGCTCGGCGGCAAGTCGGCCGCGATCGTGCTCGACGACGCCGACCTGACGGCGACGATGGCGGGACTGCGGTTCACCGCCCTGATGAACTCCGGCCAGGCGTGCGTCGCGCAGACCCGGATCCTCGCCAGCCGCGCCAACTACGACACCGTCGTGGACGCTTTGGTCGAGACCGTCGCGTCGATGCCGGTCGGCGACCCGGCCGACCCGGCCACCGAGATCGGCCCCCTGGTCGCGCAGCGCCAGCAGGAGCGGGTCGAGAAGTACATCGCGCTGGGCCAGGAGGAGGGCGCCCGTGTCGCGCTGGGCGGCAACGGCATGCCCGAGGGGCTGTCCTCCGGCTGGTACGTCCGCCCGACCGTCTTCGCCGACGTCGACAACGGGATGCGGATCGCCCAGGAGGAGATCTTCGGGCCGGTCCTCTCGGTGATCCCGTACGACGACGTGGACGACGCGGTCCGCATCGCCAACGACTCCGACTACGGCCTGGCCGGCACGGTGTGGACCGCCGACAAGGAGGCCGGGCTCGACGTGGCCCGCCGGGTCCGCGCCGGGACCTACGGCGTGAACACGTACACGATGGACTTCGCGGCGCCGTTCGGCGGCTTCAAGTCCTCGGGGATCGGCCGCGAGTTCGGCCCGGAGGGCCTGGGGCAGTACACCGAGCTGAAGTCGATCTACACCGAGCTCCCGACGATGTAGACGCACGTTCCCCTGGCCGTCAGCCGCCCGTCTGCGGTGGCGCGGCGGGTAGTCGCACCGTGACGCGGAGCCCGCCACCGTCCCGGGGGGTGACGCTGAGTCTTCCGTCGTGGGCCTGGGTGATTCTCTCGACGATCGCCAGGCCGAGGCCGACCCCTGCGTGGCCGCTGCGGATCCGCCCGGTGCCGCGCTGGAACGGCTCGACGAACGTGGAGACCACCTGTGGGGTGAGCACCTCCCCGGTGTTCTCGACGGTGAGTGCCACGGACTTCGGGTGCGCGCTGGTCGTGACCCACACGGTGCCCTTCTCGGGCAGGTTGTGGACGATCGCGTTGTGCACGAGGTTCGTCGTCATCTGCTGCAGCAGCGCGTGTGAGCCGATGGTGGGGGTCGGGTCGCCGGAGGTCTCGAGGGTGAGGCCGCGCTCCTCGGCGAGGGGGAGCAGCGTCTCGGTGGCTTCTTCCGCCAGGAGGGACAGGTCGAGGGGCACTCGGGTGAAGGAACGCTGGTCGGCCCGGCTGAGCAGGAGCAGTGCTTCGGTGAGCTCGATCGCTCGGGCGTTGATGAAGTAGAGGCGGTCGACGAGCTCACCGGTGTCCCGTCGCGGATCGTTGCGAGCCACGTCGAGAAGCGTCTGGGTCACGGCGAGCGGAGTGCGGAGCTCGTGGGACGCGTTGGCCGCGAACCTCTGCTGTTCGGCGACCTGTGCCTCGAGCCGAGCGAGCATGGTGTCGAAGGCGTCGGCGAGCTCGCGGAACTCGTCGTTGCGGCCTTCCAGCTGGATCCGGTGGGAGAGCGATCCGGTCGCGGCCAGGCGGGTGGCGTTGGAGATGCGAGTCAGCGGCGCCAGCATGCTGCCGGCGAGGATCCAGCCTCCCAGCAGGCCGAACACCAGCAGGAACCCCAGCGCTGCCTCTGCCTTCGGGGCGAAGGCACGCACGAGATCGCCGCGGTTGGGTCCGACCATGTCGGGGTGGATCCCGGCGGGCACGTAGCGCAGCAGGAACACCCACACGACCGAGAGCAGCAGGATGCCGGCGACCATGAGGAACCCGGCGTAGCTGAGGGTGAGCTTGAGACGAACGCTCATACCGGGCTGCCTATCCACGGTCTGCTCCCTCACGTCCGGCGTCGGGTGCTGTGTCGATGCGGTAGCCGACGCCGGGCACGGTGGCGATGATCCAGGGTTCTCCGAGCCGTTTGCGCAGTGCCGAGACGGTGATGCGCACGGCGTTGGTGAACGGGTCGGCGTTCTCGTCCCACGCCCGTTCCAGCAGCTCTTCGGCGCTGACGACACCGCCCTCGGCAGCCACGAGGACGTCGAGCACCGCGAACTGCTTCCTGGTCAGGGCGACGTACCGCCCGTCGCGGTAGACCTCGCGGCGGAACGGGTCCAGTCGCAGGCCCGCGATCTCCCGCACGGGTGCCCGGTTGTGGGCACGCCTGCGGTCGAGTGCTCTGAGCCGGAGCACGAGCTCTCGGAGCTCGAACGGCTTGGTGAGGTAGTCGTCGGCGCCGAGCTCGAACCCCGTCGCCTTGTCATCGAGCCGGTCGGCGGCGGTGAGCATCAGGATGGGCATGCCTGTGCCGGAGGCGACGATGTGCTCGGCGATGTCGTCGCCGGAAGGACCCGGGATGTCGCGGTCGAGGACGGCGATGTCGTAGGCGTTGATGCTCAGCAGCTCCAGCGCGGTGTCGCCGTCACCGGCGATGTCGGCCGCGATCGCTTCCAGGCGGAGACCGTCGCGGATGGCCTCCGCCATGTAGGGCTCGTCCTCGACGATCAGCACACGCATGCCCCGACGCTAACGACCTGCCACATATCGCCGGCATATCGAAAACCGCATACGTGCTGGCAACGGCACGCTGCCTTCACTCAAGGCATGAACCACACCGCACCAGCCCGAGCAGGAGCCCGCCGGGCATCGAGGCTCGTTCTCGGTGGCCTGGCAGTCGTCGTCGCCGCGTTCGTCGGAACCCTCGGCCTTCCGTCCGTGTCGTCGTCGACTCCCTCGTTCGGCGACGTTCTTCGCGGCGACGACCAGGGGCCGCTCGGCGAGGCCGACGGTGTCCTCACCGACGGTGCATCGGTCTTCGATGACGAGACTCCGGCGGTGGCCAACCTCGACCCGAGCCTGCTCGAGGCCCTGCGCAGAGCTGCGAACGATGCAGCCGAGGACGGCGTCGAGTTCGAGGTCAACAGCGGGTGGCGTTCACCCGACTACCAGGAGCAGCTGCTGCACGAGGCCGTCTCGGAGTACGGCTCGGAAGAGGAGGCTGCCCGGTGGGTGGCGACTCCGGAGACGTCTGCCCACGTGTCGGGGGACGCGGTCGACGTCGGGCCGTTCAGAGCCTCGGAGTGGCTGTCCGACCACGGCTCCGCGTACGGGCTGTGCCAGGTCTACGGCAACGAACCATGGCACTACGAGCTGCGCCCCGAGGCCGTCGATAGCGGCTGCCCTCCGGCGTACGCCGACGCCGCGCACGATCCGGAGCGCTGACGAGCTAGGGCACGCCCTAGGCGAGCGCGGCGGCGACCTCGTCGAGACGCGGCCCGCGGGAGGCCTTGACGAGCACCACGTCACCGGCGGCGAGGTGGCCGCGCAGCCAGTCGACGGCCGCGTCGTTGTCGGCCAGCGCCACGGCCCGCTCTCCCGCGCCGTCGGCGATCGGTCGGGCGGCCTCGCCGACCACGGCCACCACGTCGGCCCGGGAGGCGGCGTACTCCCCGACGGCGCGGTGCTCGGCCTCGCTGACGTCTCCGAGCTCGCGCATCTCGCCGAGGACGGCGATCCGGCGCCCGGCCTCGATGACCGCCAGCGCGTCCAGGGCGGCGCGGGTCGAGTCGGGGTTGGCGTTGTAGGAGTCGTTGAGCAGGGTCGCACCGACGGCGAGGTCGCGCAGCTCCATGCGCCACTTCGACAGCGAGGCGGTGGCCAGCGCCGCCGCAGCCAGGTCGAGGGGTACGCCGGCCGCCAGCCCCGCCGCCGCGGCAGCCGACGCGTTGTGTGCCTGGTGGGCGCCCACGAGCGGTAGTGCGACGTGAGCGGAGGCGTCGGCGGTCCGCAGGGTGAAGGACGGTCGGCCGAGCCGGTCCAGGGCCAGGTCGAGCACCCGCACGTCGGCGTGCGCCGCCCGGCCGAAGGTCAGCACCGGGCCGTCGGTGAGCGCGCGCATCGCGACCACCCGGGGATCGTCGGCGTTGAGGACTGCGGTGCCGCCGGGCGCGAGGCCCTGCACCAGCTCGCCCTTGGTCCTGGCGATGGCTCCGCGCGACCCGAACTCGCCGAGGTGGGCCTGTCCGACGTTGAGGACGACGGCGATGTCGGGTGCGACCAGGCCGGTGAGCTGGGCGATGTCGCCGACGTGGCGGGCCCCCATCTCGAGGACGAGGAACCGGGTGGCCGCGTCGGCACGCAGCATGGTCAGCGGCACGCCGAGCTCGTTGTTGAGCGAGCCGACCGTGGCGACCGTCGGCGCCGCACTCGACAGCACCGCCGCCAGCAGGTCCTTGGTGCTGGTCTTGCCCTGGGAGCCGGTGAGCCCGACGACGGTGAGCCCGTCGCGCAGCCGCGCCACGACGTGGGCGGCGAGCCCTTGCAGTGCGGCCTGGGATGCCTCCACGACCACGGTGGGCAGCGGAGTGGGCCGGGTGCCGAGCACCGCCACCGCCCCGGCGGCTCCGGCCTGCCCGGCGTGGTCGTGGCCGTCGACGTGCTCGCCGGCGAAGGCGACGAAGAGGCCGCCCGGCTCGGCCTGCCGGCCGTCGAGCACCGCCGGCGCGGTCACCATCACGGCGCCGGCGCCGGCGCCGGCGCCCGCGACCGCGCCGCCGACGACCGTGGCGATCTCACCGAGGCCGAGCGGGATCATGCCCCCAGTCGAGGCGCCGAGGCGTTGCCAGCGCGTATCCGGTTCTCCATACGCCGGCGATATCCCCCGGCTGGTAGCCGCCCCGCCTGTCCATGACCGATGGGTAACTTATCGCCGGCATATCGAAAACCTCATACACGGCGGCAACGCCACCCAGCCTTCACTGGTGTTCGTGACCAGCACCGGCATCACCATCTACGGGTGCGCGCGGGACGAGACCGCGCTGTTCCACGAGCTGGCGCCCCGCTTCGGTGTCCTGCCGACCATCACCGAGGCGGCAGTGAACGAAGCCAACGTGGAGCTGGCGCTCGGAGACCGATGCATCAGCGTCGACCACAAGGCGCCGGTCACGAACCCCACCCTCCGTGCGCTCAGCCGGGCCGGCGTGAGGTACCTGTCCACCAGGAGCATCGGGAACAACCACGTCGACGTGCGGTTCGCCGAGAGCGTCGGTATCTCGCGTCGAGGGAGTCACCTACTCGCCCGACAGCGTCGCCGACTACACGCTGATGCTGATGCTGATGGCGGTGCGCCACGCCAAGTCCGTCATCTGCCGAGCCGGCATCCATGACTACCGGCTCCACGACGTACGCGGCAGGGAGCTGCGCGACCTCACCGTCGGAGTCATCGGCACGGGACGCATCGGCATCGCGGTCCTGGACCGGTTGCGCGGTTTCGGCTGCCGGGTGCTGACCCACGACAGCCGTCCCCAGAGCTTCACCGAGCACGTCCCTCTCGAGGAGCTGCTGCAGCAGAGCGACATGGTCACGCTCCACACCCCGCTCACCGCGGACACCCACCACCTGCTGGACCGCCGTCGGATCGAGCTGATGAAGCACGGCGCCGTGGTCGTCAACACCGGCCGCGGGGCCCTCATCGACACCGAGGCACTCGTGTCAGCGCTGGAGAACCGCAGCCTGGGAGGTGCGGCGCTGGACGTCGTCGAAGGAGAGGAAGGGGTCTTCTACTCCGACTTCCGGAACAGACCCGTCGACAGCACATCGCTCCTGCGGCTGCAGGCGATGCCGAACGTGCTCATCAGCCCGCACACGGCGTACTACACCGACCACGCCGTGACCGACATGGTCGAGAACACCCTCATCAACTGCCTGAACTTCGAGAAGAGGAGCCTGCGTGCCTAGGTTGAAGGTCGGAATCGTGTTCGGAGGGAGCTCCGAGGAACACCCCATCTCCGTCAAGTCCGCGCAAGAGGTCGCGAAGTGCCTCGACGAGGAGAAGTACGAACCGTTCTGGATCGGGATCACGAGCGAGGGGGCGTGGAAGCTGTGTGCCGGCCCCGACCCGAACTGGGAGAACGGCAGCTCGCGCCCGGCAGTGCTGTCACCGGACAGGAGCGCGCGAGGGTTGCTCGTCCTGGAGCAGGGACGCTACGAAGCGGTCAGCCTCGACCTGGTCTTCCCCGTCCTGCACGGCAAGCTCGGCGAGGACGGCGCGATCCAGGGTCTGCTGGAGCTCTCCGGCATCCCCTACATCGGCTGCGACGTCCAGGGCTCCGCGGTGTGCATGGACAAGTCCCTGGCCTACGTCGTCGCTCGAAGCGCGGGGATCGCCACGCCGAGCTTCTGGACCGTCGCCGCGCACGAGAAGGTCGTGCTCGACCAGTTCACCTATCCCGTCTTCGTCAAGCCGGCTCGCTCCGGCTCGTCGTTCGGCGTCAGCAAGGTGACCCGAGAAGAGGAGCTGCCGAGTGCGGTGCAGACCGCACGGCAGTACGACTCCAAGGTGCTGATCGAGGAGGCCGTCGTCGGGAGCGAGGTCGGCTGCGCGATCCTGAGCGAACGGTTCGGACTGGTGGCCGGCGAGGTCGACCGGATCGCCTTGTCCCATGGCTTCTTCAAGATCCACCAGGAGGCGGAACCTGAGAAGGGTTCCGACAACTCCACCTTCATCGTCCCCGCGGACATCTCTGCCGAGGCGCGCGAGCTGGTCCAGCAGACGGCCAAGACGCTCTACCGCGCCCTGGGATGCAAAGGACTGGCGCGCGTGGACCTGTTCCTCAAGGAGGACGGGACCGTGGTGCTCAACGAGGTGAACACGCTGCCCGGCCTGACCTCCTACAGCCGCTACCCGAGGATGATGGCAGCCGCAGGACTGCCGCTCGCCGAGGTGATCGACCGGATGGTGTCTCACACACTCCACGGGAAGAAGCGATGAACGACGACTTCGTCTTCGTCGACGAGCTGGTGCCCGGCATCCGGTGGGACGCCAAGTACGCCACGTGGGACAACTTCACCGGCAGGCCGGTGGACGGCTACCTGGTCAACCGGATCGTCGGCACGCGGGCTCTTTGCGCAGCCCTGGGCAGGGCGCGAGACGAGGCAGAGTCCCTTGGGTTCGGCCTGCTTCTCTGGGACGGCTACCGCCCGCAACGCGCCGTCGACTGCTTCGTGCGCTGGTCCACCCAGCCGGAGGATGGCCGGACGAAGCAGCGGCACTATCCGAACATCGACCGAGCCGAGATGTTCGATAAGGGATATGTGGCCGCCAAGTCGGGCCACAGCCGGGGCAGCACCGTCGACCTGACGCTGTATCACCTGGCCACCGGTGAGCTTGCTCCGATGGGCGGTGACCATGACCTGATGGACCCGGTCTCACACCACGGGGCGACCGGGATCACGCAGGCCGAGGCGAGCAATCGCCAACACCTCTGCTCCGTCATGGAGGCCTGCGGTTTCAGCCCGTACGCATGCGAGTGGTGGCACTACTCACTGAACGACGAGCCCTACCCGGACACCTACTTCGACTTTCCCGTCGCATAGCCGGGCCGCCCTCGATGTAAGAGACTTCTGGCGTGACCATCGAGTCGATCGTCCGCGGGATCAACCGCGAGCTGGTGCCGGTCTTCGAGGAGAAGCTGCGCGCTGCGCTGGCCGACCGCGACCGGGAGTGGCTCGTCGAGCAGGTCGTGCGGCTCACTCTGGACGCGCACGCCCTCGAGGAGGCCGACCGGCGCCTGGTCGGCGAGGCCAAGGCCCGGGCCCGGCGCGAGCGCCTCGAGCGAGTGCGGGCGATGGCGTTCGGCCTCGAGGGCCTGCGCGCGTTCATCGACGAGCACGCGGGCGTGACCCGGGAGTCGCTCATCGCGGCCGGCCACCTCGGCGCCGCCGCCCCGGCCAAGGGGACCGCTCTCCTGACCGCGGCGGACCGGACCGAAACGGGTGAGGAGCTGCTCACGCACGCCAAGGACGTCCTGTTCGCCCTCCTGTTCGGAGACGAGACGACCGGCTGCGACTTCGAGCGCGGCCCGCAGGAGCTGCTCACCCTCGCCGTGCCACGGTTCAAGGCCGGCGCCCTGGACTTCATGCGCGCCTCGACCGAGCTGGCCGCCGCCGGCACCTGGCAGGACCCCGACAGCGTCTCCAACGACGAGCGCGCCGACAACGTCCTGCTCGAGGTGCAGTACGGCGAGATCGAGGGTGAGCTGGTCGGCAACGGGATCGTGCTCGCGCTGACCCTGATCAACAACCTCGAGGTCAACGAGCAGGTCCTCTACGCCCGCATGATCAACGTCGAGGAGACCTCGCTCATCCTCTGAGGGTCGTCGCCGCGGGCGCGGAATCCCCGGGCGCCCGGGGGATCCCGGCGCCGGCGAAACATTTGACAGATCAAGTCAATGTGTAAAGCGCCACACCGAGCTACTCAGCGGTAGTAACGCACGTCACGACGCCCTAGTCTCGGAGGATGAGCGACCGGAACCCGAGCCCCGCCGGCGGTCCGCTGGTCGAGGGGCCGCGCGATCCCGAGCACGACGCCACGGCGTCGTACGCCCTCGAGCCGGAGTACGCCGAGAGCCTGACCAAGCGGCTGCTGGCCACGACGGGGCAGACCGTCGAGGTGCGCAGCCCGCTCAACGGCGCTCCGCTGGCGCACATCCCGCAGTCGAGCGCCGACGACGTGGCCCGGGCGTTCGCGCGGGCTCGCAAGGCGCAGCAGGCGTGGAGCCGGGTCAGCCTCGACGACCGCGCCGCGATCATGCTCCGGCTGCACGACCTGATCCTCGACCGGCAGGACGAGATCATCGACCTGATCGTGCTCGAGTCCGGCAAGGCGCGGAAGCACGCGTTCGACGAGCCGCTGCACGTCGCGCTGACCGCCCGCTACTACGCGCGTACGGCGCACGATCACCTCGACACCCAGCGCAAGCTCGGCGTCGTCCCCGGGCTGACCCGGGTCGAGGTCAACCGCGTCCCCAAGGGCGTGGTCGGCATCATCTCGCCCTGGAACTACCCGTTCACGATGGCGCTCTGCGACGGGCTCCCGGCGCTGCTGGCCGGCAACGCCGTGGTCGCCAAGCCGGACGCGCAGACCATGCTGTCCGCGCTGCTCGGTGCCCAGCTGCTCCAGGAGGCCGGCTTCCCGCCGGACCTGTGGACCGTGGTCGCCGGGCCCGGCTCCGAGATCGGCCCCGAGATGGTCGGCCGCGCCGACTACATCTGCTTCACCGGCTCGACCGCCACCGGCAGGCTGATCGCCAAGGGCTGCGCGGAGCGGCTGATCGGCTGCTCGCTCGAGCTGGGCGGGAAGAACCCCCTCCTCGTGCTCCGCGACGCCGATCTCGAGAAGGCCGCGGAGGGCGCCGTCCGGGCGTCGTTCTCGAACGCCGGGCAGCTGTGCGTGTCGATGGAGCGGATGTTCGTGGCCGACCAGGTCTACGACCGGTTCGTGGAGCGGTTCGTGGCCCGCACCGAGGCGATGACTCTCGGCGCCAGCCTCGACTGGGGTGTCGACATGGGGTCGCTGATCTCCCAGGACCAGCTCGACACCGTGGTCCGGCACGTCGAGGACGCCGTCGCGAAGGGCGCGCGGGTGCTCACCGGCGGGAAGGCGCGGCCGGACCTCGGGCCGTACTTCTTCGAGCCGACCATCCTCGAGGGCGTCACGCCGGAGATGACGTGCTTCGGCGAGGAGACGTTCGGCCCGGTGATCTCGCTCTACCGCTTCCACGACGAGGCGGACGCGGTGGCGCGGGCGAACGCCGGCGAGTACGGCCTCAACGCCTCGATCTACAGCCAGGACGGCGCCCGGGCGCGGGCGATCGCGCGGTTCATCAAGTGCGGCACCGTCAACATCAACGAGGCCTTCGGCGCGACGTTCGCCTCGATCGACAGCCCGATGGGCGGCATGCGCGAGTCCGGGATGGGCCGACGCCAGGGCAGCGAGGGCGTGCACCGCTACACCGAGTCGCAGTCGGTGGCGACCCAGCGGCTGATCCGGTTCGCGCCGATGCTCGGCATGTCCGACGAGACCTACGCCAAGGTGATGACCGCCAACCTGAGGCTGATGAAGAAGCTGGGCCGGGCATGAGCTCGCAGTCCGAGCGGTCCGAGCAGTCCGAGCAGTTCGACTTCGACGTCCTCGTCGTCGGCTCGGGGTTCGGTGGCTCGGTCACCGCGCTCCGGCTGACCGAGAAGGGCTACCGCGTCGGCGTGGTCGAAGCGGGCGCGAGGTTCGAGGACGGCGACTTCGCGTCCGGCACCTTCGACCTCAAGAAGTACCTCTGGGCGCCCGCGCTGGGCATGTACGGCATCCAGCGCATCGACGCCGTCCGCGACACGATGATCGTGGCCGGCGCGGGTGTCGGCGGCGGCTCGCTGGTCTACGCGAACACGCTCTACGAGCCGCTCCCGGCGTTCTACAGCGACCCGCAGTGGTCGCACATCACCGACTGGAAGGACGAGCTCGCGCCGTACTACGACCAGGCCAAGCGGATGCTCGGCGTGGTCGAGAACCCGGTCCGCACCCCGTCCGACGAGGTCATGGAGAAGGTGGCCACCGACATGGGCGTGGCCGACACCTTCCACCCGACACCGGTCGGCGTCTTCTTCGGTGGCCCCGGCCAGCCGGCGGGGGAGGAGGTCCCGGACCCGTACTTCGGCGGCGCCGGACCGGCCCGCAACACCTGCCTCAACTGCGGCGAGTGCATGAGCGGCTGCCGGCACAACGCCAAGAACACGCTCGTCAAGAACTACCTCTACCTCGCCGAGCAGAACGGCGCCGAGGTCCTCCCGCTGACCACCGTCACCCGGATCTCGCCGCGGGCCGCTGGTGGCTACGACGTCCGGGTGAGGTTCACCAAGGCGAAGACGCGCCGCGGCCAGAAGGTGCTGACCGCCGAGCACGTCGTGCTGGCGGCGGCGTCCCTGGGCACCCAGAGGCTGCTGCACCGGATGAAGGACGAGGGCCACCTGCCCCGGCTCTCCCCACGGCTCGGCTACCTCTCGCGCACCAACTCCGAGTCGATCCTCGGCGCCATCGGGCCGGTCGACGACCCGACCGACTACACCTACGGCGTCGCCATCACCTCGTCGTTCCACCCCGACGCCGACACCCACATCGAGCCGGTGCGCTACGGCAAGGGCTTCAACACGATGGCCATGCTGCAGACGGTGCTCACCGACGGTGACGGCGACGGGCCGCGCTGGCGCGTCTGGCTGAAGGAGATGTGGGCGCAGCGCGCCAACATCAGGGACCTCTACGACTTCAAGCACTGGTCCGAGCGCACCGTGATCGCGCTGGTCATGCAGAGCGTCGACAACTCGATCACGACCTACGGCAAGCGCGGCCGGTTCACGCGGCTGTGGCGGATGACGTCCAAGCAGGGCCACGGCGCCCCCAACCCGAGCTGGATCCCGGTCGCCAACGACGCCGTACGCCGGATGGCCGCCACGGTCGACGGCACCCCGGGCGGCAACATCGGCGAGCCGTTCGGGATGCCGCTCACCGCGCACTTCATCGGTGGCTGCGCGATCGGTGACTCGCCGGAGCACGGTGTCATCGACGCCTACCAGCGGGTCTACGGACACCCCGGCCTGCACGTCGCCGACGGCGCCGCGGTCACCGCGAACCTCGGCGTGAACCCGTCGCTGACCATCACCGCCCAGGCCGAGCGCGCGATGTCGTTCTGGCCCAACAAGGGCGAGGTCGACCCCCGCCCGGCACTCGGCGAGCAGTACGCGCGGGTGCGGCCGGTCGCCCCCAGCTCCCCGGTCGTCCCGGACTCGGCGCCGGGGGCCCTGCGACTTCCGATCGTCGGCGTGAGCTGAGCCGCCTCGTCGCCGCGACGTTGTCGCAGGTCAGACACCGGGCAGGGTATGAGTGGTCCAGACCGGGCCATTTCCGCACAGAGTTTGGGCTTCTGCACGCGTAACCCGCCCGCCAAGGGCTCGTTGAGCCGGACGGAACCGGTCGTCATGCTCCCTCCCTTTGACCGGTCTCCGTTGTCCAGGCGCTGTCCAACAGAGCGTGGACGATCAGGGCCCGGCCACCCTCCCTCCCCGGCCGGGCCCTGGTGCATTTCTTCTCCTTTGTCCTGGCGGACGGCCGTCCGTGGTTGCTGTCGCGTTCCGGCCCTGCGGGCCGACCCGCCCGGGCCGACAGGCGACGCCGTGTCGCGGGCGGCTGCTTCCAGCCTGGTTGCGTGGCGCTTGCCCGCGCCACTGTCCCGCCCGGGCCGAGGCACCGATGAGAAGTGCGGTCCCGCGTGGTCTGCTCCTGGCATGGGACACGCGCTGAAGTTCGATCATGTCGGGATCACGGTGGGCGACCTCGAGGCCGCGGTGACGTTCTTCGAGGGGCTCGGGCTCGAGGTGATGGGCCGGCAGTTCGTAGAGGGTGAGTTCATCGACACCGTCTGCGGGATCCCGGGGTCGAAGACCGAGGTCGTCGGGCTGAACCTGCCCGGTGCCGACGGCGGGACCTGGCTGGAGGTCGCGCGGTTCATCACGCCCGACCACGTGCCGGGGCTGACCGAGCCGC
Source organism: uncultured Actinomycetota bacterium (assembly GCA_963798045.1). Classification (GTDB taxonomy): domain Bacteria; phylum Actinomycetota; class Actinomycetes; order Propionibacteriales; family Nocardioidaceae; genus Nocardioides. The sequence continues at coordinate 126,992 of CAWCSB010000013.1, forward strand.
CCGCCAACCAGCTGGGGATCCGCAACGTCTCCTTCGAGGTCGACGACATCGAGGCGGCCGTGGCCCGCGCGGCCGAGCTCGGCTACGGGCTCGTCGGCGGAATCGGGGAGTACGAAGGCGTGTGGAAGATGGCCTACGTGCGGGGACCCGAGGGGATCGTCGTCTCGCTGGCGGAGCGGCTCAGCTGACTCAGACCAGCGCGGCTCGGTAGCCGGCCTTCTTGGCGCCGTCCTCGCTGGCGAAGCACTCCTCGGGGTTGGTGACCTTGTAGAACGGGTCGCCGGTCGGGAGGTGGTAGATCCACTCGTCGCTGCGGTTGCCCTTGATCGGGGCCTTCCTGGGGCAGGCGTTGGTCGAGATCGGGCGGTACGACCTCAGGTCGTGGTTGGCGCAGTAGTCGCGGTGCTTGATGTCCTGCTTGCGGTACTGCTTCTGCCGCGGGTGCTCGTCGTAGCCGTCGGTCGAGTCGTACTTCGCCTGCGAGCCCTTCTTGATCTGCCGCAGCCCGATGTCGACGCTGCCCACGGCGACGTACCGGAGCAGCCGGCCGTAGTCGTCGGTGTCGTCGTGCGCGTCGGGGAGCGTGAGGGTGACGGTCGCTCCCGCCGGGGCGAGCGCCTCGGCGAGCTTCGTGGCCTTCGCGTAGCCGCACGGCATCGAGGTCCGGCGCGTTGACGCCGATCAGCCGGACCGTGCCGAGATCGGTGACGACCGTGTCCCCGTCGCTCCAGTGGTCGACCGTCGCCGTGACGGTGGTGTCGGCCGGGCCGACGGTACGACGGCGAGCGAGGCCGCCAGGACGGCGGTCGCTGCCCACCAGGTCTTCATGTGGCGAGGGTAGGTCCCGGACGTCCGGTGAGCCGGAGGTTTGCCGGACTCGCTCCACTACTAGGCTCGGTGCATGACGGCTGCTGGTGCTCACTCGGACCACGACCTGGTCCTCGTCGTCGACTTCGGGGCCCAGTACGCGCAGCTGATCGCGCGGCGGGTGCGCGAGGCGCGGGTCTACTCCGAGATCGTGCCGCACACGATGCCGGTGGCCGAGATGCTGGCGCGCAAGCCCGAAGGCGATCGTGCTGTCCGGCGGACCGTCGAGCGTCTACGAGGAGGGCGCGCCGAGCATCGACCCCGGCCTGTTCACGGCCGGGACCCCGGTGTTCGGCATGTGCTACGGGTTCCAGCTGATGGCGCAGGGGCTGGGCGGCGAGGTGGCGCACACCGGAGTCCGCGAGTACGGCCGCACCCCGGTCGCGGTCGAGGAGCCCGGGACGCTGCTGGCCGACGTACCCGTCCAGCACAACGTCTGGATGTCGCACGGCGACTCGGTGGCGCAGGCACCGGAAGGGTTCACGGTGCTGGCCTCGACGGCCGGGACGCCGGTGGCGGCGTTCGAGGACGTCGGGCGCGGGCTGGCCGGCGTCCAGTGGCACCCGGAGGTGCTGCACACCGAGCACGGCCAGCAGGTGCTCGAGCACTTCCTGCACGACATCGCCGGCTGCCGGCAGACCTGGACGATGCTCAACATCGTCGAGGAGCAGGTCGCAGTCGATCCGCGAGCAGATCGGCGAGGGCCGGGCGATCTGCGCGCTGTCCGGTGGCGTCGACTCCGCGGTGGCCGCCGCGATCGTGCAGCGCGCGATCGGCGACCGGCTGACGTGTGTCTACGTCGACCACGGGATGATGCGGCTCGGCGAGACCGAGCAGGTGCGGTCCGACTTCGAGGCGGTCTTCGACAAGCTCGACGTCGTCGACGCCGGCGACCAGTTCCTCGGTGCGCTCGAGGGGGTCCACGACCCCGAGGAGAAGCGCAAGATCATCGGCCGGGAGTTCATCCGGGTCTTCGAGGCCGCCGAGGTGCGGGTCTTCGCGCGACGTCGCGCGAGCAGCAGGACACGGCGTACCTCGTCCAGGGCACGCTCTACCCCGACGTCGTCGAGTCCGGCGGCGGCGCCGGCACCTCCAACATCAAGTCCCACCACAACGTCGGCGGCCTCCCCGACGACCTCCAGTTCGAGCTGGTCGAGCCGCTGCGCACCCTCTTCAAGGACGAGGTCCGCCTGGTCGGCGAGCAGCTCGGCCTGCCGTCGACGATGGTGTGGCGCCAGCCGTTCCCCGGTCCCGGCCTCGGCATCCGGATCATCGGCGAGGTCACCCGCGAGCGCCTCGACATCCTCCGCCAGGCCGACGCCATCGCCCGCGAGGAGCTCACCCGCGCCGGCCTCGACCGCGACATCTGGCAGATGCCGGTGGTGCTGCTCGCCGACGTCCGCTCGGTCGGCGTCCAGGGCGACGGCCGCACCTACGGCCACCCGGTCGTGATCCGCCCGGTCACCTCCGAGGACGCCATGACCGCCGACTGGGCGCGGCTGCCCTACGACGTCCTCGAGCGCATCTCCACCCGCATCACCAACGAGGTCAGCGAGATCAACCGGGTCACCCTCGACGTGACCAGCAAGCCGCCGGGCACCATCGAGTGGGAGTAAACCCGCAGTAGGTCACTCCGGCCCCGCGCGCTTCCTGGCCCGGCGGCGTACGCCGCGCACGGCGCGCACGGTGTGCGGACCCACCAGGCGAGGGCCGGCGAGCTTGCCCTCCAGGCGGCGGGTCTCCCGGCGGACCGGCTGCGCGAGGTACTCACCGAGGATCGCGCCCGAGCTGAGCGCGATCGCGATGGCCGCGGCGGTGACCATCGCGAGCAGGGCGGCGCTGGCGCTGGTGGCCAGCAGGGCCAGCCCGCGGTAGATCGAGAGACCGGGCAGCAACGGCGTGATGCCGGCGGCCACGACCACCAGCGACGGGATCCGGGCCCGGGTGGCGACCGGATAGCTGGCCAGGCCGAGGAGGAGGGCCGCCAGCGCCGACGACCACGCGATGCCGAAGCCACGATCCAAGACCTCGGAGTAGACGGCGACAGCAGCCCCGGCCACCACGGCGATCGGCAGCACTGCCCGGGAAGGCGCGTGGGCCGAGAAGGCGTACGCCGCGGCGGCGATGGCGCCGCCGAGCACCATCACCGGGAGGCCGGCAGTCGAGTAGGCCCCGGGGTCGACCGGTCCCAGGTCCACGCCGAGCACGTCGGCGACCTGGAGACCACCGCTGACCCCGGCCACGACGCCCCCGGTCGCGAGGAACGCCTCGAGGATCCGCGCGCTCGCGGTCAGCGGGAACCCCGTCAGCGCGTCCTGGATCGCACCGAGGAAGTTCACCCCCGCCAGCAGCATCACGATGCTGCTCGAGATCACCAGGCTGGGTGAGACGTCGGCGGGCGTCGCCGCCACCCCGACCGCCATCAGGGTGGCGAGCAGACCTCCGGCGACCTGCTGGTAGAACGCCGGCAGCCGGCGCCTGCGCATCTGTCGCTGCAGTGCGTCGACGAGCATCGCGGCGGCCGCGGCCAGCGCGACGACCACCCAGTCACCACCCAGGACCAGTCCGACGCCGCCCCCCATCACCCCGAGCGCCAGGGTGACCATCCACGGCGGCCGGGCATGACCCGTGGAGCTGATCCGGTTGAGCCGCGTCGCCGCCTCGACGCGGTCGATCTCCCCGGCGACCAGGTCCCGGATGATCTGGTCGACGCCGGTCAGGTCTCCGTAGTCGACCTCCCGGTAGCGCACCTGCCGGATCTGGATGAGGGCCGGCTCCTCCGGAGAGGGCTGCTGGCTCATCGTGAGGGCGGTGAACGTCACGTCGGCGGTGTAGCCGCGGAGGCCGCACGCCCAGGCCACGTTGTTCATCGCTGCGCTCACGTCGCTCGCCCCGGCGCCGGACGACAGCAGCAGCTCGCCGATCCGCAGTGCGAGATCCATGGTCGCGTTGATCTCGCGGGTGCCGGGGGCGTCGCGGTGGGCTCCACCGGAGGCTGGGGTGCGGCGGGCATGACACCGACAGTGTGGCGCTCCGGGGGGCGCCGTCGCCAACTCGCGGTCAGGACCCGGGTGTCGGCCCACCCGGATTCTTCACGATCACCGTGATGCTGGCGCGGTCCGGCCCGTGTGCGGAGGTGCCGGGGAGCAGCACCGTGTAGCGGGTCTTCTTCTTGGTCGGGGTGACCGTGAACGAGATCGTGCTGCCGTCGAGGGTGCCGGCCGCGACCTCACCGGTGTTGGTCAGGAGCTGGATCCGGTCCCCGGGCTGGGCGCCGATCGCGGTCGCTGTGATCACGACGGTGCCGGGCTCCGAGCCGCGCGTCGGAGATGACGCTGAGCTCGGGATGCAGGGTGACCCGCCAGCGGGGGCTGTGCACGCCGGCGGTGCGCAGGCGTACGGCGGTGGTCGACGAGATCGCCGGCAGGACCAGGCTCACGGTGCCGGACCGGTCGGTGCGGGCCGAGGTGACCCGGACCCAGCCGCCGTCGGAGCGGGCCTGCAGCGTGACCCGCGCTCGGCGGACCGGGGTGCCTTCCTCGGAGGTGACCACGCCGGCGAAGGCGACCGACTCGCCGGGATCGACCCGGTGCGTGGAGCCCGAGATGCTCACCGCGGCCGGGACCGCCGGCGGCACTGGCGGCGTCGGCGTCGGGGTCGGGGTGGGCGTCGGGGTCGGGGTGGGCGTGGGGGTCGGCGTGGGTGTGGGGGTCGGGGTGGGCGTCGGGGTCGGCGTGGGGGTCGGCGTGGGAGTCGGTGTCCGCGTGGGTGTTGGGGTCGGCTTCGGCGACTCGCTCGGGGAGTGCGTCGGCGACGTCGAGGAGGGAGTCGGGGTCGGGGAAGGGGCGGGCGTCGGGGTGGTGCTGGGCGTGGCCGACGCGGTCGGGTGGTCCTTGGCGCGGTGGTGGTGCTCCTCGGGCGCCGGCGGCGCGACCGGACCGAGCGCGCGGTGCGCGAAGCGCTGGATCGGCTCCGGCAGGTGGTTGGTGTACGCCGCGGCCGCGCTGCCGCCGACCGCCAGGGCGACCACGAAGGCGGAGCCGGCGCCGAAGCGCGAGACCGTGCGGCGGCGGCGCGAGGCGAGGGCCACCGGTGCTGCGCCCGAGGCGGACTGTGCCTCGCGGAACATCGCGACGTACTGCTCCTCCTCGCCCAGCTCGCCGGCCGAACCCGGGGCGCGCAGGGCGCGCAACAGAGACTCCTCGTCGCCAAAGGGTTGGTCAGGAGGCTGGGTCACGTCACACCACCTCTCGGTTCGAGCCGGCCTCGGGGTGCCGGGCCAGGGTCTGCAGCGCGCGGTGTACGGCGACCCGCACCGCGCCGGGTTTCTTGTCGACGAGCCGGGCCACGTCTGCCACCTCGAGCCCGGCCACCACGCGGAGCATCACCATCTCGGCCTGCGCCGGCGGCAGCGTCGCGACCAGCTCGAGCGCCCGGGCGGTCGCGTCCTTCGCGACCACCTGCTCCTCGGCGCTGGGCGCCGCCTCGCGCGACGGCAGCGCGGCCGGTTCGGCGACCGCCACCACCGGCCGCCGGGTCCGGGCCCGGCCCTGGTCGATCGCCCGATGCCGGGCAATGGTGAACAGCCAGGCCCGGAACTCCGCGGCGTTCCCCTCGAACCCGGCCAGTCCCTTCACCACGTGCATCCAGGTCTCCGAGGCGATGTCCTCCGGGGCGTCGTCGCCCCGGACGGTGAGGTAGCGCAGCAGCGGCGGGTGCAGCGCCCGCCAGAGCGTCACGAACGCCGCCTCGTCGCCCGAGCGGGCCGCGGCGACCGCGTCCGAGAGGGCGCTGGTCCGGGGTGGCCGGCGTGCCGCCACGGACCCGAGGCGTGCCCTCGGGTCCGTGGTCGGCGTGCGGGAGAGCGCTCTCTTCCAGCGCCGGCTCCTTCCGGGTTGTTGGCCGGGTTGATGGCCGGGCCGATGGCCGGGTTCAGCTGACGACTGTCCCGCTGATGCAGGGCGCGAGCTTGAAGCTCCCGGCGTAGGACAGACGGTAGCTGGCTCCCTCCGAGCTGGGCGCCAGGAACTTCACCTTGCCGTGCTTGCCCGTGAACCCCGAGGTCACCACCGTCCAGGTCACCCCGTCAGGAGCGAGCGTCTCGAGGTTCACCGCCGCGTGGCGCACCGTGTGGTGGTCACCGCGCAGGATGCCGCTCACGGCGAACCCGGACGTGGTGTGCCGACCCCGGATGGAGAGCGAGCTGGGTGCGCGCACCTTCACCCGCACCGCGTGACTGCTCCCGCGCGGTACGCCGGCCGAGTGCCGGACGACGAGCCGGTACACAGTGCTCTCCGACGGGGTGTCGGTGATGGCGACCGACCCGTCGTTCGAGGTCGTGCCCGAGCCGACGATGTGCCGGCGCCCTGCGTGCCCGGCCGGTCGCGCGACCAGGTCGACGCTCGCGCCGCTCAGCGGCACTCCGGCCAGGGTCGCCACGCCGGAGACGGTGACGGTCTGACCCGGGTCGATCCACGGCGGTGCCGCGATCGCGGTCACGACGGGTCGGACACCGATCCGCACGATGCCGCTGTGCGAGCGGTGGAACATCGGCGTGCCCTCGAAGACCAGCTTGTACGCCGCGGGAGCGGTCGGCCTGATCGGGAACTGCACCGCGCCCACTCGGTTGCTCAGGTCCTGGCCGATGACCTGCCAGGTCGGGTCGGCCGTCGTCCGGGTCAGCAGGTTGACGACCCGGTTGCGCAGCCCGATGCCGTGGGTGCGCAGACGGCCGCGGACGAGGTCGCGTCCGTCTGCTTCGACGACGCGGTGCGCCGCCCGGATCGACAGGCTGGTCGGGATCTTGTGACCGGGGTGCTGGTCGGCCACGATCACCACGCGTGCGGTGCCGCTCTTGCTCGGCCGGGCGTCCTCGGCGCCGGCGTAGTGCCAGCGGTAGCGGGTCGTGACCGTCGGCGCCACCTCGAGCCCCACCCCGCCGCGTGGACCGGACACCGTCGTACCGACCGGCGTGAAGTCCGTCGCTCCCTGAGGCTTGGCCTCGAGGGTGACCGTGCGTCCGCTGGGGTCCGCCGGACCCCGGATGTGCAGGCCACCGCGGACCCGGGTGGTGTCGCCGGCCTCGATCCGCGGGTGCGGCACCCGGATCGACATGGTGCTGCCGGCCACCTGCGTGGCGTGGGCCGGCGCGGTGATCGTGCCCACGGCGGCCGTGCTCACGGCGGCTGCGGCCACGACCAGCGTCAACAGGCTGGGGTGTTTCCTGCTCATGCTTCGCCTTTCGTCTGCGTGCGGGAGGACGGGTGTCCGTCCCCTACAGCGACGAGAGGCACGACAGCGTTACAACCGGCTACTCGAGGGGAAGCCGCATGACCACCCGCGGGAAGCCGGCGGTCACCGACTCGGTGTCCGCGACCTTCTCGAAGCCGGCCTTCTCGAAGAGCCCGCGGGTGCCGACGAACGCCATCGTCAGGTCCACCTTCCGGCCCTGGTTGTCGACCGGGATCGCCTCGACCGCCGGCGCCCCGTGGGCACGCGCGAAGTCGACGGCCCCCTCGACGAGCGCCAGGGAGATGCCGCGGCCGCGGAAGCCGGGCCGCACGCGGACGCAGAAGATCGACCAGACCGGGAGGTCGTCGACTGCCTTGATCCTGGTCGAGCGGGCCACGGGCAGTCCCGCCCGTGGAGCGATGCCGGCCCAGCCGCAGACGTCGTCGCCGTCGTAGGCCAGTACGCCGGGCGCCACCTTGCGGCGGCACAGGTTCCGGACGTAGTCGCCGCGCGCCCGGCCGGACAGCGACTGGTTCGTCTTCGAGTCGACCCGATGGCTCAGGCACCAGCAGACGTTGCCGTCCGGGCTCTTCTTGGGCCCGAGCATCGTCGCCACGTCGGCGAAGCGGGTGGCGGGGCGGACGTCGATCGCCATGTCCTGACGCTAGCCCTCGGGGTTAGGGTCCCGACGTGACCAGACTCTCCGCCAGGCAGCTTCTCGTCATACCCATCGCGGCGCTCGCCCTGGTGTTGGCCCCGCAGATCGCCGCGGAGGCCAGGCACTACAACGGGACCAACCGCAACGACACCCTCAAGGGCAAGGCCAGCAACGACGTGCTCAAGGGCAAGGGTGGCAACGACAAGATCAGTGGCGGCGGCGGCAAGGACAGGGGCTACGGAGGCGACGGCCGCGACACGGTCCAGGGCGGTGGCGGCAACGACAAGATGCTGGGCGACGCCGGGAACGACAAGGTCACCGGCCAGATCGGCAACGACAGCGTCGACGGCGGCGCGGGCAACGACCTCGTGCAAGGCGGTCCCGGCAACGACACGGTGACCGGGGGCGACGACAACGACGACCTCGACGGCGGCGGTGGCAACGACACCCTCGACGACGGGGAGGGCGACGACCACCTCTCGGGCGACGAGGGCGACGACGTCCTGCGGGTCGGTGCCGGAGCCGACCTCGTCCACGCCGAGCAGGGCGGCGACACCATCTACCTGCTGAACGACGGGGTCAAGGACGTCGTCTACTGCGGCACCGTGGCCGGCGGCGAGCCGGGCGACAGGGTCGTGCTGGTCAACGGTCGCGACCAGCTGGACGAGATCAACAACTGCCCGTCCGCCACCAGCGGCTGACCGCTCCCTCGCTAGTCCGCGCCACCACGCACCGAGTGGCGGGTGTCCAGCACCGACCGCACCGCCGCCTCGTCGAACGGCTCGCCCAGCCAGTCGAACAGCCCGCGCAGCACGTCCGGGTCGGCGACGTAGTCGTTGTAGTGCAGGCGGTACGCCGCGTCGCCGAGCCCCTCGGCCAGGGCCAGGATCCGCTCCTCGATCGCGGGGAGCTGATCGGCGTTCTCGGGCCGCTTGGCCCACCAGCCGCTGCGCCGGACCTCCGCGTGGTCGCGGGTGTTCACGACGAAGCGGGCGCCCGGGAACACCTCGCGCAGCCACGCGACGTACTCCACGACGTCGTCGGCGTACCAGCGGATCTCCTTGAACCCGGTGACGCGGGTGTCCTCCCTGGGCCGGAGCACGGTGTCCAGCACCAGCCGGCGGGTGCCCTCGAGCGACCTCTGGACCGGGAAGTCGCCGGCGCCGAAGAAGGGATGCGTGCGTTGCCGCAGCCGGGCCGGGTCCCACCGCTGGCTGCCCTCCTCCAGGGTCCGGTGGAAGCGGAACAGGTGGTGCAGCGCGTCCCAGTTCTCGCCGCGGACCAGGTAGCCCGGGATGCTGTTGAGCAGCCCCATCAGCAGCGTCGACCCCGAGCGGCCGTAGGTGACCACGAACAGGTAGCCGAAGTCGTCGCGGCGGGGCGTGGTCACGGCCCCGAGCCTAGGATGAGGGGCCGGGAGCAGGCCGTGCGCATGACCCAAGTGGACCAAATCCGGATCAAATCTCGCGGTTTGCAGCAAGGAACTCCTTTTCGCGGGTTAGCGTCCTGCGGTGAACTTGCGACGCTCCCTCCTCGTCCCTGCGTCCATCGTGGCCCTCTGCCTCGCGCCCACGATCGCCGCTGAAGCCAAGTCGTTCCACGGCACCAACAAGGCCGACAACGTCAAGGGCACCCCCAAGAACGACAAGTTCAAGGCCAAGGGTGGCAACGACAAGTTCAAGGGCATGGGCGGCAACGACAGGGCCTGGGGCGGCAACGGTGACGACGCGCTCCAAGGTGGCCCCGGCGGGGACAAGCTGTACGGCGAGAGCGACGCCGACAAGCTCGACGGCGGTGGCGGCAACGACCCGGTCCTCGACGGTGGGCCCGGCAACGACTCCATCAACGGCAACGCCGGCAACGACAACGTGAGCGGCGCCGACGGCAACGACACCATCAACGGCGGCTCGGGCGACGACAACGTGGACGCCGGCGCCGGAGACGACCTCAAGGTCATGCTGGGGTCCGGCAACGACGTCGGGCATGGTGGTGACGGCAACGACGGCGACGTCGCGCAGACGGGCATCGGCATCCAGGGCCAGGACGGCAACGACGTGATCTACGGCGATGCCGGCAACGACCACGTCTCCGGGGGCGCGGGCAACGACCACGTCGAGGGCAACGACGGCAACGACACGCTGGACGGTGGCGACGGCGACGACTACCTCGACATGGGTCCGGGCAACGACAACGCGACCGGCGACGAGGGCAACGACACGATCATGCCTGGTGACGGCGCCGACCTCGCCTACGGCGAGCAGGGGTCCAACCACATCATCCTCACCAGCGACGGCGCCACTGACCTGATCTACTGCCGCAGCGAGAGGCTCAACAGCGGCGACGGCTACGTCACCTACGTCGGTGCCAGGTCGGACCTCGACGCCCAGCTCGACCGGCTGGAGGGCTGCAACCCCACGGTGCAGGTCGTACGCACCATGCGCGAGGCGCTGACGCGTGACGACGCCCTGCGCCTGGCCCGTGGCCTGGCGCCGCTCGTGCGGCTGCCTGCGCCGCCGCGCTTCTGACCCTGCCTCAGCTCGGCGCCCGGCGACGCTATCGATCGAGTGCCAGCGCGCGTTCGAGATCGGGCGCGAGCTCACGAGCGTAGGTGGCGGTGAGATGGCTGGAGTCACGCAGCGTGACCGTGGACCCGACCACCGCGGCGCACGTGCCGTCCCAACAGAGCCATGGTTTGGGATCAACCACGTCGACTCCCGAGGCCACGGCCGCGTCGATGGTCGCCTTGCGCATGCGCTCAGCACGCTTCTGCGGACTGAAGGCGCAGGTGCCCAGGTCCGGATGGCCAGTGGTCAGGCACTCGGCGGGATCGCTGGTCCGAGCCGGTGTGTCGGCGATCAAGATCGACCGACCGGCGTGGGTGGCCAGATCTTGGAACAAGGCGACGAAACCGTCCCTCGTGGCAGTCTCGACCTCCTTCTGGCTGACCAGATTCTGGCCGTCGACCCAGACGCCGCCGTGGCGACCCACCGGGGCGGCCGTGACCAGCACGGTGTCCGGCCTCAACTTTGCAATTTCGGACATGGCCCAGGCGTTGAAGTCGGTGCAGCTCGTCAGCGGCGTACCCGTCTCTGCGTCGCCGAGCAGCATCCGTCCCGGATTGCAACGCGGCAGGACGAGAAAGTAGACGCGGTAGTTCGAGCCCTGGGCGATCTGGTCAATGGCTGGGATCCACATCCGAGCGTGTGAATCGCCAAGGACCACCATGGTGCGCTCGCCCTCGGTGTCACCCTGCGGGCAGAGCTGGTGTGTCCCGGTCCAGTACTCACACGCGCCGACGCCCGGAACGTCGTTTCGCAGGTCAAGCAGTTTCGGTGTGAGTTGGCTGGGGACCGCCATGTCGTGACGAGCTGCGATGACCGAGGCTTGGACCAAGGCCAGTCTGTGATCGGCTGGTAGGTGGTACGCGGCCTCGTCCGACACACCGAAGTTGGTGAGGGTGATCGGTGGGTTGTCGCCTCCCTCCACCGACCAATGCACGTACCGAATGCTCCCGAGAGCGACGAGGCCGACACACAGCAAGGCAGCGGGATAGAGCATGATCGACGACCAGGCCGGAAGTGTGTGCCCCCGCCGAAACCCGAAGCGAAACGGTGTCTCCACCCATCGATAGGTGATGGCCGCGAGAACGACTGACAACGCAGCCAGCCCCAGATTGGTGGTGACGCTGAGTTCGCGCCCAGCGTGCAGCTGTGGGATCAGCAGCAGGGGCCAGTGCCAGAGATAGATCGAGTACGACCAGTCTCCGATTCGGCGGATCGGACGGATCGACAGTGCGCGCGACGTGTACGTAGGCCCGCCGGTGGGTGAGGCGCCGGCGCCGAGCAGCAGTGCAGCTCCCGCCACCGGAACGATGGCTGCCGTGCCCGGCATCGCCGTACGTGAGTCGAAGAAGACGGCGGCGTAGCCGACGAGCGCCAGGCCCGCTAGAGACACCAGCTCGCGGGCCCCCTTCGGCCAGCGTCTGACCAGTGCAGAAGCACCCAGAGCCACAAGTGCGCCGACGCCGAGCTCCCAAGCCCGGGCCCACGTGGAGAAGTAGGCGGTCTGCGGCGAGTGCTGAGTGGCCCAGATCGACCAGGCCAAGCTGCTGGCCGTGGCAAGTCCGAGCCCACACGCGATGGCGCGCCGCGGCAGGCCGGGGCGCCGCCGGCGAAAGAGCACCAGGCAAGCGAGCAGAACAATCGGCCAGACGAGGTAGAACTGCTCCTCGACCGAGAGCGACCAGTAGTGCTGCAGTGGGCTGGTCGCCTCACCTTGGGCGAAGTAGTCCACCTCCTGATGGGCGAAACGAATATTGGCGGCGAAGAGCGCGGCCCACCAGGCATCGTGGTCGACTTCGACCGCCTGGACCTTGCTGACCCACAGCGAGGACGCCACGACAGTGGCCACCAGAACCACGCTGGCCGCCGGAAGAATCCGCCGGGCCCTGCGGGCGTAGAAGCCCAGTAGGGAGACGCGACCAGTTCGCGCGGCCTCCCGAAACAACAGCTGGCTGATCAGGAAACCGGAGATCACGAAGAAGACGTCCACGCCTACGTAGCCGCCCGGGAACGCCAGACCGGCGTGTCCAACGACCACGAGCGTCACAGCCAGCGCCCGAAGCCCCTGAATGTCGGCACGCCACGAAGCGGTTGGCCGGGAGTCGTCGCCTGCCCCACCGAGCCGTCCCGGGTGGTTTGCCTCAGACTGAACGGGCGCAGTGTCGCCGGACGACGGCGACCTCGACCCGTTCACGCGTGCAGGCTACGCACTCGCGAAGAGCTGCTCGAAACTGGCGCTGTCCGGTGCGGCCGCGCTTCTGACCCTGCCTCAGCTCGGCGACCGGACCGGGTCGTGCACGGTGAATGGGATGTCCAGCTCGGTGTTCGGCGGCGTCTTGAAGTGGTGCAGCCGCGCGATCTCGGGGTCGAGCAGCACGTGCTGGCCACGGCTGATCTTGTGCACGGTGGAGTCCAGCCGCGCACAGCGGTAGCGGACGATCGACTTGACCCTTCGGGCCCACCGGCGCATCGGGTAGGCCAGCACGTCCTCGTGTGACCACCGCACGGTGTGCTGCTCCAGCACCGGCCTGCTCGGGTCGTAGCCGGTCGTGTCCACGTTGAGGTTCAGCAACCGCAGCCGTGGCGCGGTGGCCTCTGCGGTGACCTCGCCGACCGAGCCGTGCCTGGTGAGCACGATGAACTCGTCGACATCGATCAGCGCCAGCCACCCCTTGCCACGCTGACCGTCGGCGTAGGGCGCCATGACCTGCGGCAGGTGCAGGTGCTGGCGCCAGGAGAGTGCGTCCATCCCGCGCATCGCCCCCGACTCGAGCGCCTCGGCATGGCGAGCCCGCCAATCGAGGACGTGGTGGCGACGTTCCTCGGGACCCATGCCGTCGTAGTACTCGCCGACCTCCGCGCGTGGGTGCAGGGTGAGCCTGGCGGGTACGTCGAGGGAGCGCAGGACGTCCTCAGTGCCGTCGACGTCGCCGTCCAGGACGATCTGGAAGTCCTCGAAGCCGAGTCTCGCGTGGTAGTCGACCCACTCGGCGATCTTGCGGGCGTCGCCCCGGCTGAGCGTGACGACCGTGTGACGCACCAGAGAAGTCTAGGGCGTGTCTCCTGATCAACGGTGGATGCCGGCGTCGTCCAGGCGCGGGCTGGCCAGGCGCCGGGACGCGCGCAGACTGGGCGTCTTCGAAGGGTCGGCGACGCCGCCAGCGCGTGATCTGGGCGGCGTCCGGCGCCGCCAGGGATAAGGAGACGCGCGGTACACCTAGGGCGGGGCGCCTGGCCCATCGCGAAGGTGAGGCAGGCGCCCGCCCAGGGCGTGTCCTAGCGCGGCACGAGTGCCTGCTACTTGTCGAAGATGCTGTAGCCCCCCGGGCCGACGACGAACGCCAGGATGATCAGGATGACCCCCCACAGGATCTGACCCCGGAACAACGAGACGATGCCCGCGATGCCGATGATGACAGCGAGCAACCAGAGCAGAAACATCAGTACTCCCTTCCCACGAGCCGCCTGATGGCGGATCGGCAAAGGGCTCAGTACCCCTCTTCGTCCGGAACGATGTGCACCGCGGCTTCCTCCGCCGAGGCTGCCGCTCCGTCGATGCCGACGTCGTCGGCGACCAGGTCCTTCTCGGTGTCCTCGCCGAGCCCTTCGTCAAGATCGACCAGGCGGCCGGCGCGCTGGTCGCCCACCTCGCCGTCGTCGAGGTCCTCGTCGTCGGTGTCCGTGGCCGCGTAGGGGTCCGCCTCGGGCTCCTCCTGGGCGACCCGCTGGTCGAGCGACTCGCCGGTGGCCTCCTCGTAGGCCGTGTTGCCGAAGCCCTGCCCGGCCGACCAGCGGTCGGGCGGCGGGGAGCCGCGATCGAGCTCGTCCTCGACGTCGCCCTCGGGGTCGTCGAGCGTGTCCTCCCTGGTCAGCTGGTCCTCGAACTCGTTGTCGCTCACGCGGACCACGGTATCCGGGTCGAAAGCGCGCCCGTCCTTGACATTAGTTCAAGTGTCGTACTAAATGACTTCGGACGCCGAGCAGGGACCCGCACCGACCCCTGGACCTGAAACCCGCCCACTACCGGAAGGCAGCGCCTTGAGCATCGAGATCCCCGCACCCACTCCCGAGGACAAGTTCTCCTTCGGGCTGTGGACCGTCGGCTGGCAGGGCCGCGACCCGTTCGGCGACGCGACCCGGGCCGCGATGGACCCGGTGCACGCCCTGGAGAGGCTCGCCGGGCTCGGCGCCTACGGCGTCAACTTCCACGACGACGACCTCATCCCCTTCGGCAGCGACGACGCCACCCGGGACGCGATCATCGAGCGCTTCCGCAAGGGCCTGGCCGAGACCGGGCTGGCGGTCACGACTGCGACCACGAACCTGTTCACCCACCCGGTCTTCCGGGACGGCGCCTTCACCTCCAACGTCCGCGACGTCCGCCGGTTCGCGCTGCGCAAGGTGATGCGCAACCTCGACCTGGCGGCCGAGCTGGGCGCGAAGATCTACGTGTGCTGGGGTGGTCGTGAGGGCTCCGAGACCGGGGCGGCCAAGGACGTGGCGGCCGCGCTGGACCGCTACAAGGAGGCCTTCGACGTGCTCGGCCAGTACGTCGTGGACCAGGGCTATGACCTGCGCTTCGCGATCGAGCCCAAGCCCAACGAGCCGCGCGGGGACATCCTGCTGCCGACGATCGGCCACGCGCTGGCATTCATCGAGACCCTCGAGCGCCCGGAGACCGTCGGCGTGAACCCGGAGATCGGGCACGAGGAGATGGCGGGGATGAACGCTGCCGCCGGCTACGCCCAGGCGTTGTGGCAGGGCAAGCTCTTCCACATCGACCTGAACGGCCAGCACGGCCCCAAGTTCGACCAGGACCTGCGGTTCGGCGCCGGCAACGTGCGGGGTGCCTTCTGGGTGGTCGACACCCTGCTCGCCGGCGGGTACGACGGGCCGGTCCACTTCGACTTCAAGCCGGCGCGCACCGAGGACGAGGACGGCGTCTGGTCCTCGGCCAAGGCCTGCATGACCAACTACCTGGTGCTCCGGGAGAAGGTGCGGGCGTTCCGCGCCGACCCGGAGGTGCAGGCCGCCCTCGACCTGGCCAGGGTGCCCGAGCTGTCGGTCCCGACCCTGGGCGAGGGCGAGACCTGGCAGGACCTCGCGTCCTGGCCGCTGCCGGACGTCGAGGCCCTGGCGGCCCGCGGCCTCGGTGCGGAGCACCTCGACCAGCTCGCACTCGAGTACCTCTACGGCGTGCGCTGAGCCTCATGGCCGAGCCCGCCTCCACCGAGCGGCTCCGGCGCCAGAACGTGTCGCTGGTGCTGCGCAGCCTGCGCCGGCAGGGTCCCGCGACCCGCACCGAGCTCGCGCAGCGAACGGGTCTGGCCAAGGCCACGGTGGGCGCGATCGTGTCGGGTCTCGAGGACGCCCGGGCGGTGACCGAGGAGGAGTCGCGCACCGGCGGTCGGGGCCGCCCCGGACGGCCGGTCGCCCTGCGCGGTGACCGCTACCTCGCGCTCGGGCTCGAGCTCAACGTCGACTACGTCGCCGCCGTCGTCCTCGACCTCGCGGGCCGGGTCCAGGTCGTCGAGACCCGGCCGACGACGCCCGAGGTGCTGGCCCGCGAGCAGGCGCTGCTGGACCTCGTCCGTGACGTCGTCCTGCCCGTCCTCGGGGGCCGGGTCCTGGTCGGCGCCACCCTGGCCGTCCCCGGCCTCGTGCAGACCGACAACCGCACGGTCGCCTGGGCCCCGAACGTCGCGGTCTCGGGCGACTCCCTCGTCGGGCGCCTGGAAGGTGCGCTCGGCGGCCGCTGCCCGGTGCGGGCGAGCAACGACGCCAACTGCGCGGCGTACGCCGAGACCCACCACGGGGCGGCGACCGACAGCGCCCACGTGCTCTACCTGACGGGCACCGTCGGCATCGGCGCCGGGATCGTCGAGGGCGGCGCCCTGGTGCGCGGCGCGGCCGGGTTCGCCGGCGAGGTCGGGCACATGCCGGTCGGCGACCCGACAGCGCAGTGCGGCTGCGGCCGGCGGGGCTGCTGGGAGGCGTCGATCGGCCTGCACGCGATGCTCGACGCGGTCGGGATGACCGAGCTCGACACCCCGCTCGACACCGCGCGGGCGGTCGCGTCACGGGCCCTGACGGACGCCACCGTCCGCGAGGGCCTGGCCCGGATAGGCCACGACGTCGGCCTCGGCCTGGCCGTGCTGACGACCGTGCTCGACCCGGGCGTCGTCGTGCTCGGTGGCTACTTCGCACCGCTCGGCGAGCTCGTCCTCGACCAGGCCGCGCGCACGCTCGACGAGCGGCTCGTGTCCCAGGCGCAGCGGCGTCCCGAGCTGCGCACCGGTGACCTCGGGATCCAGGCCGCCGCCCTCGGCGCGGCCGAGTGGTCCTTCGGCGACCTGTTCGCCGGCGAGCTCGACCTGGCGGGTTAGCCCGCCAGTCGAGCGCGGACGTCGACGAGCGCGGTGCCGAGCGCGGCCACCGGGTCGATGAAGAGCGGCTCGAGCGCGATCTCGGCCGCACCGAGGAGCACCGAGTCGTCGCCGAGCCCCGGCAGGGTCAGGGTGACCGACTCCAGGGGAGCGGGGAGGGACCGGTCGGCCAGACCCTTGTCCACCTCGCTGCCGACGAGCTCGTAGAGCGCGCGGAAGTAGCCGCCGAGGACGACCATCTGCGGGTTGAAGGCGTTGACGATGCTGGCCAGCCCCGAGCCGACGTGGCCGCCGATCACGCGCAGCTCCTTGGTCGGCTCGGTGAACGAGTCGAGGATCTCGCCGAGCTGCAACAGCTTGTCCTCCGGGCAGCGGATCGCCGCGGCGATCGCGTGCGCGCCGACCTCGGTCTCCCAGCAGCCGCGGTTTCCGCAGTGGCACGGCTTGCCGTTCGGGTTGAAGCGGAGGTGGCCGATCTCGCCGGCGTAGCCGCCCGCGCCCTCGAGCCGGCGGCTCGCGGTGATCACGCCGGCACCGACGCCGACGTTTCCGGAGATGTAGATCAGGTCGGCGACGCCGACACCGACGCCGCGCTCGTGCTCGGCCAGTGCGCCGAGGTCGGCGTCGTTGGCCAGTGAGATCGGGACGTCGAGACCGAGCGCCGCCAGCACGATCGAGCCGAAGGAGACGTCGTGCCACTCGAGGTTGGGCGCCAGGCGAACCAGGCCGTCACTGCGCCGGACGAGACCCGGGATGCTGATCCCGATGCCGACGAGCGGCGCCGACGCGGGCGCGTCCTCGGTCACGCTGCGGATCAGGGCCGCCACGGACGCCCCGACCTGCCAGGCCTCGGCCATGCCGTCGATGGGCGTCTGGGCCCGCTGCAGCAACGTGCCGCCGAGACCGATCCGTGCCACCACCATCCGGTCGACCCCGAGATCGACCGCGATGACGAACGGGCCGTCGTCGGTCAGCGCCACGCCGGCCGAGGGCCGTCCGGCCCCCCGCCGGGCGCCCGACGGCAGGCCGCGCTCGATCACCCCGAGCGACTCGAGCTCGCCGACGAGGCCGGCGATGGTGCTGCGGTTGAGCCCCATGACGCTGGTGAGCTCGGCCCGCGACACCTGCCCGGCACGGTGGACGTGCCGGAGCAGGGTGCCGAGGTTGTGGCGGCGGACGGCTTCCTGGTTGGTCCCCGTGCCCGCCCGACTGTTGGTGCTCATCGAGCTCCCGTGGCCCCTAGACCCCGGCTGCGGAGCGACGGCGACGAGAGATCGCGTCGACACTCGCGGCGAGGAGGAGGACGCCACCGGTCACCAGGAAGTTGATGTAGCTCGCCTGGTTGAGCAGCCCGAGGCCGTTGGGGATGGTCGCGATCACCAGACCTCCGATCACCGCGTCGATCGCGCGACCGCGGCCGCCGAAGAGGCTGGTGCCGCCGATGACGGCCGCGCCCACGGCGTACAGCAGGACGTTGCCGCCACCAGAGCCGGGGGAGACCTTGCCGGTGTAGGACGCCGCGAGCAGCCCGCTGACCGCGGCCATCGACGATCCGATGACGAACGCGGTGATCTTGATGCGACGCACGTTGATGCCGGCGCGCCGCGCCGCCTCGGCGTTGCCGCCGACGGCGTAGAGGTGCCGCCCGAACCGGGTGCGGGTGAGCACGAAGGTCCAGAACAACAGCAGCGCGATCACGACCGGAGCCACCCACGGAATGCCGCTGATGTTGAAGAACTCCTTGTTGGGAGCACGGTTCTGGCTGAGCAGCGCGGTGAGCCCGAGCACTATCGCGGCAAGAACAGCCACCTGGATCATCACGAGGGCGAATGGCTTGTGCACGAGGCCGCGCGACGAACGGGAGCGGTACTGCCACAGCGACAGCGCCGCGAAGCCGACGACGATCAGCCCCGCCGCGACCCAGCCCGCGGTGACCGGGACGTTCTTGATCGAGAGTCCGCGCAGGACCTCGTCGTTGTAGCGCAGCGAGCCGCCGGAGCCGATGAGCTTCAGGGGCACCGCCTGGAGCGCCAGGAAGAAGGCGAGGGTCACCACGAAGGACGGGATGCCCAGCATCGAGACGAGCGAGCCGATGATGGCACCGATGACGGCGCCGAAGGCGAGCCCGGCCAGGGTCGCGACCCACCAGGACTGGCCGTGGTCGATCATCGCCAGCGCCGTGATCGTGGCCGCGGCACCGCCGGTGTAGCCGGCGGACAGGTCGATCTCGCCGAGAAGGAGGACGAAGACGAGGCCCATCGCAAGGACGATGATGGAGCCGGCCTGGATGACGAGGTTCGCCATGTTGTACGTCGTCAGGAACCTGTCGTGGAGCGAGCTGAAGACGACGAAGAGCACGATCAGGCCGAGGATGGCGGGCAGCGAGCCCATGTCGCCGCCGCGCAGGCGGTTGAGGTAGTCGCGCGCGGAGTCGCCGATCGTCACAGCCTGGCGGCTGTCGCTGTCGAAGCCGAGGTCAGCAGTGCTCTCGGTCGCGGTGTTGTCGGACTCGATGGTCATGTCCGTCCCCTCAGACGCTAGCGGTGGCGGGGTTCTCGGCGATGCCGAGGTTGCCGGAGCGGCCGGCGGTGATCAGCTCGACCACCTGGCTGTGGGAGACCTCCTTGGCCGGGACGTCGGCGGCCACGCGGCCCAGGTAGAGCGCGGTGATCCGGTCGGCGACCTCGAACACGTCGGTCATGTTGTGCGAGATGAGCACGACGCCGAGGCCGCGGTCGGCGAGCCGCCGCACCAGGTCGAGGACCTGGCGGGTCTGGGCGACGCCGAGCGCCGCCGTGGGCTCGTCGAGCAGCACGATCTTGGAGTTCCAGAGGACGGCCTTGGCGATGGCCACGGTCTGCCGCTGGCCGCCGGAGAGGCTCGCGACGCTCTGGCGCACCGACTTCACGGTGCGGACCGAGAGGGAGGCGAGCGTCTCGCGGGCGCGGGACTCCATGGTGACCTCGTCGAGGCCGATGCCCTTGGTCTCTTCCCGGCCGAGGAACATGTTCTCGACGATGTCGAGGTTGTCGCAGAGCGCCAGGTCCTGGTAGACGACCTCGACCCCGAGCGCGGCCACGTCACGCGGGCCGTGCACATGGACGGAGTTCCCCTCGAAGAAGAACTCGCCCGAGTCGCGGCCATAGATGCCGGCGATGATCTTGACCAGGGTGGACTTGCCGGCGCCGTTGTCGCCGACCAGGGCGGTGACCTGCCCCGGGTAGACGGCGAAGTCGACGTCGTGGAGGACGTGGACGACACCGAAGCTCTTGTTGACCCCGCGCAGCTCGAGGAGCGGCTCGCTCATCGGATCTCCCGCATGATTTGTTGTCTGAGTGAACGTTTAGTGGTGAGCGCCGGACGCCCGGGCCGGGTTGCGGCCCGGGCGTCCGTCGACTCGGGGTGGTGCGTCAGCCGGTGATGCCGGCGTCGGTGCAGAGCTGCGCGAAGTCGTCCGCGCAGACGTCTGCGAACTGCTGGCCGCCATCGGTGATGACATCGCCGACGTTGTCCTTGGTGATCGACACCGGGGTGAGGAGGATCGACGGCACGTCGCGGCCGCCCTCGGAGTCCTCGGTGGTGCCGGTGGTCTCGGCCTCCTCGCCGTTGGCCAGGGCGATCGCTGCGTCAGCGAGCGCGCCGGCCTCGAGCTTGGCGGACTTGTAGACCGTCATGCACTGGGTGCCGGCGAGGACGTTCTGCAGACCCTCGACGGTGGCGTCCTGACCCGTGACCGGGACCTTGCCTGCGAGGCCGTTGCCCTCGAGGATGCCGATCGCGGCGCCGCCGAGACCGTCGTTCGCGGCGAGAACGCCGTCGACCTTGCCGTCCGCAGCGGTGTAGAGCTGCTGGAAGATCGTGGCCGCCTCTTCGTTGTCCCAGTCGGGAACGGCCTGCTCGCCGACGATCTTGTAGCTGGTGATCGGGTCCAGCACGGAGTGCGCACCGGCCGAGAACAGCGTGGCGTTGTTGTCGGTGGGCGAACCGTTCAGGTAGACGATGTTCGCGTCCTTCTCGCCCAGGCAGTCGGCCAGGCCCTGGCCCTGCAGCTCGCCGACGACCGTGTTGTCGAACGACACGTAGTAGTCGGCCGAGCCACCCAGAGTGAGGCGGTCGTAGTCGATGGTCTTGACGCCCTGCGAGGCCGCCTTCTCCTCGATCGCGGCACCCGACTCGGAGTCGAGGTTGACGATCGCGAGGACGGTCACGCCGTCACCGATCATGGTGTCGGCGATCTGGGTCATCTTCTCCGCGTCACCCTCGGCGTTCTGGATCGAGTACTCGACCCCCGCCGCCTCGAACGCTGCCTCGAGCGCCGGCCGGTCGGACGCCTCCCAGCGCACCGACGACTCGGTGTCGGGAAGGATGACCCCGATCTTGCCTTCGGTGCTGGTTCCGCTGTCGTCCGACCCCGTGCCCCCGTCGCTGTCGGAGTCGTCGCCGCACGCCGCGAGGGACATCGCGACCCCCAACGCGCCCACAACCATCAAGCTGAACTTTCGCCTCACGCGAACCGCCTCCTGTTACTTGCGCCTCCGCCCCCTCGGCGAAGGTACGCAGTTT
Source organism: uncultured Actinomycetota bacterium (assembly GCA_963798045.1). Classification (GTDB taxonomy): domain Bacteria; phylum Actinomycetota; class Actinomycetes; order Propionibacteriales; family Nocardioidaceae; genus Nocardioides. The sequence continues at coordinate 148,258 of CAWCSB010000013.1, forward strand.
GTTGCGCGCCACAACATATAAAGTGGCGGCCGTCACGTCTAGGGTCGACGACGAGGTTTCTGAACCGTGACCAAAAAGTGACCTTGCGGCCGGTCAGCGTCGCGTGTAGAGCGTCGTGCGTTCGCGGACCGGTCGGCCGATGCCGGCGCCGATCTCGACGAGCTCCTCGACGGTCTTGGCGGAGCCGTGCTCGGAGCCGGCCATCCGGGAGATGGTCTCCTCCATCAGCGTGCCGCCGACGTCGTTGGCGCCGGCTCGGAGCATCGCGCGGGTGCCGTCGACGCCGAGCTTGACCCAGCTGGTCTGGATGTTGTGGATCCGGCCGTGCAGGAGGATGCGGGCGAGTGCGTGCACGGCGAGGTTGTCGCGCAGCGTCGGGCCGGGGCGGGCGACGCCGGCGAGGTAGATCGGGGCGCTGGTGTGCACGAAGGGCAGCGGCACGAACTCGGTGAAGCCACCCGTCTCCTCCTGGATCCGGGAGAGGACGCGGAGGTGGTTGACCCAGTGGCGGGGGTTGTCGACGTGGCCGTACATCATCGTGCTGGTCGTGGGGATGCCGAGGCGGTGGGCGGTGGTGACGACCTCGATCCAGGTGCGGGTGGGGAGCTTGCCTTTGGTGAGCACCCAGCGGACCTCGTCGTCGAGGATCTCCGCCGCCGTACCGGGCAGGGAGCCGAGGCCGGCCTCACGTGCCTTGATCAGGAAGTCCTCGATCGACAGCCCGGTGCGGGCGGTGCCGTTGACGACCTCCATCGGGCTGAACGCGTGGACGTGCATCTCCGGCACCCGCTGCTTGACCGCGGTGACGAGGTCGAAGTACGCCGTGGCCGGCAGCTCCGGGTCGATGCCGCCCTGCATGCAGACCTCGGTGGCCCCGAGCTCCCAGGCCTCCTGGGCGCGGTCGGCGACCTCGTCGAGTGAGAGGGAGTAGGCGTCGGCGTCGGTGCGCCGCTGGGCGAACGCGCAGAACCGGCAGCCGACGTAGCAGACGTTGGTGAAGTTGATGTTGCGGTTGACGACGTAGGTGACCTCGTCGCCCACGGTGTCGCGGCGCAGGTCGTCGGCCAGCCGGATGACCTGCTCCAGGAGCGGCCCCTCGGCGGTCATCAGGGTCAGCGCGTGCTCGTCGGAGAGGTTGCCCGGGATCCTTCTCGGCGGCTCGCAGGGCGGATAGTCCGTCACTTTCGAGGGGTCCTTTGTCCCCAGAACCCCGCCGAAGGTGACGGACTACCTCGTCGGCGGCGGTCTGCACGGACTCCCAGTCGCCGTAGACGTCGGAGAAGTCCGAGCGCCGGTCGTCGGTGCGGCCCTGGGTGTCGACGGCCTCGAACAGGTCGGTGCGGCCCACCGAGCTGAATCCGCCGTCCGGTTCCTGCCACGGCAGTCCGGTCGGCCGTACGCCGGGACGGGCAAGTCCGTCGTCGGTGGCGAGCGCGGCCACGTGCGCGGAGATCCGCGGGTCGAGCCAGGGCTCGCCGCGGACGACGTACTCCGGGTGCACGGTCAGCCGCGCGGTGAGCTCGAAGCCGCAGTCGGCGGTGATCGCGCGGAGCCGCTCGAGGCTGGGCCAGGGCCGCTCGGGGTTCACGTGGTCGGGCGTGAGCGGCGAGACGCCGCCCCAGTCGTCGACGCCGGCGTCCAGCAGGGCTCGGCACTCGTCGGCGCCCTCGGAGTGGTCCACGAGGTTGGGCGGTGCCTGGACCCGGGCCTTCGGTCCGAGCAGGAGGCGGGTGACCGCGATCGTGGCGCGGTACTCATCCAGGCCGAGGTCGTCGGCGTGCCGCATCGCGGTGTCGGGCTTGGCCCGGAAGTTCTGGACGATGACCTCCTGCACGGCGCCGTACGCGCGAGAGGTGGCGCGCAGCGCCAGGATCGTCTCGGCCCGCTCGGTGAGCGTCTCGCCGATGCCGACCAGCAGGCCGGTCGTGAACGGGATCGACAGCCGGCCGGCGTCCTCGAGCACCCGAAGCCGCACCTCGGGGTCCTTGTCGGGAGAGCCGAAGTGGGCCTCGCCCTTGGTCTCGAACAGCCGCCGAGAGGTGGTCTCGAGCATCATCCCCATCGAGGGGGAGACCGGCTTGAGCCGGTTCAGCTCCTCCCACGACATCACGCCCGGGTTGAGATGTGGCAACAGCCCGGTCTCCTCGAGCACCCGGATCGCCATGGCCCGGACGTAGGAGAGCGTGGAGTCGTAGCCCTGCTCGTCCAGCCAGTCCCGGGCCTGCGACCAGCGGTCCTCGGGCCGGTCACCGAGGGTGAACAGCGCCTCGAGGCAGCCCAGCTCGGCCCCCTGCCGGGCGATGTCGAGGATCTCGTCGGGCGAGAGGAACATCGCGTGCCCGGCCCGCTCGAGCTGGCCCGGCGACTCCACGAACGTGCAGTAGTGGCAGCGGTCGCGGCACAGCTTGGTGACGGGGATGAACACCTTGGGCGAGTACGTCACGACGCCCCGCCCATCGACAACCCGCCCCGAAGCCGCCAGGCCGGCGTCACGGACTCGCGCAGCCGCCGCGCACAGCCGGTCGAGGTCCTCGCCGGTGGCCGCGAGGAGCACGGTCGCCTCGTCGAGGTCCAGCGCCGCGCCCCGCTCGGCCCGCGCCAGCGCGCGCCTGACCTGCTGGGGCGTGGGCTGCTGGGCTGCGGGGGACACCACGGTTCAGGCTAACGGCGCGTGGGCCGGGAAGAATTCCCGGCCCACGCAGCGGTCAGCTTCAGACCGACACCGACTCCCGCTCCGGCTCGGCCGCGCCCGGGCCGGCCTCGCCCTGCCCGGTGTCGAGCTTGCTCGGCCACCAGATCTTGCCTCCCAGGTCGAGGTTGAGCGCCGTCACCAGCACCGACCGGACGATCATCGTGTCCAGCAGCACGCCGAGCGCCACGGCGAACCCGAGCTCGACCAGGAAGACGAACGGCAGCGTCGCCAGCACCAGGAACGTCGCGGCGAGGACCAGGCCCGCAGAGGTGATCACGCCTCCGGTCGAGGACAACGCGATCAGCGAGCCTCGGCGGGTGCCGTGTTGGGCCGTCTCCTCTCGGACCCGGGTCATCAGGAAGATGTTGTAGTCCACCCCGAGGGCCACCAGGAACACGAACGCGAACAACGGGAATCCGGGATCCGCCCCGGCGAAGTCGAACACGTAGTGGAAGACCAGCGACGACAGCCCGAGTGCGGCACCGAACGACAGGATCACGGTGCCGATCAGGATCAGCGGAGCCGTGATCGCCCGCAGGAGCAGCACCAGGATGACCAGGACGACCAGCAGCACCAGCGGGATCACGACCTTGTTGTCGCGCTGGGAGGCCGTCTTGGTGTCGAGGTAGAACGCCGCGCCGCCGCCGACCAGTGCGTCCGCCCCGTCGACCGCGTGGACCTTGTCGCGGGCCGCCTCGACGATGTCGAAGGCAGCCTGGGAGGCCAGGTCGACCTTGATCGGGACCTCGAAGTAGCTGCGATCGCCACCGATCGAGGTGGGGTCGGTGGCCGTCTCGAGGCCGTCGATGCCGGCGATCGACTCCTCGACCTCAGCCAGCTTGTCGTCGTTGGCCACGACCTGGATCGTGTTGGAGTTGTCGGCCAGGTCGTGGTCGGCGAGCAACTGCTGAGCTGTGACGGAGTCGAGGGTCTCGGTGAAGCTGTCCTCGGTGGACAGACCGTTGGCGTCGAGCTTGAACAGGCCAAGGCACGCGATCGCCAGCAGGACAGCCGTGCCGACCCACACCTGGCGCGGACGGACCTTGATCTTGTCGCCCACGCGAGCCCACAGCCCCGTCTGGGTGGGCTCGGCCGAGCCGAACGACGGCCGCACCGGCCAGAAGATCCACCGGCCGAGGATCACGAGCAGGGCTGGCAGCAGGGTGACCATCACCAGCAGGGTCACGGCCACACCGACGGCGAGGACCGGTCCGAGGCTTGCGGTCGAGTTGAGGTCGGCGAAGGACAGGCACATCAGACCCACGACGACGGTCGCAGCGCTGGCGATGATGGCCGGCGCGGCCCGGTGCAGTGCGAAGGCCATCGCCTCGTGCCGGTCCTCGTGACGGCGGAGCTCTTCTCGGTATCTCGCGACGAGGAGCAGCGCGTAGTCGGTGCCGGCGCCGATCACCAGGATGCTCAGGATGTATTGACTCTGGTCGTTGACGACGAGGCCGGCGTATTTCGCCATCAGGTAGACCACGCCGCCGGCCATGGTGTTGGCGACGAACGCGCAGATGATCGGGAGTAGCCAGAGGGTCGGACTGCGGTAGGTGAAGAGCAGGATCAGGATGACCACGCCGAAGGTCATCAGCAGCAACGTGACGTGGGAGCCGTCGAAGGAGCTGATGAAGTCGTAGGCCTGGCCGCCGAAGCCACCGACGTAGACGTCCACGCCGTCCATCGCGGTGATGTCCTTGATCTCGTCGACGGGCTCCTTGATCTTGTTCCAGCCGTCCTTGCCCATGTTGAAGGTGAAGTAGAGGTAGGCAACCTCACCGTCGTCGGACAGCAGGGTCGGGGCGTTCTGGCCCTGTGCCTGGAGCTCGGCCGCGCCGTCGGGGGTCAGCACCCCCTCATCGGTGATGCCGTCGATCTTGGCGATCTCGGCGCCCTGCTCGTCGATCGCGGCGAGGTCGGCCTCGGTGAGGCCACCCTCGCGGTGGTAGGCGACGAGCGTCGGGATGTCGTTGGGGTTGATCTCCTTCGAGAGCTGGTCGGAGACCCGCGTCGACTCCGCTGACGAGGGGACCCACGAGGACTGCTCGTTGTTCTTGACGTCGGCGAGCTTGCCGCCGAGGGCGCCCATGACGACCGTGAGCAGCACCATGACTGCGAGCACGATCCACTTGGTGACGGGAGAGGTCAGTTTTCCGGCGATCTGGCGATGCATGGGGACACTCCATCAGAGAGCGGGGACAGTCGGCATCGGGGTTTTCCCCGAGATGGTGCGAGGTCGACTCGACAACCCTGCCGAACTCATCGACACCTACCGCCATCAGTTTGTGACTGAGCCCCCACTGGTCTGGTCCAGTTGAAACTTCACAGTCCCAGCATCCGGCCGATGATCTCCTTCTGGATCTCGGTGGTCCCGCCGTAGATCGTCTGGATCCGGGAGTCCACGAACGCCTTGGCGATGGGGTACTCCGTCATGTAGCCGTAGCCGCCGAAGAGCTGGACGCCGCGATCGACGATCTTGGTCTGGAGCTCGGTGGTCCACCACTTCGCCATGGAGGCCAGCGAGGTGTCGACCTCGCCGGCGTTCAGCCTGGTCACGCAGTCGTTGAGGAAGACCCGGGCGATGTGCACCTCGGTGGCCATCTCGGCGAGCAGGAACCGGTTGTGCTGGAAGCTGCCGATCGGCTTGCCGAACGCCGTCCGGGTCTTGGCGTGGTCGAGGCACAGCTCGAGGACGAGCTCCGAGACGGCGACCGCGATGGCGGCGATGGAGACGCGCTCCTGGGGGAGGTTCTCCATCAGCGAGACGAAGCCGGAGCCCTCGGCGCCGAGCAGGTTCGCCTTGGGGACCTCGACGTTGTCGAAGAACAGCTCGGCGGTGTCCTGGGCCTTGAGGCCGATCTTGTCGAGCTTGCGGCCGCGCTCGAACCCGTCCATGCCGCGCTCGACGACCAGGAGCGAGATGCCCTGGTGGCCGGCGTCGGGGTCGGTGCGCGCGACCACGATGACCAGGTCGGACAGGATGCCGTTGGAGATGAAGGTCTTCGAGCCGTTGACGACGTAGTGGTCGCCCTTGTCGACGGCCGAGGTCCGGATGCCCTGGAGGTCGGAGCCGGCGCCGGGCTCGGTCATCGCGATCGCCGAGATCAGGTCGCCGGAGACCAGGCCGGGGAGCCAGCGCTGCTTCTGCTCGTCGTTCGCGAGCGCGCTGATGTAGGGCACGATCACGTCGTTGTGCACCGGGATGCCGAGCCCGCTGGCGCCGGCGCGGGTGATCTCCTCGATGAGCACGACGTTGTAGCGGAAGTCCTTGACCCCTGCCCCGCCGTACTCCTCGTCGACGTCGAAGCAGAGCAGTCCGGCAGCCCCGGCCTTGCGCCACACCTCGCGGTCGACCTGGCCGTCCTGCTCCCACTGGTCGTGGAAGGGCTTGACCTCCTTCTCCATGAAGGCGCGCGCGGTGGCGCGGAAGTCCTCGTGCTCCTGCCCATAGAAGCCGGATCCTGCGTTGGACGGGCGCTCAGGCAACGTGCGACTCCTTGTTCGAGGTCTTGTTCAGGTCGTCGAGCATCTTGGCCGGGCCGATCTGCGACAGCTCATAGCCGTTGGGATACGTCGGGTGCGTGCGCTCGTACGGCGTGCGGCGGGGCGGCAGGAACCGCAGCGCCTTGGCGCGCAGCCGCAGCCCGGCATCGACGGCACGGACCAGCCAGCGCGGCTGCTCCTCCATGCCGAGCGCGATCCGCAGCGGTTCGTCCATCAGGGCGATCGACACCCGCCGGAAGCCGGGCTTGAGATACCACGGTGCGGTCGCCCGCCCGGTCCGGATCGTCGCGTCGGTGACCCGCTTGTTGGCCGGGTCGAACTCGAACCGCTCGGCCTCGTAGGTGTCGAGCAGCTCCTCGTAGCCGGCGTAGGTCTCGGGGAGGCCGGTGATGCCCATCTGCTCGCCGAACCGCGTGGTGAACCGGGTGATCGCGACCAGCTCCTTGGGGTCGAGCCGGCGCCAGCCGTACCGCCCGATCCAGCGCACCGGGCCGACGATGGTGGTGGCCAGGACGTACTGGAACTCGTCGTTGGGGATCTGGTAGTGGCCGTGGATCTTGTTGAGCCGTTCGATCGCGGCCTGCGAGCGAGGGGAGTCGACGCCGTCGGCGACCGCCTCCTCCTGGAAGATCAGCGTGTCGTCGTAGCGCTTGACGCCATGGTCCTCGAACTGGCGGGTGCGGTCCAGCAGCCTCGAGATCGAGGGGATGCCGTAGTCGCGGAGGAACGCGATCGCCACGCCCTGGTCGAAGTCCCAGGGGAAGTCGTGGCGCGCGGTGAGGGTGACGATGCGGTCGCGGTCCGCGTCGTCGAGGGGGTCGAGGGTCCGGATCTCGTCCAGGTGGGCGTACCGGCCGCGGGACCCCAGCCTCATGACACCAGCCTCATGACACCGGCCTCACGACACCGGCCTCACGAAACCCAGTCCTTGAGCTGCGAGATCGTGGCGGCGGGGTCGTCGGTGGCCGGGACGATCGAGAGGTGGCTGACGCCGGCCTCCTTGAACGCGGCGATCCGCTCCTGGACGTACGACGCGGGGCCGACCAGGTTGCTCTGCTCCATCCACTCCATCGGGACGAGCGCCTCGGCCTCCTTCTTCTTCCCGTCGAGGTAGAGGTCCTGGATCTCCTTGGCCTCCTTCTCGTAGCCGTAGTGCTGGGCGAGCTCGTTGTAGAAGTTCTTGCCGCGGGCGCCCATGCCGCCGACGTACAGCGCGTACATCGGCCGCAGGAAGTCGAGCAGCCCCTTGGTCTCGGGTCCCTCGCCGATCGCGACCATGCCGCCGGCGCTGATCTGGAGCGGGCCGAGCTCGGGGTCGCGCTTCGCGGCGCCGGCGTCGAGCGATGCGCCCCACACCTCGCGGGCCCGCTCGGGGATGAACAGGATCGGCAGCCAGCCGTCGGCAAGCTCGGCGGTCATCTCGACGTTCTTGTCGCCGAGCGAGGCCACCCAGATCGGGATGGTGTCGCGCTCGGGGTGCACGAGGATCTTCAGCGGCTTGCCGAGGCCGAGCCCCTGGTCGGCCGGCAGCGGGATGTTGAAGATGCCCGACGACTGGAGCGGCTCGCGCTTGAGCCCCGAGCGGACGATCCGGATCACCTCGCGCGTGCGCCCGAGCGGCTTGTCGTAGGGCACGCCGTGGAACCCCTCGATCACCTGGGGCCCCGACGCGCCGAGGCCGAGCACCGCCCGCCCGCCGGAGACGTTGTCGAGGCCGGCCGCGGTCTGCAGGATCGCGCCGGGGGTGCGCGAGAAGACGTTGAGGATGCCGGCGGCGATCTGGAGCCGCTCGGTCTTGGCGGCCAGGTAGCCCATCAGCGTCGGCGAGTCGTAGCCGTAGGCCTCGGCCACCCAGACCATGTCGAGCCCCGCCTTCTCGAGCTCGGCGATCTGGTCAGCGGTCGCGCGGGGGTTGCCGTCGTACTGGAGGGGAGTCGAGAGCTGCACCCCACAACTGTGACAGTGACACTGTCACGGTGCAACCGCAGCCGGGGGACAGAATCCCCGGTCAGCCGGGGAAGTTGGCACCTGGCACAGGTTGCAACCCCCGCAAAGTGACAAATTCCCCGGTCAGCCGGGGAATTTGCCCCCTTGTCACTCGGTGGTCACGGGCAGCATGTGCAGCGCGCTGCCGAGCTCGCTCCAGAGGTTGGCGGCGTACTCGGTGGTGATGTGGTCGGTGTCGCGGTAGCTCAGCGTGCCGCCGATGACGATCGGGCACTCGCCCTGGTAGCACAGCCAGGGTGTCGGGTCGACGACCTCGATGCCGGAGGCGCGGGCCGAGTCGACGGCCACGTCGCCGAGCACGGTGGACCGCTCGACCGGCTCGAACATGCAGTCGCCCAGGCTCGGGTTGCCCGACGAGAGGCAGGTGGCGGGGTCGTCCGGCGACTTGGGCACGTCGCGGACCAGCGCGACCTGCTCGGCGTACTGGCCGAGCTCGAGGAACAGGTCGTCGTAGCCCTGGCGCAGGAGTGGGATGACCCCCTCCGTCGACGTGATCCTCTTGTCGCCGTCGAACACGCCGTTGACCGGCGGCGACGACGCGACCACCACCAGGTCGGGGTGGATCGCCTCGACCTGGTCGATCACCCACTCCTGGAAGTCGGTGCAGTCGGTGAACGGCTCGTCGGAGTCGAGCGAGGCGCTCGTGATGTGCGCGGCGGTGCACTGCGGCTTCACGAGGTAGTAGGCCGTCCAGTCGCCGACGTCGATGATCCGGTTGAACGCCGGGATCCAGGCTCGGGCGTGCGAGTCGCCGATCACCACGACGGAGCGGTCGCCATCGCCGTGCGGGCACAGCGTGCGGACGTTCTCCTCGTAGTCGCAGTCTCCGACGTCGGCGATCGAGTCGCGCAGGTTGAGCAGGTCGGGGGTGAGGTTGCTCGGCACCGCGCGCTTGTCCTTGGCGGCGCTGACGGAGGCGCGCACCAGCGCCTCGGTGTTGCCGTGCAGGCCGTCGATCGGGGCGCCGGCGACCGTGATCGGCGGGTTGTCGCCGTGCTCGCTGCCCTGGTAGCCGGTCCACCACCAGGCGCCCGCCGCGGTGCTGACCACGAGGACGGCGCTCGCCGGGTAGAGCACCAGCGCCCGTCGTCGGGCCAGGCGGTGAGCGGGCCGGCCGGCGCGGAACGGTATCTCGACGAAGCGATAGGAGTACGCCGACAGCGTGAGCACCACGAGGACGGCGAGGCACTTCTCGAACGGCGTCATCGCGCGGTCGAGAGCGACGGGCGGCAGGATGAACGCCGGCCAGTGCCACAGGTAGAGCGAGTACGACCAGTCGCCGATCATCCGCATGGGGGCTACCGCGAGGACCCGGCTGGACATGGTCTGTCTGCCCGGTGTGTCGGCGGCGCTTCCGGACATGATCAGCATCGCGGTGCCGGCCACCGGCAGCGCGGCCGCGATCCCCGGGAACGGCGTCTCGGCCGTGATCAGGATGCAGGCGATCATCAGCAGCACCGCGCCGGCGACCGCCATCGTCTCGAGGCTCAACCGGGTGAGGCGGCGGATGAACGTCGGCGGCACCAGGGCGATCAGGGCGCCGACACCGAGCTCCCAGGCCCGCGTCAGCGTCGAGAAGTACGCCGACGCGGGCGACTCGACGGTGGCGTAGACGGACCAGGCCAGCGAGGCCACGGTCAGGGTGACCAGCATGGTGAGCACGGCGCTGCGGGGCAGCCGCTCCACACGCCGGCCCTTGTCCCTGCCCAGCCACGACGTGACGGCGAGGCACGCGGCCAGCAGCAGCGGCCAGACCACGTAGAACTGTTCCTCGACCCCCAGCGACCAGTAGTGCTGGAGCGGGGACGGTCCCTCGCCCTCGGCGAAGTAGAAGACCCCCTGCTGGGCGAAGTGGATGTTGGCCGCGAACGCCGACGCCCAGAGCGCGTCGACGACGACCTGGCGGGCGTCGAGCAGGCTCATCCAGGCGAGGGAGAGCAGCACCGTCACGACGGTGACGAGGGTCGCTGCGGGCAGGATCCGCCGGGCCCGGCGGCCCCAGAAGGCCCCGATCGAGATCCGTCCGGTGAGCAGGACCTCGCGGTAGAGGAGGCCGGCGATGAGGTAGCCGGAGATGACGTAGAAGACGTCGACTCCGACGAACCCACCGGGCAGGAACGGGACACCGGCATGGGCAGCGATGACAGTCAGGACTGCGACCGCGCGCAGCCCCTGGATGTCTCCGCGAAGCTCTCTGGCCATCGCTCCGGTGTCTGTGTCCTTGATGTGTCGAAAGTATCAACGCGGGCCCCGCTTCGTGGTCACGTTGGCCAAGCGTGGAAGCATTCCCGCGTGACGAAGTACGAGATCGCGGTGATGGGCGGGACGGGCCCGCAGGGCAAGGGGCTCGGATACCGGTTCGCCCGCCACGGCCATGCCGTGGTGATCGGCTCTCGGGCGGCCGAGAAGGCCGCGGCGACCGCCGAGGAGATCCGGGCCCGGCTCGCGGGCGCGACGGGTGCCGGCGAGGTCAGCGGCACCGCCAACGCGGAGGCCTGCGCGGACGCCGAGGTGGTGGTGCTGGCAGTGCCGTGGGACGGCCACGACGAGCTCGTCGCGTCCCTGCCGCTGGCCGGCAAGATCGTGGTCTCGTGCGTCAACCCGCTCGCCTTCGACAAGCGCGGGGCGCACGGGATGGTCATCGACGCCGGCGAGGGGTCGGCGGCCGAGCGGGCCCAGGCCCTGGCGCCCGAGGCGACCGTGGTGGGTGCGTTCCACAACGTGTCCTCGTTGGGCCTGTGGGGCGAGGAGGACTACCTCGATGAGGACGTCCTCTGCGTGGGCGACTCCGACGAGGGCAAGGCCGTGGCGATGGAGCTGGCGCGGTCGGTCACCGGCCGCGAGGGGATCAGTGCCGGCAAGCTGCGGCTGGCCCGGCAGCTCGAGCCGCTCACCGCCGTGCTGATCTCGATCAACCGCAAGTACAAGGTGCAGTCCGGCATCCGGATCACCGGCCTGGAGAACATCCACGACGCTGGTTGAGGAGTCGCGCACCTCCGGCGGTTGAGGAGGTCGCGCTAGCGACCGTCTCGAAACCTCTGAAGCGAAGGGACCTGCTGAAGTCCCAGCCTCGGCTGCGGTGGTTTCACTCGCCGACGCGACTTCGTTCCTCAGTCGCGCCGCTCGCTCAACCCGCGGCAGCTCACGCCGTTCGTTCGTTCCTCACGAACGGCTGCTGCCTTGCCAGCTGTCCCACAGCGCGGCGTACGACCCGCCGGCTGCGACCAGCTCGTCGTGTGACCCGAGCTCGGTGATCTTGCCGTCCTCGACCACCGCGACCCGGTCGGCGTCGTGCGCCGAGAAGAGCCGGTGTGCGATCGCGATCACGGTGCGTCCGTGGAGCACCGCGGCCATGGAGCGCTCGAGGTGGCGGGCGGCGCGCGGGTCGATGAGCGAGGTGGCCTCGTCGAGGACCAGCGTGTGCGGGTCGGCGAGCACGAGCCGGGCCAGCGCGACCTGCTGGGCCTGAGGCGCGCTCAGCGCCCGGCCGCCGGAGCCGACGACCGTGTCGAGCCCGTCGGGGAGCGCGTCGACCCACTCCAGGGCGTCGACGGCCGACAGCGATGCGCGGATGGCCTGGTCATCGACGAGGCCGGTGGCGTCCGGCGGCGCGGCCAGCGCGAGGTTCTCGCGCAGGGTCCCGACGAAGACGTGGTGCTCCTGGGTCACGAGGGCGACGTGGCCGCGCAGGTCGTCGAGCGGCAGCTCCACGAGGCCGACGCCGCCCACGGTCACCTCGCCGGTGCGGGGCGGGTGGATGCCGGCCAGCAGCCGGCCCAGCGTGGACTTCCCGGCACCCGAGGGGCCGACCATGGCGATCCGTTCGCCGACCCCGACGTCGAGGTCGATGCCGTGGAGCACGTCACGCCCCTCGACGTACGAGAACCGGACGTCCCGGGCGTCGAGGTTCTCGCCGGTTGGTTCGGCGCCCGAGACCTCCCGGTCGTCGGGCACCTCGGCGACGCCGAGAAGTCGTGCCAGCGACGCGGCACCCATCTGCAGCTCGTCGAGGATCGAGACGATCCGGTCCACCGGGTCGATGAGCATCTGCACGTAGAGCGTCGCCGCGGTCACCTCGCCGAGCGTCACCTCGCCGCGGGTGTAGAGATAGCCACCGAGCAGCAGCGTCGCCACCGTCGGGATCAGGTAGGCCAGCTCCATGCTCGGGAAGAAGACGGTGCGCAGGTAGAGCGTGTAGCGCTCGGCGTCGTAGGACTCCTTGACGTCGGTGTCGATCGCCGCGATCCGCTCCGGGCCGAGGCCGAGCGCTTCGACCGTGCGGGCGCCCTCGACGGTCTCGGTGAGGGTCGCGTTGATGGCGGAGTACGACGCGGACTCGCGCAGGTAGCCGTCCTTGGCCCGCGCGAGGTACCACCGCAGCCCGATCACCAGCGGTGGCAGGCCCAGCGTGACCGGCAGGAGGACCCACCAGCCGACCGTGACCGCCGCGACGAAGGTGACCACCGCGGTGATGACCGCGATCGTCCACTCGGGCAGCGCCCAGCGCACCGACCACCCGAGCTGGTCGACGTCGCGACTCGTCCGGGTGAGCAGGTCGCCGGAGCCGGCCGACTCGACCACGCCCACCGGAAGCGCCAGCGCGTTGCCGACGAAGTCCTCGCGCAGCTCGGCCAGCACCTCCTCGCCGAGCACCTGGCTGGTCAGCCGGGCGTACCTCGTGAGCACCGTCTGCACGACCAGGAAGACGGCCAGCGCCAGCACCACCCGGTCCACGTGGCCGACTGTGGTGCCGACGTCGACCGCCTGGACCAGCTCGCCGAGCAGCCGGGGCGCAGCCAGGCCGGCCAGGGCCGCGGCGACGTGCAGGCCCAGGGCGGTCCCCAGCAGCCGCGGGTGCCGCCGGGCCAGACCTCGGACGTAGCGGCGCAGCGACCGGGCGTCGGCCACGGGCAGTGCGGTGCGCGCGCTCATGAGTAGACCTGCGCGGGCTCGGCTTCGCGGGTCACCACGGCGCGGTAGTCGGCGTTGGTCTCGAGCAGCTCCGCGTGGGTGCCGGTCGCCACCACGCGCCCGCCGTGCAGGAAGGCGACCTCGTCGACCGCGCCGAGCACCAGCGGGCTGGAGGAGACCACGACCGTCGTACGCCCGGCGCGGTGATCGCGCAGCCGCGACGCGATCCGGGCCTCGGTGTGGGCGTCCACCGCGGAGGTGGGCTCGACCAGCACCAGGATCTCCGGGTCGCCGGCCAGCGCGCGCACCAGGACCAGACGCTGCCGCTGCCCGCCGGAGAAGGTCCGGCCGCGCTCGGCGACCACGGTGTCCAGTCCGTCGGGCAGTGCCTCGAGGATGTCGTCGGTCGAGGCGGTCACCATCGCCCGCGGCACGTCGCCGCCCGCGATCCACCCCACAGAACCGCTCGGTGAGCGCGCTTCGCGCGGCGAGCTCGTGCTTCCGCGGGGACCCCGGAAAGACGCGTCCAGGACCGTGCCGAGCCGGCCCGAGAACAGCGTGGCGCCGGTGTCGGAGACCACGATCCGGCGGCGTACGTCGTCGCGGCGCAACCTGGTGAGCGGTACGCCGCCCAACGTGACGTCGTCGTCGATCTCGGCCGCGCTGAGGCCCAGTCGGTCCGCGAGGGCGGCGGCCTCGTCGGGCTCGTCGCTGACCACCGCGGTGAGCACGCCGTTGCGGATCCGCAGCCCGGTGCGGGCGTCGGCCAGCTCCGCGCCCGGAGGTGGCGGCTCGACCGGGTCGACCGGGTCCTGGTGGTCGGGCGTCAACGCGAGCACCCGGCAGACCCGGCGCGCCGCGACCCGGGCCCGGATCATCTTGTTGGCGTACTCGGTGGCGGTCCGCAGCGGGATCATGAGGAACGCCGAGTAGCCGTAGAACGCGACGAGCTCACCCGGGGTGATCTGACCCTGTGCTGCCGACCGCGCGCCGAGCCAGACCACGAGCACGACGAAGACACCGGGCAGGAAGACCTGGAGGGCGTCCAGCACCGACTGCAGCCGAGCCACCTGGACGCCGGCCTGGCGCGTGGTCTGCGACTCGCGCCGGTAGCGGTCGTGGAAGACCTCCTCGCCGCCGATCCCGCGCAGCACCCGCAGCCCGCCGACGATGTCGCTCGCGGTGTTGGACAGCTCGCCCATCAGCTGTCGCTGGAGCCCGCTGCGCCGGGCGAGCGGCCGCAGCAGCGGCCCGATGAGCAGCATCAGCGCCGGTACGCCGATGAGCACCAGCAGCCCCAGCGGCATCGAGGTGGTGAGCAGGATGGCCGCGACCAGGAGGAAGGAGACGATCGCGCCGGCGAACCGTGCCGACACCTCCATGACCTGGCCGAGGTGGGAGAGGTCGCTCGTGCCGATCGCGACCACCTCGCCGGTGGAGACCTTGCGGGGGAGCGTGCCGCCGAGGTGGACCGCCTGCCGGCCGACCAGCTGGACGGTGCGGTAGGCAGCCGTCAGCCAGTTGCTCACCGCGAACCGGTGCCGCATGATCCCGGAGACGGCCTGGAGCAGGCCGAGGGCGAGCATCACGCCGGCGTACGCCAGCAGTGCGGAGCCGTCCTTGCCGGCCACGCCCTGGTCGATCGCGCGGCCGATCACAGCGGGCATCACGGCCTGGCAGCTCATCCAGACGATGCCGAAGCCCATGCCGCCCAGGAGCGTCTGCCACTGGCCGCGGGCCATCCACCAGAGGAACGCGCCGGGTGAGCTGTGCACCGCCGTCCCGGGGTGGTGGAGAGGGAGTCGGCGCACTCGTTCGAGGGTACGGAAGCGCGTCCCCCGCGAGCGACTGGATATCGGCCGAGCTACCCCTCGTTTCGAGACAGCTCGTGCACCCCACCGCTGGCGCGGTGGTGTGCACCGAGCCTCCTCAACGTTCGGGGTTGACGCTCGCCCCCGAGCAAGCTCGGGTCCGAGCTACCCCTCGTCGCCGACGGAGGTCAGGGAGCCGCACGACGCCTCGGCGTAGTTGACCGCGTTGAGGGCGCCGGTCGGGCCCAGCCGGAGCACGAACTGGCCCGGCTCTCCGTCGACGTGCACGTTGAGCGCGAACGCAGCGAAGCCGCCGGACTCGCCGAAGGCATGGGCGTCGCATCGGGTCGGCGTGACCGGGACCGGGACGCGCCGTGCCGGCTGGTCGCCGGTGATCGTGAGACCGGCGTTGAACACGCCCCGCTCACCAGGGGAGAGCACCGGGTTGCCCGTGATGCTGTCGATGACCAGCGTGGGGCCGGGCTTGCCGGTGGTGTCGATCACCAGGGTCATGGTGCCTATCGAGCCCTTGCCTCCATCGCCGCTCGCCGTCACCTCGTCGGCCCAGCTCAGGTGCGCGATCTGGTCGATCGCCAGCTCGAGGCAACGCGCGGACGTGATCCGCTGGACCACGTCCGCCTCGTCCTCGACCGGCACGGTCTTGCTCTGGTGCTCGCCGTTCACGGAGTACTCGACGGTGACGGTGCCGCTCTCGGCCGTGCGGTCGCAGGCCGGTTTGTCGGGCTGGTAGATGGGGAAGCCACGGCGCGACTGGGACGGCATGTCCCGCAGCCGCGTGCCGAGCAGGGGCGTCCGGAACCGATCGTCCTGGTAGGTCACCTTGGTCGGCGAGATGGTGCTGTCGGTGTCGTTGTCGACCCAGACCTGGAACCGGTTCGCGGCGCCGTCGCGCGAGGACTGCTCGATGTCCGCGATCAGCTTCCCGCTCGGCGGCTTCGAGGGCTGGGGGATCGCGGTCAGCGTGAAGAGGGACTTCGTCGGGCTCGGCTCCGGCCCGGCGTTCGGGGTCTCGTCGTCGCCGCCGCCGCACCCGGCGAGGCCGACGATCAGCGGCAGTACCGCGACCAGCAGGCGCATCCGTCCAGGCGGCGCGCCGCTCACCCTGCCAGCCCCTCGACCACCTCGGCCCCGGGCAGCTCGCCGGCCAGTCGCCCGGGCAGCAGCAGCTTCGACCGGCGTACGCCGGAGCCGATCACCGCGACCTCGATGTCGAGGACGCGCGGGTCGACGAGCAACCGCCATGCGGTCGGCAGCCCGACGGGGGTGATGCCGCCGTACTCCATCCCGGTCTCCTCGACCGCGCGGTCCATCGCCAGGAACGAGCACTTGCGGACGTCGAGGGTCCGCTTGACCACGTTGTTGACGTCCGCCCGGGTGTCCGCGCGGACCAGGCAGGCGGCCACCCGCTCCTCGCCGTCACGCCGGCCGCCCACCACGACGCAGTTGGCGCCGGTGTCCATCCCGAGGTCGTAGGCCTCGCTCATCGCGGCGGTGTCCGCCACCGCCGGGTCGATCGCCACCACGGCCATCGCGCCGCCGTGCTCCCACGCCGCGAGGGCGGCGACCACCGGCGGGGCCAGCAGCTCGGGGTGGTCGAGTGCCGGCAGGGACTCCAGTCGCCCGAGCTTGGGGAGGTTCACGGGGCAATCAAACCTCACGTCCGATGGACACGTGTCGTTCATGTCGTCCCCGTGATCAGGTCACTTCGCTTCCGCACCATCTGTCACATGAGGCGAGGGCTGTTGCCGCAGGTGATCGGTCACCGGGGCGCTCCCGGCTACCGGCCCGAGCACACTCTGGCGTCGTACCGGCTGGCGATCGCACTCGGCGCCGAGGCCGTGGAGCCCGACCTGGTGATGACCGCGGACGGCGTCGTCGTGCTGCGTCACGAGACCGAGATCAGCGACACCACCGACGTGGCCGGGCACCCGGAGTTCGCCGACCGGCGCACGGTCAAGGAGCTCGGCGGCCGCGAGGTGCGCGGCTGGTTCTGCGAGGACTTCACGCTGGCCGAGCTGAAGACGCTGCGGGCCGTCGAGCGGCTGCCCGAGCGACGGCCGCGGAACACCCGCTGGGACGGCCGGTTCGAGATCGCCACCTTCGACGAGCTGCTCATGCTGCTGGCCGAGGAGTCCCGGCGCTGGGACCGCAGGATCGGGCTGCACGTCGAGCTCAAGTCGTCGTCCTACCTGTCCTCGATCGGTCTGCCGCTCGAGGACGCCGTCCTCGCCTCGCTGGGCGACCACGCCCTGGACCGGCGCGACTCCGGGGTGGTGCTCCAGTCCTTCGAGACCACCAACCTGCGCTGGCTCCGTGGCCGGACCGACCTGCCGCTGGTCCAGCTGGTCGAGGCCATGGGCGCTCCCGCCGACCTGATCGCGGCGGGTGACCCCGTGACGTACGACGACCTGTGCAGCCACGACGGGCTGCGGGCGGTCGCAAGGTACGCCGACGTGCTGGGCGTGGACCGGAGCCGGCTGCTGGCCCGGCCGGCGCTCGTCGAGGAGGCGCACCTGGCCGGGCTGCAGGTGCTGGCCTGGACCGTCCGTGACGACGACCCGACCTCCAATGACGCCGAGGTCCGGTATCTGCTGGACCTCGGTGTCGACGGGCTGTTCAGCGATCACCCAGACACGACCCTGCTGGTCCGCGACGAGTGGGCCGCCCAGCAGGCCAGCCAGGGGCTCAGCCGTGCTGTGGCTGCGGCGCCGGGGCCGGGCTGACTCCGTAGACGTCCACGTCCTTCGGGACGATCACCCAGGCGATGAGGTAGGCGATGATCACCGAACCGAAGCCCAGGACGGTCACCAGGACCGTGAGCACCCGGACCAGCGTCGGGTCGAGCCCGAGGTGGTCGGCCAGACCGGAGCAGACGCCGCCGAGCATGTTGTCGTCGGTGCGCCTGACCAGGCGCCGGGGCACGCTCGCCGGCCCGTTGGCCAAGGAGGCGTACTGCTGGTCGGCGTTCGGGCTGGCCGGCGGCGGGGTCGGCTGGGCCGTGGGCTGGCTCGGCGGCTGGTCGGTCTGCTGGTTGCTGGGATCGGTGGTCATGACTGCTCCTCGCGGGTCTGGTTCGTCTCGGGGTACTTCGGCAGGCCGATGACGGGCTCGGTGAGCTCCTCGGAGTCCTCGGGCTCCGCGGACACCGCAGGCTCCTCGGGCTCCTCGGGTCGCGCACCGACCCAGCCGGGCTGATCGGGCTGCTCGGGCTGCTCACCGGCCCAGCCCGTCTGCCTGACGGCGTAGCGCCGGGAGCCGGTGATGGCGGTCGCGGCCAGGCCGGCGAGGCCGGCGAGGACCCACGGGATCGGCATCAGCCAGCGGATGTCGTCACCGTTGACGGTGTCGGTCTGGATGAGTCCCCAGACGCCCACGATGCCGAGGAACGCCAGGCCCATGACCAGGTGGCCGATGCTGATCTGGTGCCGGCCACTGGGCCGGTCCGTGGGCCGGTCGCTCGTGGTGTCCATCAGAACTCTCCTTCGTGGATCTGGATCTCGCCGACCGAGATGTCGGCGTCGATCGAGATCTCGGGGGTGCCCGGGCCGGCGTCGTGGCTGACCTGGTCATCGATCTCGATGCCGCCGCGCTCGTCGCCGAACAGCTCCAGGTGCCCGGGGCCGTCGACGTTCGCGTCGACCCGGACGCTGAGGCCCGCGGGAACGATCACCTCGATCCGGCCGACGTCGGCGTCGAGCTCGACGTGCTTCCCGTCGAGCGCGGCCAGGTCAGCCACGTCGGTGAGGTCCAGGATGATCTCCCCGGCCGAGGTGTCGAGGCTGGACGGAACGTCGGCGGCCGTGAGCGGCCGGCGGGTGATGTCCGCACCCTCCACGTCCTGGACAATGGTGGCGCCGGCCAGGCCCACAGCGGCGAGCATGCCGACGAGGATGAGACCGCCGGCGCGCCCGTAGAAGGCGCCCACCAGGAGCATCACGCCGCAGACACCGACGACCAGGGCGGGGTACGCCGGGTCGGCGACCGGGGCGCCGGCCAGGTCCAGGATCCCGAGCACGCCGAGGCCGACTGCGGCCAGCGCCAGGGTGAACCAGAAAAGGATCGGGCCGCGCCGGCGGGGGTTCCGCGGCCGTGGCACGTACGTCGGGGCGACGGGCACCGGCATACCGGGAGCCGCGGGGGTGAAGGCACCTGTGGCCGGGTCGGGCACGTGCGGGACCGGCGGCGCGCTGGGTGCGGCTTTGCGGTCCCGGTCGAGGAAGATCAGGACCAGGAAGATGATCAACGCGGCCACCGCCCCGGGCCACGGGAAGCCGAACTGGCCGACGGAGTCGCCCAGGACGAGCAGCACGGAGATCGCGCCGATCACGATCAGCGCGATCGACCGGTTGCGGTCGTCGAGGCTGAGCGGGGCGCTGGCGGAGCCGTCCTCGGGGAGCAGCAGCCAGCACGCGCCGTAGAGAAGGAGCCCGGCGCCGCCGAAGAAGACGAGCACCACGAAGGCGACCCGCAGGATGATGGGGTCGATGTCGAGGTGGCGGGCCAGGCCGCCGGCGACGCCCGCGACCTTGCGGTCCGCGCCCCTGGTGCGACGGATCCGGCCGAGATCCCTGATCTCCTCGCGGGTCGCGCGGGATCCCTGGGCGCTCTGGCTCGAGCCGTCCTCGCCGTGGTCGGCGGGGGGTGGCCCGGCCGGGGCGTCGGGTGGAGTGGTGGTCATGGCATCAACCCTGCTTCCTGAAAGCCCTCACCACCATCGGGGACGACCCTGAAACCTCTGCAGCTGAGCCAGATTCCCCTCAGGGTCGACTCGGGGTCCTTGCCGATGGGTCGGAAGCCGCCGCTCTGCGATCCTTGGAGTGTCATGACAACTGCCTCCACCCACGCGCGCGGCGACGTACGCCGCCTCACCCGGGACTCCGAGGCGCCGGTGCTCGGCGGCGTCGCCGGCGGACTGGCGCACCATCTTGCGTTGCCGGTGCTGTGGGTGCGAGCCGGGTTCCTGCTCGCCACCGCGCTGGGCGGGCTGGGCATCGCGATGTACATCGGGCTGTGGCTGGTGGTGCCGTCGGACTCCCGGTTCGAGAGCAACACGCCGGGCGCCGAGAGCGCCTCCCGCGGCGGTCGCCGGCCGGGCCGGATCCGGCGGCTCACCGATGCCGGTCCGGCGATCGCGCTCGCCGCCCTGGCCCTCGGCGTGATCCTCGTGGTCCAGGCCACGCTCGGCGGCGGCGCCGTCTTCTGGCCGATCGTGATCGGCCTGGCCGGCGTGGCGCTCCTGTGGCGGCAGGCCGACGAGGTCCAGCGCGAGCGCTGGCTCGACACCTCCGGCCGGCTGGACCCGGTGCGGATGGTGTTCGGCTCCGGCGGAGCGGCGGCGTACGCCCGCGTCGGTGCGGGTGTCGCGCTCGTGGTCGTGGCGCTGGTCGTGGTCGGCGTCAACGGCAGCTCGTTCAACCAGGCCAAGGTGGCGCTGATCGCCGGGCTGCTCGGCGTCGCCGGCCTTGCGCTCGTGGTCGGACCGTGGGTGTTCCGGCTGGCGTCCGACCTGGGGGCCGAGCGCGAAGAGCGGATCCGTACCCAGGAGCGGGCCGACGTGGCCGCCCACCTGCACGACTCGGTGCTGCAGACCCTCGCCCTGATCCAGAAGAGCTCACACGACCCGCCGACGGTGGCACGGCTGGCCCGGGCCCAGGAGCGCGACCTGCGGTCCTGGCTGTACGCCGGGGAGTCCACCGACGAGTCCAGCGTCGCCGGGGCGCTGCGCTCCGCCGCCGCTGAGATCGAGGACGACCACGGCGTCACGGTCGACGTGGTGGCCGTCGGCGACTGCGAGCTCGACGAGCCGCTGCGCCCGATCGTCCAGGCCACTCGCGAGGCGGTCACCAACGCCGCCAAGCACGCCGGCACCGGCCGGGTCGACGTCTACGCCGAGGTCTCCTCGGGTGCGGTGGACGTGTTCGTCCGCGACCGTGGTGCAGGCTTCGTGCTGGACGACGTGCCCGAGGACCGGTACGGCGTCCGCCGCAGCATCCTGGACCGGATGGAGCGCCACGGCGGCACCGCCGAGGTCCGCTCCGCACCGGGCGAGGGCACCGAGATCCGGCTGCACCTGCCTCGACCCCACTCTGAGGAGAACTCGTGAACACCCCCGCCCCTGTCCGCATCGTCATCGTCGACGACCATGCGATGTTCCGCAGCGGAGTCCGCGCCGAGCTGGCCTCCGCCGGCGCCGGTCAGGTCGAGGTGCTGGCCGAGGCCGCCGACGTGGACCAGGCGGTGGCCGCCATCGCCGAGCACAAGCCCGAGGTGGTGCTGCTCGACGTACACCTGCCCGGCGGTGGCGGGGTCGAGGTGATGAGGCGCTCGCAGACCCGGGTGCCCGAGGCTCGCTACCTGGCGCTGTCGGTGAGCGACGCCGCCGAGGACGTCATCGGCACCATCCGCGGCGGTGCGCGGGGCTACGTCACCAAGACCATCACCGGGCCCGAGCTGGTCTCGGCGATCCGCCGGGTCTCCGACGGCGACGCCGTGTTCTCCCCGCGGCTCGCGGGGTTCGTGCTGGACGCGTTCGCGGGCTCGATCGAGGTCGCGGCCGTCGACGAGGACCTCGACCGGCTCACCGAGCGGGAGCGCGAGGTGATGCGGCTGATCGCCCGCGGCTACGCCTACAAGGAGGTCGCGAAGGAGCTGTTCATCTCGATCAAGACCGTCGAGACCCACATGTCGAGCGTGCTGCGCAAGCTCCAGCTCTCCTCGCGCCACGAGCTGACCCGCTGGGCCAACGACCGCCGCCTGCTCTGACCTCTCCGATTCGTCTGCGACCTGACCTGTAGATCCGCGCTTGCCGGGGCAGACGAATCGGGGCGGGGGGCGACGCCACTTAGGCTGGGTGGGACATGACGACGGACTCGACCCCAGCATCGCTGCCCGGCTTCGAGCACCTCGCCGCGCCCGCGGAGAAGCAGCCCCGGGGCGGCGGCGCCGACGGAGGACCCAGCGACGAGGAGCTGCTCGAGGGGCTCAACCAGCCGCAGCGGGCGGCCGTCGTCCACGAGGGCAGCCCACTGCTCGTCGTCGCCGGCGCGGGCTCCGGCAAGACGCGGGTGCTGACCCGTCGGATCGCCTGGCTGATCAGCAGGCGCAAGGCGCACCCCGGATCGATCCTGGCCATCACCTTCACCAACAAGGCCGCCGCCGAGATGAAGCAGCGGGTCGAGGAGCTGGTCGGCCGGCGGGCCCGGATCATGTGGGTCTCGACGTTCCACTCCGCCTGTGTCCGCATCCTGCGCAAGGAGATCACCGCGCTGGACTTCGGGGGCCGCGCCTACAAGTCGTCGTTCTCGATCTACGACGCGGCCGACCAGAAGCGGCTGATGACCAACGTCGCCAAGGAGCTCGACCTGGACCCGAAGCGGTTCCAGCCCGGCTCGCTGCTGCACTGGGTCTCCGACCACAAGAACGAGCTGCGCGACGAGGAGGACGCCGCCCGCGAGGTCAAGAACAAGCTGGAGGAGTCCTACTCCGCGGCCTACACGCTCTACCAGAAGCGGCTGCGGCAGGCCAACGCCCTCGACTTCGACGACCTGATCATGCTCACGGTCCACCTGTTCCAGCAGTTCCCCGACGTGCGCGAGGTCTACCGGCGCCGGTTCCGGCACGTGCTGGTCGACGAGTACCAGGACACCAACCATGCGCAGTACGCCCTGATCGCCGAGCTGTGCGCGGAGAAGTTCGAGGTCGCCGAATCCGATGAGCTCAGCCACTCGGGGGGCGAGCGGATGAGCCCGCCGAGCTGATGGTCGTCGGCGACGCGGACCAGTCGATCTACGCCTTCCGGGGCGCCAACATCCGCAACATCATGGACTTCGAGCAGGACTTCCCCAACGCCACCTCGATCCTGCTGGAGCAGAACTACCGCTCCACCCAGACCATCCTCACCGCGGCCAACTCGGTGATCGGCCACAACAAGGGCCGCAAGGAGAAGAAGCTGTGGTCCGACGCCGGTGACGGCGAGCGGATCGTCGGCTACGTCGCCGACGACGGCTACGACGAGGCGCGCTTCGTCTCCGACGAGATCGACAAGCTCTCCGACCTCGGAACCAAGGCGTCCGACGTCGCGGTCTTCTACCGGACCAACGCGCAGTCCCGAGTCTTCGAGGAAGTCTTCATCCGCACCGGCCAGCCCTACCGGGTCGTCGGCGGAGTCCGCTTCTACGAGCGGCGCGAGATCCGCGACCTCGCCTACCTGCGGCTGCTCGTCAACGCCGACGACGTCGTCTCGCTCCAGCGGATCCTCAACGTCCCCAAGCGCGGCATCGGCGACCGCGCGGTCGAGAGCATCCAGGCGCTGGCCACCCGCGACGGGCTGACCTTCTGGGAGGCGCTGCGCCGCTCGAAGGATGCGCCCGGGCTGGCCACCAGGTCCCAGGCCAACATCGAGGGCTTCGTGGCGATGATCGAGGAGCTCCAGTCGATGGTCGACGCGGGGGAGCGGCCCGACGTCGTCCTCGAGTCGGTGCTCGAGCGCTCCGGCTACCTCAAGTCGCTGGAGGAGTCCGAGGACCCCCAGGACGAGACCCGGCGGGAGAACCTCGGCGAGCTCGTCGCGGTCGCCCGCGAGTTCGCGGACGACCCCGTCGCCGGGCCGTCGGCCGATCCCGCCGACGTCGACGCCGGCATCCTTGCGCCGGGACTTCCCGACTTCCTCGAACGGGTCTCGCTGGTGGCCGACACCGACCAGATC
>CAWCSB010000014.1:0-40594 GCA_963798045.1 uncultured Actinomycetota bacterium
CGATCCGATCGATCCCGAGACGGGTGGGTCCAGCATCGATGCGAACCGGGTGCTCGACGTCGACAAGTCCGGGGACCGCACCGTCGACACGAAGACCCCGTTCCTCTACGACCTGGTGCAAAAGATCCACGAGCGCGTCGGCGGGCAGCTTCGCCTGAGCTGGGCTCCCATCAAGTACAACGCCGTCCCCGTGAGCGACTTCAACCCGGGGTTCGCGCTGTGGCTGGTGCACGGCTACCCCAGCTCGGTGACCTCAGGCATCCGCGAGCTGCACCGCACGTTGAAGCGGCAGTGGGAGCGGTGTGGCGACCAGACGCGTTACGTGCTGGCCGGCTACTCGCAGGGTGCCGACGTCGTGAATTCCTACCTGCGCGGCAAGATCGTCACCGGCTCGTCGTCGTTCGGCATCGGAACGGTCCACGAGTACCTCGGACCCTCGTCGGACATCCGGGGGCAGATCGCGTCCGTGGCCTTGATCGCCGATCCCAACCACGACCCTCACGACCCCGAGTCCTACAGCGACGAGGATGCGCGATTGGCGCAGAAGGGCGGCCTCTACGGCGTCCGCGCGGGTGTCCCGGAGCAGGTGGCGGGCGTGACCGACTCGATGTGCCTGTCCGGGGACTCGGTCTGCGGTCGCGGCGTCAGGATCCCTGACGCCGAGGGCAACAAGATCCACTCCGTCGGCTACCGCGACTTCATCCGCTACCCGGTGGAGTGCCACCTGGCCGATGAGCCGGACGACGACGTGTCCGCCACGACGTGCCTGGCGGACCGGATCGTCGAGCGGCTGGGGGTGCGCAACCTGGTCCGCCATCCCCTGGACGAGGCCGCGAGCGCACCGGGATCGTCTGGCCGCGACGTCGCGTTCTTCATCGACACGACCGGGTCGATGCAGGACGACATCGACGCGGCTGTCTCCTTCGCAAGCAACCAGGCCGACCGGATCGTCGCGCTCGACGGCCGGGTGGCGCTCGTGCAGTACCGCGACGCCGAGGACGATCCACCCGCGGAGGTCGTCACGCCGTTCACCTCGGACATGTCCGAGTTCCAGAACGGCCTCGCGACTCTCCTCGCCGACGGCGGAGGTGACGACCCGGAGGGTCTGCTGCACGCACTCATGGTCGGGTTCGACCAGCTCGACTGGCAGTACGGCGCCACGAAGGCGGCGGTGGTCCTGACCGATGCGGACTTCCACGAACCCGATCTCACCGGCGGTGAGACCCTCCCGCAGGTGGAGCGGCGGTCCCTCGAGATCGATCCGGTCAACGTCTTCCCGGTCGTCGGTGAGGTCGGTCGATACGGCGACCTGGCCGCCCGCACGTTCGGGGAAGTGATCACGAATGACGGTGGCGACACCGAACTCGCGCTGGGACTGGCCCTCGACAACATCGCCGCGCGGCCCATCGCGGTGCTCAGCAACGGGACGTACCACGCCTCCCCCGGACGTGAGGTGCACTTCGACGCCTCCGGGTCCTCGGCCTCGTCGAGCCTGATCGAGGAGTACCGGTGGGACCTCGACGGAGACGGGTTCAGCGACGAGGTCACGGCAGGACCGACAATCAACCACGCCTACCCCGCCGGATACTCCGGCTTGATGCAGGTGTTCGTGGTCGACGACCTCGGGCGCACTGCGAACGCGTCGGCCACCGTGCTCGTTGACGAGGAAGCAGCGGTGACAGTCTCGCCCGTCGTCCCGACGGCCACGCGGATGGACGCCGACGCTCAGCGAGACGACGATCACGTCCTGCTGGACGTCTCCTGGGACCCTGGTGCCGAGGAACCCGAGCGGTGGGTGATCGCACTCGATGGTGACCCGGTGGTCACGGCGGATGGCGACGCCGAACACGCCGCCGTACCCGTGGACCAGCAGCCCGAGGCCTGGACCATCTCCCTCGTGCCGATGGATGCGGACGGCAACTACGGGGCCTCATTCGATGCCGTGCTGGAGCCCGTCACCGCGGCCCGGCCGTGGTACCGGCGGGTGGAGGTCTGGGGCGCGGCGGTGCTGGCCGGGCTGCTGGGTGCAGCCGGCCCCTGGTGGCTGGTGCGCCGCAGGCGGCGCCGGTCGATCATCGGGCCGGGGTTGGCGACGTGACCATGTTCTGCGGACAGTGCGGGGCGCGGACGACACCCAATGCCAGCTTCTGTAAGGACTGCGGTGCGCCCGTCCGCCCGGCCCCGGTCGCCACCCGCCCACTCCCGTCGCCCATCCCCTCGGCCAGCGCGCGGAGACGGCTCACCGCCGCGGTCGTCGTCACCTGCGGCGTCGTCGCCGCGCTGGTGACCGGTTGGGCGGTGCACCTGATCCCCGTCGGTCCCTCCGAGGCGCACGGGGTCGGCATTGCGAAGGCCGCGGACGGGCTGGACCAGGGAGAAGAGGACGCGGTGTCGCCGACCGGCTCGTCGACGGTGGACGCGGACAGCGCCCTGACGGCGTTCCGCACCGCTTGTGGCGAGCTGCTCGACATCGTCCCGACGGCCGCCGTCTCGACGGAGACGGCCGTCCAGGTCACGCTCGAGGTGCGCCCGGTATGCCCGAGGGCGAACGGATCGGGTCCAGCCGGTTCCGCGTGGTGCTCCGGAGCAGCGGGGCGACAGCGGGCGATGGCTCTGCCAGGACCGTGATCGCCGATGGAACCTTCGACCTCTCGAGCGACTCGCTGCTCGTCCCCGGCTTCGGGGACCCCGGCTCCGAGCTCGTGGCCGACTTCGGGACCGGAACGGCGTTCCTGGCCCCCGACTCGCTGGCCGCGGACATCGCCGATGGTGTCGTGCTGGTCGAGTGCGAGGCAGTCGACGGCGAGCCGTCGACGCCCCTGACCGAGGACGTCGCACCCGACGGCTCGACGACGACCGTCGCCGCCGGGATCAGCGAGACCGTCGACGACCCCGAGGAGACCGCGCTCGCCATCCTGGAACGTCAGGCCGCTCTCGACGACCCGAGCGTGTCTGAACTCGAGGGCGCCTGGGTCGCGCAGCTGTCGTCGAAGACGCAGGGGACCTACGACGCGCACGATGGGCGGTCGTACTCGCTGGCGGACATCTACCAGCTGTTTCTGTCGCTGCGCCTGAAGTACCCCAACGTGCTGCTGCTCAACAGCAGTGACTGGGCGTCGTACACCCTCGACGGCTACTGGGTGGTGATCGCCGGCGTGCCGTACTCCAGGCCAGGTGAACCGAACCGCTGGTGCACCGAACGTGGTATCCCTGCGTCGCAGTGCTTCGCCAAGAAGCTCGCGCGCGACGGCGCGCCGACGGGGACGACGAAGCACCGGTGATGGACGGGGCGGACCGGTACAGCCGGTCGGCAGGGTGAGGAGAACGCTGTGGACCTGTGGATGTCGGACACGATGAGGGCGACGCGTCCCGCGGCGAACGGACCCGCATCTTGACCGGCCCTCAACGGTTCTGCGGCTGGTGCGGAGCCCAGATCCCTCCGGGTGCGTCCTTCTGCACGTCGTGCGGACGGCCTGTGGCGGCCGCGGCACCGCCTCCGCCCACGGCCCCGCTCGCGCCGGCTGCCCCGTCGGCGGGCTGGTCCTCGCCCGAGCCGGCGGCCGGCCGTGGCCGTCGCTGGGTCGTGGTCGGCGCGGTGCTCGCCGTCCTGGTGGTGGTTGGGGCGGGCATAGCTGCGGTCACGGTCTTCGGTGGCTCGGACGGAGATCTGGCCGGGGGTGGACACCTTGCTACTGGCATCACCTCGGAGCCGGAGAAGGCCTGGACCTTCGACACCGACGGGGAATACGCCCAGGTCTCGGCTGCGGGTGACACCACCATCGTGAGCGTGGGCGACTCTGGGGGTGTCATCGCGCTGGACAAGGACGGCGACGAGATCTGGAGCGCCGACGACTCCGCCTACGGTTACGCCTACGTGCTACCGGACGACGACGACCTGGTCCTCGTCCAGGGCTTCGAGGACTACGGCCTCGGTGTCCTCTCGACCGACGACGGCGAGCAGCTGTGGTTCGACGACGACGGCGGCAGCGCGTATGGCCTCGTCGACGGTGGTCTGGTCGTGAGCACCTATGACGAGGAGGACTCCACCAGCGAGATCGCGGTGCTGGACCCGAGGTCCGGGGACGAGAAGTGGTCCATTTCCGGAGTCGAGAGCAGCCAGGTCGCCGACAACGCGATCTACGTCGTCAAGAGCGGCGACCTCATCAGTCTCGACCCTTCGTCGGGAGACGAGAAGTGGTCCGTCGACGTCGACCTCGACGACGGGGACTACCCGTCCCTTGCCGCGGTCGACGGCATCGTTGCCGTCGCCACCGACGAGGTGCGGGCCTACTCCGCCGAGGACGGCGACGCCCTGTGGAGCGAGGACGCGAACAACCCGGACGCGTCGCTCACCGCGGGGGCCTTCTCCTCGGACTCGCTCTACATCAACGAGTCGGTCTACAGCGAGGACCTGACCGAGGAGAGGGCCAGGGTCTTCGACGAGGAGGGTGAAGTCGGGGACCTCGAGATCGACGAACAGGAGTCGTTCTACGGACAGGGCTTCACCTCTGGCGGAACCCGCTACTTCCTCAACTACGGGGACGGCACGCTCTATGACGACAGCCTCGATCGGATCGCGAGCTATGACGGCCAGCTCCAGATCGCGGATTCGGGTCTCTACAGCCTCACGGACGACCGGCTTCGGTTCTACGAGTACGGCGAGAGCTCTGAGTCGTGGGAGCTGGACGTGGACCACGGAGACGAGCCGATGGTCCACGCCGGCGACGGCGTCGTCTACACCGTCGTCGACGGCACGGTCACGGCGTATCGCTGACCTGACCGAGCGCGACTCTTGTCCGGCGGTGGGCCGACCTGCTGACGGCGCCGGCGCATCGGTAGATTGAGCGGGTGCCCGACGCCGTAACGACCGGACCGGACACAGTGACGGCAGCCTCTGGCGACCCCCATCGCGAACAGCCGTGGTCAGACCTCGGCCTCAAGGCCGACGAGTACGCCCGGATCCGCGAGATCCTCGGGCGCCGCCCGACCAGCTCCGAGCTCGCGATGTACAGCGTGATGTGGAGCGAGCACTGCTCCTACAAGAGCTCCAAGGTGCACCTCAAGCAGTTCTCCGAGATCCCGCAGGAGACGCCGGTCGGCAAGATGCTGGCCGGCATCGGCGAGAACGCCGGCGTGATCGACATCGGCCAGGGCTACGCCGTGACGTTCAAGGTCGAGTCGCACAACCACCCGTCGTACGTCGAGCCCTACCAGGGCGCCGCGACCGGTGTCGGCGGCATCGTCCGCGACATCCTCGCCATGGGCGCCCGGCCGGTGGCGGTGATGGACCCGCTGCGGTTCGGCCCGCTCGACTCCGACGACACGCACCGGGTGCTGCCCGGGATCGTGGCCGGGGTCGGCGGCTACGGCAACTGCCTCGGCCTGCCCAACATCGGCGGCGAGGCGGTCTTCGACGCGAGCTACCTCGGCAACCCGCTCGTGAACGCGCTGTGTGTCGGCGTGCTGCGCCACGAGGACCTGCACCTGGCCAAGGCCAGTGGGATCGGCAACAAGGTGCTCCTCTACGGCGCCAAGACCGGCGGCGACGGCATCGGTGGGGTGAGCATCCTCGCGAGCGAGACGTTCGAGAGCACGGGCCCGGCCAAGCGGCCGAGCGTCCAGGTCGGCGACCCGTTCATGGAGAAGCTGCTCATCGAGTGCACGCTCGAGCTGTTCGCGGCCGGGCTGGTCAGCGGCATCCAGGACCTCGGTGGCGCCGGCCTGTCCTGCGCGACGTCCGAGCTCGCGTCCGCCGGTGACGGTGGCATGCACGTCGAGCTCGACACGGTCCCGCTGCGCGACTCCACGCTCGCGCCGGAGGAGATCCTGATGAGCGAGTCGCAGGAGCGGATGATGGCTGTCGTCGCGCCCGACGACGTGCCGGCGTTTCTGGCCATCTGCTCCAAGTGGGAGGTCGACGCCACGGTCATCGGCGAGGTGACCGACACCGGCCGGCTCCAGATCGACTGGCACGGCGAGCGAGTCGTTGACGTACCCCCGCGGAGCGTGGCGCACGACGGCCCGACGTACCACCGCCCGCTCGCGCGCCCCGATGCCCAGGACGCGCTGCAGGCCGACCGCGCCGAGGCGCTGCCCCGCCCGGCCACCGGCGAGGAGCTGCGCGAGACCCTGCTGCGGCTCGCGGGGAGCCCGAACCTCTGCGACAAGTCGTGGATCACCGACCAGTACGACCGCTACGTCCGCGGCAACACCGTGCTCGCGCAGCCGTCCGACAGCGGGATGGTCCGCGTCGACGAGGAGACCGGTCTCGGGGTCGCCGTGGCGACGGACTGCAACGGGCGGTTCGCCGCGCTGGACCCGTACGCCGGCGCACAGCTCGCGCTCGCCGAGGCCTACCGCAACGTGGCCACCGGCGGCGCGACGCCGCTGGCCATCTCCGACTGCCTCAACTTCGGGTCGCCGGAGGACCCCGGCGTGATGTGGCAGTTCGCTGAGGCGTGCCGGGGCCTCAAGGACGCCTGCGTCGAGCTCGGCATCCCCGTGACGGGCGGCAACGTCAGCCTCTACAACCAGACCGGCGAGACGGCGATCCTGCCCACACCGGTGGTCGCGGTGCTCGGCGTCATCGACGACGTCTCGCGTCGTACGCCGACCGGGTTCGTCGCGGCCGACGAGACGGTGCTGCTGCTGGGTGAGACTCGCGAGGAGCTCTCCGGCTCGGAGTGGGCGCACGTCGTGCACCAGCACCTCGGCGGGCTGCCGCCGGCCGTCGACCTGGCCCGCGAGAAGGCGCTGGCGGAGCTGCTCCGCGAGGCTGGGTCCATCGGGCAGGGCCCGGTGACCTCGGCGCACGACCTGTCGGACGGCGGTCTCGCGCAGGCGCTGGTCGAGTCGGTGCTCCGCCGCGGGGTCGGTGCCCGGGTCTCGCTCGAAGGTGACCCGTTCGTAGCGCTGTTCTCGGAGTCCGCCGGGCGGGTGCTCGTCACCGTGCCGTCCGCGGAGGTCGAGCGCCTGACCGCGCTGGCCGCACGTCACGGCGTACCGGTCACGGAGCTCGGCCACACCGGTGGCGAGGCGCTCTCCGTCGACGAGGTCTTCGACGTCGAGCTGCCACTGCTGCGCGACACCTGGACGCGCACGCTGCCTGACGCCTTGGGCTGAGCTGCTCAGGCGACCGAGGTCGTGCCGGCGGGCGTGCGCAGGTAGCGCAGACCGTAGGGGTCGGTCCACAGGTAGATGCCCGGCGCGAGCATGAGGTAGCGCCAGCCGGCGACCGCCCGATCCACTCGCGATCCTCGTCCGGCAGCAGGTGCGATGTGTCCTCCAGCCAGGACGGTGCCTCGTCGGGCTGCCAGGGCTCACACAAGTCCTGCGCAGCCTCAACTACGTCGATTCAGCTCCAGCCGTCGAACCCGTCGGCCAGCTCGGCTGGTGCCACGGCCAGCCACGCGCTCATCAGCAGGTCCCGAAGGTCTCGTTGATCGATGACCCCGACCTCGACGAGTACGGCGGGATAGTTGTTGAAGTGCTGGATCGTGAACACCCCGTCGATGCCCGCGGCAAGCACGCCTTCCTTCTCGTGCAGGTCGGCGGTGTTGACCGCGAGAATCGGATCGGCCGGCGGCGTCTGGTCGCCGAAGCGCTTGATGTCAGCCTTGCTGAACGGGCGGAGCCAGGCGATTCCCTTGCCCCGCACCGACCAGGTGGTGTGCCCGTGGTGCTCGCCCTCAGCCACCTCGGGCAGCTCGCCCATGAGGCGGCCGACATCTCGGAGCGTTGCCATCCCGGGAGCGTAGAGGTGGTCGCCGCTCGGCTTCGTCCGATGCGAACCGGACCACGAGCCCGATCAGGACAAGGGCGGCGCACGCAGTTACGGTGCGGTCGTGGCTGACGAGCTCCAGATCGCCGACGGCTGGGTGATCCCGGCCGGCGAGCTGACCGAGCGGTTCTCCCGGTCCTCCGGCCCGGGTGGCCAGAGCGTCAACACCACTGACTCCCGGGTGGAGCTGTCGGTCGACGTGACCCGGCCGGACGTGGTGCCCGACCGGCTGCGGGCGCGGGTGCTCGACCGGCTTGTCGCCCGGCTCGTCGACGGGGTGCTCACCGTGACCGCGAGCGAGCACCGCACCCAGCTCGACAACCGCCGCGCGGCGCGCGACCGACTGGCCGACGTGCTGCGCAGGGCGGCTGCGGCACCGCCCCGCAGGCGCCGCCCGACCCGACCCACGCGCGGCTCCCAGGAGCGTCGCCTGGCCGAGAAGAAGCGGCGCGGTCAGACCAAGCGCGGTCGCCAGGGCCGCTTCGACTGAGACGTGGGAGCGTGAGACCCAACCAACGGGGAATAGGCACCGTCAAACCCATGTGAGCGCCGGCAGATCTCGGACCGTCGCCAAGAAGTGAAGGTGGACCCCATGTTCCTCACCCATGTGCGCCGCAACGTCGTCGCCTACCTCGCCCTGCTGGTCGCACTCGGCACCGGGTCGGCGTACGCCGCGGCCGCGATCCCCAACGGCTCGGTGACTGCAGCCAAGCTGCACACCAACGCGGTGACGTCCACCAAGATCAAGAACGGCACCATCAAGAACAAGGACATGAGGAAGCCGACCTTCGTCCAGAGCAACACGCTCGGCGCGGTGACGCCGCCCGCCGCGACGCCCGACGTGGTCAGCATCGCGCCATACGGCTTCTCGCTGCCGAACAAGTCCCGGACCTCGATCACGGTCTTCATCCCGGCGCTCGCGGCCAACTGCCCCGGCAACGGCACCCCGTCGGTGGGTCTATACCTCGACACCGTCCCCGTCCCGGGCACCAGGACCAACGTGCCGGGCGTGGACAACACCCGGCCGATCCAGCTCACCACCACCTTCGTCATGCAGAAGGGCGCACACACCGGCCAGGTCGGCATCACCTGCCCGGGCGGAGCGGTGCCCGCGCCGAGCTCGCCGGGTGCCGAGACCTGGACCGTGATCCAGACCGGCTGAGGTCTCATGGGGTCGTGAGACGCCGCACCCTGCTCGGCCTTCCGGGTCTGGGTGCGGCGGTTCTCGCGCTGGCGTCCTGCAGCGGTGAGGATGAGCCCGTGGCCGCGGGGACGAGGACGATCAGGTACGGCGACGACCCGAGCCAGTACGTCGAGCTCTCGATCCCCGACGACGCCCCGCGCGGCGTCGTGGTGGTGATCCACGGCGGCTTCTGGAAGGCGGCGTACGACCTCTCGCTCGGGCGGCCTCTGGCGGCCGACCTGGTCGCGAAGGGCTGGGCCTCGCTCAACATCGAGTACCGCCGTGTGGGACCTGCCGCATCCGGGGGAGGCGGGGGAGTCCCGAACACGCTCGACGACGTGCGCGCGGCGATCGCCACCCTCGACGGCCGCGACCTCGACCTGACCAGGGTCGTCACCCTGGGCCACTCTGCCGGTGGCCACCTCGCGACCTGGGCCGGACACGCGATCGACGCGGTGACCCACGTGATCTCCCAGGCCGGGGTCCTCGACCTCGTCGCGGCCGACCGCGACGGCCTCGGCGGGGGAGCCGTCCAGGCGCTCCTCGGCCACCGCGCCGGCCCGGCCGACGCCGGGGTCGACCCGACCCAGCAGCTGCCGCTCGACGTACCCGTCTGGTGCGTGCACGCGACCGACGACGACACCGTCCCGATCAGCCAGTCGGTCGACTACGTCGCGGCCGCGACCGCGGCCGGCGCGCGTGCGGAGCTGGTCGAGGTGGCCGGCGACCACTTCGTCGTGATCGACCCCGCCCATGACGCCTGGCGGCGCACGGTGGAGATCCTCGACGGGATCGGCTGAGCTCGGCATGCCGCGCTTCGCGCGGCTTTGCGGTCGACGCCACGCCAGGTCCTCATCATCACGGCTCCGTGGCTCCCTTCGGTGCGTCGCCCGGCGGCAGGTTGGAGATCTTCTGCCAGATCTTGCGGGACAGTCCGACGGTGAGGTTCTCGATCGTGGACACGGTCTCGAGGATCACCGAGTCCCGCGACTCCTCGGCGCACAGCGCCGCGGTCTTGCCGACCAGGCTGAGCATCTCCGAGCAGTAGTCGAGGTAGCGCTCGACCTGGTCGCGGGTCATCCCCAGCGGCCTGCTGGCGCTGCTCGGGACGAAGCTCGGCTTCAGCTGCTCGGGGTCCTTGGTGAGCTGGTGCATGTCGATGACGTGGGCGGTCGACCGGAGCTGGTGGAGCAGGTTGAGCAGCCGGCTGCGCTGGAGCCGCTCGGGGAAGGACCACAGGAAGAAGATCGCGATCGCGGCGTACACCAGGTCACTGATCGCGGTCTCCGCCAGTCCCAGCACGTCGATGGAGTTCTTCACCTTCTCGTCGAAGAACGCGTCGTGCAGCGCGAGCAGGAGTGCGAATACGGTCACGATGATGACGAACGCCATCACCACGCGCGAGACGAGCCGCACCCACCGGATCTGGCGCTGTCCCTGGCCGGCCGAGGCCTGCACCTGGTCGACCAGCTGGATCAGGTCACCGCAGACGCCCAGCAGGCCACGCTTCGGGAACCGCGCCTCGATCCGCCCGTACAGCTCCTTGACGGTCTCCTGGACGGCCGGGGCCTCGAGCGGCTCGTGCAGCGCCTCGGTCACGGCCGCAGCCTAGAGGCCCCACCACGCTGACCCGGGACTTTGTGTCGATCTGCCCGACACGAAGTCCCGGGTCAGCGGTCAGCTGGACGAGCGCATCGCCCGGAGGCCGACGAACAGACCGAACGCCGCCACGATCGCGGAGGCCAGGGCGCCGTAGAGGACCGTGTCGACCGGGAAGCTGCCGGCGAACAGCGCGCGCTCGGCCTCGACGACGTAGGTCAGCGGGTTCAGGTGCGAAGCGGCGCGCAGCCAGCCGGGAGCGCCGTCCAGCGGGAGCAGGACGCCGGCGAGCAGCAGCACCGGGAAGATCAGCGTCTGCTGCACGGTCCAGAACAGCCACTCCTGGTCCTTCGACGCCAGCGCGAGCGCGAAGCTGAGCGCGCCGACACCGATGCTGAACCCGGCCAGCACGACCACGCCCACCAGCACGTGCAGCGAGGTGCAGGTCGAAGCTGAACGGCGTCACGACGATCACGATGATCGCCGCCTGCATCAGCATCGGCACGATCTCCTTGAGCGCCCGCCCGACCAGCAGCGAGGACCTCGACAGCGGCGAGACCAGCAGCCGCTCGTGGGAGCCGGTGACGATCTCCTGGGTCAGGTTCGCGCCGGTGAACGACGCTCCCATCAGCGCGGACATCGCGATGATGCCGGGGACGAACCACTGCAGCGCGGACCCGTGCTCGACCTCCGGCAGCAGTGGTGCGAACAGCCCGAGGAAGACGAGCGGCTGCACCATGGCGAACAGCACGGACGCCGGCTCGCGGAAGACCGGCCGCAGCTCGCGGACCATGACGTTCCAGGTGTCGGCGAGGACGCCGGGCGCCTTGGGAATGCTCACCTCGCGAG
This sequence comes from uncultured Actinomycetota bacterium, assembly GCA_963798045.1. Taxonomy (GTDB): domain Bacteria; phylum Actinomycetota; class Actinomycetes; order Propionibacteriales; family Nocardioidaceae; genus Nocardioides. The sequence goes on from CAWCSB010000014.1 coordinate 11,412, forward strand.
TGCGGATGATGACGGGGTCCCGTGTCGGCTGAGTGATCGTCGCGGTCATGCTGCCTCTCCCTTGCTCTCGTCGGTGCTCTGCTCGTTCGTCTCGCGCAGGCTGCGGCCGGTCAGCTCGAGGAACACGTCGTCGAGCGTCGCGCTGGCAACCTCGACGCGGCGGACAGGTGCTCCGGCCACCGCGAGGTCGGTCACGAACTTCGCGACCCGGTCTGCCGCTCCCGGGGCCCGGGTGCGGACCGTGGTTCCGGTCCGTTCGACCGAGGCGTTGTCGCCCAGGGCCCACGAGGCACCCTCGGCGGCCAGCACCGCGGCCGCCTCGTCGGCGAAGCCGAGCGTCACCAGGTCACCGAGGCCGGACTTGAGCCGGCTCGCAGTGTCGTCGGCGATCACCAGGCCGTGGTCGATCACGACCACGCGGTCGGCGATCGCGTCGGCCTCCTCGAGGTAGTGCGTCGTGAGCACGATCGTGGTGCCCTGCTCGTCGTGCAGCCGGCGCACCTGCTCCTGCAGGTTGGCCCGGTTCTGCGGGTCCAGCCCGGTCGACGGCTCGTCGAGGAAGAGCAGCTGCGGCGTGTGCACCAGCCCGATCGCGATGTCGAGCCGGCGGCGCTGGCCGCCGGACAGGGTCGAGACCGGCCGCATCGCCTGCTCGGTCAGGTCGAAGGCGTCGAGCAGCTCCTCGGCCCGGGCGTACGCCGCGGCGCGCGACAGCCCGAACGCCCGGCCCTGGCTGACCAGCTCGTCGCGGCCGCGCTGGGCGTGACCGGCTGCGTTGCCCTGGCCGACGTACCCGATGCTGCGCCGGACATCGCGGCGCTCGCGCACCACGTCGTGCCCGGCGACCAGCGCGGTCCCCGATGTCGGCTCGATCAGCGTGGTCAGCATCCGCAGCGTCGTGGACTTGCCGGCGCCGTTGGGGCCGAGGAAGGCGACGAGCTCGCCATGGCCGACCTCGAGGTCGAGACCACGGACCGCCTCGACGGTCTTCTTGTGACGGGTGAAGTGGCGGGTGAGTCCCTCGGTGCGGATCACCGGCCCTGACTGGTGTGCGCTGTTCATGAAGGCAAGTCTTCCGAGCATTCAGGTCAGTTCCTGTCCGCAATCAGATTTAGTCTGAGGACCATGAACACCAGCGCCCGGATGCTGCGGCTGCTCTCCCTGCTGCAGACGCACCGCTACTGGCCCGGAGGCGAGCTCTCCCACCGGCTCGAGGTCAGCCCCCGCACGCTGCGCCGTGACGTGGACCGGCTCCGCGAGCTCGGTTACGTCGTCGACGCCGTCCGCGGGGTGTCGGGCGGCTACCAGCTGCGGGCCGGCGGCCAGCTCCCGCCGTTGCTGCTCGAGGACGAGGAGGCGGTGGCCGTCGCGGTCAGCCTGCAGTCCTCGGCCGCCGGCGGCACGCCCGGCATGGAGGAGACGTCGGTCCAGGCGCTCTCCAAGGTGATCGCGCTGATGCCACCCAGGCTGCGCCGGCAGATGGACGCGCTCCGCTCGCAGACCGAGCGCCTCCCGTGGTCGAGCGGTCCGGCCCTCGACCCGGCCTTGCTCTCAACCCTGGCCCAGGCCTGCCGCGACTCCGAGCCGATCCACTTCACCTACACAGCCAGGGACGCCGAGCCCACCGACCGCTGGGTGGAGCCGCACCGGATGGTCTCGATGGGCCGGCGCTGGTATCTCGTCGCCTACGACCGCGACCGACAGGACTGGCGCTCGTTCCGCGTGGACCGCATCAGCGAGCCGCGCACCAGCGGCCAGACGTTCCGGCCGCGTGAGCTGCCCGCCGACGACGCGCTCTCCTTCGTCCAGGCCGGGATCCGCCGGATGCCGCAGCGCTACGCCGTTCGGGTGGTCCTCGACGCCGACCCGACGGACGTCGCGGCGGTCACCGGCCGCTGGGCCGCGGTCTCCGGGAAGCCCGGGCAGGTCGTCCTGGAGATGAACGTCGACACGCTGGAGTGGCCGATGTTCATGCTCGCGAACATCGAAGCCGACTTCGTCGTCGAGTCGCCGCCGGAGCTGGCCGACGCGGTCGCGCGGGCGGGGGCGCGGTTCTCTCGGTCGGTACCGGTCTCGTGATGTGAGCTCACGCTTCCGCCGTCTGGGGCACACTGAGGGGTGCGATACCGCATGGGGTATCAAGTGTCGACGAGGCAGAGGAGAACTCATGCAAGGGACACTCGGGTCCCTCGACTCGCTCAAGGACGTACCGCTGCACCTGGCGCTGGAGTACACCGGCGTCGGTCTGGTCGCCTGCGACGAGTCCGGGATGCTGACCCTCATCAGCCCGACGCTCCAAGAGCTGTTCGGCATCACCTACGAGCCGGTCGCAGAGCCGTTCTACGTGGAGCGGTTCCGCCTCTTCCGCGAGGACGGCGAGACCCCGATGGCCACCGACGAGGTGCCGCTCATGCGGGCCCGGCGCGGTGAGTTCGTCCGCGACACGCTGGTGACCCACCGCCGATCCTCCGGCGATCTCGTGCACCTTCGGTGCAACGCGGTGCCGCTGCGCGACGACGAGGGCCGCGACATCGGCGCGATCGCGCTGGTCCAGGACATCACCGCCGAGACCCAGGCAGCGATACGCGCGGAGGAGCTGCGCAGGCGACTGGTCGAGACGATCAACCACGAGTTCCGAACGCCGCTGGCCGCGCTGCTCGGGCACGTCGAGCTGATCCACGGCCACCGCGACCGTGCCGACGACCCGGAGCTGGCCGGCTGGCTGGACGCCATCGAGCGGTCCGGCTGGCGGCTGCGCGACCTGGTCGAGCAGGTGGCGGGGCTGGTCAACGCCGAGGGGCGCACCGAGGAGCCCGCCGAGGAGCACCGGGAGCCGGACGACGGCCGACCGCGCTCGGTCCGGGCCAGCTGACGCGGCCGACTGACAGGCACTGACCCTCACACCCGGGCCGGCTCGGGCCCCGACTGGGGCTGGGTGACGACGGTCTCGAGGTGCTGCCACTGCGCCGGCCGCGGCACCGACCGCACGGTGCGGCTCAGGGTCGGGATCAGGGCGACGAGCGCGCACATCCCGGTGAGCACGGCCATCGCCGCGGGGCCACCGAGCGCCGCGAGCAGCCCGCCGCCGAGGACCGGCGCCAGCGGGAGGGTCGACCAGCTGAGGAACGACCCGGTCGACTGGACCCGGCCGACCAGCTCGGGCGGGGTGATCGACATCTTGTAGGAGCCGATGCCGGCGTTCCCGGCCGGGTTGAGGAACACGCCGGTCGACAGCGAGATCATCACCACCACGGGGTGGTTCCAGAAGATCAGCGGCACCAGCAGCGGCACGAAGCTCCATGCCACGACGACCGTGAGGACGCCGGTGGCGGTGCGCTCGATGATGCGGGGGGCGGCCATCGCGCCGAGGACCCCGCAGACGCCTGCGGCGGTCTCGACCAGGCCGATCGACCACGGTGCGAAGCCGCCCTGGATCAGCCGCAGAGTCGCAGCGACGAAGAGCGCATTGACCACGAGGTTGGAGCACATGCCCCAGACCATGAGCGTGCGGAAGAACGGCCGGTCCCACGCGAACCGCATGCCCTCGACGATGTCGGCGCGGGCGCGGCGCGGCTCACCGGTCCGCGCGACGGGGGAGAGGTCGGTGCGGATCCGGCCGAGCAGCACCCAGGAGACCGCGAACGTCACCGCATCGAAGAGAAAGGGCACCCACCGCGTGATGGCGAACATCGCACCGCCGAGCGGGCCGCCGACCAGGCTGGCCACGTGCTGGCGGGCCTGCTGCTGGGACAGGGCGGTCGGCAGCTGCTCGGTGGGTACGACGGTGCGCACCGCGGACATCTCGGAGGGGGCGAACAGCCCGGCGCAGACGCCGGTGAGCACGCCGACCACGAACAGGTGCGGCACCGTCAAGTGGCCGAGGACGCCGGCCACGACGAGCGAGGCGTAGAGGAGCACCCCGGCGCCGGAGGCCCCGCGCATGACGCGGCCGCGGTGGACCCGGTCGGCCAACAATCCACCGGGCAGCAGCGCGAGCGCCATGCCGAGCAGCTCCATGCTCCCGGCCAGGCCGGCCAGCAGGGCCGATCCGGTGACGGCGTAGGTCACCAGCGGGAACACGAACATGCTCACGCGGGTCCCGAGCTCGCTGACGGTCTGGCCGACCCAGAGGACGGTGAAGTCGTGGTTCTGGCGGAGATCGCGGAAGCCGGTCACATGCGCAACATAACGTGCGCAATAGTTATTGCGCAAGTAGTGGTGCGGAATTTGCTACAGTGAGCCCATGGCCCACCCCGAGCTGCGCGACCCCCGCGTCCTCCGCGCGATCGCGCATCCGGTCCGCAGCCGGATCCTCACCGAGCTCGATGCGCACGGCTCGCTCCGCGCGGCTGACGTGGCCCAGCTGCTCGGCATCCCGGCGAACCAGGCCAGCTTCCACCTCCGCTCGCTGGCCAAGTTCGGACTGGTGGAGGAGGACCCGGGTGCGGCCCGCGACAAGCGAGACCGGGTCTGGAGGGCGACCGAGGCGGCCGGCTTCGACGTGTCCCTCGGCGAGATCGAGAAGATGCCCGGCGGTCGAGCGGCGTCGAAGTTGTTCCGCCAGACCAAGGAGGCGTGGACGCATCGGCTCGTGGCGGACGCCTACGGCGACGACCGCACGCCGGGCATCCACCGAGCGGTCACCGAAGAGGCGGTCCGGCTGACCAAGGCCGAGGCGCGCAAGCTGACCGAGGAGCTGATCGACGTTGTCGACGCGTGGCGGGAGCGGAACCAGAGCGAGACCGACGACGAACGCCGGACCTACCACGTCCTCCAGATCGTGCAGCCGTTCCCCGACCAGTCCAACGAGTCCTGATGGCGGCTCGCCTCAAGCTGGCTGACCCGGCCGAGGTCGCCGCGGCGCTGACACGGGTGGCGCGACGACGCCGGTGAGCGCAGACCTCCGACTGCTCACCAAGCACTTCCTCGCCGTCCTCGAGGAGCGCGCACCCGGCCACTCGGTCGAGGTCCGCGTCCCGCCGTACGCCGCCGTGCAGGTGATCCCTGGCGTCCGCCACACCCGGGGCACTCCTCCGGCCGTGGTCGAGACCGACGCCGAGACCTGGATCGCGCTGGCCACTGGCGAGCTCTCCTGGCCCGACGCCCTGGCCGGCGCCCGGGTCTCCGCCAGCGGCGAGCGCGCCGACCTCACGCCGTACCTGCCACTGGACGATTCGTCTGCGGGCTGACCTGCTGATCTCCCTGCCAGCCCGCAGACGAATCGCGGGGCGTCCTAGGGTCGGGGCATGAGCGACGACCTCCGCGCAACGGTGCGCGACCTGATGCCCGCCCTCCGCTCCGACCTCGAGGACCTGGTCCGCATCCAGTCGGTGAGCGCCGACCCGGCCCGCACCGGCGAGGTGTGGCGGAGCGCGGACGCGGTGGCCGACCTGTTCCGGGCCGAGGGGTTCACCGAGGTCGACATCGTGAGCGCGGACGGCGGCGCGCCGGCGGTGATCGCCAGGAAGGCCGGCCCGGAGGGTGCGCCGACGGTGCTGCTCTACGCGCACCACGACGTACAGCCCGAGAACGACCCCGTCGACTGGGACTCGCCGCCGTTCGAGCCGACCGAGCGCGACGGCCGGCTGTACGGCCGCGGCGCTGCCGACGACAAGGCCGGGATCGTCGCCCACCTCGGTGCGATCCGGGCGTACGGCGACGACCTGCCGGTCAACGTCGTGATGTTCATCGAGGGGGAGGAGGAGGTCGGCTCCGACACCCTTCCGGCGCTGCTGAAGGAGCACCACGACAGGCTGCGCGCCGACGTGATCGTGATCGCCGACTCCGGCAACTGGGACATCGGCGAGCCGGCGCTGACGACCTCACTGCGCGGCCTGGTGCGCGCCGACATCGAGGTGCGCACCCTGGGCCGCGGCGTCCACTCCGGCATGTGGGGCGGCCTCGTGCCCGACGCGATCATGACGCTCAGCCGGGTGATCTCCAGCCTGTACGACGACGCCGGCAACGTCGCCGTCGCGGGGCTCTTCCAGGGCCCCGCCGCCGACGTCGAGTACCCCGAGGAGCGGCTTCGCGCCGAGTCCGGCGCCCACGGTTCGGTCCAGTGGATCGGCGACGGCCCGATCGTCGAGCGGCTCTGGACCCGACCGGCACTGACGGTCACCGGGCTGGACGCGCCCAAGGTGGACGGCGCCAGCAACACCCTGGTCCCGGTCGCCCGCGCCAAGCTGACGCTGCGTATCGCTCCCGGCGACACCACCGCCAACGCGGTCGAATGCCTGCGCAAGCACTGCGAGGCGCACGTCCCCTGGGGCGCCCAGCTCACCTTCACCGTCGTCGACACCGGCGAGCCCACCCAGATCGACGCGACCGGCCCGGCGTACGACGCCGCGCGGGCGGCGTTCCAGGAGGCCTGGGACGGAGTGGCCCCTGTCGACATGGGCGTCGGCGGGTCGATCCCGTTCATCGCGGAGTTCCTCGAGGCCTTCCCCGAGGCCAGCGTCCTGGTCACCGGCGTCGAGGACCCCGACACCCGCGCCCACGGCGCCAACGAGGGCCTCCACCTCGCCGAGTTCGAGCGGGTCGTGCTCGCCGAGGCACTGCTGCTGCGCAACCTGGCGGGGTAGTCCGTCACGTTTGGGCAGTCACTGGTCCACCATTACCCGCCAAAGGTGACGGACTACCGCGGCGGCGGGGCGTTGTGCACAAACAGGAGTGACCTACTACAGTTAGCGAATGCTGCAGCCCGAGGTCTCCGACGTCGACTTCCCGACAGCTCCGTCGACGCCGAGCGCCCGGCCCATCCGCACCGACGTGGCGATCGTCGGTGGTGGGGCGAGCGGGACGCTGACCGCGATCCACCTGATGGCGTCGCGGTCGCACGACCTGACCGTCACCCTGCACGACGCGAGCGGGGAGCTCGGCAAGGGGCTGGCCTACGGCACGACCGACCGGCGGCACCTGCTCAACGTCCGCTCGCGGCACATGAGCGCGTTCCCGGACATCCCGTCCGACCTGGTCGAGTGGGCGAGGCGGACCGGGCGGCAGCCCGACGCTCAGGCGTTCCTGCCCCGGCGCGACTACGCGGTCTATCTCGGCGAGACCCTCGACCGGCTCCGTGACGAGCGGTTCTCGTTCCGCGCCGAGCGGGTGCTCGACGTGGAGCCGGTCGCGGGCGGCTTCGAGCTGCACGCCTCGGGTGGCCGGGTCACCCGGGCGGCGACGGTGGTGCTGGCGCACGGCAACCAGCGTCCGGCCCCGCTGACCCACGACGGCGTACCGGTCCCGGAGGCGCGCTGGCACCTCCCCGACCCGTGGGACCTCGACCGGCTGACCGCGCTCGCGCCGGACGCCGTGGTCGTCCTCGTCGGCACCGGGCTCACCGCGGTGGATGCCGCGATCACGCTGCTGGACGACGCCCCCGACCGGCGCGTGGTGATGGTGAGCCGGCACGGTCTGCTGCCCACCTCGCACATCGAGCAGAACTCCACCGCCTGGCTGAGCCCGGTCCCCAGCGGCCCGGTCACGGCCGACCAGCTGGCCGCCCTCGTGCTCGACCAGGTCGCCGCGGCCCGACGCCAGGGCGTCGACTGGCGGCCCGTCGTCGACGGGCTCCGGGCGCCGACCCAGGCGCTCTGGCAGCGGCTCGACGTCGACGAGCGGCGCCGGTTCCTGACGACGTACGCCCGCGAGTGGGAGGTACGCCGGCACCGGATGGCCACCGAGGTCGCGGCCCGGCTCCAGGGCTACCGCGACGAGGCCCGGCTGACGGTGCTCGACGGCGGCCTGGCGACCGTGACCGACCACGGCCCGCGCTGCGAGGTCGGGCTGCCGGCGCTGCCGGACACCCTGTTCGCGGACGCGGTGGTCAACTGCACCGGCCCGATGACCGACGTCTCGCGCAGCGCCGACCCGCTGCTCCAGGCGCTGGTCGGCCGCGGGGTGGTCGTCCCCGACCCGCTCCAGCTCGGCATCGCGTGCACCGACGAGGGCGAGGTGCTCGACGTCTCGGGGCAGGTCGTCCCCGGGCTGCACGTCGTCGGTCCGCCCCGCAAGGGCACGCTCTGGGAGACCACCGCGGTCCCGGAGATCCGCGGCCAGGCCGCGGCGCTGGCCCAGCGGCTGCCCGAGCGCGTGCGAGGCCGAGTGCCCGCGTGATCAGATGAGACCGTGCGCGTCGCGGTCTTCCTGGGATCCTCGCCCGGCCCGCAGGCACACCGCGACTGTGTGATCGCACTGGCCGACGGGCTGGTCGCGCGCGACATCGGCATCGTGTACGGCGGCGCGCAGGTCGGGCTGATGGGCCTGCTCGCCGAGCGCGCGCTCGCCGCCGGTGGTGAGGTCATCGGCGTGATCCCCCGGGATCTCTTCGCGCGCGAGGTCCCGCACCGAGGGGTCACCCGGCTCGTCGAGGTCGACTCGATGCACGAGCGCAAGCTGCAGATGGCCGACCTCGCCGACGCGTTCGTCGCCCTGCCCGGCGGCGTGGGCACCCTCGAGGAGCTGTTCGAGGTCTTCAGCTGGGCGCTGCTCGGCCTGCACGACAAGCCGGTCGCGCTGCTGGACCCGGACGGCTTCTACGACCCGCTGGTCGAACAGCTGGACCGGATCGTCGAGCAGGGTTACCTCAGCGCTGCCAAGCGCTCGGCCCTCGGGCGGGTGCGCAGCGTCGACGACCTGCTGGCGTCGTACGACGCGCAGTCCTGACGGGATGGCTCAGAGGAAGCTCGCCGTGCAGGCCTTGTCCGTGGCCGGTGCGGTGAAGGTCATGACGTTGGCGAGCGCAGTGCCGTCGCACGTCGCCCCGGACCAGCCGGTGAAGCCCGGGATCGGCAGCAGGGGAGAGGCCGTGAGCGTCACACTCCCGACGCCAGCGTCGACCAGGCACGACCCAGTCGCAACGAGGAGAGTGGTGGCGGTGCAGGTGCCATGGGTGGCCACCCCGGTGACAGTGCCGAGGGCCGCCGCAGGCGAGGCCGTGTAGCTGATCGTCACCTGACGCACGAACGTCGCCGTGCAGGCCTGGGACGCGGTCGGGTTGGTGAACGTGATGGCCGTAGTTCCCGTGTAGCCGGTGCACCCGCTCCAGCCGCCGAACCGATGGCCGGCCGCCGTGGTCGGCGTGAAGGTGACCGCGCCGGCGCCGGAGGTCAGCGTGCAGAAGGTGCCCGCGCAGGATCCGCCCGAGACTCCGCTGGCAGCCACCGTCCCACCCGTGGTCGCCGTGGCAGACACGTTGACCTTCCCCGGGGGCGGCGGCCCGCCGGGAAGGGTGACGGTGTTCCCGGAACCCTTGCAGTTGTTCTGCTCCTTGCGTTCCTTCACCGCGCCGGTCGCGTCGGCGCACGCGATCAGCCGGTAGGCACCGGGCTGGAGCCCGGCAGGCAATGCCAGGCCTCCGAGGACGGTCCGGGACGCCTTGGGCTTCAGCTTGGCGTGGGCAGGGTCCCGAGGCTCGTGTCGTCCGCGCTCTTCTTGCCGTCCGTGGACAGCAAGAACTCGGTCCGGCTCTTCTTGGCTTTCTTGTTTCCTTTGTTCTTCACTGGCGCGCTCACGGTGACCAGCCCGCCGGAGTACGACGCCGTGGGGGGCTTCGCCACGAGCTCGGCCTTCGGCCTCGGCGGCCTGGCGTCGGCGGGAGTTGCGACCACCACGCCGAGAGCGGTCGTCGAGAGAGCGGCGACGAGGAGCAGGCTCAGCTTGCGCATGGTTGGGAAGGTAGCGCTACCAGGCTCGCCGTACCGTCCGAACCGCCGCTTCTACGTAGTCGCACGGTGGGTCAGGCGGAGGGCAGGAACACCCGGAACGTGCTGCCCTTGCCGAGCACCGATTCGACCTCGATCCGGCCGAGGTGCCGGGTCACGATCCGGTCGACGATGGTGAGCCCGAGCCCGGTGCCGGCCTGGGCCTTGACCTCGGGCAGCTCCGAGCGGAAGAACTCGCGGAACAGCTGACTCCGGTCTGCCGGCGCGATCCCGATGCCGCGGTCCTGGCAGCTCAGCACGATCCACTCCTCGTCCCGCGACAGGGTGATCGTGACGGTGGAGGTGACGTCGGAGTACTTCATGGCGTTGCTGAGCAGGTTGGTGACCATGATGTCCAGCTCGGCCGGGTCGCCCGCCGCGATGAACTGGTCGTGATCGCCCTCCAGGGACACCCTGACCCGGCGCTGGTCGGCGATCGAGGCGAGGTTGACGACGTCGTCGACCACGTCGGGCAGCGCCACCGGGCGGGCGAGCAGCGGCAGGTGCGGGTCACCGACCTTGGCGAGGAGCAGCAGGTCCTCGACCACGCGCACCAGCCGGATGGCGCCACGGTCCACCGCCGCGAGCACCGCGAGGGCCCCGGTGTCGAGGTCCACGGTCTCCTCGAGGAACTCGATGTTCGCCAGCATCGCGGCCAGCGGGCTCTTCAGCTCGTGCGACAGCGTCGCGATCAGCTTGGTCTTGTAGTCGTCGAGCGCCTTGAGCTCGCGGACCAGCTCACGCTCCCGGTCGAGCGCGCGGGCGTTGAGCACCGCCCGGCCCAGGTCGCGGCCGACCTCGAGCGCCGCGTCGACCTCGGCAGGCGTCCACTCCGCGTCGCCGAGGGCCCGGGTGAGGACCAGGCTGCCCAGGCACTCCCGGCCGGCGCCGACCGGCACGAACAGCAGCGAGCCCACGCCGATCCCCTCGAGGAAGCGCAGGATCTCCCGGAACTCCGGCTCGGACACGTTCGAGACGAGCGGGTCGTGGGGCAGGTGCCGTGACACCAGTCCGACCCGCTGGGCCCGCCAGGAGTCCGCGGCGGCGCGCTCGGCGATGGTCACCAGCTCCTGCGGCATCTCGACCCGGGCACCGTCGCCGGTGTAGATCGCGCCGGCGCCGTGGCCGTCCTCGTCGAAGGTGTGGATCCAGCTGCCGAGCGAGCGGAACCCTGCGATCAGGCTGGGCTGGATCTTGTCCAGCATCATGCCGATGTTGCGCTCCCGGGCGGCGTTGCGCACCACGTCGCGGGTAGCCGAGAGCACTCGGACCTGCTCGGCGAAGGCCTCCCGCTCGACGGCGATGTAGAGCGCGCGGCCCGCCTGCTCGGCGTACCGGTTCAGGATGCGGCGGTGCGCCTCGTCGGGTCGCCGGCCGTCCGTCGGGCAGTCGATCGACAGGGTGCCGCGCAGCTCGCCGTTGGGGCCGTAGAGCGGGGCGACCAGCAGGTCCATCGGATGCCAGGCGTCGGGGCCGGAGATCGGCTCCAGGTCGGGCACCCAGCCCCAGCTCTCGGACTCGGGGTCGAGGCTCTCGTGGGGGACGAACTGGAACATCCCCCAGTCCTCGGCGTGCTCCAGCTCCTCCATCAGGCGGGTGATCGGCGTGAAGGTGCCGAGCAGGATGTCGCGGGCCTCGTCGCTGCCGGCGACGGCCATGACCTGCATGTGCTGGGAGTCGCGGACGACGCTCACCGCCGCAACGTCGAAGCCGGCCAGCTGGGTGATTCCCTCGGCGATGACGAGCAACGCCTCGTGGGTGGTTCCGTCGGCCCAGCTCGTCGACTCGTCGGCGGCCATCACCGCGGCCACGTGCGCCACCGGCTCGCGGCCGTTCGCAGCACCCATCGCCTCCGTCGGCTCCGCCACGTCGACAGCACCAGCGGCGTCAAGCGCCGCCTCGGCTCGGGGGTCGGTGGACATGAGGGATCCTCGGTCGGGGACGTGAGGGAGCACCGTCAGGCTATGTCGTCCGGAAAGGCCCTGTCCGCCGAATGCGGCACGGCGTTCGGGAGGGTGGGAGCGCTCTCGGGCCCACCAACAGGCCCTGGGTCCATGCCAGCCCGTCGATGCACGCCCGGGGCGCGCGCGCCCGTACGATGAGGGCGTGCCCTACCTCAGCACCGGCGGCCGTTCACAACCGAGCCGACGTGGGGGCGACGGTCGCCTCAATCACGACCTCGATCCCCAGGACAAGGGCCCCCAGGACGCGTGCGGCGTCTTCGGTGTGTGGGCACCCGGCGAGGACGTCGCCAAGCTGACCTACTTCGGTCTCTACGCGCTGCAGCACCGAGGCCAGGAGTCCGCCGGCATCGCGGTCAGCAACGGCCGCCAGATCCTGGTCTACAAGGACATGGGGCTCGTCTCGCAGGTCTTCGACGAGACCACGCTCGACTCGCTGAAGGGCCACCTCGCGATCGGCCACTCGCGCTACTCGACCACGGGCGCCAGCACCTGGCAGAACGCCCAGCCGACGTTCCGCCCCACGGCCGACGGCTCGATCGCGCTCGGCCACAACGGCAACCTGATCAACGCCCACGAGCTGCAGCAGCTGGTCGAGGGCCTGCCCGACCCGGAGGGCGAGCTGCCACTGCACACCCGCGACGTCGAGACGTCGACCAACGACACCGGGCTGGTGACCGCCCTCCTCGCCCATCACCCCGACACCTCGCTGGAGCAGCGGGCGCTCGAGGTGCTGCCGCTGCTGCGCGGGGCGTTCTCCTTCGTCTGGATGAACGAGGACACCCTCTACGCCGCCCGCGACCCCCAGGGCATCCGTCCCCTGGTGCTGGGCCGCCTCGAGCGCGGCTGGGTGGTTGCCTCCGAGGACGCCGCACTCGCCACGATCGGCGCGAGTGTGGTCCGCGAGATCGAGCCCGGCGAGCTGATCGCCATCGACGAGCACGGGCTGCGCACCCACCGGTTCGCGGAGCCGGCCCGCAAGGGCTGCGTCTTCGAGTACGTCTACCTCGCCCGCCCCGACGCCACGATCGCCGGCCAGTCGGTGCACGCCGCCCGGGTCGAGATGGGACGCGAGCTGGCCCGTCAGTTCCCGGTCGAGGCCGACCTGGTGATGCCGGTGCCCGAGTCGGGCACCCCGGCCGCCGCCGGGTACGCCGAGCAGAGCGGCATCCCGTTCGGCCAGGGCTTCGTCAAGAACGCCTACGTCGGCCGCACCTTCATCCAGCCCAGCCAGACGCTGCGCCAGCTCGGCATCCGGCTCAAGCTCAACGCCCTCGAGCACATGGTCCGCGGCAAGAAGCTGGTCGTCGTGGACGACTCGATCGTGCGCGGCAACACCCAGCGCGCCCAGGTCCGGATGCTCCGCGAGGCCGGTGCCCTCGAGGTGCACGTGCGGATCTCCTCGCCGCCCGTGAAGTGGCCGTGCTTCTACGGCATCGACTTCGCCACCCGTGCCGAGCTGATCGCCAACGGCCTCGACGACGAGGAGATCCGCTCGAGCATCGGCGCCGACAGCCTCGGCTACATCTCGCTCGACGGCATGATCGAGGCGACCCAGCAGCCGGCCGACCAGCTCTGCGCGGCCTGCTTCACCGGCGAGTACCCGATCCCGCTGCCCGACGAGAGCCTGCTCGGCAAGCACCTGCTGGAGGCGACCCTGGCGTCGCCGACGCTCGGCAAGGCGCTACCCGTGCTCAACAATCCCTAGGAGCATCGTTGACCGACGCGTACGCCGAGGCCGGGGTCTCGATCGAGTCCGCCGACAAGGCCGTCGAGCTGATGAGGGTCTGGATCGACAAGGCCCGCCGGCCCGAGGTGATCGGCGGCATCGGGGGCTTTGCCGGGCTCTTCGACGCGTCGGCGCTCACGTCGTACAAGCGGCCGTTGCTGGCCACCTCGACCGACGGCGTCGGCACCAAGGTCGCGATCGCGCAGGCCATGGACGTCCACGACACGATCGGCTTCGACCTGGTCGGGATGGTCGTCGACGACCTGGTGGTGTGCGGCGCCGAGCCGCTGTTCATGACCGACTACATCGCCTGCGGCCGGGTCGTCCCCGAGCGGATCGCGGCGATCGTCAAGGGCATCGCCGAGGCCTGTGTCGAGGCCGGCTGCGCGCTGGTCGGCGGCGAGACCGCTGAGCACCCCGGGCTGCTCGGACCCGACGACTACGACGTCGCGGGCGCCACCACCGGCGTGGTCGAGGCCGACGCACTGCTGGGCCCGGCGCGGGTGCGCCCGGGTGACGCGGTCCTGGCGATGGCGTCCAGCGGGTTGCACTCCAACGGCTACTCGCTGGTCCGGCACGTGGTCGCCAAGGCCGGCTGGGCCTACGACCGCGACGTCCCGGAGCTCGGCCGCACCCTGGGCGAGGAGCTGCTCACGCCGACCCGGATCTACGCCAAGGCCTGCCTGGCGCTGGCGGGGCGCGAGGGGACGCACGCCATGGCGCACGTGACCGGCGGGGGCCTGGCCGCCAACCTCGCGCGGGTGCTCCCGGAGGAGCTCCACGCCACGCTCGAGCGCGGCACGTGGACGCCGGCCCCGATCTTCGACCTGGTCCGCCGGCTCGGCGACGTACCCCAGCCGGACCTGGAGGCCACACTGAACTGCGGCGTCGGCATGGTCGCGCTGCTCGATCCCGCGCAGGTCGACGCGGCGATCGAGCTGCTGGCAGGCTTCGGGATCGACGCCTGGGTGGCCGGTGAGGTGACCGCCTCTTCCGGCCCCGGAGGCACCGTCGAACTGGTCGGTCAGCACCCCGGTTGGTAACGACCTCCCCCTCGGAGGAGGCATTTCATACGGTTTTAAGAGGATTTCAGGGCACGGGTGTGCGGGAACACCCAGACAACAGGTAGCGTTGTTGCTACGAGAACTCATTGAGACAGCCCGGGAGCCACTGTTGCCCCGGCCGAGTGTGCGAGGGGGCTGACCCTATGGGGCGCGGCCGAGCAAAAGCCAAGCAGACGAAGGTCGCTCGCGACCTGAAGTACCGCACTCACGAGACGGACTTCGGTGCGTTGGCCAGTGAGCTCCACAAGGAGAACGGCGACTCTGCAGAGGACGTCGACCCTGAGGTGCTCGAGAAGTGGTCGGACTACGCCGGCCCCTCGCGCGACTGATCAGCAGTTCCTGAGCACGACCCGCCGGGCAGCCGGCGCGGTGGGTGCTGCCCTGCAGCCTGGTCTGGTGGCGGGTGAGGCTAGTGGGGCTCAGCCGAGCCAGATCCCGCGCAGCCGGCCGATGTCGTGCATCCGGCGCTCGGCGAGCCGGTCGGCGGCGATGGCAGGCGGGACGCCGTCGTGCCGGGCCAGCTCGAAGACGGCGTACGTCGTGTCGTAGATGCCGGTGGCACGCTGCTGGGCGCGGTCGAAGCTGAAGCCGGACGGGTCGAGCTCGTCGGCGACCTGCATCAGGCCGCCTGAGTTCACGCAGTAGTCCGGCGCGTAGAGGATGCCGCGCTCCTCGAGCGCCTTCTCGACCCCCGGGTGGGCCAGCTGGTTGTTGGCGGCTCCGCAGACGACCTTCGCGCTCAGCACCTCGACGACCTCGTCGGTGAGCGCGCCGCCCATGGCGCACGGCGCGTAGACGTCGAGGGGACTGGCGACCAGCTCGGCCGCGCTCGTGATGACGCGGACCGCGGGCTGCTCCTGGCGGACCCGGTCGAGCGCGGCGGGGTTGACGTCGGTGACCACGACGTTGGCGCCGACCTCGAGCAGGTGGCTGACCAGGTGGTGACCGACCTTCCCGACCCCGGCGACACCGACCGTCCTGCCCTCGAGGCTCTGCGAGCCCCAGGTGAACTGCGCGGCCGCGCGCATGCCCTGGAACACGCCGTACGCCGTGAGCACCGAGCTGTCGCCCGCACCGCCATGGGCGACCGTGCGGCCGGTGACGTAGTCGCACTCGCGGGCGATGTCGTCCATGTCAGGGGAGAAGGTGCCGACGTCGCACGCGGTGTAGTAGCGGCCGCCGAGCGACTGCACGAACCGGCCGTACGCGCGGAACAGTGACTCCGCGCCACCACGGGCGCGCACCTGGGCGGGGTCGCCGATGATCACGGCCTTGCCGCCACCGAGGTCGAGCCCGGCGAGGGCGGCCTTGTAGGACATGCCGCGGGACAGGTCGAGCACGTCGGCGAGTGCATCGCCGGTCGAGGCGTACGGGAAGAAGCGGGTGCCGCCGAGCGCGGGGCCGAGGGCGGTCGAGTGGATCGCGATGATCGCGCGAAGTCCGGAGGCCGGGTCGTTGGCGAAGACGACCTGCTCGTGGTCGTGCCCGGCGTCGAATACGTCAAGCCTGTCGTGCAGGGACATGGATGGTCCGCTCTTCCTGTGTGGCCACGGGGGTGGTGTGGCGTGCTGTGTGTGATCCGCAGGGGTGGCGCGGGTCGCTCCCTAGAGTAGGGCGTTCGACAGCCCGACGCGGAGTCAACGATGACCCCGGCCCGTCCGACTACGCCGAGCCGGTCACCGAGCCGCGCACCGTGAGCTAGGCGCCCGCCCGCCGGCGGTGGGCTCGCACGCGTGTCCGGTTGCCGCAGCTGAGGTCGGTGCACCAGCGGCGCCGGCCGGTGTGGTCGAGGAAGATGCTGGAGCAGGTGTCGTCCCCGCACGCGCGCAGCGTCCCGGCACCCCGCCCGGAGAGGTCGACGACCGCCTGCCGGGCCAGCCGGGCCAGGGCGTCGTCCGCCGAGCCCGGCCGGCGCGGACTCAGGCCCGTCTCGCCCGCGGACACCTGCAGTCCCTCGTCGCGGTCCAACGCGGCGTTGAGGCGGCGTACGTCGGCGGAGGCTGGCCGGACGTCTCTCACCGCGGCCACGGCGAGGTGGTGCAGGGCCTCGCGGGTCCGGGCCGCGTGCGCGACGTCGTCGGCCGTCACGGCGCCCACCGGCTCGAGGTCGAACTCGCGCAGCCACGCGTGCAGGCTCTCGGCCGTGTCGATCCCATCGACCTGCTCGTCGCGGTAGCGGCCGGCCAACGTCGAGAGCAGGTCCAGCCAGGCCGCGCCGTTGCCCCTGCGGAACCGTCCCATGCGAGCAGTGTAACGGGTTGACTCATTACGCGGAAGATGTAAGCCTGTAATGCATGAAGGCATTACGGCTCGACGCCCTGGGCACCGCGTTCATCCTGGTATGGAGCAGCGGCTACCTCGTCGGGTCGATCGCGACCCGCTCGATGCCGCCGCTGGCCGTGACGATGTGGCGCTTCGCCATCGCGGCCGCCCTGCTCGCGGTCGTCGCCGTGGTCCGTCGCGAACGCTGGCCTCACGGACGCCACACCCTGGCACTGCTCGGCGTGGGCGTCCCGATGTTCGCGGTGCAGTTCGGCGCGCTCTACACCGCGATGGCCGACGGGCTGACCGCGGGGACCACCTCGCTCATCGCGTGCTCTTCACCGCTGGCGGTCGCCGCGATCGGCGCGGCCTCCGGCTGGGAGCGGCTGCGCCCGATGCAGTGGCTCGGCATCGGACTCGGTGTCCTCGGCGTGCTGGTCACGCTCGCGGACCGCGTCGGCCGCCCGCCCAACGCGGCGTCCCTGCTGTGGGCGCTGGTCGGCGTCGCCGGCCTCGCCGTCGGCACCACGCTCCAGTCCCGCCTGGACACGGGGGCAGGGGCCGCCGCCATCGCGTCCGTGGAGGTCGCCGCCGGCTTCGCGGTGCTGGCCGTCTGGGCGCCGCTCGAGGGCGACGTCGCCCTTCCGCTGAGCCCGTCCGGGCTGGCGTCGTTCGTCTGGCTCGCCGTGGTCGCGGGTGTGGGAGCTCCGCTGCTGCTGTTCGCGCTGGTCCGCCGGCGCGGGGCGACCGGTGCCAGCAGCCACCTGTTCGTGGTCCCTGCGGTCACCGCACTCGCCGCCTGGCCGGTGCTTGGCACCCGGCTCGGTCTGTGGACGGTGGTGGGCCTGGCGATCGTCGTGGTGGCCCTGATGCTGGCGACGGGCCGGCTGGCTGGTGGCCGACGACGTCTGCCCGCGGACGGGACCACGCCGCGGCAGTCGATCGCCACGATGGGCCGCGAGGTCGTGCCGTCGAGGGTGACCTCCTGCGCCGCGAACCGCACCTCGAGCGTCGTCCCTGCCGGAACATTCAGGCAGTCGGGCCATCCCGACTCGTGCCAGGCGCCGTCATAGTCCTCCGTCAGACCTGCGGGTCGAGCAGCACCAGAGGGATCTCCCGCCGGGTCCTGGTCTGGTAGTCCGCGTAGTTGCCGTGGTCCGCCACGACCAGTGGCCAGAGCCGGGCGCGCTCCTCGGCCGAAGCCACCCGCGCGTGCATCCGCACCACCGGGGCCCCTTGGAAGCTGACGTCGACCGCCGGGTTGGCGCAGAGGTTGAGGTACCACAAGGGTGCGTTGTCGTCTCCACCGCGCGAGGCGACCACGACGAGCGACGAGCCCTCCTGGACGGGCGAGGTCAGCATGACCGTGCGCGGCTGTCCGCTGCGCCGGCCGGTGGTGGTCAGCTCCAGGGCAGGCATGTTGGCGACGGTCCAGCCGATCCGCCCACCGGTGACCATGAGGACGGTGCGGTGCACCGCGTTCATGGCCTTGAGAGTGAGGTCGCTGGGCATGGCCCGAACCTAGCGCTCAGCTCAGCACGGTGGTGACGGCGTACGCCGCACCGAACGCCGCCGCGAACACCAGCAGGCACACCAGCGCCAGCAGCACGGGGAGCCGGCGGCGGGTGGGCGACGAGGTCAGCGGGGCGTACGCCGTGTCCGGGGTCTGGTAGCGCGTGACCGCCGAAGCAGCGCGGGTGACGGTGACCGGGAGCGCCGACCGGAAGGCGTCGACGAAGGCGGTGATGGAGGAGTAGCGAGCCTCGGGGTTCGGGTCGAGCGAGCGGAGCAGCACCTCGTCGACCTCCGCGGGCAAGGACGGGTCGATGCGCGAGGGTGCCAGCGGCAGCGACGCGTGGGCCAGCTCGGCGATGGAGCCGTCGCGCGCCAGGCGGCCGGTGAGCATCTGGTAGGCGACGGCGGCCAGCGCGTGGACGTCGGCGCGGGCGTCGATCGCTTCACCGGTGGCCTGCTCGGGGGCCATGTACGCCGGGGTGCCCACCACCTGCGTGAGTCCGGACGCGTGCAGCATCGCCTTGGCGACGCCGAGGTCGGCCACCAGCAGCTTGTCGCCTGCCGAGCCACCGCTGCGGATCAGCAGGTTCTGCGGCTTGATGTCGCGGTGCACGACGCCGTGCTCGTGCAGCACCGCCAGGCCGGCCCCTGCCTGGCTGACCAGGTCGACGACCCGGGGGACGGACAGGGGCAGGCCGGGCTCCAGCTGGCGGGCCAGCGACCCCTGGTCGGCGTACGTCATCACGAAGTACGGCGTGCCGTCGACCTCACCGATGTCGTAGACCCGCACGATGTGGTCGGAGTCGGCGCGGCGCAGGATCCGCGCCTCCTCCAGGAACCGCTCTCTCACATCGAGCCGCTGCGACCAGTTCTCGGCCAGCGCCTTGACCGCGACGTCCGAGTCGAGCTCGGCGTCGTGGTAGAGCCAGACCGTGGCGAAGCCGCCCGAGCCGATGCGGTCGACACGCTCCAGCCGACCGAGACGGGCTGGCAGGGACACGGCGGCCATGCTTTCACGGGAGGTCTTCACACGAGGCGTGCAGGGGACCGACGCGGGCCGCGCCAGACGAGGGGGCGCGGCCCGCGGTGACCAGCCGGGGGAAGGCGGCGGTCAGGTCCCGATCAGCTCGGCTGCCCGTTCTTGAACTGCTTCACGTAGACGTACTGGGTGGCCGAGACGGTCACGCCGGCCTGGCCCGAGTTGCCGCCGGTGAAGGCTCCGGTGATCACGATCGGCGTGTCGTTGGCGGTGATCTTGATGGTGCCGTGGAACGCGGTCTGGGCGCCGTTGGCTCCACCGTCGGGGACGTCGGCGGTGTAGTTGGTGCCGAAGCCGCCCTGGAAGCCGGGGATGGTCACGACCCCGTAGTCCGGGGCGTTCACCGCCGCCGGACCGATGTGCCAGAACTGGGCGACGCCGTCGATCTGCCACGTGCCCTTGTCGAGGACCAGCGTCGCGAGCCCGGTCTGGGTGCCGGCGGGCACCGCGACCACCCGGGCCCCGCCGAACGACGGGTCGGTGCTGACCGCGGTCGCCGCGTTGACGACGTTCTCGGTGCCGGTGAACTTCCCGAAGTTGTTCTTGGTCAGGTCACCTTTCTGGATGGTGCCGTCCTTGATCTGGGCCGAGGTGATGTGGCCGGCGGCCACCGACGCGCCGGTGCCTGCCATGGCGGCAACGGCGGCGACGGCTGCGATGGTGCCGACCTTGCCGCGGACGAGGGTGCTGAGTGTCATCGTTCCTCCGGATCTCGGGGATCGCGGTGCCATCGATGCAGCACCGCGCTGTGCTCTCACTCTCCTGACGGCACGGCGGCCCGAAGGGTTGGGCCAGGGCGCTTTGATCGATCCTCAAACGGCGCCAGCGCCGCCCAGGCGGCACGCTGGCGGCGTTGCCGTCGCTCGAAAGGCGCCCAGCCTGCCAGCGCTCCGGCGCCTTGCCATCGAACCACCTGAACGACGCTGGCATCCGCCGAGATCGATCAAAGCGCCCTTTAGGGTGAAAGCGTGGAGGCGGACGAGCTCGACGAGCTGGCCATGCGCGCCGCGGGCGGCGATCGAACGGCGCTCGACGAGCTGCTGGCCGAGATCCAGCCGCGCGTGAGCCGGATCTGCGGGCGGATGCTGCTCTTCCCCGAGGACGCCGAGGAGGCGGCCCAGGACGCGCTGCTGCTGGTCGCCACGAAGGTGCACACCTTCGGCGGCCGCAGCCGGTTCACCACCTGGCTGCACGCGGTGGCGTCCAACAGCGCCAGGTCGACGTACCGCACCCTGAAGCGGCGCGCGGCCGAACGGCTCACCGGTGAGCTGCCGGTGCACGCCGACCCCCGCACCACCAGCGTGATCGCCGGCAGTCGGCTCGACCTGCTCGACGCCCTCGACATCGTCGGCACCGACCACCCCGAGCTGGTCGAGCCGCTGGTGCTGCGCGACGTCCAGGAGCTCGACTACAACGAGATCGCGCGACTGCTCGACGTGCCCCTCGGCACCGTGAAGTCGCGGATCCACTCCGCGCGCAACGCGGTCCGGCCGCTGCTGAGGGTCACGGACTGATCACGGACTGATCAGGGGCTGATCAGCGGCTGACCGGTCGTTGCAGCACCACCTCGCCGTGGCTGCCGTACCCGACCAGCTTCCCGCCGTACGCCGCACCGTTGAACCCGATCAGCAGGCTCTGTCGTTCCAGGGCAGCCAGGGTGGGCCACGGGATGTTGGTGGGGTACGCCGCGTCGAGCGTCCCGACGTCGCGCAGGTCGAGGTCGAGCACCGGGTAGGACTGGCGCCGCTTGTCGCTGGCCAGCACCCGCCACTGGCCGTCCAGCCGGGCAATGGTGGTGCCCTCGGTCTGCCGGTGGTCGGTCGTGACCGCCCGGAGCGTGAGTGCGTTGAGCGAGGGACCGGCGGCGAGGGCGGGATGGAACCGGAAGTACTTCGTCGCGCTCACGTAGCCCACCAGCCAGCCGTCGTCGGTCCGCACCAGGTGCGGGTCCCAGACGCCGACCGACCGGAAGCCCTCCGTCGGCAGTGCGAGCGGCCGGCCGTCGAGGACGTGCACACCGCGGGTCACGTCCGCGGTCGACTCGGCCAGCGTCACCGAGACCGGCCGGTCGTGGCGGTCGAAGTCGCCCCAGGTGCTGGCCGCCAGCAGCCAGCGATCTCCGTCGCGCAGCAGGTGCGCCGCGTGGTCGCCGTACACCCCGTGCCACGGATCGCGGCGCAGGAACAGGTCCGCCCGGTGCTCCAGCTCGAGGGTGTCGGGGTCGAGCGACCACACCGAGCAGTGCCCGGTCACGAAGCCGCCGGGACCGGCGCTCGTGGCGGTGAGGAGCAACCGCCCGTCCCGGACGTACGGCGACCCGTCGGCGTTGCTGACCACCCGCAGATCCCGCAGCCCGAGCTGTCCGAACGGTCCCGTCTCGTCACCCGACCCGGTCAAGCCGGCCAGCCAGGCCTCGTCGTGCACGTCGTGCCGGTCGCTGAGGTCGTAGCGCGCCCGCGCCACCCAGACCCCGGCCTCCCGCGTGAAGGCGGTGGCCTGCGGCCCGGTCAGCGTCAGCGCCACGGCCTCGACCGGCCCCTCCGGCCGGCCGCTGCGCCGGCTGCGGTGCGTGGTCGTCCGGCCGTCGGTGCTGACGTGCAGCGCCACCCGGTCGTCGTACGTCGCGGTGAGGGTGACCGGACCGCTCGCCAGCGTCAGCTCCCGCGACTCAGGTGCCGACGTCGCGACGTACGGCGCCTGCACCGGGCCGCCGCCCGGCACCAGCAGCCGCACGGGACGCCGGCGAGCGACGACCTCGAACCGTGGCAGCACGCAGGGATTCTGTCAGCGCAACCGGCCCAGGTACGCCGCCGCCTGGCGCAGGTCCCGGAGCCGCGCCTCCCAGCTGATGCCGGTCGCCAGCAGCAGGACGCCGGCGGAGCCGATGAGGACCCACTGCGGCGTCTGCTCGGCGTACGGCGCGAGCTCGCGCAGCACCAGCGCGCCGCCGACCAGCCCGCCCACGACGACCGGAGCGGACCAGCGGAGCGCGGCGCCGCCCAGCAGCAGCACCAGGCAGCCGGCACCCAGCAGCGCGGCCCGGGGCGACACCGGGTCGACCAGGGCCCAGAGCAGCGACGGCACGGTGGCCAGCGCCAGCCCGGGCAGCAGGGTGGTTGTCGTGTCGGCGTCGAAGTCCCGGTGCAGGCGGTACACGCCGACCACGACCAGCGCGACGGCGGTGGGCAGCGTGTAGGCCTCGGGCGCATGGACGCCCACGTCGTAGAGCCGCACCCAGGTGGCCGCGGCGAGCAGCAGCCCGCCCAGCCACGCGAACGGCCGGTGGTCGCGGTGCAGCAACGAGCTCACCGTGACCAGGGCCCCGGCCAGGGTCAGGTGCACGGCCAGCGAGACCGAGGGGTCGGTCGCCCACGGGATTCCGTTGGCGCTGCCGAGCAGGACCGCCAGCGCCGCGACCAGCTCCAGCTCGAGCCGGGGCACGGCCAGCGCGAGCAGGCCCAGCACCAGCAGGGTGACCAGCGAGCAGCGGTCGTACGGCACGTCGAGCAGGTGGCCGCCCGTCCAGACGAACCCGGCCATGGCCGCCGGCAGCACCAGCCCGGCGAGCGCCGCCGCCTGGCCGGAGCGGCGCAGCATGACGTACGCGGCGAGGAGCGTGATCTCGCCCAGCACCAGGAGGGTGAGCACGGCGCTGGGGAACGCCAGCACGAGGCCGAACGGCCCGAGCACGGCGACGAAGGCCACCAACGGCAGCGGGTACTGCGCCGCGGTCAGCAGTGCGGTGAGCAGGACGATCCCGAGCATGGCGTACCGGTTGAGCGGGGGCCGTGGCACCGTCAACGCCGCGGCCAGGCCGACCACCGCGACCGCCAACGGCAGCAGCAACGGGCTGGCGACGTGCGCCTCGGGGTCCAGCCGGACCAGCCAGTCGGCGGTGAACGGGTCGGCGAGGTCGAACAGGTTCGCGACCGCGGTGGCGGCCAGGAGCGCGGGCACCGGGACGAGCACCAGCAGCGAGCCGGCGAGGGGGACCCGGGGGACGGCGTACCACCGCGGCGGAGCTGCGCCGGCCGCGACTGCCCAGACCACCGAGCCTGCCGCTGCGGCGAGCGTGATCGCAGTGGCACCCTCGTCGAAGACGGGGAACGCCGCGGCGAAGGTCAGCACGCTCACGGAGACCGCGCAGACCAGCTGCCGAACGTCGTCGTGTCCGCGGACCGCCAGCCACGGCAGCAGCGACATGCCGGCGACGGCCACCAGGCCGAGCCCGTGGCCCTCCAGCCACAGCTCGCGCAGCGTCGGGTGCTCCGAGGCCGCGGTCACGGCTAGTAGCGCCTCGCTGCCGAACGCCAGGATGGCTCCCGCCAGGGCCGTCCACGGAAGCACGACGGTCTCGAGGGCGCGGCCGAGCAGGGCGAGCGCGCTGAATGCCAGCACGGCGACCGTGGCGACCACCTGGGCGTGATCGGTGGTGGCGCCTAGCCCGATGACGATGAGCCCGAGGCCGAGCGGGGCGACCACCTGCGGGGCGAAGAGGCGCCGGGCTGGCAGGCACAGCCCGAGCGAGACCGCCAGGAGCGAGGTGCCGACGATGACGAGGAACCACTCCGTGCTCGGCGTCCCCAGCCAGCCGGCGTTCTCGGCGCCGATGATGTCCAGCACGACCAGTCCCAGCGAGACCACGGTGAGCGCCTCGGCCGCGACCCCGAGGTCGCGGCGGGTCAGCCACTGGCCGGCCAGGGCCGTCGCGACGGTGAGCCCGACCAGCACCGCGGTCCGGCCGCCGACGCCGAGCCACGACCAGGCCACGGCCAGGAAGATCACGGCCGCGACGAGCAGGCAGGTGGCGCCCAGCCCGAGCAGGATCTTCGGCACCGAGGCGGCGCTGAGGCCGCCGGGCGGCGGGGACGGAGACGGGGTGGGCGCCGGGTACGCCTTGGCGTACGACCTCACGGGCGGCGGCGGCGGTGGAGCAGCGACTGGCGGGGGCGGAGGGGCGGTGCGGAGGTGGCCACAGTTGGGGCAGGCCTCGAGGCGCGTGAGCATGTGCCCATTGCGCCGCAGGACGCACCGTCGCGGCAGCCATGGGGCGCTCAGCGGGTCTGAGCCTGCGTACTCAAGTCCCTGTGACACGCTCGCGCCATGAGCCGTGGCAGGGGACAGGACCGCGACCTCGCGGAGTGCTTCATCTCGGTGGACGTCGAGACCGGCGGTGCGACTCCGGCCGACTACGCGCTGCTCTCGATCGGGGCCTGCCTGGTCGACGACCCGGAGACGACGTTCTACGTGGAGCTCAAGCCGGAGAACAAGCGGTCCACCCAGGAGGCGCTCGCGGTCAGCAAGCTGTCGCTCGACATCCTCGCCACGATGGGCGAGCCGCCGGCCGAGGCGATGCAGCGCTTCGCGGACTGGGTCGGCGACGTGGTCCCGGAGGGCCACCGGCCCGTCTTCGTCGGCTTCAACGCGCCGTTCGACTGGATGTTCGTGGCCGACTACTTCGAGCGGTACGTCGGGCGGAACCCCTTCGGCTACACCGCGCTGGACATCAAGGCGCTCGCGATGGGCCGGCTCGGCTGCACGTGGGCCGAGACCAGCATGAGCGTGCTCGCCCCGAAGTACTTGTCAGGACGTCCCTTGGCGCATCACGCTCTTTCCGATGCGCAGGACCAGGCCGCCCTCTTCCGGGCGGTCTACGCCGAGCCGGCGCATCCCGGAAGGGACACGTCATGACCGACACCACTGCCGCCGGCTCGGGCGACGCCGTTGCACGTCTTGTTGAGTCCGCGCGAAAGCTCGGTATCGAGCTGGACGCCGCCGACACCGAGCGCTGGCTGGCGGCGATCGCGGCCGAAGCCTCGGCCAAGGTCGGTGCCGACATCGGTGTCGACGCGACGCACGGGGTCTTCGGTCACAAGATCGCGATGCTGGACTTCAGCCCGAGCGTCCTGGCGCGGTTCCGCCGCCAGGGCGAGCTGGTCGAGGTCCGCGGTCCGGAGGGCGTCGTCGAGAGCGCCCTGGCGCTGTCCGGGTCGTCCGCGCAGTCCAAGATCCAGGCCCACCCCGGGGACGGCGACTTCTTCCAGCGCCTCAACATCAAGGCCGACACCCGCGAGGAGGCCTGCGCGATCCTGGCCGGCCTGATGCGCCAGAACCCGATCGAGCGGGCCAGCGGGCCGACGTACCAGTTCATGGAGGCCAAGTGGAGCGTCTTCCCGTTCGACTGCGTCAAGGACGGCGAGCCGCAGAAGAAGGGTGGCCCGATCAGCTGGAAGCCGGCCGAGGTGTTCGCCGGTGAGATGTACGTCGAGCAGGACGGCCAGCAGGTCCGCCTGGTCTGGGAGGACCTCGCCGCGGAGCCGGGCTGGTGCAAGCTCGACTGGGTCACCGTCGACTCCGACACCGGCGGGCTGGCCAACGCCAGCAACGTGATCGACCCGACGTGGGAGTCCCCGGCCGGCGACATCGTGCCGCTCGACGGCTACCTGGACGCGTACTTCCAGGAGGTCTACCTCGACGCCGGCGACCTGCCGACGTTCACCAAGGTCGTCTCGCACGTCTCGGGCGACGCACTCGACAACTATGTCGACCAGCTCGAGCACGAGGTGCAGAAGTACCTCGCCCACCCCAACTACGGCAAGGCGGCCAAGCGGATGTACAACGTCTTCCGCTACAGCGGGAGATACCCCGAGGCCGCCTTCGTCCGCGAGCTCTTCGACGAGCCGTCCACCTTGCTCTACCAGGTCTGGTCGCTGATCTGGACGCTGGAGAACGCAGCTCAACCAGGGTCGAGCATCCCCGAGGAGAACGTGCGGGCGCAGGCCGACGAGCTGGTGATGGCCGTCGTGCAGGCGCTGGACGGCGTGGAGGAGGCCGCGACGGTCGATGCGCTGCTCCGGCTCCGCACCGCTCTCGAGGCCGCTGACGACGATCAGGCAGATGCGGCGGCGGTCGCTGACGAGATCGACGCGGCCAAGACGCAGCTGGTCAACGTGGTCAACAACTTCTTCCGCGAACGGCTGTCCGCGGTGCCGTCGATCAAGGACTACATGGACTCGCTGGCGACCGCGTAGCTCTCCCCGTTGCTGTCCACCGAGGCCGACGGCCAGGCGGGCGGCTCGACGAGGTCGATCCCGGTGCCGCGCTCGTCGAGCTCGATCGTCGGGCGCACGCGCGCCTCGGTCCCGAGGATCATGCCGACGGCTCCGGGCAGGTGACCTGGGGATTGACCCCGTGGTAGTTCAGTGGCCCGGCTGCGACGGTCGCGACAACGGTGGCTTCCCTGTCGCACGAGGTCACGCCGTCGCCGAAGTAGTTGCGCTGCTGCGCGGCGGACACGCCGCTCACCAGCCAGACGGCGCACGCGACGCCGATGGCGATCTTCATTGACTCCCCCAAAAGCGCCGGCGCCCGCGATCCCCCACGAACCGCCCCCAAGTGCCAGCCCCAACATCGTGCTCGTCCCGGGTTGGGTTGTCACCGGAGGCGGTCTAGAAGTCCAGACCTCGACGGGGTCCCCGATAGCCAATTTGGGGGAGAGCGACGCCGTTTCGTACGAGGTCAGCTCCGGCTCATGCCGAGGGCTTCGGTGCCTTGCAGCTGACCTTGGGGTTGACGCCGCCGTAGTTGAGCGGCCCGGCCAGGATCGTCAGCCCGGTGTCGGCGCCGGTCTTGCAGTTGACCGCCCGATCGTTGCCGAAGTACCCGCGCTGGCCTGCAGCGGCCGCGCCGATCACGAGCCAGGCCACGATGACAGCTCCGATGATCAGCTTCATCTCGCACCCCTCCCGAGGCCATCGGCCGGGCTGATCGGCCCGGACCGCCTGAGTCACGCAAGTGACTACCCAAGATTGGCAGCGAAGACAACCCTCCGGGGCCGAAATGGCCGAACGCTGGGGGATAGTCCGAACGGGCCAGGGGATGGGGTCTGGGTCTGGGTGGGTCTGGGTCTGCGTTCGTGGCACCGTGAGGGGCGGGCCCGGGGCTGTCGCCCCGGGGCTGGGGCGGCGCGTCGCGGGGGTGGCTTGCGCTCCCATTGCGTTGCGTTGCCCGCGCCGCGGCCAAGCCCCTTGATGCCTCCGGGGCGCCAGCCCCGGTCCCGCTCCGCGCATCGCCCTCGCTGCGTCATCACGTGGGGGGCGCGCTCGTCGGCCGCTGCGCGGCCTCCTCGCCCGACCGGTCAGTACGTGATCTCGAACGACGTCGCACCCTCTGCCTCTACGTCGCTCACCGTGACGTCCTGCACGCGGGCGGCGGGCGGGCCCTGGCGGCACCAGGTCACGAACTCGTCGACCGCCTCGGTCGGACCCTCGGCGTGGGCGCCCACCGAACCGTCGGGGTCGTTGCGGACCCAGCCGGCGAGGCCGAGGCGGGCGGCCTCGCGGGCGGCGTACCAGCGGAAGGAGACGCCCTGCACTCGACCGGTGACGTGCAGGTCGACGGCGCGGGTCACGAGTGCAGTGGTACCCGATCCGTCACAGGCCGACCAGGCACGCCGAGAGCGCGGCCAGTGTGGTGAGCACCTGCACCTTGGTGATCTTCCCAGCCCGAGGTTCTTGACGCACTCGCTCCGGCGAGCGAGCGTTCCGTCATGGAGCGCGTCCCTCACGAGAACGTCGCGACCGTCCTGGTCGACCCGTTCGTGCTGCGCGACCTCGAGGTGCACCTGATGACCCAGGACCTCCGGCTGTGGCCGGTGGCGACCGCGCCGATCTGCTCCGACGGCCCGCGGACGGCGTTCCAGATCCGCCACCGGATGCTCACCGCCCGCCGTGGCGAGTGGGATCACGCAGCGGAGTGGGTGCCGGTGTGGATCGCCTTCGGCGAGAGCTGGCGCCACGGCGCGGAGCCGCTGCCGTGGTCGGCACACCAGACGCTCTACCGCACGCTCGACCGGTACGACGGCCACGTCCACTACCGGCGCGGCCTCGGCGGGATCCCGCGACTCGACGTGCCCAGGGAACTGGTGAGCTGACCCGTCGTGAAGCTCGATCTGACCGTCCTGGCCGTCCCGGCGTACTTCGCCGCGATCGGCGCGGAGTACGCCTGGCAGCGGGCCCACCCGGTCGCGCCGGGGACGCGGGCCGGCGACTACCAGACCGCCGACACCCTCGCGAGCCTGGCCATGGGCACCGGGAGCCTCGTCGCGCCGTACCTCGCCAGGAAGGTGCTCGACCCGGTCACGCCCGGGCGGGGGAAGTACGGCCGGATGCTGCTGGTGGCCGGCGCGACCGCGGCCGTGCTCACGACCATCGGCGACGTCGTACGCCGGCGCGTGCGGGACGGCCGGCTGCCGGACGCGCAGACCGTCCCCGACCACGTCCGCGAGGTGCAGGAGGAGCTCGCCGGACTGCGCCTGGCGCCCGCGGTGCCGCGCGCAGAACGACCCGCTGTGTCCCTGCCGCGCAAAGTGCACGGCGGGCTGGCCGTGGCCGCGGTCACCGGCGCCGCGCTCACCGTCTCGACGGTCTGGGCGGCCCGCACGTCCGCGGAGTCGTTCTTCCGTCGCGGCCGGCTAGACCTCGGCACCACGTGGCCGGCCTGGGCGTTCGCCATCCTGGGCTGGGACTTCATCTACTACTGGAACCACCGGTTCATGCACGAGTCGCGCTGGCTGTGGGCCGTGCACGTCGTCGCCGACCACTCCAGCGAGCGCTACAACCTCTCGACGGCGCTCCGGCAGCCGGTCGCGGAGTCGGTCACGATCGCGATCCCGTACTCGTTGCTCGCGCTGGTCGGCGTACGCCCGCCGATGATCGAGCAGGCCCGGGCCCTCAACCTGATCTACCAGTTCTGGATCCACACCGAGGCGATCCGCACCGTCGGCCCGCTCGAGCGGGTCCTGAACACTCCCTTCACACCACCGGGTCCACCACGGCTCCAACCGTCAGTACCTCGATCGCAACCACGGCAGCATCCTGATCCTCTGGGACAAGCTGTTCGGCACCTTCGAGC
>CAWCSB010000015.1:0-146023 GCA_963798045.1 uncultured Actinomycetota bacterium
GCTTCACGTCGGCGACGGCGGTGGGGTCGTCGATGCGGTACTGGGCGAACGCCTTCTCGACCTGGCCGCGGTCGATCTCTCCGGCGTCGGCAAGCGCCTGCAGCGCCTGCACGACGACGGACTGCGCGTCGATGTGGAAGAACCGGCGGGCGGCCGGGCGGGTGTCGGCGAAGCCGAAGCCGTCGGCGCCGAGCACCCGGTAGTCGGCGGGGACCCAGCGCGCGATC
Organism: uncultured Actinomycetota bacterium; assembly: GCA_963798045.1. GTDB lineage: Bacteria > Actinomycetota > Actinomycetes > Propionibacteriales > Nocardioidaceae > Nocardioides. The sequence continues at coordinate 228 of CAWCSB010000015.1, forward strand.
TGGAGGGGCACGGCGCGCATGTAGTCCGAGACCGCCACGACCGGCCCGGAGACGCCTGCCAGCCGGTCGGCGACGTACGCCGTCCGCGGGGTCTCGCCCGGGTGCAGCAGGTTCCACTCCTCGGCCGCCGTGGCGTTGCGGGCCAGCTCGTTCCAGGACGTGACCGACCACAGGTCCGACTGGACGCCCCAGTCCTCGGCGAGGATCCGCTTCGCCTCGTCGATCCACGGGTAGCCGACGCCGGAGGCCATCAGCGTGACGCGAGGCCCGTCGCCTCCCTCGGACTCAGAGGAGGCCTTGGCGACCTGGTGCATCCCCTTCAGGATCCCGTCGACGTCGACGTCCTCCGGCTCCTTGGGCTGGGCCACCGGCTCGTTGTAGACGGTCAGGTAGAAGATGACGTCCTCGCCGTGGGGGTGCCCCTCGGACTCGCCGTACATCCGGGCCAGGCCGGACTCCATGATGTGCGCGACCTCGTAGGCGAACGCCGGGTCGTAGTGGACGACCGCCGGGTTGGTCGCCGCCAGCAGCGGGGAGTGACCGTCGGCGTGCTGCAGCCCCTCACCGGTCAGCGTCGTGCGGCCGGCGGTGGCGCCGATGAGGAAGCCGCGCGCGAGCTGGTCGGCCATCGCCCAGATCGAGTCGCCGGTCCGCTGGAACCCGAACATCGAGTAGAAGATGTAGAACGGGATCATGTGCTCGCCGTGGGTGCTGTACGTCGACCCCGCGGCGGTCGCCGAGGCGACCGCGCCGGCCTCGGAGATGCCCTCGTGGAGCATCTGGCCCTGCGCGGACTCCTTGTAGGACAGCAACAACTTGCGGTCGACCGCTTCGTACTGCTGGCCGCCCGGGTTGTAGACCTTGGCGCTCGGGAACATCGAGTCCATGCCGAACGTGCGGTACTCGTCCGGCGCGATCGGGACGATCCGCTGCCCGATGTTGGGGTCCTTCATCCAGTCCTTGAGCAGCCGGACCGTCGCCATGGTCGTGGCGACCTTGTTCTTGCCAGAGCCCTGCTTGAGCTCGGCGTACATCTCGGTGCCCGGCAGGATCAGCGACTTGGCGCGGATGGTCCGCTTGGGGATCGACCCTCCGAGCTGGCGGCGCCGCTCGAGCATGTACTCGATCTCGGGCGAGTCCACGCCCGGGTGGAAGAACGGCGCGGTGCCGGTGGCCTCGTAGGCCTCCTCGATGTCGCGGTCGCTCATCGGCAGGTAGAGCCGGTCGCGGAACTTCAGCAGGTCCGGCAGCTTGAGCTTCTTCATCTGGTGGGTGGCGTTCTTGCCCTCGAGGGCCTCGATCGTCCACCCCTTGATGGTGTGCGCCAGGATCACCGTCGGCTGGCCGGTGTGCTTCGAGGCTGCGTCGAAGGCGGCGTAGACCTTGCGGTAGTCGTGGCCACCGCGCGGCAGCTTCTCGATCTGCCGGTCGCTCATGTGCTCGACCATCTTGCGCAGCCGTGGGTCCGGTCCGAAGAAGTGCTCGCGGTTGTAGGCGCCGTCCTCGACCGAGAAGTTCTGGAACGCTCCGTCGGGCGTCTTGTTCATCTGGTTGACCAGGACGCCGTCCACGTCGCGGGCGAGCAGCTCGTCCCACTCGCGGCCCCAGATCACCTTGATGACGTTCCAGCCGGCGCCGCGGAAGTTGGCCTCCAGCTCCTGGATGATCTTGCCGTTGCCGGTGACCGGGCCGTCGAGCTGCTGGAGGTTGCAGTTGATGACCCAGGTGAGGTTGTCGAGCTCCTCGCGCGCGGCGATCCGGATCGCGCCGAGCGACTCGGGCTCGGCCATCTCGCCGTCGCCGAGGAAGGCCCAGACGCTCTGCTGCGAGGTGTCCTTGATGCCGCGGTTCTGCAGGTACCGGTTGAAGCGTGCCTGGTAGATCGAGTTGATGCCGGTGAGGCCCATCGAGACGGTCGGGAACTCCCAGAAGTCCGGCATGAGCCGCGGGTGCGGGTACGACGAGAGGCCCTTGCCCACGCCGTGCTGGACCTCCTGGCGGAACCGCAGCAGCTGGTCCTCGTCGAGCCGGCCCTCGAGGAAGGCGCGGGCGTAGATGCCCGGCGAGCCGTGGCCCTGGATGTAGATCTGGTCGCCGCCGCCGGGGTGGTCCTTGCCGCGGAAGAAGTGGTTGAACCCGACCTCGTAGAGGCTGGCCGCGGACTGGTACGTCGCGATGTGGCCGCCGACCTCGAGGCCCGGCCGGTTCGCGTCGGAGACCATCACCGCGGCGTTCCAGCGGATGAACGCCCGGATCCGGCGCTCGATCTCCTCGTCGCCGGGGAACCACGGCTCGCGCTCGGGCGGGATGGTGTTGATGTAGTCGGTGCTGCGCAGCGCCGGCACGCCGACGTTCAGCTCGCGGGCCTTCTGGAGCAGCCGGAGCATGACGTAGCGAGCGCGGTCGCGGCCGCGCTCGTCGACCAGCTGGTCGAAGGACTCCAGCCAGTCGGTGGTCTCGTCCGGGTCGATGTCCGGGAGCTGGGTCGGCAGTCCCTCGTGGATCACCGTCGTCGGCGAGCCGCTGGTGGTGGCTCGGGTGCCCCCGTCAGCCGCAGAGTCGGTGGATGTTTCCTTGGTCACCCTCTCATCGTGTCACGCCTGACCGAGCGCTTCGACGGTCGATCTCACTACCGACGAGTACGCCGCGAGCGGCCTCCATCTGACGTCTCACCTGCACCAACACTGAGTCGCTCGCTTGCGTGTATGGCCCAACTCAGGTGGACTACCCCTCAATCGACCCCCGCGGCCGCGGGGGTCCGCCGTAGGTGACACGACTCAGTGCACGAATCGAGGAGGACAGCGTGAGCTCGACCGAGGGTGGAAGCACCACCCAGACGGGCGCTCCCGGTGCCGCAGAGCGGCTCGGGTTCAAGCCCGGCATGGTCATCCAGGAGCTCGGCTGGGACTCCGACACCGACGATCAGCTGCGGGTCGCGATCGAGGACGCCATCGACGCTGACATGGTCGACAGCGACTACGGCAACGTGGTCGACGCGGTCGTGCTCTGGTGGCGTTCCGAGGACGGCGACCTGGTCGACGGCCTGGTCGACGCGCTGACGGACCTGGTCGGGGGCGGGGCGATCTGGCTCCTCACGCCCAGGGTGGGTCGGCCCAACGCCGTCGAGCCCGCGGACATCGCCGAGGCCGCGCCGATCGCCGGGCTGTCGCAGACCACCACCGCAGCGGTGAGCAAGGAGTGGTCGGCCACCAGGCTGATCGCCCCCAAGACCCCCGCCTGACTCCCTCTGGGGGCGTGGCATCCTGCACATCGTGCGTTCTCTCACGTTGCCGGCCCCGCTCGACAAGCTGGCCGGCAAGGCCGCCTCGACCGGATACGGCATCAAGGTGCTGGCCGAGTCGGGGATCCTCCGGCCGTACTCGCCGCTGTCCCTGGCCAAGGCCGGCCGGGCGCTCCAGCAGTGGGGCACCGGTCCCGCCGGCGGCTTCCTGGCGATGGCCACGCTGGTGCCCGACCGGGTGTGGGTGGTCGACGAGCGTGGCGACCTCACCTTCCGCGAGGTCGACCAGCGCACGAACGCGCTGGCGCGGGCGCTGCAGAAGCTCGGGGTCTCCGAGGGGGACTCGGTCGCGCTGATGGCGCGCAACCACCGCGGGTTCGTCGAGACCACCATCGCCGCGGCCAAGCTCGGCGCGGACCTGATCTACCTCAACACCGCCTTCGCGGGTCCCCAGCTGGTCGACGTCCTCGAGCGCGAGGAGCCCAGCGTGGTGGTCCACGACGAGGAGTTCACCGGCATGCTCGAGAAGGCCGACGTGGACAAGCGGGTGCTGTCGTGGGCCGACGGCGAGACGGGGCCTTCATCCGGGTCAGACACCCTCGACTCGCTGATCGAGGCCGAGCGCGACGACAGCCCGCTACCCGTCCCGAGCGGCCACAGCCGGATCATCATCCTCACCTCCGGGACCACCGGTACGCCGAAGGGCGCTCCCCGCAACGAGGCCGGCATCGACGCCGCGATCTCACTGCTCTCGCGGATGCCGCTGAAGTACGGCTGGCGGGTGCACATCGCGGCGCCGCTGTTCCACACCTGGGGCTTCGCGCACCTGATGCTGTCGCTGCTGCTCGGCCACACGATCGTGCTGCGGCGCAAGTTCGACCCGGAGGCCGCGCTCGACCTTGTCGACGACCAAGAGTGCGACGGGATGGTCGTGATCCCGGTGATGCTGCAGCGCATGCTCGGGCTGCCCGACGAGAAGCTCAAAAGGCACAGTCTCGAGACCCTCAAGGTGGTCGCCGCGTCGGGCTCCGCCCTGCCCGGCGACCTCGCCCTCAGCTGGATGGACCGCTTCGGGGACAACCTCTACAACACCTACGGCTCGACCGAGGTCGCCTACGCCTCGATCGCCACCCCCGAGGACATGCGCCAGGAGCCGACCACGGCGGGCAAGCCGCCGTGGGCCACCGTCGTGAAGATCTTCGACGACCAGGGCGTCGAGGTCCCGCGGGGGGAGTCGGGCCGGATCTTCGTCGGCAACAGCCTGCTCTTCGAGGGCTACACCGGAGGCGGCGGCAAGGACATGATCGACGGCCTGATGTCCGCCGGGGACGTGGGCCGCTTCGACGAGAACGGGCTCCTCTTCGTCGAGGGCCGCGACGACGAGATGATCGTCTCCGGCGGCGAGAACGTCTTCCCCAAGGAGGTCGAGGACTGCCTGGCCCGCCACGACGCGGTGGTCGAGGTGGCCGCGCTCGGAGTGGACGACGACGACTTCGGCAAGCGGCTTCGGGCGTTCGTGGTGCTCCGCGAGGGCGCCTCGGCGGACGAGGACGAGCTCAAGGCCCACGTGAAGGACAACCTCGCGCGCTTCAAGGTGCCTCGCGAGATCGTGCTGCTCGACGAGCTGCCGCGCAACGCGACCGGCAAGGTGCTCAAGCGCGAGCTGCACGACTACGACACCGACCACGGCTCGCGCTCTGACGGAAACTCGGCCGAATGACCGGACTCGAGCTGGGCGGGCCCGCGCCCGACTTCACCCTCCGCGACCAGTTCGGTCAGGACGTCACCCTGTCGTCGTACCGCGGCAAGAAGGCGGTCGCCCTGATCTTCTACCCGTTCGCGTTCTCCGGGGTCTGCACCGGCGAGATGGCCGGCATCAGGGAGCGGCTGGCCGACTTCCTGACCTTCGACAGCGAGGTGCTGGGGATCTCCTGTGACCCGACCTATGCGCTGCGCGCCTTCGCGGACGCCGACGGGCTCAACTTCCCGTTGCTCTCGGACTTCTGGCCGCACGGCGAGGTGTCCCGCGCCTATGACGTGTTCGACGAGGGTCGCGGGGCGCCGCGCCGGTCGTCGTACGTCATCGACAAGGAGGGGACGGTCCGCTGGGCCGTCCACAACGCCAACTCCGAGGGCCGCGACCTGGAGGAGCACCTGCGCCAGATCCGCGCCCTCATCTAGGCCGCCGCGCATGGCCCGATCGGGCGGTGGGAACCAACGGTCTGGACCAGTTGAAAAATAGACCGTTCGCAGGTTTGTGACGGCGTGTCGTGGGCAGTACGTTATGTCCCGTTGAGCCGCTGGTGACCCGAGACTCCAGCGGCTCAACTTTTATTTCGGGACGTTGAGCGGCGCCGACGGCAGTCTGCTCCGGCCCGCTCGAGGCCGGGCCTCAACCCTTCATGCAGGGCTTTCGGTGGGCGCAGAGGGGATCGAACCCCCGACCGCTGGTTTGTAAAACCAGAGCTCTACCGCTGAGCTATACGCCCGTCGCGGAAGCAGGTTAGTGGACCCGCGAGACGCCGCGGAAACCGTCGTCGACGCCGACTCGCTGCCGACTCGCTGCCGACTCGCTGGGCCGCCCCCAGGAACCTCCCCCGACCGTTCGCGACCGGTCGAGGTGAGGTTTGGGTCGGCTCGACTCGGCTGGACTGACGATCTCGACCGGGTCGTTGCCGACACTCCACCGGTGCCCGAGGGCGGGCGGCGCAAACACCGCCTTCCAAAGTGCAACCGGTCGGCGGCCGGTTCCCATCCGGGACGGGGAGGGCTCCGAAGCCCTTGTGGTCCGGCTCGCCCCGAGCCGGTCGAGAGGGAGAGAGCACCAACATGTCCGAAACGAGCAGAAGGAAGTTCCTGGCCGCGGCCGGGGCCGGTACGGCGGCCGGCGCCGTCGTCAGCCTGTCCGGCGGGGCGGCCGAGGCCGTCACCCGGCGCCGCCACGACGCTGCCGCGGAGCCGGTGGTGGCCTACGTGCAGGACCCCAAGGCCGGTGTCCTGCACCTCATGGTCGGCCAGCGCGAGGTGATCGTGGAGGACCACGACCTCGTCGCCCGCATCCTCAACGCGGCTGCCAGCAACAGCGGAGGGAAGTGACATGTCGTCACACCGCGAGGCACCCGAGATCAGCAAGGACCCGGTCGCGGACAGCACCGACGTCTACGCGTTCGTCAGTCCGGACCGGCCCGACACCGTCACGCTGATCGCCAACTACATCCCGCTGCAGGCCCCCGATGGCGGGCCGAACTTCTACGAGTTCGGCGACGACGTCCTCTACGAGATCCACATCTCCAACGGCCGCAAGGCCGAGGCGGACATCACCTACCAGTTCGAGTTCCACACCAGGATCCGGAACAAGTCCAGCTTCCTCTACAACACCGGCCCGATCACCTCCATCGACTCGGGGACCTGGAACCGGCCGCAGTTCTACTCGGTCACCCGGGTCGAGAACGGTCGCTCGAAGGTGCTCGCCAAGAACCTCAAGTGTCCGCCGGTGAACGTCGGACCGCGCAGCACGCCGAACTACCCCGCGCTGTCGGCCCAGGCCGTGCACACGATCGACGGCGGGCGGAAGGTCTTCGCCGGCCAGCGCGCCGACGCCTTCCACGTCGACCTCGGCAGCGTCTTCGACCTCGGGGCGCTGCGGCCCTTCAACTCCCTGCACCTGATCTCGATGCCCGACACCACCGGCGTCAACGCGGTGCAGGGGTTCAACGTGCACACCCTCGCCCTCCAGGTGCCGAAGCGGGACCTGACCAAGGACGGCAAGGTGCCGACCGCGGTCGGCTCCGGCAGGTCCGTCATCGGCGTCTGGGCCACCGCGAGCCGGCGCAAGTCCCAGATCTGGGACTCCCGGGCGGGCAAGTACGTCGGCCACGGACCCTGGAAGCAGGTCTCGCGACTCGGCAACCCACTGTTCAACGAGGTCATCGTGCCGATGGCCGAGAAGGACCTGTGGAACGCCCGGCCGCCCAGCCGGGACGCCCGGTTCGCCAAGTACGTCGACCGTCCGGAGCTGGCCAAGCTCCTGCCGGCCCTCTACCCGGGCGTGTTCCCGAACCTGGCGGCGTACGGGAAGGCGCGGGCGGACCTGAACGCGATCCTCCTGACCGGGATCCCGGCGGGCGTCGTCCCGGGGTTCCAGAACTTCACCGGCTCGGTGGCGTCGGACATGCTCCGGCTGAACATGGCCATCCCGCCGTCGGCGACCGAGAACCCCCTCGGCCTGGTGGCGGGAGACCCGGCCGGGTTCCCGAACGGACGCCGGCTCGGCGACGACGTCGTGACGATCGAGCTGCGCGCGGTCGCCGGCCTGACCATCCCGCTGGTCGACCCGTCCTTCACGCCGGACGGCGCCGCCAGCGCCGTCACGGACGGGACCACCAACACCAACGCCGCGATCACCGGGACCTTCCCCTACCTCGGGGCCCCCGGCGGCGGCTACCAGACGGTGCCCGGCACGAGTGCGGCGTCATGAGCACTGATCACATGCACGGGCACTCCCACGAGAACCCGCACGCCGGCCAGGGCTCGGTCCTCCTGGACATCGGCGGCGACATCGGGGCCCTCGTGGTCACGATGCCGGAGGCGATGCTCGGCGAGGAGGTCGAGGTCCTGACCGGACGGGAGGAGCCGGGCCATCACCGCCCGCACGTCGCGGTGGTGCCACGGCCGGCGCCGGGTGGGGCGGTGCCGTCATTGGTCTTCCCCGAGCTGGTGGAGGGCAGCTACGCCCTCGTGCCGAAGGGAACCGATGACGTCCGGCTCCGCGTCAATGTCTGCGGGGGAGCGGTCACCACGGCCACCTGGCCGGGCTGACGTCGGGGAGTCCTAGTCTGCGGGGGATGGCCGCTTCGTCCCCCGCAGACCGGGAGCTCGTCGACGCCGTACGCCGGGCGCTGGCGGCCGCAGGCGACCCGCAGGTGGCCGTGCAGCAGCAGGCGTACATGAAGTCCGCGATGCCCTACTTCGGCCTCCCGTCGCCCCGGCTCAAGGCCGAGCTCAAGCCGCTGCTGCGGGACTGGCAGCCGGCCGACGACGGGCAGTGGGCGGGCACCGTGCGCACGCTCTGGGACGAGGCGACGCACCGCGAGGAGTGGTACGCCGCGATCGCGGTGGCCCGGCACCGGCGCGCCCGGGCGTGGCTGGAACCGGCCAGCCTGGACCTCTGGGAGCACCTGATCGTCACCGGCGCCTGGTGGGACGTCGTCGACGACGTGGCCACCCACCTGGTGAGCGACGTGCTGGCCGGGCACCGCTCGGCCGCGACCCCGGTGGTCCGGGCGTGGGCGACCGACGACGACCTCTGGCTGCGCCGTACCGCCGTGATCTGCCAGGTCGGCCACAAGACCGACACCGACCTGGAGCTGCTGAGCCACGCGATCGAGGCCAACGTCGACGACGCGACGTTCTGGCTGCGCAAGGCCATCGGCTGGGCACTGCGCCAGCACGCCCGGACCGACCCGGACTGGGTCCGCGCCGAGGTCGGCCGGCTGGGCGACCGGCTCTCCGGACTGTCCCGCAGGGAAGCCCTGAAGCACCTGCGCTGAGTCAGCGCAGGCTCGATGGGCGGTGGGTGGGTTGGGCACCCCCGTCGGGGCGTGGCAGGGTTCCGTCTCGTGAGTGGATCGGTGGCGGAGCGGCTGGCGGGCCAGCACGTCCTGATGACCGGTGTCACGGGTTTCGTGGGCGAGGCGCTGCTGCACCTCATGCTCAGCGAGGTACCCGACGTGCGGATGTCGGTGCTGGTCCGGCCCAAGGGGTCGATCAGCGGTGAGGACCGCATCGCCAAGCTCCTCGAGAAGCCCGTGTTCGCCTCGGTCGTGGAGGCGGCAGGAGGCGTCGAGCAGCTGATCGCGGACCGGGTGGCGGTGGTCGAGGGCGACCTGGCAGACGTGCCGACCCTGCCCACCGACATCGACGCGGTCGTGCACTGCGCCGGCGACGTGTCGTTCGACCCGCCGGTCGACGAGGGGTTCACCACCAACGTCATCGGCGTCCGCGACCTGCTGGACCGGATCGACGAGGCGCAGGCCGCGTCCGGCCGGGACATCCACTACGTGCACATCTCGACGGCGTACGTCGCGGGCCGGCGCCGGGGCAGCATCCCCGAGGCGCCGGTCGAGCACGACGTCGACCTCGAGTCCGAGCTCGCGTGGGGGCTGGCGCAGCGCCAGGAGGTCGAGTACCGCTCCCGCGGCGTCGACGTCCTCATCAAGGAGCGCAAGAAGGCGGAGAAGGAGCACAGTCGCGCCGGGCTGCTCACCGCCGCGCGCGCCACCGAGGTCGCGCGCAAGCAGTGGGTCAAGGACGAGCTGGTCCGGATCGGCACCGAGCGGGCCCGCAGCCTGGGCTGGACCGACTGCTACACCTTCACCAAGGCGATGGGTGAGCGCGTCGTCGAGCGCTGGGCGGCCGACCCGGCGAGCCCGCGCCGTGCCTCGATCGTCCGGCCGAGCATCATCGAGTCCGCCCTCGAGCGCCCGCACGTCGGGTGGATCGAGGGGTTCAAGATGGCCGAGCCGCTGATCCTGGCCTACGGCCGCGGCGAGCTCCCGGAGTTCCCCGCCTCCGCGGACACGATCGTCGACATCGTCCCGGTCGACCACGTGGTCTCGGCCATCGTCGCGGTCCTGGCGCACCCGCCCGAGCCCGCCGAGGTGGGTTTCTTCCACGTGTCCAGTGGCGATCGCAACCCGCTGACCTTCAACGTGCTCTACAGCTCGGTGCGCACCTACTTCGACCACCATCCGTTCACCGCGGGCGACCGCGGCGCGGCCCGGCTGCCGGAGTGGCGGTTCCCCGGGGCCCGCTCGGTCGAGCGGCTGCTGTCCACCAGCGAGAAGGCGTGGAAGGTCGCCGACTACATGGTCGGCCACGCCCCGCGCAGCGACCGGGCCCGCGACCTGGCCCGCAAGCTGCACCAGCAGGGCCGTCGGCTGGAGTTCCTCCGCCGCTACCTCGACCTCTACATGGAGTACGCCACCGCCGAGCTCCGCTTCTCGGACAAGCAGACGATGGCGCTCTACACCTCACTCACTCCCGAGGACCAGGAGACCTTCGCCTTCGACACCTCTGTCGTGGACTGGCCGCACTACTTCATCGATGTGCACTGCCCGGCCGTGACGGCACCCGTACGCCGCCTCGACGAGCTCCGCGCGCTGCGCAAGAAGCCCGCCCCCGTCGGGCTGCGCCAGGTCGGCGCGGGCAGCGCGGGCATCGCGGCGTTCTTCGACATGGACGGCACCCTGCTCTCCTCCAACGTCATCGAGACCTACCTGTGGGTGCGGCTGCGTGAGCTCGACGGCGGCGAGCGGTTCGCCGAGCTCGGCCGGATCGCGTCCAAGGTGCCGGCACTGGTGCAGGCCGAGCGCCGCTCCCGCAGCGACTTCCTGCGCGGGATCTACCGCGAGTACGCCGGCGCCCGCCTCGCCGACCTCGACGCGGTCGCCGACGAGCACCTGACCGACCACATCCTGTCCCGGCTCTCGCCCGACGCCGTACGCCGGATCCGCGAGCACCGCGCGGCCGGCCACCAGACCGTGCTCATCACCGGCGCGATCCGGCCGCTGACCCGGCCGCTGCTGCCGCTGTTCGACCACATCGAGGCCGCCGACCTAGCCGTCGACAGCCGCGGCGTCTGCACCGGCCACCTCGCCTCGTCGCCTCTGGTCGGGGAGTCGCGGGCCGCCTGGATGCAGTCCTTCGCCGCCGAGCACGACATCGACATGAAGGCCTCCTTCGCCTACGCCGACTCCCACTCCGACCTGCCCCTGCTGGCCGCCGTCGGCAACCCGGTGGCCGTGCGGCCCGACGTACCGCTCTACCGCCACGCGCGCCGCTCCCACTGGGATGTCGCCGACTGGGCCAGCCCGTCCGGCTCGATCCGAGCCCTCGACCCGGGAGTCCGCGCGTGATCCTCGCCCTCGAGATGTTTCGCAGCCTGCCGCGCACGGTGGCCGGCAAGGCCATCGGCTCGCGGATGCCCGGCATCCTGTCCGGCTACGCAGCCCCGCTCCGGCTGGTCACGATCGACCCGCCCAAGGTGGACCGGCCCGGCTGGGCCCGCATGCGCTCCCGGCTGTCCGGCATCTGCGGCTCCGACCTCGGCGCGCTGTCGGGGCACACCTCGCTGTACTTCTCCGCGGTCGTGTCGCTGCCGTTCGTGCCCGGCCACGAGGTGGTCGCGGAGCTCCTCGAGGACTGCGAGGACCTCCAGGCCGGCACCCGTGTCGTGCTCGATCCGGTGCTGACCTGCGCGGCCCGCGGCGTCGAGCCGTGCGAGAACTGCGTGCCCGGCCACACCAACCGCTGCTCGCGGATCACCGTCGGCCACCTCGCACCCGGGCTGCAGACCGGCTTCTGCAAGGACACCGGCGGCGGCTGGGGCCAGCAGCTGGTCGCCCACCGCAGCCAGATGCACGTGGTGCCCGAGGGCTGGTCGGACGAGCAGGCACTGCTCATGGAGCCCCTCTCGTGTGCGGTGCACACCGCGCTGCGGGCCGGAGTGAAGCCCAACGACCGGGTGCTCGTCTCCGGCGCCGGCTCGGTCGGACTGTTCGCGACGCTGGCGCTCCGCCAGCTCACCCCGGCCGGAGAGATCATCGTCGTGGCCAAGCACGGCCACCAGCGCGACCTGGCGCTCGAGTTCGGCGCGACCGAGGTGGTGCAGCCCGACGAGGTGCTGCGCCGGGTACGCCGGTCGACCGGTGCCTTCCAGCTCAAGCCGGAGTTCTCCGCGCCGTACCTTCTCGGCGGCGTCGACATCGCCGTCGACGCAGTGGGCAGCAAGCGGTCCCTGGAGACCGCGCTCAACGCCACCCGCGCCGGTGGCCGGGTGGTGCTGTCCGGGATGCCGGCGGCGGCCGACCTGAGCGCGGCGTGGTTCCGCGAGCTCGAGGTGGTCGGCACGTACGCCTCGTCCCAGCAGGAGATCGATGGTCGCGGCGCCTTCGACATCGCGGCAGAGCTCGTCGTGCTCGAGCCCGTCGTCCAGCTCTCCAAGTCCGTCGCGTCCTACCCGCTGCACCGGTGGCGGGAGGCGCTCGACCATGCTCATGCGGCCGGCCGGCTCGGTACGGTGAAGGTTGCATTCGATCCAAGGAGTTCACAGTGAGTCGCCCCCATGAGTAGGCCAGGTTTCGTGCTCGAGGTCGACGACCGGACGCCGCCGATGATCGTCCACGAAGGACTCGGGTTCCGGCTGGAGAACTTCCCGCTCGGCACCCGCGTGGTCTACCCGCCCGAGTCGATCGCCGCGGTGCCCGACGTCGAGGAGGCGATCCAGCACGCGCTCCTCAACCCGCACGACTCCGAGCCGCTGCCGGAGCTGCTCACGCGCGGGATGCGGCTGACGATCGCCTTCGACGACCTGTCGATCCCGTTGCCCACCATGAAGGCGCCCGACATCCGTGGGCGGATCATCGAGGCCGTCCTCACGATGGCTGCCGAGGCCGGCGTCGACGACGTGAAGCTGATCGCCGCCAACGCGCTGCACCGTCGGATGACCGCGGCCGAGCTCAAGCACATCGTGGGCGAGCGGGTGTTCCGCTCGTTCTACCCGCAGGGCGACCTCTACAACTTCGACGCGGAGGACCGCGACGAGCTCGCACACCTCGGCACCACCGACAAGGGCGAGGACATCGAGATCAGCAAGCGGGCCGCCGAGTCCGACCTGCTCATCTACGTCAACGTCAACCTCGTGGCGATGGACGGCGGTCACAAGTCCGTCGGCATCGGGCTGGCGTCGTACAAGTCGCTGCGCCACCACCACAACGCCAAGACGATGGTCCACTCGCGGTCGTTCATGGACCACAAGCACTCCGAGATGCACCAGTCCGCGTGGCGGATGGGCCGGATCATCAAGGACACCGTGAAGGTGTTCCAGATCGAGACCACGCTCAACAACGACGTGTTCCCGTCGTCGTTCGGCTTCCTCCAGAAGCGCGAGTGGGAGTGGTCGGTCAAGGACCAGGCCTCGATGCTCGGCGTGCGCCGCGGGCTGTCGGTCGCGCCGCCGAAGCTGAAGCACAAGATGTTCCACGACATGCGGTCGGTCTACGGGCTCACCGGCGTCAACGCCGGCGAGGTCGAGGCGGTGCACGCGAAGACGCTGGAGAAGGTGCACGCCCAGCACTCGGTGGAGGTCAACGGGCAGTCCGACGTGCTCGTGATGGGCGTTCCCTACCTGGGCCCCTACAACGTCAACAGCTCGATGAACCCGATCCTCGCCGCCTGCATGGGGCTCGGCTACTACTTCAACTCCTACCGCGGTCAACCCGTCGTCCGGAAGGGCGGTGCGGTGATCCTCTACCACCCGCTGGACGAGGGGTTCAACCAGCTGCACCACCCGTCGTACGTCGACTTCTACGAGGAGGTCCTCGCCGAGTCGACGGACCCGGCGGTCGTCGGGGAGAAGTACGAGCAGCAGTTCGCGCAGGACCCGTGGTACATCCATCTCTACCGGACCTCGCACGCCTACCACGGCGTGCACCCGTTCTACATGTGGTACTGGATCGCCCACGCCATGGACCACGTCGACGAGGTGATCTGGGTGGGCGGCAACCGCAAGGCGGCCTCCCGCATGGGGTTCCGGGCCGCCACGACGCTGCAGGACGCGCTGGAGATGGCGTCCGGCACGGTCGGCACCTCCCCGTCGATCACCTACCTGCACAACCCGCCGCACCTGCTCGCGGATGTCCGGTGATCCCGGAATGAGTCTGATCCGCGACGGCGTCTCCGACGTCCGGCGTACCGCCCGGGGCTGGCGCTGGGGGCGCCGCTCCCAGGTGCCGCGCTCGGCAGAGCCCTACGTGCTGCCGGCCAAGCAGACGGTCTTCCCGAGCGACTGGTCGCGCAAGCGGCCGGCGATGGCCGTGCGCGAGGTCGTCCAGAAGGCCGGCCTCGAGCCGCTGTTCCGCTCGCAGGTCCGCACCAAGGTCGAGGGCCTCGACGTCCTCGACCGGATCGAGGGGCCGGTGATCTTCGCGGCCAACCACGCCTCACACCTGGACACGCCGCTGATCCTGCTCTCCCTGCCCGACGAGTGGCGGCGGAGGACCGGGGTGGCGGCCGCGGCGGACTACTTCTTCGACACCTGGTGGCGCGCGGTCGGCTCGTCGTTGTTCTTCAACACCTTCCCGATCGACCGCCGGGGCGGCTCCATGGCCACCACGCCCGGCGAGGTGCTGGCCGACGGCTGGTCGCTGGTGATCTTCCCGGAGGGCACACGCTCGAAGGACGGATGGGTCGGGAACTTCCGGATGGGTGCCGCCTTCCTGGCCCACGAGCACGGTGTCCCCGTCGTCCCGGTCGCGCACCGTGGCACCTTCGCCGCCATGCCGCGCGGTCAGGGCTGGCCGTCACCGGGACGCCGTCAGCTCACCATCCGCTTCGGCGAGCCGCTGCGCCCGCGCGAAGGGGAGTCGGTCCGCGAGTTCGCGCCGCGGATCAAGACCGCGGTCGCCACGCTGCTCGACGAGGACAAGACGACCTGGTGGGACGCGCGCCGCCGCGCCTCCGCGGGCGACACCCCGGACCCGTCCGGTCCGCGGGTCGCCCAGTGGCGCCGGGTGTGGGAGCAGTCGGAGTCACCCTCGGCCGAGGGGCCGGGTCGCCGACTGCGGGCCTGGGGACGAGCGCCACGCTAAGAGCGCTCTCACCCCTCGCTCATCCGTGGCTCACGCTGGTCACGCACGGTCTCTTCATGACGAAGATTTCCGCCGCCCTGGCCGCCCTGACCGCCGCCTCGCTGCTCGCTGTGAGCGCGCCCGCCTACGCGTCCCACGGCGGTGACGACGACGACCGGGTGATCAAGACCGGCTCCTGCTCCGACGGAGCCGACTGGAAGCTCAAGGTGAAGACCGACGACGGCCGCCTCGAGGTCGAGGGCGAGGTCGACACCAACCAGACCGGCCAGACCTGGAAGTGGAAGATCAAGGACAACGGCGCCCTCGCAGCGAAGGGCTCGGCCGTCACCGGCGGCCGCAGCGGCTCGTTCAGCGTCGAGCGCAAGATCACCAACAACGCCGGGACCGACACGGTCACATTCCGCGCGTCGCACTCGGGCGAGGTCTGCACCGGCACCATCGCGTTCTGATCCTCCTCGGGCGGACAGTGGGCCGAGGAGAGACCCGGCACCAACTAGGCCCGCTTGCTCTCACCAGCAGCGGAGTCGCCCTCGGCCGAGGGGCCGGGTCGCCGGCTGTGGGCCTGGGGCCCCGCGGCTCGTTGACGCCTCTTCTTCGGTCGCTCGGAAGATCGCTAGCGATGCCCGCCTGGATGCACCGAACGCCTACGCCATCCGAGGACCTGCATGACCAGCAAGGCATCTCCAGGCCCCGTCGAGTCGAATCCAGACTTGCGTGACGGGCATCCGGAACGTCTCCTCGTCGCCTGTCGCGGCAATAACGACGTCTCTCACCACCGTGTGCAGGACGGCCGTGGCGTCAACGACCACAACGTGATTCTGTTCCAGATCCTGTGACCGCCAGACTGTATGACCGCCGGTGTTGCGCTTGATGTACTCATCCCGGTCGAACGACTCTCCCAGATGAGTGGTCCATCGAAAATCTTCATGCAACAGCCCGACGAGGCGTTCGCCGTCACCGTTACCGAGAGCCGCGGCACGATCTTCCGCGGCGGCAATGACCTCCTTGCCGTCGCCCATGGGGACAGCGTTGCAGAACCAACGGAATCGAGGACCAGCACCGAGAGGCAGTCGGCCTACGTGCGCCGGTGGAATCCGTATTTGCCGGTGGGGAGCTTGGTCATGTCGTAGCGCTGGTCGTGGGCTCGAGAGTGGTGCCAGGGGCAGATCATGATGAGGTCGTCGATGTTGGTGTTGCCGCCGTCGACCCAGCGCTCATTGTGGTGCAGGTGGGCCATGCCCGGCGGGGCGTCGCAGCCCTCGACCTCGCAGCCGCCGGCTTCGATGGTCCTGACGATCCTCTGTGCTTCGCTCGCGAAGCGTTTGCCGCGGCCGAGGTCGAGGACCTGAGACTTTCCGCCCAGAACGGCGGGGATGATCTTGGCTTCGCAGGCAAGCCGTCGGGCGGCGCCGGGGGAGATAGATTCGCCGGTGTCGAGGTGGGCGGCTTTGAGCCTGCCCTCCAGGGTGTCGAGCTGCATCAGGACCACCACGGTGGCGTTGAGCCCGCCGGTCTTGGGGAGCTTCTTGACCGGGTAGCGCTGGATCAGCTCGGTGAAGGCGTGCCCGAGGCGTTCGGGGGTGGGACGGCGCTCACCCAGATGTCCCGGCTGTCCGAGGGGTCTCTTGGAGGCTTGGTGTTTGGGGGCGGCGATCGCGTAGAGGGCCTTCTTGAGCATCGCGCCGGTGAGGGTGTCGAGGGTGAATCTGCCGTGGACCTTGCCGTGCCCGTCGTCGTACATGGTCAGACGGGTCGCTGCGGCGGCGGAGCGTTCTTCGCGTTCGAGGAGCTTGGCTTCGTGGGCGTCGGCTGCGTCGGGGGAGGTGACTTCGAGGACCCGGCGGCCCAGGATCCTCAGCGCCTTGGCGTCGAAGTGCTGGGCTTGTTCGATCAGGTGGGCCTCGGCTTGTTGTGTGAGTCCGGAGTCGAGGTCGTCGGGCAGTTCCTCGAGGGCGCGGAGGATCACCTCAGCCTGCTCGACGTGCAGGGCGCCGCCGGCCAGGGCGGCGCGGGTCAGGTCGCGCTGCTCGAGGCCGTCGGCGAGCCGCATCGTGCGGTGTGCCTGTGCCCGGGTGCTGCGGGTGGTGACGGCGTGCCAGTTCGCAGTCGAGGATGAGGCGGTGCTGGCGGGGATGTCGATCCGGGTGGCGTGGGAGAGCAGTCGGGCCTTCACCTCGGCCAGCTGGGCCTCGACGGCCTGGACCTCGGCTATCGCGGCCGTGGTCTCGGTGGCGTCCATCGACCACACCGGTGTCTCGGCGACCTCGCGCAGCTGATTGCGCAGGACAGTGACCACCCGGGTGACCGGGTGGGGCTGGTGCGCGATCGCTGTCATGGGTCTATTCCAGCACCGGCCACCGACACCCGTCGGCGGCCGGAATCCCGTTGTGGATAACGGGTTCCGGTGCCCCGGTTGTGGACAGAAAGTGGATGGAGGTCAGTCCCAGCGAGGGCTGCGGTGGTCTCGACAGGCTGGACCAGCGCGGGTCGAGCGGGAGCCTTGGTTGCTGTGGTTTCGAGGCTCAGGCGTCAGGGCGCCTTCGCACCTCAACCACCGTCAGTCCGCAGCCAGCCCACCGGCGGCGACCCGATGGCCACGCTCAGGTGTTGAAGCGATAGCCCATCCCGCGCACGGTGGCGATCGCCGTGGCGCCGAACTTCTTGCGCAGGTAGCCGACGTAGACGTCGACGACGTTTGAGCCGGGGTCGAAGTCGAAGCCCCAGACCTGGTCGAGGAGCTGTTCGCGGGACAGCACCTGGCCGGCGTTCACCATCAGGGTCTCGGCGAGGGAGAACTCACGGGCGGAGAGCTCGAGCTCGCGCTCGCCGACGGTGGCGCGGCGGGTGCGTAGGTCGAGGCGTACGCCGCCGGCCTCGAGAACGTCGTCGCGCGCGGGGCCGCTGTCGGGAGCGGTGCGGAGCCGGAGCCGGATCCGGGCAAGCAGCTCGGCGAAGCGGAACGGCTTGGGCATGTAGTCGTCGGCGCCGCCCTCCAGAGCCGAGACCGTGTCGGTGACCGAGTCGCGCGCGGTGAGGACTATGACAGGGAGCCTCGAGCCCTGGGAGCGGAGCTGGGCGAGCACCTCGAAGCCGCCCATGCCGGGCAGGCCGATGTCGAGCACCATCAGGTCGAAGTCGCCGCTGAGGGCGCGGTCGAGCCCCACGCGCCCGTCGGCAACCGCGGTGGTGCGGTGCCCGTCGGCCGCGAGTCCCTTCGACACGAAGGACGCGATGCGCTCCTCGTCCTCGACGATCAGGATGCGGGCCACAAATTGAACTCCTCGTCCTCGGTCTCGTCCTGACTACGGTCACCGGACTCGGTTGGTTCAACGGTGGGGATGGGCACGGTGATCACGAAGCGCGCACCGTGCGGCCGCTCGTCCTCCAGCGCGAGCGCACCGCCGTGTGCGCGGGCGATCGCGCGGACGATGGAGAGGCCCAGACCGAACCCTTCGTCGTGGTCGGCAACGGCGCTGCGGCCGAACCGCTCGAAGATCTGCTCGCGATCCTCCGACGCGACACCGGGCCCGGTGTCGCGGACCCAGAGCCGCGCGGTCGCGCCGTCGTACGACGACCCGAGGGCGACCACGTCGCCCGCCCCGGTGTGCTTGACCGCGTTGTCGCAGAGCTGGAGCAGCGCCTGGGTGAGCCGCTGCTCGTCGAGCGGGACGGTGACGCTGGCGGTCTCGTCGAGGGTCCACGTCCGGTCGCCCAGGCCACGGGCTTTGGCCAGGGTGTCGACCGTGAGCCCGGTGAGGTCGACCGGCCGCGGTGTGACGAAGTCGGGCCGGTCGCTCTTGGCCAGCAGGATCAGGTCGCCGACCAGCCTCGACATCCGGTCGATCTCGTCCAGGAGCAGCTCGCGGGTCTCGGCGATCTCCGCCGGGCTGCCGACGTCGAGCAGCTCGAGGTGGCCGCGGAGCACCGTGAGCGGAGTCCTGAGCTCGTGGCCGGCGTCGTCGAGGAACTGCCGCTGCCCGGTGAACGCCGACTCGAGGCGGTCGAGCATCCGGTTGAAGGTCCGGGTGAGCGCGGTGATGTCGTCGTTCCCGGTCTCCGGCAGCCGCCGGGACAGGTCGGAGTCGTTGATCTCGTCGGCGGTCTCGCGCATCTTGCGAAGCGGGGCCAGCAGCCGTCCTGACTGGGCGGCCGCGAAGGCAGTGATCACCAGCAGGGAGAGCAGCGCCACCACGATGTAGGTCTGGATGGTGTCCCTGAGCCCGGCGCGGGCGTCGCCGTAGTAGGTCACCACGATCAGCGCACCGGTCTCGTCGCCGCGCTGCACCGTCTGAGCGTTGAGGATCAGCTCGTCCCTCGGGTCGTCGATCCGGGTGGTCCCGCTGTCCTCGGCGATGCCGGCCGCGGCCTCCCGGAAGGCTTCCCGGCTCTCGCCGAGGTAGCCGTCGGCGGACCTGTTCTGCGGGCCCCCGTCGTACCAGGACACCAGGGCCATGTCGTCGTTGGGCACCTCGGACCACAGGAACGCGTCCAGCATCTCGCCCACGCTCGCGTAGGAGGAGCCCTCCTGGTCCTGGAACCTCTCGAACTCGCCGAACTGCTGGTCCACCCGGTCCGAGATGTCCTGGTCGATGCGCTGGGCCTCGATGACGTAGACGATCAGCCCGGCTCCGGTGAGCGCGAGGAGGGTGAGGAGGGCGACGACCGCGGTGATGCGGACGCGTACCGAAACGCCCGACCGCTCGGGTCGGGCGCCGCTCGTCTCCTGCTCAGTCGTCGTGGCCGCCACCGTCGTCGCCGCCGGGACCGCTGTCGTCACCGCCGTCATGGCCCGAGCCACCCGAGCTTCCAGAACTGCCGGGGCCCGAGTGATCGTCGTCGCCGTGGTCGTCGTCGCCGTGGTGGTCGCCGTCCCAGTGGTCCGGCGTGGGCGTCAGCTCAGCGAGGCCGTCGTCGTCGCCCTGGTCGGTCGTCGGGCTCGCGTCGGGGGTGCCGGTCGGGGTGCCGGTCGAGGTCGAGCTGGGCGACGGGTCGCTGGACGGCGTCGCGCTCTGCTGGTCGATGATGATCGTGTCGCGCGGGGATGGGTCGTCGGCCGCGGACGCCAGGAGATTGCCCGCCACGAAAGCTCCCAGGGGGAGCACCAGGGCGAGCGCGGCGAACACCTTCCAGAAGCTGCGCATGGCGCCACCATCCTCCCCCAACGTGGCTGGGCAGTGAGAGCGCCATGAGAGGTCTCTCATCCGACTGGCTCCGGCGCGGCAACGTCGGCCCAACCCCGGGTAACTAGGGTGGAGAAGCGGTCAAACCGTGGACCGATGGCATGAGGAGGTCACCGTGCTCGTCCCGTTCAGCGTCGCCGACTTCATCGACCGTGCCGTGCAGGTGTACGGCGAGCGCACGGGTGTGGTCGACGAGCCCGACCAGCCCGCCGCGTCGCTGGGCGACCTGACCTACGCCGAGGTCGGCGACCTGGCCCGCCGGCAGGCCGCACGTCTCGACGACCTGGGGGTCGGCCCGGGCGACCGGGTGGCCGTGGTCAGCCAGAACAGCGCCCGGCTGTTCACGTCGTTCTTCGGCGTGTCCGGCTTCGGCCGGGTGCTGGTGCCCGTGAACTTCCGGCTCCGCCCCGACGAGGTGCGCTACATCGTCGAGCACTCCGGCGCCAAGGTGCTCTACGTCGATCCCGAGCTCGACGACGCGCTCAAGGACGTCACGGCGGAGCACCGGTACGTGCTGGGGAACGACGACGACCAGTTCGCCGCAGAGGGCGCCGAGCCCAAGCCGTGGGAGCACGACGAGAGCGCCAGCGCGACCATCAACTACACCTCCGGCACCACCGCCCGTCCCAAGGGCGTGCAGATCACGCACCGCAACATCTGGACCAACGCGGTCACCTTCGCGCTGCACGCCGGCGTCACCGACCGCGACGTCTACCTGCACACGCTCCCGATGTTCCACGCCAACGGCTGGGGCATGCCGTTCGCGATGACCGGCCTCGGCGTCCAGAACGTCGTGCTCCGCAAGGTGGACGGTGCCGAGATCCTGCGCCGGGTGGAGAAGTACGGCGTGACGGTCATGTGTGCCGCTCCAGCGGTCGCGGCCGCCGTGCTCGACGCCGCTCAGACCTGGGACGGCGAGATCCCCGGCCGCGATCGGGTCCGGATCATCATGGCCGGCGCCCCGCCGCCCACGAAGACCGTCGTCCGCGTCGAGGAGGAGCTCGGCTGGGAGTTCATCCAGATCTACGGCCTCACCGAGACGTCCCCGCTGCTCACCGTCAACCGCACCCGCGCCGAGTGGGACGACCTGTCCAGCGAGGAGCGGGCCACGAAGCTGGTCCGCGCCGGCATGCCAGCCATCGGGGTCAGCCTCAAGGTGGAGGTCCGGCAGGATGACGAGCACGGCACCGGAGAGGTCCTGGCCCGCTCCAACGTCGTCCTGGAGGGCTACTGGGAGCAGCCGGAGGAGAGCGAGCGGGCGCTCAAGGACGGCTGGTTCCACACCGGTGACGGCGGCGTGATCGGCGAGGACGGCTACCTCACCATCTCCGACCGCAAGAAGGACGTGATCATCACCGGTGGCGAGAACGTCTCCTCGATCGAGGTCGAGGACGTGCTCTTCTCGCACCCGGCGGTGGCCGAGGTCGCCGTCATCGGGGTCCCGGACGAGAAGTGGGGCGAGACGATCAAGGCCCTCGTCGTCCTCGCCGAGGGTGAAGAGGCCACCGAGGCCGACCTGATCAAGTGGTGCAAGGACAAGTCCGCGGGCTTCAAGGCCCCGACGTCGGTGGAGTTCCGCGACGAGCTGGCGCGCACCGCGACCGGCAAGCTGCAGAAGTTCAAGCTCCGCGCGCCGTACTGGGAGGGACGCGAGCGCCAGGTCAACTGACTGGCGCGGCGCCTGTGCGGCGCTCGGTCAGCGCCGGATGGCGAAGTCGGGCGCCGCTGCCTGGGAGTCCGAGGCGACGTACCCCTCGACGACGCCACGCTTGTTGAGCACCGTCACGTTGCCGGTGGGGTACGGCGAGGCGAGGACCTTGCCGTGGGGCAGGCAGGAGACCGGCAGCGTCATCGTCAGGCTGTGCTTGGTCGGGTTGAGCGCGACGCTGCCCTGTCCCTCGCAGTAGAAGTGGCTGTCGGTGCCGAGCCCGGTGGACACCGAGGTGTAACTCTGCGTGCCGTGCCGCCAGGCGTGGAAGGTGATCGTGGCTCCCTTGAGCTGGGCCGACATGCCGGCAGCCTGGAAAGCGCGCGCCAGGGCGGGGGAGCCGGCGAAGGTCCAGGTCAACCGCAGCTTTCCGGAGCTGGTGGCGAAGACGGCTTTGCGCAGGTCGGCGGAGTCGCGCAGCCCCGGGTACTTCTGCCACACGTCTCCCTTGGTCTGGTCACCGGCCGGGTCGGCGACCGAGGTCGACATCGGGACCGCGGCCTGAGCAGGGACAGTCACGCTGAGCAGACCGGCGCAGGCGAGGGTGGCGAGGACGGTGCGGGATCTGGGGGACATGGTCCAGAGCCTGCCCAGCCGACCCAAGCCCACACACCGGGAGCTGGGCGGTCCTCGGGGCACTAACCTCGCCGAGTGCCCACCCTGAGCGAGCTCGTCGACCTGCTGCACGGCTGGTACCCGCCCGCGACCGCGGACTCGTGGGACGCGGTCGGGCTGGTCGCAGGCGACCCCGAGCAGCAGGTCACCAGGGTGCTGTTCGCGGTGGACCCCGTGCTCCCGGTGGCGCAGGAGGCCACGGAGTGGGGTGCCCAGCTGCTGGTCGTGCACCACCCGCTGTTCCTCAAGGGAGTGCACGGCGTGGCGCGCACGACGCCCAAGGGCCGGACCCTCGGGGTCCTGCAGGACGCAGGGTGCGCGCTCCTGACCGCGCACACCAACGCCGACCAGGCCGTCGGCGGGGTGTCGGAAGCGCTGGCCACGGCCCTCGGGCTGACGGATCTCCAGCCGATCACCCCGGTCGGCAACGCGAGCCTCGACAAGCTGACGACCTACGTCCCGGTGGCCGATGCCGACCGGGTGCGCGAGGCCCTGGCCCGGACAGGGGCGGGGGTGATCGGCGACTACGACAGCGCGTCGTTCTCGACCGCGGGCGAGGGCCGGTTCCGGCCACGGGAGGGGGCCAACCCCACGATCGGCACGGTCGGCTCGCTCGAGGTCGTCGACGAGGTGCGGATCGAGTGCGTGCTGGCGCGCGCGGCCCGGCCGACGGTGGTGGCGGCGATGCTGGCTGCGCACCCTTACGAGGAGCCGGCGTACGACGTCGTCGAGCTCGCCGACCCGGGCACCTCGGCCACTGGCACCGGCCGGATCGGCACGGTCGAGGAGACCACGGTCGAGCGCTTCGCGCGGCAGGTGGCGAGCGCGCTGCCCCCGACCGCGACCGGCGTGCGAGTGGCGGGCGACCCCACGAGGGTGGTCCGCCGGGTGGCCGTGTGCGGGGGAGCCGGCGACTTCCTGCTCGACGCAGTGCGGCGCACCGACGCCGACGTCTACGTGACCAGCGACCTGCGGCACCATCCGGCGAGCGAGTTCCTCGAGCATGGTGGTCCGGCGCTCGTCGATGTCGCGCACTGGGCGGCCGAGTGGACCTGGCTCCCGGAGGTGGCGAAGCGGGTGACCGTGGCTCTGGCGGCTACGTTGGGAGATACCGTGGACACCCGGGTCAGCACGATCTGCACCGACCCTTGGACCGCACGCATGTGACCAGCCCTTGATCAGCACAGCCACAGGAGAAAAGCGCTGAAAGCCGACCCCGCCGCCCAGCTGGCCCTGCTGGATCTCCAGGAGCTCGACGCGCGCACCGACCTGCTGCGCCACCAGCGCGAGACGCTCCCCGAGCACGCCGAGATCGCGGCACTCACGGCCACCCGTGCCGAGCTCGACGGCAAACGGCGGGACGCGCAGATCTCGGTCGACGACCTCACCGCCGAGCAGAGCAAGGTCGACGCCGACGTCGAGCAGGTCAAGACCCGGCGCAAGCGGGACCAGGACCGGATGGACCAGGGCCTGATCGCCAACCCCAAGGACCTCGAGCGGATGCAGGGCGAGCTCGAGTCGCTGCAGCGGCGGATCACCAGCCTCGAGGACGACGAGCTCGAGGTGATGGCCCGCCTCGAGGACGCCCAGAAGGAGCTCGACGCGCTGACCCAGCGGGTCGCCGACGCCGACCAGCGGCTGGCCGAGCTCAGCAGCGCGCGCGACCTCAGGACCCAGGAGCTCGACCGCGACCTGCAGGCGGTCGCCGACGACCGCGGTCCCACCGTGTCCGGCATCCCCGACGACCTGCTGGCGCTCTACGACCGGCTGCGGGCCTCCAAGAACGGCGTCGCCGTCGGCGCGCTGCGGGCCCGCGAGTGCAGCGGCTGTCGCCTCGCGCTCGACCCGACCGAGCTGTCCGCGATCCGCTCCGCTGCCGCCGACGAGGTGATCCGGCACGAGGAGTGCCAGCGGATCCTGATCCGCACCCCAGAGTCCGGACTGTGACTGGCGGTCTGAGGCCGGCGCGGTGAGCGGCCCGACCTCCGTCACCATCGAGGCCGACGGCGGCTCCCGCGGCAACCCGGGCCCGGCGGCGTACGGCGCCGTGCTCAAGGACGCCAGCACCGGCGAGGTCCTCGCCGAGGACGGCACCGCGATCGGTGTCGCGACCAACAACGTCGCCGAGTACTCCGGTCTGATCGCCGGGCTGAGGCTCGCCGAGGAGTTCGCTCCGGAGGCCCAGGTGGAGGCCCGGATGGACTCCAAGCTCGTGGTCGAGCAGATGGCGGGGCGCTGGAAGATCAAGCACCCAGGTCTGCGGCCGCTGGCTATGGAGGCGAAGCGGCTGGCGCCCAGCGGCACGACGTACACCTGGGTCCCGCGCGAGCAGAACGCCCACGCCGACCGGCTGGCCAACGAGGCGCTCGACGGCAAGCGCAGCGGCGTCACCGCGGCCGGCGCCGCCTTGGTGGACGAGCCCGACACCGACGAGGCCCAGGACGAGCTCCTTGACGAGCTCGAGGACGAGCTCCAGGAGGAGGCCAAGACTCCGAGCCGAGCCTGGTTGCCGCCCGGCCCGGCGACCACGCTGGTCCTGGTCCGGCACGGCGTCACGCCGCACACCGCGGCCAAGAAGTTCTCCGGCGGCCTCAGGAGCTCGAACCCCGGGCTCAGCGACGAGGGGCGCGCCCAGGTCCGCGCCACCGCCGAGTGGCTGTCGCCGATCGCCGAGGGCGTCGCCGCGGTGGTCGCCTCGCCCGTACGCCGCACGCTCGAGTCCGCCGAGATCATCGCCGCCACGCTGGGCAAGGCCGTCGACGTCGAGCCGGGTTTCGCGGAGATGGAGTTCGGCGGCTGGGACGGGCTGACCTTCGCCGAGGTGGCCGAGCGGGACAAGACCAGCCTCGACGCGTGGCTCGGCTCCCTGGAGACACCGCCACCGGGCGGTGAGTCGTTCCGTCAGGTCGAGGAGCGGGTGCTCGCCGGCCTCGAGCGCATCCGCGAGGAGCACCCCGGCAAGACCGTGGTGGTGGTCAGCCACGTGACCCCGATCAAGACCCTGGTCGCCACGGCCCTCCAGGCGCCGCTGGAGTCGGTGTTCCGGATGGAGCTGAGCCCGGCGTCCGTCACCGTCCTCAGCTTCTATCCCGACGTGGACGGGAAGCCGCGCGCCTCGATGCGCCTCTACAACTCCCGGCCGCCGGGCGACGACGCGTTCTCCGCGGCCGCGTCTGCCTGGTGACGTTCCGCCTCCCTCTTGCGTCGCTTGCCCTCGTGCATCGCGACCACGCGTGCGATCGGGATCTCGTGACCCTCGGCGACCAGGTCCGTGGGCAGGCGGTGCGGTGACACCATCGCCTCGGCCCAGTGGTCGGTGCCGGTCAGCCGCTCGGCTGCCGTCAGGATCGTGAAGTCGCCGGGCCGCACCTGCTCGAGCTCCTCCCAGGTGACCGGGAACGACACCGGGACACCGGGCCGCGCTCTCGGGCTGTACGCCGCGACCACGGTCGCGCCGCCCGCCCTCGTGGAGTCGACGAACACCTTGCCGCCACGCTCCTCACGGACGAACTCCGTGGTGGCCACGCCCGGGTCCAGCCGGGCGGCCTGTGCGGCCAGCGCCCGCGTCGCTGCCGCGACGTCCGGGACGTCGGCGTCCGAGGTGAGCGGCACGAACACGTGGACGCCCTTGGCGCCGCTGGTCTTGACGCCACCCGACAGCCCGGCGTCCTCGAGCGCCTGCCTGACCAGCAGCGCGGCCGCGACCGACATCCGGAACCCGTCGAGCGGATCGACGTCGTCCGGTGGGTCGAGATCGAGGATCAGGTGGGTCTGCCGGTCGCTGTCCACGTGCATCAGCGCCGGGTGGTACTCGACCGCGCGCTGGTTGGCCAGCCACACCAGGGTGCGCCGGTCGTCGCAGACCGGATAGTGCACCTCGCGCTTGGAGGCGTTCGCCCACACCGACGTGGTGCGGATCCACTCGGGGGCGTACTTCGGCAGGTTCTTCTGCATGAATGCCTGCTGACCGAGCCGGGCCCGCACGACCGACAGCGCCCGGTCGCGGAGCTCCGGGAGCATCCGCTGGTGGACGGCGTCGAGATACGAGACCAGGTCACCCTTGGTCGCACCGGCGCCGTCGAAGACCGGCTGGTCGAGGTGCGACAGCTTCACGCCGGCCAGCGTGGCGGCGTCCTCGGTGTCGTCAGCGCTCTTCGCCATGACCTCAGTCTGGCCTGTCAGAGGTCGCTGACCACCACGTCGAGCTGCACCACGCCCTTCGCGCCGGATGCCACCTCCACGGTCCAGCCCAGGTCGCGCAGCGCCTCGGCCAGGCGGGCCGGCGTGCGGGGGTTCGCGCCGTCCTCGAGCAGCGCGCGGACGAGCCGGCCCTTGGTCGCCTTGTTGAAGTGGCTGACCACCTGACGCTTCCCGTTGGTCTCGTGCAGCACCCGCACGGTGGCGACGCGGGGGAGCTCAGCGGGCCGCCAGAACGCGGCGTACATCCCGCTGCGCAGGTCCACCAGGAGCCCGTCGCCGACCAGATCCCTCATCTCCGGGCCGAGCGCCGCGCGCCAGGCGCCGGCCACGGTGCCGAGGCCGGGCAGGACCGCGTCGCCGGAGAGGCGGTACGCCGGGATGCGGTCGGTCGGCGCGACCAGTCCGAACAGGCTCGAGGTCACCCGCACCCGCGCCGTCGCCCGCCGACGGGCACCTGCGGTGAGGGTCGCGAGCCCCAGCCCGTCGTACAGCACGCCGGCGTAGACCGCGTCGGCCCGCGCGGTCGGCGCGGTGCGCAGCGAGGCGTTGAGGGCGACGAGCTCGAGCTGGGTCTTGGGTACCTCCAGGACCGAGGCCGCGCGCTCCGGCTGCTCGGCGCACAGCGACACCAGCGCGTCGAGCACCTGCGTCCGGGTGGCCGTGAGTCCCGGTGACGAGAGGTCGCCGAGGTCGAGCGACTTGCCTCGGCGTGGGGCCGTCTTGCCCTCGCTGGGCGGCAGCAGGATCAGCACGACGACGAACACTAGGCTGAGAGACATGTCGAGCAGCCGTGTGGTCCGGATCGGGCCGGCGGAGGACGGGGCGACACCGCAGGTGCTGCGCGACGGCATCGCCGAGATCCAGCAGGAGCTGGAGGTCAGCCCGGAGTTCCCGCCGGAGGTCGAGGCGGCCGCCGAGGAGGCGGTCTCGAACCCTCGACTGCCCGACCTCGACCGCACCGACCTGGCGATGGTGACGATCGACCCCGCGGGGTCGATGGACCTCGACCAGGCGCTGCACCTCGAACGGACCGATGACGGCGGTTACGTGCTGCACTACGCGATCGCCGACCTCGCGGCGTTCATCACCCCCGGCGACCCGGTCGACGTGGAGGCGCACCGGCGCGGCCAGACGCTGTACGGCGCGGACAGCCGGATCCCGCTGCACCCGACGGCGATCTCCGAGGGCGGTGGCTCGCTGCTGCCCGACCAGGTCCGCCCGTCCCTGCTCTGGACGATCACCATGGACGGCGAGGGTGAGCGCACCGACGTCGAGGTGCAACGGGCGCGGGTGAGGAGCCGGGCCCAGTTCGACTACCCGGGCGTGCAGAAGCAGATCGACGACGGCACCGCGGACGAGTCCCTGATGCTGCTCAAGGAGGTCGGAGAGCTCCGGCTCAAGCGTGAGCACGCCCGCGGCGGCGTCTCGCTGCCGCTGCCGGAGCAGGAGGTCGACACGGCCGGACCGGAGTGGGTGCTGAGCTACCGCGACCTGCTGCCGGTCGAGGAGTGGAACGCGCAGATGTCGCTGCTCACTGGCTTCGCGGCGGCGTCGTTGATGATGTATGCGCGGGTGGGTTTCCTCCGCACCCTCCCGCCGCCGGATCCACGCGACGTGCAGCGGCTGCACCGCACCGCGCACGCGCTGGGCATCGAGTGGCCGGCCGAGCTGCTGTTCCCCGACTTCATCCGCGGCCTCGACGCGGCCAAGCCGCAGCACGCCGCGATGATCACGGCCTGCACCCGGCTGCTCCGCGGCAGCGGCTACGTCGCCTTCGACGGCGAGACCCCGGCCCAGCCGCTGCACAGCGCCCTCAACGCCGAGTACGCCCACGTGACAGCACCGCTGCGCCGGCTCGGCGACCGCTACGCCTCGGAGGTCTGCGTCGCCCTGTGCGCCGGCACCGAGGTGCCCGACTGGGTGCGCGCGGCGCTGCCCGGCCTGGCCAAGACCATGCAGGAGTCCTCGCAGCGCGCGAACCGCTACGAGCGCATGGTCCTCGACCTGGTCGAGGCCGGCCTGCTGGAGCACCGCGTGGGGGAGAGCTTCGCGGCGGTCATCGTCGAGGTGAACCAGAAGGACCCGACGCGGGGCATCGTCACCGTGGCCGACCCGGCGGTCGAGGCGCCGGTGGTCTCGGCCTCGGACGTCCCGCTCGGCACCGATGTCCGCGCCAGGCTCACGACCGCTGACGTCGAGCACCGCAAGGTCGAGTTCACGCTGGAGTGACGCTCAGCCCGCGTACGTCGCGACCCCGCCGAGGTTTATCTCGGCCAGGTCTCGCTGAGCGTCAGTGCTCGCCACCGCTCTCAGGGGGTGCATGACCCATGGCGTGCTGCTGGGCGACCCACGAGGCGATCTGTGCTCGGGAGCGGAAGCCGAGCTTGGTCAGGATGTTCTGCGCATGGGTCTCGGCGGTCCGCACGGAGATAGTGAGTCGAGTCGCGATCTGCTTGTTGCTCAGGGCCTCCGCGATCAGCTCGGCGATCTCGAGCTCGCGAGCCGTGAGCACCGGCGCCGCCTTCGACGACACGGTCGCGGCTGCGGGACTGACCTCGCCGAGGGAGTAGGCGATCGCGTCGTCGACGCTGAGCGCCCTTCCCTTCGCGAAGCCCGCTTCGAAACGTGCGCTCCCGAGCCGCTCGTTGAGGGTCGCGACGCACGCCTCGTGGGCGGGATACAGGTGCTGGTAGGTGCGCAGGGGACGGCCCATGATCTCCCACAGGGAGTCTGCTGCGCCCAGCAGTGTCGCGGCTCGTCCGTGGTGCTCGAGGGCGGACTCTGCCCACGCCAGCGTCTCCATGGACCACCCGAGACCCGTCAGGTCGTGGAGGTCGCGTCGAAGCTGGATGCTCTGCTGGATCACTTGAGCCGCCCGTGGCAGGTCCCCCTGCTGCATCACGAACAGCCCGAACGTCCACAACGCGTAGGCCCGGTGGAAGAACTCGCCGGCGGGCTCGGTGATCCGGAGAAACTCCTCATGGCACCACGTCGCGCGATCCGCGTCACCGAGCAGTGCCACGGCGGACGAGTAGGACAACAGCAGGTCGAGATGCACGGTCAGGTCGCGCCCTGGCTCCAGGAAGGCGAGGCCCTCCTCGAAGGCCTTGGTCGCGGCGGGCAGGTCGCCGCTGTAGAGAGCTACTGACCCCTCCACCCAGCTGGCCATCGCCGCGGTCCCGGGGTCGCCGGCCGTGGCCTCGATGGCCCGGGCTGCCACCAGCCGCTGGCCCCCGACGTCGAACTCGCCGTCGGCCAGGGCCAAGGAGGCGTCAGTCAGGAGTGCCCGTGCCCGCACCAGAGTCGGCGGGCTCGTCCCGGCGAGCGTCCGCGACAGCAGGAGGCGGCCCTCGCGAGCCCAGCCGCGACCCCACCAGTAGAAGTGGAAGAGCGACGCCAGGATCCGCATCGCCGGCTCGAGCTCACCGGGCTCGGTCAGGCAGTAGTCCACCGCCGCCTGGATGTTGACGTGCTCGAGGTCCAGCCGGGCGAACCACTCCACCTGCCGAGGACTGACCCACTCGGCATCCGCGCGCTCGACCATGTGCAGGTACGCGTCCCGGTGCCTGCGGCGAAGACGCGGCAGTTCGTCGGTCTCGTCGAGCTGCTCGCGGCCGAACGCCCGGATGGTGTCCAGCATCCGGTAGCGCACCTCGTCTGCATGCGGCTCTCTGGTCACGATCGACTTGTCGATCAGGTTCGCGAGGACTTCCGCCACGGCGGCGACGTCCAGGCCGTCCCCGGAACAGACCTCTTCGGCGGTGTCCAGCCCGAAGCTTCCGGTGAACACCGAGAGGCGCGCCCACAGGAGCTGCTCCGAGGCCGAGCACAGTCCGTGGCTCCACTCGATGCAGGAGCGCAGCGTCCGCTGCCGGGTCGGGGCCTGGCTGCGCGGGGAGCTCAGCAGATGTTGGTGGTCGGACAGTCTCGCGAGCACCTCCTTCTCCGAGAAGGCGCGCACCCGCGCCGCGGCGAGCTCGATCGCCAGCGGGAGTCCATCGAGTCGACGGCAGATCTCGGCGACCTCGTGCCGGTTGTTCTCGGTCAGGCCGTAGCCACTCACCACGGAGGCGGCCCGGTCGACGAAGAGCTCCACGGCGCCGTACTCGAGCAGGTTGCGACCGTCGAGGCGGCCAGGATCCGGCAGCCCGAGTGGAGCCACCGGCATGATGACCTCGCCGGCGATGCCCAGCCACTCGCGGCTCGTGGTCAGGATCCGCAGGTCCGGGCAGGCCTGCAGCAGCGCGTCGGCGAGCTCGGCGATCGCGTCGAGGACGTGCTCGGAGTTGTCCAGCACGAGCAGGAGCTGCCGCGAGGCCAGGTAGTCGGTCAGCATCTCGAGCGGTGTGTGGCCGGCCTGCTCCCGCAGGCCGACCGCGACGGCCACCGTGCTCGCGACGAACTCCGCGTCGCTCACCTGGTCGAGCTCGACCAGGACCATGCCGTCGGGGAAGCTCCGGCGTACGGCGTTCGCGGCCTCGAGCGCCAGGCGGGTCTTGCCGACGCCGCCGGGACCGGTCAGGGTCACCAGGCGAGACGTGGAGAGCAGGCGCCTGACCTCGGCCACGTCGTGTCGACGGCCGACGAAGCTGCTCAACGCCCAGAACCGATCCGAGGTCTGACCCTCCAGGGGCTGCCCCATGCCGGTGATCCTAGACCGGGTGGCGCGGATCAGCCGGTGGCCGCGACGAACGACCGCAACTCGCGGTCTGGCGACTCCCAGGCGGTCCGGAACGCCGGGTGCAGCGGCAGCCCGACCACCTCGTCGGGAGCCGCCCAGACGTGGGCGACCGACTCCGACAGGTGAGCCAGGTGCACCGGACCGGCGGCAACGGCGAGCACGGTCTCGTAGGCCCAGCCCCCGCAGGTCGCGACGTACGTCGAGCGCACCTCGACGTCCCGGCCCCGGATGGACATCTCCTCGCGCGCCTCGCGCAGCGCCGCCTGCACGGCCGACTCGCCGCGCTCGCGGGCGCCTCCGGGGATCGACCAGGTGCCGCCCTGGTGCGCCCACCCTGCGCGGAGCTGGAGCAGCACCCGTCCTGCGTCCGCCAGCAGCAGCCCGGCCGCGCCACGGCGCCCCCAGTGCGCGTGGCCGTGCGTGCAGGTGGCCCAGCTCATGTCCCCATTGTGTCCGCGGGGTACCTCACCCTCATGACGAGGACGGGAAACCTGCCAGCGGTGGTCTCGCGTGAGGAGTGGTTCGCCGCACGAAGGGAGCTGCTGGCGAAGGAGAAGGAGCTGACACGGCTGCGGGACCGGGTCAACGCCGACCGCCGCCGGTTGCCGATGGTCCGCATCGACAAGCCCTACACGTTCGAGGGTCCGGACGGCACGGTCGGCCTGACCGACCTGTTCCAGGGCCGGCCGCAGCTCGTGATGCACCACTTCATGTACGGCCCGGACTGGGACGCTGGCTGTTCGAGCTGCTCCTCCGCCGCCGACGGGATCGGTCGGCTGCGGCAGCTGCACGTGCGCAACACCTCGCTCGTCGCCGTGTCGCGGGCGCCGTACGTGAAGCTCGCGGCCCTGCGTGAGCGGATGGGCTGGACGTTCCCGTGGTACTCGTCGTACGGCACCGACTTCAACTACGACTTCCACGCTACCGTCGACGACCGGGTGGCGCCGGTGCAGGTCTACCTCCTCGACCAGGACGAGCTCGCCGAGGCCGGGGAGCCGTGGACCGAGGACATGAACGGCTCGGAGCTGCCGGGGATCAGTGCGTTCCTGCGGGTCGGCGACGAGGTCTTCCACACCTACTCCACCTTCGGCCGGGGGATCGAGGAGTTCCACAACGGCTACCACTACCTCGATCTCACCGCCCTTGGCCGGCAGGAGGAGTGGGAGGAGCCGCAGGGGCGCGCCGAGCCGTTGGGGCTGCAGGTCGGTGGTCCCAACATGCGGCTCCCCGACGAGTACGACGTCTGAGGCCTATCCCGCGGCGGTTTCGAGACAGGCGCCAGAGCGCCTTCCTCAACCAGCGGGGCGCGGTTGCACCAGCTCGACCAGGTCGGCGATCGAGTCGACGATGCGGGTCGGTCGGTAGGGGAACTTCTCGATGTCCTCTGGCCGGGTCGAGCCGGTGGTGACCAGCACAGTGCGCAGCCCGGCCTCGAGGCCGCTGATGATGTCGGTGTCCATCCGGTCGCCGACCATCACGGTGGTCTCGGAGTGCGCCTCGAGCCGGTTGAGGGCCGAGCGCATCATGAGCGGGTTGGGCTTGCCGATGAAGTACGGCGACCGGCCGGTGGCGGTGCTGATGAGGGCGGCCACCGAGCCGGTGGCAGGCAGCGAGCCGGCGGGCGACGGCCCGGAGACGTCCGGGTTGGTCGCGATGAACCGCGCCCCGGCCTCGATGAGACGGATCGCCCGGGTGATCGACTCGAACGAGTAGGTCCGGGTCTCGCCGAGCACGACGTAGTCGGGGTTGCGGTCGGTCATGACGTAGCCGACGTCGTGCAGCGCGTTGGTGAGCCCCGCCTCGCCCACGACGTACGCCGACCCGTGCGGCCGCTGGTCGGAGAGGAACTGCGCCGTGGCCAGGGCCGAGGTCCAGATCGACTCCTCGGGCACGTCGATGCCGCTGCCCAGGAGCCGGGCCCGCAGGTCGCGTGGGGTGTAGATCGAGTTGTTGGTCAGCACCAGGAAGCCGAGCCCGCTCTTCTTGAGCGCCTCGATGAACTCGGGACCACCGGGGATCGGGTCCTCCTCGTGGACGAGCACGCCGTCCATGTCGGTGAGCCAGGTGTGCACCGGTCGCGGGTCGTCGGACATGGTGCGATTGTCGCAAGGGACTACGCGCCGAGCTCCAGCGCGTGCGAGCCACGGTCCGCCTTGGCCGACAGGTAGCTCCGGTTGGAGGCGGTGAGGTGCACCGCGGTCGGCACCCGCTCCACGACGTCGAGCCCGTGGGCGCTGAGCTGCGCGGCCTTGTCCGGGTTGTTGGTGAGCAGCGCGAACCGCTCCACGTCGAGCGCGTGCAGCATCTGCGCGGCGGCGGAGTAGTCACGGGCGTCGGCGGCGTACCCGAGGGCGAGGTTGGCGTCGTAGGTGTCGAGCCCGCGCTCCTGGAGCCGGTACGCGTCGAGCTTGGCGTACAGCCCGATGCCCCGGCCCTCCTGGCGCAGGTAGAGGAGATACCCGCCGTGCGCCTCGATCCGGTCCACCGCCTCGTGCAGCTGCGGGCCGCAGTCGCAGCGGCGGGAGCCGAGCACGTCGCCGGTCAGGCACTCGCTGTGCAGCCGTACGAGCGGTACGTCGGACGGCTCTGCCCCCGGTTGGCCGAGCACGATCGCCAGGTGCTCCAGCCCGTCGACCAGCCCGTCGAAGGTCACCACCTCGGCCACGGTGTCGACCTCGCCGAGCCGGACCGGCAGCGTCACCCGCGTCCGGACGGAAGCCGCGGGAGTGATGCTCGGTTCCATCATGGGGCAGACTCCCGGAAGCGCGACGACAGGGCGTACCGCAGCAGCACCACGTCCCCGATGGGGCGGGTCTCGACCAGCCTCGCGCGGCGCTTCCCGGAGAACGGGAACCGGCCGGCGCCGACGAACCGGGTGGCGTCCTGGTGCCCGACGAACAGCGGCGCGATGACGAGCTGCAGCTCGTCGGCCAGCCCCTCGGTGAGGAACTGCGTGTGCACCTCGCCGCCGCCCTCGACCATGAGCCGTCGTACGCCGCGCGCGTGCAGGTCTTCGCTGACCCGGCGCAGCTCGACGGGCCGACCGCCGTCGACGACGGTGGCGACCGACGACAGGTGCTCGGCGGCCATGTCCACGGTGTCGCTGGCGCAGTAGACGAGCTTGGGTCCGGTGCCGACGGTGAAGAACCGCGCCTCGGCGTCGAGCTTGGCGCGGTTGGTCACGGTGACCTTGAGCGGCTGGGCCGGCAGCCCCGCGGCCCGCCGCCGCGCGACCCGTTCGGGGCACCGGACCTGCAGCCGCGGGTCGTCGTTGCGGACGGTCGCGGCGCCGACCAGGATCGCGTCGCTGCTCGCCCGGATCTCGTCGACCCGATCGAAGTCGGCGTCGTTGGACAGCAGGAGCCGCTGCTCGCTGGCATCGTCGAGATAGCCGTCGAGCGACATACCGCACGACAGCAGCGTGTACGGACGTTCAGCCACGGCGCCTCTCCCAGATCGAGGGGCCGAGCACGGCGAGCCCCGGCAGAGTGGCGACCGTGGCCAGCACGCCGAACGTGACAGAGACGGTCAGTCCGACGGCTGCCGTGGAGCCGAACGCCGTGAACGCCCACACCGCGACGCCCTCCCGAGGCCCCCAGCCGGCGACGTTGAGGGGGATCGCGGCGCCGAGCAGCACCAACGCCCCGACCGGCAGCAGCTGGAGCGGCGTCAGCGCCACACCGACCGACTCCGCGGCGACGATGAAGACCACCAGGTGGCCGGCCACGGCGAGCGCGGACAGGACGACCACTGCGCCACCGGCCACCGCCGCGACGCCGAGCACCGCGAGGCCGACCCAGCGCCACGCTCCTGGCAGCAGCACCGTCCCGACCAGGGCGATCTGCACGAGCTGGCCGAGGCCTCGCTCCCAGACCACACCGCGCCAGCCGTGCCGGTAGGCCCGGTGCACGTCACCGACCACCCCGCCGGGCACGGTCGCGTTGATCAGCTGGGAGCGGTAGTAGGCGGCGTACGCCGTCCGCAGCGGCACCCGACTCTGCCCGCTGTGGGCCAACCGCGCCGAGACCAGCGACCAGCGCGAGGCGCAGCACCACGTCGTCCCGGCCGTCACCACGAGCGCGACCAGCACCGCCCACAGGCTGGTCGCGCGCAGCCCGTCGACGAACGGCCCGGTCCCCAGCTGCCAGACCAGGAACCCGAGCACCAGAGCCCCACCAGCCACCCGCACGGAGGTTTCGAGACGCTTGCTGCGCAAGCTCCTCAACCACCGGTGGTCGAGCCTCCGGTGGTTGAGGAGGGCGCTCTGCGCCCGTCTCGAAACCTCGTGAGCCGAGGCTGGAACTCGACCCACAGTCTCGACGCTCATCGCGCCGCCTCCAGCGCGGCGGCGACCTTGGCGGTGGTCCGCGACCACGTCGGCAGGGTGAGCCGCCGCAGCCCGGCCGATCGGCGCAGCCGACGTCGGCGCCGCGGGTCCTCGAGCCAGCGGCGCAGCGCGTCGGCCAGGGCGTCGGGATCGCCCGGGCGCACCAGCACCCCGGGGGTACTGCCGTCGTCGCCGTGCCCGAGTGCTTCCGGTACGCCGCCGACCGCGCTCGCGACCACCGGGAGGGCGTGGGCGAGCGCCTCGGTCACCACCATCCCGTAGCTCTCGGCGCGCGAGGGCAGCACGACCAGGTCCGCCCCGGCGTACGCCGTCCGCACCTCGTCGTGCGCCAGCGGGCCCGCAAAGAGCACCCGGTCGGCGATCCCGGTGTCCGCGACCGCCTTGTGCAGCTCGTCGACGAAGTCGGGCTCGAGGTCCAGCGGACCGACCAGCGTGCAGCGCCAGTCGAGGTCGGCGAGCGTCGCCAGAGCGGCTAGCAGCACGTCGTGGCCCTTGGCCTTCAGCACCGAGGAGACGCACAGCAGCTCGCTGCCTGCCTCGGACCCGGGCACCGGGTCGGCGACCTCCACGCCGGGGACAGCGACGTGCAGCCGGCGCGCGTCGAGCTCGTAGTGCTCCAGCAGCCAGCGCCGGCTCCAGTCGCTGGTGGTCACCACCGCCGCCGAGGCGGCCAATAGCTCTCGCTCCCCGGGCGTCTCGAAGGCCATGTGCATCAGCGGTACGACGCGCAGCCGGTGCGCATCAGCCAGCAGGTCGGCCGCCGCCCAGGACACCACGAGGCTGTCGACCAGCACCACGGCGCCGTCCGGCACGCCGGGCAGCAAGGAGTCGACGTCCGACGACGAGCTGACCTCGTGGGTCACCACGTCCCAGCCCATCCCGACCAGCCCGGCCCGCAGCCTGCGGTCGTAGACGTTGCCGCCGCTCGGCCGATCGGCGAAGCCGGCCGGCACCAGGAATTGGAGGGTCATAGGGACCTCTCGTAGCTGGCCCAGGCAACGTGCGACTCGTGCAGCGTGACCACCAGCCCGCTCAGCTGCTGGTCGTCGACGAAGCGCTCGGCGAGCCGGTCCGCGATCCATCGGGCCAGCGCCTCGGTCGAGGTGTTGGTGCCCTTGAACTCGTCCTCGTCGTCGAGGTTGCGGTAGTTCACCGCGGCCAGCACGCTCTTGAGCTCCTCGGCCGCGCGGCCGATGTCGACCAGGATCCCGTCCGGGCCGAGGTCGGGGCCGCGGAAGGTGGCGTCCACGACGTACGTCGCGCCGTGCAGCCGCTGGGCGGGCCCGAAGACCTCGCCCTCGAAGCTGTGGGCGATCATCACGTGGTCGCGGACGGTCACGCCGAACATCAGGCCTCCCGGTCGGTGTCGATGGCGGTGTCGATGGTGGGGTAGGTGATCGTGTGGCAGAGGGCGGCCCGCCGCCCGGTGCTCAGGTCGGCCATCAGCTCGGGCAGGTCCGCGAACGCCGACGCGCCGGTGAACAGCGCGTCGTAGGCCGGGTCGCGGAGCAGGTCGAGGGCCAGCGCAAGCCGCTCGGCGCGGGTCCGCCGGTGCCGCCGGGAGAGGGCCACCTCACCGACCTGGCTGGCGCGCAACCGCAACCGACCCGAGTGGAAGGCGCTGCCGAGGTCCAGCCGGACCGGGGTGTCGCCGTACCAGCTCAGGTCGACCACCTCCCCGTCCGGTGCCAGCAGCTCCAGCGAGCGGCGCAACCCGGCCTCGGTCGCGCTCGCGTGCACGACGAGGTCGCGTCCGCCCTTCGCCTCGGAGGGGTGGGCGAACGCGACGTCCAGGGACTCGGCCACCTCGGCCCGGGTCGGGTCGACGTCGACCAGGGTGACCTCGACGCCGGGGATCGCGCTCAGCAGCCGCGCCACGCAGCAGCCGACCATCCCGGCTCCGACCACGGTGACCCGGTCGCCGACCATGGGCGCGGCATCCCAGAGCGCGTTGACCGCGGTCTCGACGGTCCCCGCGAGCACGGCCCGGTCGGCGGGGACGTCCTTGGGCACCACGGTCACGTCCGTGGCCGGTACGACGTACGCCGTCTGGTGCGGGTGCAGGCAGAACACCGTCTTGCCGAGCAGTGCCGGAGGGCCGGCCTCCACCACGCCGACGTTGAGGTAGCCGTACTTCACCGGCCCGGGGAAGTCACCGTCCTGGTGCGGCGCCCGCATCCGTTCGTGCTGGTCGGGCGGGACAGCACCCCTGAAGACCAGCGTCTCGGTGCCGCGGCTCACGCCGGAGCGGAGCGTGCGGACCCGGACCTGCCCGGGACCGGGCTCGGCGACGGTGACGGGCCGGATCTCGCCGCGCCCCGGGCTCACCCAGAAGGCCAGCTCCTGCACCGCGTCCACCCCCTCCCGAGTCGCTCGCATTGAACCGAATAGTGAACCTGGGGACCGCTGTGCTCGTGTCCCTCTCGTACCCAAGACACGGAGGCACGGTGCATCAGGTTCAGACGAACGCCGACCACGCTGGCAACGCGGCGAACGTCGTCACCGGCGCAAGGGTCGTCCTCGCGGCCGCGGTCGGGGTGGCGGCGTTCGCCGACGGGCCACGCTGGCTGGTCGGCGTGCTGGTCACGGTCGCGCTGCTCACCGACCTCGTCGACGGCCGGCTGGCCCGCGCCAAGGGCACCACCTCCGACCTCGGCGCCCGCCTCGACCAGGAGGCCGACGCGCTGCTGATCCTCGTGCTCAGCGTCATCGTCGCCGCGGACCTCGGCTGGTGGGTGCTCGGGATCGGGCTGGCGCGCTACGCCTTCGGGGCGCTGTTCACGCTGGTCGGGCCGCTGCGGACACCTCCGGCCCAGCCCCGGTTCTGGTGCAAGACCGTCGCGGTCCTGGTCGGGATCGTCCTTGCCGCCGCAGCCGTGCTCCCGGTGCCGGAACTGGCGGCGACGGTCGCGGTCGCGGCCGTGGCGGTGCTGCTCGCCGAGTCGTTCCTGCACGAGGCGGTCGACCGCTGGCGGGCCCCGGAGGCCCCGCTGGTCGTGCCGTACGGCACCGTGCTCGCGTTCCTCGTGGTCTGGCTGGCGCTCGTGGCCCCGACCGACCGCGACCACCTCACCGTCACAGCGCTGCTGCGGCTGCCGCTCGAGGTGCTGGTGGTGGTCGCTCTCTCGCTGGTGCCGTGGCGGCGGCTGCGGGTCTCGCTCACCGTGGCGTCCGGGCTGCTGCTGGGTCTGCTCCTGCTGGTCAAGGTGCTGGACCTGTCGTTCAACGCGGTCTTCGACCGCGACTTCGACCCGGTCGGGGACTGGGCGTACCTCGGCCCCGGCGTCGGGGTGCTCGGTGACTCGATCGGTGCCGGCTGGGCGCGGGTGGTCGCGGTGCTGGCCGGCCTGGCCACCCTGGCGCTGCTGGTCGGCGTACCCCTCGCGATGCTGCGCCTGGTGAAGGTGGCCGCGGGCCGCCCCCGGTTCTCGTTGACCGCAGCCACGGCGTTCGTGTCCCTCTGGGTGCTGTGCTTCGCGACGGGCGTCCAGGCGGTGAGCGGTGCGCCCGTCGCCTCGACGAGCGCGGCGTCGCTGACCGTGGACGAGGTGCAGCTGGTCCGGGCGGACCTCGCGGACCTGCGCGAGTTCTCCGACGAGATCGACGCCGATCCGTACGCCGAGCGCGCCGCGGCGGACCCGGAGGCGCTGCTGTCCGGGCTGGCCGGCAAGGACGTGCTGCTCGTCTTCGTCGAGAGCTACGGGCGGGTGGCCGTCCAGGACACGTCGTACTCCGAGGGGATCACGCAGGTCCTCGACCAGGGCACCCAGGAGCTGGCGGCGGCCGGCTACCACGCGCAGAGCGCGTTCCTCACCTCACCGACCTTCGGTGCCGGCAGCTGGCTGGCCCACGCCAGCCTGCAGTCCGGCCTGTGGGTCGACAGCCAGCGCCGCTACCGGCAGCTGATCGGGGCGGACCGGATGACGCTGACCAGCCTGTTCGGCCAGGCCGGCTGGCGGACCGTCTTCGACGTACCCGCCAACACCGAGGACTGGCCCGAGGGCAAGGACTTCTACGACTTCGAGGGCTACTACGACTCCCGCAACGTCGACTACGACGGGCCGGAGTTCGGCTACGCCCCGATGCCCGACCAGTACACCCTCGAGGACTTCCGCCGCCGCGAGCTCGCGCCGGCCGACCGGCCGCCGGTGATGGCCGAGATCGACCTGATCTCAAGCCACCACCCGTGGACGCCGCTCCCGGAAATGGTCCCGTGGGACCAGGTCGGCGACGGCTCGGTCTACGACGGCATGCCCGAGCAGGGGGAGAGCTCGAAGGAGGTCTTCCGGGATCCCGAGGCGGTCAAGCGGGTCTACGGCGAGTCCGTCGAGTACTCCTGGGAGGCGCTGACCTCCTTCCTCACGACCTACGACGACCCGAACCTCGTCCTGGTCGTCCTCGGCGACCACCAGCCGCACACCTACGTCAGCGGTGAGCACGCCGGCCACGACGTGCCAATCAGCGTCATCGCCCAGGACCCGGCCGTCATGGAGCAGATCAGCGGCTGGGACTGGCAGGACGGCCTGCGCCCCTCCCCGGACGCAACGGTCTGGCGGATGGACACCTTCCGAGACCGTTTCCTCCAGGCCTTCGGCGGCTGACGGATTGCCTCCGGTGGGCTGGCTGCGGACCTGCGGTGGTTGAGGTGCGAAACCGCCGCCACGAAGGCACCGACTGGCCCACCGCCGATCGAGCCTGTCGAGAGCACCGCAGCCGGCGCTGGGACCGACCCCCGCGCCGACCGGGACCGGCTCTACGGTGGTTGAGGTGCGAAGGCGCTCTGGCGCCTGAGCCTCGAAACCACCGCCACGAAGGCACCCGCTGGCCCACCGCGGATCGAGCCTGTCGAGGTCACCGCAGCCGGCGCTGGGACCGACCCCGCGCCGACCGGGACCGGTTCTACGGTGGTTGAGGTGCGAAGGCGCTCTGGCGCCTGAGCCTCGAAACCACCGCCACGAAGGCACCCGCTGGCCCACCGCGGATCGAGCCTGTCGAGATCACCGCAGCCGGCGTTGGGACCGACCCCCGCGTCGACCAGTTTCTGTGCACATCCGAGGTCCCGGGTTCGGTTGTCCACAGCGGTGATCCGGGTCCATCGCGGTGTCGGTGCTGGGTGGTTGGGTTGGTCCCACGATGACCTCGACCTTCGACCCGCTCCCGCTCGGTGGCTGCGATGACCCCGCCGCCGTGCTGGCCTATGCGCGGGAGCGCAAGCGGGCCGAGGACGACGATGCCCGTGAGGTGATGAAGGCCGCTGCCCGGTGGGCCTCGATGCACTGCGGTGAGTCGCTGGTCGGGCCCGCCCAGGCGTGGCACGAGGCTGGGCTTCCGTTGGGTGGGGAGGGGTGTCCGGAGGTGGCGGAGTTCGCGGTGGTGGAGTTCGCGGCCGCGATGGGTCGTTCCACCGAGTCCGGGCGCCGCTACCTGTCCCAGGTGGTCGAGGGCTACTACCGGCTGCGGCGCTGCTGGGCCCGGCTGGTGGCCGGTGACCTGGCGGCGTGGCGGCTGGGGTTCATCGCCGACCGCACCCAGTGCCTGTCCCCGGCCGCGGCGGCGTTCGTCGACGCCCATGTCGCGGCGGTGGCGCACAAGATCGGGCCCGCGCAGCTGGCACGGTTGATCGAGGAGGCCAAGGCCCGGTTCGACCCCGAGCAGACCGAGGCCGACCGCCTGGCCGCCGCCGACCGGCGCCACTTCGACATCGCCCTGTCGAGACGCGTCGGTCGCGGGCACCGTGCGGATCGACGGCGAGGTCGACCTGGCCGACGCCCTGGACCTGGAGGCCGCGGTCGCCGCCGACGCCCACCAACAACTGGTCCTGGGGTCCACCGAGTCCCTGGACGTACGCCGCTCCATCGCGGCCGGCAACCTGGCCCGCAACCAACACACCCTCGAGTTCGGCGACCGGGCGGCACCCCGCACCGGTCGTCCGCGTCGTCAGGTGGTGCTGCACGTCCACCTCTCCGAAGGCGCGGTCCTGGGTGCCGGCGGACTCGCACGACTGCACGAAGCCGGTGGCCCGGTCACCGCCGAGCAGGTCCGCCAGTGGTGCGCCAACCCCGACACCTCCGTGACCGTCCAACCCGTCCTGGATCTCGCCGACCACCTCCACGTCGGCTCCTACGAAGCCTCGACCCGGTAGACGCCATGAGACGCGCGTCCACGGCGTCCAACTCGGCTTGGCGTGCCTCGCGCACCTTCTCGGTCAGGATGGGCCACACCGCAGCGAGCCGACCTCGGCATGACAGGTCGTTGGAGTATTCGTAGAGGTTGTCGGTGTAGCCGTTCTCGACCTGCCGGACGAACTGGGCCCAGGCCCGGAGCAGGCCGTTCAGAGAGCCACCAGGCCCGACCGCCAGCTCCACTGACTCGTAGTCCTCCGCTGACATCTCGCCCATGCAGACAATCATGACCAACCGCGAGTCAGGGCGGCGCGAAACGGCCTGCCCGTCCCGAACCGAGTGCGCCACGTCAGCGGGCATGATCGGGCGGACGTTCAGGTGTCGAGCTCCAGCGCAGGTGCGTCAGTCGTCCGGACTGGTGAATACGTCGTGCGGCTTGTGAAGGTAGAGCGAGCCCGGGCATAGGAACGCCCACGCGCCCGGAACGACGCTGCGGGGAAGAGCATCATCGGCTTCGGAGCTGGCGTGAGAGTAGCGGGTGAAGAGAGAGTTGACCCTCCAACGTTCACCTGCTCTCCACAGCGCGAAGGGCTGGTGATCCAGCCAGGTGCATGCTCGGTCGCCGGCTGCGACCAGGGTGACAGGCGATGGCGGTTCAAGCATCGGCTGCCCGTCGTAGTTTCCGTAGGTCGAGATGTAGGCCAGGTAGCCCTGCTCGTCTCGCGGATGCGAGATCAGAACCGCACCCAGGGCGGCCATCACCGAGACGCAGCACGCGAGGCCGATCCACCCAGAGATCCTGACGCCGTGCGGCACCTCCGGACTATAGAGCCGACGCTGGTTGCGGCCGTCGTATGACGCGACAGCGGCAGATCCGCGCGTCCGTTTCGCCTTGGTGGGGGCAGGTCTTCTGCCGACGGGATGAGTGAAGTCGACCGACCAGCCACGGTCCACGCTCAGCCCACGGGCATCCGGGGACTTCTCTCATTCGTTCGGCAAGGGCTGCCCGCTCGTCGGCATGGTCGGGCGCAGTCCAGCAGCGGGTGGTCACGCCGCCTCGCACGAGAGTTCCGCAACCACTTCGGACCCACCAATCCAGCAGACGACCCCGAACCCTGACCGCCCCGCCCCACACCCCGCTCAACGGCACGGCGAGCGGGGATGAGGTCGCGCCTTCGCCAAGATGGCGACCATGGAGTTCTGGGAGCGGGGCACTCACATCACGTGGCGATACGGGCAGCCCGGACTCGACTTCGCGGCCCCCATGACGGTCGTGTCCGACGATGAGCGAGGCCTCGTTGCCTGGCTCGCGGTAGGCACACCGGTGCTCAAGCTCGTGCGTGAAGACGGGCGGGACCTGCGGGCTGAGCGGAGCGACGCATTCCTGGTGCCGCGTCGGCAGGTCGAGTCAGTCTGGTCCGACTACTCGGTCCTGCGCGTCTACCTGCCTGGGCGACGCTGGTCTGTCTGGCACTTCTTCCATGGGGTGACAGGAGTCTTCGAGGGCTGGTACGTCAACATCGAAGATCCGCACGTCCGGGAGAGCCGCACGACGCGAAGCCGCGATCACCTGCTCGACATCTGGGTCGAGCCCGACCGGACCTTCGAGCGCAAGGACGACGACGAACTAGTACTCGCCGTCGAGCAGGGCCGCTACAGCCGAGGTGAGGCAGCCAGGATCAGGGCGACTGCCGAGGAGATCGAGGACGTCATCCGGTCGTGGGGCCCGCCATTCTGCGACGGCTGGGAGACATTCCGCCCGGATCCGTCCTGGCCCGTGCCGACTCTCCCCTAGCCGTGCGCCCGTCAGCCGAGCTCGAGAACGGTGTCGCCGGCGGCGGTGCGGACCTCGACGTCGGTGATGTCGTCGACGTCGGAGGCGGTGGCCGCCGAGAGCCGCATCGTCTTGCCGGGCACCGCCTTCCAGGAGGCCACCCGCTCGGTGCGGCCGCCGGTGGTGCGCACGTACATCGTGTAGACCAGCCAGGTCGGGTCGTGGTAGGCGTCGCTGTCCTCGGCGTAGCTGCACTCGAGGTCGAGCCGGGTGCCCCAGCCGACCTGGGTGAGCGAGAGCCAGCCGGAGATCGGCTCGCTGCCGACCGGGGTCATCAGCACCGGTGCAGCGGTCGTCGGCGCCGACGTGAGCGTGGCCGTCGCTGTCGGTGTCGGCGTGGGCGTCGGAGTGGGCGTGGGCGTGCGCGTCACCGTCGGTGCTGCGCTCGTCGACGCGTCGTCGTCACCGTCGCCCAGGGTGGCGACCCCGACCGCGCCGATCGCGATCG
The DNA here is from genome assembly GCA_963798045.1 of uncultured Actinomycetota bacterium. Classification (GTDB taxonomy): domain Bacteria; phylum Actinomycetota; class Actinomycetes; order Propionibacteriales; family Nocardioidaceae; genus Nocardioides. The sequence goes on from CAWCSB010000015.1 coordinate 44,253, forward strand.
CTGCCGCGGCGGCGACCAGGCCGCCGGTGACCCAGCTGCGGCGGCGCTCCGACCGGCGAGCGCGGCGTACGAGCGCCGGCAGCAGGGTGTCCGGGACCGGCGTCGGCAGCCGCTCGGGGTCGAGGATCTCGACGGGCACCCGGGCCAGCAGTCCGGGCAGTCCGGCCAGCTCGCGCACCGACTGCGCGCACTCCGGGCATCCAGGCAGGTGGCGCTCGAAGGCGACACGGTCCTCGGGGGAGAGGGCGCCGAGGACGTAGGCGCCGTCCTCGTGGTCGTGTCCGCAGTCCGTCATGCCGCACCCACCCCCATCTCCTCGAGGGCGAGCCGCAGCGCGCGCAGGGCGTAGTGGGTCCGGCTCTTCACCGTGCCCTCGGGTACGCCGAGCCGGCGCGAGGCCTCGGCCACCGAGCGGCCGCGGTAGTAGCACTCCAGCAGCACCGCTCGGTGGTCACTGGACAGCTGGGTGATGGCCTCGGCGACGACCCACGACTGCAGCAGCGCGTCGGTCTGGTCGACCGGGTCGCCGGGCTCGGGCAGCTGGTCGGTGGCGCGCTCGTTCTGGAACCGCTTGCTCCGCCACTCGTCGATGACGATGTTGCGGGCGACCGTGAACAGCCACGACCGGACCGACCCACGGGCCTCGTCGAGCACCTCGTAGTGCTGCCAGGCCCGGAGCAGCGTCTCCTGGGCGACGTCCTCGGCCCGGACCGGGTCGCCGGTGAGGTGCAGGCAGAAACCCCACAGCGCAGGCGCATGCTCGTCGTGCAGCTGCTGCATCAGTGCGGTCGGGTTCTCGGCCATGACGTCAGGGACACACCTCCACTCGACGTACGTACGGCGACGCGCGCCGGTTCAGTGTGCCCTGCGGGGCCGGCTGCCGATGACGGGGATCTTGAGCGTGAGGAGACCGTGCCCGACGTGACCGTGCCCCGGATGGTCACATCCGGGGCACGGTGCGGTTGCGCTCAACGGCGCGCGAGACGCGGGACGATGATCGCGGCAGCCACCACGTGGGTCAGGATCAGGCCGGCCTTGCTGACCACGCCGTCACCGAGCGCGAGGTCGGGGACGCAGGACAGGGCGGTCAGGGCCGCGGCGACGCGGTAGAACGTCGTCCGGCTGGTGCGGCGGGCGATCACGACGCCGGCCACGGTCGACAGCAGGACCATCTGGACGAAGGCCGGCAGGGGGATCTCCCCGTCGGTGACCGCGAGCGCGTGACCGGCGGCCTGGAAGGCCCCGGCGATGACGGTGACGGCTACCGCAGCGGCGAGGCCGCTCGCGAGACCGCGCGCCCAGGTCACCCGACCGGCAGTGCTGTCGTGCGTGGTCGCGGTGGTCGGGCTGCTGGTCGTTGCCGGGGTGAAGGTGGCAGTGCTCATGTCGCTCTCCTGGTGGAAGGGGAGCGACTCCTTGTCGCTCCGTCATCTTCACCACGAACGCGCAACGGCCGATACGACAGGCCTCTGGGAGGTTCCTCGAAGGACGTCTCGCGGCCCAAGAGAACGGCGCCCCGTCTGTGGGGCGGGGCGCCGTCAGTCGGTCGCACGCGGGGGGATGCGTGTACCGACGCTTGTCCCTTCCTACGGCAATTGTCCTCCATTGGTTCAGTGTGGTCTGGACCGCAGGCCGTTCCCGACAGCCCGTCTGGCCCAAGATTGCGAGTAACGTGGCGTCGTCTTCGCAGCGGACGTACCGTCGCTGCGCGTCGTCGAATCGGGGGAAGTTGCATGAATGCTCGGGCCATCACCAGGGTCGTCGCGGCACTGGTTGCCACGACACTGGCCGGCATGTCCATCGCCGTGATGGGGCTGGCCGTGCCCGCCCAGGCCGGCCAGTGGGTGGGCGTCGACCCCGCGCACGACGTAGCGGCGTACGACTGCAAGCCGGGATGTCACTGGAAGAACGCCCCGAGCAACGCCAGCGCCGACATGGTCCGTCAGGTGGTGACCTACCGCCACGACTCGATCCGGATCACGGTGACGCTGCGCAAGGTCGACACCTCGGCGGCGTTCGCGCTCTCGAGCATCCTCAAGAAGACCGAGAAGGTGGGTCGCTACTACGGCGTCATCGCCCAGTTCTCGCCGGGGAAGACGCCCACGGTCGTCGTCCGCAACCCGCACGGCGTGCCCATCGACTGCGGCGCCGCGACCCCGAAGCTCGTGGGCAACAAGATCAAGCTCGCCCTTCCCTCACGCTGCCTGCACTCCCCGGACTGGGTCCGGTGGAGCGGCTACATGCGCGTGATCTTCCAGGGCGACCTCGATGACGACGCCAAGTTCGAGGGCTACTTCGACAAGTTCCGGAGCAGCAGCGACACGCCGCTGAACAAGAACACCTTCGAGTTCTCCAAGCGGATCTACCGCGCCGCCTGACCTCGCCGGCTGCCGTCGCTATGAGGCGCGGTCGATGCCGGTGAGGAGAAGCCGGGGCACCACGAGCATCAACGCGCCCAGCAACACCAGCAGCGCGGCCCCCACGACAATCGCCGTGCTCAGGTCCACGAGCACGTCGAAGATGAACACCACGATGCCCGTCGCGAGCAGGGCCAGCAGGCCGATCGCGATGGACACGAACGTGTGCGCCGCCTGGACCAGCCGCCCCTTCGCCCGTCGCCCTGACAGCTGCCGGTGGGTGGCCACCGGGCTGAGCACCACGGCGGTCACCAGCGCGGCCAGCACCACGAGAACGAGGTAGAACCGCTCCTGACCCGTGCTCAGGTCCGAGAAGCGTTGCTGGAACGGCAGCGTGAGCAGGAAGCCCGCGGTCAGCTGGGCGCTGGTCTGGATGACCCGCAGCTCCTGGAGCAGGTCGTCGTACTTGCGGTCCTCACGCTCCGCCTCGGTCTCGCCTCGCTCCTTGTCGGGTCCTTCGGGGTCTTTGTTCATGGCTTCCTCCTGGTCGCGAGGTACCCAGCGGCACCAAGAACGCCCCGTCGCGCTGCGCAAGGGACGGGGCGTTCTGGGCTCCTCGCACCGACCACGGGTCGAGGAGGTGTTGCCCAGAGGTTGCCCCGACGGCGTCCGGGGGATGCTCACCCAGAGGGGTGGAAACGGCAGCCCGCCCCAGACCCTCGCCGGTCCGGTGCATGGAGCGCCCGTGGAGGATGGAGCACGTGCCCGGCCCTACCTCGCGTCCTCGGGCCGGAACGGGTACCTGCTCGACCGTGACCCGACGTACGCCGCGGAGCACCTACCGGCTCCAGCTGACCTCGGACTTCGACCTGTTCGCGGCCGCCCGCCGGCTGCCCTACCTGCACGAGCTGGGGGTCGACTGGGTCTACCTGTCGCCGGTGCTCGCGGCGGAGGCGGGCAGCGAGCACGGCTACGACGTCGCCGTGCACACCCGGGAGGACCCGGAGCGCGGCGGTGCCGCCGGTCTGGAGGTGTTGTCCACGGTGGCGCACGGGCTGGGCATGGGAGTGCTCGTCGACATCGTCCCCAACCATGTCGGGGTGGCGAGCCCGCGGCCGGCAACATGGTGGTGGGACGTCCTCGAGCTCGGGCCGGCGTCGAGGTTCGCGTCGTACTTCGACATCGACTGGGACGCCGGTGGTGACCGTCTTCTGCTGCCGGTGCTCGGCGACGACGCCGAACAGGCCGTGGAGGTGCTCGCGGAGCAGAGCGAGGTCCGCTACCACGACCTGCGGCTCCCGATGGCGCCCGGCACGACCTCCCTCGAGGAGCAGCACTACGAGCTCGTGTCGTGGCGCCGCGGGGACGCCGAGCTCAACTACCGCCGCTTCTTCACGATCACGACGCTGGCCGGCGTCCGCGTGGAGGAGCCAGAGGTCTTCGAGGCCGCGCACCGGGAGATCCGGCGGTGGTTCGACGTCGGCCTCGTGGACGGGCTGCGCGTCGACCACCCCGACGGCCTGCGCGACCCGGCGGACTACCTCGACCGGCTGGCCAAGCTGACCGACGGGTCGTACGTCGTGGTCGAGAAGATCCTCGAGCCGGGCGAGTCTCTGCAGCCCGCGTGGGCCACCGCGGGCACGACCGGCTACGACGTGCTGGCGCTCGTCGACCGGGTGCTCACCGACCCGAACGGCGAGGCTGCGCTGACCGCCCTCGATCCGGTCGACTTCCCGGCCCTGGTCCACACGAGCAAGCGCGCCGTGGCCGACACGTCGCTGCAGGCGGAGGTACGCCGGATCGTGCGCGAGCTGCCACCGTCCGGCCTCGGTGCCGTGGAGTTGCGTGACGCGGTGGCCGAGCTGCTCGCCTGCTTCCCGGTCTACCGCTCCTATCTGCCCGCTCGGCGTCGAGCACCTGGCGCGGGCGTTCGCGAGCGCCCGGGCTCACGCCGGCCCGACCTGCTGCCCGCCCTCGACGCGCTGGAGCCCGTGCTGTCCGACCCGGCCCAGCCGGCCGCGCTCCGGTTCCAGCAGACCAGCGGGATGGTGATGGCGAAGGGCGTCGAGGACTGTGCCTTCTACCGCTACTCGCGGCTCACGTCGCTCAACGAGGTCGGCGGCGACCCGTCGGTGTTCACGCTCTCCGTCGACGAGTTCCACGACAACATGGCGCGCCGGCAGGCCGAGTGGCCCGACGCGATGACCACCCTGTCGACCCACGACACCAAGCGCAGCGAGGACGTGCGGGCGCGCATCGCGGTGCTGGCCGAGGTGCCGTCGTTCTGGGCCGCAGCACTCAAGCTGTTCCTGCGCCAGGCGCCGCTCCCCGACCCGGCGTTCGGCAACCTGCTCTGGCAGGCCGTGATCGGCGTGTGGCCCGCGTCCCGGGAGCGGCTGCACGCCTACGCCGAGAAGGCGATGCGCGAGGCCGGCGACCACACGTCCTGGACCGACCCCGACGAGGAGTACGAGCGCGCCGTGCGTGCTGCGGTGGACGCGGCGTACGACGACGAGGCGATCAGCCGCACGGTGGCGGAGGTGCTGCGCGTCGTGGAACAACCGGGGCGCAGCAACTCGCTGTCCGCCAAGCTGCTCTCGCTCACGCTGCCCGGGGTGCCGGACGTCTACCAGGGCAGTGAGCTGGGCGACCTGAGCCTGGTCGACCCGGACAACCGGCGCCCGGTGGACTTCGACGCCGCCGAGGCGAGCCTCGCCGCCGGCAGCAACCCGAAGCAGGCCCTCACCGCCCGGGCGCTGCGGCTGCGGCGGGACCGGCCCGAGCTGTTCACGTCGTACACGCCGCTGCGGGCCGAGGGAGAGGCGGCCGGGCACGTGCTCGCCTTCGACCGCGGCGGTGCCGTCACCGTCGTGACCCGGCTGCCGCTCGGACTGGCGAGCAGAGGCGGCTGGGGTGAGACGACCCTGGCGCTGCCGGACGGGACCGTCCGCCGGGTCGCCGACCTGCTCGGCGGCGAGCCCGCCGCGGTGCTCGTCGTGGAGGAGCTGCGATGAGCTCTCCACAGCGTGGCCCGTTCGACGTGTGGGCGCCGCGGGCCACCCGGCTCCGGCTGTCGGTGGGCGATGCCATCGTCGAGATGGTCCGCGGTGACGACGACTGGTGGGCGCCGGCGGAGGACATCTCCTGGGAGGAGACCGACTACGGCTACCTGATCGACGACGCTGACGACACGGCCGCGCCGCGACCCGACCCCCGCTCGCGGCGTCAGCCGGCGGGCGTCCACCAGCGCTCGCGAACCCACGACCCCTCGCGCTTCGCGTGGACCGACGGGTCCTGGACCGGGCGGCAGCTGGCCGGGGCGGTCATCTACGAGATGCACGTCGGCACCTTCACGCCCGAGGGCACCTTCGACGCGGCGCTCACCCGCCTCGACCACCTGCGCGGCATCGGTGTCGACTTCGTCGAGCTGATGCCCGTCAACGCCGTCAACGGCACCCACAACTGGGGCTACGACGGCGTGCTCTGGTACGCCGTCCACGAGCCGTACGGCGGCCCGGAGGGCTACCAGCGGTTCGTCGACGGCTGCCACGCCGCTGGCCTCGGCGTGATCCAGGACGTCGTCCACAACCATCTCGGCCCGTCGGGCAACTACCTGCCCGAGTTCGGGCCCTACCTCAAGCAGGGCGCGAGCACCTGGGGCGACCTGGTCAACCTCGACGGGGAGGGCTCGGCGGAGGTGCGGCGCTACATCCTCGACAACGCCCGCATGTGGCTGGCCGACTACCACGTCGACGGGCTCCGGCTCGACGCCGTGCACGCCCTGGAGGACGGCTCCGACCCGCACCTGCTCGAGGAGCTGGCGGTCGAGGTGGCCACCCTCTCCGCCCACCTGCGGAGGCCGCTCACGCTCATCGCCGAGTCCGACCTCAACGACCCCGTGATGGTGACCCCGCGCGAGGCGGGCGGCTACGGCCTCGACGCCCAGTGGAGTGACGACTTCCACCACGCCCTGCACGTGGCGCTCACCGGCGAGACGCACGGCTACTACGCCGACTTCGAGCCTCTGGGGGCGCTGGCCAAGGTGTGCGAGCGCGGCTTCTTCCACGACGGGACGTACTCGTCGTTCCGCGAGCGTGACCACGGTGCCCCGATCGACACCCGGGCCATGCCGACGTGGCGGCTGGTGGTGTGCAGCCAGAACCACGACCAGGTCGGCAACCGCGCGATCGGCGACCGGGTCACCGAGGCGCTGGACGACGACCAGCTCGCGTGCGCGGCCCTGCTGACGCTGTGCGGCCCGTTCACGCCGATGCTCTTCCAGGGCGAGGAGTGGGCGGCGTCGACGCCGTTCCAGTTCTTCACCTCCCACCCCGAGGGCGAGCTGGGGGAGGCGACGGCCGAGGGCCGGATCGCGGAGTTCGCCCGCCACGGCTGGGACCCGGCCGCCGTGCCCCACCCGCAGGACCCCGGCACCTTCGAGCGCTCGAAGCTGGACTGGTCCGAGCTCGAGTCCGACCGCGGCCGCCGGATGCTGGCCGTCTACCGCGAGCTGGCCCGGCTCCGGCGCGAGCACCCCGAGCTCACCGACCCGTCGTTCGCCCACGTGGCCTGCCGGGCCGACGAGGCGGCGCGGTTCTTCACCATGGAGCGTGCCGGCCTCCTGGTGCTGGTCAACTTCGGAGACCAGCCGATGGCGGTCGAGGTCGGCGAGGTCGAGCTCCTCTTCGAGACCGAGTCGGGCGTTGACGTCGACGGCGGTGTGCTCCGCCTGCCGGCGCACGCGGGCGCGCTGGTGCGCCTGCGTCGCTGAGTCGTGCTCGGTCTCCGACGACTCAGGAGGTCGGCCGCTGACGACGCTTCGGCCAGGAACGCGAGGCGACGGAGACTCTCGGTGTTGCGCCAGCTGAGCAGGGGGTCCTGCATGGCGGCGGGCACGAGTGCGCCCGGACCCGCGGTGGCCTGCTCCTCCATGACCACCTCGGTCTCCCCGCCGTGCGGGAGCAGGCGGATCACCACCTCGGCGCGGCCGGCCGGCCAGGCGTGCGCGTGCAGCTTGAGCAGCGACTCCACCCGGCACTCCAGCGACTCGGTCTGGTCGTCGAGGAGCAGCGGCCAGGTGCCCACGGAGTGGTGCAGCCTCGCTCCCGGCTGCGGCCAGGGGTCGTCCACCTCCCGCATCCGCGAGGCGCCCACGACCCACAACGGGTAGAGCCAGCCGTCGGCGAGCACCTCCCAGACCTGCGCCGGGCTTGCCGCCATGACTCTTCGGTTCGTCGCCATCTCCGTGCCTCTCGCCGGCTCAGTCGATCGGTCGATCAGTCGTCGCGCAGGGCCGGCAGCACGTCGCGGCCGTAGGCCTCGATCATGGCGAGGTAGTTCGGGCCCATGTTGGCGACGTACACCTCGTCGTAGCCCGCGTCGACGTAGTCGCGGAGCTGCTGGACGTGCCGGTCGACGTCGTTGCCGGCGACGATGCTCTCGGCGGTCGACTCGCGGGTGACCAGCTGCGAGGCCTGCTCGAAGTGCTGCGGGCTCGGCAGCACCTGCGCCAGCTCGCCGGGCAGCCCGGCGTTGGCCCAGAGCCGGTGCGCGTGGTCGACGCCCTCGTCCTCGGTGTCCGCCCAGGCGACCTTCACGCCGCCCTGGCAGGGCTTGCCGCCGGACTTCTCCTTGAACGACGCGACGGCCTCCGCGTCGTCGGCGGTGTTGATGAACCCGTCGCCGATCCGCGCGGCGAGGTCGAGCGCCTTCGGGCCGAACGCCGAGACGTAGACCGGCGGTGGCTCGTCGGGCAGCGTGTAGATCCGCGCGGTGTCGACGTCGTAGTGGGTGCCCTGGGCGGTCACGACCTCGCCGGTCCAGAGCCGGCGCATCAGCTCGACCGCCTCCTCCAGCATCTCCAGCCGGACGTCGGCCGACGGCCAGGGGTCGCCGAGGACGTGCTCGTTGAGCGCCTCGCCGGTGCCGACCCCGAGGACGAACCTGCCCTCGAGCTGGACGGCGGCGGTGGCCGCGGCCTGGGCGACCACCGCGGGGTGGATGCGCGTCGGTCGGGCAGGTGACGGCGGTGGTCACCGGCAGCGAGCAGGCCTGGGACAGGGCGCCGATGACGCCCCAGACGAACGGGCTCTGGCCCTGCTCGTCGTTCCAGGGGTGGTAGTGGTCGCTGATCCACAGGGCCTCGAAGCCGGCCTTCTCGGCAGCGACGGCCTGCTCGACCAGCTGGGCGGGCGAGTACTCCTCGCAGGACAGGAAGTAGCCGAAGCGCATGTCGGTCGGGTACCCGCCGGCTCGACCCGGTGCTTTCACCCCCCGGGGTGGATTCGCGACCGACAAGTCCGGTCACCGCTCCGGTACACCAGAGGGGGTGCGCGATGAGGGCAGTGATCTGGCAGGGCGCCAAGGACATGCGGGTCGAGCACGTGCCGGACCCGAAGATCGAGGACGACACCGACATCGTCATCCGGGTCACGTCGTCAGGTCTGTGCGGCTCGGACCTGCACCTCTACGAGGTGCTCGCGCCGTTCATGGAGCCCGGCGACGTCGTCGGTCACGAGCCGATGGGGGTCGTCGAGGAGGTCGGCGCCGACAGTGCCCCACCTCGACGTCGGCGACCGGGTCGTCATCCCGTTCAACATCTCGTGCGGCCACTGCTGGATGTGCGAGCACTCGCTCCAGAGCCAGTGCGAGACCACCCAGAACACCGAGCACGGCACCGGCGCCAGCCTGCTCGGCTACAGCAAGCTCTACGGGCAGGTGCCGGGCGGGCAGGCGGAGTACCTGCGCGTCCCGCACGCCGACTACGGCGCGATCAAGGTGCCGAACGGCCCTCCGGACGACCGCTACCTGTTCCTCAGCGACGTGCTCCCGACCGCGTGGCAGGCGGTGGAGTACGCCGACGTCGCCGACGGCGGGACCCTGCTGGTGCTGGGCGCCGGGCCGATCGGCGACATGGCTGCCCGGATCGCGATGCACCGCGGGCTCCGGGTGCTGGTCGCGGACCTGGTCCCCGAACGGCTCCAGCGGGTCGCCGCACGCGGTGCTGAGGCCTTCGACATCACCGGCCTCGACGGCTCCTCGGTGGCGGACGTCGTGCGCGACAAGACCGGCCGGCCGCGGCGCCGACGCGGTCATCGACGCGGTCGGCATGGAGGCGCACGGCTCGGGCGGGGTCAAGGCCGTGCAGAAGCTGGTCGGGCTCCTTCCGGACGCCGTGGCCGAGCCGTTGATGCTGAAGGCGGGCGTCGACCGGCTCGAGGCGCTCACCACTGCCTTCGACGCCGTCCGCCGGGGCGGGACCGTCTCGATCGTCGGTGTGTACGGCGGCGCGACGGACCCGCTGCCGATGTTCCAGATGTTCGACAAGCAGGTCCAGGTCCGCATGGGCCAGGCCAACGTGCGCGCCTGGAGCGACGACATCCTCACCCTGCTCAACCAGGACCAGGACGTGCTCGGCGTGGAGACGTTCGCGACCCATCACCTTCCGCTCGACGAGGCTCCGCGGGCCTACGAGATCTTCCAGAAGAAGGAGGACGGCGCGGTCAAGATCGTCTTCCGGCCGTGACCGCCCGCGTGTGCTCCGTCGGCACGTCGGGTACCTGCGTGGTCACTGCTGGAGAGGAAGAACCATGAGGACGCTCATTGCCGCCCTGCTCGTCATCTGGCTGTTGGTCGGTGTCCTGGCCGCCGTTCAACGGGGCTACTTCGGCGACGACCGGGACGTCAGCTGCAAGGAGTTCAGCGACACCGCGCTGACGATCGTGGCCGGGCCGCTCAACTATGCCGGCGTCAACCCGAAGGTCAAGTGCCGAACCCCGCAGCCCTCGAAGTAGGGAGTCTGGCCGGCTGAGCAGGGCGTCGTTGTGCCCTTTCAGGCGGCTACGTCACGCCGGCTGAACAGGAGGCTCGCGAGTGCCATGAGCGCCACGGTGGTCACCGCAAGCGAGGCAGCGGCGGGTCCTTGCGAGAGGGTCGCTCCCTCGAGGCGAAGCAGCGGTGTGAGAAGGCCGTACGGCAGGTACGACGCGACGTCGCCGATGAACATGCCGACGATCTTTTCGACAACAAAGGTGCCCACGATGACCAGGACCGCTGCCGACTGACTGCGGAAGATCACTCCGCAGCAGGTTCCGATGAGGCTGAACGCGACGACGGAGAACAGCACCGCGGCCGCGATCTGGGGTGTCATGCCCATGCTGAGGTTCTCGTCCTCGAGCATGGGAAGGCCCACGACAAGACCGATGCCCAAGGTCACCGCCCCGATGGTCAGGCCGAGCAGCCCGTGCACCGCCAGGGTGGCCGCCAAGAGTCTCGTGCGGCGCGGTGTGGCGAGCATCCGTTGGGCCATGGTGCCGTAGCGGTACTCGCCGCCGACGCGCATCGCGGCAAACAGCGCCAGTGCGACGGCAACAAGGATCCCCGTGCTGGCCGTGAGTGGCTCGCGGAGCTGGGTGGCGGTGCTCATGCCCTCGGCGCCCGCCTCGGTCAGGGACGCGGCCGTGATCGCGACGACCGCGGCCACCAGCAGGAGAGCGACGGCGTAGCCCGAGCGCAGGGTGCGAAGCCGGACGAAGTCCGCGTGGAGGATCGTGATCATGATCGGGCCTCCTCGGCCGGGTCGGACGTCAGGTTGAGGAAGGTCTCCTCGAGGTTGGTCGTGATGGTCGCGATCTCGTGGATCACCACGGCGTTGTCGAACGCGATCTGCCCGATGGTCTCCGTCGAGGCACCGGTGACAGTCAGGACCTCGGACTCGTCGCCGCGGACCTGGAGGCCGCTCGCCGTGAGCGCCGCAGCGAGGACGACTGGCTGTGCGCAACGGATGCGGATCGATCTCTCGGTGCTCTGTGCGAGCAGCTGGGCGAGGGACTGGTGAGTGACCAGCCGCCCGTGGTCGATGACGACCACGTCGTCGACCGTCTGGGCAACCTCGGCAAGCACGTGGCTGGAGAGCAGGATGGTGCGTCCCTCGTCCGCCAGCGACCGCAGGAAATCTCGCAGCCATCTGATGCCTTGGGGGTCCAGCCCGTTGGCCGGCTCGTCCAGCACGAGGATCCGGGGGTCGTGGATCAAGGCGGTCGCCAGCCCGAGGCGTTGCTTCATGCCCAGCGAGAAGCCGCCCACGCGCCGGTCCGCGGCCGAGGACAGCTCCACGAGATCGAGCACGTCTTCGACCCGGGTCCGGGGTGCCCGCGCGTCGGCCGCGATGGCACGAAGGTGGTTGCGGGCGCTGCGGGCCGGATGGGCTGTCGCCTCGAGCATGGCTCCGACCTGGCCCAGCGGGTCAGCGAGGTCGCGGTAGCGGCACCCAGCGATCCTCGCGGTCCCACCGGTGGGTGCGACGAGGCCGAGAAGTGCGCGCAGGGTGGTGCTCTTCCCGGACCCGTTGGGGCCTAGGAAGCCGGTGATGCTGCCGGCTGCGACGGAGAAGGTCAGGTGGTCGACGGCCCGGACATCGCCGTAGTCCTTCGTGAGGTCGACGACCTCGATCACTGGTGACACCGGGCTTGGGTTGCTGTGAGCAGTCATCGGATCCTCCTGGACGGTGGGAGTGCCCGCCTGGTGCGGCGCACGATGGCGAAGATCAGGACGCCGAGCTGGGTGCACAGTGGTCATGAAGGGTTCCTCGGTGAGATGGCTTGGCCGGACTGGCTCTGGTCGCCACCGACAAGGGGTGCCAACCGATCCAGCGAGGCTGCCTGCGACGCGCGGCGGAGCAGGGCGTTCCGCAGTGCGACGGCGATCGGGTTGTGTGCGTGCGCGACCTTGGACATCCGAGCGGACTGGGTCACGGCCAGTGCTGCCGTCGGGCGGCGGCGCTCGCTGTAGAGACGCAGGGCGGACTCGGGATCGGTCGCCTCCGTGAGTGCAGCGGCCAGGGTCTCGCCGTCCTCGATCGCCTGGCAGGCGCCCTGTCCGAGGCTCGGGAGCATCGGGTGCGCCGCATCACCGAGCAGCGCCACGCGACCGAACGCAAGGCTGTGGGGGACGCGGCGGTCATAGAGGTCGTTGCGCAGGAGGGTGTGCCCGTCGGTCGCCTCGATGAGCTCGGGAACCGGTGCGGCCCACGTGCCGAAGCGACGCACCAGGTCGTCCTTCTCGGTCCCGGATGTCTGGTCGGCCGCGCCGGCCTTGCTCGCGGCGTACCAGTAGAAGGTGTTCTCGCCGAGGCTCTGGACGCCGAACAGGGACCCGTGCCCCCAGAACTCGCCCACGTCGAGCTGCTCGGCCAGCCGGTCCTCGACCGACACCACGGCTCGCCATGCCCGCAGGCCCGAGTCTCGGGGCGGCCCGTCGCCGACGGTCATTGCCCTGACCATGGAGTGCAGACCGTCGGCTCCGACGACGACGTCACAGCGTTCGGAGCCGCCGTCGGCCAGCTCGACGTCGACGCCGGTGCCGTCCTGGTCCAGCGACACGCACCTGGTGCCGAGACGGAGCACGCCTGGGTCGAGAGCGTCCCGGAGGATCGAGTGCAGGGCGGCGCGCCGCACCATGATCAAGGGGGCGCCGAAGCGCGCCTCGATCAGGTCGGAGGACGACCTGTGCAGCGACCGGCCGCGCCAGTCGCAGATCTCCGTGTCGGCCACCCGAGCGCCGGTGGCCTCGACCGCGTCACCGATCCCCAGGCGGCGGAACGCGTTGATCGCGTTCGGCCAGAGCGAGATGCCGGCGCCGACCTCACGTAGCTCGGGTGCCTGCTCCAGAACGACGGCGTCGATCCCTGCGCGGCGCAACGCGATGGCGGCCGTGAGACCGCCGATGCCTGCGCCGACGATCAGGACGCGCACGACGCGCCTCGCTTCCGTGTGTCACGACTCGTGGACCAGGTGGACATGACTTCTCCATTCCTAGGAAGGTGGCCGGTCACTGGCCGGCCTTGGTGGCATCGCCCTCGACGGCGTTCTCGGCTGACGGGGTCGTCTCGTGGACGGAGATCAGCTCGACCGCGAGGTTGCGCAGGTGTTCGAGCAGTCCGTAGAACTGGCTCAGGTCCAGCGGTTCCGTGTCGATCCGGGTCTCATCGCTGCCGGACGCGGCGGAGACCCCCGGGAAGGCACTGGCGAAGCGCGTGCTGAGCCTGCCCTTGACGACGATGGTGTAGCGCACCGGTGGCATTGCTGTCTCTCCTCAGTCGTTCGATCTGAGGGCAGACTCTTGGACCTACCTAGGTGACCTGTCATCACCCAGACAGCGCTCACCCAGGGTGAATCCGTGCTGTCCCAGCGGCGTCGCCGTCAGAGCAGCTGCAGCTCGCGAGCCCGGCCGACGGCCTCGCTCCGGCTCCCGACCCCGAGCTTTCGATAGATGCTCTTCGAGTGGGTCTTCACGGTGTTGAAGGAGATGAACAGGGAGTTGCCGATCTCTCGCTGCGAGAGCTGGCTGCCGAGCAGCCGCAGCACGTCGAGCTCGCGCTCACTGAACTCCTCGACGAGAGGGGACGGGCCGGAGGGTCGCCGGGGGACCGACAGTCGGTCCTCGGCCTTCCTCACCAGTGACGTCACCACCGGTCCGGGGTCGGGGCACGACAACAGCGTCGTTCGGGCCTCACCCACGTAGATGACGTCCGACGTAGGAGAGCGGGCGCCATGATGCCGCGACCATCTCGACCGCCTCGGCGATGTCTCCGGCCGCGATCGTGTGCAGGATCGCCTCCGTGATGTCGCCGTGGTCGTGGAGCCAGTGCGCGGCGCGGCGGTGAGCCTCGACTGCCCGCTCGGGGTCGACGACGAGCAGCTCGTGGCGAAGGAGGTCCCGGAACAGATGGTGGTAGCGGTACCACTGCCTCTTGTCGTCCAGGGCGATGACGAACGAGTTGGAGTCCTCCATCTGGCGAAGGAGCTCGCCAGACCCGCTTCCGCCCGTCACCGCGTCGCACAGCCGCGGGGACAGTCTCTCGAGCACCGATGTGGGCAACAGGAAGTCGTAGACGTCGGCGGACTGCCCGCTGAGGACCTCCGTGGTCAGGTAGTCGACGACGTTGCGGTCGTCCCCGGCGAACCGGGCGATGAAGTCGTGCGCGTCATCGCGTCCTCGTAGCGACAGTGCGGCCATGAAGAGCCGGCGGGCCAGCCCTCGGTGCGGTCGACCAGCAGGGACACGTCTTCGGGGTCGAGGCCCAGGCCACGCTGCTCGTTCAGCAGGCTCGTCGCCTCGGCCAGGGAGAATCCGAGCTCGGCGACGGCGATCTCGAGCAGCTCGCCCCTGGCCCGAAGCCGGGCGACGTTGAGTGGCGGTCGGATCCTGGTCGAGATCACCAGCTCCAGGCCGGTGGGCGCATGGTCAACGAGGAACGACACCGCCTCGTGCACCGCCGGGCTGGAGATCAGGTGATAGTCGTCGATCACCAGTGCGGTCGCGCCAGGCAACGCATCGAGCTCGTTGATCAGCACCGGCAGCACCTCGTCGACGATGCCGACCCCAGAGGTGGTGAGGAGCAGCTGTGATCGATCGCCGATCGTCGGAGCGACCGTCCGGAGTGCCTCGATCACGTACATGAAGAAGCGAACCGGGTCGTTGTCGCTGCTGTCCAGGGAGAGCCAGGCGAAGGAGCGGTTCGCTCCGTCGGCGGAGAACCACGTCGACAGCAGGCTCGACTTGCCCCAACCGGCCGGGGCGCGGATGAGGGTCAACCGCCGCGCCGAGCCGCCGCACAGGTAGGCGAGGGGGACCGGGCGGGGGACGAGCTCGCGGGCCAGCGGGCGGGTGCAGCTTCGTGCGGATCAGCGTCCCGCTCATCGCCGAAGCCTCCGCCACCGGATCAACGTACTGCCGACTGCGGGCCGGCGTGTCTTGGGCGAACCACCCAGGGTGATCGAGCCGCTGGGTGAAGACAACTCACCCAGCCCGGTCGAACGTGTGCCTCGCCAGGGTCGGCCCGCCAACGAGGGCACCTTCAGCAAATCTGAGAGAGGCATCAGTCATGGCGAACATCCTCTACCGCATCGGCCATCTCGCGGGCCGTCGTCCGTGGCGCGTGCTCGGCGTCTGGGTCCTTCTCGTGGCTCTCGGCCTTTGCGCTCAACGCCTCCTTCGGGGGCGAGCCCGACGAGAGCTTCAGCATTCCTGGTGCCGAGTCGCAACGGGCCGCCGACGCGATCAAGGAGCGCTTCCCGCAGGAGACGCTCTACACGTCCAACGTCATCTTCCATTCAGACGACGGGGTCTGTCCGACCCGGCGACGAAGGAGAAGATCAGAGCGGCCGTGGCCGGTCTGGCCGCCGGGGACCACGTCGTGGGCGTCACCGATCCCTACGACACCGAAACCTCGACCGTGAGCGAGGACGGCAGGACCGCGTTCGCGACGGTGGCGTTCGACAATCAGGAGATCGGGGTCGCGGAGTTCGAGTCCGCCGACAAGGCCACTCTGGAAGTCCGGGACTCCGGGATCCAGGTGGAGTACGACGGCGGGCTGGGCTACGCCAAGGGCGACACCGAACCTGGCAGCGAGAAGATCGGCCTCCTCATCGCCATCGTCGTGCTCGCGATCGCGTTCGGGTCGCTGGTTGCGATGAGTCTCCCCATCGTCGTTGCGCTCGTGGGCATTCTGGTCGGGACCAGCGCGATCGGTCTGCTGTCTGGCGTGGTCGACATGCCCGAGATCGCCAGCACCGTCGGTCTCATGATCGGCCTGGGTGTGGGCATCGACTACGCCCTGTTCATCCTGGCCCGGCATCGCCAGAACCTCGAGTCGGGGCTGTCGGTGCCGGTCGCCGTGGGCCGAGCCAACGCCACCGCGGGGCTCTCCGTTCTGTTCGCCGGGACCACCGTCGTCCTGGCCATCGCCGGGCTGCAGGTTTCCGGCATCTCGATGATGACGACCATGGGCTGGGCCTCGGCGATCATGGTGATCGTCACCATGCTGGCAGCGGTCACCCTGCTTCCCGCCCTGCTCGGCCTGGTCGGACGACGGGTCAACAGTCTTCGCGTCCCCTTCATCAAGCACCGGCCGGCTGACGGCTCACAGTCGAAGTCGGGCCGTTGGGCCGCGCGAGTCGTGGCGCGCCCAGTGCGCTACGGCGTCACCGCGGCCGTGGTCCTGGCCGTGCTGGCCGTGCCGGTGTTCTCAATGCGGCTCGCATTCACAGATGCGGGCAACGACGGCCCGTCGACCACCACCCGCAAGGCGTACGACCTCATTGCCGACGCGTACGGCGACGGCGTGAATGGCCCGCTGCAGATCGTGGTCGACACTTCTGACACTGCCGACGCGGACATGAGCGCGACCGTCGCGAAGCTGGAGAGCGCCCTCGACGCCGAGGCCGGTGTCGCCTCGGTGGACCCGCCCGTGTTCAACGAGGACAACAGCCTTGCCGTCATCGGTGTCACCCCCACGACCGCACCCCAGGACGAGGCGACCTCCGAGCTGCTGAAGCGCCTCCGAAACGAGGTCATCCCCGACGTCGTCGAGGACTCCGGCGTCGACGTGATGGTCACCGGCAACACGGCGCTCACCGAGGATGTCGCGCAGCGGCTGCAAAATCGCATGCCCGTGTTCCTCGGCGCCGTCATCGGGTTGGCCTTCCTGGTCCTGATGATCGTGTTCCGGTCGGTCCTGGTGCCGTTGAAGGCCGCGGCCCTCAACGTCCTCAGCGTGGGTGCGGCGTACGGCGTCGTGGTCGCAGTCTTCCAATGGGGCTGGGGATCGTCCCTGGTCGGCGTCGACGAGACGGTGCCGATCATGCCGCTCGCACCGATGCTGATGTTCGCGATCCTGTTCGGGCTGTCCATGGACTACGAGGTGTTCCTGCTCAGTCGGGTTCGTGAGCACTACCTGCGCCACGGCGACCCGAAGCTCGCGATCATCGACGGCGTCAGCACCACCGGACGAGTCATCACGAGCGCGGCGCTGATCATGATCGCAGTCTTCGGTGCCTTCATCCTGATGAGCGACGTCACCACGAAGATGTTCGGTGTCGGCCTGTCCCTCGCGATCCTCTTTGACGTGACGCTGGTGCGGATGGTGCTCGTCCCGGCCGTCATGAGCTTGCTCGGACACCGGGCGTGGTGGCTGCCGGGCTGGCTCGACCGCCTCGTGCCCACCGTCGACCTGGAGGGCGGCGCGGACGACGTCCCGCAGCCCGCTGTCGGCACCGGCGACGATCGCCGATCCCCGGCCCTGGTCTGACCGCCCGTCCTTCCACGCCCAACCATCGATCACTCCGCAGGAGGTTCACCATGTCCACCGTTGTCCGAGAAGAACGAGAAGAAGCGCGCGTGCATCGTGCGACGTTGCCGGTCATCATGCTGGCGCTGGCCACCGTGGTGTCGGCAATGGCTTCCCTCAACGTCGCCATCCCGTCGATCGCACGGGACACCCACGCCACCCAGACCCAGCTCTCGTGGATCATCGACGCCTACGCGCTGGTGTTCGCCGCGTTGCTGCTGCTGGGAGGCGCCATCGGCGACCGCTACGGCCGCCGCCGCACGCTGATCGCCGGGCTCGCCATCTTCGGCGGGGCCTCGCTCGCGGCCATGACGGTCAGCGGACCCACGTCGCTGATCGTCATACGTGGCCTGCTCGGCGTCGGAGCTGCCCTCGTCATGCCCGCCACGTTGTCGACCATCACCAGCACCTTTCCTGCCGACCAGCGAACGCGAGCAGTCGGTGCGTGGGCCGGCGTCGCCGGCGCGAGCGCCATCCTCGGTCTGCTCATGTCCGGGCTGCTGCTCGAGGTGTGGTCATGGCAGTCGGTGTTCGGGCTGAACGTGGTGCTGGCCGCCGTGGCGATCATCGGTGCCGCGCGCTTCATCCCGGAGTCCGCAGAGCCCGGCGCACCTCGGCTCGACCTCGTCGGGGCGGCACTCACCGTCGCGGGCCTGGGAGCTCTCGTCTACTCGGTGATCGAGGCACCCACCCACGGGTGGGGCAGCGCCACCACCCTGGCGGGCATCGGGATCGGGCTGCTCATCCTCGGCGGGTTCGTCCGCTGGGAGCTCTCGCGACCGAATCCGCTGATCGACCCCAGGTTGTTCCGGCACCGTGCCTTCACAGCGGCAACCCTGTCGATCACCGTGCAGTTCTTCGCCTTCTTCGGCCTGATCTTCCTCATGCTCCAGTACCTCC
Organism: uncultured Actinomycetota bacterium; assembly: GCA_963798045.1. GTDB lineage: Bacteria > Actinomycetota > Actinomycetes > Propionibacteriales > Nocardioidaceae > Nocardioides. The sequence goes on from CAWCSB010000015.1 coordinate 62,637, forward strand.
AGCTCGTGCGCGGCAACACACCTCTGGTCGCCGCGGTGAGCCTGATCCCCATGGGAGCCGCGCTGATGCCGAGCGCTCGTGGGATCGCGCCCAGGCTCTCGGCCCGCATCGGGGTGATGAGGGTCTGCGTCCTCGGCCTCGGCCTGATCAGCGGCGCGTTGGTCGTCCTGTCCCAGCTTGATGGGGACAGCTCGTACTGGCTGCTGCTGACCGGGCTGATCCCTCTCGGCGCCGGGATGGGCCTGGCGATGACGCCCGCAACAGCGGCGATCACCGATGCCCTGCCCCTGGCCAAGCAGGGCGTGGGATCCGCGATGAACGACCTGGCCCGCGAGCTGGGTGGAGCCCTCGGTATCGCTGTGCTCGGCAGCGTGCTGCAGTCGAACTATCGCAGCGGCATGGACTCGACGGGACTGGCGGCGCCGGCTGCCGAGCAGGCACGGTCGTCACTCGCGACCGCCTCGCAGCTCGGCCCGTCGATCAGGCACCAGGCCGAGGTCGCTTTCGCCGACGGAATGCAGGCGGCGTTCTTGTGCGCTGCGGTCCTCGTGGCGGTCACGGCCGTCGTCGTCGTCGGACTGCTGCGGGCCTCCGCTGTCTCGGTCACTGCCGTCCCGGCCGCATCCGAGCCCTCGAGTGACGCGTGAGTCCGGCGGCGGCCCCGGCGTACACTCGCCGGCGTGCCGACATCCGTCACGGGGGTCGGGGAGGTCGGGGACCCGGCGCGTCCGATCATTCGGTCGAAGCTGGAAGCACCCGTGCCACGGCGGCGGGTCTCGCGGCACGCGCTTCTGGAGTCCTGCGCCGGGTCGCCGCGCAAGCTGACGCTGATCCGTGCTCCCGCCGGCTGGGGCAAGTCGACGCTGCTCGCCGACTGGCACGAGCTCGAGAGTGAGAGCAGGCCGTTCGCCTGGGTGGCGCTCGACGGCGGCGACAGCGACCCGGTGCGGTTCTGGACCTACCTGATCCATGCGCTCCGCACGCTCGACCCGAGCGCCGGCGAGGTCTCGCTCTCTTTGCTGCGAGCTCCCCGAGCCGACGTGGTCCGCGACGTACTCCCCGCGCTCTTCAACGAGCTCATTGCGCTGCCGCAGCCCGTTCTGCTCGTGCTCGACGACTACCACCTGGTCAGGAGTCCCGAGGTCGACGACGGTCTCGCGTCCTTCCTCGAGCACCTGCCACGGACCGTGTCGCTGGTGCTGTCGAGCCGGTCTGAGCCGGCTCTCCCGCTGGCCCGTCTTCGCGCTCGCGGTGAGCTGGTCGAGATCGATGCGCAGCAGCTCCGATTCTCGGAGGAGGACGCAGACCTCTTCCTCAACAGCCTGCACGGCCTCGGCCTCGACCGGGACGATGTCACGCGGCTCCGCGAGCTCACGGAGGGATGGGCGGCCGGCCTCTACCTGGCGACGCTCGCCATCCGCGACCGAGCCAGTGCCCACGATTTCATCGAGGCCTTCGCGGGGGACGACCGCCACGTGGTCGACTACTTGAGCTCGGAGGTCCTCGCGGGGCTGTCCGACGAGACCAGGAGCTTCCTGCTCGAGACCTCGGTCTTGGAACGTCTCTGTGCACCGCTGTGCGATGACGTCACGGACCGGCCCGGGTCGGCGCGCATGCTCGACGAGCTCGAGCGCTCGAACCTGTTCCTCATTCCGCTCGACACCAGGCGTGAGTGGTACGCCTACCACCACCTCTTCCGGGAGCTGTTGCGGCACGAGCTCGTGTTCGATGAGCCCGAGCACGTCAAGCTCCTGCATCGCCGGGCCAGTGCCTGGCACCGCGAGCACGGCGACCCGTCGGAGGCGATCCACCACGCCACCGCTGCCGGTGACGTCTCCGACACGTCCGAGCTGATCCTTCGCTACTGGATCGAGTTCCGGAACGACGCGCGGCTCGAGACCTTGCTCGGCTGGCTCGACGGCCTTCCACCCCTCACGGTCTCAGCCGACCCACGACTGTGCCTGGTGAGGGCGACCACGCTGCAGGAAGTCGGTCGGATCGCTGAGGCGGGGGAGTGGCTCGACGCGGCGGCGCAGGGCGTTGCCGACGGCTCGTTCAAGGGGGATCTGGGTGCGGTGGCGGCCGGCGTGGCTGCTTCGCAGTCGATCAACCAGTACTTCCTCGGCGATGTCCGAGGAATGGCCGAGACCGCGAGACCGGCACTCGACCTCGAGGATGGAGCCTCCGAGTACTGGCGGAGCGCTCTGCTCACCACCTATGGCGTCTCCCGGTTCCTCGGCGGAGACGGCCGGGCCGCCTCGGTTCTGCTCGACGAAGCACTGACCTCGAGCGAGAGATCCAGCCACTCGCTCGCGATGATCCACGCCCTGGGCTGGTGCGCGGTGGTCCATGCGGAGCTCGGCGACGTCGACCATGCGGACCGGGTGCTGAGCGCGGCCGACGCGCTCCTGCGAAGGGAACCTGGGCTGGCGAACTACATCGGGATGTCGATGACCCACGTTGCTCGTGGAGCGCTGCTGGAGCGACGGGGTCATTGGGGCGAGGCCGACGAGGTCTTGGCCCGGGGCACGGAGCTTGCCCGCAGGGGCAATGCCAAGTTCGACCACTGCTACGGCCTGGTCACGCATGCGCGGGTGAAGGCTGCGCTCGACGATCGGAGCGCCGCCGCGGGCATGGTGGCTGAGGCTCGCCGGGTGGCCGATGCCTGTGTGGACCCCGGGGTCCTGCCGGAGCTGGTCGCGCGAACCGAGGCGAGCCTCCACGTTGCGCCGAGCCGGGCAACGCGGACGCCGTACGACGACGAGCTGAGCGAACGAGAGCTCGCCGTGCTTCGACTGCTCAGGACCGAGCTCAGTCAACGAGAGATAGGCGAGGCGCTCTTCGTCTCCTTCAACACCGTGAAGACGCACGTGAAGAGCATCTATCGAAAGCTCGATGTAGCGACGCGCCCGGACGCCGTCGCGCGAGCCCGGCAGCTGGACCTTCTGTGACGCCTCGCCCTTGCGGGCTACGGTCGGCGGTACTCCGCCAACGGCAGGCCGAGAGGTGAGACCTCCAGGCAGCCGTGCAGGTACCAGCCCCGGCGCTCGTAGAAGCGTCGAGCGCGTGCATGGGCAGTGGGTGTGAACAGCCGGACAGTGCTGGCCCCCATCGCGGCGACGGACCCGACATGCAGCTCCTGGGCGAGACCGGTGCCCCAGAACGGCTCGGCGACGAAGAGGTAGCGAAGGCGGATGTCGACCGGTGGATCGGGTTCGCACCAATGGACGAAGCCCACGATGCGGCCGTCGGACTCTGCCATCCGGCTGTAGGTCCGTGGATGGGCAAGCTCGGAGAGGGTGCGCTCGATCTTGGCGGGGCCGTTCTGTGCAGGCGGCTCCCAGTCCGCGGGAGCGAAAGCCCGGTAGCCCCGGATCCCGGCGGTCAGGAAGTCGTGAAGGGCAGGAACGTCCTCAGGTCCGGGAACGCGCATGAGCGGGTTCGCCGCCGGTCGGACGACGAACGAGCGAGCGTGGTCAGCTTTCATGGCAGTTGACCTCGATTCGACAACACGGTTGCCTCCTTGGTCCCGTGGTCCGGAAGCCGCAGTCTCGAACCCCTCTGGGTGAGCAGTCATCACCCACAAGGACCTCACCCAGGGTGGTCTGTTGGCGCAGGGCCATGATCGTCAGACCAGTGGTTTCCACGGGCGCGTCACGGGTGGTTCGGCGCACAGTCTGAGTGCAGCCGAAGCGCGATGGAAGGTGGCACGCAGTGGACGAGTGGTCAGACACGCATGAGGCCCCTGCACGATGGAGACTGGTCCTCTGATGGGAGCCGATGCGGGGAAGGCGGGCGCGGGCGCTGATCGTCCAGCCCCGGACTCAGCGCCGCCCCGGTACTTGGTCGATCGCGGCGACAAACGCGACGCGTCTCGCCGTCGAGTGGAGAAGATCGCCCTGTCGATGTTTGCCGAGCTTGGCTTCGGCGACGTGACAGTCACCGACATCTGTGCGCGGGCGAAGGTCTCGCCGGCCACCTTCTACCGCTACTTCGGTTCGAAGGAGGGGGTGATCTTCCTTTACGAACCGGCGTTCCTGGCCATGGGTCGTGAGATCGGAGCGTCGGTGGACCCGAGAGCTTCCCGGTCGACCAGCTCCGACAGATGCTGGAGCGCTGTTCGGCGTTCTTCGAAGAGCAGAGCGAGATCCGGGCGTTGCGCGACGAGATCGTCCTGGCGAACGAGGCCCTCGTGTGGCGGACCTTCGCCGTCGAGCGCAGGTTCGAGGACGTCCTGGCCACTGCCTTGGCGTCGGCTCGTCAGGAGAGCGAGCCCACCGTCGGCACCCTCCTCGATGCAGCGGTCTGCATGGCCGTCCAGAGACTGGCCCTGATCCAGTGGCGGTACGCGGAGGATGCTGCGCTGGACGACATCAGTCACTCGACCTACGAATCCCTGAGAGGCCGCCTGTCCTGAGCGACCGGCTGATCGGACCTGATCGACCTGATCGGACCTGATCGGACCTCATCGGACTGGCTGGGCCGGACCGAGCAGAGGGTGCCCACCCGCTGCTCCGTCCGGCAACTCGTTCAGGAGCCGGTGCGGTAGGGCTCCAGGAAGGGGATCAGGGTGGCGAGCAGGTTGTGGGGCGCCTGCTCGGCGACCCAGTGACCGGCCCCGGGGATGACCGCCGTCTGGACGTTGGTCGCGAACCCACCCATTGCTCCACCCACGGCCGGCCCCCAGCTGTTGACGCCACCGATGCCCAGGACGGGGATGGTCAACGGTGTCGTCTGGCGGGCGCCGTTCTGAGCGGTGGTCGCGTCCCAGGCGCGGTAGAAGCCGAAGCTGGCTCGCAGGGCGGCGCGGTTGTCGGTGTACAGGCCGATGTAGTACTTGATTGCGGCTCGCGACGGAGTCGTGCCGCCGCCCTGGATCTCATATTCGTACCGGTAGTAGGCGTCGGCATTGCTGCTCACCATGTCGAGGATCAGGTCGTCGTTGACCCGGTTGAAGGAGATGTGCCAGAGCTTCTCGTTGTGTGCGTCGTCGATGAATGCGGGCGGAGAGCCCTTCAGGGTCGGAGGTCCGGGCACCTCGGCGACGGCCAGCCGGGCGACCCGGTCCCGGTAGTCGGCTGCCAGCGCGTAGCTGATCACCATTCCCGTGTCGTGGCCGACCAGGGCGAATCGTTGGTATCCGAGCTTGGTCATCAGTGCCGCCAGATCGCTGGCAAGGGTCGCGGTGTCGTAGCCGGTCCGGACCTTCTCGGTCAGTCCGATGCCGCGCTGGTCGACGGCGATCACGGTGTACTTCTTGGCGAGCTCAGGCATCACGTAGCGCCAGGCGTACCAGTTCTCCGGCCATCCGTGCACGAGCAGGAGCGGAGGACCGTCCCCGCCGATGACGACGTGCTGACGGATGCCGTTGGCGCGGACGAACCGGTCCTTGAACGTCTTGGTGAACCCGGCGGGCAGCCCCGGTGAAGTGGCGGCAGAGCCGACGCTGTGGGCCGTCGGAAGGGTCCGTGTCGACGACGCGGTGGTGGCTGCGCCGCCCGGTGCGGAGAAGGCAGTCCAGGCCGCGGCACCGGCTGCGGCGAGGACGATCGCGACCGCTGCTGCGATCAGACGCACGGTCGTGGAGCGCCGGGGTCGGCCGGGACGGGTGCTGCGGGGGAGCGTAGTCATGCGAAGTCTCCTGTTCGTCACGACCGGAGTGGTCGGGTGATCGCAAGGAGCCTCGTCTCTGACACCGGCCCCTCACACCCGTGCTGATCCCCGGTTGCGAAACCCCAGTGCCCCGCGGCGAACCCGGGGACCACTGGTGGTGACGGCAGCATCGCGCCGCGAAGCGTGCGCTTTAGCCGTACTGGTCGTGGCCTGCTGACCTGAGTTGCCGGCGGGAGGTGATGTCGAGCTTCCTGAAGATCTTGCCCAGGTGCCACTCGACGGTGCGCGCGCTGAGGAAGAGGTGGGCGCCGATCTCCGTGTTGGACATCCCATCGCGTGCCAGCTTCGCGATGTGGGCCTCCTGCGCCGTCAGGTCGTTCTCGGCCTCGACCGTGCGCCGACGGATGGTGGCGCCCGTGGCCAGCAGCTCACGGCGGGCTCGCTCGGCGAAGGCCGCCATGCCCATCGCCTGGAACGACTCGTGAGCGATGCTCAGCTCGTCGCGCGCGTCCTTGCGCCTGTTGGCCCGTCGGAGCCATTCGCCGTAGAGCAGGTGGCTGCGCGCCAGCTCGGATCGAACCGTGGTTCGGCCCAGGTGCTCGATGGACAGCCGGTAGGAGCTCTCGGCGTCATCGGCGTCGGCGAGCAGGGCGCGACAGCGGGCCTCCATCCCGAGTGCCCAGTCGGTGCCGCTCGCGAATGCCTTGCGGGCCAGGCGCTGGTGAGCGTCGGTCGACAGGTCGATGCGCCCACTCCTCACACCAGCCTCGACGAGCTCGCCCAGTCCCCAGTTGTGGGCAACCAGCTCCGCCGAGTCGGCAGTGGCCTGCGAGGCAGCGACCGTGGCCGCGTCGTACTGCCCGATGCTGTTGCAGAGCACGGCTCTGGCGTACTGGCTCACGGCGATTCCGATGCCCTCACCGCGGGCAGTTGCTTCGGCGAGGGTGGCGTCGACGAGTTGGTTGGTCTCACGCTCCAGTCCTTGCCACGCCTTCACGATCAGGGTGCCGTACGGCGCACCCTGGATGCCGGTGACCTCCTGGACGGCATCAGCCTCGCCCTCGGCGTACTGCGCAGCCGCCAGGTCACCACGGAACACCAGCACCGGGGTGTGCGAGCTCAGCGCCAGCGCCAGCTGACTCAGCGCCCCGGTGCTGCGGGCGACCTGGGTGTGGTGTGTCGAGAGCAGGTACGCGTGCTGGTCGTCCCACAGCTCCAGCGACAGGACTGCACCGTGCCAGAACCACCGCGGTTCTGAGTCGACAGCGGTGCTGTCGGCCTTGAGACGATCGATGGCCGCTCGGCACACCGGGATGGCCCGCTGGTAGTCGCGGGTGATCTCCGTGAACGCGTCGAGGAGGAGATCGACGGCCCGGGGCTCGCTGGGCACCGGGCGGGGCGCACGACGCGCCGCGGCAGCAACGTCGGCTGCGTCGACGGTGACGTTGAGCCGGGCACCGAACAACGAGGCCGTGAAGGCATCCAGGTACGTCTCGCGCGACAGGTTGATGTCCAGCGACTCCAGGCCCTGCGCGGCCGCGAGGAGCGGCGCCGCAGCGTCGTTGCCTCGAGTGGCCGCGAGAGTCAGCTGAGCTCCCAGGAGTTCGCTCGATGCTCGCTGTCGGTCATCGAGCGGTCCCTCGGCGGCCTGCACGCGCAGTCGGCGTGCGGCGTCGAACGAGCCCGCCTGAACGTGAGCGAAGGCGGCCTGGAGAGCGCGACCGGCCCGCAGCGCCCGATCCGGGGTCAGCTCTGTCGCGCGGGTGAGGAAAGCTGCGGAGGCGGCGAGCCCGCCCCGTGCCTGCGCGCGGCCCGCAGAGCGCTCGAGCTGAGCGGCCACGGCCTCATCGGGACTCACGGTTGCGCGGGCCAGGTGCCACGCCCGGCGGTCCGGGTCGGTTCGCGCGTCGGTCGCTGCAGCCAGGGCCTGGTGGACGAGGTGCCGGTCGTCGGTGCTGGCGCGGTGGTAGGTGGCGGAGCGGGCCAACGGGTGCGCAAATCGCACCCGATCACCGACCTCGAGCAGACCCGCGTCGACCGCGGAGTGCGTCAGGGTCATCTCCGTCCCGAGCAGGTCGGCGGCCTTGGACAGCAGGACCGGGTCACCGAGTGGTTCGGCAGCGGCGACCAGGGTGAGCAGCTGGGTCTCGGGCGGCAGCTGAGCCAGGCGCAGGTAGTAGCTGCGCTCGATCTTGTGCGCGGTCGTACTCGAAGCGTCCGGCACCCCGAAGCCGCCAGCCAGATCGCTCCGCAGCCAGGTCCGAGGGAGCTCGAGGAGCGCCAACGGGTTGCCGTGACTCTCTCCGATGATCTGGTCGACGACCGCCGGGTCCATGGGTCCGTGGACGCCACTGAGCAGCAGGGCTCGCGCGTCCTCGTCGGTCAACCCGCGCACGCTCAGCTCAGGCAACCCACCGAGGACGTCGTCGCCCGGACCCGCGCGGGTGGCACAGATCAGCGCGACCGGCTCGGCCAGCAGTCGTCGCGCGACGAAGCTCAGCACTTGTGCTGAGGTCGGGTCGAGCCACTGGCTGTCGTCGATGAAGCAGGCAACGGGCTGGCGCTCGGCTGCGTCCGCGATGAGGGAAAGGGCCGCGAGCCCGACGAGGAACCGGTCAGGTGGGGGTCCCGAGGCCAGGCCGAAGGCGATCGCGAGGGCGCCCTGCTGCGGAGCGGGCAGCCGGTCGAGGTGCTGCTCGAGAAGCGGCGCGCACAGCTGGTGCAGGCCGCTGTACACAAACTCTGTCTCCGACTCCACGCCGTTGACCGAGAGCATCAGCCAATCGTGCAGGTCGTCCTTCAGGTACCCGAGCAGCGCGCTCTTGCCGGTTCCGGGGTCGCCACGGAGCACCAGGACCCGGCTGCCTCGGTCGACCACGTCGGCCTTGATCCGGTCCAGTGCTGCACACTCTGTGCCCCGACCGAGCAGACTCACGGAGCCGGCCGGAGTTGATTCCGAGAAGACCGTGCGAGGTTCGAACGCTCGGGCTGCGGCGTTCCCGCCATGACGCCCTTCCTTCCCCGTCTGGTGAGAGTATCTCTCACCACCGGTCATGTCACCTGATAGCAGGTCGACACGAAGACGGGTGCTGCTCCGCTTCCAGGAAGGGCTCGCCTCTCCGGACGCGCCGACTGTCAGCCGAAGGTGAAGGCGTGCGCGCGAACGCCCGGCCGGGAGAAGCTGACCTCGACGAGGCGTTCGCGCACGTCCCGCGCCCGGATCAGCTGGTACATCCTTCCTTCGCGCAGCACGCCGTACCCGTCTTCGTCGAGGTCGACGCCGCGCGCGGGTCCCGGCGCGGCACCATCGAGCAGGACGCGGAACGGCGTGGCCTCCGTAGCGGTCGTGGACATCACCAGGTGCACGTCCCGGGCGTGGAATCGATAGGCGAGCGAGCCTCCTGGCTGGTGGAGCGCCGCGCACTCATGGCCGATCGTCCATTCGCCCGCGAGCGCCCAGTGGTTGAGAGACAGGTCTGCGGGAAGACGAAAGTGCTGGCGGTCCTCGACAGGGGCGCCGTTGGCAGAGGCGAAGTTCGTGGTCCTGCTGGAGCCGAGGTAGGTCTCGGGGCTGCGCAGGTTGGGCCAGTCAGCCTCCTCCTCGACCCCTCTCCCGATCACGGAGGCCAGGGGCCGACTCACGTCGAGCAGCCGTTGCAGCGACCGCTCGATGCGCTCGTAGCTGCCCTCTCCGAAGTGGTGGCCGCGAAGGAAACCCTCCCTGTCAATGAGGTAGAGCGCCGGCCAGTAGTGGTTGTCGAAGGCGCTCCAGACCGCGTAGTCGTTGTCGATGGCCACGGGGTAGTCGAGCTCACGGTCCCGTGTCGCCTGCTCCACCAGTTCTGACTCGTGCTCGAAATCGAACTCTGGCGTGTGCACACCCACGACGAGCAGTCCGTCGTCCCTGTAGATCCGGGACCACTCCCGCAGGTGCGGCACTGTGCGCAGCCAGTTGATGCACGTCAGCGTCCAGAAGTTGACGAGTACGACGCGTCCGCGCAGCTCAACTGAGCTGAGCGGCGGCGAGTTGATCCACGTGGTCGTTCCTTCGAGGGTTGGCATCGGGGCGCCGGACATGACGGTCACCGCTCGTTTCCTGCTGGAGATGGTGTCAGCATCACGAGCTCCCTTCGCTGCCGATCGCGGTCGATCGACTGCCGTGAACACTGCCCGACTCCAACGCTCGCGCGCGCCCGGGAGTCACACCGGTCGCTCCCCGGTCTGCTCGATGCCCCCGGGGCCGGCCTGATGGACCCGGGATGAGGCCGGGGGCTGTCCCGGGCGCGGTCCCGGCGTTGTCGGCGACAGCATCGGTAGCGCCCTGCTCCTGCCGGCGCCGGGCTTCCCGAGGTGATCGAGAGGACAATCCCGATGGTTACAGACACCACGCGATTCCCAGCCGTGGACGGCCCAGGATCGGTTTCCAGTGCCCCACAGCTGCCCCCAGGCTTCAGCGACATCTTCTCCAGCAGGGTCGTCGAGGCGAACGGCGTTCAGCAGCACGTGGTCGTGGGTGGCGACGGACCGGCCTTGCTGCTCGTGCACGGGTGGCCGGAGTCCTGGTACGCCTGGCGTTTCGTCATGCCCGCGTTGGCGAACGACTTCAGCGTCGTCGCCGTCGACCAGCGCGGCATGGGGCTGTCCGACAAGCCCGAGGACGGGTACGACGCGGGCACGCTGGCGAACGATCTTGCAGGTCTGATGACCGAGCTCGGCCACGAGCGGTTCGCGGTGGCCGGCCATGACACCGGCATGGTCATCAGCTACGCGCTGGCCGCGGACCATCCCGAACGCGTGGAGCGCCTGATCGCCGCCGAGATCCCAGGTGCGCCCGGCGTTGTGCCCGCGCCACCGCTGTTCGTGCCGGCGCCGCTGAACAACAAGCTGTGGCACATCCCGTTCAACCGAGCCGGCAAGATCGCCGAGCAGCTCATCCAGGGCAACGAGGACGCCTACTTCGGCTACGAGTTCGCCATCCAGGGCGGCCCTCCGCTGCCCCAGGAGGTCATCGACTACTACATCGGCAACTTCTCCGACCCGAAGTCGCTCGCGGGCGGCCTCGGGTTCTATCGGGCCTGGGACGCGACCATGGCGCAGAACCAGGAGCGCGCTACGCGGACGCTACCGATACCCGTCCTGGCCATCGGTGGTGCCGAGAGCTACGGCGACCACGTGGCCGACGGCATGAGGCCAGCGGCCTCGGACGTGCAGGCTGCGGTCATCGACGGCGCCGGCCACTGGGTGGCCGAGCAGGCACCCGACGAGCTGCTCGCTGTTGTCGGGACCTTCCTGGCGCCCTACCGCGAGGCGCAGCCCGTGGGTTCTCCGGCCTGAGGCGCGCATGAGCCATGCGGACGGGCCGGCCCGTCCGCACGGCCGGCCCGTCCGCCGGGTCACCGGGCCCGGCGTCTCAGGCCGCCTTGGCTGCGTTGGCGAGCCAGTCCGCGATGGTGGTCGTGCCGATCGAGGCGTCCTGGCCGGGCAGGAGCTGTCGCTCGGAGAGGACGGCACCGAAGTACCGAGCGGTCGGATCGGCAACGACGTGACGGCTGTCATTCTTTGCCTTCAGCCCGCGGGCGAGGAGCTCGTCGAGCCGGAACGTCTCTGGGCCGGCGACCTCGGTGATGCCGTTCACGGGGTCGCCCACAGCGGTCCGCCCCACCGCCGCAGCCACGTCGTCGGCTGCGATGGGCTGGATGAGCACGGGTGCGACCCGGACGGAGTCCCCATCGGTGGCGGCGTCGGCGATGCCCTTGAGAAACTCGAAGAACTGCGTGGCGTGCACGATCGAGTGAGGGATCGGTGCGGCCGCAATGAGTTCCTCCTGGGCGATCTTGCCGCGGAAGTAGCCGCTCTCGGTGAGTCGCTGGGTGCCGACGACCGACAGCGCGACGTGGTGTCCGACCCCGGCGGCTGCTTCGGCGTCGAGAATGTTCTTGGTGGACGTCGTGAAGAAGTCCAGCACGGCCTGGTCCTCGAACGACGGTGAGTTCGAGACGTCGACCACGGTGTTGGCATCCTTCATCGCTGCCGCCAACCCTTCGCCGGTCAGGGTGTTGACCCCGGTGTCAGGCGCGGCGATGACCACCTCATGTCCGTGCTCGCGGAGCTTGGCGGACAGCTTGGTGCCGATGAGGCCGGTGCCACCGATGACGACAATCTTCATGGATTCCCTCTTCCTGATGTGTCCAGTGCCTGGAGGGCCTGGATTCGCACTGAGTGACCACGAAGAGGGTCCTCGATGTGACAGCTTCGGGACCGCGCTCGCCGGGTGGCTCCCACTGAGATCGCTTCATCGAGAGCGGCCAGGATGTAGTCGGGGATCCGCATGCCCTCGTGCTGAGCCCACAGGAGCTCCCGCTCGACGAGGCTCACCTGACCAAGGACGTCGATCCGGTCCCGGTCCAGGTCGAGTGCGCGCGCGACGTCACCGAAGTCCGCTCGCTGCCGACGATTGTTCACTCCGACGAGCTCGAACGAGCGCCGGCGCAGGATCCGTGCGAGATGGAGCTGCCATGTCGACAGCCCCTCCTCCCTCACCAGCGCCTCGGCCGACATGCGGTAGAAGGCGAAGTGACCGGGCTCCTGTCGCCTGATCGGTGCGACGACGGTCTCCGCGATCGCATGCTCGCCCATGGCCCGAAGGCCGTCGTGCAGGCGCGAGTACGCGATCACCGCCGACCGCTCCGTGGCTGCACCGGTCAGGTAGTAGAGCAACCGGATGACGCTCAACATGCCGGGCAGCCGCGACAGCCAGCCCACGAGCTGGACCTTGGTGCTCACCCGGCTCAGATCAGTCGGTGCCGATGCCATCTCGAGGCCGTGCTGGACCGCGTCGAGAAGGATGCCGTGCTGCAACTCCTGAGGCGACCACACGTCTTCGTAGAAGAACCGGTCCGTCTCGGTTGCGTCTGGCATCAGCGCGCGCAGCTCCAGTACGTTCCGTTCGACCTCGAGCTCGACCCGCGTCAGGTAGTTGAAGACCCCGCCGTAGCGGCGGCGGACCTCGTCAGGGTCCTTGATCGTCAGATCTGCGGCATCGAGCGAGAGCGGCGGGTGCTCCTCGGCGAACGACTCGACGAATCGCCGGAGCCGGTCGCCGTCACCCAGAGGACGCTCGACGATCTTCATGGCTTCCTCTCGTCCGTCCTGGCACCAACCGCGGTCCCTTGTAGGACCGCATCGGCGGACGAGTTGTGACGGCCACGCGCATCTGGCCACGCCGGAGCGCGAGGCACGCCGTCGCTGTCACGAATCGTCGTGCGGTCCGGTCCTAGTTGGGACAACCAGGCCCTCAAGGCGGTGGTGCATCGTGACGATCCCTCTGCATGACCAGGAGACCGCTGGCGCGTCGGCCCTACGCGCCCTTCCGCGGCCTGTTGCCTTCGTGTTGGGTGGCGGGGGCGTGCTCGGAGCTGCGCACGTCGGTGCTGCGTACGCGCTGGAGCAGCGACGGTTCGTGCCGGACCTGGTCGTGGGCACTTCGGTGGGTGCCCTCAACGGGGCGATCGCGGCCGCCCATCCCGACAGGGCGGCGCCGTGGCTTGACCACGTGTGGACGCGGGTACGACGGCGTGACGTGTTCCCGCTGCGCTATCCATCCTCGAGGGTCAGCATCTTCGCCGATCGCGGGTTGCGTCGGCTGATCGCTCGAGCGGGGCTGCCTTCGCGGATCGAGCAGCTGACCCTCCCGTTCATTGCTGTGGCCATGGATCTGGCCACCGGCGCGCAGGCGCCGCTGAACCACGGAGACCTCGAGTCGGCGCTGCTGGCGAGCACCGCCATCCCGGGAATCCTGCCGCCGGTGGATCGCGAGGGACAGACGCTCGTCGACGGTGCGCCGGTCGCGTATGTCCCGGTTCGAACGGCTCAGGACGCTGGGGCAGCAAGCCTGGTTGTCCTGTCGGCTGGGCCGGAGAGCTGGCCGGTGCGACCCACGGTGCCGCGCCGGAGTGCCAGGGCCATCTCAGCCAGAGCAGGGCTCTTGAGGTTGCACCACCAGATCGAGCGTGACCTGCATGCGGTGTCGGAGCGCATCCCGACAGTTGTGCTGCCGACCGGCATCGACGTCTGGCCGGCGCCCTGGGACTTCGGCCAGTCCCAGCGGTTGATCAGCACCGCCTCCCTTGCGGCCGGTGGATTCCTCGACGCGCTGCGAGTCACCGGGCCGGGCCTCTATCGGCTCGACGAGCAGCAGGCGACACGTTTCAGAGGAGAGCCCGCATGAAGATCGCCGTCGCCGGGGGAACCGGTCGGGTCGGATCCAAGGTCGTCAACCGTCTGAGGGACACGGGTCATCTGGTCGTGCCGCTCTCGCCGAGCACGGGCGTGGACACGCTGATGCGGCAAGGGTTGCCGGAAGCGTTGGACGGGGTCACGGTGGTGGTCGACGTGACGAACTCGCCGTCCGCCGACGAGGCCCCCGCCCGCTGGTTCTTCGAGACGTCCACGCACAACCTCCTGGCTGCGGCGGACCAGGTCGGCGTCGAGCACTACATCGTGCTGTCCATCCTCGGCGTCGAGCGGATCGACGCCGGCTACTTCCGTGCCAAGCAGGCCCAGGAGGCGAGGGTCCGCCAGTCGGGAATCCCGTTCACGATCGTGCGGGCCACCCAGTTCTTCGAGTTCGTCATCGACATCGTCGACGCCGCCACTCGAGACCACGCCGTCCACTTGGCTCCCATACCAGTACAACCGCTGTCCGTCGGCGACATCGCGGCCGTCATCGCTCACGTCGCGACCGCACCGGGCCTCAACAGCGCCATCGAAGTCGCGGGACGCGAGGTGTTCTTCCTCGACGACCTGGCACGTCAGGTCTTGACGGCCCACCACGACGATCGTCAGGTCGTTCGCGCGTCGCATGCGGCGTACCTGGGCGCGAGTCTGGCCGCGGGAGACGCGTCGCTGCTACCAGGTTTCATCGTCACTCCGACGACCCTGGCCGCTTGGCTCGGTCAACCATCCTGACCTCGGCTGGGCGGGGAGAGTGGCGCCCCTCACCGGCGGCGGCCAGCAACGGCCGACGGTGTGGCGCGGTACGCCGTTCAACCTCATCCGGTAGCGGACGGCTCGGAGCCGTCGCAGGCGGGCATTGTGGTGGGCGGCGCGGGCTGTGATCGTCATGGCAGCCGGATCACCGTTCCCAGGGAGTCACGAAGCGGGTGTCGAGCAGCAGCTCGTGCCAGACGAGCAGGTCGTCTCGCGTCAGGGGCGGTAGGGGAGGGGGCCGGTCGTCACGCGGGAGTGAGGGCTCGCTCAGACGGAGCGGCTCGACGCCCACGAACAAGAGCAGTATCAGCAGGTCACCCACGACGCGACGGACGCTTGGACTACCGCATGACGGGCAGCAGAACAGGAGCTCGGCATCTGGGCGAGGGTCCTCATCCATGCGGAGAACGGCTGCGTCCATCTGCACGGCGATCTCCTCATCGCACCAAGCACACGTCATGAGTACCTCGGTCACGGCCATCTCCTTGCTGGCGCCGGGCTTTCTGTTCCGACCGCGCCCAGCGCTGCCCCGTGACGATCCCGTGGTGACCACGAGGCCTCCGTGGTCATGGCCACGCAGGTGACCACGGACTTCCGGGGCGCGCTCCATGGTGCGTGGCGGCAAGGCTCATCCCGAAGGCACCGGAGCGTCCGCTGCGGGGCGCGGGAGGAGCGAGACATGTCAACGCCCTTGCACCTTGATACGTACGGCGACCAGTACAGGCAGCAGCAAACGGGACCCGACCCGGCGGACCTCAACGACGCGGTGCAGGTCTTCCTGGCGGAACGAACCCGACTCCAACGGATCGCCTATCGCATCGTGGGCGACTCCGCCTCGGCCGAGGACGTCGTTCAGGAAGCCTGGGTGCGGTGGCAGCGCGTTGACAGACACCAGATCAAGAACCCCGCGGCCTTCCTCACGACGGCCACCACACATCTCGCGATCAACCTGATCAAGTCCGCTCGCCATCGCCACGAGCTGCCCACTGAGACGTGGGGCGCGTCGATCGGAACGTCTCAGGACCCCACCGATCACGCCGCCCGCGCGGTGGCCCGCGAACGCATGCTCGGCTTCCTCATGACCAAGCTCAGCCCGCCCGAGCTAGCCGCTTTCGTCCTCCGCAAGTGCTTCGACTACCCGTACCAGGACATCGCGGGTGTCCTGGGCACGAGCGCCGGCAACGCCCGCCAGTTGGTCCGCCGATCTCATCTGAGCCTGACGAGCAGCCGGGAACGACGCGTGGACATGGGGACGCACCGCCGGCTGGTAGCTGCCTTTTCCGCAGCGACGGACGCCGGTGACCTCCGGGCGCTGGTCGGCCAGCTGGTCGAGGGTGTGAGCGAGGCGCGGCCGTGCAAGGCCGCTCCCAAGCTCGACAGAGGCCCCCGCCGACACCCGGGGACCGCCCGCCTCCCTCGTCACACCGAACGCGTGCGTCTGGTCGACACGGTGACCGGCCGCGAAGCGGTGGCTGACAGCTAGAGGGGACCAGCAATGGTGGACAACGCAGCAGGCGAGTCCGAGATGAAGCGCCTCCACATCCACGTCGACGCCGAGGTGGCTCAGGCGAAGTCCAGTGAGGATCCTGACGGCGTCCCCGACACCGAGTTGCAGGCGTACGAGGCCAGGCTCCGCACCCTGCACGACGCCGTCGTTGCGATGGAGGAGTACGAGGACGCGCACGGCGAGCCCTGAACCTGGGTCCGGTCGTTCGGAGGAGAGCCACGACAACGCCGAGGAGTGCCATGTCGCCACGGGAACATCAGCTGGCCACCTCCGTGCTGGTCATCGGAACAGGAGGCTCCGGTCTCCGGGCTGCCATCGAGCTGGCCGAGATGGGCGTGGACGTCCTGGCAGTCGGCAAGAGGTTGCCGTCGGACGCGCACACGACGCTCGCAGCTGGAGGTATCAACGCCGCGCTGGCGACGATGGATGCGGCCGACACCTGGCAGCAACACGCAGCCGACACGCTCGAGGAGGGCTACCTGCTTGGCGATCCGCTCACGGTGATGCTGGTGACCCAGGAGGCGGCCCAGGGGATCTACGATCTCGAGCGGTTCGGGATGCGGTTCGACCGGACTCCGGACGGCCAGATCGCGCAGCGCTACTTCGGTGCGCACACCTATCGGCGCACAGCCTTCGCGGGCGACTACACCGGGCTGGAGCTGCAGCGCACCCTCATCGAGCGCGCGACGAGTCTTGAGGTTCCAGTCCTGTCGACCCTGTACGTCACCCAGCTCCTGGTCGACGACGGTGCCGTGTTCGGCGCCTACGGGTTCGACCTCGTGGACGGCAGTCGCTACGTGATCCACGCCGACGCCGTGATCCTGGCAACCGGAGGGCACACCCGCATCTGGCGGCGGACGTCGTCGAGGCGCGACGAGAACATCGGCGACTCGTTCAGGCTGGCCGTCGAGGCCGGAGCGCGCCTCCGCGATGCAGAGCTCGTCCAGTTCCACCCATCGGGACTTCTCGAACCCGAGAACGCCGCCGGGACGCTGGTGAGCGAGGCCGCTCGGGGCGAGGGAGGGATCCTGCTGAACAACCTCGGTGAGCGCTACATGGCCCGATACGACCCGGAAAGGATGGAGCTCTCCACGCGTGACCGCGTGGCTCTGGCGTCGTACACCGAGATCAAGGAAGGACGCGGTACGCCGGCCGGCGGAGTGTGGCTGGACCTGACTCACCTGCCCCGCGAGGTGATCCTCGAGCGACTGCCGCGCGTGCACCAGACGCTGCTCGAGCTGCAGATGCGAGACGTCACTCGCGACCCGATCGAGGTGGCCCCCACCGCGCACTACTCCATGGGAGGAGTCTGGGTGTGGCCCTCCGACAACAGCACCGATGTCGCCGGCTTGTACGTCATCGGAGAGGCGTCGAGCGGTCTGCACGGCGCGAACCGGCTCGGTGGAAATTCGTTGATCGAGCTCCTCGTGTATGGCCGGCGGACCGGCCGGGCAGCCGGGGAGTACTCCGCGGCCCTGACCGCACAGCGTCGCTCTCCCGCGTCGGTGGCCGCCGCCAAGGGGACTGTCGATCGGCTGCTCCAGGCCGACGGTCGCGAGAACGTCCGCGCGCTCCAGCGCACCGTGCGGGATCTCATGACAGAGCATGGCGGGGTGGTACGGGACGAGGGGGGTCTCAAGGCTGGCCTGACCGGGCTCGACGAGGTCGAGGAGAGAGTGTCGGGCATCGGGGTGAACCCGGACTTCGCGGGGTTCCAGGATCTGGCCCACGCCTTCGACCTGGAGTCCGCCTGCTTGGCTGCCCGCGCCACCCTCGACTGCGCGCTCGTCCGGCGCGAAACTCGCGGATGCCACAACCGCTCGGACTTCCCGGACCTCGATCCGGAGCTCCAGGTCAATCTTCTCTGGTCGCCGTCGGAGGGCGTCACTCGAGAGCCGATCTCACCGATCCCGGCCGAGATCTCGGCGCTGATGCACGACGTGTCGGCGGACGGGAAGCTGGTCGAGTAGTGCGTCAGGTCCGGTCAACGCGATCGGTCACGGCCGTCCTGGTTGTCACGCCGCGGGTTCCGACCCGGTCGCTCCAAGTGATGGAGCGACGGTCGAGTCGCGGATAAGGACGAGAATCACCGGGTTTCACCGGGGCGGGCCCACGCGGCCGCCATGCCGGAAGCAGAGAGCGACTGGACCCGCTCGTCACCTCGCTCCGTCACCTTCCTAGGCAGAGGACCCGGTTTGCGGCAGCACGTCGGGGATCTCCCGACGCGATGAGATGCCGAGCTTGGAGAACACCTTGCGAAGGTGCCATTCGACGGTGTGGCGACTGAGGAACAAGCGCGCGCCGATCTCGGGGTTGGTGAGCCCCTCGCCGGCGAGACGAGCGATCTGCTCCTCCTGGGAAGTGAGGGCTGTGCGCGTCGTGGCCGTCGGTTTGCGAACCTGGGCGCCGATGGCTTGCAGTTCGCGGCGCGCGCGATCGGCGAACGCCTCGGCTCCGAACTGGGTCAGCATTTCGTGCGCCACGCCGAGTTGCACCCCGGCGTCCTCGCGGCGGTCCTCTCGGCTCAGCCACTCGCCGTAGACGAGATGAGCGCGCGCCAGGTTCACCCGGACTCGGGTCCGGGCGAGCCGCTCGATGGCCTCTCGGTAGAGGGTGTCCGCACCGTCGCCCTCGCTCACGAGGGCGCGCGAGCGCGCCTCGACACCCAGGGCCCAGTCGGTGCCACTGGCCCGCGTCGTCTCTGTGAGCTGCTCGAGCGCCTCGGAGGCCACCTCTGGCTCGCCGTTGCGTGTGGCCGCCTCGACCAGCTCGGCCAGGGCCCAGTGCGGCGCGCCGAACTGCGCCTGGTGTCTGACAGACGCCTGCGCCGCGGTCGCCGCCTCATCGAACAGGGACAGGCCGTTGCAGAGCACCGCGTGGTGATAGTGAGCGGCGGCAACCATGAGCCCGAGCCCGTGCTCCCCGGCCTCGCGGATGGTGACGTCGATCAACGTGCGTGCCTCGCTCTCGCGACCACTCACGGCTGCAAGTGCGAGCGCACCGAAGGCCGGCTGGGTGCTCCCGATCGCCGCGCTCACCGTCCGCAACTCCTCGATCGCCGACGCCGCTGCAGCCAGCTCTCCGGCGAAGACGTGGACGACAGCCGATGAGTCGAGAGCAAGGGGGAGACCGCTGAGGGCGCCGGCCTCACGGGTGATCGTCACGTGACGGGTCGCGACCATCTGCCAGCGCTCGAGGTCCCATAGATCCGCCGCGATGATCCCGGCGAGCAAGAGCCAGCGCAGCGAGTCCTGGATGGGCAGGTCCTCCTCACAGAACGCGGTAAGGACTCGCTCGATCAGCTGAGCCGAGGCCGCGTAGCCGTCTGTGAGTCGCACGGCGAGGGCATCCAGCAGCAGGTCGGGCGCGTGCTGCAACTGAGCGGCTGGCGCTCCGCGGGCAGCCTCGCCCACCTCCCGCCATCCGGGGCTGCGCGCAAGATGGCCTGCGAAGATCACCGCCGAGACCGCCTCCAAGTAGGTCTCACGGGCGAGCTGGACGTCGATTTGCTCGAGTCGGCGAGCGGCAGCGAGCAGCAGCGGAGGAGCCTCCAGGCCGCGGCCCTGCGCAAACGCGATCTCGGCACGCAGCCGATCGAGCCGCGCACTCCTGAGCTCGTCGGGCGGCCCGGCCGCCGCCATCGCCAGGAGTGTGACCGCTGGCTCGAGCGCACCGGCATGGAACGTGGCCTGTGCGGCGTCCAGGGCGCGCTTCGATCGGCTGGCGGGATCTGGCGTCAGTTCTGTTGCGCGCTGGAGAAACGCGGCCACGGCCGCCCGGCCGCCGCGGGCTTCGGCCCGCTCCGCCGAACGCTCGAGCTCCAGGGCGACGTTCTCGTCCGGGCCCGACGCTGCCTGTGCACGGTGCCACGCCCTGCGATCGGGATCGACGCCACCGTCCATCGACTCGGCGAGCGCCCGATGGGCCTCCAGGCGATCCGGCAGGGACGCTCCCCGGTACGCCGCCGAGCGCACCAGCGGGTGCCGGAACTGCACCCTGGTGTCCAGAGTGATCAGTTTCGATGCGTCGGGGTGCGACACAGCTTCGTCGACGTCGATTCCCAGTCTCTCGGCCGCCCTTCGCAGCAACGTCACGTCGCCGACGGCGTCGGCGGCCGCTGTGACCAGCACTCGTCGAGTGTCAACGGGGAGCGACTGCACGCGGCGGAGGAACTCCTGCTCGAGCTGGCTCGACACGGGTCGCGAGTCGTGGCCCACGTAGCCGCCGGCAAGCTCCGGAGCTGTCCACACGCCGGGAAGCTCGAGCAGGGCGAGCGGGTTGCCGCGCGCCTCGGCGAGGATGCGGTCCCGCACCCGTTCGTCGAAGGGGCCCGCGAACACGGAGGCGAGGAGTGCTCGCGAGGCACGGGCGGGCAGCCCCGTCACTGGCAGCTCCGCGAGACCAGCGAGGATGTCTCCCGGCGGGGGTTCGCGCACGGCGAAGACAAGCAGGACCGACTCCGCGAGCAGTCGGCGGCCGACGAACCCCAACGTCACTGCCGAGGCCTGATCCAGCCATTGCGCGTCGTCGACGAGGCAGACGAGTGGCTGCTTCTCCGCAGCGTTCGCGAGCAGACTCAGCGTGGCCAGGCCGACGAGAAAGGGGTCGGGCGCGTCGCCGGTGCGCAGGCCAAAGGCGATGGCGATCGCGTCTCGTTGAGGTTCTGGAAGGTGCTCCAGTCCGGTGATCAGCGGGGCACAGAGCTGCTGGAGGCCGGCATAGGACAACTCCATCTCGGACTGGACGCCGGCAGCCCTCACGACGCGGCAGCCGGTGGCACCCTCGACGACGTACCCCAACAGTGCGGTCTTCCCGATCCCTGCCTCGCCGCGCAGGACCAAGGCCGCACTGCGCCCGGTCCTGACGTCCGCCAAGAGGTCGTCGAGGGCGCGACACTCGTTGCGACGCCCGAGCAGCCCCGCGTCTGAATGGCTTTGGGTCACCAGCAGCCTCCCGCAGAGAAACTACTGGGACGACCTGTGAGTCCGATGTCTTGTTCGCCCCGTGAGCCACGACAGCCGTGCTCACGTCGGGAGACCGCCGCTGTCACATTTCGGTATGGCCTCCTTGTCGAACAAGCATGCACAGGACATCGCGCACTCGGACACTTGAACGCTTGGACCTGAAGCGGCCATGAGAACGTGGACAAGGACTCTGGTCATCGTGCTCGGCGCACTCACAGGGACTCTCGGAATGTGGGCAGGGTTCGCGCCGAAATCCTTCTACGAGGACGGACCCCTTCCCTTCATCGACACGGGCTGGGTGTCGGCACTGCCGCCGTACAACGAGCACCTTGTGCGTGACTACGGCTTCGCGAACCTCGCGATGACCGTGATCTCGGTCGCGGCCGCGATCAAGCTGACTCCGGTGTTGGTTCGCGCCAGCGCAGGCACCTTGTTCGTATTTGGCGCACCACACACCGTGTTCCACAGCTTCCACCTGGACCACATGAGCACCTCTGATGCGGCCACGCTCACGATCACCACCTCAGTGCTGACCCTTGCCCTGCCCGCGATCGTGTTCTTGATGGCAGGCGGGCTCAACGGCTCAGAGACCAGCGGGCCTTCTCAGCAACGAGCACCACACCTCTCTGCCCTCGGGCCCACACCTCAGAAAGAGATGAACCCATGACCGAGCGAACCAGAATTGCGGTAGCAGGTGGGACTGGCGTTCTCGGGCGGCACGTCGTCGAGGTCGCACAGTCGCGAGGTCACGACGTCGTCACGATTGCGCGCGGCGGCGGGGTCGACCTCGTCGTTGGGACGGGTCTCGAAGCTGTACTCGACGGCGTCGGGGCCGTGGTCGATGTCACCTCGATCCAGACGCAGTCCGCGAAGGGATCCAAGGAGTTCTTCGGGGCGGTCACCCGCCATCTGCTGGAGGCCGAGAAGGCGGCCGGTGTCCCGCACCACGTGGCTCTGTCAATCGTCGGCGCCGACAAGGCGCCCTACGGCTACTACGCCGGCAAGGCGCTCCAGGAACGGCTCGTCACCGCGGCCGACGTGCCGTGGACGCTTCAGCGGGCCACCCAGTTCCACGAGTTCGTGAGGCAGGTCGTGGAGCGCCTGCGGCGAGGTCCCGTGCTGATCACCCCCCGGATGCGGTCCCAGCCGGTTGCCGCCCGCGAGGTTGCCGAGCGGCTGATCCGGCTGGTCGAGGCCGGCCCGTCCGGCCGGGTCCCCGATCTCGGTGGCCCGCGCGAGGAGCAGATGGTCGACATGATGCGCGCGTACAAGGCCGCGACCGGCACAAAGGGTTGGATCCTGCCTGTGCCCCTCCCGGGCGCCTTGGGGCGGGCACTGCGCGACGGCAGTCTGATCCCCGGCCCCGGCCCCGGCTCCGATCACGGCACCGAGACGTTCGCCGACTGGCTGCGGTCGGAACGTCTGACTTCGCGCCTACCGGGCCGCTGATCCACCGCTTTGGACTGTGCCGACCTCGGGATCGCTCCTGAGACCGGGCGCCAGTACGTCGCGGAGCTCCCAGCGAGAGCTGATGCCGAGCTTGTGGAAGACCTTCCGCAGGTGCCATTCGATGGTGTGTCGACTGAGGAACAGCTCCGCCCCTATCTGCACGTTGGTGCGACCGTCGGCCGCCAAGCGAGCGATGTGGGCTTCCTGGGCGGTGAGTTCGACCGTCGTGGTCTCCGCCCGCTTATCCGTTGTAGCGCCCGCGGCGGCGAGCTCGACCCTTGCGCGCTCCGCGAAGGCTTGCACCCCCATGGCCGAGAACATCGAGTGGGCGAGGCTCAGCTGCGCGCGGGCGTGGTTGCGCCGACCTTGCCGGCGGAGCCATTCGCCGTAGACGAGATGCGCGCGGGCCAGCTCAGGACGAAGGGGCGTGGCTTCCAGATGCTCGATCGCCTGCTGGTACAGCTCCTCGGCGCCGGCGCTGTTGTCGAGCATTGCCTTCGAGCGGGCGGCGATGCCGAGCGCCCACTCGCTGCCGCTCACCTCCGCGCTCGCGACGACCCGTGACAGGGCCGTGACGGCGAGCTCGGATCGGTCGAGCCGGACCGCGGCCTCGACGAGCTCGACCATGGCCCAGACGGACACGAACAGGTCGGGCCAGGCGTCCCAGGCCCGCTGAGCGGCGTCGGCAGCTTCCTCGTAGCGACAGAGACCGTTGAAGAGCATGGCCGACGTCCAGTGCTTGAATTGGAGAGCGGCCCCGTTGCCGTCAGCGGCGGCTCGGGCGCCGGCGGACTCCAGCATGGCGATGGACTCGACACGTCCCCGCACGGCGGCGAGGAGCATTCCCCCGGACTGCGCGATCTGGGTTCCGGTCGCCTCACTGATGAGCTGGGACTCGGCGCGCACCCGATCCGCGCCATCGAGGTCGCCGGACCAAGAGAGCACGAGGCCGAGCCCGCTGAGGCTGATGGCGAGCGCCCCCAGGGCGCCGGTCTCGCGGGCGAGCTGGGTCCGCGAACCGACCGTGGCCTCCCAGCTCTCGAAGTCCCACAGCTCGGCGGAGGCGACTGCCGCGATGATCGTCCAGCGCATTCCCTTGTCTGCGGCGGAGGGCTCGTCGAGGACGGCGCGGACCGCTCGGCGCAGGGCGGGCGCGGCGGCTGCGCGGCCCTCGATCATGAGTGACGACATCCCGGCTAGCAGGAGGTCGAAGCCATCGGTCTCGCCGACTGGGGGCGCTGACGAGTTCGCGGCGAGGGAGACGTCACGCATGGTGGTGTCGGTGAAGCTGCCGGCGAAGAACGCCCCACTCCAGGCGTCAAGGTAGGCCTCGCGCGCGAGCTCGGGTTCGAGCTGCTCGAGTCGTCGTGCGGCAGCGAGGAGCAGTCCCGGGGCGCGACCGGCCGCCCCCGAGGCGAGCACGACCTGCCCGCGCAGGAGGTCGACGCGGGCCTGCTGCCGCTCGTCGAGGGCGCCGCCGTCCACCGCGGCGAGCACGTCCAGAGCGGTGTCGAAGTCACCGGCGTGCAGGCTGGCCCGCGCAGCCGACAGAGCGCGCTCGGCACGCTGGTCGGGATCCTCGGTCAGGACGACCGACCGTCGCAGGAACGCCGCAGCAGCAGCAAGTCCTCCCCGCGCCCTCGCACGATCTGCCGAGGCCTCGAGCTCCTGTGCGACCAGCTCATCCGGGCCTGCAGCGGCTGCGGCGAGGTGCCAGGCGCGACGATCGGCATCCCGGCCGGGGTCGACGGAGTCGGCCAGTGCCAGGTGGGCGCGGCGCCGATCGTGTGGTGAGGCTGATCGGTACGCCGCAGACCGCACCAGCGGGTGTCGGAACCGCACGTGCTCGTCGATGGTCAACAGCCCCGCGGCCTCGGCCGCGGACGAGGCCGAGACCTCGATACCGAGCCGCCGGACGGCCCGCCACAACAGGCTGGAGTCGTCCGCAGGCTCCGCCGCTGCCGCCAGGAGAAGCATCCGTGCGTCTTCAGGAAGTGCTTGCACGCGTTCGACGAAGCTGTCCTCAATAGCGTTCGGCCGTTCGTGCGGGGTATGAGGTCCCAACGCTCCGGGTAGCTGTGCCGGGCTGATCCTGTGCGGAAGCTCCAACAGGGCAAGTGGGTTGCCTTGGGACTCCGCGAGCAGTCGGTCGCGAGTGCTGTCATCGAGCTTGCGAAGGACGACGTTCTCCAGCAGCAAGCTTGCGTCGCCTTCCGGCAGACCCTTCAGGAGCAAGGACGGCAGGCTCTCCAGGTCGCTCTCACGGGACGGGGTGCGCACGGCGAACACCATCGCCACGCACTCCGCGACCAGCCTCCTCGCGATGAAACCGAAGGCCTGTCGTGATGCGCTGTCGAGCCACTGTGCGTCGTCGACGAGCAACAGCAGCGGCCGGTCCGCACTGGCCTCCGACGCGAGGCTCAGCGCCGCAAGTGCAACGAGGAACCGGTCGGGAGGATCACCCAGGGCGAGTCCGAGCGCGACTTCGAGCGCTCTCTGCTGAGGCAGCGGGAGGGATGGGAGATGGTCGAGCATCGGCGCGCACAACTGGTGGAGGGCCGCGAACGGCAGCTCCATCTCCGACTCGACGCCGGTCGCTCGTCTGATCTCGAAACCAGCTGCGTGTTCGGCGCAGTAACGCAGAAGCGTGCTCTTGCCGATGCCGGCTTCACCGCGGACAACCAGTACTGAACCCTGTCCGGAACGAGCCGCGTCGAGGACCAGGTCCAGCGCTCGACGTTCCGAGGACCGACCGACCAACTCGTGATCACGTCGCCGATCCACAGTTCAGCCGCCGCCTCCCGACCAGTCATGGCACCACGGGGGTCTCCAGGCCGGCCCGGGGTTCGGGCCGTGGCCGCAGTGTCCTCTACCCCGCGGGGACCGGTCCAGATCGCGTCTCATCCAGCACGGAGGGAGCCCCGCTGCGCGGCACGCTCGGCGAAGAAGTACGTGCCCATAGTGAAGACCAGCATCCCGGCGAGGAGCTGCATCGAGTACGTGACGTTCATCAACTCGGTGATGCGCCGCGACGGGTCGCGATTGGCCAGCGCAGTGAGCATCAGGTAGCCGCCCCAGCATGCGAGTGCCGCGGAGCCGACGAAGGCCAGGGACAGCGGGAGCCGCAGCGGAAGGGCGCCGGCGCGTGGGAATGCGACCAGCAGCAGCCCCGTCACCGTCATCACCGCGAACAGGACGTAGGCGGCCTCGAGTGCGTAGAAGTCACTCGTCCGTTCGGCGACCATGGGGTCGGTGAGCCCGCGCGTCGAACCGGTCGCCCACAGCAGATGGGCTGTCAACGGCACAACGACTACTGCGCAGGCCATCAGAGCCGTGGCTCGCTGCGCAACACGCGCCGGACCCTGCCCGGCGAGCCCCGAGATCTGGCCTCGCCACAGATGTCCCCAGCGCGAGCGTGCATAGAGGACGAAGAGCGCACCCAGGGCGAGAGCCTGGACGATGAAGCCGGTGTATACGACGGTGAACACCCACTCGTGCAGGAACGGGCGGGCGGCAGGTTCGCCGGAGGGCGCCGCGGTGCCGCCCAGCAGCCGAGCTCCGAGTTGCAGCGGGTAGCCGACCACGATCGGGCTGAGCAGACCGGTGGCGGCCCAGACCGGAAGGATGAGGAGCCAGGCCGGCACCCGTCGACCCCATGGCTGGGTGAGCAGCAGTACGAGCACGACGACCATCGAATCGAGCAGAGCGCTCTCGACGCTTCCGGCGATCGTCGCCTTGTGGTGCTCGAGCAGGGTGCTGCCATCGGGGATGCCGACGTGGCTGCCCGACGCCCATGCGATCTTGAGCGCGAGATAGGGCACGCAGGCAGCGATGGCCAGAGCGCGCAGGACTCGTGCCGCACTGCGGGTAGACCGTGGGGAACGTCTGTCCGTGGCTGGTTCCTGGCCCGGGTGGCCCCGGGCCGGAGTGGTGGTCGGGATAGTCATACGTCCACGGTCGCCGCGACTTCCATGTCGGCCATCCCCCCGCGGAGGGAACCGGCTCCCTCGATCGAGGGTGGATGCGCCGGCCACGGCGTGCCTAGGCTGAAGTGGTGAGGGGTTCGGCACCATCGGTGTGGCCCGGCGTCGCGCACGTGTTCCTCGCGGTCGCCCTCTGTCTGCCGCTGGTCGCCGCGACCGCCATGATCGGCGCGTCTCTGGCCGACCCGGACTTGAGCACGCTCAACCTGTGGCTGCTGACCCTGCTGGCGATCGTCTTCCTGGCCGTGGTGGTGTGGGCCTCCCTGCTGCCGCCGGTGCGGCAGGTGGGGGTGTCGACGGCGCGCGCGCTGCTCGACCACGACGACGCAACGCTGCCCGACGTCGGTTCGCCGCGCGCCTGGGCCTCGCGACGACGCGGCGCCGCATGGCTGGCGCTGCTTGCCGGGGTTGGTCTCGTGGTCGCGGCGGCGATCCTGTACCTGGTGCCCTTCGGGATCGGGTTGATCGCGTTCCCGTTCTCCGGCGACAGCACCCTGACTTGGCCGGGGACGGCGAAGACCAGTCACACGGGAGAAGGCTGGCACGCCAGCTGGCTGGTCGGTCCCGGGGTGCTGGCTCTCGTGGTGTGCCTGACCGTCGTGCGGGCAGCGTCCCGCCTGCTGGTCGCGCTCGCGCCGCACATGCTCGGCCCCACGCTCGTCGAGCGGGTCGGCATCGCCGCCGACCGGGAGCGGGCACTGGCCCACTCCAATGCGGTCGCGCGGGACCTGCACGACCAGCTCGGTCACACGTTGACCGCGATGACGGTGCAGGCCACCGCCGCGCGCCGCCTCATGGGCACCGACCCACAGGCCGCGGAGCGTGCCCTGGCGGCGGTGGAGGACCTGGGCCGAGGGGCGCAGGAGGTCGTCGACGGCGTGGTGCGCACGCTGCGCGACGGTGCGCAACGTGGCAGCCAGGTCTCGGGCGAGCCGGTGGACCTGGTGGGCGCCGTCCGCGCGCTCCCCGACGAGTCGACGCTCGATATCGAGCTCCAAGTCCCCGAGGAGCTGCTCGTCGACCGCCGCTGTGCCGACACCGCGCGGGCCGTGATTCGCGAAGCGCTGACGAACGCCACCCGGCACGGCACCGGGTCGGTCACACTCCGGCTTCACGCTGACGGTCAGGTGGTGTGCATCGAGCTCCGCAACCCGATCCGCCGCAGCGGCCCGCCGGCACCGGAACGAGCCGGGCTGGGCGGCCTCCACGAGCGCGTGCTCCTTGCCGATGGGGAGCTCACCTCCGGTCCGGAAGGGGGTGACACGTGGCTGCTGACCGCCAGAGTCCCGATCAGCCGGCCGGCGCCGACGACGTGATCCGGCTCGTCGTGGTCGACGACGACGACCTCGTGCGCTCGGGTCTCGCCGCGATCCTCGACCTCGAACCCGACATCGAGGTGGTGGGCCAGGGCGCCGATGGGGTCGACGTACCGATGCTGGTGGCGCGGAGCCGGCCCGATGTGGTGCTGATGGACGTTCGGATGCCGCGCATTGACGGCATCGCCGCCACCGCCCGGCTCGCTGAGCGACCCCACGGTCCAGCGGTGGTGGTGATCACCACGTTCGAGAGCGACGATGCCGTGCACGACGCGCTGCTGGCCGGGGCGCGCGGGTTCGTGCTCAAGCGGGCACGTCCCGAGGAGCTGCTGGCCGCGGTGCGTACCGTGGCCCACACCGACTCCCTGGTCTTCCCCGACGCGATCCGACGGGTCGCGGCCCGTCGTCGTACGGCGACCGAGCCGGCCTGGGTGCCACGGCTCACCGCCCGGGAACGCGAAGTCCTCACCCACGTGGCCCGCGGCAAGACCAACGCCGAGGTCGCCGGGTCCCTGGTGGTGTCGGTGGAGACCGTCAAGAGCCATCTGCGTGCCCTGCTGGCAAAGTCCGGGTCCCGCCATCGCACCGAGCTGGTGGTGCGGTGCTACGAGGCCGGCGTCCTCGACTAGCGCGACCTCCTCGACCACCGGTGTTGCGGACCGCTAGGCACCTCACCGGTCGTTTCCGCAGGTCAGAGGTGTGGTGCGGACGGGCTGGCCTGTAAGCCGGGTTCTGTCCCCGGGTCCCTCACGGTCACCGGGGGGCGACCATCCATCTACGGGTGCCGTTGCCGACACCCTCCAGCGGTCTACCCGCGTACTCGGGCGAGCCGCCCTCGGCGTACGCGCGTCCGGTGCCCGTAAGCACCGGACTTCTTGACCTTGCTCCAGGTGGGGTTTGCCTAGCCGGCCCGGTCGCCCGGGCCGCTGGTGGTCTCTTGCACCACCGTTTCACCCTTACCTCCCTGTCCGGAGACAGGTCGGCGGTCTGCTTTCTGTGGCACTTTCCCGCGGGTCACCCCGGGTGGGTGTTGCCCACCACCTTGCCCTGTGGAGCCCGGACTTTCCTCGGCGCCGCACGCTCCACAGTTTCCTGGGGAGGTACGGCAACGCGGTCGCCCGGCCAGCCCATCCGCAAGCAGCAGCGTAGGGGATCGGGCGGGAACCGCCGACTCAGATGTCGGTGCGACGCTCCTGGACCGTCTGAGAACCGTCGGGGTGGACCGTGGTGGCAACGCTGCGGGTGCGCCGTCCGGCGTTCATCGTCACCGCGCTCAGGACCAGCACGCCGAGGCCGACGAGGGCCATGATCCAGCCGACCATGGTCAGGTCCACGCCGCTGACCGTGTCGGTGACCGCCAAGGCGAGCACGAGGCCGACCACCACCAGGAATGCTCCGAAGCCGTAGCCCATGACTGTTCTCCTTCGTGCCCCGGGATCCGCGTCCCGGCCAGGTGAGGTTCACCGGGGAGGCGGTGCCCGATTCCGCACGCGAGAAAACGTCGCCGGACCGCTCAGGCCAGCAGGGTCACCTCGACCGTCACGCCCATGCCGGTGGTGGCGGCGCCGGAGTAGATGCCGCTGATCGGTTTCACGTCCTCGTAGTCGCGACCGGTGGCGAGTACGACGTAGCGGTCGTCGGGCTCCAAGGAGCTGGTCACATCGAACGGGTGCCAGCCGTGGTCCCACCACTCGACCCACGCGTGCGAGGCCCCGGCGACAGGCACGCCCACCTCCGGCGCAGGGGACGGGTGGAAGTAGCCCGACACGTAGCGCGCCGGGATGCCGACTGAGCGCAACCCCCCGAGCACGAGGTGGGTCATGTCCTGACAGACCCCGGCCCGCTGCTGCCAGGTGGCGGCGGCCTTGGTGTGCACGTCCGTCGCGCCGGGGACGTAGCGCACCTCCTCGGCCACGAGGGCGCACAGCCGCCGGGCGGCGTCGCCGGGCAGCGGGGCCTCGGCAGCGATCTCCTTGGCCCGCAGTGCGAAGTCGTCCGGGGGTGTTACCGGGTCGCGGATCGTGAGGTACTCGACCCACCGGTCCGTGACCTCACGCTGTGCGAGCTCCTCCCACGTCGCCGTCGGCGCCGGGGCCGGTGACCGGTTCACGTGCACGGTCGACGATGCCGTCACCGTCATCGTCTCGTGGGGGTCGACCACCTCGAAGGCGATCACCTGGGTGCCGAAGTAGTCGCGGTACTCGTAGGTCCACGGCTTCGGCGACACCTCGAGCCGACTGTGCACCACGATCTGCTCCAGGTTCGTGATGGGTGTCAGTCGCGCGTGGTTGTACGACGCCACCGCCTTGCCGCTGTAGTCGAAGCGCGTGGAGTGCACGATCCGGAGCTGCATGCTCATCCTGTGACCCCTTGCCACGCGAGGGCCTCTGACCCGGCGAAGTAGCGGCGGGTCACCGCCTCGGTCGCGTTGGCGCACGCGAGCTGAACTCGCTCCATCTCGTGCGGGAGGTCGGGCATCAGGTCGGTCAGCGAGCGATACTCCAGCTCCGCCCGCATCCGGCCGAGCAGTCGGATCGCCTCGTTCTGGAACCCGGCCCGCTGCGAGGACTCGAGGTTGTCGAGGCACTGCTCGGCCCGGTTCAGGGCGAAGACCACCGACCGTGGGAAGAGCCGGTCGAGCAGGAGGAACTCGGCCGCGCCACGGTCGGTCTCGAGCCCCCGGTAGGTGCGCAGGAACGCTTCGTAGGCACCCGACGCGCGCAACGTCGACGTCCACGGCTGTTGCGAGCCCTCGGCCAGCGCCGCGCTGGCCACCAGCCGCGACGTCATGTCTGCGCGCTCCACGCACCGTCCGAGCATCAGGAAGTGCCAGCCCTCGTCGCGCACCGTGGTCGCGTCGGCGGTCCCGTTGATGAGAGCGGCCCGGTCGCGTACCCATCGGAGGATGGCCGGCGCGCGCTGGGCGTGGAACTGCCCGCTCGGGATCGTGCGGTAGGTGGTGTTGATCGCCTCCCACATCGGCACCGACAGCGTCTCGCGGGCTCGTCGGGCGCTCTCGCGGGCTGCAGCGAGCGCGGAGGCGATGGAGGTCGGGGACGAGAGGTCGTAGCAGAGGACGTCGAGGGCCAGGGCCACGTCGGCGCCAGCCGACACCTCCTCGATCCCCATGATGGAGAGGAGCGCGTCGCAGGTGGCTCCCTCGTCGACCATCGAGTCCTCGAGGATGAGCTGGGTCTGCACGTCCAGGATCCGGGCGGTGTCCTCCGCCCGCTCGACGTAGCGTCCGATCCAGAACATGGACTCGGCGATCCGACTCAGCACCGGGGCCGCCGTTGCTGTTGCTGTTGCTGGGCCTGCTCGTGCGACTCGCTCAACGCCGGCCCGGCAGCCATCCCGAGCGCGTGGGGCACCCTCCGACCATGGTCGACCCGGCCGAGCTTCCCGGGCAGCACGGTGTCGTCGAGCCCTGCTGACCGCTCGAGCTCGACCTGGGTCGGCCCGGCGAGCACCCAGGTGTCCTTCGAACCGCCACCGCGGGAGGAGTTCACGATCAGCTCGCCCTTGGCGAGGGCCACCCGGGTGAGCCCGCCGGGCAGCACCCAGACCCGGTTCCCGTCGTTGACCGCGAACGGCCGCAGGTCGACGTGCCTCGGTGCCAGCGCACCGTCCACGAACGTCGGTACCGTCGAGAGCTGCACGACGGGCTGGGCGATCCACGACCGCGGGTCGGCGAGCACCTTGGCCCGGAGCGCGTCCAGCTCTGCTCCGGTCGCCCGCGGCCCGATCACGATGCCCTTGCCGCCCGACCCGTCCACCGGCTTGAGCACCAGCTCGTCGAGTCGGTCGAGCACCTCTGCGAGCGCTTCCGGCTCACTCAGCCGCCAGGTGTCGACGTTGCGGAGCACCGGCTCTTCGCCGAGGTAGTAACGGATGATCTCCGGCATGTAGCTGTAGACGAGCTTGTCGTCAGCCACGCCGTTCCCGACCGCGTTGGCGAGGGTCACGTTGCCGGCGCGGGCGGCGTCGATGAGGCCGGGCACGC
The DNA here is from genome assembly GCA_963798045.1 of uncultured Actinomycetota bacterium. Classification (GTDB taxonomy): domain Bacteria; phylum Actinomycetota; class Actinomycetes; order Propionibacteriales; family Nocardioidaceae; genus Nocardioides. Next base: position 94,460 of record CAWCSB010000015.1, read on the forward strand.
CGAGCACCGAGTCGGCGCGGAAGTGCACCGGGTCGAGGAACTCGTCGTCGACGCGCCGGTAGATCACGTGCACCGGCTCGGGCCCCTTGGTGGTCCGCATCATCACCCGGCCCCGGCGGCACTCGAGGTCGCGACCCTCGACGAGCTCGACCCCCATCGTGCGGGCCAGGAGCGCGTGCTCGAAGTAGGCGCCGTTGTGGACGCCGGGAGTCAGCACGACGACGGTCGGGTCGGCGACGCCGGCCGGGGCTGCGGCCCGCAGCGCCACCAGGAGCCGCTGGGGGTATCCGGCCACCGGCCGGATCCGGTGCTCCGCGATCGTCTCCGGCAGCGCCGCCGAGATCGCGCGCCGGTTGGTCATCACGTAGGACACCCCGGACGGCACGCGGACGTTGTCCTCCAGCACCCTGAACTCGCCCGCGCTGTCGCGCACCAGATCGATACCGCTCACGTGCACGCGGACACCGTTCGGCGGTCGGACGTTCGCGGCGGCTCGGTGGAAGTGCGACGACGTCGTGATCACCTGCCGAGGGATCACGCCGTCCTCAAACGCCCGCCCCGCGTCGTAGACGTCCTCGAGGAACTGCTCCATGGCCCGCACCCGCTGCTGGACGCCTTGGTCGATCGTCGTCCACGTGTCCATCTCGATGACCCGCGGCAAGATGTCCAGCGGGAACGCGCGCTCCTCGCCGCCGATGTCGAAGGTGACGCCCTGGTCGAGGTAGCTGGACTGCAAGGCCTCGACCCGGCCCACCAGGTCGGGCGTGGTCATGGTGTCGAGCGAGGTGCGGAGCCGGGCGTACGGCGGCCGGAGTGCGTCGTCGTCGTACATCTCGTCAAAGGCGGGGCTTGACGATGCGTACCCGTCGAACATGGCCGCCATGACCACAACCTAGTCATCGCGATGACGGCTATGTTTCGGCCGTATGACGTACTGGTACTGCCTCAACCACCACGCGGTCGAGGGCTCGGACGGCTGCGCCTACAAGGACCGGCTCGGTCCCTACGACACCGAGGCGGAGGCCGCCCGCGCGCTCGAGAAGGTCAAGGAGCGCAACGAGGAGTGGGACAACGACCCTCGCTGGAACGACAAGCTCGAGGACTGACCGATGGCGATCCCCCACGGCCACAAGGCGTCGCCCTGGCCGTTCCTGGCGATGATGGGCATGGCCGGCTGCTTCTTCCTGTACGCCTCCAGCGGGCTGCTCGCGCCGTGGTACGCCGTCGTGATGCTGATGCTGGTGTGGGTGGTGCTCTTCGTCATCGCCACCCGCTGGTGGACCCCGCACCCCAAGCGCACCCTGTGGCTGCCCCTGATCGCCGTCGTCGTGTGGTTCTCGGTGCTGGCCATCGGAGAGGCCGTCTTCGACTGGACGGCCTGACAGCTACTTCGGGCTGACCCGCAGGATCACGTCGGCGCCGCTGCCGTTGTCGGTGGTGACGAGCAGGTCGCCGTTCGCGGCGCTGGAGACCTGCCGGATCCGGCCGTACTGCCGCAGCGCCCTCGGTGCCCGCACCCGCTGCAGCTTCCCGCGGGAGTCGAAGGTCAGGAACAGCACCCTGCTGGCCTTGAGGCAGGCCACCGCGAGAGCGCCGTCGAGGGCGCCCCACTTGTCGCCGTTCACGAAACCGCCGCCGGACGTCGCCAGGGTCGAGCTGCCGGAGCGCCAGCGGGCCTTGACCTGGGTGCCGGGCAGGGACTGGTCGGTCATCGGGACCGACTCGTTGTAGCCGGGCACGGGGTTCCAGCCGTAGTCGCCGCCGTTCTTCAGCAGGTTCACCTCGTCGTCGCGGTAGCTGCCCTGCTCGATCGACCACAGCGTGCCGTCGGCGCGCTCGGCCACGCCCTGCACGTTGCGGTGGCCGTAGGTGTGCACGTAGCGCCGGGCGCCGGTCGCGGTGGCGAACGGGTTGCCCGGCCACGGCGCCCCGGTGAACCGGTCCAGCCGCAGCGTCTTGCCGCCGAGCGAGTCGAGGTCCTGCGGGTTGGTGCCCTGGGCGGCGTCGCCGGTGCCGACCAGCAGCGACCCGTCGCTGGTCACGACCAGACGGCAGCCGCCGTGCCGGCCCGAGCTGGTCGGGAACCCGCCCACCAGCACCTTGTCGATCGTCGCCTTGCGCAGCTTGGTGTCGAGGGTCCAGGCGGTGACGTGGACGTCGTGGCCGGCGCCGGTGCTGCCGCCCTGACAGGTGTAGATCCGGCGGTTGGTGGCGAAGTCGGGGTCCACCTCGAGCCCCATCAGCCCGGTCTCGCCCGACACCCAGACCGAACGTCGCGGGAACCCGACCCGGTGCACCTTGCCGTTCTTGAACACCGACAGCGTCGCCCGGTCGCGCTGGGTGAAGATCAGCACGCCGCCGGGCAGCGCCTTCACGTCCCACGGGTGGTCGAGGTGGCGGACCACGGTGGTGATCTTGAGCTGCGGCAACGGCTTGCGGGCGACGACCGGAGCATGGTGGCTCGACGCGGCGACCGCGGGGGCGACCGGTGCGGTGAGGGACAGGGTCAGGGCGCACAGCAGGAGGTGGGGGACTCGCATGTGCGATGACGCTAGCCCGTGTGAGTGACAGCGGCATGAGAGGCCCGGCGAGCCCGATGAGCGTCTAGCCTTGAGGCGGCTCCAACGACGCGAGCGAGGAGACGGAGATGGGATTCATCGGGTTCGGTCTCATCGGCATCATTGCTGGCATCGTGCTGCTCGCCGACGGCTCTGAAGCCGCTCCCACCACCTGGTCGACGTACGAGAGGTTCGGGTTGCTCGTCCTGGTTGCCGGTGTGGTCGCGGTCCTGGTCGGCATCGTGGTCCAGGTCGTCTCCGTCGAGCGTGCCGACCGGCGAGGCCCATGACGTCCTGCGCAGCCAGACCGCACCCAACGGCGCGGCTCAGAGCCAGCCGTTGCCGTCCGCGATGATCACGGCCTCGGCCCGGTTGGCAACACCGGTCTTGCCGATCGCCGAGGACAGGTGGTTGCGCACCGTGCCCTCGGAGAGGAACAGCTTCTTCGCGATCGCGGCCACCGAGGAGCCGTCCTGGGCGGCGCGCAGCACCTCGGTCTCCCGCTGGGTGAGCGGTGACTCGCCGGCGACGAGGGAGTCGGTGGCCAGGGCCGGGTCGACCACGCGGAGCCCGGCGTGCACGCGGCGTACGGCGTCGGCGAGCTGGGCCGCGGGGGTGTCCTTGACGACGAACCCGGCCGCGCCGGCCTGCAGCGCACGGCGGAGGTAGCCCGGACGGCCGAACGTCGTCACGATCAGCACCTTGGTGTCAGGGGACGCGCGCCGGACCTCCGCGGTCGCGGAGATGCCGTCGAGCCCGGGCATCTCGACGTCCAGCAGCGCCACGTCGGGACGGTGCTCGAGGACGGCAGGTACGACGGCGTCGCCCGAGCCCACCTCGGCGACCACCTCGAGGTCGGACTCGAGGCTGAGCAGCGCGGACAGCGCGCCGCGGACCAGTGCCTGGTCGTCGGCGAGCAGGAGCCGGATGGTCATGACACCACCACGGACAGCGAGAAGCCGGGGGAGAGCTCCCGCGTGACCACGGTGGCGCCCACCGCGGCGGCCCGCTCGCGCAGCCCGGCCAGGCCCGAGCCGTGGCCGCTCGGAGAGTGGGTCGCGGGACCGTCGTCGCGCACCTCGGCGCTGGTGGCGGTGAGCCGGACCTCGCAGTGCCGGGCACCGGAGTGCCGGATCACGTTGGTGACCCCCTCGCGCACCGTCCAGGCGAACAGCTCGCGCAGCTCGGACGGTACGTCGTCGGTGGAGTTCGGCAGGTCGGCGTCGATCTCGGCGGCGCGGAGTGCGACCCGCGCCCGGACCAGCTCGCCCGGGAGCGTGATGTCGCGGTAGCCCTCCACCGCGCGGCGTACGTCGGTGAGTGCGTCTCGGCTGAGTCGCTCGAGGTCGGCGATCTCGGCGCGCGCCCGGTCGAGGTCGACGTCGATGAGCTTCTGGGCCAGCTCGGCCTTGACCGTGATCACGGTGAGCGAGTGGCCCATGATGTCGTGCAGGTCGCGGGCGAACCGGGTGCGCTCGTTGTCCACGGCGAGGCGGGCGTTCTCGAGCTGGGCATTGACGAGGTCGATGTTGCGGGTCATCACCGCGCGGAGACCGAAGACCGCCACGGAGGCGGCCATGATCCCGAAGGCCGTGCCGACCTGGGTGCCCCATTCCTCGCGGGCGCCGAGGGCGATCGTCCCCACGATCAGGGCGACCACGATCGGTGCGGACACCCGGAACGGGAAGACCATGACGCAGGCGACGCTGACGTAGACCGCGCACGCCAGGCCTGGTTCGCCCACGCAGGCGACGGTCAGCGCGCCGAGCCCGACCAGGGCGCCGAGGTAGGGCAGCGACCAGCTGAGCGGAGGGGTGTCGACGAGCCGCTGGCGGTCGGCGCGGGCCCGCACCCACAGCAACAGGTAGACCGTCGCGAACGCGACCGTGCACACCATGCCGAGCACGCCCCGGGCCTCGTCCCGATGCGCCCAGCCCTCGAGGAACGGGTTGAGGAGGAAGAAGAGCCAGATGCCGGCGAACACCGGACCCAACCGGCCGGTGGAGCCGGGGGTCGATACCCCCGGCACCGGCGTGACCGGCTGGGTCTGGCTCACACCCAGCACCGTAGTCACACCCGAGCGGTGTCCTTGCTCATCCGCCACGCCGCGCCGCAGACGAACACGGCCAGCCAGCCGACCGCGTTGACGACGGCGTACCACGGCAGGTCGCCGGTGAGCGGAGCACGGGTGATCACGGCGACACCGAACATCGGGGTCCACTGGGCGATGTGCCACAGCAGGCTGGTGTGGTCCTGGATCGGGATGAACACGGTCCCGAGGAAGGACAGGATCGCCAGGCCGGGGCCGAGGATCTGCATCGCGTTCTCGCCCGGCACCAGGTAGCCCACGAACACCCCGAGTGCCGCGAAGACCAGGGTGCACAGCACGCCGAGGACGGCGCACGCGACCCAGCGCTCGGCAGGCATGTCGGGCTTGCCCTGGACGACGCCGACGATGTTGACGACGGCGACCGCGATCGCGCCCATGACCACCGCGACGATCGCCTTCATGGAGATGTACACGACCGGGCTCAGGGGGGTCAGCCGGAGCTGGCGGGACCAGCCCATCGCGCGCTCCATGGCGACCATGGCGCCGGCGGCGGCCGCGGTCAGCGCGGCGCCGTAGAGCGCCATCGAGACCATGATGTAGGCCGCCACGTTGCCGTGGCCCGCCTTGTCGTTCCAGCCTTCGCTGCCGCCGAAGGAGAGGAACAGGGCGGCGGGGAAGACCAGGGTGAAGAAGATCGTGCGGCGGTTGCGGACCATCCGCTTGAGCTCGATCCCGAGGATCGTGGTGTTGAAGCCGCCGAACGGCGGGACCTTGCGGGTGCCGGGGTCGATGGTGGCGGTGGTCATGTCAGTTCTCTCCGTCATGGTCGTGGGTCAGGCTCAGGAAGGCGTCCTCGAGGCCCTTGGAGGTGATCTCCAGGTCCCGGGCGTCGGTCTCGGTCAGCAGGTAGCGGGCCACGGCGTCGCTGTCCTTGGCGTGGAGGATGACGGTGTCGCCGCGGACCTCGACGCCTTCCACGCCGGCCCCGGGGATGGAGCTGAGTGAGGCGATTCGGTCGGTGTCGGCGTCGGGCAGCGTGGCCCGGACCGAGCGGCCGGAGGCGAGCGCGCGGATCTCGCTGCCCGACCCGTCGGCCACGATCCTGCCCCTGCTGATCAGCACGATCCGGTCGGCGTACTGGTCGGCCTCTTCCAGGTAGTGCGTCGCGAACAGCACCGTGCGGCCCTGCTGGGCGTCGCGCCGGATGGCGGACCAGAAGGTACGGCGGCCCTCGACGTCCATGCCGGTGGTCGGCTCGTCGAGGAGCAGCAGGGCCGGGTCGGGCAGGAGCGCCATCGCGAACCGCAGCCGCTGCTGCTCGCCGCCCGAGCACTTGGCGACCTTGCGGTCGGAGATGCCGGTGATGCCGGCGTTGTCGAGCACCTCGTCGACCGGCTTGGTGTCGGCGAACAGGCTGGCGGTGTACTCGACCGTCTCACGCACGGTGAGGTCCTTGATCAGGCCGCCGGTCTGCATCACAGCGCTGACGAGGCCGCGCGAGATCGCCTGTCGCGGCTCGATGCCGAGCACGCTGACGTCGCCGGTCGTGGGCTTCGACAGCCCGAGCACCATGTCGATGGTCGTGGTCTTGCCTGCGCCGTTCGGCCCGAGGAACGCCACGATCTCGCCCTGCTGGAGCTCGAGGTCGATCCCGCGGACCGCCTGCACGTCACCGAAATCCTTGGTCACCCCTGAGAGCGAGACCGCCGGCACTCTCGTAGCGGCATCGGTCCTGGAGAGCTGGGTTGTTGTCATGGCACCAGCGTTCTGTCTCCGGGCGTCTCGGCCCTCGCTCGAGCGTCACAAGGTCCGCATGACAAATGTCAGCGATTTCTGCACAGCCGCGGCTTCGCCGCCCGTCGTCCACAGCCAGTAGCACGCTCGCTCCGGTCGAGAGGCAACGGCACGGATGCTGGCGTCGTGGACGAGGCTGCCGTGACCGAGCTCTTTCAAGCGCAAGCTGGTGTGGTCTCGCGACGGCAGCTTCTCGCGGTGGAGGTCACCGACAGCGAGATCGAGCGCAAGCTGCGCCGCCGGGAGTGGGCCCGCGTCCATCCCGGGGTGTACGTCGAGCACACCGGTCCGCTGACATGGCTGCAACGCTCTTGGGCAGCCGTTCTCTTCTACGCGCCGGCCGCCCTGGCCGGGCCGTCGGCGCTGCGCGCCGCGAATCTCCGCGGGCACGGCCAGACGGACTCCGCGCCGATCCGCGTCTGTGTCGACTCTGTCCGGACCGTGCGAGGCCGACCGGGCATAGTCGTGGAGCGGCTCGGCGATTGGGAGTCGAGGGCCCAGCACCACCTTTCGCCGCCGCGCCAGCGGCTCGAGCACGCCCTGGTCTCCGCGGCATCCGCCAAGGCGCGTGAGGACGCCGCCGTGGCCCTGCTCGCAGACGCCGTCCAGCAAGGCCGGACTACCGCTGGGCGTCTGGTGGCCGCGCTGGAGGATTGTCCGCGGCTGAAGCATCGACGGTTGCTTCTCGAGATCCTCCGCGATGTCGACGCGGGCGCCTACTCGGTCCTCGAGCGTCATTACCTGGTGCGTGTCGAACGACCACACGGTCTGCCGACGGCAAAGCGGCAGCGCCGCGTCCACCAGGGGAAGAGCCCGGCATTCCGCGACGTGGACTACGTCGACCTGGCCACGACCGTCGAGCTCGACGGACGTCTCGGCCACGAAGAGGCGGCAGACCGGTGGGCCGACCTGGACCGTGATCTCGCGGCCGCGGTGGCTGGCGAGCTGACGCTTCGAGCCGGCTGGCGTCAGGTGCTCGACCCCTGCCGGCTGGCCGCCGTCGTGGGCGGCGTCCTGCTCGCTCGCGGCTGGGTCTCGACACTGCGAGGTTGTTCCGAGACCTGCCCGATGGCCGACCTCGCTAGATCTTCGGCACCCGGTGCCGAGGAAATAGCAGTGTCGTGAGGCTCCCGGGTGGAGTGCAGCGACGGAGCGGGGGCTGTCCTCGTCGGGGCGGGCCTGATCGAGGTGTTCGGCGTCCTGCTCGTGCTGGGCAGGCACCACGTCGCGGTCTTCTGAGCCGCGCCTCGTCTGTCAGAAGGTGTGCTCCGGCCCCGGGAACGTCCCGGCCTTCACGTCGTCGGCGTACGCGCGGGCGGCGTCGAGGAGGACGCCGTGGACGTCGGCGTACTGCTTGACGAACTTCGCCATCCTGCCCGTCCGCAGCCCGAACGCGTCCTGCCAGACGAGCACCTGGCCGTCGGTCTCGTTGCCGGCGCCGATCCCGATGGTGGGAATGCGGAGCTTGCGGGTGATCTCGCCGGCCACGTCGCCCGGGACCATCTCCATGACCACCGCGAAGGCGCCGGCGTCCTGGATCGCCTCGGCATCGGCGAGCACGCGGGCGGAGGTCTCACCGCGACCCTGGACGCGGTAGCCGCCGAGCGCGTGCTCGGACTGGGGGGTGAAGCCGATGTGCGCCATGACCGGGATGCCGCCGCGAGCCAGCCGCTCGATCTGCGGCACCATCTCGATGCCGCCCTCGAGCTTCACGCAGTGGGCGCCGCCCTCCTTCATGAACCGGACGGCGGTGAGGTAGGCCTGCTCGGGCGAGGCCTGGTAGGAGCCGAACGGCAGGTCACCGACCACGAGCGCGCGGCGCACCGAGCGGGACACCGCCCGGGTCAGCGGGATCAGCTCGTCGACCGTCACCGGCAGCGAGGTCTCGTTGCCGAAGACGTTGTTGGAGGCGCTGTCGCCGACCAGCAGCACGTCGATGCCGGCCTCGTCGAAGGTCTCGGCGGCGTACTGCTCGTAGGCCGTCAGCATCGTGAACTTCTCGCCCCGCTCCTTCATCTCCCGGAGGTGGTGCGTGCGCACCTTCGCCGGCCCCGATCTGTTGGAGGGGGCGGGAGAGCTGGCGGCCGCAGGACCGCTGCCGTACGGGGCCCGCTCTTCACCTGCAGAGCCTTCGGGGGTGGGCGTGCTCATCGTCGAGCTCCGTTCCTGTCGTCTCGCAGCTCCCTGATGGAGTCCACGGACTACTGAAAGGCTAACGACGTACGCGGCGGTAACGGTCTGTGTTTGTCGTCACGCCGCGGCTGCGTCCGCGGCGGCCTCCAGCTCGGCGACGACGATCTTGCGCATCCGCAGCATCGCCTCGGTGGCGGCGGTGGCCCGGACCGGGTCGGGGTCCTCCATCAGCTCGTAGAGGCGCTTGGGCACGATCTGCCACGACAGCCCGAACCGGTCCTTGAGCCACCCGCACACCGACTCCTGGCCGCCGTCCGCGGTGAGCGAGGTCCAGTAGTGGTCGACCTCGGCCTGGTCCTGCGCAGGTGACGGAGAACGAGACCGTCTCGGTGAAGCCGGCGTGGTCGGGGCCCCCGTTGATGCCGCGGAAGACGAGACCGTCGAGGCTGAAGTCCCCGGCCATCACCGTCCCGGGCTCGCCCGGGCCGGCGTCGGGGTAGCGGGCCATGTGCCCGATCCGGGAGTTCGGGAAGATCCTGGTGTAGAACTCCGCCGCCTCCTCCAGCTCGTGGTCGAACCAGAGGCAGGGGCTGATGGGAGCGTTCGCTGCGAGAGTCATGTCAGGACAGACCGGGAGACGTACGCCGACTCATCGCGGGGATCGTCCCTAGACTCGAAGCGTGGACTTCTACTCGGCGTACGCGCACGGGTTCGCCCGCGTCGCCGCCTGCACGCTGCCGGTGGCGATCGCCGACCCGGCGGAGAACGCGCGCGCCGTGCTGGCCCAGGCGCAGGAGTGCCACGACAACGCCGTGGCGGTCGCGGTGTTCCCGGAGCTGTGCCTGACCGGTTACGCCATCGACGACCTGCTGCTCCAGGACACCCTGCTCGAGGCCACCCGGCGCGCGATCGACGACGTGGTGGTCGGCAGCGCCGACCTGCTGCCGGTCCTCGTCGTCGGCGCCCCGCTGGTCCACGGCACCCGGGTCCTCAACTGCGCCGTGGTGATCCACCACGGCCGGATCCTCGGGGTGTCGGCGAAGTCCTACCTGCCGACCTACCGCGAGTTCTACGAACGCCGCCACTTCGCGCCGGGCGACGACCGGCGCGGCGCCACGATCGAGCTCGGCGGCGCCGAGGTGCCGTTCGGGCCGGACCTCATCTTCGCGGCCACCGACCAGCCCGACCTCAAGCTGCACGTCGAGATCTGCGAGGACATGTGGGTGCCGGTGCCGCCGAGCGCGGAGGCGTCCCTGGCCGGCGCGACGGTGCTGGCCAACCTGTCCGGCAGCCCGATCACCGTGGCTCGCGCCGAGGACCGCCGGCTGCTGGTCCGCAGCGCGAGCGCACGCTGCAACGCGGCGTACGTCTTCTCGGCCGCCGGGCAGGGGGAGTCGACGACCGACCTGAGCTGGGACGGCCAGACCATGGTCTACGAGAGCGGCGAGCTGATGGCCGAGGGGCCGCGGTTCCCCGAGGGGCCGGTCTGCACCATCGCCGACGTCGACCTCGGCCGGCTCCGCCAGGACCGGCTGCGGCAGGGCACCCACGACGACAACCGGCGTACCCACGACGAGCGGGTCGCGGCGTTCCGCACCATCGAGTTCGAGCTCGACGCGCCCACCGGCGACGTCGGGCTGCGCCGCAAGGTCGACCGGTTCCCGTTCGTCCCCGACGACCCGGAGCGGCTCGCGCTCGACTGCTACGAGGCCTACAACATCCAGGTGTCGGGGCTCGAGCAGCGGCTCACCGCCATCGGCCAGACCTCGGGCAACGACACCAAGGCGATCATCGGCGTCAGCGGTGGCCTCGACTCGACGCACGCCCTGATCGTCACCGCGAAGGCGATGGACCGGCTCGGCCGTCCTCGCTCCGACATCCACGCGTTCACGATGCCGGGCTTCGCGACCGGTGACACCACGAAGTCCTACGCGACCCGGCTGGCCAAGTCGCTCGGCGTCACCTTCGAGGAGATCGACATCACCGCGGCCTCGCGCCAGCTGCTGGCCGACATCGACCACCCGTACGCCGACGGCCAAGAGGTCTACGACGTCACCTTCGAGAACGTCCAGGCCGGGATGCGCTACGACTACCTGTTCCGGCTCGCCAACCACCGCGGCGGCATCGTCGTCGGCACCGGTGACCTGTCCGAGCTCGCCCTGGGCTGGTGCACCTACGGCGTCGGCGACCAGATGTCGCACTACAACGTCAACGCCGGGGTCCCGAAGACGCTCGTCCAGCACCTCATCCGCTGGGTGGTCGGGAGCGGCCAGTTCGCCACCTCGGACGGAAGAGAGACCAACGAGCTGCTCCGGGAGATCGTCGAGCAGGAGATCACCCCCGAGCTGATCCCGACGACGCGAGGGCAAGAAGCCGCAGTCCACCGAGGACTCGGTCGGCCCCTACTCGCTCCAGGACTTCACGCTCTTCAACGTCCTGCGGTTCGGCCACCGGCCGTCCAAGATCGCGTTCCTCGCCTGGCACGCCTGGCACGACGAGTCGGCGGGGGAGTGGCCGCCGGGCTTCCCGGACGAGCGGCGTACGTCCTACGACCTCGCCACGATCCGCTCGTGGCTGGAGGTCTTCATCAAGCGGTTCTTCGCCAGCCAGTTCAAGCGTTCCGCGCTGCCCAACGGCCCCAAGGTCTCGGCCGGCGGCACCATGAGCCCCCGTGGCGACTGGCGGATGCCCTCCGACGCCCACCCCACCGCATGGCTGGCCGAGCTGGAGAACGTGCCGAAGGGGTAGGTAGGTGCCTTCCTTGCACTGGTTTCGAGACGGGCGCAGAGCGCCCTCCTCAACCACCGGTGGTTGAGGAGCTCGCGCTAGCGAGCGTCTCGAAACCCTTTACTTCGCCTTAGCCCCTCGCTGGTTCGCGCTTAGCCGCGTCGGCGAGACGGTCTTCGTGTCAGATCGACATCGATCACACGGAGGAAGCGATGAAGAAGGCACTGCTGGTAGTCGCCGCGGTGGTCGTGGCCACGGCACTCGGCGTGGGCGCCTGGGCGGCATTCGGCGCCGAGGACGACAACGAGAGCACGGCCCGCGAGACCTGCGACACCCGTTCGACCGAGCTGTCGGCCGAGCAGGAGGACGGTGGCCTGGAGGTCTCCTTCGAGCTGCAGTCGACCGCGCCCGGCGAGACCTGGGACGTCGTGCTGGAGCAGGGCGGCACCACGCTGCTCGAGGGCCAGCGCCAGACCGACGAGGACGCCGAGCTCGACCTCGACGCGCCCGCCGACGAGAACGGCAGCGACGAGTTCACCGCGACCGCCACCCCCGCCGACGGCGGGGAGCCCTGCACCGCCACCCTGACCCGCTGATCCGCTGACCCGACCAGAGGAGACACACCATGAACCGCACCACCGCCCTGATCGCTGCCGGCGCCCTGGTCGCCGCGCCGCTCGCCCCTCGCCACCATCGCCGCCGCGTCGCCGGCCAGCGCCGACGTCACCAAGCGCGGCGCCTGCGGCGCCGGGCACCTACGAGTTCCAGGTCGACCGGGAGGACCGCGAGGACGGCGGCGGCTTCGAGGTCAGCGCCGACCTCGACCGGCTGACCCCCGGCTCGACCTGGACCATCGTCATCAAGCACGACGGCAAGCGCATCACCAAGGTGACCCGCACGGCCGACGCCGAGGGCGAGCTCGACGTCGACGTGAACCGGCCGAACACCGCCGGCTCGGACGCCTTCCGCTTCAAGGCCGTCCCGGCCGGCGGCGGCTCGAAGTGCGCCGCCACCGTCACGGTCGGCTAAGGGGCGCCGAGCTCGACCACGACCCGGGCCCCGCCGTAGCGGCGAGCGACCCAGCGACAGACCGCCACCGGACTCGGTGGCGGTCTTGTCGACGATGGAGAGACCGAGGCCGGTGGAGCCGGCCCCGGACGTCCCGCGGCGTACGACGTCGAGGCCGTCCGGGAAGCCGGTGCCACCGTCCTCGACGGTCAGCACCAGCCCGCCCTCGGCGCGCGGGGCCAGGGCGACGGCGACGGGGGAGCCGTCGGGCGTGTGCGTGAAGACGTTGTCCAGCAGGACGTCGACCAGCGCCACGAGGTCCTCCTCGGCGGCGCGGACCGCGACCGGCCCCGGTCACCGTCGAGGTGAACGTGAAGTCGCGCTCCTGCTCCTCGGCCAGCGGCTCCCAGAACAGCACCCGGTCGCTGAGCAGCGCGACGCCGTCCGTGGACGGCGCCAGCCCCTCGCGCTCGGATCGACGGGCCTCGCGGACCACGTGGTCGACCATCGCCTCCAGCTCGTCGAGGTCGCCGGCGAGCCGGTCGCGGTCCTCGTCGTCCGGCAGTCCCTCGACGCGCAGCCGCAGCGTCGTGATCGGCGTGCGCAGCCGGTGCGAGATGTCGGCGACCCCGGCGCGCTCCCGCCCCAGCAGGACCTCGATCCGGCCGACCAGCCGGTTCATCGCCACCGTCAGCTCGCGCACCTCCGGAGGCCCGCTCGGCTCGACGGGCTCCGTGGGGCGATGCCCCAGCGCGCCGGCGTACGCCGCGAGCGCGCGGATCGGCTGCACGAACGACCGGCCGAGCCGGTCGGCGAGCGCCAGCGCGCCGGCGAGCAGCGCCAGGCCGAGCAGCGAGCAGCACCAGCCAGCTGCGCAGGATCCCGGACTCGGTCCAGCCGGGCTCGTGGACGACCACCCGGATCACGGGCGTGTCCTCCGGGCGCGCGGAGCTGCCGCCCGAGCGAGACGGGCACCAGGAACTCCGCGCCGCCGTCCGCGTCGTCGAGCCGCGCGCGTCCGGTCGTGCGCGCGTCGACGACCCGGGCAGTCCTCGCCGGGGTCGGGCCCGAGGTCCGTCGAGGGGTCCTCGCCGGGGTAGAGCACGGTCGTGTCGATGCCGGTGCCCCGGTTGATCCGGTCGAGGTAGACCTCGACCGCGCCCCGGTCGTCGCCGGCCCCGGACACGACGGTCTCGGTCGCCTGCACCTCCAGCGCGGCCCGCGAGATCCGGTCCTCGAGCGCGTAGCCGCGCAGCAGCAGCGCCATCGGCACCAGCATCGCCAGCAGCACCATCGCCACCGCCGCGGCGACCGTGGTGATCAGGCTGCGGCGCATCGGTGGCTCAGTCCTCCGGTGCGGCCAGGCGTACGCCGACGCCGCGCACGGTGTGCAGGTAGCGCGGCTCCGAGGCCTGCTCGCCGAGCTTGCGGCGCAGCCACGACAGGTGGACGTCGACGGTCTTGTCGGACCCGCCCCAGGCCTGCTGCCACACCTCGGCGAGCAGCTCCTTCTTGGTGACCACCTCGCCCGCGCGCTCGGCGAGGTGGCGCAGCAGGTCGAACTCGCGCGGGCTCAGCTCGACCGGCTCGCCGTCGAGTGTCGTGCGACGGGCCGCGACGTCGAGCTCCAGCCCGCCGACGACGAGGTTCTGCCGCGGCGTGCGCCCGCCCGCCGTACGCCGCAGCACGGCCCGGATCCGGGCCTCCAGCTGGGCGGTGGTGTAGGGCTTGACCACGTAGTCGTCGGCGCCGGCGTCGAGGCAGCTCACCAGGGACGGGTCGTCGTCGCGGGCGCTGGCCACGATCACCGGCACCTCGCTGACCGCCCGCAGCATCGACAGCACCTGGGTGCCGTCCACGTCGGGCAGCCCGAGGTCGAGGATCACCAGGTCGGGCCGGGTCTCGACCGCCCGCTGCAGCCCCTGCATGCCGGTGACCGCCGAGTCGACGGCGTACCCGCGCTGGTCCAGGGCGCGCATCAGCAACGGCCGGATCCGGTCGTCGTCCTCGATGATCAGCACCTGCACCACGCCGTGAACCTAGCCTCGACCGGCCGCGCACACCGCCGGTGAGGCGCCAGCCTTAGCCGTCCCTTAGCACTCCCATAGCCCTGCGGCACCCGGCGCTGGGCGACGATGGGTGGGTGCCCCCGCCGTCGAACCTGCGCCGGACGCTCGTGTGGAGCGTCGGCTGGCTGCTCGCGGCCGCCGCGTCGGTCGCGGTCGGTGTCGTCGTGATGAACCAGCTCGGCGCCAGCAACCGCGACCGCGGCCCGATCGGCGACAACGAGCTGATCCGGCAGGCCGAGCTCACCGAGGGCTCGGCCACCCCCGACCCGGACGCCGAGGCGGTCCGCCGCTCGATCGACGAGGAGTTCGGCTCGTTCGTCGTCGAGTGCCGCGGCGTCTACGCCTACGGCGTCGAGGCGCTCCCGGACGAGGCGGCCGGCTGGCGGATCGTCAGCTTCGAGCACGGTCCGGACGACGACGTGGACGCGGTCTTCGCCAAGCAGCGCCGCTCGATCGAGATCGAGGTGTTCTGCAACCGGGGCGAGCCCACCGTCGCCGACATCGAGCGCAACGAGCTGCCCGAGGACGACTGAGCGGGTCGAGGCTCCGGTTCCGCCGTCGACGTGACCCAATCCGCATGTTGCGCGAGCGGCTCGCAGACCTGCGAACATCGGCTCACTCGACGGTCCCGGCGTGAGCGCGGGCACCCGCACCCCTAGGCTGGCGCCATGGGCAAGCAGGAAGACTTCGTGCTCCGGGCGCTCGAGGAGCGTGACGTCCGGTTCGTGCGGCTGTGGTTCACCGACGTGCTCGGGTTCCTGAAGTCGGTGGCGGTGGCGCCGGCCGAGCTGGAGGGGGCGTTCGCCGAGGGGATCGGGTTCGACGGGTCCGCGATCGAGGGGTTCGCGCGGGTCTACGAGTCCGACATGCTCGCCAAGCCCGACCCGTCGACGTTCCAGATCCTGCCGTGGCGCGGCGAGGGGCCGACCACGGCCCGGATGTTCTGCGACATCGTGATGCCCGACGGCTCCCCGTCGTACGCCGACCCGCGCTTCGTCCTCAAGCGCATCCTCGCGACGGCCGCCGACAAGGGGTTCACCTTCTACACCCACCCCGAGATCGAGTTCTACCTGTTCCAGCGACCACCCCGGAGGACGGCGTCGACCCGGTGCCGGTCGACCGCAGCGGCTACTTCGACCACACCGCCCAGTCCAAGGGCGCCGACTTCCGCCGCGAGGCGATCACGATGCTCGAGGCGATGGGCATCTCGGTGGAGTTCAGCCACCACGAGGGCGGCCCCGGCCAGCAGGAGATCGACCTGCGGTACGCCGACGCGCTGAGCACCGCGGACAACATCATGACCTTCCGCACCGTGATCCGGGAGGTGGCGCTCAGCCAGGGCATCTGGGCGACGTTCATGCCCAAGCCGTTCACCACCCACCCCGGCTCCGGCATGCACACCCACGTCAGCCTGTTCGAGGGCGACCAGAACGCCTTCTACGAGGCCGGCTCGGAGTACCAGCTCTCCAAGGTCGGCCGGCAGTTCATCGCCGGCGTCCTCGCCCACGCGCAGGAGATCAGCGTCATCACCAACCAGTGGGTCAACAGCTACAAGCGGATGATGTTCGGCGGCGAGGCGCCGTCGTACGTCTGCTGGGGCCACAACAACCGCAGCGCCATGATCCGGGTGCCGATGTACAAGCCGCTCAAGGGCCAGTCGACCCGCATCGAGCTGCGCACCGTCGACGCCGCCTGCAACCCCTACCTCGCGTTCGCGGTGACCCTCGCGGCCGGCATGAAGGGCATCGAGCAGGGCCTCGACCTGCCCCGCGAGGCGGAGGACGACGTCTGGTCGCTGACCGAGCGCGAGCGCACCAGCCTCGGCATCGAGCCGCTGCCCAAGAGCCTCAACGAGGCGATCGAGATCGCCGAGAGCTCCGAGCTGCTGGCCGAGACCCTGGGCGAGCACGTCTTCGACTTCTTCCTCCGCAACAAGCGCGCGGAGTGGGACCAGTACCGCGGCCAGGTCTCCGCCTTCGAGCGGGACATGATGCTGCCGGTCCTCTAGGCCGGCAGACAGTGATGGCCGTCTACAGCCCCGACCGGGTCAACCGGCTGCGCATGGTGCTCGGCATCGTGCTCGCGGTCGGGGTGCTCACGGCCGTCCTCGCGGCGTTCATCCTGGTGAACGGCGACCACCGGGCCGCGGGCGTGCTGGCGATGATCGTCGCCGGGCTGCTGCTCGGGGCCGGGGGCTCGGCGTTCAAGCTGCTCGGCGAGGCGGAGCGCCCCGCCAAGATCGCCACCGTCGTGACCGGCGCGCTGTGCCTGCTCTCCGGTCTGGGGCTGGCCGGCACCTGGCTGGCGTTCCTGCTGCCGTTGCTGGGGCTCGGCCTGCTCTTCCTCGCGCTGATCCCCGACGAGGTCGACTCGTGAACGCCCGCATCCTGGTCGTGGAGCCCGAGGTCGACGACCCGGCGCACCTGTTCGGCGAGTGGCTCGAGGAGGCCGGCTGCACCCTCGACGTCGTCCGTCCGTACGCCGGCGACCCCGTGCCGACCCTGGACGGCTACGCCGGCCTGCTGGTCATGGGCGGCGCGATGAGCGCGAACGACGACCAGGTGCTCGAGTGGATCGGTCCGGTCAAGGAGCTGATCCGCGACGCCGTCTCCGAGGGCGTCCCGACCCTGGGCATCTGCCTCGGCCACCAGCTGATGGGCGCGGCGCTCGGAGGGCGGGTGACCCCCAACCCGCGCGGCCAGCAGGTCGGGCTGATCCCGGTCGGCTGGACCGGCGCGGCTGCCGACGACCGGCTCTTCGGCGGCCTGGCCACCCCGCGGCGCGGCGTCCAGTGGAACTACGACCTCGTGGTCGAGCCCCCGGCGGCGGCGGTGGTCCTGGCCGAGACCGCGGATGGCGAGCTCCAGGTCGCCCGCTACGGCCCGAGTGCCTGGGGCGTCCAGCTGCACCCCGAGGTCGACGAGACCATCGTCGGCACCTGGGTCACCGACTCGGAGCGGGGCGAGCTCGCGGACCGCGGTCTCGACGCGGACGCCCTGCTGAGTGAGATCAAGGAGGCCCGGGAGGAGCTCGACAAGGCGTGGGCCCCGCTGGCCGCGGGCTTCGCCGACGTGGCGCTGGGACCGGCACCGGGACCCGCCTGAGATGCCGGACAGCAGACCCTCGACGACCAAGGGCCACCTGATCCGGCTCGGCTTCCAGGATCCCGAGCAGTCGCTGGACAACCTCGGCATGATCGCGAGCGCGGCCGAGCCACTGCTGGCGCTGGTCGCCCGCACGGCCGACCCCGACCTGGCGCTGGCCTCGCTGGTCCGGCTGGTCGAGGCGGCGGGGCCGGCAGAGGGAGAGCTGCTGCTCCGGGCGCTCGTCGACGACGAGGGCACCGCGATGCGCCTGCTGTCGGTCATCGGCGCCAGCGAGGCGCTCGCCGAGCACCTGTGCCGCCACCCCGAGCACTGGCGCGAGCTCACCGACCCGACGATGGGCTCGACCCGCCCCGCGGCGTACGCCGTCCGCGAGGACCTGCTGCGCGCGGTCGGAGCGGAGCCGCAGGACGACGACCCGACCGCGACCAGGCCCGACGACGAGGCCGTGGACGCGCTACGGGTGGAGTACCGCCGGCTGCTGCTCCGCCTGGCCTCCCGGGACCTGACCCACCACCTGGGAGTCGACGACGCCGCCGCCGAGCTCTCCGACCTCGCCGCCGGCACCCTGGACGCCGCGCTCGCCATCGCGCGGCAGCGCGTGGCCCTGCAAGTGGGACAGAGTGACGCCAGGCAGGCACGGCTCGCGGTCATCGCGATGGGGAAGTGTGGCGGTCACGAGCTCAACTACGTCTCCGACGTGGACGTGGTCTTCGTGCACGAGCCGTCGGAGGGAGCCCAGGCCACGAGGGAACAGTCCGACAAGGCACTCAAGGTCGCCACCCAGCTGGCCAGCCACCTGATGCGGATCTGCTCCGAGCAGACCGGCGAGGGCACCATCTGGCCGGTCGACGCGGCGCTGCGGCCCGAGGGCAAGTCCGGCCCGCTGACCCGCACCCTCGCCAGCCACGAGGGCTACTACGAGCGGTGGGCGAGCACCTGGGAGTTCCAGGCGTTGCTCAAGGCCCGCGCCGTCGCCGGCGACCTCGAGCTGGGCAGGCAGTACGTCGCGATGGTCCAGCCGATGGTGTGGCGCGCGGTCGAGCGGGACGGGTTCGTCGAGGACACCCAGGCCATGCGTCGACGGGTCATCGACCACATCCCGGCCCATCACGCCGAGCGCCAGCTCAAGCTCGGCTCCGGCGGGCTGCGGGACGTCGAGTTCGCCGTCCAGCTGCTCCAGCTCGTGCACGGCCGCGCCGACCCGGAGATCCGCCAGCCCACCACGCTCAGCGCCCTGGCCGAGCTCACCCGCCACGGGTACGTCGGCCGCGAGGACGGCGAGGCCCTCCGCGACGCCTACGCCTTCCTGCGCACCCTCGAGCACCGGATCCAGCTGTTCCAGCTGCGCCGCACCCACGTCGTACCCGAGGACGAGGGGTCGCTGCGCCGGCTGGGGCGGAGCATGGGCTACACCAAGGAGCCGGTCCACGCCCTCGACCGCGAGTGGCAGCACCACCGTCGCGAGGTGCGCCGGCTGCACGAGAAGCTGTTCTACCGGCCGCTGCTCACCGCGGTGGCCCGGCTGGTCGGTGACGAGGCCCGCCTCACGCCGGAGGCGGCGTCCCGGCGCATGGCGGCCCTCGGCTTCGCGGACCCCGACGCCGCGCTCCGCCACCTCGAGGCGCTCACCGCGGGGGTCACGCGCACCTCGAACATCCAGCGGCAGCTGCTGCCGGCCATGCTGGACTGGTTCGCCGAGGCGCCGGACCCCGACGCGGGGCTGTTCGGCTTCCGCAAGCTCAGCGAGTCGCTGGGGCGGACGCCGTGGTATCTCAAGACCCTGCGCGACGAGGGCGAGGTGGCCGAGCGGCTGGCGAAGCTGCTCGCCACCTCCCGCTACGTCTCCGACCTGCTCGAGAAGGAGCCGGCCGGTGTGCGGATGCTGGGCGAGGACCTCGCCCCGCTCGAGCCCGATCAGTACAACCAGCTGATCGTCGAGGAGATGCTCGCTGCCGGCGGTCGCCGCGAGGACCCCGAGAAGGCGGTGCGCGCGATCCGCGCCGTACGCCGCCGCGAGCTGTTCCGCGTCGCGGCCGGCGACGCCCTGGGCCTGATCGACGTGGCCGATGTCGGCGCCGCGCTCTCGCGGATCACCGACGCGACCCTCGAGGCCACGCTGCAGGTGGTGCTGGCCTCGGTCGCCCACGACAAGTTCGCCGACGTGCCGCCGGCGCGGATGGCGGTCATCGCGATGGGCCGCTACGGCGGGTTCGAGCTCTCCTACGGCAGCGACGCCGACGTGCTGTTCGTGCACGAGGCTCGCCAAAAAATGGGCACAGTGGCGTTGACCAGCACGAAGCGTCGTCGTACGCCCTCGCCGTGGCCAACGAGCTGCGCCGCCTGCTCGCGCTGCCGGGCGGCGACCCGCCGCTGGAGGTCGACGCCGGCCTGCGCCCGGAGGGCAAGCAGGGGCCGCTGTCCCGCAGCCTGGAGTCCCACGCGGCCTACTACGCGAAGTGGTCGAAGGTCTGGGAGGCGCAGGCGCTGCTCCGCGCCGACGCGGTGGTCGGCGACCCGGAGCTGCGCCAGCGGTTCGTGGAGCTCATCGACCCGCTGCGCTACCCCGAGCCGGGGCCCTCCGGCACCGGGCTGAGCGAGGACGACGTCCTGGAGGTACGCCGGATCAAGGCCCGCGTCGACAAGGAGCGGCTGCCCCGCGGCTCCGACCCCAACAGCCACCTCAAGCTCGGCCGGGGCGGCCTCGCCGACATCGAGTGGACCGTGCAGCTGCTGCAGATGCAGCACGCCGCGACCGTGCCCGGTCTGCGCACCTCGCGGACCCTCGACGCGCTCGTCGCCGCGCGCGAGGCGGAGCTGCTGTCCGAGTCCGACACCGACACGCTGATCTCCGGGTGGCGCTGGGTGAGCCGGGTGCGCAACGCGATCACCCTCGTGCGCGGCCGGGGCAGCGATCAGCTGCCGCACGACATCCGCGAGCGCGCGGCGGTCGCGAACGTGCTCGGCTACCCGGCCGGCGCCACCGACGAGATGGTCAACGACCACCTGCGGACCATGCGGGTCTCGCACGCCGTCGTCGACCGGGTGTTCTGGGGATGACCACGGAGCCGGTCGCGGAGCCCAGCACGCCCCCCAGCACGCCGCACAGCACGCCGCACAGCACGCCGCACAGCCCGGCGGGTGAAGCTCCGGGTCCACCAGCAGGAGGCGCTCGCCGCGCTGGCCGCGGCGTGGACGGCCGGCAAGACCCGCGCCTGGGTGGCGCTCCCGCCCGGCGCCGGCAAGACCCTGGTCGGGTTGATGACCGTCCAGGACCGGGTCGCCGCCGGCGCCGTGGGCAAGGCCGTGGTGCTCGGCCCCAACACCGCCATCCAGGGTCAGTGGGCCGCCCAGGCAGCCGCGCTCGGCCTCGACGTCGGCACCGACCGCTCCCTCTCGTCGACGCTGACCGCGCTCACCTACCAGGCCCTCGCCGTCTTCGACCCCGACGACGAGGTCGACGACGACGGGGTCGAGGTAGCCACGGTGGCTGAGGTGCGAGGCGCTCCAGCGCCGAGCCTCGAAGCCTCCGCAGCCGACGACGGGTCTGGCCCCAGCCCCGAGTCACCAGGCTTCGAGGCTCAGGCGCAGAACGCCTTCGCACCTCAGCCACCGTCGGTCGGCCCGCCGGCGCTGCTGGACCGGCTGCACCCGAACGGCCGCGCGTTCATCGAGCAGCTCAAGACCGCCCAGAGCCAGGGGGAGCCACTGCTGCTGGTCCTCGACGAGTGCCACCACCTGCTCGAGGTGTGGGGGCGGCTGATCGGGGAGCTGCTGGACCAGCTGCCCAACGCGCTGGTGCTGGGGCTGACCGCGACCCCTCCCGAGGCGCTCACCGCCGATCAGGCGCTCCTCGTCGACGAGCTGTTCGGCACGCCGCTCTACCGGGTCTCGATCCCGGCGGTGGTCAAGGTCGGCGACCTGGCGCCGTTCGTCGAGCTTGCCTGGCTGACCACCCCCACCCCGAGCGAGGACGACTGGCTGAAAGAGGAGGCCGAGCGGTTCCGGGAGCTGATCACGCAGCTCACCGACCCGACGTTCGGCTCGATGCCGTTCCTGCAGTGGCTGGACGCGCGGTTCGTGGCCAGTCGGTCGCCGTGGCTCACGCTGGTCAAGGAGCAGCCGGACGTCTGCCGCGCGGTGCTTCGGCTGCACCACGTCGGGATGATCGGCCTGCCCAGCGGCGCCCGGATGCAGGAGGAGCACCGCTCGGCGCCGACGGCGGACGACTGGGTGCTGCTGGTCGACGACTGGCTGACCGGCCGGCTCACCAAGACCGGCCTGGCCCAGGACGAGCAGGTGGTGGAGGCGGTACGTCGCGCGCTGCCGTCGGTCGGCTACCAGTGGACCAAGCGCGGCATCCGCCGCGGCCGCAGCCCGGTCGACCGGGTCCTGGCCCGGAGCGAGTCCAAGACGGCTGCCGTCGTCCAGATCTGCACCCACGAGCACCTCAACCTCGCCGAGCGGATGCGGATGCTGGTCCTCTGCGACCACGAGCGGGCCGGCGCCACGCTGCCCGCCGACCTCACCGGGGTCATCGACCAGCAGGCCGGCTCCGCGCACGCGATGCTCGAGGCTCTGGTCGCCGCCCCGGAGACCAGCGTGCTCAATCCGATGCTCGTCACCGGCAAGACCGTCGCCGGCGCCGCAGCCACTCTCACCGCGTTCCTGGCGTCACTGCCGGACCGCGCGCTGGCCGACTCCCTGCGCATCGAGCCCCTGGGCGGGGCGTTGTCCCAGATCCTGGGTCCGTGGGAGGCCCGGCAGTGGGTGGGACTCCTCACGACGTACTTCCAGGACGGCCACTGCCAGGTCCTGGTCGGCACCCGCGCCCTGCTCGGCGAGGGCTGGGACGCCAAGCGGATCACGGGCCTCGCCGACGTCACCGCGGTCACCACCATCACCTCGGTCGTGCAGACCCGCGGCCGGGCGCTGCGCACCGACCCGCTGTGGCCCGAGAAGGTCGCGGTGAACTGGTCACTCGTCTGCGTCTCCGACCAGCACCCCAAGGGCGGGAACGACTGGGACCGGCTCGTCCGCAAGCACACCGGCTTCTTCGGCATCGACCCCATGGGCCAGATCGTCGACGGTGTCGCCCACCTCGACCCGTTGTTCTCGCCCTTCGTGCCGCCCCCGGTCTCGGAGTTCGACGCGTCCAACGCGCGCGCCACGGTGCGCAGCGAGCAGCGCACCACCATCCGCGACCAGTGGCAGGTCGGTCAGCCGTACGTCGACACGGCGGTCTACGGCATCCGGATCAAGGAGCGCGGGCTGCCGGGTGCGGCGGGCTTCGGCCTCGGCACCGGCCCGGCCGACGTGGTGCTCCGCCCCGACGCCGCCGAGCTGCGCGGCCTGCGGCGGCACGCCAAGCGCGACCGGGCCACCTCGCTGCTGGTCGGCGCCGGTGTCCTGGCGGCTCTGGTTGCCGGGGTCGCGGGGGCGCCCTTGGTGCTGGCCGGGGGAGTGCTCGTGGGCGTTGCCGCGGCGTACGCCCGGGTCCGCAGCCACCTCCGCCACGGCGAGGAGCTTCTGCACGGCGCCGAGGAGGCGCCCTCGGTCATCCGGATCGCCTCGGCTGTCGCCGACGGGCTCCTCGCCGCCGGCCTGGTCAGGCGCGGCTCCGACTCGGTCGAGGTCGCCCTCGACGCCGACGGCGAGTACCGCTGCGTCCTCCACGAGGTCGACGAGGTGGAGGCCGAGGTCTTCGCGACCGCCCTGGACGAGGCGGTCTCGCCGATCAACCTCCCGCGCTACCTGCTGCCGCGCTGGGTGCGGACCAGAAGGGACGTCACCTGGTGGCGGTCGCTGTGGGCCGGCTTCGGCCGTCTCAAGCCCGACGGCGTGGTCTGGCACGCCGTCCCGACCGTGCTCGGCCTCAACGCCGAGCGCGCCGCGGCCTACGCCAAGGCCTGGGACCACTGGGTCGGCGGCGGCGATCCCGTCTACACCGGGTCGCCCGAGGGCCAGGGCATCCTGGCCGCCCAGCAGGGCACAGACCCGTTTGCCGCGAGCACCGTCATGCGGAGGCAGTGGGCCTGATTCCGGGGGCGCCGGTGAGCGCGACCGCGACCCGTTCGAGCAGCTGCAGTGCCCGCTCGTAGGTCATGGGGTCTTCCTGGCGGGCGCGAGCGCTCTCCAGACCCTCGAGGCAGAGCTGGATCGCCTCGGCCGCCTCGATCGCTGTGGACATCGGGACACCAAGATGTTCGAGTGCAGAACAGATGACATGGCGCTCGTGGAGGCGAGCCTCGGCCATGACGAGGGTGAGCATCGCCTCGGTTCGCTCCAGGTCGTGGAACGCAAGCCACACCACCGTGTCTGTCACGTCGTCAGCGGTCTCAGGGACCATTGCCGCCAGGCCCTCGCCTCGGATCCGGTCGGCAAAGTGCTCGAGGCGGTATCTCGACATCTGGCCGGCGACGACCTTGAGCAGGTGGGCCCGATCGGGAAAGTGGTGGTGAAGGGTCGAAGGGGAGAGCCCGATCCTGGCGGCCACCGCGCGATAGCTCACAGCGGCCACGCCGCCTGTTGCGACGAGGTGATGGATGGCCGCAACGATGTCGTCCACGCGGGTGGCGGTGTCGAGTCGCCAGGGCATGTCGCCGAGCCAAGCACGGATGCGGGGTGCCGCGTGGCGGTCATCCACAAGGCCCCTCCCGAACCAGGCTCCTCGCTGCGTTTGAGGGAACGTTCGTTCGATCGTCGAACGAACGTTCACTCAAAGCGGGAGGGCGAACCGGTTGCGGGCCCAGGACACGGCTCACGGGAAGGCTAGGCCGCCGATGCTTTCGATCACACGCTGTCAATCACACGCTGTCAATCACCTTGGCCAGCAGTCGCCTGAGCTGGGTCGCCTCCTTGGGGGAGAAGGCGAGCGAGGAGAACAGCTGCTCCGGGACCTGCGCCACCCGCTCACGCAGGGCCCAGCCTTCGTCGGTCAGCTCGATCAGCACCCTGCGCTCGTCCCGGGCGTCGCGTCGTCGCACGACGAGCCCGGCCGACTCCAACCGCTTGAGCAGGGGAGTCAGCGTCCCCGAGTCGAGGCGCAGTCGCTCGCCGAGCTCGCCCACGGACAGCGCCTGGTCGGCTCCCCAGAGGGCGAGCAGGCTGAGGTACTGCGGATAGGTGAGCTGGACGTCGGCGAGGAGCTCGGCGTAGCGGCGCGTCACCGCGCGGGTGGCTGCGTAGAGCGGAAAACACAGCTGGGCGTCGAGGTCGAGCTGGGGGTAGTCGTGTGGCACGCGTCTCAGCATACCCGAATTGCACAATTCAATTGTGCACAATACAGTTGCACGCATGAAGACTCTCTACACGACCAGTGCAGTGGCCACCGGTGACGGCCGCAACGGCCGCGTCACCTCCCTGGACGGCCTCCTCGACGCCCCCGTCCGCACGCCGAAGGAGCTCGGCGGAGCCGGTGAGGCGACCAACCCCGAGCAGCTCTTCGCTGCCGGCTACGCCGCGTGCTTCCACAGCGCCCTGAAGCTCGTCGCCGCGAAGGCCGGCGCCGACACGACCGACTCCGAGGTCGTCGCTGACGTGTCCCTCGGCGCTCTTCCCACCGGCGGCTTCGGGCTCGCCGCCCAGATCGAGGTCTCCCTCCCCGAGCTGGACCGCGAGACCGCGGAGGCGCTGGTGGCGCAGGCCCACCAGGTCTGCCCCTACTCCAACGCCACCCGCGGCAACATGCAGGTCACGCTGGCCGTGGCCTGAGGCCACCCACAGGACTCGAGCCCCGGCCGGTGCCGACACCCTCGGGAAGCGCGCGAGGGCTCAGTCGCTGAACCAGGCGAAGACGCCGGCGGACCACGCGGCGGCGAGGCCGGCGGCGTACGCCGCGACCAGCACCAGGGTGACCAGGTGCGTCCGGCGGACCCGGGTGGGCAGCACGTCGCCGCGTGCCCAGAGTGCGACCAGGCTCGCCCAAGCGGCCAGCCCTGCCGCCAAAGGCCCCAGCAGCAGGACGGCCACTCCGCCGAGTGCCCAGACGAGGTCGAGGCCGGGAGGCCGCCACTCCTCGCCCGCGACGTGCGGCAGGAGCCCGAACGCCAAGAGCCCGGTCGCACATCCCGCTGCCACGCCGACGGCCAGGCGTGCGTCCGACGCAGCCTGATCCCGTGCCACGCTCGCGACGACCATGGCCACAGGATGGCAGCCCGCGCCTGCTGCTGCCAGGCATCGGGCAGAGTGAGGCCATGACTGCGGACGACGCGACGAAGACCAAGGGAGCCGAGCTGCTCCGCCTCCACCAGGACGAGACGCTGCTCACCCTCGTGAACGTCTGGGACGTGGCCAGCGCCAAGGTGGTGGCCCAGACCGAGGGCACCACCGCGCTGGCCACCGCCAGCCACTCGATAGCCGCGGCGTTCGGCTACAAGGACGGCGAGAACATCCCCCTGGACCTGGTGCTCGAGCAGGTCAAGCGGATCGTCGACTCGACCGACCTCCCGGTGACGGCGGACCTCGAGGGCGGCTACGGCAACGCGCCGGAGACGATCCGCCGGGCGATCGGGCTCGGCGTCGTCGGCGCCAACATCGAGGACCAGCTCAAGCCGATCGCCGAGGCCGCCCAGCAGGTCGAGGACATCATGAAGGTCGCCGAGCAGGAGGGCGTCGACTTCGTGCTCAACGCGCGCACCGACGCGTTCTCGCTCAATCGCAAGGGAGATCCGGGCGACAACCTCGCAACCGCCATCGAGCGCGGCAAGGCCTACCTCGACGCCGGCGCCCCGGTGGTCTTCGTGCCGGCGATGCTCACCGAGGCCATGATCGTGGAGCTCGTCGACGCGTTCGGCCCTCAGAAGCTCACGACGATCGGCGTCCCCGGCAGCCCGCCGCGCGACTGGCAGCAGGAGCACGGCGTCGCGCGGACGTCGTACGGCCCGCTCTCGCTCAACGTCGCCCTCACCGCGCTCCAGGAGCTGGTCGAGGAGGTGCACCGCGGGGGCGGTACGCCCCCCAAGCTGCGCTTCCTGGCCTCCTGATCCCGCAGCCGGGACAGCCAGCTAGGGCCGCAGCTCGAGTACCAGGTTGAACGGCGTCTCGGCCGCTCGTCGGACCCGGCTGAAGCCGGCCTCCTTGGCCACCTCCGTGAGCCGCGCCTCGCCGGCCTGGGCTCCGAGGGCCAGCCCGATGTCCTGTGATTGGGAGGCCGGGGTGCAGATCAGCGTCGAGGCGCCGTAGAAGACCCGACCGACGGGGTTCAGGTTGTCGGCCACCGAGTCCCCAGCCTGCGGCTCGACCAGCATCAGGACGCCGTCCTCGGTGAGCTGCGTGCGTGCGTGCCGGAGCGCACCCACCGGGTCGCCCATGTCGTGGAGGCAGTCGAAGTAGCAGACCAGGTCGTACGGCGCTCCCGAGAACTCTGCGGCGGAGGCGACCTCGAACTCGGCGTTGCCCGCGCCGGCCAGTTCCGCGGCCGCACGAGCCTCGCCGATCGACGACGCGTGGTAGTCGGAGCCCGCGAACGTCGAAGCCGGGAAGGCCTGCGCCATCAGGATCGTCGACGACCCGTGGCCGCAGCCGACGTCAGCGACCCGGCCGCCGTGCCGCAGCTTCTCGACGACACCGTCGAGCGATGGGAGCCACGCGTCGACGAGGTTCACGGCGTACCCGGGCCGAAAGAAGCGCTCGGTGCCGTCGAACAGGTCGCGGTGGTGCTCGTGCCACCCGACACCCTTGCCGCCGCGGAACGCCTCGGTGACCTTCTCGTCGGCCTTGGCCGCCGCGGAGACGACCTGGAAGCCACCGACGACGAACGCCGGGCTGGCCTCGTTCGTGAACGCCTCGGCCTGCTCGGGCGAGAGCGAGAACCGGTCGGGGTCGGACCCGTCGTACGTCACGTAGCCGGCCGCCGCCTGGGCGGACAGCCACTCGCGGACGTTGCGCTCGACCGTGCCCGTGGCCGTCGCCAGCTCGGCAGGGGTGGATGAGCCGCGCTCGGCGAGAGCACGGTAGAGCCCGAGCCGGTCGCCGACGACGACCAGCGCGGCGCTCAGCACGGCGCCGAAGTCGCCGACCGCCTGCTCCACCAGCGACTGAAGCCGCTGGTCGTCGAGCTGGGGGTCGATCGCGGTCGGGGGTGTGAGGGTGTCGGACATGGAGGGTCTCCTGCGTGGAAGGGCTGGGCCCGGCGGGGTTGCCGGCGCCCTGACCCTCGCCCGGCGTCCCTGCAATGACCTTGCAACGCGGGGGCCGCGCCGTTGCAAGGTCGCTGCAACGCGGATCGCGCAGCCTGTCGCCATGACCAACCGCCCCGACCCCGTCGAAGGCGGGGTGCCGCACGCCGCGCACCAGGTGCACCTGATCACCGTGGACGGCGACCGGATCAGCCGCGACACTGTGTTCTGCGGCGGTCGCTGGCCGGCCGCGCTGCTGGCCGAGATGGAGGCCGCTCGTGGCAACTGACACCGCCCCGCGCACCACCCCGTGGGTTGCGGAGACCCTCGAGGAGCTCGTCGCCGGTGCTACCGACCGGGTAGCGGTCCGCACCTCCGACGCGAAGTCGGGAGCGCGGTTCGAGCGGCTGGTCATCGACGGCGAGAAGCACTTCCTCAAGTCACTCTCGGCCGCCGACGACTGGATCATGCGGGTCACGGGCAACACCTCCAACTGGGAGTTCAAGGTCTGGAAGGCCGGGATCTACGCCCAGACCCCGCCCGTCATCGACCACACGGTCCGGGGGATGGCCCTCGAGGGTGACCGGCTCTCCATCCTGATGGCCGACTGTGGCGACGACCTGGTCCCGCCGGGCGACGACCCGGTGCCGGCGGAGCACCACGCCGACTTCATCGACGCCATGGCGGCGATGCACGCGCACTTCATGGGCTGGCACGACGAGCTCGACCTGCAGGACCTGTCCCGTCGTTGGCTCTTCTTCGCACCCGAGACGATCGCGCCCGAGCTCGAGGTGGCCGAGGTGCCCGGTCCGATCGAGGTCGCTCACCAGGGCTGGGGGCTGCTCGCCGAGCGGGCGCCTCGCCTCCACGAGCTGGTCGGTGACGTGCACCGCGACCCCGAGGCGCTCACCGACGCGCTGCGGGCGACGCCGCTCACCTTCGTGGCTGGGGACTGGAAGTTCGGCAACGTCGGCCATCGTCCCGACGGCCGCACCATCCAGCTCGACTGGGCCTACCCGGGCGAGGCGCCGCCGTGCTGGGACCTGACCTGGTATCTCGCGCTCAACCGGGCCAGGCTCCCGGAGAGCAAGGAGGCGACGATCGCTCGCTACCGCGAGCGCCTCGAGGCACATGGCGTCGTCACCGCCGACTGGTGGGACCGCCAGCTGGGGCTGAGCTTCGTCGGCATGGCCGCGGTCTTCGCGTGGGAGAAGGCGGTCGGCGACCAGGACGAGCTGGACTGGTGGGAGCGGGCGGCCCTGGACGGCGCCGGGTGGCTGTGAGCCTCGACATGGGGAACGTCGACCTGGAGACGGCGTACGCCGGCGTGGCCGAAGCCTGGGCGAGCGATGCGACCCTCGCCTACGGCCCGATGGCACGGCACCTGGTCGCGCGGGCACCGCTCGAGCTGCGGGGCGTTCGGGCGCTCGACGCCGGAGCCGGATCGGGCGTGGCCGGAGAGGCGCTGCGGAACCGGGGCGCGCGCGTCGTCGCGGCCGACCGTGAGTTCGACATGGCCTCGTACGGCGCCCGCCCGGCCGTGGCGGCGGACGTGACCGCGCTGCCGTTCCGGAGCGGCGCTTTCGACGTGGTGGTCGCGGCGTTCGTGGTCAACCACCTGCCGGACCCGACGGCGGGGCTGGCCGAGCTCCGCCGCGTGACGCGCCCCGGTGGCGCCGTGCTGGCGTCGACGTTCTCGGTCGAGCGGGCGGCAGCAAAGGGAGCGGTGGATGGCGTTGCGGCGGCGCATGGCTTCGTCACCCCCGAGTGGTACGGCGACCTCCAGGAGTGCGCGCACGCCATCGGCGATCCGGCCTCGGTCGAGCGGGCGCTGGCGGCGGCGGGGTTCACCCGCTGGAGCGTCACCGAGGAGTCGATCGACGTCGGGCTGACGGAGCCGGCCGACGTGGTGCGCTACCGGCTTGCGGTGCCGCACCTCCACCGCTTCGTCGTGTCCTTGCCCGCCGAGGCACGTGCAGCATTCGTCGCCGACGCGGTGGAGGCAGTGCGCAGGACCGGCGAACCGTTCGCGCCGGTCGTCCTCGAAGCCGTCGCCGTCCGCTAGACCAGCCGCGCCGCAGCCACAGTCCGGAACGCCTCTCCACGCTCGGCCGCCTCGCGAGCCACGTGCTCGGCCAGGCGCGCGGCCGTGGCCCGGGCGTACGCCGATCCGGTCGCGTCGGCCACCTCGGCGGCCAGCCACCACCCCTCGAGCGCGGCCACCCCGGCCAGGGCGTCGAGGTCGGCGGCCAGGAGAGGCTCGTCGAGCGGCCCCCCGAGCCGCGCCTGGGCCGTGGCGCGGACGAGCCGGGCCAGCACTGCGTAGCGGGCGTCACCACGGTCCTCGGCGGCAGCGGCCACCGGCTCCGCCGCGTCGAGCGCGGCCGCCGCATCCTGCTCGGCGAGCGCGACCCGGGCGACCAGCAGCCCGCGGCGCTGGTCGAAGCGCCACTTGTTGTGGAACCACCTCGTGCCCGACTCGGTCTCCGCGACCGAGAGTCGGTCAGCGGCGCCCGCGAGGTCACCGGCGCGGAGCAGGCAGTCCGCGACGTCGAGGTGGCACTGGGCGAGGATCTCCTGGGATCCGGCCAGCCCGAGCCCGGTGAGGGCGAGCTCCTCGGCGGCCGGGTCGCCGAGGTTGCGCAGGATCCAGCTCCGGTAGGTGTGCTGGACGCCGGCGTACCGCACCCCGGTCCCGCGCCGCTCGATCTCGCGCTCCAGCCGGACCAGCACCGCCAGCGCGTCCGCGCTCCGGCCGAGCAGCCCGTAGGCATGCGCCGTCATCTGCAGGGTGTGCTCGACCCAGTACCCCTGCCCACCGCGGCGCGCCTCGGCGCCGAGCATCGGCTCGAGAGTGGCCAGCCCGTCTGCGGGCCGGCCCTGGTGCACCCGCAGCACGCCCGTCCACGCCGGCAGCCCCAGCTCGGCCGGCGCCCCCGCGGCCTCGCCGAGCACCGCCTCGGCCTCGCGCAGGTCGCCGTTGCCGCGGTGGCCGAAGGCGACCGCGATCAGGCTGCTGGCCCGGATCGTCGGGTCGGTGGCGGCGCCGGCCGCGGCCCGGCCTAGCCGGACGGCACCGTCGAGGTCGTGCCGGTTGCGCGCCGCCCACGCGCGCAGCTCGAGCGCCTCCCCGGTGTCGTCGGTGGCCATCGCTGCCACCGCGTCCTCGTCGGCGCCGTCCAGGTCACCGCGGGACATCCGCACCCGGCTCCGCTGGAGCCGCAGCCTCCCGCCGTCCCGCTCCGCACTGTCGAGGAGGTCGATCGCCTCGTCGAGCAGCCGTTCGGCACCGACCAGGTCGAGCCGGCTCAGGGCGAGGTCGGCGGCGTGGCCCAGTCCCTCGGCCGCCATCGGCCGGTCGCCGCCCTCGCGGGCGTGTCGGGCGAGCTCGAGCGGGTGCGCATCCGGTCGCGACTGCAGCACCTCGGCGGCGCGCCGGTGCAGCCAGGCCCGCCGGGCAGCGCTGGCCCCGGCCGCGACCGCGAGCCGGACGAGCTCGTGCCGGAACGCCAACGCACCTTCCCGCTCGGCAAGGAACGCCTGCCGGACTCCGACGTCGAGCTGCTCCAGCACGTCCATGGGCGCGGTCCCGAGCACCGCGGCGAGCAGGTCGAGGTCGATCGTGGCGCCGAGGACGGCGGCGGCCCGAAGAGTCGCCTCCGCGGGGCCGGTACGCCGCAGCCGCCCGGTCACCGACTCACGCAACGAGCCCGGGATCTCGACGCCGTCCGCGTCGTCCGCGTCGTCGGCGCGGGCGAGCTCGGTGAGGAGGAGGGGGTTGCCGCCGCTGCGGGCGAGCAGCTCAGTCGCGCGGTCCGGGCCGACCAGCGGGCCGATCAGCTGGCCGATCAGCTGGGCCACCTCGGCGGCGTCCAGCGGCTCCAGCGCGACCTCAGTGTCCGGCTCGACCCCTGTGGCCCCCGGGTCGCGCAGGGCGACGACCACGAGCAGCGACAGCTCGCGGCGCCGGCGCACATGGGCCAGCCACGCCCAGGTCACCGGGTCCGCACCGTCGGCATCGTCGAGCACAAGTGCCGTGCCCGTGCCTGCCGGCAGCGAACGTACGGCTTCGTCGAGATGCGCGAAGACACCCAGGCTCAGTGCGTCCACCGTGGCGCCCGGCCCCGGCAACCCGGTGACGGGCGCCCACTGGTCCGGTGTCACGTCGGCGAGCCGGCCGGCCAGCGCGTCGAGGACCGGCTGAAGGGCGAGCTCGCCCGCCTCGGCCCGTCCCCGGAGCACGACTGCGCCGCGCGCGGTGGCGCCCGCCGCCCACCGGTCGAGCAGTGCGGTCTTGCCGACCCCGGGCTCGCCGCTGACCACCACGGCCCGGGCACCAGCTCGTGCGCCCTCCAGCTCGGCATCCAGGATGCGCAGCTCCTCGGTCCGCCCGACCAGGTCACCCGGCGGCCCGGCCAGTGGCGCCGGGACCGGCTCCTCCCGGAGCAGCGCCTCGTGGAGAGCCCGGGTCTCGGGGGCCGGGTCGACGCCGAGCTCCTCGCCGAGCCGCTCACGGACCCGCGCGAACTCGGCCAAGGCCGATGCCGGTCTCCCGGCGGACACGTGCGCGCGCATCAGGGTGCGCAGCGCGGCCTCGTCGTAAGGATCGTTGCGCAGCGACTCGGTCGCGTACGCCGCGGCGTCGCCCACCTGCCCGGTGGCCAGCGCCGCGGTGGCCGCGACCCGGCGTACGCCGGCGACCGACGCCTCCGCGGCCGCACGTGCCTCGGCGGCCCACTCCGCATCCGGCTCGTCGGCCAGCAGCGGTCCTCGCGCCAGCGCGAGCGCGGCCTCGGCGGCGGTCCGGGCACCGACGGCGTCACCGGCGTCCGCTCGTCGGCCGGCCTCGCGCGCCAGGACGGTCAGCTCGGCGAGGTCCCACCAGTCGGCGAGCAACGCGTAGCCGAAGTCGCGGCGCACCACCCGGTCCTGACCCATGACCGAACGGGCCCGGCTGACGAGCACGTGCAGGTCACGGTCGGGCTGGGTCGGCCGCCGATGCGGCCACACGGCCTCGACCAGGCTGTCCGCCGACACCGCGCCGCCGCGCTCCAGAGCCAGCCGCTTGAGCAGCGTGCGCGCCTGCCGGCTGCGCAGCGAATCGAGCTCGACGCCGTCAACCCGGAACTCGCCGAGCAGCCGTACGCCCAGCCGGTCGGCCACGGACGTCATCATGCCGCCCCACGCCGGCCATCTGGGCTGGTACGCCGATCTGAGCAGGCTCCTCGTGCCCGAGACGCAGCTGGGCACCGCGCTCACGACAGATAGTGTCGGCCCCGAGGAGGCGTGGATGGCGGATCCTGTGGCGGCGTACGACGACGCCCCGGTCGTGCCCGTCTTCTTCCTGTCCGACAGCACCGGCATCAGTGCCGAGACGATGGGCAACGCCCTGCTCATCCAGTTCCCGGACACCCGGTTCGAGCGCACCCTGTTCCCGTTCATCACCACGGTCGAGGAGGCGCAGCGGGTCGTCGCGATCCTCGACGAGGCGATGGACGGGCCGGTGACGCCTCTGGTGTTCACCACCGCCGCCGTCGACACGGTGCGCCAGGAGCTGGCCAAGACCCGCGCCCCGGTCATCGACTTCTTCGACATCCACATGAGCCGGGTCGAGGAGATCCTCGGCGTCCGCGGCCTGCACGAGGCCGCCCGGCTGCACGGCGTGGGTGACATCCGCAGCTACAACATCCGGATGGCCGCGGTCGAGTTCACCATCGAGCACGACGACGGGCAGAGCATCCGCAGCCTGGAGAAGGCGGACGTCATCCTGACCGCGCCCTCACGGTGCGGCAAGACCCCGACGAGCATGTACCTCGCGCTCCAGCACGGCCTCTTCGTCGCCAACTACCCGCTCGTCGACGAGGACCTGGAGCGGGCCGACCTGCCCGCGCTGCTCACCGACAACATCGAGCGCTGCGTCGGCATCACCACCACCGTCGAGCGGCTCAGCCGGGTCCGCAACGAGCGCCGCCCGAACTCGCGGTACGCCTCCACCGAGCAGTGCCGCTGGGAGCTGCGCCGCGCGGGCGAGATGTACGCCTCGCACCGAGTCCCGGTCATCGACTCCTCGACCCGCTCGGTCGAGGAGATGGCCACCCTGATCGTCCAGATCGTCACCAAGAACCGGAAGAAGGCAGGAAAAGCATGAACGCCAACGTGCGGTGGTTCTCGGAGCTCGGGATGGGAGATCTCGAGCAGGTCGGCGGCAAGAACGCCTCGCTCGGCGAGATGGTCTCCAATCTCTCCGACCTCGGCGTGCAGGTCCCGGACGGCTTCGCGACGACCTCCGACGCCTACCACCGCTTCATCGGGGACACGGGGCTGGCGGAGCGGATCAGCGGTCTGCTCGACGGCCTCGACACCGACGACGTACGCCGGCTCGCGGAGGTGGGCAAGGAGATCCGCACCGCCGTCGTCGAGCAGGAGTTCCCCCAGGACCTGGAGGCGGACATCCGGGACGCCTACGACCGGTTGGTGGAGGGGTCTGCCACGCGCGGGGGGCAGGAGATGTCGTTCGCCGTGCGCTCGTCGGCCACCGCCGAGGATCTCCCGGACGCGTCGTTCGCCGGCCAGCAGGAGACCTTCCTCAACGTGCGCGGCATCGACGCGATCCTGCACGCCATCAGGGAGGTCTACGCCTCCCTCTACAACGACCGGGCCATCGCCTACCGCGTCCACCACGGCTTCGCCCACGGCGACGTCGGCCTCTCGGCCGGCGTGCAGCGCATGGTGCGCTCCGACATCGGCGCGTCGGGCGTGATGTTCACGATCGACACCGAGTCCGGCTTCCAGGACGCCGTCTTCATCACCTCGGCGTACGGCCTCGGTGAGGGCGTGGTCCAGGGTGCGGTGAACCCCGACGAGTTCTACGTCTACAAGCCGGCCCTGCGCGACGGCCGGCCGGCCGTGCTCAAGCGAGGAGTGGGGGACAAGGCGACCAAGATGGTCTACACCGACGACGCCACCGTCGGCCGGACCACGGAGTTCGTCGAGGTCGAGCCCCAGGAACGGCGCCGGCTCAGCCTCACCGACGACGAGGTGGAGGAGCTGGCGCGGCACGCCCTGGTCATCGAGGAGCACTACGGCCGGCCGATGGACATCGAGTGGGGCAAGGACGGCGTCGACGGCGGCATCTACGTGCTCCAGGCGCGCCCCGAGACCGTGCAGTCGCGGGCCACCGGTGCGCTGGAGCGGTTCAAGATCGATGCCTCGGTCACCAAGGGCGTCGAGGTCCTGGTCGAGGGCCGCGCGATCGGGCAGAAGATCGGCGCCGGCGCCGCGCGCGTCCTGACCTCCGTCGAGCAGATGCACGAGTTCAACGAGGGCGAGGTCCTGATCGCCGACATGACCGACCCCGACTGGGAGCCGATCATGAAGCGGGCCGCCGCGATCGTCACCAACCGCGGCGGCCGCACGTGCCACGCCGCGATCATCGCCCGCGAGCTCGGCATCCCGGCGGTGGTCGGCACCGGCTCGGCGACCAAGGAGCTGACCGAGGGTCGCGAGGTCACCGTCTCGTGCGCCGAGGGCGACACCGGCTTCGTCTACGAGGGGGTCCTCGACTTCACCGTCGAGCGGACCGAGCTCGACGAGATGCCCGACGTTCCGGTCAAGATCATGATGAACGTCGGCACACCGGACCAGGCGTTCGCGTTCGCCCAGCTGCCGCACCGGGGGATCGGCCTGGCTCGTCTCGAGTTCATCATCAACCGGCAGATCGGCATCCACCCCAAGGCCCTGCTCGACCTCGAGCGCGACCCCGACGGTTCGAAGGGGTTGCTGGCCGACGGGCTGCGTGGCGAGATCGAGGAGGTGATCGCTGCCTACCCCGGGCCGCGCGAGTTCTTCGTGCAGCGCGTGGCCGAGGGTGTCTCGATGCTGGCCGCGGCGTTCGCGCCGTACCCCGTCATCGTGCGGACGTCGGACTTCAAGTCCAACGAGTACGCCAACCTGCTCGCCGGTCCGGCCTACGAGCCGGACGAGGAGAACCCGATGATCGGCTACCGCGGCGCGTCGCGGTACCTCTCGGAGGAGTTCGCGGAGTGCTTCGCGATGGAGTGCGAGGCGCTGCGCCACGTGCGTGACGACATGGGGCTCACCAACGTGTGGATCATGATCCCCTTCGTCCGCACCGTGCAGGAGGCCGAGGGAGTGGTCAGGCTGCTGGCCGAGCACGGACTGGAGCGCGGCCAGAACGGCCTCAAGGTCGTGATGATGTGCGAGATCCCGTCCAACGCCGTGATCGCCGACCAGTTCCTCGAGCACTTCGACGGCTTCTCGATCGGCTCCAACGACATGACCCAGCTCACCCTGGGCATCGACCGCGACTCGAGCCTGGTCGCCGGCGGCTTCGACGAGCGCGACCCGGCGGTGCTGCACATGCTCGAGCTGGCCATCAAGGCCTGCAAGAAGGCGGACAAGTACGTCGGCATCTGCGGCCAGGGCCCCTCCGACCACCCCGACCTGGCCGAGTGGCTGCTGGAGCAGGGCATCGAGTCGATGTCCCTCAACCCGGACACCGTCGTCGACACCTGGCTCCGGCTGGCCGGCCAGAAGGTCGACTGAGCGGCCCCTGGGGCCGGGACAGTCCCAGACGTTGTGGACGCTCCTCAGGCGGTCTGTCCGAAACGTCTGGGACTGTCCCTCCGGACGTCGCCGCGTGCGTGACCGGCGACGGCCCGGATGACTCAGGCCTCGATCGCCTCGCGCTCGGTGCTGCCCTGGACGGTGTCGTGGCCGCCGTCCCCGGCGATCTCGATCTTGCGCGGCTTGGCCTTCTCGGCGACCGGCACGACCAGGCGCAGCACGCCGTTGTCGTACGCCGCCTCGATGCGGTCGAGGTCGAGGTTGTCGCCCAGCACGAGCTGGCGGCTGAAGGCGCCGCGTGGACGCTCGGTGGCGAGCATCTCCCAGTCACCGTTGCGGGCCAGGCGCTCGGCACGGACGGTGAGCACGTTGCGCTCGACATCGAGGTCGATGGTGTCCTTCGCGACGCCGGGCAGGTCGAACTCGATGACGAACCGGTCGCCCTCGCGCCAGGCGTCCATCGGCATCACCGCAGGACGGCTCGTGGTGCCGAGCAGCTGCTGGGTGAGGCGGTCGAAGTCACGGAACGGGTCGGTGGTGCGCAGCAACATGGTGTCCTCCTGGTTCTGGATCCGGTGAGCCGGCTTGGCTCACGATCTGTATCAACTGATACAGATATTTTGTAGTCCAGATGTGAGAAGATTGCAACCTCGCCAGACAGATTCTTGGGAGGAAGCATGGCCAGTCGTGACGACGGCGTCTTTGCGATCTCCGTGGCCGCGCGCATGGCCTCGATGGAGATCCAGAACCTCCGCGTCTACGAGCGCCGCGGCCTGGTGGATCCCGATCGGACCGCCGGCGGCACCCGTCTCTACAGCGAGGCCGATGTCGCGCGCCTGGTGCGCATCGGCCAGCTGCTCGCCGACGGGCTGAACCTGGCCGGCATCGCGCGGGTGCTCGAGCTGGAGCACATCGTGGGGCGACTCCGAGCCGAGAATGCCCGGCTCCGAGCTCGAAGCTAGTCCGGGAGGGTCGCGAACGCGCGGACGGGGAAGGTCGACATCCCGACGACCTTGGGTGGTACGGCGCTGAACGTCGCCCCGGTCGGCGGCAGCGCGGAGAGCCCGCTGAGGTGCTCGACGACCGGGATCTCCCGGTCGAGCAGCAGCGTGTGCACCGGCCGGTCTCCGCGGGGCGGCGTGGCGTCGATGTTGACCGAGTCGATCCCGACGAGGGCGACGCCCTGGTCGGCCAGCCACTCGGCGGCCTCGGTGGCGAGGAACGGGTGCTCGGGCGCGCCGTAGGCCTCGGTGCCGAAGTGCAGGTCCCAGCCGGTGTGCACCAGCACCGCGTGGCCGGCCACGTCGAGACCCTCGAACGCCGCCAGTCCGGTGGGGCCGGTCGACTCGCCCTCCACGACGAGGGCCGGGAGCAGGGTGCACCTCTCCAGCGGCAGGCCACTGAGGTCGTGTCCGCCGCGGTGCCGGTGGCCCGGGGTGTCGAGGTAGGTGCCGGTGTTGGACACCATCTCGATCCGGCCGATGCTGAACTCGGTGCCCTCGGCATAGACCGCGTGGGAGGCGTCGAACGTGAGGTGCTCGGAGATCACCGGACCCGGCAGTCCGGGGTAGGTGATCAGGCCGTCGGTGATGGTGTGGCTGAGGTCGACCAGGCGCATGGCGTAGATCCTGTCACCTGGCCAGCACGGCGATCAGCGGCGTGTGGTCGGGATGCTCGTCGGTGCCCTGCAGGATCACCGAGTCGGCACCCGCCGCCTCGAGCTCGGCCACCCAGTCCCGGACGTCCTCGGAAGGTCGCCCGGACTCGATCGGGGTGTAGGCCGCGACGTGCTTGTCGCCGACGACCTCCCGCGCGCGGCGCACGACGTCGAGGTCGGTCACCGTGTCGAGCAGGACGCCGTCAGAGACCTCGCCAGCCAGTGCGACGGACTTCGGGCCGCGAGCGCCGATCAGCAGCGTGGGCGGTGACGACGGCGGCCAGTCGAGCGTGACCTTGTCGAGCGACACGTAACGGCCGCGCACGTCGACCGTCTCGCCGGCCAGGAGCGCGCGGACCGCAGTGGTGTGCTCGCGCAGCAGCGTCATGGGGGAGTCGACCGCGGCGCCGACCTGGCGCATCCAGTCCTGGACGCCGTGGCCGAGCGCCACGGTGAGCCGGCCGGGGAACATCCTGGCCAGGGTCGCCAGCTCCATCGCAGCCAGCGCGGGGTTGCGGAACGGCACCGGCAGCAG
Source organism: uncultured Actinomycetota bacterium (assembly GCA_963798045.1). GTDB lineage: Bacteria > Actinomycetota > Actinomycetes > Propionibacteriales > Nocardioidaceae > Nocardioides. The sequence continues at coordinate 132,799 of CAWCSB010000015.1, forward strand.
CCCGATCCCGACCATGATCCGCTCGGACCAGGCCAGCGCCGCGGCTGCGGTGGTCAGCCCGCCCTCGAGGAAGCAGTCCTCCCACAGCCACAGCTCGTCGACGCCGGCCGCCTCCGCGGCTTCGACTGCGGCCCGGAGCTGCTCGGGCGGGAGCTGGGGTCGGAACACCACACCGGTCGTCATGGCTCCGACTGTATTTGGCGGCGCCGACGCAGGGCCATGGTCCCGGTTCGAGGGGTCCACCCGGGTGGGCCGCACCCGCGCCCCGGACTGGGCCGGGCCATCCCCGCGTGGCCCGTCCGGGTGGTTCTGTCCCGGATTTCTTTCGCAGCGGTTTGCAAACGCTTACATTTGGCCCAGAGGACGTGGAGCCCCCTGGGGAGGGAGCGCGACGGTCGGGAGCAGACCCTTGCTCGCGCCCGTCGTGTGGCGACACGGAATCTGGAGGCGCGTCATCGCTCCGTGCGGTGGCGCGCCGCCATGCGCTCCGTGCGCCGTGCACCCCTACGCTCAGCGCATGAAGCTCGTCGGCGTCGCCGCCCTGCTCCTCGCCGGCTCACCCGTGCTCGTGGCGTGCAGCTCGGACCCGACCTGTGACGACGTCGACGACCTCACCGAGCAGCTGGCCGACACCGACGTCGACGACCCGGACTACAACGACCTGGTCGAGAAGCTCAACCGCGCCGCCGCAGACTGCAACGACTGACCCGTCACGGGTCACAGGTACGCCGCGAGCGCCTCCAGCAGCCGGTCGACGTCGCTGTCGTCGGAGTACGGCGCCAGGCCGATCCGCAGCCCGCCGTCCGATCCGAGCTCGAGCCGCTTGGCGGGCTCGTAGGCGTAGAAGGTGCCGGCCGGCGCGTTGATGCCCTGGCCGGCGAGGTGCCGGGAGACGTCGCCGGCGTCGTGGCCCGCGAAGGTCGCCAGGACGGTGGGCGTCCGGGTGTTCGCGCGGGAGTGCAGCGTGACGCCGGGCAGTGTCCGCAGCCCGTCCTCGACCCGCTGCCGGAGCCGGTCCTCGTGCTCCTCGACCGCGGCCATCGACGCCTCGAGGCGTTGCCGCCGGCCGGTGGCCGCGCCGGGCGCGAGGTCGGCGATGAACCCGACGGCGGCGGTGGCCCCTGCCATCAGCTCGTAGGGCAGCGTCCCGAGCTCGAACCGCTCGGGCACCCGGTCCGAGGCAGGCGCCAGCTTGTCGGGGCGCAGCCGCTCCAACAGCTCGACCCGGCCGGCCACCACTCCCGCGTGCGGGCCGAGGAACTTGTACGTCGAGCAGCCCAGGAAGTCCGCCCCCGAACCGGCCAGCGACAGGCTGGCGTGCGGGGTGAGGTGCACCGCGTCGACGTACAGCCATGCACCGACCGCGTGCGCCCGCTCCGCGACCGCGGGCAGGTCGGGCCGGGTGCCGATCAGGTTGGACGCACCGGTGACCGCGACCAGCCTGGTCCGGTTGCTGAGGGCGTCCTCCAGGGAGTCCATCGACAGCTCCCCGGTCTCGGGGTCGAAGTCGACCCACTTCACGCTCGCACTGGCCGCCGCGGCGGCGATCACCCAGGGCCGCACGTTGCCGTCGTGGTCGAGCCTGGTCACCACGACCTCGTCGTCGGGACCCCACTCCTTCGCCATCGCCCGGCTCAGGTCGAACGTGAGCTGGGTGAAGCTGCGCCCGAACACGACGCCGTCCGGTGCCGCGCCGAGCAGGTCGCCCAGCGCCTCGCGCGCGCCGACCACCGCCTGCTCGGCGTTGGCCTGGGCGACGGTCAGGTCGCCGCGGTTGCTCAGCGGCCCGACCAGCGTGCTCCGCACCGCCTCGGCGACGACATCGGGCGTCTGTGATCCGCCCGGCCCGTCGAAGAACGCCAGCCCGCTCTCCAGCGCGGGGAAGTGGGCCCGGACCTTCGCGACGTCGTACTCGCTCACCCCCTCAGCCTAGGAGGCTCCGCTCAGAGGGCGAGGCGGACGTGGCGTCTGGAGCCCGCCTCGATGTCGATGACGTAGCCACCCACCGCCCGGCGGCCGTGCAGCCGGAACGAACCCTCGTGGACCCGGGTCTGGTCGACGGCGCTGCCCTGAAGGAGCAGGCGGACCACGCTGCGGTCCTTGGCCGTGGTCCGGCACGTCAGCGTCCACCCCGGGCCCCGACTCTTGACCTTGCAGGCCGAGACGAGCGCTGCCGGCACGGCGGCCGCACTGCCGGCGAACTTCTTGTGCGGCTGCAGCGCGACGCGGAGCAGCGCCAGCCGGGACCTCGGCCGCCACGTGAGGACGAACCGCCCGGCCCGGTCGACCTTGTCCCGGTCCACCGTGACCCAGTCATCTCCGGCGGCGGCGCGCGCCTGGAGCAGGACCTTGGCGCCGGAGAGCTTCTTCGTCGAGCTCTGCCTGCCGCCGCGCAGCAGGCCGACCCGCCCGGTCACCCGGGCCGGCGCCGCGGCTCGAGTGGCCAGCGGCCGATCCACCTTGACCACCGTTGCCCTGAGCGACCCGGCACCGGCTGTCACCGTGCCGGCGGGCGGGCCGCCGACGCCAGCGGCGACCGCGAACGTGCGACGCGACGTGACCGTGCTGCCGGACGCCAGCACCGCCCTGGCGACCGCGGTGTAGGTGCCGGCGCCGAGGTTGAACGTCGCGCGCCAGCCGCCGACGGCGTTGGTGACCGCGGCGACGGAGACGTCCTTGATGGTGACACTGACGCCGTTGATCGCGTCGGGCAGCGACCCGGTCAGCCCGGCTGCCAGCGACGCGGGGTTCGGCACCAGGGTGCAGGCCTCGCCGGTGGCTGATGCCATCTTGTAGAGGCTTCCGATGTGGTTGCAGGAGGCGCCGGCGCCGATCCCGAACGTGCGCAGCTTGATCCCCGACGACGTCAGCTGGTGCAGCAGCGCGTCATCGATGGGCGACTTGCCGTCGGAGAGGAACATGACCCACTTCGGGCCGGCGGGAGCGGCGCCCAGGGTGGCCAGGGCGACCTGGACGGCACTGTTGAAGGCGGTGCCGGCACCACTGCCGCCGAGTGGCTTCGGGTCGTACTTCCCGATCTGTCCTCGCGTGACGCTCCTGGCCACGGTCTCGACCCGCGGCCGGGCGTCGCCCGCGGTGTAGCCCGGCGGCAGGAACGTCGCCGAGCCGGTGGGGTCGAGGTCTGCGGCGGCGGCCTGGTCCGCGAACGCCACCACGCCGGCCTGGACCCCGCTCGTCGTCACCAGGCTGTCGTTGAGCGCGACGACCCCGCCGATCTCGCAGTCGAGGACGTCCCCGACGCTCCCGTCGCTGTTGAAGTCGTCCTCCGGCCCGAGCGCGCCGTTCCCCGAGCAGTCCGAGCCCGGGGTTGCCGCGGTCGAGTCCGTCGCGTCGTAGACGTAGAGGACGCTGGTCACCTGGCCCGGCCCGAGCCCCACGGTGCCCGTCAGGGTCACCGGACCCGCCGTCGGGGCGCCGGGGTCGTCGATGGTGATCGAGGCGTCGGCGTGCGCTGCCTGTGCCGTCACACCAAGCACCGCTGCCGACACCGCCAGGGCCAGCACAGTCCCGGCGGCTGTGGCTCGCATCCGTGTGGTCACTGCGTCCCTGACTCTTGTTCGCCCCGGGGTGGGGCGGTCCCGGACGGATGCTCCTGCGGGCCACCGAGCCGCAGGCGGGAAACGGGTTGCTCGTCCCCCAGATTGGGGATGAGAGGGCCGGGCTCGATCAGACCACTCGTCGGCCGGCGCGTTCGGGCTACCCGGTGGGCCCGAACCGCTCGACGCGGATCGCCTGCGGCTCGACGCCGCAGTCGACCAGCAGCGTCTCGGCGTACGCCGCGAACCGAGCCGAGCCACACACGTAGGCCAGCTCGACGCCGCCGAGCAGTGGCGTGAGCTCGGCGGCGGTCGGGGCGCCGGCGGGCCGGTCCGGGGTGTCGTGCCGGGTGTAGGCGAGCAGCGCGCCGGCGCGGCCCAGCTCGGCGGCGTACGGCAGCATCTCGGGGTCGCGGCCGACCGCCACCACCCGCAGGAGGTCGGAGCGGCCGAGCCGGCGGGCGGTGCGGAGCATCGACACGGCCGGCACCACGCCGGTGCCGCCGACCAGGCAGAGCGCGGGCGTGCGCACGTCCCAGGTGAACCACCGCCCGATGGGCCCGCGCATCTCGAGCACGTCACCCACCTCGGCCACGTCGGCCAGGAACTCCGACACCTCGCCGTCGGGCAGTCTCTCGACGAGGAACTCGACAAGCGGGTCGTCGTCGTCGGAGGCGACGGAGTAGGAGCGCTGGGCGGTGTAGTCGTCCGGCGCTCGGAGCCGGATCAGGTAGTGCTGGCCGGGACGGTGGCGCAGCCGGTCGTCGACGTGCATGCGCAGCCGCACGGTCATCGGCGTGGGCAAGGTCTTCTCGATGACCCGCCCGGTCGTCCACGCCGTCTCGACCACCTGGACGTCGTCGATCGCGCTCACGTCAGTCGCCTCCCCTAATCACCTTGGTAGCGCTGCTCGAGCCACGGGTCGCCGCGGTCGTGGTAGCCGTTCTGCTCCCAGAAGCCCGGCCGGTCCGACGCCATCAGCTCGAGCCGGGAGACCCACTTCGCGGACTTCCAGAAGTAGAGGTGCGGCACCAGCAGCCGGGCCGGCCCGCCGTGCTCACGCGGCAGCGGCTTGCCGCCGTACTCCCAGACCACCCAGGCCTTGCCGTCCACGACGTCGGACAGGGGGAGGTTGGTGGTGTAGCCCGTGCTCGAGTGGGCCAGCACGTACGCCGCCTCGGGCAGCGGCCCGGCCGCCTCGAGCAGCACGTCGACGCTCACGCCGCGGAAGGCCACGTCGAACTTGGACCAGGTGGTCACGCAGTGGATGTCGCCGAGGTACGACGAGTCCGGCAGCCGGTGGAGCTCGTCCCAGGACCACGTCGTCGGCCGCTCGACGAGACCGTCCACCGTCAGCGACCAGCGCGACGTGTCGATCGTGGGCGTCGCCTCGGCCGTCAGCACCGGCCAGTTCGCGCCTGTGTCGTACTGCCCCGGCGGCAGCCGGCGCTCCTGGCCGCGCCTGCGGCCCACGAAGCCTCGCGTCACGGGCATGGCCACCTCCTGGCTGACTCGGTCCATCCTCCGCGACGCATCGTGTCTGTGAGGCGCTCCATCGTTACGTGCGGGTCACGGGCAGGTCGAGTGGGGGCCGGTGGAGGACCAGCTTGGTGGTGCGTGAGGTGTACGCCTCCGGCGCGTCGGATGAACTGCAGCTCTCGCACCGAACCTGCCTAGCATCCGCCGCCCGGTGGTGCCTCGGGACGCCTCGGGACGCCTCAGGTCACGTCGACCTGGTCGGACCCGCCATTGCTCTCGTGCTTCGGCTGCCCGACGTAGAGCAACGCGATGCGAGCGGGGACGCATGGCCACGGGTGGTCGGTGTCGTAGTTCGAGGCACAGAAGCCGCAGATCCCTCGGTCCTCGACGTGGAGTCGCAGGATGTGCCGGGCCCAGAGACGCCGGCTCGCGAGCCGGCGCCCCCTCGGCTTGTGGATCAACATGTCGGTCAGGCCTCAGTCGCGCAGCTGCGCGGCCATCGGACAGTCGAACCGGTTGCGGGCACCGAGCCCGACGTTGTTGAGATAGTCGACGACGACGACGTACGACGCGAAGAACCCGACCTCGGTGTACTCGACGTGACGGTCGGCGCAGTACTTGCGCACGACCGGGCGGACCAGCTTCAGGTGGGGGCGCGGCATGCTGGGGAAGAGGTGGTGCTCGATCTGGTAGTTCAGGCCTCCCATGGCGAGATCGACGACGACGTTGCCGCGGATGTTGCGCGACATCAGGACCTGTCGGTTGAGGAAGTCGATCCGGGCACCTCTCGGGACGATCGGCATCCCGGTGTGGTTGGGGATGAAGGATCCTCCGAGGAGGAAGCCGAAGACCGCCACCTGCACTCCCAGGAACGCCGCCGCCTTGCCCAGGGGGAGCAGCAGCACCAGCAGGGCGATGAGGCCGCCGAGGCGAACGACGACCAACGTCACCTCCAGCGCTCGGTGCCGGTCACGTGAGGACAACATGTGCCGCACCGCACCCGCGTGCAGGCTCAGTCCCTCGAGGGTCAGCAAGGGGAAGAGCAGCCAGCCCTGTCGCTTGGTGAACCAGTCGGCCGCGCCGGTACGCCGGTCCGCGAGGTCGGAGGTGAACGCCAACAGGCCGGACGCGATGTCGGGGTCGCGCCCGACCTGGTTGGGGGCGGCGTGGTGACTGTTGTGCTTTCCGCGCCACCAGCCGTAGCTCAGCCCGAGCACGCCGCCGGACACCAGGCGTGCGGTCCACTCGTTCCACGCGGGGCTCTTGAAGATCTGCCGGTGTGCGGCGTCGTGACCCAGGAAGCCGAACTGGGTCAGCACGCAACCCACCAGGCCCGCAATGATCAGCTGGAACCAGGAGTTGCCGAGGAACGCCGCTGCGACGGCGAGCCCGGCCAGCGCCAGTGCGCCGGCAACGAGGTGACCCCAGTAGTAGGCATATCGGCGGTTCAGCAGTCCGCTCTCTCGCACCAGCCGAGCCAGCTCGGTGTAGGAGCTCGTGGCCCGCGCCGCCGCACCGAGCGGGACTGCAAGCTGCGTCCGTTCGGTCACGGGACCTCCAGCACTGTGCGGGGGTGCCGTCGAGGACCGGGACGACTAGTCGTAATGAGAGTACCCCGGCACCGCACGGAGCGCGATCAAACCCGCAGGCGGCTCCTGGTCCGGAAGGCACCCGGCGTCGCGCCGGCGTGGCGGCGGAAGTAGGAGGAGAAGTTGGACGCGTCGTCGAAGCCGAGCTGCTCGGCGATGACTGACACCGAAGTGTCCGAGTGGCTGAGCTGGCGCTTGGCCTCCAGCACCACCCGCTCGTCGATGAGCTCCTTGGCCGAGAGCCCGGTGTTGTGACGGGCCAGCCGGTTGAGGGTGCGCGCCGAGTAGCCCAGCCGGTCGGCGTACTCGCTGACCTTGTGCCAGCTGTCGAAGTGCTCCTCGATGTGATCGCGGAACCAGGCAAAGGCCTCGTGGGTCGGCCTCAGTGGTTGCTCGGTGTCGGCCGGCTCGACGAGCGCCAGGTGGACGAGGAGCGCCGCTAGACAGTGGGCGAGGGCGACATGGTGAAGGTCGCTGGGATCCGTCGCTCGAGGGTCGGCGCTGCTGGTCAGCAGGTCGACGGCCTGCGCGACCGGCGTGCCCTCAAGGTCCGCGGCGCGCCAGTGGCTCTGCGCACGGACCCGTTGCGACCTGATCAGGTCGCGGGTGCGGTCGTCGACGGCGTGCGGCGCGAACATCACGACCCGTCCCTCGATGTCGGCGATCGCACCCCACTGGTGGACCTGCCCGGCTCGCACCCACAACACGTCGCCGGTGCGCAGCGGGTGGTCGGTGAAGTCGACGGTGTGGACGGCCGTGCCGCTCTCGATGCGCACGAGCAGGTCGAAGTCCAGGCGCTGGGGAGTGAGGAACTCGTGCGACCCGCCTCGGTCGCGGATCCCTTGGAGCGTGTTGACCTCGATGTCGCGGACGTTCGGCGCGGGCGGGACGAAGCGCACGCGACGGATCGCCGTTTGTCCCGTTTTCACCATGAAGGTTCCTGTCGTCACCGTGAGTATCGGTCAGATCGTTCCTATGGTTACCAGCATGCCAAACCTCACCTACACCGTCATCGACGCGGCCGCCACGTCGCTGAACAAGACCAGCGTGCTCGTCACGGGGGAGTCCGAGGCCCTCGTGGTCGACGCCGGGTTCACCCGTGCCGACGGCCACCGGATCGTGGCCGAGGTGCTCGACTCGGGCAAGCGGCTCACCACCGTGGTCATCACCGCGGGCGACCCCGACTTCTACTTCGGCGCCGAGGTCATCGCCGACGCCTATCCGGAGGCGGTCTTCGTCGCTCCGGCCGACGTCATCGAGCATCTCCAGCACAGCTACGAGGGCAAGCTCCAGGCGTGGTCCCACCTCGGCCAGAACCTGCCCACGCGGCTCGTCGACATCGCCACGCTCACCGAGCCGACACTCACCGTGGACGACACGACCATCGAGGTGCGCCGAGGCAGCGAGCTGCTGGGGGACCGTGCGTGGTACCTGTTCGAGCCCGCATCGCGGTCGCTGGTCGGCGGCGTCCTGCTGTTCGAGGGCCTGCACGTGTGGACCGCCGACAGCGCGACGCCCGAGCTCCGCGCGGAGTGGATCCGGGTGCTGGACGACCTCGAGGCCCTCGCGCCGTCGTACGTCGTCGCCGGCCACCGGGTCGCGGGAGCTCCGACCGACCTCACGGCGGTGTCCCACACGCGCGACTACCTCGAGCTCTTCGAGAAGACCATCGCGGCTTCCGCAGATGCAGCCGCAGCCGAGGCCGCACTGCTGGAGGCCTATCCGGACGCCGGGCTGGAGATCGCCGCCGGCCTCGGCACCAAGGTCGCGAAGGGCGAGATGACGTGGGGCTGACCCAGGACTCGTCACCGGCGGACGTCGTACGCCGCCAGTACCTCGCCTCCGCAGCGGGTGACCTCGAGGCCCTCCGCGCGACCCTGGCTCCCGATGTGGAGTGGACCGAGATGGCGGGCTTCCCGCTCGCGGGCACCTACCGCACTCCGGTGGGGGTGACCGAGAACGTGATGGAGAAGCTCGGGTCGGAGTGGGACGCCTGGACCGCACACGACGACACCTACGTGGTCGACGGTGAGAACGTCGTCGTCCTGGCTCGCTACACCGCCACGCATCGCAAGACAGCCAATCCGCTGGACGTGCGCGTGGCGCATCACTTCATCGTCCGCGGCGGGCTCATCGTGCGGTTCGAGCAGTTCGTCGACACCGCGCTCGTCCGCGACGCCGCGGGCTGACGTCAGAGGGCGAGGCTCTTCTTCGACCAACCGTGCGAGGAAGCGACTGGGGTGACGAGCAGCCTTGTGCGCGCGCTGAAGCTGCCCGGCGTGACCGTCGTGGGCCGAACACCGGCAGCCGACGCGTTCATCGCCCGGATAGCGCAGGCCCTACCGGGGGATGACGCTGCCCGAAGCACAGAGGCACAGAGGCACAGAGGCACAGAGGCACAAGATGGTCCGCGGGGCTGACGGACGGATGGTCCAGCCCAGCCCGGTCACCCTTGGCGCTGTCGCAGCTAGGTTGTTCGATGCTGCTGTTTGGCCCCCTCAGTGGACGCCACCCGCCTGGACCCAGACCCAGTCGACGGGTGCGCGGCGCAACCCCCATGATCCAACGAACGCCCTCCGCAGAGTGCGGAGGGCGTTCGGTCGTTCAGGTCAGTGCCCCACCAGATCCCCCACGGACGGCGAGACACCCCCCAGCGATCAGTTCGGAGCGGCCTGCGCAGCGGATTGGACGGGCTGACCCTTTACCTCCACTTCTCAGTGAGGTCCACGGCGCCGAAACGAGGCAGCGTCACTCTCGTCCGCCCTCGGGTGGCCGGACGACACCACGACGGGGTGACCATGGACCACACCGCAGACTCAACGGATGCCGGTCGGAGACAGCCTCGACGAAGTCCATGTCGTCACTCGCGGGGTCAGCGGTCGCAACGAGTGCGGACTGACGGTGAGCTTCGGCGGCGAAATCTGGCGAGCGCACGGCTTCGGCGCCTGAATCGCCGTTCAGGGCGGATTGCGGGAGGACGCTGACGAAGGCACGAGCCCCCATCGACTCTGTGATGGCGGCTCGCGCGGAGCCAGGCATCCTGCCCCAGCGCCAGGGTTTCTACCATCGCGGGAACCCCCGAGCATGCCCCGAGGCGGGCAGCGTGTGCCCGCCTCAGGCGGGCTGTTCCATCGCGCTGGCGAGTGGTCGAGGCGTGGTGATCGGGTCGGCGTGGCGGTGTGCGATCTTCCATGCCTCACCCTCGCGGCGGAAGATCATCGTCACGCGCAGTGAATACGGCACGGGTTCAGGGCTGCCGTCGATGTGAGCCTGTCCCCGCTCGATCCGCACGACGTACCCCAGGTCTGGGGTGACGAACCGGGAGACCTCGTCGAAACCGCTGGTCTTCCCGTCTGTGAAGTGGGAGCTCGGCTCGGCTGCCGCCCGTTCGACGTCCTCCCGCCCTCGGCACGGCAGCCCGATCGGATTGCAGAGTGCAACGTCATCGTGCCGAGAGAACACCGCCAGGACGGGGCCAGGATCACCGTTCAGGTAGTCGCTCAATGCCATGTTGAACGCATCCAGTGCGTCGTTGAAGCTGGACATCGAATCTCCTATTTGCAACTGCGTGCAATTACTGCACTCAGATATACTCCGACCATGACCAGCGCGTCAACCCGTAGCCACGTCGGGCGTCCCGCCCAACGGCGTCGCACGCGAACGGCGATTCTCGACGCCACTATGCAGCTCCTCCGCGACAGGCACACTCCCACGCTGGACGAGATCGCGGCCGCGGCGGAAGTCTCACGCCGCACGATCTACATGCACTTTCCGACCCTGGACCAACTGATCCTGGACGCGTCGATGGGGGCGCTTGCAGGCAGGGACATCGAAGCGGAGTTCGAGCCTGACACCGAGGCCGCCGAGCGCGTCGCGACGATCGTCGACACCCTCTACGACCATGCCGAGGCATGGCTCCCACTCGGCCGCCGCATGGTCGCCCTGACGGCATCGGACCCACCGGCCGACGGACCCAAGCGAGGCCAACGGCGAGTCGACTGGATTGAGCGAGCAGTCGAACCGCTACGCGAACGCCTCACCGACGAGCAGCGCGACCGCCTCGTGTCATCGCTCTCCATCGTCCTGGGATGGGAGGCAATGATCGTCCTCGAAGACATTCGCGGACATGCCCCAGAGCGCGAGCGCGAAGTCGCCGCTTGGATGGCGCAATCTCTTGTACGCGCCATACTCGAGGAGGCCAGCGCAGAGCGAACGGCCGACGAAATGCACTCCTAGTAGCCGCGGGCAGCGCGGGCGTGCTGATGACCGAGCGCTGAACTGGACAGCATTCGGGCTGCGGACGCGAGCTGCTTCGCGCCATGATGTCGTCGAGAGGAGTCAGCTCATGGACACTCCAGTTCCGCCGTTTGCCGTGCAGGCCGGGGGAGGCATCGTGTTGGAGACACCCACCGGAGACACCGCCATCATCAAGGCCGGCACGAGGCAAACCAACGGCTCCTTGACCGTGATCGAACTCGTCATCGGGCCCAAGCAAGGCCCGCCGCTGCATACCCATCACCATGATGACGAACTCTGGGTCGTCCTCGAGGGGGAGTTCAGATTCAAGGCGGGAGGGTCGATGCTCCTCGCATCGACGGGGGGTATGGCGTTCGGGCCGCGAGGCACACCACATGCGTTCCAGAACATTGGAGGCGAACCCGGACGATTGCTCATTGTCACGACCCCCTCGGGTATCGAGGAGTTCTTCGAGGACTTCGACGCGAAACTGCGACAAGGTTCGGTCGGCCCGGAGACGCTCTCTGAGGTTGGCCTCGCGCACGGAGTCGAGTTCGTCGGTCCACCTGTCGCTGTCTCCGACCCCCTCTAGGGAGATGAGCACCCGCCGGTGGATCCCGGAGCACGCATCTGCCGCGGAGCGGCGATCCGCATCTGCCGCGGAGCGGCGATCCGCATTCAGTGCGCAGGATGCGGGCTCTCCGGCCCGGGCGGCGCGGACATCGGGCACGCGTGGCGCCATCTACCACAACGTCCCACAGAAGCCGCAAGACCCGGCCCCTTCGCGATGAGGAGTGCCGGGTCTTGCGAACTAACTGCGGACTGGGGGACTGTCCGAAACCAAAACCGCAGGTCAGCGTTCTAGTAAGCCTAGATGTCGTAGTACAGACTGACTGACCCATGCTGACCTGCGCAAACGTCGAGATTTCCCGGCCGTTTGTACAGGCTTTGTAAAAGGCTCGCTCTTCGTGCAGGGGATCTGGTGGCCAGCGCGGCCGACGCGTCCTCGAGCTCCGTCGCGGTCGTAGGGGTGGCGTGCATGCTGAGTTCCTCAGCTGACCGGGGAGTTGTGCCGTCCGTAGGTGGCTCGTCGCAAGATCCGCTCGGCCGGACCCGGCCCGACGCGACTGTCCCACCACGCGCTGAGGACCAGTTGGGCGAGGTAGAGCGCCAGGGCGATGGCGACACCCACGGCGACACCGACATCGCCGTAGAGGCCGAGGCCGTAGGAGTACATGACGAAGGTGATTGCCAGCGACTGCAGCAGGTAGTTGGTCAGCGCCAAGCGGCCGGCGGCGGAGAGTGCGCGGAGCGTCCAGCGCTCCCGCAGGAGTACGACGGCGGCGCCGAGGCCCAATGTGAGCACAGGTGCGGCCAGTGCGATCAGGAGGATCTGGGCTGCCAGGACGGTGAACAGCCCACCCATGTTCTGGACGACCACAACCAGAATGTTGAGCGGCAGGCCGACGCCGATCCCGATGCGCGCGGTGGCGACAAATGTGGCTCGGTGGGTCGCGACGTCGGCGAGGAGACCCGCGCGGGCGACGTACATACCGAGCAGCATCAGAGCGAGCACGACGAGGGAGAAGGTGAGCCCGAAGATCAGGCCGCCCGGCTTGGTGAGCCGCTCCTGGGCGAGCTCGAGGTAGTCCCCGTTGCCATAGACCTCGTTGAGCCGGGCCACCTCGATCGCGTCGGCTTCCGCTGCGGAGCGCTCACTGCCGGCGAGTGCGGAGGAACCGGTCTGCCTGCGGACCGCGAGCAGAGGAGGCGTTCTCGATGCTGGCATAACGAAGGTCCAGGGCCAGGGCCAGCTCGTCGCCGGCGCCTCGGGTGCGGCCGCGGATCGATCCCACGGTGGTGCAAGGGGCGGTCGAGAGGCGGACCACCAGATCGGTCCAGAACGGCAGCTCACCCTCTGCCGGGATCGGCAGGTCACCGACGGCGGCGAGGTTGAAGTGGTTGAGGAAGAAGTCGGGTACGTCGCTCTTGAAGACGACCGCCTGGACGTCCGAGTCGCTCTCGAGTTCCGTGACGATCTCGTAGAGCCGGAGGGCAGTTTCTGCGGTCACGACGTTGGCCGGCGGGTTGGAGAAGGCGATCGTGACAACCTTCGGGTTCGGACGATCGAGAATGACGGTGCTGGACGTGCTCATGCGGTGTGCTCCTTCGGAAAGGGTGGAATGAACGTCGGGGACGCCGTGGCGTCCGGGGACTGCTCAACCGCGGCGCAGGACGCGCCCGAGCATTCGTGCGATCGCGAGTTGGCTGCTGGCGAAGTAGTGGTGCTTGGGCAGGTCGTCGGCGAGGTCCTGTTCGCGCAGGCGGTAGTAGATGTGGCGCTGTGCGGGTGGCGCACATTTG
>CAWCSB010000016.1:0-29380 GCA_963798045.1 uncultured Actinomycetota bacterium
GGAGGTTCCGGCGGCGCCGGCGCGACGACGCTGGCCTGCGGGCTCGGTCAGGTCGCGGCGGCGCGCGGGCCGACGCTCGTCGTCGACCTCGACCCGCTGGGGCCGGGGTGTGACCGGGTGCTCGCCCTCGACGATGCGCCCGGGGTGCGGTGGGACTCGCTCGGCACGGCGTCCGGACGGCTGAGTGGGCGCTCGCTGCGAGAGGCGGTGCCCCGACGCGACGGGCTCGGCGTGCTGGGGTGGGCCGCCGCTCCGTCTGCGCTCGACGCCAGCGCGGTCCGCGAGGCCCTGTCGGCTGCCCGCCGTGGCCACGACACCGTCGTCGTCGACCTCCCGCGCTCGGGCGAGCTCGTGGCCGAGACGGTCGCGCGGTGCGCGCTGGTCGTGCTGGTCGTCGTGCCGTCGGTCACCGGTGTCGCCGCCGCGGCCCGGTGGGTGGCCACGCTGCCCGATCCCGGCCGGGTCCGGGTGCTGGTCCGCGGTCGCGGCGCCGACCCGCGACGGGTGGCCGCGCTCGTCGGTGCTCCGGTGCTCGCGACCATGGCCGACCAGCGCGGGCTGGCCGAGGCCCTTGACCTCGGGCTGGGTCCGGTCCGGTCGCGCCGCGGGCCGCTGGCCGCCGCGGCCCGTGAGCTCCTCGCCGCCGTCACTCCGACGGCGCTCGCCGCATGAGCGTCGCCGAGGTCGAGCCCGAGGTCGTCGACCGGGTCCGCCAACGGCTCGCCGACCGCCCCGGAGACCTCTCCCCACATCGGGTGGCCGAAGCCCTACGGGCAGCGGGTCGTCCGGTCGGCGACGCCACCGTGCTCGCCGTCTACGAAGCGTTGCGCCGTGACGTGCTCGGTGCCGGCCCGCTCGAGCCCCTGCTCCGGCAGCCCGGTGTCACCGACGTGCTGGTCAACGGACCCGACCAGGTCTACGTCGACCGCGGCGACGGGCTGGAGGCAACCGCCGTCCGCTTCCCCGACGACGAGTCGGTGCGGCGACTCGCTCAACGGCTCGCCGCCATGGCCGGTCGGCGTCTCGACGACTCCGCGCCGTTCGCCGACCTGCGGTTGCCCGACGGCAGCCGCTGTCACGCGGTGCTCGCGCCGGTGTCCCGACCCGGCACCGCCATCTCGCTCAGGGTGCCGCCCGCGCGGGCCTTCACCCTCGACGAGCTGCTCGACGCAGGCACCCTGACTATGCGGGGTGCCGAGCTGCTGCAGGCACTGGTCGCAGCCCGGATGGCCTTCCTGGTCAGCGGCGGCACGGGCAGCGGCAAGACGACGCTCCTGGCCGCGCTGCTCTCGGTGGTCGATCCGGCCGAGCGGCTCGTCCTGGTCGAGGACGCGTCCGAGCTGCGCCCGGACCATCCGCACGTCGTCGCGCTCGAGGGTCGGCCGGCCAATGTCGAGGGCGCGGGCGCCATCGACCTGCGCACCCTGGTCCGGCAGGCGCTGCGGATGCGTCCCGACCGACTGGTCGTCGGTGAGGTCCGGGGCGCCGAGGTGGTGGACCTGCTGGCCGCACTCAACACCGGCCACGACGGTGGCTGCGGCACCCTGCACGCCAACTCCGCCGCCGACGTGCCGGCCCGGCTCGAGGCGCTCGCGCTGGCCGCCGGCCTCGACCGGGCGGCGACCCACAGCCAGCTCGCCTCGGGGGTTGCTGCGGTGGTGCACCTGACGCGTGGGCGCGACGGCGTGCGGCGGCTGGCCGAGATCGCGGTGCCCCGTCGGGGCGCCGACGGACTGGTCACGATGGTCCCAGCCGTGTCTCTGGTCGACGGTGCCCTGCGAGACGGGGCAGGCGCGGCCGAGCTGGCCGGGGTGCTGGGCCGATGACCGGCCTGGCCGTGCTCGCCGCACTGTCGGCCGCGGCCGCACTGGCTCTCCTGGCGCCGGTGCGGTCGCGGTTGCCCACGCCGCCCGAGGCGAGGCCGCGGGGCGGCGGTCCGGCGTCGCTGCTGGTCCTCGCGCCGTTGCTCGTCTGGCTGCCGTCTCGGTGGCTGGTGCCGGCCGTGGTCGGCGCGGGTGCGCTGGGTGTCGCATGGCTGCTCTGGCTGCGCCGCCGCGAGCGGCACACCGCGCAGGCGACCGGCGATCGGGTGCTCGAGGCGTGCGAGCACCTTGCATCCGAGCTGGCGTCCGGACAGCCGCCCGGGGCAGCCCTGGCGCGTGCCGCAGACGACTGGCGGGTGCTCGCACCCGTGGCCGAGGCGTTCCGGGTCGGGTCCGACGTGCCGGCGGCACTGCGCTCGGTCGCGACTCGGCCGGGTGCCGGTGACCTCCGGCTGCTCGCCGCGGCCTGGCACGTCGCCCACCGCACCGGGCAGGGCTTGGCCGACGCCGTGGACCGAGTGTCCCGGCAGCTCATCGACGCCCGCGCCACCCGGCGCGTGGTGGATGGCGAGCTCGCTTCCGCCCGGGCGACGGCGCGCCTGGTCGCGCTGCTGCCGGTGGCCGCGTTGCTGATGGGTTCGGGTGTCGGCGGCGATCCGGTCGGCTTCCTGCTCGACACGCCCGCTGGCTGGCTCTGCCTCGCGGCCGGACTGGCCTTCGGCCTGGCCGGGCTCTGGTGGATCGAGGCCCTGGCGCGCGACGCGGACCGCGGCACGTGAACGGCCCGGCGTGGGTGGCGTTGCTGGCGACGTGCGCGGCGACGGCGCTGCTGGTGCCCGGACCGGGGACCGTCGGCCCGCCGGTCGCGGTGACGAAGGATCGCCTCGATCGCGACTGGCTCCGGCGCTGGCGGCCGCTCTGGGTGCTGCTCTCCGGTGCTGCGGCCGCGGCCTTCCTCGGTGGCCCGATGGGACTGGCCGCGGCACCTGTCGCAGCGACCGTGACCTGGCTGGTGATCGAGCGTTCCGAGCCCGCTCAGCTCCGCCGGTCGCGCGACCTGGCCCGTCGCGACCTGCCGCACGTGGTGGGGCTGTTGGCCGACGCGCTCCGGTCGGGCCAGCCGCCCGACGACGCGCTCAGTGTCGTCGCCGGCGCCCTGCCCGGTCCGGCCGCGGCCAGGCTGGCCGAAGTGGTGCCGCGGCTCCGCCTCGGGGTCGACCCGGTCCGGGTCTGGGCAGACCTGGCCGCCGACCCGGCCCTCGGTCCGCTGGGCCGGGCGCTCGCGCGGGCGCACCGCACCGGAGCTCCCGTGGTGCCTGCCGTCGAACGGCTTGCCGACGAGCTGACCCGGTCGGCGCGCGCCGAGGTCGAGGACCGCGCGCGGGCGGTCGGGGTCAAGGCCGCCGTGCCGCTCGGGCTGTGCCTGCTCCCGGCGTTCGTCCTCATCGGGATCGTGCCCGTGGTCGCGGGGCTGCTCACGAGCCTCGGCATCTAGTTCTCTGCGTTGTCCACACCGCCAACCGTCCACAACCGGCGTCGCCGGGGCCGCCCTCCACAGCCCGATCCGGGCGCCGCCCGCACCGGGGGTCCGGGCCCGCACAGTTCGAGTCCCGGCCGCGCCGCGGCCACGTTCCCGAAGGAGTTCCATGCACCGCAAGATCCGTCCTGTCCTCGACGAGCGCGGCATCACCACCGCCGAATACGCCGTCGGCACCGCCGCCGGCGCCGGGCTCGCCGGGCTGCTCTACAAGATGCTCACCGGCGGCTTCGGCGACAAGCTGCTCAAGCTCCTCTACGACCACGTCCTCGGCCTGCTCGGCATCGGGTGATCTGACGATGCATCGGGTCAGGAGCGCGCGCGGGGCGGCCACCGCGGAGCTGGCGATGGTCCTGCCGCTGCTGGTCGCCGTCTCGATCGGGCTGGTGTGGCTGCTCGCCGTGGCCGCGGCCCAGGTGCGGACGGTCGACGCTGCTCGCGAGACCGCGCGTGCCCTGGCCCGCGGCGACGACCAGGCGACCGCCGTCGGGCGGGGCCTCACGGTCGCACCCGAGGGCAGCCACGTCGCGGTCAGCCGCGGCGGTGGCGAGGTGCGGGTGACCGTGAGCGGCCGGGTCGAGGGACCCGGCGGGCTGTTCGCCCACCTGCCCTCACCGAGGTTGCGGGCGGAGGCCGTCGCTGCCGACGAGGAGCAAGGCGTCACGCCATGACGGGTGCCGAGCAGGACGAGCGCGGCTCCGCGACGTTGTTCGCGGTCGCGGTGATCGGGCTCCTGGTCCTGGTCGGTGCGGCGTTGGGGGTCGTCGGAGCGATGGTCCACGCCCATCGGGTCGCGCAGTCCGCAGCGGACCTCGCGGCGCTGGCAGGCGCCGAGGCCAGGGGCCAAGGCCTCGAGCCGTGCGCGGCCGCGGCCTCGATCGCGCTGGCCAACGGCGCCAGGGTCGACAGCTGCGCCGTCGAGGGGTTCGACGTGCGGCTCCAGGTCACAGTCCCCGGGCCGCACTGGCTCGGCCAGCGGCATGACCTGTCGGCCCAGGCACGTGCGGGGCCCGAGTCCGCCGCGTGATCACAGCGCCAGCCTGAGACCCTCGTGGGGTCGCCTCATGCCCGAGCCGCACTCGAAGCGGTGCGTCCGTCGTGGTCTCCAGCCGCGCCCGATGCACGGCGAAGTCGCTGGTCCCCGAGCACGATCGAGGCCAGCGCGACGGTCAGAGCGTCGGGCGGTCCCGCTCCTCGTGCTGCTCGACGTCGACCCGACGACTGTGGTCGACCTCGTCGAGCTGCGCGGAGAGCTTCTCGAGCCGCTTCTGCTCCTTGCGGTGTGCCCACGAGCGCTTCGAGCCGGACTTCAGGATCCACAGCCCCCACCAGATGGCGACCGCCGAGCCGACACCGATGAGGAAGAGCGCCGCCGGGCTGAGGTCCTGCCCGAGGAACTGCAGCTGGGTCCCTTCGAGCTCCGAGGTGAAGACGCCACACACGATCGCCAGAGCGCCCACCGCGATGAGGACGAGACCGAGAATGACCATGCCGGGACAGTAACGCCCGGTGGCCTTCCAGTCACGGACCGAGCGGTCGGTCGACCGCTGCCCTACGTGCCGAGCAGGACGTCGAGGAGCCGGATCGCGCCCGACTTGTCGAGCGGGTTGTTCTGGTTGCCGCACTTGGGGGACTGGACACACGACGGGCAGCCCTCGAAGCACTCGCACGCGGCGATGGTCTCCCGGGTCGCCGTCAGCCACTCACGCGCCGCAGCGAAGCCGCGTTCGGCGAAGCCGGCGCCACCCGGGTGGCCGTCGTAGACGAAGACGGTGAGCTGTCCGGTGTCCGGGTGCACTGCCGTGGAGACGCCGCCGATGTCCCAGCGGTCGCAGGTCGCGAAGAGGGGGAGGAGGCCGATCGAGCAGTGCTCGGCAGCGTGCGCCGAGCCGGGCAGGTCGATCGTGGCCAGCCCCGTGGCCTCGAGGGCGTGGTCGGGGACGGTCCACCAGACCCCGCATGTGCGCAGCGTGCGCTCGGGGAGGTCGAGTGGTTCCTCGCCCATCACCTCGCCGCTGGGCTGTCGGCGCATCAAGTACGACACGACCTGGTGGGTGACCTCGACCTGGCCGACGGACAGCCGGCAGTCGCCCCAGCTGCGGTGGTCCTGCTCCGCGACGATCGAGATGTCCGTCGTCTCGCGCGCGGTGGTGGAGTAGGGCGGGTCGGAGCGCCCGATCACGGCGACGTGCTCGTCGAGGTCGAGCGACTCGACCAGCCACGTCTCGCCGCGATGGACGTAGACCGCACCGGCGTGCGCGGTCGAGTGCGCGCTTGCGGAGTCGACGGTGCCGATCACGCGACCGGTCTCGGCCTCGACCAGCGCGACCGGAGGGCCGCCGCTCGAACGGATGTCGGCGAGGTCGCTCGCCCGCCTGCGGTCGGTCCAGAACCAGCCGGTCGAGCGGTGTCGCAGCAGCCCGGCACGGGTCAGCTGGTCGGCCACGTCGCGGGCGGTGGGTCCGAACATCGGCAGGTCGGCCTCGGTCAGCGGCAGCTCGGCCGCCGCGGCACACAGGTGCGGGCCGAGGACGTAGGGGTTCGTCGGGTCGAACACCGTCGCCTCGACCGGCTGGCCGAGCAGGGCTTCGGGATGGGTCACGAGGTAGGTGTCGAGCGGGTCGTCGCGAGCCACCAGGATCCCGAGGGCGTCTTGGGCACCCCGGCCGGCCCGGCCGACCTGTTGCCAGAACGCCGCGCGCGTGCCCGGGAAGCCGGCCATCAGCACGGCGTCGAGGCCGCTGACGTCGATGCCGAGCTCGAGGGCGTTGGTGGCCGCCAGCCCGGTCAGCTCGCCGGCCCGGAGCTGGCGCTCCAGCTCGCGGCGTTCCTCGGGGAGGTAGCCGCCCCGGTAGGCGGCGACCTTCCCCGGCAGCGAAGGATCGACCTCCGCCAGCAGCTCGCCGGCGTTCATCGCGACCTGCTCGGCGCCGCGGCGGGACCGGATGAAGGCCAGGGTCCGGACGTCCTCGGCGACCAGGTCGGCGAGCAGGTCCGCGGCCTCGGAGGCGGCGGCTCGGCGGAGAGGGGCGCCGTTCTCGCCGGTGAACTTGGTGAGCGCCGGCTGCCACATCGCCAGCGACACCTCGCCCCGCGGCGAGCAGTCACCGGTCACGGCGAGCACGTCGAGACCGGTGAGCCGGCCGGCCGCGGTCTCGGGTTCGGCGACGGTGGCCGAGGCGAGCACGAACGTCGGGTTGGCGCCGTAGGCCGCGCAGATGCGGCGCAGACGTCGGAGCACCTGGGCGACGTGCGCCCCGAACACCCCGCGGTAGTGGTGGCACTCGTCGATCACGACGTAGCGGAGCTGGGAGAGGAAGGCGCGCCAGCGCTCGTGGCCGGGCAGCAGCGAACGGTGCAGCATGTCGGGGTTGGTGAGGACGTACTCGGCGTGGTCGCGGGCCCACTCGCGCTGCTCGCGGCCGCTGTCACCGTCGTGGGTGGTCACCCGGACGTCGAGGCCGAGCGCGGTGAGCCCGGCGAGCTGGTCCTGGGCCAGGGCCTTGGTCGGCGCGAGGTAGAGGGTCGTGGCGCCGCGCTGGCCGCGCGACCCGCGTGTGGCGAGCGCCGAGGTCAGCGCCGCAAGCTGGTAGGCGAGCGACTTGCCCGAGGCGGTGCCGGTGGCGACGACGACGTGCTGGCCGGCCCACGCCGCGTCGGCAGCGACCACCTGGTGCTGCCAGGGCTCGGCCACCTCGCGGGCACGGTAGGCCGCCACGACTGCGGCGTCCGCCCACTCCGGCCAGGGGGCGTGACGGGCGGCGCGGGCCGGCAGCAGCTCGAGGTGGGTGAGCCGCCCCTCCCTGCCCGGGACGGAGGCCAGCCGGTCCATCACCTCCGCCATCGACCGACCCGGCTGCCGGTGGCGGGCCGTCGCGGCGGAGGTGGTCACGAGCCGAGCATGACAAAGGCCGCCGACGGGCTGACAGGACGCTCGGGACCAGACGTCGGACCCACCGGGAACCGGACCGGTCCACCTGCCGTCATTTGGGGTGCGACCTTTGTACGAGTCTCGGGTCGGCGTGGTTTCATTGTGCTGGCTGAGTGCCGGGGGCGAGGATGTCCCCTGAGCTCGCCGCCCGAATCCCAGGGGAGTGGAAGTGGACCTGACGCTTGCGACCAATGAGGTCGACGGAGCAACGATCATCGCCGTCGGTGGTGAGATCGACGTCTACACGGCTCCCAAGCTCCGCGACAAGATCACCGAGCTGGTGGCCGGTGGCGTTTACGACCTCATCGTCGACATGGAGGCTGTCGAGTTCCTCGACTCCACCGGCCTCGGCGTCCTGGTCGGCGGCCTCAAGAAGGTCCGCGCGCACGACGGATCCCTCCAGCTGATCTGCACCCAGGACCGGTTGCTCAAGATCTTCCGGATCACCGGGCTCGCGAAGGTGTTCGTCATCCACGACTCCGCCGACGGAGCGCTCGCGGCCCGCTGAGCCCGGCTCACCAGCGCCCACAAGCCGTGCGACGGGTCACACCCGTTGCTGCGATCCGGCGCGCCATGCGTAGACTCCCGCTCGTTCCGCGCTCGGGTCATCCCTTCTCTGCCGGGTGACGGCCGGCGCGGCCAGTCGAGCTCACACCTGATCCGCATGGAGGAAACCGCATGACCGGGATCTATCCCGCCGTCGTCGAACTTTCCGGTGGCAACCTCGTCCTGGTCATCGTCGTCGCACTGATCGCGCTGGGCGCGCTCGGTATGGCTGCGATGTTCCGGTCCGAGGTTCTGGCTGCCGGTGAAGGCACCGACAACATGAAGAACATCGCCCTGGCCGTCCAGGAAGGCGCTGACGCGTACCTCCAGCGTCAGTTCCGTACCCTCGCGATCTTCGCGGCGCTGGCGTTCTTCGCGCTGCTCGCGCTGCCCGCCGACGACACCACCGTCCGGATCTTCCGGTCGGTGTTCTTCCTCGTCGGTGCCGGCTTCTCCGCGGCCGTTGGCTACCTCGGCATGTCGCTGGCGGTGCGCGCCAACCTGCGCGTCGCCGCGGCTGCCAACGAGCCGGGCGGACGCGAGCCGGCAATGAGGATCGGCCTGCGCACCGGCGCCATGGTGGGCATGCTCACCGTCGGTCTCGGCCTGCTCGGCGCCAGCATGGTCGTGCTCTTCTTCCAGGACGACGCGGCACACGTGCTCGAGGGCTTCGGCTT
The DNA here is from genome assembly GCA_963798045.1 of uncultured Actinomycetota bacterium. Lineage (GTDB taxonomy): Bacteria > Actinomycetota > Actinomycetes > Propionibacteriales > Nocardioidaceae > Nocardioides. The sequence continues at coordinate 8,515 of CAWCSB010000016.1, forward strand.
CGGCGCAGCCCTGCTCGCCATGTTCATGCGAGTTGGCGGCGGCATCTTCACCAAGGCCGCCGACGTCGGCGCCGACCTGGTCGGCAAGGTCGAGCAGAACATCCCCGAGGACGACCCACGCAACGCCGCGACGATCGCCGACAACGTCGGTGACAACGTCGGCGACTGCGCCGGCATGGCGGCCGACCTGTTCGAGTCGTACGCCGTGACCCTGGTCGCCGCGCTGATCCTCGGCTCGCAGGCCTTCGGTGACAAGGGGCTCGTCTACCCGCTGCTGATCCCCGCCATCGGCGCGCTCACCGCGGTCGCCGGCGTGTTCCTCACCCGGCCCAGGGAGGGTGTGAACGGCCTGGCCACGATCAACCAGGCCTTCTACCTGTCGGCCGGCATCTCGGCAGTGGCCTGTGTGGTCCTGTCGTTCGTCTACCTGCCCACCGACTTCGCCGACTTCTCGGGCATCTCCCCGAGCGCGCTCGACCAGATCTCCAGCGGTCAGGCCGACGGCAACCCGGCCCTCATCGCCTCGATCGCCGTGGTCATCGGCATCGTGATGGCCGCCGGTATCCTGGCCCTCACCGGCTACTACACCGGCACCGAGTTCAAGCCGGTCAAGGACGTCGGCAAGACCTCGCTGACCGGTGCGGCGACCGTGATCCTGTCCGGCCTTGCGGTCGGCTTCGAGTCGGCCGTCTACACGACGCTGGTCATCGGTGCCGCGGTCTTCGGAGCGTTCCTCCTCGGTGGGGCGTCGCTGACGGTCTCGCTGTTCGCGGTCGCGCTGGCCGGTTGCGGTCTGCTGACGACCGTCGGCGTGATCGTCGCCATGGACACCTTCGGTCCCGTCTCCGACAACGCCCAGGGCGTCGCGGAGATGTCCGGCGACGTCAGCCCCGAGGGCGCACAGATCCTCACCGAGCTCGACGCGGTCGGCAACACCACCAAGGCGATCACCAAGGGCATCGCGATCGCGACGGCCGTGCTGGCCGCGACCGCACTGTTCGGCTCCTACGCCACCTCGGTGCTCGAGGCGCTCGAGGACGCGAACCCGACGGCCGAGGAGTTCTCGCTCGCGGACTTCTTCGTCTTCAACCCGTCGGTCCTCGTGGGTGTGCTCCTCGGTGCTGCCGTGGTGTTCCTCTTCTCGGGCCTGGCCATCAACGCCGTGGCGCGAGCCGCCGGCGCCGTGGTCTACGAGGTGCGCCGCCAGTTCCGCGAGATCCCCGGGATCATGGAGGGCACCGGTCGTCCGGAGTACGGCAAGGTCGTCGACATCGTGACCAAGGACTCGCTGCGTGAGCTGATCACGCCGGGCATCCTGGCGGTGCTGGCCCCGATCGCCGTCGGCTTCGGCCTGGGCGTGACCGCCCTGGCCGGCTTCCTGGCCGGTGCGATCGGCACCGGCACCCTGATGGCCGTCTTCCTGGCCAACTCGGGTGGAGCCTGGGACAACGCCAAGAAGCTCGTCGAGGACGGCAACCACGGTGGCAAGGGATCGTCGGCCCACGAGGCCACGATCATCGGCGACACCGTCGGCGACCCGTTCAAGGACACCGCCGGCCCGGCGATCAACCCGCTGATCAAGGTGATGAACCTGGTCTCGCTGCTGATCGCCAGCGCCATCGTCTCCATGAGCGTCGGAGACGACCAGAACGACGCGCTGCGCATCGTCATCGCCGTGGCGGCGGTGCTGATCATCGCCGGCGCGATCTATGTGTCGAAGCAGCGTGAGGTCACGCTCGGCGACGACGAGCCCCCGGCGGCGCCGCCGGCGGCTCCGGTGGCCGACCCGGCTGCCACCGCCTGACCCAGCACCACCCGTCGACCCGCCCGAACAGTTCGGGCGGGTCGACGGCATTTGGGCGGGAGCGATGACCTCAGAGGTAATCGACAGCCTTACCCCACGCTGCCACCCTTGAGTCATGGAGAAGAACAGCACCCGCTACGACGGCACCCTCCGCGTCGTGATGTGGCTGGACGCCTTCTGGTCCGCCGCGGCGACGCTCATCGCGATCCTCGGCAGCCTCGCGGTCGCGCTCCTGGGCCTTCCGCACGGTGCGCACGTCGTCGTCGGCGTCAGCGCGCTGGTGGCCGCGGTGTTCCTGGCGGCCTGCGGCGCCGTGACCGGCGTGCTGCTGATGCTGAGGATGAACGCCGGCCACTACACGATGCCGCCCGACCTCCGCGTGCCCTTGCCCCGGGGCATGGTTCCGAGGATCGGCCCCGACGCGTGACGACCGCGACCACCGAGGTCGGGCCGCTGCTGCGGGGGTGGCGCGAGCGCCGCCGGCTCAGCCAGCTCGAGCTGTCGAACCGGGCCGAGGTCTCGACGCGGCATCTCAGCTTCGTCGAGACCGGCCGGTCCCGGCCGACCGCGGAGATGATCGAGCGGCTGGCGGGCCACCTCGACGTACCCCTCCGGGAGCGCAACCGGCTGCTGCTGGCGGGTGGTTTCGCGCCCGCGCACTCCGAGCGCGACCTCGACGAGCCCGACCTGGCCGCGGTGCGCCACGCGCTGAAGGTCGTCCTCGCGGCCCATGAGCCGCACCCGGCGCTGCTGTTCAACCGGTGGTGGGAGCTGGTCGACGCGAACGCCGCGATCGCGCCACTGCTCGACGGCGTCGACCCCGCCCTGCTCGAGCCGCCGGTCAACGTGCTGCGGCTCTCGCTGCACCCGGGCGGTCTCGCACCGCGGATCGCCAACCTCGGGCGGTGGCGCGGGCACCTCCTCGAGCAGCTCCACCAGCGGATCGAGCGCACCGCGGACGCCCGGCTCGTCGAGCTCGCCGAGGAGCTTGCCGACTACCCAGGCGGTACGCCGGAGCCGGCGTCCGCCACCGACGTGGTGCTGCCGCTGCGGCTCACGTCCCCGGCCGGCGAGCTCTCCTTCTTCTCCATCGCCGCGCACGTCGGCACCGCCACCGACGTCACCGTCGAGGAGCTGACCCTCGAGGCGTTCTACCCCGCAGACGAGGCGACCGCCGCGTGGTTTCGAGACGGCCCGCGCGCTCGGACCTAGGCTCGCTGGATGCGCGAGACCTCGCCTGACCTGCCGATCCGGCTGCGGGCAGCGCTGGACGCCGCCGACTTCACCGTCGACGCGGTCCGGGAGCTGCTCGGCGAGGTGGCGGACGCCGCCCTGCTCCGCAACGAGACCACGCCCGCACTCCGCCGCACCGCCTCCGAGCACGGTCCGCTGGCCACGCTGACCAGGCTGTTCCTCCTCCAGACGACGGTCACCGCCACGGCGGCGGAGGCCGCGCTGCCCGACCTGGTCGACAGGCTCGTGGCGGAGGGCGTCCTGGACCGGTCTGTGGGCGAGGTGGCGGCGCGGCTGGACGTGCGGCCCTACGCCGCCGACGACAGCACCCTCTGGGTGGTCAGCGACCTCACGCCGGCGCTGGACGGACTGCCGCACCGGGTCGGCGCCGACCACGTGCTCGGCATCAGCCCCGCCTCGACCTCACTGGCCCAGCTCACCGTGCGGGCGCCGGTGACCCGGAGCCTCGATCTCGGCACCGGCTGCGGCGTCCAGGCGCTGCACCTCGCCACCCACAGCGACCACGTGGTCGCGACGGATGTCAACCAGCGGGCACTCGGGATCACGCGGTTCAACTCCGCCCTCAACGAGGTCGGCGACACGGTCGAGGTGCGTGAGGGCTCCTTCTTCGAGCCGGTGCGCGGCGAGCGGTACGACCTGATCGCCACCAACCCGCCCTTCGTCATCTCGCCCGCGACCGGGGAGCGACTGGTCTACCGCGACTCCGGGCTGCCCGGCGACCAGGTCGTGGAGGACATCGTCCGTGCGGCGCCCGACCACCTCACCGACCGCGGCTGGTGCCAGGTGCTCGCGAACTGGGTGGTCGAGCGCGACCGCCCCTGGGGCGAGCGGCTCGCCTCCTGGCTGGGCCCGGACATCGACGCGCTCGTCGTGCAACGCGAGCTGGTCGACCCCGCGGCGTACGTCGAGCTCTGGCTCAAGGACTCCGGCCACCATCCGGCGACGGGCGGTGACCCCGCCGAGTACCGCCGTCGCTACGACACCTGGCTCGCCTGGCTGGAGGAGCAGCGGGTTGACGCCGTCGGCTTCGGCTGGGTCAACCTCCGCAACGGCGGCACCGGCCGGCACGACCTCTGGGACTGGCCGTACGACGTCGAGCAGCCGATCGCGCCCGCCATCGCCGGCTGGGCGGCCGGCGTCACCACCGACGCGGGTGCCGACGTCCGGCTCGTCCTCCGCGAGGACGTCCGCCAGGAGACCGTTGGCCCCGCCGGCGCCGAGGACCCGGAGGTGATCGTGCTGCGGCAGCAGCGCGGCTTCCGGCGCGCCCGCCAGGCCGACACCGTGGTCGCCGCACTGCTCGGCGCGTGCGACGGCGAGCTCGCGATGGGCCCGCTGCTCGACGCCGTCGCCCAGCTGCTCGAGCGCGACCCGGCCGAGACCCGCGCGACGTACCTCCCGGTCGTCCGGGAACTGGTCGACGAGGGGTTCCTGGTCAGCGAGCAGCAGTGATGTCGGTGTGGGTGAAGTCGTCGCCCTTGAACAGCAGTGGTTCACCGGTGACCTTGGCCAGCGCGTAGGTCATGCAGTCGCCGAAGTTCAGCCTCGCTGTCGAGCCCGGGTGCTTCCCGAACCTCGTATATGCCTCACGGGCCACCTGGGCGTGTTGGGCATCGAACGGGACCACACCGATCTCCGCGTCCAGGAGCAAGTGATCGACCTCGTGATGGCGGGCGCTGGTCATGACGATGCATGTCTCGAGGACGGTCGCGGCGCAGACGCGGGTGAGGTTGCCGGCGACCAGGATCCTGAACTCCTGGGCCTCCGGCTCGTTCCGCAGGATGGCCACCAGCGCGGAGGAATCCGCGATCACTTCGGCAGGCCCCACTCGTCGTAGAGGTCGTCGTCGGTGAGATAGGGACCGGGGATCGCAGCTACCCGAGCGGCGATCTCCGTCATCCGCCGGATCTTCTCCTCCGGCGTCAGCCTGGTCCGCTCCAAGGCCTCGGTCAGGGCGTCGCGTACCGCGCCTGTCATCGACGTGTCTCGGCGTCGGGCGAGCTCGCGGGCGAGCTTGTAGACCTCCGGGTCCTTGATGTTCAAGGTGGGCACGAGACCAATTCTACCGTCCACGGTAGAACTCACGCCGCCGAGAAGTCCCGGGCCTCCAGGGCACGGTCGCGCACCCGCACCAGCCGCCGGCGCACCTCGCCCACCAGCAGGTCGGGATGCCCGAGGGCCAGCACGTCCGGGACGTCGTCGGGGCGCCACCAGCCCTGGCTGGCCTGGTCGCGGTAGCCCACCAGGGCCCGCTGCACGACCTTGCCGTACGTCGAGATCGTCGCGTGCAGCGCGAGCGCCTCCTTGACCCGGCCCATGGTCCGCTCGCCCTGCGGCTTGAAGAGGGCGTTGGCCTTGCCGACCGCCCAGCAGATCCCGCCGGCGACATGGGCGGCGGTGGCCGCATCGAGGACCGCCTCGGGCTCGCGCTCCCAGACGGTGAGCAGCGCCGTGCGCAAGGCGTGGGAGGTCTCGACGTCGAACCATCGGTGCGCCACGGCGTCGAGGAGCTCGGCCACCGCCGCGAGCCGGGACTGTGCTTGTCGGGTCGGAGCCTCGGGCAGGTCCCGCCCGTCGTCGACCAGTGGTTCGCCGTCCAGGGCCAGCACGGCGTCGCGCCCGCCGCACACGTCGTCGAGCCACCGCAGTGCACGCTCATGGGTCGGCACATGCGGCTCGGGCTCGGGCCGGCGAAGCTCCCGGTCGAACCGCTCGGCGTGCTCCTGCCACCGGGTGCCGGTCACCGGTTCGCTCCAGACGTCGACCAGCCGGCCGTCCACCAGCACCAGGTGGGTGAGCCGGTCGAGCTCGGATCGCCCCGGGCTGTCATAGGGGTAGGCGTAGGGCTGGGTGTCGTACAAGGCTGGCCTCCGAGTGCGGCGTCGCGGACCCGGCCACGCTGGCACAGGGCGAGCGCCTCCGCATCCGCTCTTCCACAGGCCCTCAGCCGAAGGAGCCGGCCAGGTCCAGCGTTCCCTTCTGGACCTCGCTGCCCAGCGTCGTGTCCACCTCGAGCTCGAGCACCGGCGTCGGGTCGCACGAGGCCCGCTTGACCACCACGGTGCCGGCCGCGCCCTTCTCGGCGCTGGAGAAACCGAACACGGGGTGCTCTGTCGGGGCGGCGTCCTGGTCCGCCGCGAAGAGGGTGAACGTCCGCGAGTCGGGGTCGTTGTCGTCGCCGACCGGCAGCTGGAAGGTGCGGCCGTCGACCTTGGGGACACTTGCCTCGAAGTAGGCGAACGGGTGCTCGAGCACTCCGTCGGTGGTCGTGTCCAAGGTGCTGTAGAGCCAGATCCGCTGCGAGTCCTGCGCCCTCACCAACCCGTCGAGGAACGAGGGTCGGTCGCAGGTGAGGGTCAGGTCGGACATCTTGTACGTCGACCCGTCCGGTCGGGTGAGCACGAGGACTCCCTGCGCCGTGGGGGAGCGGTCGGTGGCGGTCGTGTCGCCGTCCTCGTCGTCGCCGCTGCCCAGGAGCACGGCGCCGCCCACGATCCCGGCGACTGCGAGTCCGGCCACCCCGCCAACGGCAGCACGGCGGCGCGACCGCCGTCCGCGGATCCGGCGCTCGACCCGGAGCGCGACGTCCGCCGGCGGAGCCAGCGTGTCGTTCATCCGGCGGTAGGCGTCCTCGATCTGCTGGTCGGTCATCTCATGCCTCTCCACTCGTCGTGCGCAGCGGGCCGTGCTCGCGCGCGTGTTCCCGGAGCCGCTCGGTGCCGCGGGAGAGCTGGCTCTTGACCGTGCCCTCCGAGCAGCCCATCCGCTCGGCGATGGCGCGGACGTCGAGGTCCTCGACGTACCGGAGCGCCAGCGCGGTGCGCTGCCGCGGCGACAGGGTGGCCAGCGCCTCGACCAGCCAGCCGTCGGGCTCTCCGACCAGCTCGACGGGCGCAGGCTGATCGGTCCGGGACAGCAGCGGGAGCTCCCGCTTCAGGCGACGGATCCGGTCGATGTTGAGGCGGACCATCACGGTCCGCGCGTACGCCGCGGGCTCGTCGAACCGCATCCGGTCCCAGCGCTCGCCGATCCGGGCCAGCGTCTCCTGGGTCAGGTCCCAGGCGTCGTGCGGGTTCGCGGTGAGCGCGTGCGCCAGCCCGAGCAGCGGCCGCGCCTGAGCCTGCGCGAAGTCCGCGAACCCCTCACCCGAGCGTCGTGCCATCTGTCTTCGTGCCTCCCGGTCGGCGTGCGGACGAGCCTCTCGCGTCATTGACGGTCGGCAGCACCGGAACGTTGAGGGACACAGGAGATGACGACGCTGACGCCACAGAGTTGGACGTCTTCCGACCGTAGTGCGCCCCATCCCTGTGATCGGATCGACGACGTTTGTCACGTCGTTCGTGGCGTCGTTGGTGACGATGTTGGGGAACCCGCGCGGCTCTGCCGTACGCTCGGCCACGTCGTCACGGCCGTCGAAGGTGACGCCGAGACCACCGAGGGTGACCGTGTCCGAGTCGGCCCCTCCGGGAATCAGAAGTCGGGAGCACGCGCTACCGTGATCGGCCGTGACCCCGCTCAGCCAGTGGGGTCGCGCCGCGCAGAGGGCGCAGGACCGACCCAGTAGTAGTCAGGAAAAGCAGAGCTGTGGCACACAAGTTGGTGATCGTCGAGTCCCCGGCGAAGGCCCGCACGATTGGCGGGTACCTCGGCCAGGGCTATGTCGTCGAGTCCTCCATCGGCCACATCCGTGACCTCCCACAGAGCGCCGCGGAGACGCCGGCGAAGATCAAGGACAAGCCCTGGGGTCGGCTCGCGGTCGACGTCGACAACGGCTTCGAGCCCTATTACGTCGTGCCGCGTGACAAGAAGGCACACATCTCCAAGCTCAAGACGCTCCTCAAGGACGCCGACGAGCTCTACCTCGCCACCGACGAGGACCGCGAGGGCGAGGCGATCGCCTGGCACCTGCTCGACGAGCTGAAGCCGAAGGGCATCCCGGTGCACCGGATGGTCTTCCACGAGATCACCAAGGCGGCCATCCTGGCCGCGGTCGCCAACCCGCGGCAGATCAACGACGACCTCGTCGAGGCGCAGGAGGCCCGCCGCATCCTCGATCGCCTCTACGGCTACGAGGTCAGCCCGGTCCTGTGGAAGAAGGTCATGTCCGGCCTGTCCGCCGGCCGGGTCCAGAGCGTCGCGACCCGGCTGGTCGTCGACAAGGAGCGCGAGCGGATGAAGTTCCGCGTCGCGTCCTACTGGGACCTCGAGGGCACCTTCGACGCCGGCGCCGAGAAGGACCCGCGGATGTTCCCGGGCCGGCTGCACTCGATCGACGAGACCCGCGTGGCCAGCGGCTCCGACTTCGGCGACGACGGCCAGATCAAGGACAAGAAGGGCGGCCGGGTCCACCTCGACCGCGCCGGCGCCGAGGGCCTGGTGCGGGCACTCGACGACACGACGTTCGAGGTCCGCTCGGTCGAGGCCAAGCCCTACCGCCGCCAGCCCTACGCGCCGTTCCGCACCACGACGATGCAGCAGGAGGCCAGCCGCAAGCTCGGCATGTCCGCGTCGGTGGCGATGTCGGTCGCCCAGCGGCTCTACGAGAACGGCTTCATCACCTACATGCGCACCGACTCGACCACGCTGTCGAGCACCGCGGTCGACGCCGCCCGGTCGCAGGTGCGCGAGCTGTACGGCGCTGAGTACGTCCCCGACCAGCCGCGGGTCTACGCCAGCAAGGTCAAGAACGCCCAGGAGGCACACGAGGCGATCCGTCCCTCGGGCGAGACGTTCCGTACGCCGGCCCAGACCGGGCTGACCGGCGAGCAGTTCCGCCTCTACGAGCTGATCTGGATGCGCACCGTCGCGTCGCAGATGAAGGACGCCGTCGGCCAGTCGGTCTCGGTCCGCATCGGTGGTGCGGCGTCCGACGGCCGCGACGTCGTCTTCTCGGCGTCCGGCCGGGTGATCACCTTCCACGGCTTCCTCAAGGCCTACGTCGAGGGGACGGAGGGCGGCAAGCGCTCCGACGACGACCAGGTGCCACTGCCCGACCTGCACGAGGGCGACCCGATCTCGGCCGCGGCGCTCAACGCCACGGGCCACGAGACCAAGCCGCCGGCCCGCTACACCGAGGCCACGCTGATCAAGGAGCTCGAGGAGCGCGAGATCGGCCGGCCGTCGACGTACGCCTCGATCATCGGCACCATCCTCAACCGCGGCTACGTCTACAAGAAGGGCACCGCGCTGGTGCCGGCCTGGCTGGCGTTCTCGGTGATCCGGCTGCTGGAGGAGCACTTCCCGCGGCAGATCTCCTACGAGTTCACCGCTGGCATGGAGGACGTGCTCGACGAGATCGCCGCCGGTCACAAGGATCGCGTCACCGAGCTGCAGGAGTTCTACTTCGGCTCGGAGCGGGTGCAGGGGCTGCACGACCTGATCACCAACCTCGGCGAGATCGACGCGCGTGAGCTGGCGACGTTCCCGATCGGCGACCCCGAGTCCGGGGTCAACCTGCGGGTCGGCCGCTACGGGCCCTACCTCGAGGGCCCCGACGACCAGGGCAACCCGACCGGCAAGCGCGCCAACGTCCCCGACGACCTGCCGCCCGACGAGCTGACCGTCGAGAAGGCCAAGGAGCTGTTCGAGAGCCCGGCCGGCGAGGAGATCCAGCTCGGCACCCACCCCGAGAGTGGCCTCGACGTCGTGGCGAAGAACGGCCGCTACGGCCCCTACGTCACCGAGGTCCTGCCCGAGGATGCGCCGAAGAACGCCAAGCCGCGCACCGGGTCGCTGTTCTCGTCGATGTCGCTCGACACGCTCACCCTCGACGACGCCGTCAAGCTGCTGTCGCTGCCGCGCGTGGTCGGCGCGGACCCGGAGTCGGGTGAGGAGATCACCGCCCAGAACGGCCGCTACGGGCCCTATCTCAAGAAGGGCACCGACTCCCGGTCGCTGACCTCCGAGGACCAGCTCCTCACGATCGGCCTCGACGAGGCGCTGCGGATCTACGCACAGCCCAAGCAGCGCGGCCGGGCCGCCGCGGCCCCGCCGCTCAAGGAGCTCGGCAACGACCCGGTCTCCGGTCAGCCCGTCGTGGTGAAGTCGGGCCGGTTCGGCGAGTACGTCACCGACGGCGAGTACAACGCCACCCTCCGCAAGGACGACACCGTCGAGTCGATCACGCTCGAGCGCGCCGCCGAGCTGCTCGCCGAGCGCCGCGAGCGCGGCCCGGCCAAGAAGGCTGCGAAGAAGGGCGCCAAGAAGGCTCCGGCGAAGAGGGCCGCCAAGAAGACCACCAAGAAGACCGCCAAGAAGGCCGCGAAGGAGTCGTGACGACGGTGGTGAGCACGCACGCGATGGTCGGCATCATGCTCGTCGCGCTCGGCATGGCGCTCACTCCCGGCCCGAACATGCTCTACCTCGTCTCCCGCAGCATCAGCCAGGGATGGACGGCGGGGATGGTCTCTCTTCTCGGGACGGCCGTGGGGTTCGTGGTCTACATGACCGCGGCCAACCTCGGTCTCGCAGCCGCCTTCGTCTACGTCCCGATGCTCTACGTCGCGATCAAAGCCGCCGGGGCGGCGTACCTCCTCTACCTCGCTTGGCGGACCCTGCGAGGGGTCTCGCCGTTCGAGCAGTCCGAGCTCCCGCACGACTCGCGGTGGCGACTGTTCCGGATGGGGCTGGTGACCAACCTGCTCAACCCCAAGGCCGCGGTGATGTATCTCGCCCTGATCCCACAGTTCGTCGACCCGGCCGCCGGCCACGTGGTGGTGCAGGGTTTCGCGCTCGGTTCGCTGCAGATCGCCACGAGCTTCGTGGTCAACACCGGGCTGATCCTGGCGGCGGGCGCCGTCGCGGTCTTCCTCCAGCGGCGGCCGTTCTGGATGCGCTGGCAGCGCCGGGTCACCGCGAGCCTGCTGGGTCTGGTCGGAGTCCGCCTGGCCCTCGACGCACCGAGCCGGGCCTGACCCGGCCGCGAAGAAGCGCTCAGACGTGCTTCGCCTTCAACGGCACGAAGTACGGCGGTTCGCCGGTGCGGGTCGCACAGCTGGCGAAGTCGATCGACACCTGACCGGTGACCCGGCCGCCCGGCTTGAACTTCAGCTCGAGCCGGCCCGTCAGGGTGTACTGCTCCCCGTCGACGGTGTAGGGCTCGGTCCAGGTCTTGTCGACCTTCCGGTCGGCGTCGATCCGGGCGGCGGGGGCCGAGAACACGACCGGTAGCTGGTAGTAGGTGTTCGGGTACTCGTAGCAGACCACCCACACGCGGGACCTGTACGACGTCACCTTGCGTCCGCTGGTGGCGACCCGGAAGCGCAGCCACTCCTTCGTCGAGGGCTGGCCGTCCTCGATGACGTTTCCGGCGTACTTGCCGGGCTTGACCGGCGCCGCGGCACCCGCCGCGGGCACGTGCATCGCCGCCGGAGTCATCACGAGCGCCACCATCAGGGCGAACCCCATGCTACGAATCCCGAGCTTCGTCATGCCCCGAACACTATCCGTGGACTCCGGGTTGGACGTGTCCCCGCCGCCACGTAGGTTCGGCGCGTGATCCCTCCCGCGACGTACGCCCCCACCGGCGTCTTCGTCTGCTTCGAGGGGGGCGAGGGGTCCGGCAAGTCCACGCAGGCGCGGCTGCTCAGCGAGCGGCTGCAGGCCGAGGGCTATGCCGTGCTGCTCACCTTCGAGCCCGGTGACACTGCGGTGGGCAAGGAGCTGCGCCGGATCGTGCTCAGCCCCGAGACCGGCGAGCTGTCGCACCGCACCGAGGCGCTGCTCTACGCCGCCGACAAGGCCGAGCACGTCGACACCGTCGTGCAGCCGGCGCTCGACCGGGGCGAGGTGGTGATCACCGACCGCTACGTCGACACCCTGCTGGCCTACCAGGGCTCCGGCCGCGAGCTGGTCCTCGCCGAGGTCGAGGTGGTCGCGCGGTGGGCCACCCACGGGCTGCGGCCGCACCTGACCGTGGTGCTCGACGTCGACCCACGTGAGGGGCTGGGCAGGTTCCAGGGCCGCGACCGGATCGAGGCCGAGTCGCTGGACTTCCACGAGCGGGCCCAGCGGTCGTTCCTCGACCTGGCCGCGGCCGACCCCGACCACTACCTCGTGCTCGACGCGCGGCGCCCGGTCGAGGAGCTCGCGGCGGCCATCGACGACCGGCTCGCGCCACTGCTGGGGCAGGCGAGGCACGGATGACGGTTTGGGACGACCTGGTCGGCCAACACCGGGTGATCGAGGCGCTGCGTGCCGCGTCCGGCGGCCACGGCATGAGCCATGCATGGCTGTTCACCGGCCCACCCGGGTCGGGCCGCTCCAACGCCGCGGTGGCCTTCGCGGCGGCGCTGGAGTGCGCGCGCGGACAGGGGCCGGAGGCCGGCTGCGGCGAGTGCCACGAGTGCCACACCGTGCTCGCCGGTTCGCACGCCGACGTGACGATGGTGCGCACCGAGAAGCTCTCGATCGGGGTCGACGAGGTCCGCGACCTGGTCCGCCGCTCGGCGCTGGCGCCGTCCGGGCGGCGCTCCCAGGTGATGATCGTCGAGGACGCCGACCGGCTCACCGACCAGGCCTGCAACGCCCTGCTCAAGGCGATCGAGGAGCCCACCGCCCGCACCGTCTGGATGCTCTGCGCGCCGACCGTCGAGGACGTGCTCCCGACCATCCGGTCCCGTTGCCGGCTGGTCACGCTGACGACGCCGACGACCGAGGACGTCGCGGCGTTCCTGGTCCGCAAGGACGGCGTGCCCGAGTCCCTGGCGTCCTACGCCGCCCGCGCCAGCCAGGGCCACATCGGCCGGGCCCGCGCCCTGGCTCGTGACGAGAGCACCCGCAACCGGCGCCGCGAGGTGGTCTCGTATCCCGCCAAGCTGACCTCGCTGGGCGCCTGCATGACGGCGGCGGCCAACCTCGCCGAGGTGACCAAGGAGGAGGCCGACCAGCTCACCGGCGATCTCGACGCCCGCGAGAAGGGTGACCTCGACACGGTCTACGGCGTGGTCGAGCGGGGCCGTCGGCCGCGTGAGTACGCACCGGCGCTCTCCGCCCTCGAGCGCGGCCAGCGCACCCGCGCCAAGCGGCGCCACCTCGACATGGTCGACCGCGGGCTGATGGACCTCATCTCCGTCTACCGCGACGCGATCGCGCTCGCCACCGGTGCCGCCGGGATGCTGGTCAACGAGGAGATCCGCGGCGACGTCGAGCACGTCGCCCGCACCTCGACCCCGGAGCAGAACCTCCAGCGGATTGCGGCGATCTTCGCCGCACGCGAGCAGATGCTGGAGTTCAATGTCCCCGTGGCCCTTGCCCTGGAGTCGATGATGGTCGCCCTCAAGGCCCCCGACCGGGTGCGTGGATGAAGGCGTCACGACTGATCGCTGGACTCGTCGTGGTCGCGCTGGTGGTGAGCGTGGTGTTCGCCGTAGCCCAGAGCCTTCAGGCTGACGAAGCCAGCCCGACCGACGACTCCGGGTCTCCCTCGCCGCTGGCGCCCACGCCGACACCGGAGCCCGGCTCCAGCGAGCCGCCCGCGGCGGACCTCGCGACGTTCTACGCCCAGGAGCTGACCTGGGAGTCGTGTCGTCGCAGCTTCGAGTGCGCCACTCTGACGGTGCCCATCGACTACCAGAACCCTGGCGGCGAGACGATCGAGCTGGCGCTGCTCAAGGACCCGGCCGACGACCCCGCGCAGCGGGTCGGCTCGCTGGTCGTCAACCCGGGCGGCCCGGGTGCGCCCGGCACGTCGTACGCCGAGAACTCGTCGTTCGCGTTCCGCGAGGTCCTCCGCAAAGACTTCGACATCGTCGGCTTCGACCCGCGGGGCACCGGCCAGTCCGATCCTGTCGACTGCATCTCCGACGCCGACCTCGACGAGTTCGTCGCGGCCGACCCTGACCCGGACACCCCGGAGGAGGGGCAGCAGTTCCAGCAGTCCTACGAGACCTTCCACCAGGGCTGCGTGCACAACTCCGACAGCCTCATCAACCACGTCACCACGGTCGAGGCGGCCCGCGACATGGACGTGCTTCGGGCCGCGCTGGGCCAGTCGCAGATGCTCTACTTCGGCGCGTCCTACGGCACCAAGCTGGGCGCGACGTACGCCGACCTGTTCCCCGACAAGGTGGGCCGGATGGTGCTGGACGGAGCGGTCGACCTCTCCATCGACTCACGGCAGCTGAGCCTCGAGCAGGCCGGCGGGTTCGAGGTCGCGCTGCGGTCCTACGTGCAGGCCTGCGTCGACGACGGCGACTGCTTCCTCGGCGACACCGTCGACGAAGGGCTGGGCACCATCCAGGACCTGATCGCCGACATCGACGAGAAGGCGCTCCCGACCCAGCTGGACCGCCCCCTCGAGGTCGGCAACGCGTTCTACGGCCTGGTCGCGCCGCTCTACAACCGCGAGTACTGGCCGGTCCTCGACCAGGCGCTCGAGACGGCGATCGACGACGGCAACGGGACCCTCCTGCTGCGGCTCTCGGACCTCTACGAGTCGCGCAACGACGACGGCACCTACAGCGACAACAGCGCCGAGGCGATCCTCGCGATCAACTGTCTCGACGACCCCTACTCGATCACCGCCGACCAGGTGCCGGACCAGATCCCGGCGTTCGAGGAGGCGTCGCCGACCTTCGGCGAGGTGTTCGCCTGGGGGCTGGTGGGCTGCCACGGCGTCCAGGCCAAGGCCACCGAGACGGACGACGAGATCGACGGGGCGGGTGCCGCGCCGATCGTGGTCGTCGGCACCACCCGCGACCCGGCGACGCCCTACCAATGGGCCGTGCACCTGGCCGACCAGCTGCAGTCCGGCGTGCTGGTCAGCCGCGACGGCGACGGCCACACCGGCTACAACTCGGGCAACGACTGCGTCGACGAGGCCGTCGAGGGCTACCTCGTCGACGGCACCGTGCCGCAGGACGGGCTGGAGTGCTGACGGGGACTATCCCGACCGGGCCGACCCTAGAGAGACTGCGCGATGGCCCGGATCCGCTTCGTGGCGAGCTCGATCATCAGCTGGGCGGCGGGGGAGAGGGTGGCGCCGCGGCGGTGCACGATCGCGAAGGTGTCGAAGAGCCGGGGCCGGAAGCTCACCCAGCCGGCATTCGGGGCCAGCCGGGGAAGCAGCTGCTCGGCCGCACCCCGCGGGATCACCGAGTCAGCCAGCCCGAGGCCAACCAGCTCCACCGCGATCTCGACGTCTTCGACCTCGATCCGGGTGGGTGGGTTGCGGCCGGTCTCGTGGAGCAGCTGGCGCAGCATCATCCGAGTCGAGTCGGTGGAGCGCCAGGTGGTCTCCGGCATCACCAGGCTGGCCTCGGCGAGCCGCTTGGCCGTCACCGGTCCCGCGAGCCGCTCGGGGGCGTTGCTGATGTAGACGACCTCGTCCCGGGCCACGGGCGTGATCTCCATGCCCTCGCTCGCGATCGAGCTCACCGCGATCATCGCTGCCTCTAGCCGCCCGCGCAGGAGCTCCTCGGCGACCTCGTGGGAGTTCTGGCCGATCAGCTCCACCCGGACTCCGGGGTGCCGGGCCAGCACGTCCGCGACCAGGCCCGCGCCGGCGTACAACCGCGCGGTGCCGAACATCCCGAACCGGATCGTCCCGGTCTCGAACGACTTCACCGCCTGGGCCGCCCGCCGGGTCTCCTCGGCCGCGGCCAGCGTGCGCTCGGCGTGCGGCCGGAGGGTGTCCGCCACCGTGGTCGGTACGACGCCGCGCCCCACCCGCCGGAACAGCTGCACGCCGAGCGACTTCTCGAGCGCCCGGACCTGCTCGGAGACAGACGGCTGGGCATATCCCAGCTCCGCCGCCGCCCGGGTCAGCGACCCGTGCTCGTAGACGCTCAGGAAGACGGTCAGCTGATGCAGGGAAAGCATAGGACTCTCCTAGGGAAGTCACTGGAAAGTCAGGCTACCCCTATGCCTACTCACCGGTCACACTGGAGATGTTCGGTAGCACTGACTTTCTCGCGAGTGACCTGAAGGAGGCCCCTCATGTTCGACCACCACTGCACCGCGTGTAACAAGCGCCAGTTGATCTTCCCGAGCCAGGTCACCTCGCTCGTCAACACCGAGCACGGCATCATCGTGGCCTTCGAGTGCTGGTGCGGCGCCGAGCAGACCATGCTCACCGGCAGCCGCGTCGACCACCACCAGACCGTCGCCGCCTGAGTGCACCAGGCGACTCGGGCGCTCCCTGCCGGACCGGCAGGGAGCGCCCTTTCCGTTTTGGCGCCTGACTCCGCCGATCCGTAGACTTCCGCGGGTTGCCCACACGGCAGCGCGCCGCCTTAGCTCAGTCGGTAGAGCGTCTCACTCGTAATGAGAAGGTCGTCGGTTCGATTCCGACAGGCGGCTCCGTTCAGGCTGTATGAGCCCGGGTCCTCCTTGACGGAGCGGCTCGGGTTCTTGCTTTACGGGGTTCCGGTAGGTGCTTGACGGTGGCTTCGGTTCCTCCTTGACAGTCGTTCATGGTCAGGGAGTTGAGCGTGCTGGAGCAGAAGTACCAGGCTCACGGTGTCGGAGTCGGCGGTCTACCGGGCGTTGGTGCGGTTCCGGTCGAGGACGAACACCCGGACGCCGGCCGCGGCCAGGGACCTGGCGGTCGCGGCACCCAGCCCCCGGGCACCCCCGGTGACCAGGGCGACCTTCCCGGCGAGCGAGGTCTGCGAGCTCTCAGTCATCGAGGAACTCGAGGGCCTCGGTGACGAACTCGCGGTGGTGCTGGAAGACGCCGCCGTGCCCGGAGTTCGGGTAGATCCTCAGTCGTGCGTTCGGGATCCGGCGGGCCATGTCGGCCGAGTGGCTGCTCGCGACCATGAGGTCGTGGTCGCCGTTGGCGACGAAGACCGGTTGAGTGATCAGGGAGAGGTCGTCGGGTTTGCTCGCACCTGCTGCACGGATGGCCTTGAGCTGGGCGCGTCGGGCCTGCAGGGAGATCCGCTGGTCGCGGTCGTGGGTGCGCTCCTTGAGGCGGGCGTGGTAGTCCTTGGCGGCCTTCTTGCCCGCGGCGTCACGGGGGAAGAACAGGAAGGTGCGGGGGTCCTTCAGGGTGAGCGCGGCCTTGACGTAGGCGCTGATCGCGACCTTGTTGATCTCCTTGAGATCTCCGCTGCCGCGCGGGCCGGTCCCGGCAAGGATCATCCGGCGTACGAGCCGCGGTGCCTGCAGCGCGACCATCTGCGCGACCCCGCCACCCAGGGAGAACCCCAGGAGGTCGACCTGCTGGAGTCCCATCGCCCGGATGAAGGCGATGGCGTCCTCACCCATCTCCTCGATGTTGTCGGGCACGGATCCGCCGGATGCGCCGACCCCGCGGTTGTCGAAGGCGATCACGCGACGATGTGCTGCGATGCCGTCGATGACCCTGGGGTCCCAGGAGTCGAGCACGGCCATGAGGTGGTGCAGGAACACCACGGGAACGCCGCCGGCCGGGCCGAGCTCCCGGTAGGCGAAGCGCACTCCGCCGACGTCGATCGTGCGGGTTGGCGCATTGGCCCACTGGGTCGTCGTTGTCGTCGTCATCTGGTCCCTCGCGATCGTATTATTATCGTAAGACTTACGATCGTAAGAACATAGCGGCAAGCCAACGACGTTGGCAAGGGCTGCGCGTGGGCGGCAGCTGCCTCGATGCTCGAGGTTCAGGCGGAGAGCATCGCGGTCGCGGACCGGATGCCCTCCTCCAGCACGGCGTCGGAGAGCTTGCGATCGGACAGTGCGCGGGCCAGCTGCATCGTGCCGACCATCATCGCGTAGAGCGCGAGGGCCGTCCCCTGCGCCGAGTCGGGGTCCTCGGGCGCCAGGCGCACACAGATCTCGTCGAGGATGCGGGTGGCGCCCTTCGTGTAGGCCCGCTTGGTCTCCTTGGTGCAGCGCCCGATCTCGTCGAGCAGCGCCGCGGACGGGCAGCCTGTGTCGCGGTGGTCGCGATGGTCGCGCGAGAGATACCAGCGTACGAACTCCTCCAGGCCGGCGCGTCCCGGCGGCAGTTCGCCGAAGCCGGTGGCCTGGCGACCGAGCTCCTCGCCGACAACGGTCGCGACAAGGTCGTCCTTGGAGTCGAAATGGGCGTAGAAGGCGCCGTTGGTCAGTCCGGCATCGGCCATCAAGGTTGCGACCCCGGAACCGTCTATGCCGTCCTGCTTGAACCGGCGACCGGCGGTCTCGATGATCCGCCGGCGCGTCATTTCCTTGTGTTCCTTGGTGTATCGCACCATCGGTTGCTCCTGTTCGCATCGATGGTCGCCCTGGACGGCCAACGATCGCCATTGTAGGGCGATCGACATGTAAACGAGGAATGCTCCCAATGCGGCTAGCGGGCGAGCACCGCTCTGACCTGTCTGTGGATGTCGTCCAGGATCTCGTCGACGCTCCACGCGGCGTTCACGCTCGCCGCCATGCTGAGGAACATCACGCCGGACACGACCCGCGCCAAGGTCGCGGCATCACCGTCTGCGATGCGCTCGTCACGGCGGAGCACGGCCGCGATGGCCTCCTCGGTCTGCCCGGCGATGGTGAGCGCTTCGCCGTGATGGGGTTCGCCGGGGTCGCCGAAGACCATCTCGCGCAGGTAGGTCCGACCGTTCTCGATCTGCGCCCGGTTGCACCGCACGATCGGCCGCACGATGGAGAGGATGGCGTCCAGCGCGTCGGGGACCTTCTCGGCGGAGGCTCGCCCCTTCTCGAGCGCGGCGGCGTATGCCGCGTTCTGCACCAGCAGCAGGAGCTCGCCCTTGGTCTTGGCGTAGAGGAAAAGCGTCCCGGTGCCGATGTCCGCCTTGTCGGCGATCTGCTGGGTGGTGACCTCGTCGACGCCATGTTCGGCGAACAGCTCGCTGGCCGCGGTGGTGATGCGCTCGAGCTTGGCCTGCTTGTTGCGCTCGCGCCGTCCGACCGGCTGGGACGTTACAGACATGCGGGTCCCCTCCGGGAGCGTGGGTTCTGACGTGACTCAGGAACGAACATAGTCACCAGCCCCGGTCAGTCCTGGTAGTGCGGGAGGATCTTGCCGTCCTTGACGTAGGTCAGTGCTGCGGAGACGTCGTAGGCGTGGATCGCCGAGGCCACGGGGGCAAGCGTCTGCGACAGCTGCTGGACGTCCGTGCCTTCGAAGAACGCCGTCCGGGCAGCCGGGTCGGCGAACCCGAGGACGAGCGAGGCGTGGAAGCGCTGGTCGGCCGGGTTGTCGTGGGCGACGTCTGGGGTGTTCCACGTCTTCTCGTTCCAGGGCAGGAACGTCTGTGTGCGCAGCTCCTTCAGCACGCCGGTGCCGATGAGCGCGGGGACCAGGTCGTTCTTGACGACCTTGCGGAACTCGCGGCCGCTGACACCGTCTCGGCGGCGCAGGTAGATGACGGCTCGGGCACCGACGTGGTCGGCCGGGCCGGCGACGTCGTACCAGCGGGAGGTGCCCGGCAGGCCGGCGTACAGCAAGGTGCGCCGGAAGACGTTGATCTCGTCCTGGAACGCCAGCTTCGTCTGGGCGCGGCCCTTGAGTGGCGAGAGGGCCGACTGGAAGGTGACTTCCGCGACCCCGTCGACCTTCCGGTCGGCGGGGATCCGGGTCTCGACGCCCAAGGTGGTGGGCCAGAGGCCGGGGCTGTCCTCGGCGAGGTGGAGCTGCCGGTACTCCTCCAGGCCCGGGCTCGCGGCGATGATGCCGGAGTGCGGGCCCTTCCAGTGGTCCATCCCCTTCTGGCGGGGCTGGTCGGTGCGCATCCACAGCAGGATGGACGAGCTGAAGTGCTTCCTCACGCCCACCTGCGGGTTCGACGTTGACGTGCTCATGTCTCTACTTCCTTCTTCGTCGCCGGCCGGGCGGGTCAGGCGGCCAGGAAGTCGGCGGCGACGGGGGCGAACTTCTCGTGGTACTGGAAGACACCACCGTGGCCGGAGTCGGGGTAGATGATCAGCTCGCTGCCCTTGATGCGGCGGTGCAGGTCCTCGGAGAGGACCGAGGGGACCATGCGGTCGTGGTCGCCGTTGGCGATCAGGGTCGGCTGGGTGAACGTCGAGAGGTCCGAGGGGGCCGAACGGCCGTACCTGGCGATCGCCTTCAGCTGGGTCCGGAACGCCTTGATCCCGATCTCCTGGTCCCGGTCGGCGGTGCGCTCCTGGAGCCGCTTGACGAACGCCTTCCCGGCGAGCTTGCCGGCGGCGTTGCGGTTGAAGAACAGGAACTCCTTGGGGTCCGACCGGGTCAGGGTCGCGCGCAGGATGTCCCAGTAGGTCACGCCGATGACCTTGTCGATGTCCTTGCCGCCGCGCGGCCCGGTCCCGGTCAGCACCAGCCTGCGGACCAGGTCGGGGTGCTTGACGATCAGGTCCTGGGCGATCATGCCGCCCATCGAGAACGAGAAGACGTCGATCTGGTCGAAGCCGAGCGCGGTGACGAACTCGTAGGCGTGGTCGGCCGCCTCCTCGATGGTGCCCGGAACCTTTCCGGTGGACGCGCCGACACCGCGCTGGTCGAAGGTGATGACGTGCCGGTTCTTCGCGATGGCGTCGACGATGCGGGGGTCCCAGTTGTCCAGGGTCGCGGCGAGGTGCACGAAGAAGACGACGGGGATGCCGCCCTTCGGGCCCAGCTCGCGGTAGGCGTACGTCGTGCCGCCGACGGTGACGGTGCGGGCCGGCGCCTTGGCGTACGACGTGACGACGGGTTCGTTGTTGGTGGTGCTCATGGTGGTGTTCCTTCGGGTGAGTTGGCGATGCGGATTGAACTGAGTGCACTCAATAATGAGTCAACTCAGATAGATTGTCAAGTCGTGGTCGCGGTGGCACAGGCGATCCACGGCCGTCCTTCAGACCGCGTCGGGCAGGAACTCCGCGTAGCGCGCAGCCGCTGGCTGGTGCAGACCGCCGCGG
>CAWCSB010000017.1:0-63385 GCA_963798045.1 uncultured Actinomycetota bacterium
AGGGCAGCCAGGGTGGGCCACGGGATGTTGGTGGGGTACGCCGCGTCGAGCGTCCCGACGTCGCGCAGGTCGAGGTCGAGCACCGGGTAGGACTGGCGCCGCTTGTCGCTGGCCAGCACCCGCCACTGGCCGTCCAGCCGGGCAATGGTGGTGCCCTCGGTCTGCCGGTGGTCGGTCGTGACCGCCCGGAGCGTGAGTGCGTTGAGCGAGGGACCGGCGGCGAGGGCGGGATGGAACCGGAAGTACTTCGTCGCGCTCACGTAGCCCACCAGCCAGCCGTCGTCGGTCCGCACCAGGTGCGGGTCCCAGACGCCGACCGACCGGAAGCCCTCCGTCGGCAGTGCGAGCGGCCGGCCCTCGAGGACGTGCACACCGCGGGTCACGTCCGCGGTCGACTCGGCCAGCGTCACCGAGACCGGCCGGTCGTGGCGGTCGAAGTCACCCCAGGTGCTGGCCGCCAGCAGCCAGCGATCTCCGTCGCGCAGCAGGTGCGCCGCGTGGTCGCCGTACACCCCGTGCCACGGACCGCGGCGCAGGAACAGGTCCGCCCGGTGCTCCAACTCGAGGGTGTCGGGGTCGAGCGACCACACCGAGCAGTGCCCGGTCACGAAGCCGCCGGGACCGGCGCTCGTGGCGGTGAGGAGCAACCGCCCGTCCCGGACGTACGGCGACCCGTCGGAACTGCTGACCACCCGCAGATCCCGCAGCCCGAGCTGTCCGAACGGTCCCGTCTCGTCACCCGACCCGGTCAAGCCGGCCAGCCAGGCCTCGTCGTGCACGTCGTGCCGGTCGCTGAGGTCGTAGCGCGCTCCTGCGCCACCCAGACCCCGGCCTCCCGCGTGAAGGCGGTGGCCTGCGGCCCGGTCAGCGTCAGCGCCACGGCCTTGACCGGCGCCTCCGGCCGGGCGCTGCGCCGGCTGCGGTGCGTGGTCGTCCGGCCGTCGGTGCTGACGTGCAGCGCCACCCGGTCGCCGTACGTCGCGGTGAGGACGACCGGACCGCTCGCCAGCGTCAGCTCACGCGACTCAGGTGCCGACGTCGCGACGTACGGCGCCAGCACCGGGCCGCCGCCCGGCACCAGCAGCCGCACGGGACGCCGCCGAGCGACCACCTCGAACCGTCGCAGCACGCAGGGATTCTCCCGTCAGCGGAGCCGGCCCAGGTACGCCGCCGCCTGGCGCAGATCCCGGAGCCGCGCCTCCCAGCTGATGCCGGAGGCCAGCAGCAGGACGCCGGCGAGCCAATGAGGACCCACTGCGGCGTCTGCTCGGCGTACGGCGCGAGCTCGCGCAGCACCAGCGCGCCGCCGACCAGCCCGCCCACGACGACCGGAGCGGACCAGCGGAGCGCGGCGCCGCCCAGCAGCAGCACCAGGCAGCCGGCACCCAGCAGCGCGGCCCGGGGCGACACCGGGTCGACCAGGGCCCAGAGCAGCGACGGCACGGTGGCCAGCGCCAGCCCGGGCAGCAGCGTGGTCGTCGTGTCGGCGTCGAAGTCCCGGAGCAGCCGGTACACGCCGACCAGGACCAGCACGACGGCGGTGGGCAGCGTGTACGCCTCGGGCGCATGGACGCCCACGTCGTAGAGCCGCACCCAGGTGGCCGCGGCGAGCAGCAGCCCACCCAGCCACGCGAACGGCCGGTGGCCACGGTGCAGCAAGAGCTCACCGTGACGAGGGCCCCGGCCAGGGTCAGGTGCACCGCCAGCGAGACCGAGGGGTCGGCCGCCCCCGGGATACCGAGGGCGGCGCCGAGCAGGACCGCCAGCGGCGCGACCAGCTCCACCTCGAACCGGGGCACGGACAGCGCGAGCAGGCCCAGCACCAGCAGGGTGACCAGCGAGCAGCGGTCGTAGGGCACGTCGAGCAGATGGCCGCCCGCCCAGAGGAAGCCCGCCAGGGCCGCGGGCAGCACCAACCCGGCGAGCGACGCCGCCTGGCCGGTGCGGCGCAGCATGACGTACGCGGCGAGGAGCGTGATCTCGCCCAGCACCAGCAGGGTGAGCAGGGCGCCGGGGAACGCCAGCACGAGGCCGAACGGCCCGAGCACGGCGACGAAGGCCACCAGCGGCAGGGGGTACTGCGCCGCGGTCAGCAAGGCGGTGAGCAGGACGATGCCGAGCATGGCGTACCGGTTGAGCGGGGGCCGTGGCACCGTCAACGCCGCGGCCAGGCCGACCACCGCGACCGCCAACGGCAGCAGCAACGGGCTGGCGACGTGCGCCTCCGGGTCCAGCCGGACCAGCCAGTCGGCGGTGAACGGGTCGGCGAGGTCGAACAGGTTCGCGACCGCGGTGGCGGCGAGGAGCGCGGGCACCGGGACGAGCACCAGCAGCGAGCCGGCGAGGGAGCCGGGGACGGCGTACCACCGCGGCGGAGCTGCGCCGGCCGCGACTGCCCAGACCACCGAGCCTGCCGCTGCGGCGAGCGTGATCGCAGTGGCACCCTCGTCGAAGACGGGGAACGCCGCGGCGAAGGTCAGCACGCTCACGGAGACCGCGCAGACCACTGCCGAACGTCGTCGTGTCCGCGGACCGCCAGCCACGGCAGCAGCGACATGCCGGCGACGGCCACCAGGCCGAGCCCGTGGCCCTCCAGCCACAGCTCGCGCAGCGTCGGGTGCTCCGAGGCCGCGGTCACGGCTAGTAGCGCCTCGCTGCCGAACGCCAGGATGGCTCCCGCCAGGGCCGTCCACGGAAGCACGACGGTCTCGAGGGCGCGGCCGAGCAGGGCGAGCGCGCTGAATGCCAGCACGGCGACCGTGGCGACCACCTGGGCGTGATCGGTGGTGGCGCCTAGCCCGATGACGATGAGCCCGAGGCCGAGCGGGGCGACCACCTGCGGGGCGAAGAGGCGCCGGGCTGGCAGGCACAGCCCGAGCGAGACCGCCAGGAGCGAGGTGCCGACGATGACGAGGAACCACTCCGTGCTCGGCGTCCCCAGCCAGCCGGCGTTCTCGGCGCCGATGATGTCCAGCACGACCAGTCCCAGCGAGACCACGGTGAGCGCCTCGGCCGCGACCCCGAGGTCGCGGCGGGTCAGCCACTGGCCGGCCAGGGCCGTCGCGACGGTGAGCCCGACCAGCACCGCGGTCCGGCCGCCGACGCCGAGCCACGACCAGGCCACGGCCAGGAAGATCACGGCCGCGACGAGCAGGCAGGTGGCGCCCAGCCCGAGCAGGATCTTCGGCACCGAGGCGGCGCTGAGGCCGCCGGGCGGCGGGGACGGAGACGGGGTGGGCGCCGGGTACGCCTTGGCGTACGACCTCACGGGCGGCGGCGGCGGTGGAGCAGCGACTGGCGGGGGCGGAGGGGCGGTGCGGAGGTGGCCACAGTTGGGGCAGGCCTCGAGGCGCGTGAGCATGTGCCCATTGCGCCGCAGGACGCACCGTCGCGGCAGCCATGGGGCGCTCAGCGGGTCTGAGCCTGCGTACTCAAGTCCCTGTGACACGCTCGCGCCATGAGCCGTGGCAGGGGACAGGACCGCGACCTCGCGGAGTGCTTCATCTCGGTGGACGTCGAGACCGGCGGTGCGACTCCGGCCGACTACGCGCTGCTCTCGATCGGGGCCTGCCTGGTCGACGACCCGGAGACGACGTTCTACGTGGAGCTCAAGCCGGAGAACAAGCGGTCCACCCAGGAGGCGCTCGCGGTCAGCAAGCTGTCGCTCGACATCCTCGCCACGATGGGCGAGCCGCCGGCCGAGGCGATGCAGCGCTTCGCGGACTGGGTCGGCGACGTGGTCCCGGAGGGCCACCGGCCCGTCTTCGTCGGCTTCAACGCGCCGTTCGACTGGATGTTCGTGGCCGACTACTTCGAGCGGTACGTCGGGCGGAACCCCTTCGGCTACACCGCGCTGGACATCAAGGCGCTCGCGATGGGCCGGCTCGGCTGCACGTGGGCCGAGACCAGCATGAGCGTGCTCGCCCCGAAGTACTTGTCAGGACGTCCCTTGGCGCATCACGCTCTTTCCGATGCGCAGGACCAGGCCGCCCTCTTCCGGGCGGTCTACGCCGAGCCGGCGCATCCCGGAAGGGACACGTCATGACCGACACCACTGCCGCCGGCTCGGGCGACGCCGTTGCACGTCTTGTTGAGTCCGCGCGAAAGCTCGGTATCGAGCTGGACGCCGCCGACACCGAGCGCTGGCTGGCGGCGATCGCGGCCGAAGCCTCGGCCAAGGTCGGTGCCGACATCGGTGTCGACGCGACGCACGGGGTCTTCGGTCACAAGATCGCGATGCTGGACTTCAGCCCGAGCGTCCTGGCGCGGTTCCGCCGCCAGGGCGAGCTGGTCGAGGTCCGCGGTCCGGAGGGCGTCGTCGAGAGCGCCCTGGCGCTGTCCGGGTCGTCCGCGCAGTCCAAGATCCAGGCCCACCCCGGGGACGGCGACTTCTTCCAGCGCCTCAACATCAAGGCCGACACCCGCGAGGAGGCCTGCGCGATCCTGGCCGGCCTGATGCGCCAGAACCCGATCGAGCGGGCCAGCGGGCCGACGTACCAGTTCATGGAGGCCAAGTGGAGCGTCTTCCCGTTCGACTGCGTCAAGGACGGCGAGCCGCAGAAGAAGGGTGGCCCGATCAGCTGGAAGCCGGCCGAGGTGTTCGCCGGTGAGATGTACGTCGAGCAGGACGGCCAGCAGGTCCGCCTGGTCTGGGAGGACCTCGCCGCGGAGCCGGGCTGGTGCAAGCTCGACTGGGTCACCGTCGACTCCGACACCGGCGGGCTGGCCAACGCCAGCAACGTGATCGACCCGACGTGGGAGTCCCCGGCCGGCGACATCGTGCCGCTCGACGGCTACCTGGACGCGTACTTCCAGGAGGTCTACCTCGACGCCGGCGACCTGCCGACGTTCACCAAGGTCGTCTCGCACGTCTCGGGCGACGCACTCGACAACTATGTCGACCAGCTCGAGCACGAGGTGCAGAAGTACCTCGCCCACCCCAACTACGGCAAGGCGGCCAAGCGGATGTACAACGTCTTCCGCTACAGCGGGAGATACCCCGAGGCCGCCTTCGTCCGCGAGCTCTTCGACGAGCCGTCCACCTTGCTCTACCAGGTCTGGTCGCTGATCTGGACGCTGGAGAACGCAGCTCAACCAGGGTCGAGCATCCCCGAGGAGAACGTGCGGGCGCAGGCCGACGAGCTGGTGATGGCCGTCGTGCAGGCGCTGGACGGCGTGGAGGAGGCCGCGACGGTCGATGCGCTGCTCCGGCTCCGCACCGCACTCGAGGCCGCTGACGACGACCAGGCAGATGCGGCGGCGGTCGCTGACGAGATCGACGCGGCCAAGACGCAGCTGGTCAACGTGGTCAACAACTTCTTCCGCGAACGGCTGTCCGCGGTGCCGTCGATCAAGGACTACATGGACTCGCTGGCGACCGCGTAGCTCTCCCCGTTGCTGTCCACCGAGGCCGACGGCCAGGCGGGCGGCTCGACGAGGTCGATCCCGGTGCCGCGCTCGTCGAGCTCGATCGTCGGGCGCACGCGCGCCTCGGTCCCGAGGATCATGCCGACGGCTCCGGGCAGGTGACCTGGGGATTGACCCCGTGGTAGTTCAGTGGCCCGGCTGCGACGGTCGCGACAACGGTGGCTTCCCTGTCGCACGAGGTCACGCCGTCGCCGAAGTAGTTGCGCTGCTGCGCGGCGGACACGCCGCTCACCAGCCAGACGGCGCACGCGACGCCGATGGCGATCTTCATTGACTCCCCCAAAAGCGCCGGCGCCCGCGATCCCCCACGAACCGCCCCCAAGTGCCAGCCCCAACATCGTGCTCGTCCCGGGTTGGGTTGTCACCGGAGGCGGTCTAGAAGTCCAGACCTCGACGGGGTCCCCGATAGCCAATTTGGGGGAGAGCGACGCCGTTTCGTACGAGGTCAGCTCCGGCTCATGCCGAGGGCTTCGGTGCCTTGCAGCTGACCTTGGGGTTGACGCCGCCGTAGTTGAGCGGCCCGGCCAGGATCGTCAGCCCGGTGTCGGCGCCGGTCTTGCAGTTGACCGCCCGATCGTTGCCGAAGTACCCGCGCTGGCCTGCAGCGGCCGCGCCGATCACGAGCCAGGCCACGATGACAGCTCCGATGATCAGCTTCATCTCGCACCCCTCCCGAGGCCATCGGCCGGGCTGATCGGCCCGGACCGCCTGAGTCACGCAAGTGACTACCCAAGATTGGCAGCGAAGACAACCCTCCGGGGCCGAAATGGCCGAACGCTGGGGGATAGTCCGAACGGGCCAGGGGATGGGGTCTGGGTCTGGGTGGGTCTGGGTCTGCGTTCGTGGCACCGTGAGTGGGCGGGCCCGGGGCTGGCGCCCCGGGGCTGGGGCGGCGCGTCGCGGGGGTGGCTTGCGCTCCCATTGCGTTGCGCTGCCCGCGCCGCGGCCAAGCCCCTTGATGCCTCCGGGGCGCCAGCCCCGGTCCCGCTCCGCGCATCGCCCTCGCTGCGTCATCACGTGGGGGGCGCGCTTCGTCGGCCGCTGCGCGGCCTCCTCGCCCGACCGGTCAGTACGTGATCTCGAACGACGTCGCACCCTCTGCCTCTACGTCGCTCACCGTGACGTCCTGCACGCGGGCAGCGGGCGGGCCCTGGCGGCACCAGGTCACGAACTCGTCGACCGCCTCGGTCGGACCCTCGGCGTGGGCGCCCACCGAACCGTCGGGGTCGTTGCGGACCCAGCCGGCGAGGCCGAGGCGGGCGGCCTCGCGGGCGGCGTACCAGCGGAAGGAGACGCCCTGCACTCGACCGGTGACGTGCAGGTCGACGGCGCGGGTCACGAGTGCAGTGGTACCCGGATCCGCAAGGGTGACCAGGACGCCGAGAGCCGGCCAGCGGGTGAGCACCTGCACCTTGATGATCTCCAGCCGAGGTCTTGACGCACCGCTTCGAACGAGCGAGCGTTCCGTCATGGAGCGCGTCCCTCACGAGAACGTCGCGACCGTCCTGGTCGACCCGTTCGTGCTGCGCGACCTCGAGGTGCACCTGATGACCCAGGACCTCCGGCTGTGGCCGGTGGCGACCGCGCCGATCTGCTCCGACGGCCCGCGGACGGCGTTCCAGATCCGCCACCGGATGCTCACCGCCCGCCGTGGCGAGTGGGATCACGCAGCGGAGTGGGTGCCGGTGTGGATCGCCTTCGGCGAGAGCTGGCGCCACGGCGCGGAGCCGCTGCCGTGGTCGGCACACCAGACGCTCTACCGCACGCTCGACCGGTACGACGGCCACGTCCACTACCGGCGCGGCCTCGGCGGGATCCCGCGACTCGACGTGCCCAGGGAACTGGTGAGCTGACCCGTCGTGAAGCTCGATCTGACCGTCCTGGCCGTCCCGGCGTACTTCGCCGCGATCGGCGCGGAGTACGCCTGGCAGCGGGCCCACCCGGTCGCGCCGGGGACGCGGGCCGGCGACTACCAGACCGCCGACACCCTCGCGAGCCTGGCCATGGGCACCGGGAGCCTCGTCGCGCCGTACCTCGCCAGGAAGGTGCTCGACCCGGTCACGCCCGGGCGGGGGAAGTACGGCCGGATGCTGCTGGTGGCCGGCGCGACCGCGGCCGTGCTCACGACCATCGGCGACGTCGTACGCCGGCGCGTGCGGGACGGCCGGCTGCCGGACGCGCAGACCGTCCCCGACCACGTCCGCGAGGTGCAGGAGGAGCTCGCCGGACTGCGCCTGGCGCCCGCGGTGCCGCGCGCAGAACGACCCGCTGTGTCCCTGCCGCGCAAAGTGCACGGCGGGCTGGCCGTGGCCGCGGTCACCGGCGCCGCGCTCACCGTCTCGACGGTCTGGGCGGCCCGCACGTCCGCGGAGTCGTTCTTCCGTCGCGGCCGGCTCGACCTCGGCACCACGTGGCCGGCCTGGGCGTTCGCCATCCTGGGCTGGGACTTCATCTACTACTGGAACCACCGGTTCATGCACGAGTCGCGCTGGCTGTGGGCCGTGCACGTCGCCCACCACTCCAGCGAGCGCTACAACCTCTCGACGGCGCTCCGGCAGCCGGTCGCGGAGTCGGTCACGATCGCGATCCCGTACTCGTTGCTCGCGCTGGTCGGCGTACGCCCGCCGATGATCGAGCAGGCCCGGGCCCTCAACCTGATCTACCAGTTCTGGATCCACACCGAGGCGATCCGCACCGTCGGCCCGCTCGAGCGGGTCCTGAACACTCCCTCACACCACCGGGTCCACCACGGCTCCAACCGTCAGTACCTCGATCGCAACCACGGCAGCATCCTGATCCTCTGGGACAAGCTGTTCGGCACCTTCGAGCCGGAGTCGGAGCCGGTCGTCTACGGACTGACCCGCAACATCGACTCCTACAACCCGGCGGTCATCGCCACCCACGAGCTCGTCGACATCGCCCGCGACGTCGCCGACGCCGAGAGCTGGAGAGACCGGCTCTCCTTCCTGTTGCGCGGCCCGGGCTGGGCCTACCAGCATCGCGACGCCACCGCGCCGACGCCCGCCGGCGTCGCTTGAACCGCCGACACCAACTCTGTAGTCGTGGTGGCAGCATCCCCTCCTTCGGGGTGAGTTCGCGGCCCGACACGGCGGGTACCCCGCCGATGGAGAGCGCCGACCACGGCGCCCCGATGAGGGAGACATCGGGCAGAGGGAGGGAGCACGGTCATGCCCGAAAAGGTCAAGCCCACACGCCCGGTCCGGCGCCTTTCCAAGGCACTGGGAGAGGGCGTCAAGGACCTGCCCACCAACGCGACCTGGCTGCTGTCGAAGGCGGTGAGCACTCGGGGCCCGCGGTCGGTCAACGGGCAAGGCCCCAGTGCGACGGGGCTGCTCGACATGGCGCGAAGCGCTGGTGCCACGGTGATGGACGCACTGCCGGGCGGGGACTCCGTCGAGCTGCGGTTGCAACGCGCGCGTGCTGCCGTCGCGGAGGCCAAGGAGGCCGAGGAGCGTGCCGTCCAGGAGTCACTCGAAGCGGAGCGAGAGACCCAGGCCGCGGAGGAGGTCGCCGAACGCTGCCGCGAGTACGTCCGCGACGTCGAGGCCGAGCAGGAGCGCCTGGTCGAGGCCCGGGTCGACGAGGCCCGACGCGAGGCCGAGGCCCGCATCGACGAGGCGCGTCGGGAGGCGCAGGCCGACGCCGAGCAGGTCGTGGAGAGTGCCCGGCAGGAGGCTGAGGGCCGTGCCGAGGAGGCACGCCAGGAGGCCGAGGCTGCGCACGAACGGGCCCGCGACCGTCTCGAGGCAGCACGGGACAAGCTGCTCGAGGCGCGTCAGCTGTCCGAGGAGGCCATCGAGGCCACGCGCGCCGCGGCCGAGGAGGCGCACCGTCAGTCGCTCCAGGTGGCCGCCGATGCCGAACGGGAGGCACGCAGCGCGCAGGAGCGGGTCAACGAGGCCGAGGAGGTCCGGGCCCGCACCAGCAGCACGGCCGGCGAGCTGACCCAGCAGCTCAAGGCGGTCGGCTCCTCCTCGACCCTGAAGACGATGACCAAGCAGGAGCTGCTCGATCTCGCGGTGGCGCAAGACGTCGAGGGTCGCTCCGCCATGACCAAGGACCAGCTGGTGACCGCCCTCAACCGGGGGGCACGCAAGGGCGGGAACAGGACGAAGAAGGCCAACGCTTCGCGCTGACCGACTCGCAAGGGAGGGACGACATGAAGTTCTTGAGCAGGAAGAACCGGTGGCAACGGCTGCTGGAGCCCGTAGCAGGTGCCGCGCCGAGTCGAGGCGTGGTCAGGTCGGGTCTCGTCACGGCCGGGACGATGGCCGGCCTCACGGTCGTGAGCGCCGTGGTCTCGGCGGTGCGGCACTCCAGGGACGACCGATGAGGCTGCGGAGTCTCGTGGTCTTCGGTATCGGCTACGTGGCCGGGTCCAGGGCGGGTCGGGAGCGATACGCGCAGATCGCCGCGGCCGCAAGCAAGGCCGCGGAGCGACTGGGCCGAATCGATCCGGCCGCGGGCGCAGCCGAGCCCACGGTCCGGCTGGACGACTACCTGCAGGATGCGTCTGCAAATGGCGCACGGCGATCGTAGGAGCCTCGCGGGCGGGGCCGTCGTCGAGACGAGGCTGTGCGCGCGACTGCTCGGCATCAAGCTGCTCGTCGTCGACGGCACGGTCACGCTGGCGCCGGGCAGACCAGTGGCACCGGGTGGCGATGTCGTCGTACCGGTGTCTTGGGCCGAGGTGGAGCCTTGCCCCGTGCCGGCACTCGCCCCGGCGGACGGCGCCTCTCGCGCGCTGACCCAGAGCGGTGTCGGCGCCCGGCTCGACGCCTGCACGCAGCGACTCGAAGCGAGCGCGCGTCGACTCCAGGAGCTGCCCGCGCATCGATGACCCTGCCGCGTCCAGGTCGGCGTGCACGCGGTCCGCCGAGGGTGGGTCTGAACCCGCCGTGTCCACGCCTGAGCGAGGACCTCGACAGTGACGCTCGTCACCGGCAGAGTGTGGGTCGATGCGACGAGATCCGGGCAGATCGCTTGTCCACGTCGGCGCGGCCACGGTGCTGCTGCTGGCGGCGACGGCCTGCGGCGTCACGCGCGGCGACGACAGCCGGGACCTGTTGATGATCATCCCCAACAGCCCCGGTGGCGGCTACGACCAGACCGGCCGGGCGGCGGTGCGGGTGATGGAGGACGACGACATCACCGGCGGCTCGTTCACCGTCGACAACGTGATCGGCGCCGGCGGCGCGGGCGCGATGACCAGCCTCATCGGCAAGGCCGGTGACGAGCACACCATGATGACGGTCGGGCTGGGGGTGGTCGGGTCGACGTACTCCTTCGGCAGCAAGTACCAGCTGCAGGACGCGACCCCGCTGGCGCAGCTGATGAGCGAGCCCGAGGGGATCCTTGTCCCGGCCGACTCGCCGTACGAGACCCTCGACGACCTCGTGCAGGCCTGGGAGGACGACCCCGAGTCGATCGCGGTGGGTGGCGGCTCGTCGCCCGGTGGCCCGGACCACCTGTTCCCCATGCAGCTTGCGGACGCGATCGGCATCGATGCCACGGACGTCAACTACGTCTCCTATGACGGCGGCGGCCCGCTGACCAGCGCGCTGCTCGGCGAGAAGATCGACGTCGGATTCTCCGGGCTGGCGGAGTTCGTCAAGGACGTGGAGTCCGGCAAGCTGCGGGTGCTCGCGGTCTCTGGTGAGGAGCGCTATCCCGACGGCTCCTTCGCCGAGGTGCCGACGCTGACCGAGTCCGGCGTCGACCTGGTCTTCCTCAACTGGCGCGGGGTGCTCGCACCACCCGGGATCAGCGAGGAGCGCACCGAGGAGCTGATCGGCTACCTCGAGCAGATGCACGACAGCGAGGGCTGGCAGGACCAGCTCGAGAAGAACGGCTGGACCGACGACTTCAAGACCGGCGACGACTTCGCCGAGTTCATCGACGAGCAGGACGACCGCGTGTCCGGGACCCTCGAGGAGCTGGGGCTGCTGTGAGCGAACCTGCCAACAACCCTGCCAACAACCCTGGCAACGACACTGCGACCCGCCCGCCAGGGAACGTCGACAAGGCGCAGTACGGCCTCGCGGCAGCGCTCCTCGTGGTCGGCGTCTACACGATCATCGACGCGCGTGGCCTCACCGTCGGCTTCGGCGACCCGATCGGCCCACGGGTGTTCCCGTACCTCATCGGCACGGGGATGATCGTGCTGTCGGCGCTGCTCGCGGTGGCGACCTCGCGTGGTGACGTGGCGGAGGCCGAAGCCGGCGAGGACGTCGACCTGACCTCCCCGGCCGACTGGGTGACCGTCGGCAAGCTGGTCGGCATCCTGGTGCTCAACCTGCTGTTCGTGAACATCCTCGGCTGGGCGATCACCGGGGCGGTGCTGTTCGCGGGCTGCGCCTGGGCCCTGGGCAGCCGCACGCTCGTCCGCGACGTGATCGTCGGGGCAGTGCTGTCGGTGGCCAGCTGGTACTTCTTCTGGGGCCTCGGCGTCCCGCTCGAGCCCGGCATCCTCGACGGGATCCTGTGATGGACACCCTCGACCTGCTCCTGGACGGGTTCCAGAACGCGCTGACGCTCGAGAACCTGATGTACGCCGCGATCGGCGTCCTGCTCGGCACCTTCGTCGGCGTCCTCCCGGGGATCGGGCCCGCGATGGCCGTGGCGCTGCTCCTGCCGATCACCTACGGCCTCGACGTCACCCAGTCGTTGATCATGTTCGCCGGCATCTACTACGGCGGCATGTACGGCGGCTCGACGACCTCGATCCTGCTCAACACCCCGGGTGAGTCCGCGTCGGTGATGACCGCCATCGAGGGCAACAAGATGGCCAAGCGGGGCCGGGCCGCCCAGGCATTGGCGACCGCGGCGATCGGGTCGTTCATCGCCGGCACCATCGGCACCCTGCTGGTCGCCTTCTTCACCCCCAGCATTGCCGAGCAGGCCGTGAAGATCGGCGCGCCGTCGTACTTCGCGATCATGCTGCTCTCGCTGGTGCTGGTCACCAGCGTGCTCGGCACCTCCAAGATCCGCGGCTTCATCGGCCTCTTCATGGGCCTGACGATCGGGCTGGTCGGCCTGGACCTCTCGACCGGTCAGGCCCGGCTCACCGGTGGCATGCTCGAGCTCGCGGACGGCATCGACATCGTGGTCGTCGCGGTCGGGGTCTTCGCCATGGGCGAGGCGATGTGGACGGCCGCCCACTTGCGGCGCAAGCCGATCGACGTGATCCCGACCGGGCAGCCGTTCATGGGCCGCGACGACTGGCGGCGCTCCTGGGGACCCTGGCTGCGCGGCACGGCACTGGGTTTCCCGTTCGGTGCGGTGCCGGCCGGCGGTGCGGAGACGCCGACCTTCCTGTCCTACATCACCGAGCGCAAGCTGGCCGGTCGCAAGGGGACCGACAGCGAGTTCGGAGAGGGCGCGATCGAGGGGGTCGCGGGCCCCGAGGCGGCCAACAACGCGAGTGCCGCGGGGATGTTCGTCCCCCTGCTGGCGCTCGGTCTCCCGGTCACCGCGACCGCCGCCGTGCTGATCGCCGCGCTGCAGAGCTACGGGATCCAGCCCGGTCCCACCCTGATGACCGACCAGCCCGACCTGGTGTGGACGCTGCTGGCCAGCCTTCTCATCGGCAACGCCCTGCTGCTGGTCATCAACCTGCCCCTGGCGCCGGTGTGGGCCAAGCTGCTGAGCATCCCGCGACCCAGCTCTACGCCGGCATCCTCTTCTTCGCCTCGCTGGGCGCCTACAGCATCAACTCGGACCCGTTCGACCTCGGGCTGCTGGTGTTCTTCGGCGGCATCGGGTTCGCGATCCGGCGCTTCGGCATCCCGGTGCTGCCGCTGATCCTCGGCGTCATCCTCGGGCCGCTGATGGAGCTCAAGATGAGGGAGGCCCTCGACCTCTCCAACGGCGACCTCAGCGGCCTCTTCAACGAGGGTCTCGCGCTGTTCGTCTACGCACTGATCGTGCTGGCGATCGTGGTGCCGATCGTGCTCGGCCGGCTGCGCGGCAGCCCCCAGGAAGTGCTCGAGCAGGACTCGGACGAGGAGGTCAAGCGATGACCGTCGTGGTCGGCTACATCCCGGACCAGTACGGCGAGGCGGCGCTCACCGCCGGCATCGAGGAGGCCCAGCGCCGCGGCACCGGCCTCGTGGTCGTCAACGCGACCAAGGGTGACTCCCTGGTGGACCGCCGCTACGTCGGCGAGGCGGGACTGGCCGGGCTCGAGGAACGGCTCGCCGCGCTCGACATGACCCACGACGTCCGCCAGGCCATCGGCGCGGACGTGGCGCAGGAGATCCTTCGCGTCGTCCTGGAGACCGATGCGGCCGTGGTCGTGATCGGGCTGCGGCACCGCACCCCGGTCGGCAAGATGATCATGGGCAGCGTCGCCCAGCAGGTGCTGCTGGACGCTCCCTGCGCGGTGCTCGCCGTCAAGCCCCGGGTCTCCGCGACGTAGCGAAGCCGCGGTCGCCAGAGGCGATCCGCGGCTCCGTGCTCGTGGGCAGGGGCGGGGTCGAACCGCCGACCTTCCACTTTTCAGGCGGACGCTCGTACCAACTGAGCTACCTGCCCGAGCGGCGCTCACCATACCGGAGTCGTGTCGGTGACTCAGAATCGTGTCCTCTACCCTTGGACGCGCACCTGGCCCCCATCGTCTAGCGGCCCAGGACCCCGCCCTTTCACGGCGGTAGCACGGGTTCGAATCCCGTTGGGGGTACGAAGGACTGCAGCCGTTCCGCGATTGGGATCGACCGCTGCCGGTAAGTTAGAGTCGCACCGCTTCACGGCCGGAGGGTCGTGAGCAAACCTGGCCCCGTAGCGCAGTTGGTTAGCGCGCCGCCCTGTCACGGCGGAGGCCGCGGGTTCGAGTCCCGTCGGGGTCGCCAACAAGAACAGCCTCTGGCCTGCGGAAACGCAGATCCGGAGGCTGTTGGCTTTCGCCCAGCGGGAGGCGTCGGGAGGCCGTGTCCCGGCTACGTCCCGTCCCAGCTTCGTGCGAGGCCGCGAGAGCGAGTCGCGTCCACTCGCGCATCCTCACGTCCGCGCCAACGCCGTGCTGGGACCGTTAACTGCCCACATGACCGAGGCGCGCGAGGAGCTCGTCGACCTCATCGTCGCTCGGCTAAGCCGCAGCGAGGCGTTGCGCGCCGACGAAGACGTTCCACGCCTCGACACTGGCGACGACGATCCGCTCTGCCAAGGCCCAGGGATCGTCGGCGAGCAGCCGATGCACTTCGGCCTCGTCGGTGGCATCCATGATCAGCAGGACGCGGATTCGCCCGTGCTCGGTGCCCGCAAGGGGTCCAGCGAAGAGCACGGCGCCCTGCTCGGCGAGCGTGTTCATGAATGTCGCGTGGTCGTTGACGTCTGGCTGATCGAAGGTTCCCTTCCCTTCTGCCCATGCGGGTCCGGCTGCGCGGGTGACGGCGAAGTAGCTCATTGGTCGGTTCTCCTTGGGACGTGGTGTGATCAAGGGCGGGTGGCGGTGATGATCCAGGCAGCCGAGTCGTAGAGCACTCCCTGGTCGCTCGCGTGGGAGGACACGCTGGCGCGCAGGGCTTCGAGGCCGCGTGCTCGTCCTGTGGGATCCAGGTCCTGGAGCAGCCAGCCGAGCTGGCCGAGCACGAAGTCGTGTGCCTCGTCGGGGTCGGTTCCGAACCACATGTCTCCCCGTGTCTCGACGAGCTCGATGTCGATGAAGCCGGCGCCGCTCAGGAGCGCGCGCACTCGAGCCGGATCTGAAAGCGAGAAAGGGCCGGGCGCGTCGGCCGGAGGCGAGGGCAGGTCTCTACCGGCTGCGAGAGCGGTCATCAGCTCTCGCATCCACTGGTTCTGCGACAGGGGCTGCCAGGCGAGTAGGGCCATCCCGCCGCCGGGCTCGAGAGCGCGGCCGAGGTTGGCGAACGCGGCGTTGGGGTCGCCGAAGAACATGGCGCCTGTTCTGCTCAGGGCCAGGTCGAAAGCCGCCCGAGGGAACGGGTGGATCTGGGCGTCGCGCTGCTCGAAAGTGATGTTCGTCAGCTGCTCCTGAACGGCGCGAGCCCGCGCCACCGCGAGCATCGCCGACGAGAGGTCAACGCCGAGGATCGACCCGCTCGACGCGATCCGCGCGGCGTCGCGGCTGAACTGACCGGTCCCGCAGCCGATGTCGAGCACGCGGTCTGTCTTTCCGATCCCGGCTGCGGCGAGCAGTCGGTGGTAGTGCACCTGGACGCTCCGGTCGTAGCGGTCGGCGTTGGCCGCCCAGTAGGCGCCTTCGTCGCCGTCCCATGCGCGCAGCTGTCCCTCGTTCGACGGGTCGACGTGAACGGTGTTGTTCGTCATCGATGCCATCTGCTAACCTCCCTTTGGGAGAAAAGATTACTCCCAAAGGGAGAATAATGTCAAGGGGAGCAACGCGCACACGCCCGCCCACGATGACCACGACGTCGTACGCGATCCTCGGCCTGCTCGCCGTTAAGCCGTGGACCACCCACGACCTCGTGCAGCAGGTCGATCGCAGCCTGCGCAGGTTCTGGCCCCGCGCCCAGAGCAAGCTCTACGAGGAGCCGAAGAAGCTGGTCGCCCTTGGCTACGCCCGCGCCGACGACGACTCGGTCGGCCGGCGCCGCCGCACCCGCTACACGATCACGCAGAAGGGCCGACGCGCCCTCGCGGCGTGGCTCCAGGAACCCGGGGCCGGACCAGTGCTGGAGTTCGAGCAACTGCTGAAGATCAGCTTCGCGGACAACGGCAGCAAGGCTGACATCCTCACCGGCCTCGAGGCCACCAGGGCGTGGGTGATCAGCCAGAACGAGGAGAACCTTGCCACTGCCCGGGCATACCTGGAGGGCAAGGGTGCGTTCCCGCAACGGGCTGCGCTCAACCAGCTCGCGGGACGCTTCCTCACCGACTTCTACGCCACCGTCGCCGAGTGGGTCGAGTGGGCCACGGGCATCGTCGAGGACTGGCCCGATGACGTCTCACTCGCAGCCTTCGACGTCGTTGCCGCCGAAGAGGCCGTCCGCCTCGCCGAACGCATCCAGGCTCTCGCTCAAGGAGTCAGCAGCTCAGCATCGAGTCGCTAGCTCGGTCAGGGTACGGTCGGGCGCGGATTGACGCGGCCTTCCCTGCCTGGTGTCAGTTGGGCTTGGCGTACGCCGCGACGCCGGTGTCCAGAATGACGCAGGCCTCGTCGCCAACGGTCCACGCGTCGTGTCCGGGGTCGAGGTCGACGACGTCGCCGGGCCCGACGGCGATCTCCTCGCCATCGTCGTACCGGACCGTCATCTGTCCGGACATGCAGATCCCGGTGTGGTGGGTCTGGCAGGAGTCGGTGCCGGCGATCGGCTTGACGTCGTCGGACCAGCGCCACCCTGGCTCGAAGACGCCGCGGCCCAGGGTGAACTCACCGAGGGTGACCACGTCCATGTGGCCGTGGTCCTTGAACGGGCGTCGTTCGTGCGGGGTCTCGATGTTCTGCTTCGCAGTCATGCGGTGCTCCTTGCATGGTGGTTCTGCGTGGTGGTCCCCGCCTCAGGCGGGCACCTTGGGACGGATGTTGTGGTTGCCGGCAAAGACGTTGCCGGGGTCGTACTCGGCCTTGATCGCCGCGAGGCGGTCGAGCTTGACGCCGAACGCGTCGCTGATCCGCTGCTCGCCCTCGTCACCGATGAAGTTGAGGTAGACACCTCCGGTGGTGAACGGCGCGTTCGCTGCGCGGTAGGCCCGGACCCATTCGATGTTGATCTCATCGTCGGCGGAATCCATCCACGTCGCGAAGGGATGGGTCACCCATCGCGCGCCGCGCTGCGCCATCGGGGTGGCGTCGTCGTCGATCCTGCTCAGCTCACCACCCCAGGGCAGCAACAGGTGCTGGGTCAGCGGGGATGCACGCCGGTTGCCCGCGGCGAGGAACAGGTCCAGTGCCTCGTCGGGGAAGGAGTCGTGGTAGTCCGCGCTCCAGTACTGACGCATTCCCGGCGGGTCGTCGATCATCGACTGCAGATCCGCGTACGGCATCGGGCCCACCAGGTCCAGGTCGGGCTCGAGGTCCCGCATGACCTGGACGAGGGCAGTGCCCGCGGCCTCGTCGCCGGACCACATGACCGCGATCGCGACCATGGGCTGGTTCTGCAGGTGGGCAGGGATGAACTCCTCCGGCGGACCGGAGAGCATCACGAGTGCCGAGCCGAGCTCGTCCGGGGCGTCGTCCGCCCAGCTCCGGTAGGCCCTGGAGACCTCGTCGGCCGCGTCGGCCGGCCAGCCCATGAGCCCTCCGACGATGATCGGCCCGACCGGGTGCAGCGCGAACTCGAGGGTCGTGACGACGCCGAAGTTGCCGCCACCGCCCTTGCTGGCCCACAGCAGGTCTTGGTGCTGGGTGTCGTCGGCGCGGATCTCCCGACCGTCGGCCGTCACCAGCTCGACGGCCAGCAGGTTGTCGCAGGCGAGCCCGTGCTTGCGTTCCAGCCAACCGGACCCGCCCCCCAGGGTCAGGCCGGCGACACCGGTGGTGGAGACCCGACCGCCGGTGGTGGCGAGTCCATGCTGCTGGGCCGCGGCATCGAACTCGGCCCACGTACAGCCACCCCCGACCCGGGCTCGCCGGGCGGACACGTCGATGTCGATGCTCTTCATGTCGCGGACGTCGATGACGAGTCCGTCGTCGTTGGTGGACTGCCCCGCCACGGAGTGGCCACCCGAACGGATGGCTACCTCGAGGCCGTCCTCGCGGGCGCGGTCCAGCGCTGCCCGGATGTCCGTCGGAGTTTCGCAGGCCGCGATCACCCGCGGGCGCTTGTCTATCATCGCGTTGAACAGCGTGCGCCGTTCGTCATATCTGGCGTCTGTGCGCTCGACCCATTCCACCAGCCTCCGCCTCCCCCTGGTTGGCCCGGCCTGAAACCACAATCCTCCCCAAAGGGATACGTGGCAAGACATCCGGCTTGCGAATGCCTGACCCGCAGACGCTTGGACGTCGGGTGTCGTGACCGGTGCGCTTCGGGCGGCGGGACCCAGTCTCGCGGGGTTGCGTTCGCCAGGGTCGAGTCAGATGCACAGATGTGGTGTTTCCGCTCTGTGTCCCGTCACGGTGTCAGCGACAGCCGGCTCCTTCGTCGTCAAGCGGCGGCTCCGGCGGCGCCAGGTGGGCGCCGAGCTGGATCGCCTTGCCGAACCTGTCGGACAGGGAGCGGAACGCGACGATTCGGTCGCCCTCCACGCGGAAGAAGTGCGCGCCGACCCACTCGACCTGACGACCGGTCGAAGGAACTGGGCCCCAGGGGCCGACATGGGTCGAGGTGGCGCGCCAGAGCAGTCCCACCGCGTCCTCGGAGCCGACGCATTCGAGGACGGAGAACGCCGTGCCGGCCCACGTCGCCCGGTCCTCCCGGTGCCAGGCGCGCAGGTCGGCGATCGTGCTGGGGCGGCCGTCATGCTCGAAGGACGCTGCGTAGTAGCTGTCGAGCGCGTCGAGGTCGCCGGCGTTCCACACGCGCTCGACCAGGTCCAGCACGAGGGAGGCAGGCGTCATGGGCGCCACCGTAGAGGCAACGGTTGTCCCAGGGCGAGACAATGACTGGGTGCCGATCGACATGGAGCCGGAACGGTTCGACGCGCTGGTCGACCGCGCGCTCGACGGCATCCCCGACGAGTTGGCGGTGCTGGTGCGCAACGTCGTCGTCCTCGTCGAGGACGAGCCGCCCGAGGGCGAGCCCGACGACCTGCTCGGGCTGTACGACGGGGTGGCGCTCACCGAGCGCGACAGCACGCTGAGCATGCAGCTGCCCGACCGGATCTTCATCTTCCGCGGGCCGCTGCTCGACTTCGTGGAGTCCGAGGCGGAGCTGGTCGAGGAGGTGCGGATCACCGTCGTGCACGAGATCGCCCACCACTTCGGCATCGACGACCGCCGCCTGCACGAGCTGGGTTACGCCTGAGCAACAACGACGCCGATCGCGCACGCGGCGAGCGAGACGCCGATCGTCAGGAGGGCGTACGCCGCGCCGCGCAGCGGGCCGAGCCGGTGGGTCTGCACCGCGAACGCGGAGTACGTCGTGAAGCCGCCGCAGAACCCGGTGCCGAGCAGGGCCAGCCAGTGGCCGGTCGCACCGGCCTCGACGAACAGGCCGAGCAGGAACGACCCGACCACGTTGACCAGGAGGGTCCCGCGCGGGAACCGCTCGGTGTCCAGCGAGGTGGCCAGCGCGTAGCGCAGCGGTGCGCCCATCGCCGCGCCCAGCGCGACCAGCAGCGCGGTCACTCGTCGCCGCCTTCGTCGGCGAACTCGTCGCCGGCCGCCGGTGGATACAGCCGGCTGACCGCCGCGACGGCGACCAGGCAGGCCGCGAGGGTGCCGAGCAGGTAGAGCAGCGCGGTCGTGGTCTGCCCGGCTGCGAGCAGGGCCCGGGTCTGCTCGGAGTACGCAGAGAGCGTGGTGTAGCCGCCCAGCAGGCCCGGCCCGAGCGCGGCAGCCAGGATGCGGTGGCGGCGTACGACGTCGAAGACCGGCAGTCCGGCGAGCACCAGCGAGCCGGTGACGTTGACGGCGAACGTCGTCCACGGGAAGCCGGCTCCGTCAGGCACCGCGTCGCCGAGGGCCCACCGCAGCACCGCGCCGAGGGCGCCGCCCAGCGCTACGGCGACATAAACCACGCGCCGAGGCTAGCGGCGCGGGTCAGGTGACGACGTTGGCGCGACCGTTGGACCGGGCCTCGAGCCACGATCGTGGTGGGCTGCCGTTGGCCTGCCGCACGAACTCGGTCAGGAACCACGCCTGGAACTTCCGCTGCTCCGGGCTGCGAGCGAGCGACAGCAGCCGCTCCGCGCGGCAGAACTCGTCGGCCAGGTCGAGCAGCTCGACGAAGCGGACCAGCGTGGTGGCCGTCGCCCGCGGCATGTGGACGACCAGGTCGGTCGACTCCCTGCCCTCGGTCAGGGCCGCTTCGATCTGCTCGACGCCGACACCCTCGCGCAGCTGCCGGTCCAGCGAGCCGAACAGGTCGGACAGGCTCTTGGCCAGGGGGTAGTCGGACTCGTGCGCGAGCGCCAGGAGCCGCACCTCGCGGCGCAGCTCGCGGAAGTGCTGCTGGAACCCGACGTAGAGAGCCAGCGGCACGTCGAGGATGTGGATGCGAACCCTGTCGCGGGTCGGCGATGCCTTGAGCCGGGCATGGTCGACACCGGTGATCACGCCCGTTACGCCCTTGCCGTCGGCGAACTCCGCCGCCGGCGTGAACCAGACGACCTTGCCGTCGTCCTCCACCTCCGCACCCCAGGCCGCGGCGCACCGCGCGACGATGCTCAGCCCGCGCCCGAAGGTGAGCAGCAGCCCGTCGGTCTCCGGCCGGTCGAGAGGCTCGGTCGGCAGGATCGGCGGCTCGACCGACGAGTCGCGCACCTCGACCCGAGGGTGCTCGACGGTGCCGCGCATCCGGACCGTGATCGGCGGCTCGCCGTGGAGCAGGGCGTTGGTGACCAGCTCGGACACCCCCAGCTGGGCGCACTCGGCCAGCTGGGGCCTCCCGATCTCCGTGCACAGGTCGGACACCCAGCGGCGCGCGTCCTGTACGCCGCGAGCGCCCCGGCCCAGGGCGAGGGGAGGCCGGTTGAGCGGCACGGAGTCTCCAGCAGAGGTTGGGGTGTCGACGGGTTGTCTGTGCTGAACAGTTGAATGTGCGTCTACCCGGTCCGGGGCCGACCAAACCTCCGAGCAGGAACGGCACCGCCACGATTTCCGTTGTCAGACCAGCGTATCCGCACGATATCCGTCGTGTCGCGCACCACACCGCGGCCCGGATGCGCTATTGACCGGCCCTTGTTACCCCTGTAGGGACCGCGCCAGGCCCCCGAGAATGCCGATC
Organism: uncultured Actinomycetota bacterium; assembly: GCA_963798045.1. Lineage (GTDB taxonomy): Bacteria > Actinomycetota > Actinomycetes > Propionibacteriales > Nocardioidaceae > Nocardioides. The sequence goes on from CAWCSB010000017.1 coordinate 21,255, forward strand.
AAGGGCCGCCGCGACACAATGGCAGCCCGGGCGCAAGGGAGAGATCGAGGCCATGACCGACACCGCGCAGACCACGGCGGCATCGCAGCGCGCGAGCGGCGCCGAGCGGCGCCGGCACCAGGTCGTGCTGATCGGCTCGGGCTTCGGTGGCCTGTTCGGCGCCAAGGCGCTCAAGCGGACCGACGTGGACGTCACGATGATCGCCAAGACCACCCACCACCTGTTCCAGCCGCTGCTCTACCAGGTCGCGACCGGCATCCTCTCCGAGGGCGAGATCGCGCCACCGACCCGGGAGGTCCTGGCCAAGCAGAAGAACGCCAAGGTGCTGCTGGGCGAGGTCACCGACATCGACCTCCAGGCGCAGACGGTCACCTCGCACGTCCTCGGTCGGGAGACCGTGACGCCCTACGACTCCCTGATCGTGGCCGCCGGCTCGAGCCAGTCCTACTTCGGGAACGACGGGTTCGCCGAGTTCGCACCCGGCATGAAGAGCATCGACGACGCGCTCGAGCTGCGAGGACGGATCTTCGGCGCCTTCGAGCTCGCCGAGCTCGGTGCGATGCGCGGGGACAACGTCGATGCGCTGCTCACCTTCGTGGTGGTGGGCGCCGGCCCGACCGGCGTCGAGATGGCCGGCCAGATCGCCGAGCTGTCGCGCCGCACCCTGCGCCGTGACTTCCGCGCCATCAACTCGCGCGAGGCGCGGGTCGTCCTCGTCGACGCCGTCGGCCAGGTGCTGCCGCCGTTCGGGGCCAAGCTTGGGGTCAAGACCAAGCGTGCGCTCGAGAAGCTCGGCGTCGAGGTGCGGCTCGGCGCGATGGTCACCGACCTCGACGAGCGCGGCCTCGAGGTCACGCTCAAGGACGGCACCGCCGAGCGGATCGAGTCGATCACCAAGATCTGGGCGGCCGGGGTCCAGGCCAGCTCGCTGACCGCGACTCTGTCCGAGCAGACCGGCGCCCCGCTCGACCGCGCCGGCCGGATCGGCGTCAACTCCGACCTCACGCTGCCCGGTCACCCCGAGGTGTTCGTCGTCGGCGACATGATCGACCTCGACCACCTGCCCGGCGTCGCGCAGGTCGCCATCCAGGGCGCGAAGTACGCCGCGAAGGCGATCGACCGCCGGCTGGCCGGCAAGCCGCCGCAGAAGCCGTTCAAGTACTTCGACAAGGGCTCGCTTGCCACGATCAGCCGGTTCCGCGCGGTGGCCCTGATCGGCCGGTTCCGGCTCACCGGCGTGCTGGCGTGGTTCCTCTGGCTGGGCGTCCACCTCCTCTACCTGACCGGGTTCAAGAACCGGATCACCGCCGTGCTGCACTGGGCGGTCTCCTTCCTTGGTCGGGGCCGGCAGGAGCGGACCGCGACCGAGCAGCAGATCTTCGGACGGATGGCGCTGAGCCGGCTCGACCATGGCGCGTCCGACCTGGTCTCGCCGCCCGCACCCGAGCAGACCGCCACGGCTCAGCACGCACGGCGGGCGGAGCTCGAGGCGATCGCGGCCGAGGAGGCCCGGCTGACCGACGCCGGCGAGCGCGGGGTTCGCGCAGAGGGCGACGTTCCGTAGCCGGCTACTCGAAGAACCGCGGCGACGGCGTGCTCGGGTCGTCGCTCGCCATCGCCTCGCGCGCCCACTTCGGCAGGATGAACAGCCCCTCGGCCTCGACCGTGACCCCGTCCGCGTTGCGGATCTCGCCGCGGGCCCAGGTCTTGATGCCCTCGGACCGCTCGATCCAGGCCTCGGCGGTGAGGTCGCCGAGAGCGGTGCGCTGCTTGTAGCTGAGGGTGAGCGTGGCGGTCATCCCGGGCTTGCCGCCGGCACCCGCAGCCTCGCCGAGCATCTGGTCGAGGACCAGAGCGAGCACGCCGCCGTGCACGCTGCCCGGTGGTCCTTCGTACGCCGCGCCCAGCGTGAAGGAGGACCGCACCCCGCGCCCCTCCTGCGCGATCGTCAGCGGGGGCGCGATCGCGTTGCGCAGGCCCACCACCGCGTTGCCCCAGGCCCGGCCGCGGCCGTCGGTGCGCAGGTCGACGCCGTACGTCGTCCGCATGGGCGCGCTGCGCAGCCGCTCGGTGATCGCCTCGATCTCGGCCTGGGCGCGACGGATCGCGTCCTCGGGGACCGTGGTGCGGATGGCGGCGTCGACCAGGCCGCGGAGAGACTCCGTGAACGGCCCGTAGAGGTCGCGCTCGGCCTCGACCTCCTCGCGGCTCAGCTCGTCCATCCGGTAGTCCACGCCACGCACTCTAGAACACGTTCTAATCGTGGATCGCCGGCTGTGCCGCACGGATATCGGTTCGCCGAAAGCACGAAGCGCTTGGTGAAATGCACCATGACCGCACTCGCCCGACCCGACGTCCGACTGCACCCCAGCTGGGCTGCGGCGATCACGGAGTTCGGCCCCGAGACCGTCCACGGCTCGGGGCTGTGGCACGTCGACGGCAGCCCGCTCGACCTCACCGAGGCCGGTTGTGCGGAGTTCGTCGCGATGGTGCTGGCGTATGCCGACCCGACCCACGAGCTCCCCGCGGACCGTGTGCACTGCGACTACTACTGGATCACCGACGGCACCGGTCCCGACGAGGAGGTCATCGGGTTCCTGGCGCTGCGGCACTCGCTGACCGCCTGGCTCCTCGAGGAGGGCGGTCACATCGGCTACTCGGTGCGCCCCTCGCGCCGCGGACAGGGCCACGCCTCGCGGGCGCTCGCGCTCGCCGTACGCCGGTCTGCCGAGCTCGGCCTCGACCGGGTGCTGGTGACCTGCGACGACGACAACGTCGCCTCGGCACGCACCATCGAGAGCAACGGCGGGGTCTACGAGGACAACCGCAACGGCAAGCGCCGCTACTGGATCGACGTGCGGGTCAGTGGTTCACGAGCTGCGGGCGGAAGAACCGCAAGACCCGCATGAAGTCGTCCGGGTCGACCATCGACGCGTCGACGGTGAACGGAGCCATGCCGCGACGCGGGAACAGCACCTTCCAGCCGCGATGGCCGGGCTGACCGTGCACCTCGAACCTCGTGTACTGGCTCGCCAGGTCGAAGATGTAGCGACCGCCCTGCTGGATCACCTGGAGCTGACCCTGGTGCACCTCCAGCGTCGTGATGCTGGCTCCGGCCCGGATCGCCCACACCATCGCGGTCGCCAGGACGACGATCGCCGCTAGTCCCATGGACGGGGTTTCCTTGGTCTCGACCGCAGCGCGCACGAAGTAGGCCGACGCGACGATCCCGATCAGGAGCGAGATCGTGAGCAGTCGGCGCGAGGTCCGCTTGGCCGCGAACTTGTAGACGCCCGGCATCTCCGTCGCGACCTCGTCGTGCTTGGAGACCTTCGTCGCAGGCTCGACGTCGGGCTCCGGCGTGGCCGGCACGGCGACAGCGGCCTCCTGGGCGACCGGGAGGACTGCTTGCGGTGCGGCTTGTGGGACGGCTTGTGGGACGGCTTGTGGGACGGCTTGTGGGACGGCCGGCTGGGGTTGCGGAGCCAGCGTCGCGGCTCGCACGCGGGCCTTGGCGGCGACCAGGTCCCGGGGTGCGTCGCCGGTGGGGGGCGGGTCCTCGTGCACCGACTCCGCCTGTTTCGGCTTCTTGGCCTGGCGCCTGGGCAGCGACAGGAAGGAGCGTCGGGGTGGCTGGTCCTCGGAGGGTTCGGTGCCCTCGGTGCTCTCGGCCGTCTCCGTCGTCGCCAGGAGGTCGAGCGGCTCCGGCTCTGCCTCGACGACCACGGACTCGGCCACGACGGACTCGGCCACCGGCTCGGGCTCGATGTGCTGCTCAACGTGCGGCTCGGGCTCGACGGCCACGGGCTCAGGCTCAGGGGCGACCGGCTCGGCGACGACCGGCTCGGCGACCGGCTCGGGCTCCGGCGCGACGTACCTCTCCGGCTCGACGACGACCGGCTCGACGGCGACGGGCTCCACCACAAGCGGCACTGGCTCTGGCTGAGTGACCCGTGGAGTGGCGTCGATGAAGGCGCGGACCGGGGTCGGTGGTGCCTCTTCCTGCTGGACGTGCCGGCCCACGGTCGCGAGCTGCTCCTGCTCGCCCGCCCGCTCGACGGGATGCTCGACGGGCTGCTCGACGGGCTGCTCGACGCGGGGTTCGGCGTGCCGGGCGGCCGGCCGCTCGATGGTCGGGACCGCGGCGCGAATCGCCTCCTCGACCGACAGAGGAGCAGGCGCGGCGGCTGAGGACGGCGCAGGTGCGGACGGCGCGGCCGTCCGCGTCGGCTTGGGCGCGGCCACCGGGAGCGGCACGGACCGGGCGACGGGCGGGGTGAGCGGGACCTCGGGGATCTCGACCTCGACCTCGGGCTCGCGCTCGGGCGGGTCGACCAGGCGGGCCTTGAGGCGCTGCAGCCGGCTGCGCCGTTCGGTCGGCTTGGGCACCTGCTTTGCCTGGGCCTGCTCGGTCTTCTTGCGCACCGAGCGCAGGACGATCGGCTCCCAGCCGGCTGGCGGCTCGCGGTCCAGCTCGTTGACGGGTCCGGAGGCGGACCGGCGGACTCCGAAGGTCGAGGGCGCCGCGATCCGCGATCCGATCAGGGGGTCCCGCTCGACCGCCGCGGAGGCCACGGCGGCCGCCGGCAGCCGGCGCTGGGCCGGCGCGGTCTCGGGGCTGTCCACCGGGGGCGTCTGGTCTCCCTGCTCGGCGGACTGCTGCTCGTGGTGGTGCGCGAGCCAGCGGCCGAACAGGTCGTTCGACGATGCCTCCTGGCGCTGGGGGTCGGCAGCCATGTCGAAAAGGTACGGCGACGGGCGACCTCGTGTGGTCGCTTTGCCGAACCTGGGGGGCGCCACGGCGCGGCGCGTGCAACCGGGATCGCTTGACGCGATGTGATGTGATGTGTGGCAGGTGAGACTGAAGTGACTTCTGACGACGACTCGGGCGCGCCGCGTCCCCGACGCCGACAAGTTCTGCGTGCCGCTACCGCGACCGTTCTCGGGGCCGGGGTCGTCACGGGGACCGGTGCCGGGATCCTGCGCGCCCTCAACTCCGAGGACGGCAGCGGCGAGGGGCGGCTGCTGCTCCAGACGGACGCCACTTCCGGGGTCGGGATCCTCGAGAAGGAGCTCAAGGACCTGGGGCTGGCCAAGACCGGCACCGGCCTCTGGGAGACTCCGGTCCTCGACACGGCGCTGGTGACGATGGTCGGCTTCACGTGGCGCGACGGCGTCCGGGCTCCCAAGATCCTGGTCCGGTTCCGCACCAAGGGCGGCTGGTCCTTGTGGCGCCCCGCGCCGTTGCTCCGCGATCTGCCCGACCCGTCGACCGGCGAGGGGATCGGCAAGGCCGGCACCGTCCCGCTGGTCGTCGAGCCCTCCGACGGCGTCCAGGTCCAGGTGTCCGGCTCGGCCCCGCCCGAGCTCAGCATCACCCTCATCCACGCCGCGACGATCGCCGGTGATGCCCGGCTCGCGGCCGACTCCACCTCCCGGTCAATGTCGCGCGCGGCTGCGGTGGGAGTCGCCGCGCCCAGCATCTACACGCGTGCACAGTGGGGCGCCAACGAGGGCTGGCGGGACGGGTCGCCGCGTTACAACAGCACGATGCTCCAGGCCCACGTGCACCACAGCGCCTCCGGCAACGGCTACGCGCAGGCCGACGTACCAGCGCTGATCCGGAGTTTTTACAAGTACCACACGCACAGCCTCGGCTGGTCCGACATCGCCTACAACTTCCTCGTCGACTCCTTCGGGACGATCTGGGAGGGCCGCTACGGCGGGATGGACCAGGCCGTCCGGGGCGCGCACACCCTCGGCTTCAACAACTCCTCGACCGGCTTCTGCGTCATCGGGAACTTCGAGAGCGTCCAGCCCACCCAGGCCACGCTGGACTCGCTCGCGAGGCTCGCGGCCTGGAAGCTCTCGATGTACGGCCTGGACCCGCAGGGTTGGGCCCAGGTCACGTCCGAGGGCAGCGACAAGTTCAGGAAGGGGCAGGTGGTCACGCTCCCGGTCATCGACGGACACCGCGACACCAACGACACCGCCTGTCCGGGCGGCAACCTCTACCCCCAGCTCGCCACCGTCCGCGCGGCGGCGGCCGCGGTCATCGTGGCGGCGACGCTGAAGCTGAAGAGGCCGTACGTCCTGAAGGGCCGCCCGATCCTGGGCCACACGCTCACGGTCTCCGACGGCAAGTTCAAGCCGAGCGCGGCCGCCGTGAGCTATCAGTGGGTGCGCAACGGCGTCCCCATCACGGGCGCCACCGCCGCGACGTACCTCCTCACCACCGAGGACGTCGCCCAGGTGGTCGGCGTGGTCGTCACCGGCAGCCTGCCGAACGTCACCCCGATCAGCCAGGGCGTCCTGGTCGACTCCGCGGTCCGCTCGATCCCGGACTGCACCACCCGCACCCAGCGCAAGAAGGGTGGCAAGGTCATCGTGCACTTCGAGGTCACCGCACCCGGCGTCGCCGAGCCGGACGGCACCGTCGTCATCAAGGTCGGCAGTCGCGAGCGCACCGTCACGGTCAAGAAGGGCAAGGCCGTGGCGCGGTTCATCGGCGTCGACCCGGGCCGCTACCGGGTCCGCTGCCAGTACGCCGGCGGCACCCTCGTCGAGCCGGGCCACGTCCGCGACTGGGTGCGCGTCCCGGGCAAGGGTCCGTTCGCGAAGAGCTCGTGACCTGAGCCGCTCATCCGGCTCCGGACACAGAAGAACCCGCTGGCCGTATCCCTGAGAACGTCCGGCGGGCTTCTGTTGTGGGCGGCTCGGACATCAACCCCCGATGATGTCGAGCCAGCTTTCACTAGAGTCGGCCACCCCCGTGGGACCGGCTCCGAGGAAGACCGTAGGGGGAGTCAGGGCACACCTGACCCTCGTCGGGTCAACGAAGAGGTAACAGTCTGCAGGGGTCGCCGTCAGCCGGCGTCCGGATCCTCTGGGTGGCGGCGGCGCTGGTCGAGGTCGCGGAGGAACTCGTCGTCGTCATCGGGGGCGACGGGACGCTGACGCTGCTCGGGCCGCGGCTCGGAGCGTCGGCGCATGGGGCGCGCCACGCCACGTCGCTCGATCACCCGGATCAGGCAGTACGTCGCCACCGCGAACAGCACCACCACCAGCAGGACCTTGAGCACGACTCCAGCGTAGGGCTCCCATGGTGAAATCCGGCAGAGACTGACTACGTAGGCTGGAGCCATGAAGGAGTTTGTCGTCTACACGGGTCTGCGACTGCTGATGTTCGCCGCGACCTTCGGGATCATCGTCGGGGTCTGGCTGCTCGTGGGCGACAAGGCCAACATCTTCGTGGCCGTGGTCGTCGCCTTCATCGTCAGCGGCATCGGCTCCTACTTCCTGCTGAACGGGCAGCGCGAGGCGCTCGCTCGGCACGTCGAGGTGCGTGCCGAACGCGCCAGCAAGGCCTTCGACGAGCGGAAGGCCAAGGAGGACGCCGACTGAGTCGGACTCCTAGCGCTTTCGGTTGATCGACCGGATCCGCGACTCGGACTGGCCGAGCAGCTTCGCCATCAGCGGGACCCGGCGGCGCCACACAACGACCCCGGCGATCACGATCGCCAGGATGATGAGGAAGGTCAGCATGCGACGAGCCTACGTCGATGCGCCCAGCCGAGTCGTCGATGCTGCTGAGCGGCAACGCCGACTCGGCGACTTCAGCCGGTGACGACGACGAGCGGGACCGCGACGAGCACCGCCCAGGCCAGCTCGGCCAGGCCGGTCGACTGCAGCACCGGCACCAGCGCGGGGCCGACCGCGCCCGACAGCACCGTGCGCACCCCGCGGACGGCGGGCAGGAAGAAACCGAGGCCGAGCAGCGCCCACCAGGTGGTGGTGGCGGCGACCGCGACGCACGCGACTGCAGCGGCCGCCACGAGCAGCACGTAGAGAGCACGCGTGCGGTCGGCGCCGAGGACGACCGCGAGGGTGCGCTTGCCGGCGACGGTGTCGGTCGGGATGTCGCGCAGGTTGTTGACCACGAGGATCGCGCAGGCGAGCGCGCCGACCCCGACAGCGGCGTACACAGCAGGCAGGAAGGACTCCGCCGCGAAGGTCCCGGTCTGGACGTACGTCGTGCCGGTGACGGCGACCAGGCCGAAGAAGACGAAGACCATCACTTCGCCGAGGCCGAGGTAGCCGTAGGGGCGGGATCCGCCGGTGTAGAACCACGCCGCGAGCACGGACACGAGGCCGACGGCGACCAGCCACCAGGCGGTGGAGGCCGCGAGCACCAGCCCGGCGATCCCGGCGACGCCGAACGCGAGGAACGCCGCACGCTTCACCGACCTCGGCGTGGCGACCCCGGAGCCCACCAGCCGCATCGGGCCGACCCGGTCGGCGTCGGTGCCGCGGATGCCGTCGGAGTAGTCGTTGGCGTAGTTGACCGCGACCTGCAGCGCCAGGCTCACGACGAGCGCGAGCAGCGCCTTCCACCAGACCGCTTCGTCGACGTACGCCGCGACGCCGGTGCCGGCGAGGACGGGTGAGATGGCCGCGGGAAGGGTGCGCGGACGCGCGCCGGCGAGCCACTGGGCGGGGGTTGCCACGACCGACGATTCAAGCAGGCCGGGCGGAGGCTAGCGTGCGTCGGGTGGATCTGCGCGGGACGACGATCGAAGTCGTGGCCGCGCTCTCGGCCTGGGTGACGGCCTCCGACGACGAGCCGTTGGTGGTCGAGACGTCCGGCTCGACGGGAGCGCCGAAGCGGGTGGTGCTCTCCCGTCGAGCGGTGCTCGCCTCGGTGGCTGCGACCACACGCCGGCTCGGGGGCGAGGGTCGCTGGCTGCTCGCCCTCCCGGCGTCGTACGTCGCCGGTGCGCAGGTGGTCTGCCGCTCGGTCGTGGCTGGCGAGCCGCCGGTGCTGCTCGACGACCACCCGTCGCTGGCGGCCGCGGTCGAGGCCGGCAGGCCGGCGTACGTCTCCCTGGTGCCGACCCAGCTGCACCGGATGCTGGAGGACGCCGACGACCTCCGCGCCCTCCGCGAGATCTCGACAGTGCTGCTCGGGGGTGGCCCGGTCGACCCGGGGCTCCGCAGCCGCGCGGCCGATGCAGGGGTGAGCGTGGTCGCGACGTACGGCTCGGCGGAGACGGCCGGCGGCTGCGTCTACGACGGCGTCGCGCTCGACGGCGTGGGACTGGCCACCGAGGCGGACGGGCGGCTGCGCATCTCGGGACCGATGCTGTTCGACGGGTACGACGGCGACCCGGGGCTCACGGCACGGGTGCTCGTCGACGACTGGTTCCGGACCGAGGACGCCGCCCGGATCGACGAGGCCGGCCGGCTCCAGGTCCTCGGCCGGCTCGACGACATGGTGATCACCGGCGGCGTCAACGTCCCGGCGCCCGCGGTCGCGCGCAGGCTGCGGGAGCACCCCACGGTCCGCGAGGTCGAGGTGCTCGGCGTCCCCGACGCCGAGTGGGGCACACGGCTGGTGGCCTTTGTGGCCGGTGAGCTGACACTGGCGGAAGCACGGGCCTGGGTGGCCGAGGTGCACCCGCGGTCTTGGGCGCCGCGCCAGCTGGTCGCCGTCGACTCCTTGCCGATGCTGGCGAACGGGAAGGTGGACCGGGTTCAGCTCGCGACCGCGGCCGCCTCGAGGTGAACGACTGCGGTCGCCACGGCCACCACGATCGAGTCGTGGGTGGCGATCACCACGGCGCGGTCGCCGGGCAGCGACGTCAGCGCGTCGAGGACCAGCCGGGTGTGGTCGCCGTCCTGGTGCGCGGTCGGTTCGTCGAGGATCGTGACCGGTGCGCTCGCGTGCAGCGCCCTTGCCAGGCCGACGCGCTGCCGCTCTCCGAGCGAGATCTCGCCGGGGAAGCGGTCCAGCAGGTGGTCCACCGCGAGTGAGGCCGCCAGCGCAGGCACGTCTGCCGTACGGCCTGCGTCGGCGAGGGCGATGTTGTCCTGCACGGTCAGCGTGTCCAGGAGCGCCAGCCGCTGCGGCACGAACACGGTGCGGGCCGGCCGTTCGACGCTGCCGGAGGTGGGGCGGTCCCAGCCGGCCAGGATCGAGACCAGCGTGCTCTTGCCGGTGCCGGACGGTCCGGTCACCGCCAGCACGTCGGCGGATTGCACGGTCAGGCTGGTGGGCCGCAGCGCCAGCACGGCCTGGCCGCGGACGTCGTACGAGCGGGAGACCTCCGTCGCGACGATCAGTGGCTCAGTCATCCAGATCCTCCCCCTGATCGTCGGGGCCCTGGTCGTCGGGGGGCGGGTGCAGGACGACCCGGCCGTCCTCGATCTCGATCGCGACCCTGCTGGTCGGGAAGAGCGCCCGGGCCTCGGCCGGCAGCTGCACCCGTCCACTGGCGTCGATGACGCCCAGCCGGGTCGCCGCTCGGACGTCGTGCTCGGTGGTGAGCACGCCGTGGTCGAGGTGGAGCAGCCGGTCGGCCTCCTCGGTGATCCGCGGGTCGTGGGTGGTGTAGACGACGGTCGTGCCGTCGCGCTCGGCGGTACGCCGCAGCCGGTCGAGCACCTGCCGCGCGCGCTCGTCGTCGAGGTGCGCGGTCGGCTCGTCGGCGACCAGCAAGGGGCGGCCGGTCATCATCGCCGCCAGCAGGGCGAGCCTCTGCTGTTCGCCGCCGGAGAGCTGGTCCACCCGGTGCCGGGCCTGCTCAGCGAGCCCCAGCGAATCGAGCACGGCGTCGGTGCTCTGCCGATCGTGGGGGGCGCGCACGATGCGGAGGTGCTCGGCGGCGGTGAAGTGCTCGACCAGGTTGGTGCGCGGCCGCTGGTGCACGAACGCGACGTTGCGCCGCCGCCACCTCCGCAGCCGTGAGGTGCTGAGATCGGTGAGCACCGTCGCGCCGTGGGACACGGTGCCGGCCGAGGGACGGTCCAGCCCCGCGAGCAGCCGGATCAGCGTGCTCTTCCCGCTGCCGGAGGGGCCGAGCACGGCGGTGAGGCTGCCCGGCTCGAGGACCAGGTCGACGCCCCGGACCGCCTGCACCTCCTCGGTCAGGCCCCGGTAGACCTTCACCACCTGGGTGGCAACCACGGTGCCCTTCATCGACCTTGTCGTCGGCTCACTCATCGTGCAGCAATTCGTTGACGGAGCGGGACCGGCCCAGCCACTGCTCGGCGAGCCCACCGACCAACGTGAGGACCAGGGCCGCGGCTGCGAACCCCACCCCCGCGACCAGCAGCTGCCCGGTCCCGGTCACCACGAGCCCCGGTGGGAGCCTCGGCGCCGGGTCGAGCCTCTCGGCGAGCGAGGCCGTGACGGCGTACGCCGCCACGCCGCCCGCGGCCGCCCCCAGCAGGGCCACCACCGAGAGGGCGGCGCCCGCGGCTCGCGAAGCCAGCTGCCAGGGGTGGCCGAGGTCGGCCAGCGTCCGGTCCTGGAGCCGCCGCTGCTCGCGGTCCTTGCGGTGCAGGCCGCCGAGGACGAGCAGCCCCATCAGGAGTGCGAGCGCCATGAACGCCTGGAGGTAGCGGGTCACCCAGGCCCGGGCCACCAGTGAGGAGTGCTCGGCCAGCACCTCGTCGGCGGTCGCCTGCAGCTGGAGCGGGAACCCTTCGGCGCGGGCCGCGCGGGCGACGGTGTCGGCGTCGCGGGCGCTCCACAGCTCGGCCTCGAGCGTGTCGATCGCGCCGGGTGACGCCAGGCCCAGGAGGGCGTCCTGGTCGACGACCAGGACGGTCTGGCTCGGACCGGAGCCGGCGAAGCCCGCGATGCGATCCACCACGCGGTAGGGCACCTCGAAGTCGTCGCCGCGCGCGAGGATGCCCGACGCCGGCACGTGCTCGTCGTCGCCCGCGAGCAGCACCGGTACCGCGTCGAGGTCCGGCCCACCGCGGAGCTGTCGGGTCAGGTCGGAGACGTCACGGCCGGAGAACCGCGGCGACCAGTTCGCGGCCGCTGCGAACGTCGACGAGTCCACGGCGATACAGGCGGTCGCCCGTGAAGTCGTTGATCCGCGGGATGGTGCGCAGCACGATGGTCGACTCGCCGACGTCCGCGGCGAGCTCCGCGCCCGCGACCGGGTCGTCCACCCCGAAGACGCTGTTGGCGCCGACCGCGGTCGCGATCTTGTCGGTGGTCGCGTCTTCGGCGGACGCGTGGAACAGCAGGCCGTAGCCCGCCGCACCGAACGCGACCGTGGCCGCGAGGAACGCGGTGGCCGACGCCGGGTCGCGCGCCAGCCGGGACAGGGCGAGCCGGGGCCCGAGCCGGCGAGGCAGCCAGCGCCGGACCAGCCGCGCCAGCAGTGCGGTGGCCACCGCCGAGACCACGATCGCCGCGGCGGCCACCGCTGCGAGCGGGAAGGCGGCCGTGACCGCGTCGAAGCCACTGCCCCCGCGGTAGGCGCTGATCGCCCCGGCGCCGGCCAGCGCCAGCACGGCGCTGCGCCACGGGACCCGGCTGGCCGAGATCATCGCCCGGCCGGAGGCGCGGCGGTGCCGGGTCGACGGCGTCGGCGGCGGAGGCCACGCCCACTGTTGCGAGCACGACACCGCCCACGAGCACGGCGTGCGAGCGGTCGGGGACCCACTCCGCCATCGCCCACGATGGCGGACACGAAGGGAGGACTGGCCCACCAGCCGACGAGCAGCCCGAGCCCGACCGGCAGCACGGCCTCGACGAGGCTGAGCGCCGTCAGCTCCAGCGAGGAGCGGCCCTGCTCGACCAGCACCTGGCGCTCGCCGCGCCGGCGTAGGAGCACCGCGACCGCGGCCAGGGCGACGACCAGCCAGGACAGCCCGGCGGCGAGGACACGCACGGCGGCGACGCCGTCCTCGGTGGCGCGTAGCCCGGCGCGGGTCTCCGCGATCATCGCCGGCAGCCCCATGGAGAGGGTGACGGGGTTGGCGCCCCGGTAGGTTGATGTGCTCGCGGAGCTCGGAGCTCGGGTTCTTCAGCTCCTCCCGCAGCGCGTCGGCGGAGTCGTAGAGACGGGTGAGGTCCGCTATCCGCGGCGGGTCCGCCTCGGGCGCGACGTCCCAGGTCACCAGCGTCAGCTCGCCGATGCCCTTGGCCACAGGGCCCGGTAGGTGTCGGTGTCCGCGACCAGCAGCGGCAGCCGCGGCGTCGTGGGCACCAGGTGGCTGGGCCAGATGGGCAGCTCGTCGGTGAGCCGTCCCCACAGACCAGTCCGGTCCTCAGGTGCGCCGTCGGGGTCGGTCACGTAGATGCCGGTCACCGTCGCCACGGTCGGCTCCGGACTGCCGCCGGGGAGGGCGAGCTGGAGCCCGACCTGGTCGCCGACGCCGAGGTGCAGGCGGGTGGCCACCGTGTCGGGCAGCCACAGGCCGGTGCGGGAGGCGGCCTCGGGTGAGCCGGGCGCGGGGACGAGGGCATCGAGGGCGCCGGTCGCCTGGAAGACCACGCCGGGGGTGCGTTCACCGGTGGCCAGGTTGACGACGTACGGCGCGGCCTTGTCTTGCGGGTTGAGGTAGCTGACCGGCTGGCGGATCTCCTGCGTCGGACCACCACCCTCCAGCGCGGCCATCGCCGCCGAGACCGCCTTCTCGACCCGCGGCGGGGACCCGTCCGACACCGAGGCCCGGACCCGTCCCTGCTCGTCCGCGTCGGCGGTGGCGGGCACGGCGTCGAGCTGGCCCTGGACCAGGGCGACGTCGGCGGCGTCGAGGAACGGGCGACCCGAGAGCACGGAGACGGCGAGCGCCGCGGAGCCGAACGCCAGCGCGACGGCGTACGCCGCATAGTGGCGCAGCAGCACCACGAGGCTGCCCCGCCAGACGGGGTCCCGGAGCAGCCTCACCGGGGGATCATCGCTCAGCCGGCGTCTCCCGGTCATGTCACGCGGCCGGGAGTGGCGGACAGGGCACTGCGTCAGAGCAGGCCGGGCGCGGCGGCGTTCGGCAACGGGGCCGCGCTCGGGCCGCACGGTGCCGGCGCCGCTCGACCGCCAGCAGGCGACCGCTCATCAGCGCGTACCAGACCCACACGAGGGCGACGAACACGCAGAACCCGAGGTCGCCCGGCAGTCCGAGGTTGGTGAACGCGACGGCGAGGAGGAGGACCGGCCACCAGCCGAGCAGTCGCCAGCCTCGCCAGGCCGGGTTGCCCCGAAGAGCCAGTCCCGTGGCCGGGTAGGCGAGCAGGGCGCCGAACAGCACCAGGCCGAACCCGATCACGTGGATGGTGCCCGACAGCGTGGCCGGCTCGTCCCCGAGGTCGGTGGTGCCCGCGTTCATGATCGTGCCGAGCGAGACGACGGCGAACCCGATGGTGGCCACCCAGCCCGAGACCCGGCGGGTGAACTCGCGGCGCAGGCCGAGGGCGAAGACGGCGACCAGGAGGCCGGTGACCACGAAGTTGGCGCTCTGCACCAGCCCGTAGTCGCCGCGGAGAAGGACGCTGGGGTACGGCACCTCGTTGGCGGTGGTCGGCTCCCAGCCGACCGAGCGGATGTAGTCCCACTCCACCCACGTCAGCAGGGCCGTGACGCCGAGCCACAGCGGGGCGATGGCGATGCCGGCAAGGGCGGAGGTACGGCGGGTGACGGTGCTCATGGTGACTCCTTCGATCAGGGTGCCACGACCGTAGGTTTGCGTGCACGCGTCGGGCGTCGGCTCCGCGGGCGAACCCGCTCATCCTCGAGGATGAGCCGCCCGCTACTGCGGGACGACTCACGCGGGCTGTTCCAGCACTAGCGTGCTGCCATGTCCCTGCTGGCGGGCGTCGACCGCCGCGACGTGGCGCTGACCGCCGTCGTGGTGGCGCTCGGCCAGGTGGACGCGATCGCGCCCGGGCTGTACGGCACCAACGTCGTCGGGCCGCGCTGGGCGGTCTCGGTGACCTACCTGGTCGCTGGGCTCGCCGTGCTGGTGCGGCGTACCCGGCCCGGGCCGGCCTTCGCTGTCGGCATCGGAGCGCTCGCCGTGCAGGCGCTGACGGTGGGGACCTCAGAGGGCAACGGCTCGCTGCTCCCGGCGGTGCTGCTGTCGTACTCGGTCGCGGCGCACGGCAGCCGGCGGGTGGCGGTGGCGGCCCTGTGCGCCATCCCCGTGGCCGCCGCGATCCGCGAGCTCAACAACCCGGAGAACACGACGGTCGCGGAGGTGCTCAACGGGCTCGGCTGGGACATGGTCATCGTCGCCGCGTGGCTGCTCGGGGCATACGTGCGCACCCGTCGCCAGCTCGTGGTCGAGCTGCGCCAGCGCGCCGCCGACTCGGCCGAGGCTGCGGCCGTCGCCGAACGGGCCCGGGTCGCCCGGGAGCTGCACGACGTCCTCGCGCACAGCCTCGGGGTCGTGGTCGTCCAGGCCGAGGCGGCCGAGGAGGCGCTGGCCCGCCGTCCCGAGGTCGCCGCGGAGTCGCTGCGGTCGATCCAGCGCACCGGCCGCGAGGCGCTGGTCGAGGTACGCCGGCTGGTCGGCGTGCTGCGCGAGGACGAGGCGGTGCGGGAGCCGTCCCGCGGGGCCGGCGCCGTGCCCGAGCTCGTCCGGCGGGTGAGCGCCGCCGGGCTGCCGGTCGAGCTCGACCTGCACGGCTCGGTCGAGGGGCTGCCCGCCGCGCCGGATCTGGCTGTCTACCGGATCGTGCAGGAGTCACTCACCAACGTGCTCAAGCACGCCGGGGCCTCGCGGGCCCGCGTGCGCATCGCCCGCGGGACCGACCGGGTGTCTGTCGAGGTGACTGACGACGGACGCGGTGGTGCGGAGGGCGACGGCTCGGGGAACGGGCTCCGCGGGATGCGGGAGCGGGTCGCCGCGCTCGGCGGCACCTTCTCCGCCGGGCCCGAGCGCGACGGCGGCTTCGCCGTACGCGCGGAGCTGCTGCTCGGGGAGCCGTCGTGAGCCCGTCGTGAGCACAGTGCGGGTGCTGCTCGCCGACGACCAGGAGCTGGTCCGCGACGGCTTCGCCACGATCCTGGACCTGCAGGACGACCTCGAGGTGGTCGGCGCGGTGGCGGACGGGGTCGCCGCTGTCTCGGCCGTCCGCTCGCTCGCGCCGGACGTGGTGCTGATGGACGTGCGGATGCCGGTGATGGACGGCATCGAGGCCACCCGGCGGATCGTCGCCGGGTCGCCGGCGCCGCCCCGGGTTCTGGTGCTCACCACCTTCGACCTCGACGAGTACGTCTTCGCCGCACTCCAGGCAGGGGCCAGCGGGTTCCTGCTCAAGGACACTCCGCGCGCCAGCCTGCTGGCAGCGGTCCGGGCGGTGGCGGCCGGCGATGTGCTGCTCTCGCCGGTGGTCACCCGCCGGCTGGTCGAGCGGTTCGCCCGGCGTCCGGCAGCCGGCTCAGTGGAGGAGACCTGGGGTGGGTTGAGCCCCCGCGAGCGCGATGTCGCCGAGCTCATCGCCCGCGGGCTGTCGAACGCGGAGATCGCGGCCGAGCTCGTGGTCAGCGAGGCCACCGTCAAGTCCCACGTCGCGCACGTGCTGACCAAGACCGGACTGCGGGACCGGGTGCAGGTGGTGGTCCGCGCCTACGAGACCGGGCTGGTCGAACCGGGGGAGCACCCGGGCCCCTAGGTTGGGCCTCATGACCGAGACGCGGGTGTTCGCGATCCCGCTGCATCACCGGTTCCGGGGTATCACCGTCCGCGAGGGGATGCTGCTGCGCGGCGAGGCCGGGTGGGGCGAGTGGAGCCCGTTCCTGGAGTACGAGCCCGCGGTCACCGAACCGTGGCTGCGCTGTGCCGAGGAGGCCGCCGCCGGCGACTGGCCCGCACCGGTCCGCGACGTCGTGCCGGTCAACGTCACGGTGCCTGCGGTCGGACCGGAGCAGGCGCACAAGATCGTGAGCGACGGCGGCTGCGCGACGGCCAAGGTGAAGGTGGCCGAGCCGGGCCAGTCGCTGGCGGACGACCAGGCGCGGGTGGAGGCGGTGCGCGACGCGCTGGGCCCGTCGGGCCGGCTGCGGGTGGACGCGAACGGCGCGTGGTCCGTCGACGACGCGGTGCGCGCGATCGGCTCGCTGGACACTGCCGCAGGTGGGCTCGAGTACGTCGAGCAGCCCTGCGCGACGGTGGACGAGCTGGCGGCGGTGCGCCGCGCGGTCGACGTACCCATCGCGGCGGACGAGTCGATCCGGCGGGCCTCGGACCCCTACCTCGTCCGCGACCTCGAGGCCGCCGACATCGCGGTGCTCAAGGTGCAGCCGCTCGGCGGCGTGCGCGCCTGCCTGCGGATCGCGGAGGAGATCGGCCTGCCGGTCGTCGTGTCGTCGGCGCTGGAGACCTCGGTCGGGATCGCGGCCGGCCTCGCGCTGGCCGGGGCGCTGCCGTCGCTGCCCTACGCGTGCGGGCTGGCCACCGTGCAGCTGCTCACGGCGGACGTCGTGGCCGACCCGTTCCTCCCCGTCGACGGCACGCTTCCGGTCCGGCTGCCGACGGTCGATCCGCACGCGCTGGACATGCTGTCGGCCACCGACGACCGGGTCGCGCACTGGGAGGCGCGGCTGGCCGAGGTGCGTGCCCTGTGAAGGACCTGGTGAACGCCACGGAGGTCGCACGATCGGTCGTCTCGGCCTTGGTCGAGTTCGGTGTCCGGGAGGTCGTGCTGGCGCCGGGTTCACGGAACGCGCCGCTCTCCTTCGCGGCCTACGACGCGGCTGAGGCCGGGCTGCTGCGGCTGCACACCCGGATCGACGAGCGGACCGCCGGCTTCCTGGCGCTGGGTCTGACCAAGGGTGGATCCCGGGCCGCGGTGATGTGCACGTCGGGGACCGCGGTCGCGAACCTGCACCCCGCGGTGCTGGAGGCACACCACGCCGCCGTGCCGCTGGTGGTCGTCACCGCAGACCGGCCGGACCGCCTGCGCGGCACCGACGCCAACCAGACCACCGACCAGGTCGGGATCTTCGGCCCGCAGGTGACGACGCACGACGTGGCAGATGCCGTCCCCGATCTGTGCGCCGGCGTCGCCCACTGGAACGTGCAGCTGGACGACCCGCTGGTGCCGGACGACCGCTGGGTTCCGGAGTCGTCGGGGTTTCGAGACGGGCGCAGAGCGCCCTCCTCAACCACCGAAGGCGCCGCCACGGTGCTCGGGCTCGGGCCCCGGACGGTGGTCGTGGCCGGGGACGACGCCGGACCCCGAGCCCGGTCGCTCGCGGCGCACGCCGGCTGGCCGCTGCTGGCGGAGCCGTCGAGCGGGGCGCGCACCGGCCCGGCGCTGCGGACCTACCGGCTGCTGCTGGCCACCGAGCTGGCCGACCAGGTCGAGCGGGTCGTGGTCTTCGGTCACCCCACGCTGTCCCGGCCGGTGCAGCGGCTGCTGGCGCGCGACGGTGTCGAGGTGCTTGATGCGGAGCCCGCCCGGACGCGGCCCTACGTCGTCACTCCGATCACCGACCCGGCCGTCGACGGCACCGACGACCCCGCCTGGCTGGCGGCGTGGCAGGAGGCCGACGCCTCCGTGTCGCGGCAGCTCGACGCGCTCGTCGACGCGGCCGGCTTCACGGCGCACCACGTCGCCGGCGCGGTCAGCCGCGCGCTGCCGCCCGGCGGCCACCTCGTCGTGGGCGCCTCGAACCCGATCCGCGACCTCGACCTGATGGCCACCGCGTACGACGTCGGCAGCCGCCGCAAGGTCATCGCCAACCGCGGCCTGTCCGGCATCGACGGCGTCGTCTCGACAGCCATCGGCGCCTCGCTCGCGCGGAAGGCCGAGAGCCGCAACCTCGCGCTGATGGGCGACGTGACGTTCCTGCACGACGCCACCGGGCTGGTCATCGGCCCGGACGAGCCGCGACCAGACCTCACCATCGTGGTCGCCAACGATGACGGCGGCTCGATCTTCGCGACTCTCGAGCAGGGCGCCGAGCAGTACGCGCACGCCTACGAACGGCTCTTCGGCACCCCGCACCACGTCGACCTGGCCGCGCTGTGCCAGGCCACCCGCACCCCGCACTGGCGGGTCGACTCCGCGGCCGAGCTCGACCACGCGCTGGCCAGCCCGAACGGCGGCATCGAGGTGGTCGAGGCGGTCGTCGACCGGTCGCGGCGTCGCGAGCTGGACCTGGCGATCCACGCGCTCAGGCCGTGACCGCCAACGTTGGTTGAGGAGGCGCACCGCTGCGCAGGGGTCGGCTCCCAGCGCAGGCTGCGGTGGTCTCGACAAGCTCGACCAGCGGGGGAGAGTTCCAGCGCAGGTGCGGGAGGCCACCGAGCACCTGACGGTTCCGAGGGGGGCCTATTCCCGCTCGGTCCGGATTGCGCGCTCAGCGGAACGACTAGGCGTGTGCGACGGCCATCAGGAGAATGTCCGCCGTGGACATCACCCTGCTGCTGTGCGGCCTGGCGGTGGGAGTGCTGGCCTGCACCTGGCTGGCCGAGCGTGTGGACTTCCCGGCGCCGTTCCTGCTGATCCTCGTCGGGGTCGTGGCGTCGTACGTCCCGATGGTGCCGGACGTCGAGCTCTCCGAGGACGTCGTGCTGTTCGGGCTGCTGCCGCCCCTGCTCTACGCCGCGGCGCAGGGCACCTCGCTGGTCGACTTCAGGGCCAACCGGCGAGCGATCCTGCTGCTGTCGGTCGGTCTGGTGGCGTTCACGACGTTCGGTGTGGGGCTGGTGGCGCACCTGCTGCTGCCCGGCGTCTCGTGGGCGATCGCCCTCGCGATCGGGGCCGTCGTCGCACCACCGGACGCCGTGGCCGCGACCGCGATCGGCCGCCGGATCGGGCTGCCGCGGCGGATCGTGACGATCCTCGAGGGCGAGTCGCTGCTCAACGACGCGACGGCCCTTGTCGCGCTCGGCACCGCGCTGGCGGTCGCCGAGGGCAGCGGGTTCGAGCCCGTCGACGTCGGCCTGGACTTCCTGCTGGCGGCCGGTGGCGGTGTGGTGGTCGGGTTCCTCTTCTTCCTCGTCGTCGCCAAGCTCCGCCGGCACCTGACCGACCCGGTGCTCGACAGCGGAATGTCGCTGGTGATCCCGTTCGCGGCCTACGTCGCCGCCGAGAACGTGCACGCGTCGGGCGTGATCGCCGTCGTCGTGGCCGGCCTGCTGCTGGGTCACAAGGCGCCGATCCTCCAGACCGCGCAGTCGCGG
The DNA here is from genome assembly GCA_963798045.1 of uncultured Actinomycetota bacterium. Classification (GTDB taxonomy): domain Bacteria; phylum Actinomycetota; class Actinomycetes; order Propionibacteriales; family Nocardioidaceae; genus Nocardioides. The sequence goes on from CAWCSB010000017.1 coordinate 41,190, forward strand.
ATCGCCGAGCGGCTGAACTGGCGGACGATCGCGTTCGTCCTGGAGAACACCGTCTTCCTGCTCATCGGACTCCAGGCCCGCTCGATCGTCGAGGGCGCCGGCGAGGGCGACCTGTCGTGGGGCCGGATCGTCGGGCTCTGCGCGGCGACACTGGCCGCCTGCGTCGTGCTGAGGCTGGCCTGGGTGTTCCCCGCGCGCTACCTCATCGTCCGGCCCGGCCCCGATCCCGTGACCGGCCGCAAGCCACCGTGGACCTCGACGTTCGTGCTGGGCTGGGCCGGGATGCGTGGCGTGGTCACCCTGGCCGCGGCATTCGTCATCCCGGAGCACACGCCACACCGCGAGGTGCTGCTGCTGATGGCGTTCACGGTGGTGGCCGGGACGCTGTTCATCCAGGGCATGTCGCTGCCATGGGTGGCCAAGCGCCTCCGGGTGCCGGCCCCCGACCCGGCCGAGGACGCGCTGGCCCGCGCCACCCTGCTCCAGCAGGCGTCGAAGGCGGCCCTGCACCGGCTCGACGAGCTGGACTACGACGACTCCCAGGGCGTCGTCGAGCTGATCCGGCAGCGGCTCGACCAGCGCAACTTCGCGGCCTGGGAGCGGCTCAGCACGAACACCGAGCAGGAGTCGCCCAGCGACCTCTACGCCCGGGTCCGGCTGGCGATGCTCGACGCGGAGCGGGAGCGGGTGCTGGAGATCCGCAGCGCCGGCACCGTCGCCTCCGAGGTGGTCGCCGACGTGCTGGCGCTGCTCGACGTCGAGGAGTCGATGCTCGACATCGCGACCGAGGAGCGCCGCAGCGAGAGGGAGACCGCGTCGGCCCGGCTCACCGGCGGCAGCTGCCCCGACCTCGAGCGCTACCCCGCGGTCGAGACCGCCGTGGACCCGGTCTGCCAGCTCTGCCTCGACGAGGGCTACCAGTGGGTGTCGCTGCGCCAGTGCCTGGAGTGCGGCGACGTCGGCTGCTGCGACTCGTCGGTGATGCAGCACGCCACCAAGCACTTCCACGAGACGACCCACCCGGTGATGGAGTCCGCCGAGCCCGCCGAGGACTGGCGCTGGTGCTTCGTGCACCACAAGACCGCCTGAGCCGGCAGGTGGGGCGGACCGCGCACTGGAGCCCGGCATCACGATCACCGGATCCTGACCAACCTCGGCACGCGTCGCTACGGCCCGGCGACCTCGGTGATCCCCATCAGGGCTGCTCCTCGATGCTCACGCTGGTGAACCAGGCCTGGTAGTCGTCGCCGCGCCACCGGGTCACGTCCTGCTCGGCGAGAGGATGGAGGAGGGCTGTTGCCTCGCTCTGCGTCGGCGCGACGTCACGGTCGACGGTGATCTCCACCATGCCGCTGTACTTCACGTCCGGAGCCACGAAGAAGCCGCGGAGCAGATAGCACGTCACGACCCGGTGTCCGTCGCCCGGAAGCGGATCGGGAACGATAGTGCACCGGTGTTGCCCGACACCGGCAGCCACTGGCCGGGCCCGTCGCGCTCCGCGTCCGGCATCCGCTGGGCCAGCAGCGGCAGCGCCACCGCCATGTCCGTGCGGGCGACGAAGTGCCCGAGGCAGTGGTGGATGCCGGCGCCGAACCCGTGGTGCGGCGGCCGCTGCTGGGTGATGTCGAACGACGGGTCCGGCACCGCGCGGGGGTCGGTGCCGGCCGCGTGCGACAGCATCTGCACGATGCCGCCCTTCGGGATGTGCAGCCCCTGGAACTCGACGTCCTCCAGGGCCTCCCGGGTCACCCAGGTGACGGTCGGGTTGACCCGCATCACCTCCTCGACCGCGTTGCCGCCGAGCTCGGGCTGCTCACCCAGCAGCCGCCACTGGTCGGGGTGCTGGAGCAGCGTCTGAAGTGCCAGCCCGAGCTGGTTGCGGGTGGTCTCCATCCCGGCGAACGCGAGGAACACCAGCGCCACCGACAGCTCACGGTCTGTCAGCTCCTCGGTCAGCACCAACGTCGTGACCAGGTCGTCGCGGGGGTGGGCCCGCCGGTCGACGACCGCCTCCTCGACGTACGCCGTCAGCCCCGTCAGCGCCGCCTCGATCTTCGGCACCTGGTTGCCGACGTCGATCGAGAACGACGCCCCGAGGTCGTCGGCCCAGCCCGCCACCTGCGGCCAGTGGTCCTGCGGCAGCCCCAGCAGGAGACAGATGATCCGGGCGGCGTACGGCTCCGCGAACTCGTGCACGAACTCGACCCGCCCCGCTGGGGCGAACGCGTCGATCAGCTCGTTGGCGATCGCCTGGAAGGTCGGCCGCATCTCGGCGATGACACGGTTCTTGAACGCCGGCACCATCAGCTTCCGGATCCGGGCGTGGTCGTCACCCTCCAGCGACAGCAGCGTCTCCTGCCACCAGTCCGAGAACAGACCGGAGTGGATGCCGTTCTGCTCGGGCCAGCGCGCGTTGCCCTGCCGGAACCGCCGGTCCCGCAGCAGCGCGCTCACCTCGGCGTAGCGCAGCACCGCCCAGCCCCAGGTGGTCGCGACGTACCAGTCCTCCTCGCGGGCCTCGTGCACCTCGGCCGAGGTCACATCGAAGGACGGGTCGCCGAGGTCGAAGCGACGGGCGGCCTCTGTCACCGGCCCGCCCGAACCATCCGGACGTGGAGCCCCTCGTCGTGCTCGTCGAGGGTGCCGTCCAGGCGGAACCCCTGGCGCTGGTAGAACGCGATCGCGCGCTCGTTGCCCGCCAGCACCCACAGGTACGCCGCCCGGTCGCCCACCGCGATCTCGAACAGCGCGTAGCCCACCCCGGTGCCCCAGTAGGACGCGCGGACGTACAGCGCGTAGAGCTCGAGGGTGTCGTCCATGTCGTTGTCGCGGGCCGGACCTGTGGAGGCGAAGCCCATCAGCCCCTCGGAGTCCTCGGCCACCCAGGTCGGCTCGCGGCCCGCGAGGATCTCGCGCCAGTTGTCGACGCGCTCGGCGACCTTCTCGCGCCGGTCGTCGAGGATCCCCTGCGGCATGAGGCCGGCGTAGGCGTCGTCCCAGACGTCGACGTGCAGGTGGGCCAGGGCTTCGGAGTCCGCGATCACCGCCTGCCGGATCGAGACGTCGTGGGGCGTGGCCATGGGCCGACCCTAGGTCAGCGCATCGCCGCCGGGTCGAGGAAGGTGGTGAACTCCGTGATGCCGCCGCGCCCGAATGTGAGCACCGACAGGCCGTGGGTGAGGAACGCCCCGACCGGCTCGTTCCACGACATGAACACGACCGCCGGCTGACCGTTGGCCGTGGTCGGGTCCAGCCGCCAGCGCCGACCTGCGTGGAGCGGGGTCTCGGCGAGGAAGGCGGCGACCGCGGCCCGGCCGCGGTACCACTCGGCGTACGGCGGCATGGACATCACGACGTCCTCGGCCAGCAGCGCGACGACGGCGTCGACGTCGCTGCGCTCCCACGCCGCGATGAATGCCGCGACCGTCGCGCGCACCTGGCGGTCGCCCACCTCGCGGAGCACGTCCTGCTGGCTGCGCTCCGGGAGCACGGTGCGCACCGAGGTGCGGGCCCGGGCCAGCGCGCTCGTCACCGACGGGACCGTCGTGTCCAGGATCTCCGCGGTCTCCGCCGCCGAGAACGCGAGCACGTCGCGGAGCACGAGCACCGCCCGCTGCAACGCGGGGAGGTGCTGCAGCGCGACGATGAACCCCAGCTCCACCGCCTCCCGCTGCTCGTAGACCGCGTCAGCCGGCGAGGACTCCCAGGTGATCCCGGCGTCGGGCAGGGGGCTGAGCCAGATCGTCTCGGTGAGTGGCGCGGCCAGCCCGTCGGCCGGGTCGGAGGCCGGTCCCAGGTCGACCGGGACCAGCCGCCGCCCGCGTCGCTCGATCTCGCGCAGGCAGACGTTGGTGGCGACGGTGTAGAGCCAGGTCCGCAGCGAGCTGCGTCCCTCGAACCGGTCCACGCCGCGCCACCCACGCAGCAGGGTCTCCTGCACGGCGTCCTCGGCGTCGTGGGAGGAGCCGAGCATCCGGTAGCAGTGCAGCAGCAGCCCCGGCCGCAGTGGCGCGACCTGCTCGGCAAACTCGTCGGACGCGATGCTCACGCGGCGTACCTCCCCACGGGGATCATGCTGGCACCGCCTGGCGGCCGTCGGTCGCATCCAGCGTCGCAAGGTCGGGTACGCCGGGGCGCCGGATCGGGAGCCGCGAACCGGCCACCGCCCCCAGCAGTGAGAGCCCGGCACCCGCGAGCAGCGCTGCTCGGAAGCCGTCGACGAACTCGGCCGGAGTCGCGAAGCCGCCGCTCGCACCGAACACCGCCACGGTCACCGCGATGCCGAGCACTCCACCGAGCTCGCGCATGGTGCTGTTGATGCCCGACGCGGTCGCCACGTCGTGGTCGGCGACAGCCGCCACGGCCGCGCTCTGGCCGCAGGGAATGGCCATCGAGACCCCGATCCCGCCGACGACGAACGGACCCAGCATGTCCAGGTAGCCGACATCGGTCCCGACCGTGGCGGCGAACCACAGCATCGCCGCCGCCTGGATCGTCAGCCCGACGGTGACCAGCACCCGTTCGCCGATCCGGTCGGCCAACGCGCCCGCAGCCGGCGCGACCACCAGGAAGGTGCCCGTCCAGGCCATCAGCCGTACGCCTGCGCCCAAAGGGCTCTCACCCGCGACGACCTGGAGCAGCTGCCCGTAGAAGAAGACGGCCGAGAACAGCGGGGCGACCGTGAACACCATGACGAGGTTGCCGGCGGTGAAACCCCGCCGGCGCAGCAGCCGTGGCGGCAGCAGCGGGTGCTGTGCACGGCGCTGCCAGGCCGCGAACCCGGCTAACGTCGCCAGCCCGCCGAGGCCGGTGCCGAGCACCTCGGCACTGGTCCAGCCTGCCGGCTCGCCGCGGACCAGGGCCCACACGACACCGAGGACTCCGCCGCCGAGCAGCGCCACACCGGGCACGTCGAGCCGGCTCTCGGGCACGCGCATCTCCGGGATCAACCGCAGCGCCAGCGGCGCCGCGATCAGACCGACCGGCACGTTGAGCCAGAAGATCCACTGCCAGGCCAGCCCGTCGACGACCGCGCCGCCGACCAGCGGGCCGCAGGCAACCGCGATCCCGGTGACCGCGCTGAACAGGCCGAGCGCCGTGCCCCGGCGCTCGGGCGGGAACGCCGAGGTGAGGAGTGCCATGCCCAGCGTCAGGAGCACGGCCGCGCCGGCTCCCTGCGCGACGCGCATGGCGACCAGCGCACCGACGCTGCCTGATAGGGCGCAGCCGGCCGAGGCCAGGGCGAACAGCACCAGCCCACCGGCGTACGTGCGTGCCCGCCCCAGCCGGTCACCGAGGACCGCGGCCGGCACGAGCAGGACCGCGAAGCTGAGGTTGTAGGCGTTGACCGTCCACTCAAGGTCGGTCAGGGACGCGCCCAGGTCACTCTTGATCGTGGTCAGCGCCGAGGCCACCACCAGGGTGTCCAGGGCGGCCATGAAGGACCCGACCGCGGTGAGCACGACGACCCAGCGGAGCCGCCCCGTGCCCTGCGCTTGCACTGCCATCTGCACTCCTCGAAGGATCGACGAGGGCATCCGGTTGGTGCCCCTCATCTGGTGTGATCCGCGGGAGTGGCCGGACTGATCGGTCCGTCGCATCTGCCTAGGCTCGGGACCATGCGGATCACGAAGTTCGGCCATGCCTGCGTCCGGATCGAGCACGAGGGCCACGTGGTGGTCCTCGACCCGGGCGTCTTCACCGAGCCGGAGGCGGTGTCCGGTGCCACCGCGGTGCTGGTGACGCACATGCACCCCGACCACCTGCACCCGGACAACCTCCGGGCCACCAACGCTCCGGTCTTCACCGTCGGCCAGGTCGCCGAGCACCTCGCGGACGATGCGCCCGACGTCGCCGAGCGCACCACGACCGTCCCCGCCGGCGGGGCGTTCTCGGTCGGAGGACCGGCCGGAGTCCCGGTCCGCGCGGTGGGCGAGCTGCACAACGTGATCCACCCGGAGCTGCCCCAGCCCTACAACTCCGGCTACCTGATGACCTTCGGCGACCAGGTCGTCTACCACCCCGGCGACGCACTGGTTGCGCCCGAGGTCCCGGTCGACGTACTGCTCTGCCCGTCGTCCGCGCCGTGGCTTCGCAGCGAGATGGCGATCGAGTTCGTGCGGGCCGTCGGCGCGCCCAGGAACCTCGCCATCCACGACCGCGTCTACTCCGAGGCCGGGCACGGGTTCCTGGCCACGCAGATGCAGACGCTGATCGGCCCGAGGGGGCAGGAGTGGCTCCGGATCCCTGACGGCACCGACCTCTGACTGGAGTACCTTCGGCTCGCCGACCAGAAGGAACCGACATGACCGAGACGCCACCGCCCCCGCAGCCGTCCAGCGCCTCAGGGAAGGTCGCCGACCTTGAGAAGCAGCTCGCCGACGCCGCGGCGCACGTCGCCAAGGTGCAGGCCGAGCTGAGCGCGGCCCGCGCCGCGGACCCCAACCACCCGCAGGTCGCGGTGCCCTACTCCGGCAACGCGCCGGTGGTCATGATCAACGGTCAGCAGGTGCCGGCCGGGCAGGCCATCGACCTCAGCGCCATGCTGGGCGGCTTCTTCGGCGGTGGCGCGGCCGCGACTGCTGGTCAGGCCGTGAACATCCCGCCCGTCGTCTCGCTCAACGGGCAGGTCGTGTCCGGGGGGCAGCAGCCGATGGATCTCTCGGCGATCCTCGGCGCCGAGGGCGCCGCACACGTGCGCAGCTCACTCGAGCAGCTCGGTCTCGGCGGCCAGTTCGCGGGCCTCTTCGGGCCGGCGTCGACGACTCCGTCGGCGAGCCCGCCCGCGTCGTTCGCCCAGGCCGGGGCGGCTCAGGCGCTGCCCTACACCACCACTCCGGGCGAGGTCACGGGCAGCGGCAACAAGGCGCTGATGCTGATGGCCGCGGTCCTCGCAGTCGGGCTGATCGGTGTGGTCGCGTACCTGGTGCTCGCCGGCTAGCTCACGCGTACTCGTAGTCCTCGAGCGGGAAGCTCTGCGCCTCCTTGTGCGTGTTGATCGTCGAGGTCGGCCGCAGCAGCGCGGCCTCGCCGTGCTGGTTGAAGTAGTAGCTGCGCGCCGTGGCGCAGGAGCCCAGGGCGAACACCGAGTCATCGAGCCGCTCGGTGACCCAGCCGAGGAACTCCTCGTTCGCCGGGTCGGTGACCTCGAACGTGCGCGCGCCGCGGCGGCGTACCTCGCCCAGCAGCCGGGCGATGTGCTTCATCTGGCCCTCGATGGTCGTGAAGAACGACAACCCCGAGTAGGAGTACGGCGAGGCGAGGCTGAGCAGGTTCGGGAAACCGGGGATCGCGATGCCCTGGTAGGCCTGGAAGCGCGTCGAGCGCCACCACTCGCCGAGGTCCTTGTCGTCCCGGCCGACGATCCGGATCGCCGGGAAGTTGGCGTCCCACATGTCGAATCCGGTGGCCAGCACCAGCACGTCGGCCTCGACGCTGCGCCCGTCCGTGAGCTCGACGCCGGTCGGCGTGATCCGCGCGATCGAGGCGGTCTCGAGGTCGACGTGGTCCTTGGTGAACGCAGGGTAGTAGTCGTTGGAGAACGTCGGGCGCTTGCAGCCGAAGGAGTAGTCCGGCGTCAGCCTGCGGCGCAGCTCGGGGTCCTGGACCTGGGAGCGCAGGTGCCGCTTCGCGAGCCGCTCGGCGCCGCGGTTGAACACCTTGGCGCGGCGGTAGCGCAGCACCCCCGCCACCATGATCAGCTCGAGCAGCCCGGTGTTGACCTTGCGCGCCCATCGCTGGGTGAACGGCGCCCTCGCGAACGCCCGCTGCACCAGCCGAGGCATCTTGCGGTCCAGCTTGGGGGTCACCCAGATCGGCGTGCGCTGGAAGACAGTGAGGTGGCCGGCCTGCTCGGCGAGCTCGGGGATCAGCTGCACCGCGGTGGCGCCGGTACCGATGATCGCGACCCGTTTCCCCGCGAGCTCGACGTCAGGGTCCCACCGCGCCGTGTGCACGACGGCGCCGGCGAAGTCGCCCACGCCCTCGATGTCCGGCAGCCGCGGCTGGGACAGGAACCCGGTGGCGGTGACGAGGTACGTCGCCCGCACCGGTTCGGCGCCGGCGACCTGGACCTCCCACTCCTGGGCGGCGTCGTCCCAGCGCGCGCCCTCGACCACGGTGTCGAACCGCATGTGCCGGCGCAGGTCGTACTTGTCGGCGACGTGCTCGGCGTAGGCCTTGAGCTCGGGGCCGTGGGCGTACCAGTGCTGCCACCACGGGTTCGGCTCGAAGGAGTAGGAGTAGGTGACGCTGGCGATGTCGACCGCCAGCCCGGGGTAGCGGTTGACGTGCCAGGTCCCGCCCAGGTCGTCCTCGCGCTCGAGCATCAGCAGGTCGTCGATGCCCAGCCGCTTGAGCTGGATCGCCGCCCCCATGCCGCCGAACCCCGTGCCGACAATGACCGCCTCGTGGCTTTCCATACGCTACTGAATATCGTTCAATAGCGCTCGGCACAACCTACCGTGGTCGGATCTTCCGCTCCCGGAGGGCGTCGTACGCCGGCCGGCACGCCTCGGCGACGGCCGCGTCGTGGGGCGAGAGGTCGACCTCGCGGGGGCGGTGTGCCGCGAAGCCGGTCGAGGCGAGCACGGCGTCGTACCAGTACGGCGCCCACACGCCGTCGGAGTCCCTGGGCCCGGAGGGCCACGCCAGCATCCGGTCGGTGAAGTCGATGCCGAGCCAGGCGCACAGCCAGCGCAGGTGCGTCTCGGGGTCCTGCAGGAAGTCGGCGGCGTCGATGACCGGGACGTCGAGCCCGGCCGCGTCCCAGCGCGACATCAGCCACTCCTGCTGGAGCAGCCCGATGTCGTCGGGCTCGCAGGCGTCGCGCGAGCGGACGTAGGAGGCGACCACCTCGGCCGGGTCGCGGATCAGCTGGACGTTGCGGAACGCCTCGGTCCACGCGGCGTCCGCGGTCGGGTCGAGGTGGTGGGCCATGTGCTTGGCGTAGTGAACGGTGGCGCCGTCCGGCAGCGGCGCGTGCAGCCCGGCGACCGCCTCGACGAGCGAGGTCGGCTGCGCGGCGATCACCTCGTCGCGGCCCGGGTGGTCGAGGCCGGTCCGGGAGAGGTAGGCCGCGTAGAGGGGCTCGTCGACCACGACGGTGTCCGGCCTGTTCTCCCAGGCCCGCATCATCGCGGTCGAGATGTTGCGCGGACCCGACCACATGGCGACCCGAACGACGGCCGCCTCGGTCACGGCGCGGACCTCCCGGCCACGTCGGCGGCCACCCAGTCGGCGTACAGCGCCTGCAGCCGCGTCACCACGGGGCCGCGCTCACCCGACCCGATGGTGCGTCCGTCGACCGACCGCACCGGGGCGACCCCGGCGAACGTCCCGGTGACGAACGCCTCCTGGGCGCTGTAGACGTCGGTGAGGCTGAATGTCTTCTCGAGCGCGGTGATGCCGTGCGCGCGGCACATCGCGAGCACGTTGCCGCGGGTGATCCCGCCGAGGCAGAACCGTCCGTCCGACGTCCACACCTCGGGCTCGTCCGGCGTTCCCTTGACGATGAAGAAGTGGGTGCTGTTGCACGTCGCGACGAACCCGTGCGGGTCGAGCATCAGGGCCTCGTCCGCGCCGGCCTGATAGGCCTGGATGCAGGCGAGGATGTCGTTGAGCTTGCTGTGCGCGTTGAGCTTCGGGTCGAGCGTGTCCGGCGTCGCGCGCCGCACGTGCGTGGTGAACAGCGCCAGCCCCTGCTCGACCGTCTCCGGCGTCGGCAGCTTGTGCTCGGGGATGATCACTATCGTCGCCGGGCCGACGGTCACCCGGGGGTCCTGGTACGGCGTCGACTTCACCCCGCGGGTGCACATCAGCCGCACGTGCACGCCGTCCGTCATCTCGTTGGCGGCCAGGGTGTCGTAGACCGCGCGGGCCAGCTCCTCGCGGCTGAGTCCGAGGTCGATCATCAGGGCCGCCGCGCCCTCCCACAGCCGGTCGAGATGCTGCTCGAGGAACGCCGGGTGGCCCGCGTGGATGCGCAGCCCCTCCCAGATGCCGTCGCCGAGCACGAAGCCCGAGTCGAAGACCGAGACCGTGGCCTCGGCGCGCGGCTTCAGCTCGCCATTGACCCAGATGAGGATCTCGTCGTTGCGCGGATCATGAGCGTGGTCGTGGGCGCCCGATGGCATTCCCAGACTCTAGGGTCGCCCGGATGTCCCCCAACTTGGGGATGCGGTTCGGACCCTGCCGGGATGTGGTGGTCTGGACCGCTTTGGCCCGACTCACTGGGGGGAGCCATGAGTCGTGTCTTCGTCAGCTGCGCCTACCGTGACCGCGCGGTGGGGAGACAGCTGGAGCGGGTCCTGTTCGTCCTGGGCCACGAGCCCGTCGACGAGCGTGACGACGCCCGCGGGCAGGCCTGGTGGAACGAGGTGGTCGGCCGGATCGAGTCGAGCGACGTGTTCCTCGCCGTGGTCACGCAGGCGTACGCCGACGCCCATGCGTGCCGGCTCGCCGCCAAGCACGCCGCCGCGTCAGGCATCCGCGTCGTGCGCGTCGACTTCGGAGACGATGAGATTCGGGGTTGTCACCCCGTGGTGGCCGCCGCACCACGCGTGCGCTACGACCCGGACGCCGACGTCATGGCGGTCGCTCGGCTCGGCGTCGCCCTGGAGGAGCCCACCTCCCAGCCGACGACGGGGGACCCGTCCGGAGAGGAGCCGCCGCGTCGCAGGGTCGGCCGGCTGGTGCTCGGCGGAGTTGCCGCGCTCGTCCTGGTCGCCGTCGTGCTGGTCGCCGTCGTGGCCCTGCCGTTGGGCGCCGATCGCGACGTCGACCGCGGCGCCGATCGGGCGGCGCCGACGACGACCCCTCCGCCCACCACGTCGCCGACAGCCACCGCGTCGGACGCCCCCGACGCCGCTGCTGTCCAGAGGGTGCTGGCCGTGATCGGCGCGGCCGACTCGCCCGGGCTCCAGCTGTCCTCGTGCCAGGACGGCGACCGTGACGTCACCTGTCGCAACCCGGCGCCGTACGTCCGCACCGTCGTGCTTCAGGCCTACCCCACGAGCCGCGCGCTCTACGACGCGTACGTTGCCGCCGTCTCGGGGTCCTCGGGCGAGCCGGTGCCCGAGAACGTCGGCGACTGCACCCGGAGGCAGTCGCAGGGCGAGGTGGCCTGGAACCTCGACAGGGTGCACCGCAGTGACATCACCATTGAGGAGGAGGCGGCCGCCGGGCTCGATCCGTTCTCGCAGGCGGCCGGCCGGGTCTACTGCAACGCCTCGGGCGACCTGATGACCCTGGTGTGGACACAGGACCCGGGCCTGTTGGTCGTGGTTGTCGGCGAGGGTGCGTCGCTGGTCGCTGTGTGGTGGCAGCAGGTGCACCTCGAGCTCGCATGCGTGGCTCGCGGGAGCGCGGTCGCCCGGGACGGTTGTCGCGGCCTCGCTTCGTGAGTCGGGCCGTGGTGTCTAGGAGCTGAGCGCGTCCCGCACCGGCACGAACTTGCCCTGGGTCTCGGCCAGCTCGGCCTCGGGGTCGGAGTCGGCGACGATGCCGCACCCGGCGTACAGCCGGACCGTGTTGCCCGAGACGGTGGCGGACCGCAGCGCGATGCCCCACTCGCCGTCGCCGTCGGCGTCCATCCAGCCGACCGGGCCGGCGTAGCGCCCCCGCTCCATCCCCTCGATCTCGGCGATCAGCTCCGTTGCCACCGAAGTGGGCGTGCCGCCGACGGCGGCGGAGGGGTGCAGTGCCGCGACGAGCTCGAGCGAGGTCACGGTCGCGGAGTCGTGGACGACGCCGGTCACGTCGGTGGCCAGGTGCATGACGTTGGGGAGGTGCAGGACGAACGGCGCCTCGGGCACGTTCATCGACGAGCAGTGCGGCGCGAGCGACTCGGCGACCGAGCGGACGGCGTACTCGTGCTCCTCGAGGTCCTTCGACGACCGCGCCAGCCGAGCGGCGAGCGTGAGGTCGCGGGCGTCGTCGCCGGTGCGCCGGATGGTGCCGGCCAGGACCCGCGACGTGACCAGGCCCAGCTCGCGGCGCACGTAGAGCTCCGGGGTGGCGCCGAAGATCCCGTCGACGTGGAAGGTCCAGCAGGTGGGGTAGTGCTCGGCGAGCTCGCGCAGCGGCCAGCGCACGTCGATCGGCTCCGCGGCGGTGGCGACCAGATCACGGGCCAGCACCACCTTCTCCAGGTCGCCGGCGTTGATCCGGTCCACCGCCTCGGCGACCTGGCCCATCCACTGCTCGCCGTTCAACGCGCCGTCGGTGAAGCTGACGTCGACCGGGGGTCGCGGGGAGGTGGCCAGCTCGAGCCGGCGGTCCAGCTGGTCGAGGCCGCCGACGGACGAGACGGTGGTCAGCCATGCCGTGTCGCCACGACGGCCGAGGATCACCTCGGGGACGATGAGTGCCGACTGGCTGGACGGGTCGGGGCCCGACTCGTCGGCGAACGTGAACGTCCCGAACGCGACCAGCCCGCTGCCCGGCTCGTCGACGTCGCTGCGGACGATCGCGCGGGCGGCGAGGTCGCGCCACCAGGCGTTGGCCTCCTCGAACCTGCCGGCACCGCTGGTCCGGATCTCCGCCGCGACCCCGCAGCCGACCAGGCCGTTGCCGTGCCGCAGCCAGGTGACCGGGTGGTCCTCGGGGAGCATGTCGAGCAGGGAGGCGTCCGCCGGGAGCTCGAGCTCGACCGTGCGGACGACGAGGGGCGCAGTCGGCGTCTCCGTCGAGACGTCAGTCGTGGGGCCACTCGTCACAAGGGTCGAGCGTACCCACGGGCGCGCTCGACGGCCGACTCCGGGAGCCCGCACGTGGGTAACGTCACGCGCCACTAGCTCCAGTAGACGACGACCTCGTCGCCGACCTGGACCTGGTCGTAGAGCCAGGCGACTGCGTCGTAGTCACGCACGTTGACGCAGCCGTGCGAGGCGCCGCCGTAGCCGGTGGCCGCGAAGTCCGAGGAGTAGTGCACCGCCTGGCCGCCGGAGAAGAACATGGCGAACGGCATCGCCGAGTCGTAGAGCTGGGACACGTGGTCGCGGCTCTTGAGGTAGACCGAGTAGGCGCCCTCGCGAGTAGGCGTGGACGACGACCCGAACCGCACGTCGACGGTCTTGAGCACCTTCCCGTCGACCACCCAGCGCAGGGTCTGGCTGGACTTGTCGATGCACAGCACCCGCCCGGTCCGGCAGCGCTCGTCCAGCGGGCCCGGCACGTTGTGGAGCCCCATCGCGTCGCGGGACGGCTCGCTGGTCATGCCGTGCAGCCGGTCGAGGGTGCGCTGGTCGACCTTGCCGGTGACCGGGATCTTCCGCTTGTCCTGGAAGCCGCGGACCGCCTTGGCCGTCTCGGCGTCGTACGTGCCGGTGGCCCGGCCGAAGTACCACGCCAGCGCAGCCAGCCGAGCCTGCAGGTCGCGCACCTTCATCCCGGTGTCGCCCTTCGAGAGCAGGACGCGACCGGGCTCCATCATGTGGATCGGAGGCAGCTTGGAGCTGGGCGGGTACTTGCGATGTGGCGCCACGACGACCGGCTCGGCGACCGGCTCGGCGACCGGCTCGGCCGCGGGCTGCACGGGCGCCTCCTGCGCCACCGGCTTGGCACGCACCGTCGAGCTGCCGTCTATGTCCGGGCCGGTCGACCTCCGCATGGCGGAGCCGACGGCCGCTGCCGACACGGCGAGCAGCACCACGACGAGCAGGCCGAGGCCCGCGCGGCGAAACGAAGTCATGAAGGCTCCTGCAGGGGAAGTGGAGTCTGGTCATCACAGTGACGCCTGCCGGCGGCTTCGGGTTGCCGACACGCCGCCTTAGGCTTCGCGCGTGACCCGCGCCGACCTCGACAAGCAGCCCGCCGACGTACGGCGGATGTTCGACGCGGTCGCGAAGCGGTACGACGTCACCAACGACGTCCTCTCCCTCGGGCAGGACCGTCGCTGGCGCCAGGACGTCATCGAGGCGGTCGACCCGCGCCCCGGCGAGCGGGTGCTCGACCTGGCCGCCGGCACCGGTACGTCGAGCCAGCCGTTCGCGGACCGCGGCGCGGTCGTGGTGCCGTGCGACTTCTCCCTCGGCATGCTCCAGGTCGGCAAGCTGGCCAGGCCGGCGCTGCCGTTCACCGCTGGCGACGGCACCCGGCTGCCGTTCGGCGACGACACCTTCGACGCCGTCACCATCTCCTTCGGGCTGCGCAACATCGTCGACCCGCTGGCCGGGTTGCGCGAGATGCTCCGCGTCACCCGCCCCGGCGGTCGGCTCGTCGTCTGCGAGTTCAGCCACCCGACCTGGGCGCCGTTCCGCACCGTCTACGTCGAGTACCTCATGAAGGCGCTCCCGCCGATCGCCCGCGCGGTCTCGTCCTCACCGGACGCCTACGTCTACCTCGCCGAGTCGATCCGCGCCTGGCCCGACCAGCAGGGCCTGGCGGACCTGATCGCCGAGGCCGGCTGGCAGCGCCCGGAGTGGCGCAACCTCTCCGGCGGCATCGTCGCGCTGCACCGAGCGACAGCGCGGTAGGCGTTGACCCGGCGGAAACTTTGCCCGCGGCCGAAGGCCCCGCAGTGAAGTTTGCGCCGGGTCAACGCACTCGGCACCCAAGGTGACTGTTCGCGCTGTAGCCGAATCGCGCGGGCCCGTGCCGCTCGCTGGTTGAGGAGGGCGCTCTGCGCCCGTCTCGAAACCTGGTGAGCCGGGGCTGGGGCTGGACCTGCTCGCTGGGGTCGGCTGCCAGCCTTGGCTGCGGGGGTTTCGAGACGGTTGCTGCGCAACCTCCTCAACCATCGAGCGCGGGCCCGTGCCGCTCGCTGGTTGAGGAGGGCGCTCTGCGCCCGTCTCGAAACCTGGTGAGCCGGGGCTGGGGCTGGACCTGCTCGCTGGGGTCGGCTGCCAGCCTTGGCTGCGGGGGTTTCGAGACGGTTGCTGCGCAACCTCCTCAACCATCGAGCGCGGGCCCGTGCCGCTCGCTGGTTGAGGAGGGCGCTCTGCGCCCGTCTCGAAACCTGGTGAGCCGGGGCTGGGGCTGGACCTGCTCGCTGGGGTCGGCTGCCAGCCTTGGCTGCGGGGGTTTCGAGACGGTTGCTGCGCAACCTCCTCAACCATCGGCGGGGCGAGCGCACTCTGACCACGAGTCATTCACAGTGACGGACCGGACGCGCCGTCTCCACAACCGGCCAGCGGACTCACCGGCGGCGTCGTCCGTCGCGGGCAGTCTGCGCCGATGGCTTGGGTCTACATCCTCGAGTGCGCCGACGGGTCCTTCTACGTCGGCAGCACCATCGACCTCGACGGTCGCATCAGTCAGCACAACGACGGCATGGGCGCTGCCTACACCCGACGTCGCGGCCGCCGTCCCGTGAAGCTCGTCTGGGCGGCCGACTTCGCCCGGGTCGACGAGGCGTTCGCCTTCGAGAAGATGGTCCAGGGCTGGGGCCGCAAGAAGCGGATCGCGCTCATAGAGGGGCGTTGGGAGGACCTGCCCGCCCTGGCCAGCCGCGCGTGGAGGAATCGCAACGCCACTTAGTCGCTCCATGTCGGTCGGCTCCCGATTTAGGGCACGTTCCCGTCACGTATTTCCGCAGGTCAGAGGCCGAAACCCCCCGGCTTCACGGCTCGGATCGGGAGTGGCAGTATGAGCGTCGCGCCACTTAGTGATTGCGTTCACAAGTTCACTAGTGCGACCTGGATCACAGGCTTCACGGCGGCGCCGAGTAGTTGGCAGAGCCGGCTGAGAGAGCCGAGCAGCACACGACCGAGAGAAGGCGCGGCGGTGGACCTCTACATACCAGTCCTGGCGCTCGCGGGACTGGCGTTCCTGTTCGCGGCCGGCTCGGTCGTGATGAGCAGCCAGGTGGGCCCCAAGCGCTACAACCGCGCCAAGCTCGACAGTTACGAGTGCGGCATCGAGCCGACGCCGCAGCCGGTCGGTGGGGGCCGGTTCCCGGTGAAGTACTACATCACAGCGATGCTCTTCATCGTCTTCGACATCGAGATCATCTTCCTCTACCCGTGGGCCGTGCACTTCGACGCGATGAAGTTCTTCGGCCTCGTCGAGATGGTCATCTTCATTGCCACCGTCTTCGTCGCCTACGCCTATGTCTGGCGTCGCGGCGGACTGGACTGGGACTAGGACTAGAGAGAGACGCAGGGACTCGCTGTGGGTATTGAGGAGAAGCTGCCGAGCGGCGTACTCCTGACGACCGTCGAGGGCGTCGCGGGCTACATGCGCAAGGCGTCGTTCTGGCCGGCCACCTTCGGCCTGGCCTGCTGCGCCATCGAGATGATGACCAGCGGCGGGCCGAAGTACGACCTGGCCCGGTTCGGCATGGAGGTCTTCCGCGCCAGCCCGCGCCAGGCCGACCTGATGATCGTGGCCGGCCGGGTGAGCCAGAAGATGGCCCCGGTCCTCCGCCAGATCTACGACCAGATGCCTGAGCCCAAGTGGGTGCTCGCGATGGGCGTGTGCGCCAGCAGCGGCGGCATGTTCAACAACTACGCGATCGTCCAGGGCGTCGACCACGTCGTCCCCGTCGACATGTACCTCCCCGGCTGCCCGCCGCGGCCCGAGATGCTCATCGACGCGATCCTCAAGCTGCACGACCAGGTCCAGCACCGCCCCCTCGGCGTCAACATGCGCAACCAGATCGAGCAGCGTGAGAACGACGCGCTCAAGGCGCTGCCGACCAGCGACATGAAGGGGCTGCTCCGGTGAGCGAGAAGGGCCCCGACCAGCCGGCGACGGATCAGTCCCCGGAGAACGCGCCGGCCACCCTCGACCAGGAGGTGCGCCCGGTCGGCGTGCGCGAGGGCATGTTCGGTGTCACCGGCACCGGCGACACCAGCGGGTACGGCGGACTGGTGCAGCCGATCGTGTTCCCGGCGCCCAGCCAGCGTCCCTTCGACGGCTGGCACGAGGAGGTCGCGTCGGCGCTCGACACCGCGCTGGCCGGTGGCGGCGTCGAGCACGCCGTCGAGAACGTCGTCATCCACCGCGGCGAGATCACCTTCCACGTACGCCGCGAGGACCTGCCGACGGTGGCGAAGCTGCTGCGCGACGACCCCGCGCTCAGCTTCGAGTTCTGCTCCGGCGTCTCGGGCGTCAACTACCCGGACGACACCGGCCGCGAGCTGCACGCCGTCTACCACCTGCTGTCGATGACCTTCAACCGGCGGATCCGGCTCGAGGTCAGCTGCCCCGACGGCGACCCGCACATCCCGTCGATCGTGGCGACGTACCCCACCAACGACTGGCACGAGCGCGAGACCTTCGACATGTTCGGCATCGTCTTCGACGGCCACCCGGCGCTGACCCGCATCCTCATGCCGGACGACTGGCCGGGCCACCCGCAGCGCAAGGACTACCCGCTGGGCGGCATCCCGGTGGAGTACAAGGGCGGCAGCATCCCGCCGCCCGACGAGCGACGGAGCTACAGCTGATGGCCACCCAGGAAAAGGCACAGCAGGACATCTTCGCGGGCGCCAACGAGACCTCCGAGGGCCGCGTCTTCACGGTCACGGGCCAGGACTGGGACCAGATCGCCCAGGGCATCGCCGAGGAAGCGGACGAGCGGGTCGTCGTCAACATGGGCCCGCAGCACCCGTCGACGCACGGCGTGCTCCGGCTGATCCTCGAGCTCGAGGGCGAGACGGTGACCGAGGCCCGGTGCGGCATCGGCTACCTGCACACCGGCATCGAGAAGAACATGGAGTACCGCTCCTGGGTGCAGGGCGTGACGTTCTGCACCCGCATGGACTACCTGTCGCCGTTCTACAACGAGGCGACCTTCGTGCTCGGGGTCGAGCGGCTGCTCGACATCGAGGACGACATCCCCGAGAAGGCCCAGGTCATGCGGGTCCTGCTCATGGAGCTCAACCGGATCTCGTCCCACCTGGTCGCCATCGCGACAGGCGGCATGGAGATCGGCGCGCTGACCGTGATGACGATCGGCTTCCGCGAGCGTGAGCTGGTGCTCGACCTGTTCGAGCTGATCACCGGGCTGCGGATGAACCACGCCTTCATCCGGCCCGGCGGCGTCGCCCAGGACCTCCCGCCCGGGGCGCTGGACGAGATCCGCGCCTTCATCGCGCTGATGAAGAAGCGGCTCCCGGAGTACGCCGCCCTGTGCAACGCCAACCCGATCTTCAAGGGTCGCCTGGAGAACGTCGGCCACCTCGAGCTCGACGGCTGCCTGGCGCTCGGGATCTCCGGCCCGCCGCTGCGCGCCACCGGCTACCCCTGGGACCTGCGCAAGACCCAGCCCTACTCCGGCTACGAGGACTACGACTTCGAGGTCCAGACCTGGGACACCTGCGACTCCTACGGTCGCTTCCGGGTCCGGCTCAACGAGATGTGGGAGTCGCTCAAGATCATCGAGCAGGCCGCCAACCGGCTGGCAGGTCTCGAGGGCGCCCCGGTCATGGTCGCGGACAAGAAGATCGCCTGGCCGAGCCAGCTCGCGATCGGCAGCGACGGGATGGGCAACAGCCTCGACCACATCCGCCACATCATGGGCGAGTCGATGGAGGCCCTGATCCACCACTTCAAGCTGGTCACCGAGGGCTTCCGGGTCCCCGCCGGCCAGGCCTACGTCCCGGTCGAGTCACCGCGCGGCGAGCTCGGCGCGCACGTCGTCTCCGACGGCGGCACCAAGCCGTTCCGCGCCCACTTCCGCGACCCGTCGTTCACCAACCTGCAGGCCACGAGCGTGATGAGCGAGGGCGGCATGGTCGCCGACGTCATCGTCGCCATCGCCTCGATCGACCCCGTGATGGGAGGCGTCGACCGGTGATCCACCCCACTCGATTCTTCGCTCCCCCCGCTTCGCTCCTTCCGCGAACAATCGATCGGGGACCCCGGAAATGAGCACAGCCCTGACCACCGAGACGTACGGCGAGCTCGAGGCGATCGCCGCGCGCTACCCCGAGGCCCGCAGCGGGCTGCTGCCGATGCTGCACCTCGTGCAGTCGGTCGAGGGGCGGATCACGCCCGAGGGGATCGAGGCCTGCGCCGCCATCCTCGACATCTCGGCCGCCGAGGTCAGCGGCGTCGCGACGTTCTACACGATGTACAAGCGCAAGCCGGTCGGCGACTACCTCGTCGGCGTCTGCACCAACACGCTGTGCGCGGTGATGGGCGGCGACGCGATCTTCGAGCGGCTCAAGGACCACCTCGACGTCGGCAACGACGAGACCACCGCGGACGGCAAGGTCACCCTCGAGCACGTCGAGTGCAACGCGGCCTGCGACTACGCGCCGGTGATGATGGTCAACTGGGAGTTCATGGACAACATGACCCCCGCCTCGGCGGTCCAGCTCGTCGACGACCTGCGCGAGGGCAAGGAGGTCACCTCCACCCGCGGCCCGCGGATCTGCACGTGGAAGGAGGCCGGGCGGGTGCTCGCCGGCTTCCCCGACGGCCGGGTCGACGAGGGGCCCGGCGCCGGTCACGCGTCGCTGGCCGGGCTGCGCTGGCCCGGGAGAACTCGTGGACCGCCCCGAAGTCGGACGCAGGCCGAGGTCCGGACAGCAAGGCCATCGACAGCGGGACCGCCGAGACCAAGGAGGGTGCGGCCGCGCAGGCCGACACCGTCGCGGGCCGAGACCGAGACCAAGCAGGAAGAGTCCACTGGAGAAGGGGGCAAGAAGGACTGGTGACGTCGACACCCTCACCCCGGTCCTCACCGACATCTGGGACGCCGAGCAGTCCTGGAAGCTGTCGACCTACGAGGACCGCGGCGGCTACGGCGCGCTGAAGACCGCCCTCGGCATGGCGCCCGACGCGATCGTCACGGCGGTCAAGGACTCCGGTCTCCGCGGCCGCGGCGGCGCCGGCTTCCCGACCGGCATGAAGTGGTCGTTCATCCCGCAGGACAACCCCAAGCCCAAGTACCTCGTCGTCAACGCCGACGAGTCCGAGCCGGGCACCTGCAAGGACATCCCGCTGATGATGGCCAACCCGCACGTGCTCGTGGAGGGCGTGATCATCAGCTCGTTCGCGATCCGCGCGCACACGGCGTTCATCTACATCCGCGGCGAGGTGCTGCACGTCATCCGTCGCGTGCAGGCCGCCGTCGACGAGGCGTACGCCGCCGGGCACCTCGGCAAGGACATCCACGGCTCCGGCTACGACCTCGACGTCGTCGTGCACGCCGGTGCCGGCGCCTACATCTGTGGCGAGGAGACCGCGCTGCTCGAGGGGCTCGAGGGTCGCCGCGGGCAGCCGCGCCTGCGTCCGCCGTTCCCCGCCGTCGCCGGGCTCTACGCCAGCCCGACCGTCATCAACAACGTCGAGTCCATCGCGTCGGTGCCGAGCATCATCGAGCACGGCGCCCAGTGGTTCGCCTCGATGGGCACCGAGAAGTCCAAGGGCTACGGCATCTTCAGCCTCTCCGGCCACGTCACCCGGCCCGGCCAGTACGAAGCGCCGCTCGGGATCACCCTGCGCGAGCTGATCGACCTGGCCGGCGGCATGCGCGAGGGCCACATCCTCAAGTTCTGGACGCCGGGAGGCTCCAGCACGCCGCTGCTGACCGCCGAGCACCTCGACGTACCCCTCGGCTTCGAGGAGGTCGCCGCGGCCGGCTCCATGCTCGGCACCCGCGCGCTCCAGCTGTTCGACGAGACCACCTGCGTGGTCCGGGCGGTGCTGCGCTGGACCGAGTTCTACAAGCACGAGTCCTGCGGCAAGTGCACGCCGTGCCGCGAGGGCACCTGGTGGCTGGTGCAGACCCTCACCAAGCTCGAGCAGGGGATCGGCCAGGAGAGCGACCTCGACCTGATGCTCGACCAGTGCGACAACATCTTCGGCCGGTCGTTCTGCGCGCTCGCCGACGGTGCCGTGAGCCCGATCCAGAGCTCGATCAAGTACTTCCGCGACGAGTACCTCCAGCACCTGGCCGAGGGCGGCTGCCCGTTCGACCCGATGAAGTCCACCCTCTTCGCCGACGAGCTGGAGATGGCCGGCATGACGACGGCTCCAGAGAAGGCCGACGCCGCGGTGCCGGACACCGTCAAGACGGTGTCGCTGACCATCGACGGCATCCAGCTCAGCGTCCCCGAGAACACGCTGGTGATCCGGGCCGCCGAGCAGGTCGGCGTCCAGATCCCGCGGTTCTGCGACCACCCGCTGCTGGCCCCGGTCGGCGCCTGCCGCCAGTGCCTGGTCGACATCCCCGACGCCGGCAACGGCCGCGGCTTCCCCAAGCCGCAGGCCTCCTGCACCCTGCCGGTCGCCGAGGGCATGGTCGTCAACACCCAGGTCACCAGCGAGGTCGCCGACAAGGCGCAGCAGGGGATCATGGAGTTCCTGCTGATCAACCACCCGCTCGACTGCCCGGTCTGCGACAAGGGCGGCGAGTGCCCGCTGCAGAACCAGGCCATGTCCAACGGCCGCGGCGAGTCCCGGTTCTTCGAGTCCGGCGGCCTCAAGCGGACCTTCCCCAAGCCGATCAACATCTCCGCCCAGGTGCTGCTCGACCGCGAGCGGTGCGTGCTCTGCGCGCGCTGCACCCGCTTCTCCGCCCAGATCGCCGGCGACCCGTTCATCGAGCTGCTCGAGCGCGGTGCGCTCCAGCAGGTCGGCATCTACGAGCAGGAGCCCTACGACAGCTACTTCTCCGGCAACGCGATCCAGATCTGCCCGGTGGGCGCGCTGACCTCGGCCGAGTACCGCTTCCGCTCCCGCCCGTTCGACCTGGTCTCCACGCCGTCGATCGCCGAGCACGACGCCTGCGGCTCCGCGATCCGCGTCGACCACCGGCGCGGCAAGGTGATGCGCCGCCTCTCCGGCAACGACCCCGAGGTCAACGAGGAGTGGATCACCGACAAGGACCGGTTCGCGTTCCACTACGCCACCGCCGGTGACCGGCTCACCTACCCGCAGGTGCGGGACCGTGT
The DNA here is from genome assembly GCA_963798045.1 of uncultured Actinomycetota bacterium. Classification (GTDB taxonomy): domain Bacteria; phylum Actinomycetota; class Actinomycetes; order Propionibacteriales; family Nocardioidaceae; genus Nocardioides. The sequence goes on from CAWCSB010000017.1 coordinate 63,038, forward strand.
CGAAGACGGGGGAGACGGCGAGCTCCGCCCGGCCTCCTGGACCGAGGCGTTCGCAGTCGCCGCCCGCGGCCTGGCGCGGCTGCTGCCGGCGGCGTCGGGGTGCTGCCCGGCGGCCGGATCACCGCCGAGGACGGCTACGCCTACTCGAAGTTCGCCCGGGTCGCGCTCGGCACCCACGACATCGACTTCCGCTCCCGGCCGCTCTCGGCCGAGGAGGCGTCGTTCCTCGCCGCCCACGTCGTGCTCACCGGCCCGGGCAACGGCGCCGCGACGTACGCCGACCTCGAGCGTGCCAACACCGTCGGTGCTGGCCGGCTTCGAGCCCGAGGACGAGGCCGGCGCGGTCTT
>CAWCSB010000018.1:0-40437 GCA_963798045.1 uncultured Actinomycetota bacterium
ATGGTGGCGCCGGCCAGGCCCACAGCGGCGACCATGCCGATGAGGATCAGCCCGCCGGCGCGGCCGTAGAAGGCGCCGACCAGGAGCATCACGCCGCAGACACCGACGACCAGGGCGGGGTACGCCGGGTCGGCGACCGGGGCGCCGGCAAGGTCCAGGATCCCGAGCACGCCGAGTCCGACAACGGCCAGCGCCAGGGTGAACCAGAACAGGATCGGGCCGCGCCGGCGGGGGTTCCGCGGCCGCGGCACGTACGTCGGGGCGACGGGCACCGGCATGCCGGGAGCCGCGGGGGTGAAGGCACCTGTGGCCGGGTCGGGCACGTGCGGGACCGGCGGCGCGCTGGGTGCGGCTTTGCGGTCCCGGTCGAGGAAGATCAGGACCAGGAAGATGATCAACGCGGCCACCGCCCCGGGCCACGGGAAACCGAACTGGCCGACGGAGTCGCCCAGGACGAGCAGCACGGAGATCGCGCCGATCACGATCAGCGCGATCGACCGGTTGCGGTCGTCGAGGCTGAGCGGGGCGCTGGCGGAGCCGTCCTCGGGGAGCAGCAGCCAGCACGCGCCGTAGAGAAGGAGCCCGGCGCCGCCGAAGAAGACGAGCACCACGAAGGCGACCCGCAGGATGATGGGGTCGATGTCGAGGTGGCGGGCCAGGCCGCCGGCGACGCCCGCGACCTTGCGGTCCGCGCCCCTGGTGCGACGGATCCGGCCGAGATCCCTGATCTCCTCGCGGGTCGCGCGGGATCCCTGGGCGCTCTGGCTCGAGCCGTCCTCGCCGTGGTCGGCGGGGGGTGGCCCGGCCGGGGCGTCGGGTGGAGTGGTGGTCATGGCATCAACCCTGCTTCCTGAAAGCCCTCACCACCATCGGGGACGACCCTGAAACCTCTGCAGCTGAGCCAGATTCCCCTCAGGGTCGACTCGGGGTCCTTGCCGATGGGTCGGAAGCCGCCGCTCTGCGATCCTTGGAGTGTCATGACAACTGCCTCCACCCACGCGCGCGGCGACGTACGCCGCCTCACCCGGGACTCCGAGGCGCCGGTGCTCGGCGGCGTCGCCGGCGGACTGGCGCACCATCTTGCGTTGCCGGTGCTGTGGGTGCGAGCCGGGTTCCTGCTCGCCACCGCGCTGGGCGGGCTGGGCATCGCGATGTACATCGGGCTGTGGCTGGTGGTGCCGTCGGACTCCCGGTTCGAGAGCAACACGCCGGGCGCCGAGAGCGCCTCCCGCGGCGGTCGCCGGCCGGGCCGGATCCGGCGGCTCACCGATGCCGGTCCGGCGATCGCGCTCGCCGCCCTGGCCCTCGGCGTGATCCTCGTGGTCCAGGCCACGCTCGGCGGCGGCGCCGTCTTCTGGCCGATCGTGATCGGCCTGGCCGGCGTGGCGCTCCTGTGGCGGCAGGCCGACGAGGTCCAGCGCGAGCGCTGGCTCGACACCTCCGGCCGGCTGGACCCGGTGCGGATGGTGTTCGGCTCCGGCGGAGCGGCGGCGTACGCCCGCGTCGGTGCGGGTGTCGCGCTCGTGGTCGTGGCGCTGGTCGTGGTCGGCGTCAACGGCAGCTCGTTCAACCAGGCCAAGGTGGCGCTGATCGCCGGGCTGCTCGGCGTCGCCGGCCTGGCGCTCGTGGTCGGACCGTGGGTGTTCCGGCTGGCGTCCGACCTGGGGGCCGAGCGCGAGGAGCGGATCCGGACCCAGGAGCGGGCCGACGTGGCCGCGCACCTGCACGACTCGGTGCTGCAGACCCTCGCCCTGATCCAGAAGAGCTCACACGACCCGCAGACGGTGGCACGGCTGGCCCGGGCCCAGGAGCGCGACCTGCGGTCCTGGCTGTACGCCGGGGAGTCCACCGACGAGTCCAGCGTCGCCGGGGCGCTGCGCTCCGCCGCCGCCGAGATCGAGGACGACCACGGCGTCACGGTCGACGTGGTGGCCGTCGGCGACTGCGAGCTCGACGAGCCGCTGCGCCCGATCGTCCAGGCCACTCGCGAGGCGGTCACCAACGCCGCCAAGCACGCCGGCACCGGCCGGGTCGACGTCTACGCCGAGGTCTCCTCGGGTGCGGTGGACGTGTTCGTCCGCGACCGTGGTGCAGGCTTCGTGCTGGACGACGTGCCCGAGGACCGGTACGGCGTCCGCCGCAGCATCCTGGACCGGATGGAGCGCCACGGCGGCACCGCCGAGGTCCGCTCCGCACCGGGCGAGGGCACCGAGATCCGGCTGCACCTGCCTCGACCCCACTCTGAGGAGAACTCGTGAACACCCCCGCCCCTGTCCGCATCGTCATCGTCGACGACCATGCGATGTTCCGCAGCGGAGTCCGCGCCGAGCTGGCCTCCGCCGGCGCCGGTCAGGTCGAGGTGCTGGCCGAGGCCGCCGACGTGGACCAGGCGGTGGCCGCCATCGCCGAGCACAAGCCCGAGGTGGTGCTGCTCGACGTACACCTGCCCGGCGGTGGCGGGGTCGAGGTGATGAGGCGCTCGCAGACCCGGGTGCCCGAGGCTCGCTACCTGGCGCTGTCGGTGAGCGACGCCGCCGAGGACGTCATCGGCACCATCCGCGGCGGTGCGCGCGGCTACGTCACCAAGACCATCACCGGGCCCGAGCTGGTCTCGGCGATCCGCCGGGTCTCCGACGGCGACGCCGTGTTCTCCCCGCGGCTCGCGGGGTTCGTGCTGGACGCGTTCGCGGGCTCGATCGAGGTCGCGGCCGTCGACGAGGACCTCGACCGGCTCACCGAGCGGGAGCGCGAGGTGATGCGGCTGATCGCCCGCGGCTACGCCTACAAGGAGGTCGCGAAGGAGCTGTTCATCTCGATCAAGACCGTCGAGACCCACATGTCGAGCGTGCTGCGCAAGCTCCAGCTCTCCTCGCGGCACGAGCTGACCCGCTGGGCCAACGACCGCCGCCTGCTCTGACCTCTCCGATTCGTCTGCGACCTGACCTGTAGATCCGCGCTTGCCGGGGCAGACGAATCGGGGCGGGGGGCGACGCCACTTAGGCTGGGTGGGACATGACGACGGACTCGACCCCAGCATCGCTGCCCGGCTTCGAGCACCTCGCCGCGCCCGCGGAGAAGCAGCCCCGGGGCGGCGGCGCCGACGGAGGACCCAGCGACGAGGAGCTGCTCGAGGGGCTCAACCAGCCGCAGCGGGCGGCCGTCGTCCACGAGGGCAGCCCACTGCTCGTCGTCGCCGGCGCGGGCTCCGGCAAGACGCGGGTGCTGACCCGTCGGATCGCCTGGCTGATCAGCAGGCGCAAGGCGCACCCCGGATCGATCCTGGCCATCACCTTCACCAACAAGGCCGCCGCCGAGATGAAGCAGCGGGTCGAGGAGCTGGTCGGCCGGCGGGCCCGGATCATGTGGGTCTCGACGTTCCACTCCGCCTGTGTCCGCATCCTGCGCAAGGAGATCACCGCGCTGGACTTCGGGGGCCGCGCCTACAAGTCGTCGTTCTCGATCTACGACGCGGCCGACCAGAAGCGGCTGATGACCAACGTCGCCAAGGAGCTCGACCTCGACCCGAAGCGGTTCCAGCCCGGCTCGCTGCTGCACTGGGTCTCCGACCACAAGAACGAGCTGCGCGACGAGGAGGACGCCGCCCGCGAGGTCAAGAACAAGCTGGAGGAGTCCTACTCCGCGGCCTACACGCTCTACCAGAAGCGGCTGCGGCAGGCCAACGCCCTCGACTTCGACGACCTGATCATGCTCACGGTCCACCTGTTCCAGCAGTTCCCCGACGTGCGCGAGGTCTACCGGCGCCGGTTCCGGCACGTGCTGGTCGACGAGTACCAGGACACCAACCATGCGCAGTACGCCCTGATCGCCGAGCTGTGCGCGGAGAAGTTCGAGGTCGCCGAATCCGATGAGCTCAGCCACTCGGGGGGCGAGCGGATAGAGCCGGCCGAGCTGATGGTCGTCGGCGACGCGGACCAGTCGATCTACGCCTTCCGGGGCGCCAACATCCGCAACATCATGGACTTCGAGCAGGACTTCCCCAACGCCACCTCGATCCTGTTGGAGCAGAACTACCGCTCCACACAGACCATCCTCACCGCGGCCAACTCGGTGATCGGCCACAACAAGGGCCGCAAGGAGAAGAAGCTGTGGTCCGACGCCGGTGACGGCGAGCGGATCGTCGGCTACGTCGCCGACGACGGCTACGACGAGGCGCGCTTCGTCTCCGACGAGATCGACAAGCTCTCCGACCTCGGAACCAAGGCGTCCGACGTCGCGGTCTTCTACCGGACCAACGCGCAGTCCCGAGTCTTCGAGGAAGTCTTCATCCGCACCGGCCAGCCCTACCGGGTCGTCGGCGGAGTCCGCTTCTACGAGCGGCGCGAGATCCGCGACGCGCTCGCCTACCTGCGGCTGCTCGTCAACGCCGACGACGTCGTCTCGCTCCAGCGGATCCTCAACGTCCCCAAGCGCGGCATCGGCGACCGCGCGGTCGAGAGCATCCAGGCGCTGGCCACCCGCGACGGGCTGACCTTCTGGGAGGCGCTGCGCCGCTCGAAGGATGCGCCCGGGCTGGCCACCAGGTCCCAGGCCAACATCGAGGGCTTCGTGGCGATGATCGAGGAGCTCCAGTCGATGGTCGACGCGGGGGAGCGGCCCGACGTCGTCCTCGAGTCGGTGCTCGAGCGCTCCGGCTACCTCAAGTCGCTGGAGGAGTCCGAGGACCCCCAGGACGAGACCCGGCGGGAGAACCTCGGCGAGCTCGTCGCGGTCGCCCGCGAGTTCGCGGACGACCCCGTCGCCGGGCCGTCGGCCGATCCCGCCGACGTCGACGCCGGCATCCTTGCGCCGGGACTTCCCGACTTCCTCGAACGGGTCTCGCTGGTGGCCGACACCGACCAGATCCCCGACGACGGCGACGGCGTGGTCACCCTGATGACGCTTCACACCGCCAAGGGGCTCGAGTTCCCGGTCGTCTTCCTCACCGGCCTCGAGGACGGAGTGTTCCCCCATTCGCGGTCGCTCGGCGACCAGCCCGAGCTCGAGGAGGAGCGCCGCCTCGCCTACGTCGGCGTCACCCGTGCCCGCGAGCGGCTCTACATCTCGCGCGCGGTGGTCCGCTCGGCGTGGGGAGCTCCGTCACACAACCCCGCCTCCCGGTTCCTCGACGAGCTCCCGGTCGACCTGGTCGACTGGCGCCGCACCGAGGCCGCACAGACCACCTGGGACCGGCCCGACCTCTCCTCGTCGTACGGCGGCTCTGCCGGTGGCGGGGGAGGCTGGGGTTCGCCGACCGACCGCGGCCGCCGCAACTTCTCCTCGGCCGCCGCTCGAGCCGATGCCGCGTCCAAGGCCAAGCCGGCCCGTTCGATCCCTTCGCTCGAGCCCGGCGACCGGGTCGTGCACGACTCGTTCGGGATGGGCACGGTCGTGGCCCTCGAGGGCGTCGACGACAAGCAGGTCGCCTCGATCGACTTCGGCAGCGAGGGCGTGAAGCGGCTGCTGCTCAGGTATGCGCCGGTGGAGAAGCTGTAGCTGGTCGCCGCCGGTCTTATGGGCGTCCAATCACTTCCAGCGGACGCTGCGGCTACGTCTGGTGTCGGGGGCGCTGGTCGGGTCGCGCTGGTCCTGCGGGTTTGGCTCAGAACAAGCCGTGCTGCTGCATCGCGGTGTAGGGGTCGACGGCGTCGCCGCCGCCGGGGTGCACCTCGACGTGGAGGTGGGAGCCGGTGACGTGGCCGGTCGAGCCGACCGTGCCGATGACCTCGCCGGCGTGGACCGTGTCGCCCACCGAGACGAGGAACGACGTCTGGTGGCAGTACCAGAGCTCGGTGCCGTCCTCGAGGCGGACCACGGTCTTGTTGCCGTAGGAGCCGTCGTAGGAGGCGGAGATGACCTCGCCGTTGGCGATGGAGTGGATCTCGTCGCCGGTGTTGCCGTTGAAGTCGAGGCCGGTGTGGTAGCTCGACCAGAGGCCGTACTGGCCGAAGCGAGCTGTCAGGACCACGGGCTCGAGCGGATAGACCCACTGGTTCTTGGCGAGGTACTTGGCCTGCAGCTCGGCCTTGCCGGCCAGCTTGGTGAGGGCGGCATCGCGCTGCTGAGCGGTGGCCGCGGCAGCCGCCTGGAGCTGATCCTCACCGGCGGCATCTGCCTGGGCGTCGCGGTCGTGGTCGCGGGACACGCCGTTCTTGCGGGCCGAGACCTTGCCGGTGGCGCTGGTGCCGCCCAGCGCGGAGGCGGAATGGGTGACGTCGCCGGCAGTGCTGCCCGACGTCGGCTGCGCGTCTGAGGGTGACGACGCCACCGACCGACACCGCCAGCGCGGCGATGCCCATGAGCACCGGCGCCGAGAGGAAGCCCTTGAAGAGCGGCCCGCGGCCCGCGGCGTGCTTGACCGCGCGGCGCTTGCCGCCCGTGGTCGGGGGCTCGGCGCGGAGCATCGGCAGCCGGGTGGTGGGCTCGTGCTCGAACGACGTCGTGTGGTCGACCGGCTCGAGGGAGTTGAGGACCCGCTCGATGGTGACGGTGTCGAAGTCTCGGTCGAAGTCCCGCGCTGGCTCGGGGACCGGCACGCGGGTCGGCTCGGGGATCGGCTCGGGGATCGGCTCGGGCGCGACCTCGACAGCGGGACGGTCCTCGAGCAGGAGGCTGTGCGCCTGTGGCTCGGCTGGCGCGGCTGCGGGCACTGCGGCAGCTGCGAGGGGAGCTGCGGTGGCCACCGGGGCTCGGCGACGGCCGACGTACGTCGACTCCACCGCGTCGAGCGGACTGACGTAGTCGACGGGGACGCTCGCCCTGCGACGCCCTCCAGCCCTGGCTGTCGAAGCGTCCGGGGTCGAGGAGCCTGCCTCACGGAGTTGAGGCTCAGCTCGATGACCAGGCACGAGTCAGGGACCCCCCAGGCAGACAACAGGAACGACACGGAACAGCGCGCACGACCCTAGCGGATGCCCAGGGGCGTCCGAAATCCGTGTCAACGCATTTTGTGCAGGGAGGGTCCACCCCATGATCACCCTCCGGTCATGTCCGCGTCGCCGATTCGCCCTATGCCGTGGTGTTCTGGATCACGTCGGCGTCGGGCCCCTCGTCACCGTCACCCGCCGGGAACTAGGGTGCCGAAGGGCATCCCCCGGACGCCGTCCCGCCTTCGGACCAGCCCGCTCTCAGCGGACCTACAACGAGCAAGGACTTCCCTCGTGGACCTGATGGAGTACCAGGCGAAGGAGCTCTTCGCCAAGCACGACGTACCGGTCACCCTCGGCATCGTCGCCACCACCGCGGACGAGGCCAGGGCCGCTGCCGAGAAGCTCGGCGTCGTCGTGGTCAAGGCGCAGGTCAAGGCCGGCGGCCGCGGCAAGGCGGGTGGCGTCAAGCTCGCCAAGACCCCGGACGAGGCCTTCGAGCACGCCACCGCGATCCTTGGCATGCAGATCAAGGGACTCACCGTGAACCGGGTGCTGATCGCCCCGGCCGCCAGCATCCAGGAGGAGTACTACTTCTCCTTCCTGCTCGACCGCGCCAACCGGCAGTACCTCTGCATCGCCAGCGTCGAGGGCGGCGTCGAGATCGAGGAGGTCGCCAAGACCAACCCGGACGCCGTCAGGCAGATCCCGATCGACCCGGGCGCCGGTGTCGACGAGGAGAAGGCCCGCGCGATCGTCGCGGAGGCGAAGTTCCCCGAGGCGCTCGTCGACCAGGCCGTCGCCATGGTGCTGGCGCTGTGGAAGGTCTTCGACGAGGAGGACGCCACCCTGGTCGAGGTGAACCCGCTGGCGCGGCTCGAGGGCGACGTCCTCGAGGCGCTCGACGGCAAGGTCTCGCTGGACGAGAACGCCGAGTTCCGGCACGAGGACCACGCGGCGTTCGAGATCAAGGACGAGACGGACCCCCTCGAGGCCAAGGCCAAGGAGAAGGGCCTCAACTACGTCAAGCTCGACGGCGAGGTCGGGATCATCGGCAACGGCGCGGGCCTGGTGATGTCCACCCTCGACGTCGTCGCGTACGCCGGAGAGCGTCACGGCGGGGTCAAGCCCGCGAACTTCCTCGACATCGGCGGCGGCGCCAACGCCCAGGTGATGGCCGACGGGCTCGACGTGATCCTCCACGACGCGCAGGTCAAGTCGGTGTTCGTGAACGTCTTCGGCGGCATCACCGCCTGTGACGAGGTCGCCAACGGCATCAAGGGCGCCCTCGAGATCCTCGGCTCCGAGGCGTCCAAGCCCCTCGTGGTGCGTCTCGACGGCAACAACGTCGCCGAGGGCCGCCGCATCCTGGACGAGCTCAACCACCCACTGGTCACCCAGGTCGACACGATGGACGGCGCGGCCGACAAGGCCGCCGAGCTGGCCTCGGCCCCCGCCTGATCTGCCGGACGAGAACGAGAGAAGTCACAGAGCAAATGTCGATCTACCTGAACAAGGACTCGAAGATCATCGTCCAGGGCATGACCGGTGGGATGGGCTCCAAGCACACCACCCTGATGCTCGACGCGGGCTCCAACATCGTCGGCGGCGTCAACGCCCGCAAGGCCGGCACCACCGTCGAGCTCGGCGGCCAGGAGCTGCCCGTCTTCGGATCGGTCAAGGAGGCGATGACCGAGACCGGCGCCGACGTGTCCGTGGTGTTCGTGCCGCCGGCGTTCACCAAGGACGCCTGCATCGAGGCCATCGACGCCGGCATCGGCCTGCTCGTGGTGATCACCGAGGGCGTGCCGGTGCAGGACACCGCCGAGGTGTGGGCCTACCTCGACGGGCCCAGCAACCACGGGGCGACCCGGATGATCGGCCCCAACTGCCCCGGCATCATCACGCCCGAGGAGTCGCTGGCCGGCATCACGCCGCACACCATCGCCGGCAAGGGCCCGATCGGGCTGGTCTCCAAGTCCGGCACGCTGACCTACCAGATGATGTACGAGCTCAAGGACTTCGGCTTCTCGACCGCGATCGGCATCGGCGGTGACCCGATCGTCGGCACCACCCACATCGACGCGCTCGCCGCCTTCGAGGCCGACCCCGACACCAAGGCGATCGTGATGATCGGCGAGATCGGCGGGGACGCCGAGGAGCGCGCGGCGGCGTACATCAAGGACAACGTGACCAAGCCGGTCGTCGGCTACGTCGCCGGCTTCACCGCTCCCGAGGGCAAGACCATGGGCCACGCCGGCGCCATCGTCTCCGGCTCCTCGGGCACCGCGGCCGCCAAGAAGGAAGCCCTCGAGGCGGTCGGCGTGAAGGTCGGCAAGACGCCGTCCGAGACCGCGTCGCTGATGCGGGAGATCCTGCAGGGTCTCTAGCCCGCGCACTGCTGGTCGTCGCCGGTGACCATCGCCCAGGTGATGGTCCCGGCGGCGTCCACGTCGAAGGCGTAGTCGGTGGCGCCCTGGTCGGTGGACCACAGGCCGTTGTCTGCGCGTTCGAGGTTCGGGTACGCCGAGCGCAGGTCGTCGAGGGTGTCCCCGGCCGCGATGCCCTCGCGGGTCGCGCCGTTGGGCGTGGACACGAAGGCGAGTCCGTCACTGTCGGAGATGGCGCCGTTCAGCTCGATGCCGTCGGGGCTGGTCCACGACAGGTCCGCGCACGACGCGGGCCGTGGACGGATCTCGGCGCCCGGTGGGGCCTGCCGCACCTGCTCGGCGGTCATCCCGAGCCGCAACGGCCCGGCGCCCTGCGGGGTGAGGGCGACGGCACCAGTCCCCGGGGACAGCTCGCCCATCGCGTCCACGACGGGCTGGTCCTCCTTCGCGGCCCGGGACAGGGCTGACTGGCGGGTCTGCTCCGACCCGTTCCCCTCGCCGTACTCGTAGGAGAGCAGAACGGCGTTGCCGACCCGGACCACGTGGTAGACGATCAGCCCGGTGTCGAAGCCGTCGACCTCGGTGGTCCACCAGCGATCGATCCAGCCGAACGACTGCTCACCGGCGAAGTAGTCGACGCCGGTGTGCTCGGTCCAGCCGTAGTCGGTGCCGTCGTCTCGAGGGCAGTTCGTGATCGCGTCGCGAGCGGTGTCGACCGCGGCGCGGGCGGCCTCCGTCGAGGGATGGAGGACCAGCGTGCGCCCGCGGGACCACTCGGCCTCGCCTCGGAACTCGACTCCGATCACGCCCGAGCCGGCCGCCGGGTCCCACACCTCTCGGCCGCACTCCTCGAACTTCTTGGTCGCCGGCTTCTCGGTCACGGTGACGGGTGACCCGTCGTCACCGTTCTTCTCGTCGTACCCGAGGTCGAGCGGGAACTCGGCGAGCGAGCCCTGCTGGTCGACCGTGGGGCTCGGCAGGAGGGTCCGGGTCGGCGGCGCGCTGGGCGCAGGTGCTGAGCTGAAGGACGGGTCGGCGGCGGGTGCGGCGCCGGGCCGCTCGGTGCCGCAGCCGGAGAGCAGCACCAGGGCGACAGTGGCGAGCGGGACGAGACGACGCATGCCCTTGTGACCCGAGGTCGGGCCAGATGGTTGTGAGTCAGCCCAGGGTGGTGTCGCAGGGGTCGGCGGCGTAGACGCAGAGGTGCTCGAGCGGCTCCGTCGAGCGATATGTGAGCAGCTGCTGCACCGAGGCGATGACCTCGTCCCCACCCGGCGAGCCGTAGTGCGACTCGACGTAGATCGCGTTGCCGGTCCGGGCGACCTGCACGTAGGTCAGGTCGCTGAGCAGGCCGTCGCCGTGCCGGAACTGCTCGGTCCAGGCGTAGGAGTCCTCGGTGCCCAGGTCGACGGGCTCCTCGTCGTAGACCAGAGACTCGCCGCCGCCCCTGACCGAGGTCCGGCAGGTCCGCAGCACATCGCGCACCTCCGCCATCATCTGCTCGGCGCCCTGCTGGTCGGGATAGAGGATGAGCCAACGCTGTGCCTCGTCCTCCGACTCGCCGGTGTGCTTGACGACCACCTCGTCGACGAAGGCTCCGCCGGGCAGCGCGACGTTGTCACACGCCTGTACGAGCGCTGGGTCGAAGAGGTCGGGCCGCTCGAAAGGTTCGGGGAACCCGCCCTCGATCGGGAAGTCGAGCACCTGGGTCACCCAGTCGCGCGGCCGATCCGTCTGGCTGGGCTTCGGGGCGGGCTGGAGGTCGTCGTCCGCGCCGGACCCCGAGAACGCGACCATCGGCGTACCGACGGCGAGGGCCACGGCGAGGACGCCTCCCGCGGCGACGAGGGCGGTACGACGACGGCGCATCCGGTCGCCGCGGCGGCGGATCTCGGCGGCGGGCGGCAGGTCCATGGCGGGCAGTCCCTGGTCGAAGTCATCGAGGTCGTGGAGGTCAGGCATGGGTGGCTCCCTCATCAGCAGGTTCGGCCAGGAGAAGTGCCAGTGCCGCGCGGCCGCGGCTGAGCCGGGCCTTCACGGTGCCCTCGGGGGCACCGACCTCCCGTGCCACCTCGTGCACGGGCAGGTCGGCGATGTGGTGCAGCACCAGGACCCGGCGCTGCGCCTCGGGCAGCCGCTTGAGCGCCGCGACGACGGCGACGTGGGTCTCGCTCGGTGGCAACGCGTTCCGAGCGGTTGACAGCGCCCGGTCGGGCGCCCGGCGGCCGCGCATGGTGCGCCGCCAGCGGCTGACGGCGAGACGGTAGGCAACCGTGCGCACCCAGGCCTCGGGGTGCTCGGCACGGTCCAGCTTGCGGCGGTGGGACCAGGCGCGGGCGTACGCCTCCTGGACGCACTCCTGGGCCTCGTCGCGGTCGCCGATCATGGCGTAGACCTGCGCGGTCACCCGAGCTCTCGACGACGTGTAGAAGTCGTCGAACTCGGCCTCGTCCATCTCTCCTCCGGCGGCTCATGCGTGCCCTGCGTGCGGGCTGTCGGGATGGGTACGCCGGACCAATGACCCCGGTTGCACCGCCGTCCGAAGTTTCTCAGGCCGGTGCGAGCTGGCGGAGGCGTTCCTGCGCGCGGCGTACGAGGGTGACGAACGGGTCGGCGCCGATGCTGACGTCGTCGGACGGCACGAAGGTCAGCTGCGCGACCGCGCCGCCCTCGCGGATGGCGGCCATCAGGAAGCGCACGGAGCGGTCCTCTGACACCTCGACGGTGAGCCGCCACACGTAGAGGTCGCGGCGGCCGCTCTCCTCCACGGCGATCTTCTCGACGTCGGTGCCGAGGTCGTCGTCGGGACACTTCGTCAGCTTGTCGCGGATCTCGCCGATGAAGGCGTGCGCCTGCTTGGGTGGCAGCGCGCCGACGGTCTCGGAGAGGCCGAACTCCGGCGGCAGCTGGGTCGCGGCCGGGATCACGAAGGTGCGGGTGAGCGACTTGGCGAAGCCCGGTCCGGTGAACTGGGTGTCGTCGCAGCGGGTCGCGGCGACGTTCTCCTTGGCCTTGGTCGGCTGGGTGCCCGCCCAGGGCTGGTCGATCGTCGGCACGGGGGGCAGGTCGGCCTCGACCAGGAGCGAGGGGTGCTTGCCGACCGGGACCGGCGAGGCCGGCTTGAGCGTCGGGGCCGCCGCGCAGTTGCCGGCGTCCGGCAAGGTGCACAGCCCGGAGACCGCGGTGGCGAGCAGGCCGGCGCTCGGCTGGAGGTCCGGCTCCTTGGCGGGGTCTGTCAGCCCCGTGACCGTGTTGACCACCGTGGTCGTGAGGCCGCCGGTGCGAGCCACGCCGACGACCTGGGTGGTCACCGGCTCGGACCAGTTGCGGAGCACCATGAGGGTCGCCTCGTCACCGACTCCCACGACGCGGTACGTCGAGAGCAGCTGGACCCGGGGGCTCGCGCACCCGGCGTACCAGTCGAGCGTGGTCTTGTACGTGCGCTCGCCCGCGGCCTCGTCGATCGAGGCCTCGGCCGACTGACCGGCCGTGAGCGGACCGGTGAGCGAATCGGTGCCTTTGAGCGAGTCCGAGCCCTTGCGTGCCTGCGGTGCCGTGCCCGTGAACGTCCGCACGAGGGCACCGATGCCGCGCATGTCGGCATACCGGCCGCCCTGGCAGGTGAAGACCAGCCCGTCGCCCTCGGTGTTCGTGCTCGTGGTTCCCTCGGTCCAGCTGCCGGGGATCGCAGCGGACACCTGCTGTACGCCGAGCAGCGCCTGCGGGCTCAGCGGGTCGGGCGGCGGGGGTGGCGGCCTCCTTCCGCTGGGGGCCGGGGCTGGTGCCGTCGAGGATGCCCTTGGAGGCCAGCTCCGGCCGCGCGCCGGACGCGTCGGTCACCAGCGAGCCGGACACGAGGACCGCGGCGACCGCGGTCGCGACGCCCACGGCAGTGTGCGCGCGGCGGCGGGCCGAGCCGGCCCGCATCACGATCGAGGGTCGCGGCCAGCGCACAGACTCCAGCGCGGGCGCGAGCGCCTCGAGCACGCCGCGGATGGCGGTGGACGGGACCTCGCGGTGCACGGCGAAGTGTGCGCTCGCCGTCTGCAGCTCCCGCTCGGCGCTGGCGCGGGTGATGCCGACCTCGCGGGCCATGTCGTCGATCGGGAGGGAGGTGAGATGGGTGAGCAGGAGCACCTTGCGCTGGGTGCTGGACAGCTTCCCGAGCGCGTCAAGCGTGGCCCGGGTGTCGGCGTCGATGTCCTTCTGCCGGGCCCACCAGCGGGCGCTGCTGCGGCGCTGGGCCCGGGTCCAGGCCAGCGGGCGCACGTAGTCCTCGGGCTGGTCGAGCCGGGACACCTTGCGCCAGTGGTGCCAGGCCACCACCATGCCGTCGCGCACGGCGCGCTGCGCGGCGACCAGGTCGCCGGTGAGCGCGTAGCTCTGGAGGAGCAGTCGCCCCCGGACGTCCTTGTAGAAGGCTTCGAAGCCTTCTGGACTCCGCGGGTTCGAGCGGGGAAGCGTGCGGGGCATGGCTGTCCCACGGTAGCGATCGCGGCCTGACAGCACCGATTCGTGGACGTCGGCGTGGCAGCGCCGTACGGCGAGCCACGGCCCCGAAGATGGATCGACAATGACCTCGCTGATGCCCGATCGCACCCGCCCGTCGGCGGGGGAGCTGCAGCGCGACCTGCGCCACCGGCGCCCGCTCGTGCTCCTGGCCACGGTCGCCGGCGCCGCCGCCGCGGCCAGCACGCTGCTGGTCTGCCTGGCCCTCGGGGTGGCCGGCTGGTTCCTCACCGACGCGGGCGCGCACGGCGCACCGCGCGACGGGCTGTGGGTGGGCGCGCTGGCCTGGCTGATGGCGCACGGCTCCGGCGTGCACGTCGGCGGCGCTCTGGTGTCGGTGATGCCGCTGGGCATCACCCTGGCCTGCGGGTGGGTGACGTGGCGGATCGGCCACCGCCTCGGCGACTCGATCTCGGGTCATGGCCCGGACGCCCAGCGGATCGCCGACGGCGAGCGGGACTGGACGGTCCCCGCGGCGGCGCTGCTCTACGCAGCGGGCTACGTCGTGGTCGCGGCCGTCACCGGCGCCCTCGCCTCGACCGCCGCCACGGCGCCCGACACCTCGCGGGTCGTGCTCTGGTCGTTCCTGCTCTGCGGGGTGCTCGGCGCACCCGCGATCGCGATCGGCTCCGGCCGCGCCGCGATCTGGACCGCCACCCTCCCGGCGTCTGTCGTCGCCGTCGCGGCCGCGTGCCGCCAGGTGGTCAGGCTGTGGCTCGCCGTAGCCCTGGTGGCCTTCCTCGTCGCGCTAGTCACCGACTTCGACACCGCGCTCAACGTGACCTCGCAGCTGGGCACCGACACCGGGGCCACCGTGCAGCTGGTCGTCGTCTCGCTGCTGGTGGTCCCGAATGCCGTCATGTTCTCCGGCTCCTACCTGCTCGGACCCGGCTTCACGGTCGGGACCCACACGATCGTGTCTCCCACGGTCGTCACCGTCGGCGCGCTGCCGATGTTCCCGTTGCTGGCCGCGCTGCCGGACACCGGGCCGACGCCGGCCTGGACGTCCGCCCTCATCGGGGTGCCGCCTCTCGTCGCGGCACTCGGTGCGATGAGGGCGCAGCGCCACCATCCGACGTACCGCTGGGAGGAGGGCGCCCTGCACGGCTGCGGCGGCGGCATGCTCGCCGGCCTCCTGTTCGGCGTCCTCGCGCTGCTGGCCGGTGGCGCGGTGGGCCCGGGCCGGATGACCGACGTAGGTCCGCTCGCGGGCGCGGTCCTGGTGCACGCCGTCACCGCGTTCGGGATCGGTGGCCTGGTCGGCGGGCTGATCGCCACCTTCTGGCAGCGCCGCCGGCTCGAGCCGCTGCCGGAGGCCCCTGACTCGCCGTCGAGTGACCCAATTGACACGTCCGAGACCGCCGTGGACCTGCAATATGGGTCACTCGACGACCCCGAGGCGACCCAGGCGACGCTGGCCCCGGTCAGCGACGACGAGCCCACGCCCTAGACTCACGAGTCGTGCCGATCCCCTCGTCCGAGGCCGCTGCTGCGCGCCTCGTGGTCCTCGTCTCGGGGTCTGGCACGAACCTGCAGGCGCTGCTCGACGCGGCCGCGGACCCGGCGTACGGCGCCGACGTGGTGGCGGTCGGTGCGGACCGGGACGGCATCGAGGGCCTGGCCAGGGCAGAACGCGCCGGGCTGCCCACCTTCGTGCACCGGGTCAAGGACTTCGAGGACCGCGCCGAGTGGGACCGCGCGCTCACGGGCTCGGTCGCCGAGCACCGTCCGGACCTGGTGATTTCCGGCCGGCTTCATGAAGCTGGTCGGCCCCGACTTCCTCGTCGCCTTCGGTGGTCGGTTCGTCAACACCCATCCGGCGCTCAGCCCGGCGTTCCCGGGCATGCACGGCCCCGCCGATGCGCTGGCCCACGGCGTCAAGGTCACCGGCTGCACGCTCTTCTTCGTCGACGAGGGCGTCGACACCGGGCCGATCGTGGCCCAGTCGGCGGTCGAGGTCGCCGACGACGACACCGTGGCGTCGCTGCACGAGCGGATCAAGGTCGCCGAGCGCACCATGCTCGTCGACACGATCGGGCGGATGGCGCGCGAGGGTTTCACCATCGAGGACAGGAAGGTCCGCCTTGGACACCACTGAGGGACGCGTCCCGATCCGCCGGGCACTGGTCTCGGTCTACGACAAGTCCGGGCTCGAGGAGCTGGTCCGCGGGCTGCACGCGGCGGGCGTCGCCCTGGTGTCCACCGGGGGCTCGGCCGCCCTGATCGAGGGTCTCGGCATCCCGGTCACCAAGGTCGAGGAGCTCACCGGCTTCCCGGAGTGCCTCGACGGCCGGGTGAAGACGCTGCACCCGAAGGTGCACGCCGGCATCCTTGCCGACCGCCGGCTCGAGTCCCACGTCCAGCAGCTCGAGGAGCTCGGCATCGAGCCGTTCGACCTCGTGGTCTCCAACCTCTACCCGTTCCGCCAGACCGTCCTCTCCGGCGCCAGTCCCGACGAGTGCGTCGAGCAGATCGACATCGGCGGGCCGTCGATGGTCCGGGCGGCCGCCAAGAACCATCCCTCGGTCGCCATCGTCACCAGCCCGGCGCGGTACGCCGACGTGCTCGCCGCGGTCGCCGCGGGCGGCTTCACGCTCGCGCAGCGGCAGGGGCTGGCCGCCGAGGCGTTCCAGCACACGGCGACCTACGACGTCGCGGTGGCCTCCTGGATGGGCAGCGTGCTCACCGACACCTCCGAGGGCACCGGCTTCCCGGCCTGGACCGGCGCCACGTGGGAGAAGGCCGCGGTCGCTCCGCTACGGCGAGAACCCGCACCAGGGGGCCGCGCTCTACCGGATCAGTCATCTCTGGGCAGCGGCGGTCTCGCCTCTGCCGAGCAGCTGCACGGCAAGGAGATGTCCTACAACAACTACGTCGACACCGACGCCGCCCGGCGCGCGGCGAACGACTTCGCCGAGCCTGCGGTGGCGATCATCAAGCACGCCAACCCCTGCGGGATCGCGGTCGGCGCGGACGTGGCCGAGGCCTACCGCCGGGCCAACGAGTGCGACCCGACCTCGGCGTTCGGCGGGGTGATCGCGGTGAACCGACCGGTCTCGGTGGCCATGGCCGAGCAGCTGCGCGAGACGTTCACCGAGGCGATCGTGGCGCCGGCGTACGACGACGGCGCGGTCGAGGTGCTGCAGTCCCTGCCGAGGGGTGGCAAGAACATCCGGATCCTGGTCTGCGCGGCCCGACGAGCACCCGGACCCCGTGGAGTTCCGCGGGATCAGCGGCGGCGTCCTGATGCAGCGGCGTCGACCACGTGGACGCCGACGGGCGACGACCCGGCGACGCTGGACGCTGGCGACCGGCGAGGCGGCCCCGGACGACGTGCTGGCCGACCTGGCCTTCGCCTGGCAGGCCTGCCGGGCGGTGAAGTCCAACGCGATCCTGCTCGCCCGCGACGGCGCGTCGCGTCGGCATCGGCATGGGCCAGGTCAACCGGGTCGACTCCTGCCGCCTGGCCGTCTCCCGCGCCGGCGACCGGGCCGCGGGCTCGGTGGCGGCGTCCGACGCGTTCTTCCCGTTCGAGGACGGCCCCCAGATCCTCATCGACGCCGGCGTCCGTGCCATCGTGCAGCCCGGCGGGTCGGTGCGCGACGAGCTCACCATCGAGGCGGCCAAGGCCGCGGGCGTGACCATGTACTTCACCGGCACCCGGCACTTCGCACACTGATCGAGAGGACCGCATGACTGCACAGAAGCTCGACGGCACGGCCACGCTCAAGGCCATCAAGGCCGAGCTGGCCGAGCGCGTGGCCGCGCTCAAGGAGCGCGGCATCAGTGCCCGGGCTCGGGACCGTGCTGGTCGGCGACGACCCCGGCTCGCACTGGTACGTCGGCGCCAAGCACAAGGACTGCGCCGAGATCGGCATCGAGTCGATCCGGCGCGACCTGCCGGCGACCGCGACCCAGGCCGAGGTCGAGGCGGTGATCGACGAGCTGAACGCCGACCCGTCCTGCACCGGCTTCCTGGTGCAGCAGCCGACCGGGCTGGACGAGTTCGCGCTGCTCTCCCGCGTCGACCCCGACAAGGACGTCGACGGCCTGCACCCGGTCAACCTCGGCAAGCTGGTGCTCGGCGAGCCGGGCTCGCTGCCCTGCACGCCCATCGGCTGCATCGAGCTGCTGCGCCGCCACGGCGATCCAGATCGAGGGCGCCGAGGTGACCGTGCTCGGCCGCGGCCTCACCGTGGGCCGGCCGATGGGGCTGCTGCTGACCCGCAAGTCCGAGAACGCCACGGTCACCCTCTGCCACACCCGCACCCGCGACCTGGCCGCGCACACCCGCAACGCCGACATCGTCGTCGCCGCGGCCGGCGTGCCCGGCATCATCACCGGCGACATGGTCAAGCCCGGCGCCGCGGTGCTGGACGTCGGGGTCTCCCGGGTCGACGGCAAGATCGCCGGCGACGTGGCCGATGACGTCTGGGACGTCGCGGGCTGGGTCTCGCCGAACCCCGGCGGCGTCGGCCCGATGACCCGCGCGATGCTGCTCACCAACATCGTGCTGATGGCCGAGCGGGCGGCAGGGTGAGCTCCGTGACCGACAGCCGCCCGCCGAGTCGCCCGTCCCGGACGACTCACGCGACGAGCCGGTCCCCACCCCGGAGGAGATCGCCGAGGAGCTCGACGCCGCGGCGGAGGAGCACGAGGCGCTCGAGGAGGAACGGCGCTACCCCTCGACGATCGGTGGTGCGTTCTACCTGCTGGTGCTCGTGACGGCCGGGGTCGGCATCGCCATCGTGTGGAGCGGCGACTGGCGGCTCGGCATCCGTTGCCTGGCCGGCGCGCCTCTGCTTCGCCGCGCTGCTGCGGCTGGTGCTGCCCGCGCGCGACGCCGGCATGCTCGCCGTCCGGAACCGGTTCTTCGACGCGCTGCTGCTCGGCGGGGTCGGCGCCGCGCTCTTCTTCCTCGCGACGACGATCCCCAACCAGCCGGCCGGCTAGATCAGCCCGAGCTCCTTGACGGCGTCGCGCTCCTCGCCGAGCTCGGCGACCGAGGCGTCGATCCGGCCGCGCGAGAAGTCGTCGATGTCGAGCCCCTGGACGATCTCCCAGTCGCCGTCCTTGCAGGTGACCGGGAACGACGAGACGAGGCCCTCGGGGACGCCGTAGGAGCCGTCGGAGACGACCGCCATCGACACCCAGTCGCCGTCGGCGGAGCCGAACAGCCAGTCGTGGGCGGCGTCGATCGTCGCGGAGGCGGCGGAGGCGGCCGAGGAGGAGCCCCGGGCCTCGATGATGGCGGCGCCGCGCTTGGCGACGGTCGGGATGAAGGTGTTCTCGACCCAGTCCTGGTCGCCGACGACCTCGGCGGCGTTGCGGCCGCCGACCTCGGCGTGGAACAGGTCGGGGTACTGCGTCGCGGAGTGGTTGCCCCAGATCGTCATCTGCCTGATGTCGGTGACCGGGGCGCCGGTCTTGGCGGCCAGCTGCGAGATGGCGCGGTTGTGGTCGAGGCGGGTCAGCGCGGAGAACCGCTCGACCGGGATGTCGGGAGCGTTGGAGCGGGCGATCAGGGCGTTGGTGTTGGCCGGGTTGCCGGTCACCCCGATCCGGACGTCGTCGGCGGCCACCTTGTTGAGGGCCTGGCCCTGGGCGGTGAAGATCGCGCCGTTGGCCGAGAGCAGGTCGCTGCGCTCCATGCCCGGGCCGCGCGGCCGGGCGCCGACCAGCAGGGCGAGGTTCACGCCGTCGAAGATCTTCTCCGCGTCCGCACCGATCTCGACGCCGGCGAGGTTGGGGAACGCGCAGTCGTCGAGCTCCATGACGACGCCCTCGAGCGTCTTCAGGGCGGGCTCGATCTCGAGCAGCCGCAGCTCGATCGGGCGGTCTCCGGCCAGGGAGCCGCTCGCGAGGCGAAACAGCAGGCTGTAGCCGATCTGACCGGCCGCACCGGTGACGGCGACCTTCAAGGGGGCAGCGCTCACGACGTTCTCCTGAGTGGGAAGGACTGGCCCAATGGACGCTAGCAGCGGGCGGGTACGCGACGATGGGAGGGTGGCGAGGCGAGCGAGCATGTACGCCGCACTCGCCGTGGCACTGGCCGTCGGCGCGGGCGGTTGCGGCACCGCGTCGCCGCACAGCCCGCCCACGGGCGTCGACGAGCTCGTGATTCCCACGCCCTCACCAGACCCCGACGACTTCGTCCGCGGTGTCGACAACCCCTGGCTGTCATTCGACCGCGGGCAGGGTCTGGAACTACACGCTCCGGATCGACAGCATCGACTACCTGCAGTCGGTCACCGTGCTGGACGGGTCGGAGCAGGTCTCGGGGGTGGACACCACTGTGGTCGAGACGCTCCTCGTGCCGGCCGTCGACGGCGTGGAGCACGGCACCCCGATCCGCACGCGGGACTACTACGCCCAGGACCGGCGCGGCAACGTGTGGTGGTTCGGCCGGGAGGGCGTGTGGCTGGCCGGCGAGGACGGCGCCCAGGCGGGCCTCGCCATGCCGGCGACACCGCGGCTGGGCGACGGCTGGCGCGCGGCGTACGACGCGGGCGTGGTCGACGTGCGGATGACCGTCGAGACCCGTGACCAGGTCGTGGACACGCCGGCCGGAAGGTACAGCCACCCTCTCGGCCTCGACATCGTCGACCCGCTCCAGCCCGACGCCGCGAGGCGCGCGTACTACGAGCGCGGCGTCGGTCTGGTCGAGGAGATCTCGACCGACGGCGCCGGCGCCATCTACCTGGCCGAGCTGCAGGGCCCGCCCAGCTGACTACTCCGGTGGGCGGAGCTGGGTGGTCTCCGTGCCCGGGTCGGGCTGCGGCGGCGTCGGCTGGGCCGCAGCTGGCTCGGCCGGACTGGACGGGGCGGGAGTGGGCTGGGCGGGTGCCGGTGTCGACTGCGCCGGAGCGGCCTGCGCCGGCGGTGCCGGCGCCTGCCACTGCTCGAGGGGCTTCCACTCCTGAGCGGCGTGGTCCCACTGCCAGCCGTCCTGGATGATCGGCTCCTGCTCCCACGCGGCCTGGTCCTGGGCGGTCTGCTGCTGGTTCCACTCCTGCTGGTACTGGTCGGGCGCGCCATAGCCGGGGACCGCTGCCGGCGAGGGGCGGGCGAGGTTGAGCCCAGAGCCGGGCACCGGGTCGGTGCCGTGGCCGAAGAGGATCGGGTAGAGGAAGCCGCCCAGGGCGCCGCCGACGAGCGGGGCGAGGATGAACAGCCAGAGCTGGATGATCGCGTCGCCTCCGGCGAACAGCGCGGGGCCGATCGAGCGGGCCGGGTTGACCGACGTGCCGGTGGCCGGGATCGCGACGAAGTGGATCGCGGTCAGCGTGAGGCCGATGGCCAGAGGGGCCAGCGCCGGGTGCTCGAAGCGGGAGTCGGTGACGGCCAGGATGACCACGATGAACAGCAGCGTCATGATCAGCTCGAGCAGGAACGCCGCCCACCACGCGTAGCCGCTGCCCTCGTCACCGAACGAGTTCTGGCCCATGCCGCCCTCGGACTCGAAGCCGTCGTAGCCCTGCAGCAGGACGAAGAGCGCGAGGCCGGCGACGACGGCGCCACCCAGCTGCGCGCCGACGTAGATCGGGACCTGCCTCCACGACATCCGGCCGCCCATCGCGGCGCCGACCGAGACGGCGGGGTTGAAGTGGCCTCCGGAGATCCGACCCACGGCGTAGGCCATGAACATGACGGCGAGACCGAAGGTCAGCCCGACCGCGACGATGTCGAAGCTCTGGAAGCCGTTGCCGGCGTAGACGACGGAGCCACAGCCGAAGAAGACGAGCACGAACGTCCCGAGCGCTTCGGCAGAGACCTTCTGGACAGTGGTCGAGGAGTCAGCCATGGCCGCAGCCTAGTCACGAACCGGGCGGCTTTGCGCCCCTCTGTTCCCGATGCGAGGCTGGCCGGGTGCCGACGTCCCTCCGACGTCAGGTATCTTGACGTCAAGACATTTCCCGTGCCCACAGGAGCGACCGCAGCCATGGCCAGGATCATCTACACGCACACCGACGAGGCGCCGCTGCTCGCGACGTACTCGTTCCTGCCGATCATCGAGGCGTACGCCGCCAAGGCGGGGGTGGAGGTCGAGACCCGCGACATCTCCCTGGCGGGCCGGATCATCGCCCAGTTCCCGGACCGGCTGAACGACGACCAGCGCCAGGCCGACGACCTGGCCGAGCTCGGCGAGCTGGCCACGAAGCCCGAAGCCAACATCATCAAGCTGCCCAACGTCTCGGCCTCGGTCCCGCAGCTCAAGGCTGCGGTCAAGGAGCTGCAGGAGCAGGGCTACGACCTGCCCGACTACCCCGAGAACCCGAAGAGCGACGAGGACAACGACATCCGGGCCCGCTACGGCAAGGTCATGGGTTCGGCGGTCAACCCGGTGCTGCGCGAGGGCAACTCCGACCGCCGCGCGCCGGCGTCCGTCAAGGCCTACGCCAAGGCGCACCCGCACCGGATGGGCGCCTGGTCCTCCGACTCGAAGACAAACGTCGCGACGATGGGCAAGGACGACTTCCGCTCCAACGAGCAGTCGGTGGTCATCGAGGCCGACGACACGCTGCGCATCGAGCACGTCGGCGCCGACGGCACCGTGACGGTGCTCAAGGAGTCGATCCCGGTCCTGGCCGGCGAGGTCGTCGACGGCACCTTCATGAACGTCGCGGCGCTGCGTCGCTTCCTCGCGGAGCAGATCGCCCGCGCCAAGGCCGACGACGTGCTGTTCTCGGTGCACCTCAAGGCCACGATGATGAAGGTCTCCGACCCGATCATCTTCGGCCACGTCGTCCAGGCCTTCTTCCCGACTCTCTTCGAGCAGTACGGCGCCGCGCTCAAGGCCGCGGGCATCTCGCCCAACGACGGCCTCGGCGCACTGCTCTCCGCGGTGGAGGCACTCCCCGAGGGCGAAGCCATCAAGGCCGCGGTCCAGCAGGGCATCGACGACGGCCCGGACCTGGCGATGGTCGACTCCGACAGGGGCATCACCAACCTGC
This sequence comes from uncultured Actinomycetota bacterium, assembly GCA_963798045.1. Classification (GTDB taxonomy): domain Bacteria; phylum Actinomycetota; class Actinomycetes; order Propionibacteriales; family Nocardioidaceae; genus Nocardioides. Next base: position 22,717 of record CAWCSB010000018.1, read on the forward strand.
ACGTCCCCTCCGACGTGATCGTCGACGCCTCGATGCCGGCGATGATCCGCAGCTCGGGGCACATGTGGGGTCCCGACGGCGAGGAGCACGACACCCTCGCCGTGATCCCCGACTCGTCGTACGCCGGCGTCTACCAGACCGTGCTCGACGACTGCCGCGCCCACGGCGCGTTCGACCCGGCCACCATGGGCTCGGTGCCCAACGTCGGCCTGATGGCCAAGGCGGCCGAGGAGTACGGCTCGCACGACAAGACCTTCGAGGCCCCGGCGGCCGGGGTGGTCCAGGTCGTCAACGGCGCCGGAGACACCCTCATCCAGCACACCGTCGAGCCCGGGGACATCTGGCGCGCCTGCCAGACCAAGGACGCGCCGATCCGCGACTGGGTCAAGCTCGCCGTCACCCGCGCCCGTGCCACCGGCTCGCCCGCGGTGTTCTGGCTCGACGAGGCCCGCGCCCACGACGCCAACCTGATCGCAAAGGTCAGCGAGTACCTGCCGGACCACGACACCGACGGCCTGACCATCGAGATCATGACGCCGGCCGACGCCACGGCGTACTCCCTCGAGCGGATCCGCAAGGGCGAGGACACCATCTCGGTGACCGGCAACGTGCTCCGCGACTACAACACCGACCTGTTCCCGATCCTCGAGCTCGGCACCTCGGCCAAGATGCTCTCGGTCGTCCCGCTGATGAACGGCGGCGGCCTGTTCGAGACCGGCGCCGGCGGCTCGGCGCCCAAGCACGTCCAGCAGCTGGTCAAGGAGAACTACCTGCGCTGGGACAGCCTGGGCGAGTTCTTCGCGCTGGCAGCGTCGTTAGAGCACCTGGCCGGGTACGCCGACAACCGCGGCGCGCAGGTCCTGGCCGACAGCCTCGACAAGGCCACCGGCACCTTCCTCGAGAACGACAAGTCGCCCACCCGCAAGCTCGGTGGCATCGACAACCGCGGCTCGCACTTCTACCTCGCTCTCTACTGGGCACAGGAGCTGGCCGCCCAGACCGAGGAAAGCGACCTGGCCGCGGTCTTCAAGCCGTTCGCCGAGACCCTGGCGGACAAGGAGCAGCAGATCGTCGACGAGCTGCTCGAGGTCCAGGGCAGCCCGGCCGACATCGGCGGCTACTACCGTCCCGACGCGGACAAGGCCGCCGCGGTGATGCGGCCGTCCACGACGTTCAACGAGGCCCTGGCGGCCCTGTGAGTGATGAGGTGAGCGACCGGTGAGCGAGACCCAGGCGCCCGACACGCCGCGGCCCCCGGACATCGGTCGCCGGACCCTGACGCCGTTCGGCTACGCCGTGTGCTTCGCGGTGCCGATCCTGATCGCGGCCCTGGGCTTCACCTACCTGCACTTCCACTACGACAAGGAACAGCTGGTCGACGGCGACCGGATCCAGATCCTGACCTCGGACTGGAAGCCCGGCGATCCGTCCGACACCGCACTGGCCACCGGCGAGCTGGTCCTCGGCGACGACGGGTGCCTGCGACTGGGCAGCACCGAGCTGGTCTGGCCCCGGGGCTACGAGGCCACCGTGCAGCGCGTCGGGCGGGTTGACCAGCTCAAGGTCTACGACCCCGATCGCGACATCGTGGCCCGGAGCAAACAGACCCTCGAGCTCGGCGGCGGGTTCACCGACGCCGGGGCGTACGCCGGCGAGCCGTGCGCCCCGAGCTCGGGGCAGGTCTTCCTGGTGCAGTCCGAGCCCAGGGTCGTCGACGCCTCCTGATGCACATCCTCCTGCGAGTGCTCGGCATCGAGCTGCTGGCCAGGTTCGCGGCGCGGTTGCCGGGCGGTTGGGCCCGACTGGTGACGGCAGTGCTGCTGGTCGTGGTCAACCTGCTGCCGGTGTGGGCCGTGGTCGAGGGACGCGCGGGGATGGGTGACGTCTTCCTCGTCTACTGGTTCGAGAACGTCGTGGTGTGGGCGTGCGGGATCGTCCGGGTCGCGACGGCTCAGGGGATCGACACGATGGGTGGGGTCACCGGTCGGCGCGTGGGGCTGGCGCCGTTCTTCGCCCTGCACTATGGCGTCTTCACGCTCGTCCACGGGTTCTTCGCGGTGATCATGGCGGTGCTCGTCGGGCTCGAGGGCGGGATCGACCAGGTGCTGCTGCTGTCACTGGTGATCGCGGTGAGCCATGTGGTGTCTCTGGCGATGAACTGGTTCGGCCGTGGCGAGCGTCTGGTCGTCGGGGCGGGGACGGCCGCGTTCGCGCCGTACCCGCGGATGTTGGTGCTCCACGTGGGGATCATCCTGGGCTTCGTCCTCATCGGCGGCCCGAACGCGACCGACCACGGCGGCCAGGTCACTGCAGTCGCGGTCCTCTGCGGCCTGAAGACGCTGGTCGACCTGCTCTTCCACCTCGGCACGCACCGCAGGCGCCAGGGGCGTGCCGTCGCCGGGGGCAGTGTCGACGACGGCCTCTACGGCGAGCCCGCCTCCTGACGGACGCCTGGCACTCGTCACTGTGTCGATCCGGGGTCCGCTCGCAGGCCGTGGAATAGCCCTACTCCTTCACCGCCCCCCTGCTGGTGTTCATGATCCGCTTCTGGAACATGAAGGACACGACGGCGACCGGATCGTCATCACCGCCGGCCGGGCCAAAGGCCGCACGATCGACCAGAAGGTCCGCAGCGTGCCGGCACCGTCGATCCGGGCCTGGCTGTACGGCGGCGACTCGGCGGCCGACCTCGCGCTGCCGTCGGCGTACCCGGCCGCCTGCCGTCCGCAGGGCTGGGCGGCCGCCGCACCGCTCGCGGCCCTCGTCGCGGTCAGCGGCGTGCGCATCGACCTCGCGGCCGGCGTGGTCCACCACCCGGCACGCACCAGCACGGCGCTCGGCGCCTTCACTCTGCGCGACCTGCGGGTCGGCGAGGAACGGCTGGACGTGCACGTGGACCACGACGGGCTGGTTCGGGTCGAGCTGACCGGGACGACCCTCACGAGCGAGGCCCGCGCGGAGGCGTGACTCAGGGTTGACTTACCACGGTCGTAGGTGTGTGGTTGAGGCACGTTGCGCACGAGCCCGATCCAGTTGGTCTCGTCGATTGATTGAGGGCCAAGTCCCCGCCCCGGAAACGGTGGTGTGTGGCGTCCAAAGCGGGGGCGGGCTCGGTGCCCGTCCCTGAGCCGGCCCGGTCACCCGACCGCGAGGTGATCGTCGTCAGGGGCATCACCGACAATGTCGGGTGCCGGGTCGGCTCGGTCCTGAGCCTCCTGTCGCAGGTCGTCGAATAGGCGTGGACGGCCACGGGCTTGCACGATGGTGCTGGTGAACAGCCCGACAACGCCCCCCGCGACCCTCGACCCGCAAGCCGGGACTCGAGCAACGCACTTCGGGCTGGCAGTCCTCGCGTTGGCTGTCGGTGGGTTCGCGATCGGGACCACCGAGTTCGTGACCATGGGCGTGCTGCCCCAGCTTGCGGACGGCGTGGACGTGTCGATCCCCGTCGCCGGCCGGGTCATCTCGTCCTACGCGCTTGGTGTGGTCATCGGCGCCCCCGTGCTGGCCTACTTCGGCGCCAAGCTGCCGCGCCGCGCGCTCCTGATCTGGCTGATGGCTGCCTACGCGCTCTTCAACGCCCTGAGCGCGCTGGCGCCCAACTTCCCGACGCTGATGGTCGCCCGGTTCCTCGACGGCCTGCCGCACGGCGGCTACTTCGGCGTCGCCTCGCTGGTGGCGGCGAGCATGGTCGCCCCCGAGCGGCGCGGCCGCGCCATCGCGTTGGTGCTGATGGGGCTCCCGATCGCCAACGTGGTCGGCGTGCCGGCGGCGACCTGGCTCGGCCAGACCCTGGGCTGGCGGGCGTCGTACTGGGTGGTCGCCGCGCTCGCCGCCCTCACCATCGCGATGGTGCTGGCCTTCGTGCCGGACTGCCCGGGCAACCCGGAGGCGACCGGCCGCCGCGAGCTGCAGGCACTGCGCAAGCCCCAGGTGTGGTTCGCGATCGTCGCCGGAGCTGTCGGCTTCGGTGGCATGTTCGCGCTGTTCTCGTACGTCGCACCGATGGCCACCCACGTCGCCGGCCTCTCCGACGGTGCGGTGCCGGTCTTCCTGCTCACCCTCGGCGTCGGCATGGTCTTCGGCAACTGGGTGGCTGGCTTCGCCGTCGACTGGTCGCTCAAGAAGGCTCTGTTGCTGGCGCCGGTGGCCATGGCGCTCACCCTGCTCGGTTCGTGGTGGATGCTGCCGCACGGCTACGCCACCCTGCCCGCGCTGTTCCTCGTCACCACCACCGGCTCGGTGCTCGCGCTCGGTCTGATGATCCGGCTGATCGACGCGGCCGGGCACGCCGAGACCCTCGGTGCCGCGCTCAGCCACGGCTCGCTCAACATCGGCAACGCGCTGGGCGCGTGGCTCGGCGGTCTGACGATCGCCGCAGGCTACGGCTACCGGTCGCCGCTCGTGATCGGCGCGGCACTGTCGCTGGCCGGGTTCGCCGTGCTCGCCGTGGCGTTCGTGCTGGACCGGGACCCGGCCTCCCACTCCGAGTCCGTCACGTCGTAGAGCGCCATGTCGACGTGGTCGTCGCGGATGCTCGCGCCGTTGCGCTCCACGCCGTACTGACGGAAGCCGACTGCTTCGGCGACATGACACGAGGCGGTGTTGTCGACAGCCGCGTAGGCCGTGACCCGCTTGACGCCCAACGTCTCGAAGACGTGCCCGACCATCAGCCGAGCCGCCTTCGTCGCAAGGCCGCGGCCGCGCGCATCGGGGTGGGTCCACCAGCCGACCTCGCACTCGACCTCGGGAGTCCAGTTGAACCACAGCACCGTGCCGAGGATCCGGTCGTCGTCGGGATCAGCGATCGCCCACGTGACGCACTGCCCGGTGGCAGCGAGCTCCCTGCGCCTCTCGACATACGACTGAGCGTCCTCGAGCGTGTACGGCGCCGGCTTGTGCCCCAGCCAGTGCTCGGTAGCGGGCTCTGCCGTGCCCTCGTGGATGCGCGGGGCATCGTCCTCTCGGACCGGTCGCAGCCGGAAGCCGTCCCCCACCAGCACCGGGACCTCCAGCCAGGTCGACCCCGGTTCGCGCGGGTCGTCCTTGAGCAGCGTGCCGATCCACGCGTCGCGCCGGGCGCCGCGCTGGGGGAGGTACCGGCGCAGGGTGCCCTCGACCGTGACACCCAGCCGCCAGGCCAGCTTGCGGCTCGGCCAGTTGCCGGTGAAGGCCTGCCAGACGACGGTCTCCAGGTCCAGCTCGGCGAACCCCCAGTCCACGAGCAGGCGCAGCGCCCGCAGGATCACCCCGCGACCGCGCACGTCGGGGTGGGACCCGTAGGCGATCTCGGCGCGACCCGGACCCTCGTCCCGCAGCGAGACGGTGCCGGCGTAGCGCCCCTCGACCTCGACGGCGAAGGCCCACTCGGACCCGTCCGCCCAGCCGCCCGGGAGCTGCTGGAGGGCGAACTCCTCGGCCATCGACCGGTCGTAGGGCACCGGCACGGTGGTCCAGGCCTGCGAGACCGGGTCCAGGCACTGCTCGACGATCCGGTCCAGGTCCTCGGGCCGGTGGGCCCGGAGCGTCACGACGCCGTCGGTGAGCGTCGGTGCGGTGGTCGGCGCGGGCATGCGGGCACGATGGTCGACGGCAGCCGCGGAAGCAACCGGAATGAGACCGGAGCGTCACTGATGAGCGCGACGGGCCTTCCTCGTCGCTCGCGCGCAGCGGATGAGGAAGGAGAGCGTTGGCGGGATCCAGCCGGCCTGGAGCGCCATCCCCTGGTCGTCCCGGACCGCCCAGTGCTCGACCACCAGACCGTCGCGGACCCGCTGGAAGTGCGCCTGCCGCACGCTGAAGGTCTTGCCAGTCGGCACGAAGACCCGCTCGACCTTCGCGTCCTCGGTCCAGACGACGAAGTTGCCGGTGTGCCGGCCGGACATGGTGCCGTACGTGACGACGAGGTCAGCCTCGGCGATGCTCCGCTCGGTCGTCCAGACGAGGTCGGAGAAGGCCTCACGCAGCCACTCGCCCGTCGCGTGGAACGCCTGGGGTCCGCGTCCCCGGGTGGCCGGCGGCTCGGTGGCCGCCTCGCGGTTGACCGCGTCCGGGTGGGTGACGGCCTGGAGATCGGCGAGAGTGCCCCCCATCACGGCGTGGATCGCGGCCTCGGCCACCGTCACGGTCTCGTCGCGGGTCATGGTGCTGGAGATGGTGCTGGACATGATGTGCCTTTCAATACAGTTCACTGGAATGAAATTACAGTAGGCTGTATCGAACAACCTTGGCAAATCAGTTCCTGGATGGAGAGTCCGTGCCGTACGACAACCGCCAGCGCCAGGAGACGGCCCGGACGACCCGTGGACGCATCATCGAGACGGCCAAGGCGTCGTTCCTCAGCCGTGGGTTCGGCGGCACGACCATCCGACACGTCGCCGAGGACGCGGGGGTGTCGCAGGAGACGATCTACAAGACGTTCGGTGGCAAGGCAGCGCTGCTCAAGGCGGTCTACGACGTCTCCCTCGTCGGCGACGACGATGACATCCCGCTGGCCGCACGACCCGAGGCCATCGCCGTGCGCGACGCGCCGAGCCCCGCCGCCGCCGCGAGGGCCTATGCCGAGCTGGCACAGCTCATCTCGAGCCGGATCGATCCGCTGCTGAGGGTGCTCCTCGGAGCACGCGACACCGACAAGGCGCTGGCCGAGTTCGCGAGGACGACCGACGAGGAACGCCGTGCCGGCAGCTCGTTCTACGTGCGCCACTGGGAAGAAAACGGGTGGCTCCGCGACGACATCACGGTCGACCACGCGATCGACTCCGTGTGGGCCCTCAACTCACCCCAGCTCAGCTGGCTCCTGCTCGATCGTGGCTGGAGCGACGAGCAGTACGCGCGATGGCTCGCCGGCTTGATCCGCAGCGCGATCTTTGCCGACGACGGGAGCTGACGAGGGCTCGCTCGAGGCAGGCCGCGACGCCATGGGCGAGCTGTCTGTCAGTCCCGGGCGATGAAGTCCACCGACTCGACCATGTCGGTGAGCTGCTCGCTTGCGGGCTCGAGGATGTCCGGACCTTCGCTCCCGTTGAGGATCACGACCTCGCCCTCGACGTCGAGGATCCAAAGCCTCTCCAGGCCTGACGACTGCCAGTAAGGGAGGCCGCCAGAGGCGTCGATGTCCCAGGGGTGGTACTTCGGGCAGTCGGCGAAGTCGGTCCCCTCGGGGACCTCCAGCTCGAGGTAGAGGCCCTGGTAGCCGTCGAGGGTGACCTGGGTGGGTGCGGACACCTTGGACCGCGGCTGCGCCAGAAACGCCGCTGCCGCATCTTCCACGGTGTCGACTTCGACGACTGCCGACTCGCAGGGGTCCCGGTAGACCGCGTGCACGGTCCAGTAGCTCACGGCCCGCCTGCCCTGGGGATCCTCGGCGGCGAGGATCCAGGCCGAGAAGTGGCCGAAGCCTTCGGGGGTGTCCACGACAGCCCAGGGCAGCTCCGGAACCACGTTCTCGGCGACCGTGAGCCCGTAGCGCCCCGGCGCCAGGGTCCCTTCGTCCGGCAGTGTCCCTTCGTCGCCGTCCAAGGGGAGGGGCGTCCAACCGGTCGGGCTCGGCGCGGGTTCAGTCGGCGACTCCTGGGTCGGCGCGGAGGTCTTTGTGTCGTCGCCGGCTGACGAACCGGTGTCCCCATCGGAGCTGCAGGCGGCGAGCGTGACGATCGCCGCGAGCGCGGCGGTCAGGGGTGGGGTTGAGCTGCGTCGGATCATGATGGGCTCCTCGGCGGCCGCGATCTGCGGCCTTGCCATCAGTTGTCCGACGGCGGGCTATCAGCCCAGATGCCGGAGAGGTATCAGCGAAATATCGGCGTCGTTGACCCGCCCAAGGAACAGGTCGACAGTCAGACCATGGGCATCGCCGTCCTCGGCCCGCTGCAGGTCGACGACCACGTGAACGGACTGAGCCCGAGGGACCGTGTGGTCCTCTCGGCGCTGGTCGTGAACGCCCGCGAGCCGATGAGCACAGACGTCCTCGCAGATGCCCTGTGGGGGAACGCGCTGCCGGCCTCCTGGGCGAAGGTCGTGTATGGCTGCGTGTGGCGGTTGCGGAAGCAGTCTGGGGACCGGGGCCATCGACAAGGTGCCGTCGGGTTACCGCCTGACCCTGGGCGACGACGAGCTCGACCACCGGATGTTCGAGCGACTCCTCGGGCGCGGGCGGGAGGCCCTGGCCGGGAACGACCCTGCGCGCGCGACGTTCCTGCTGGACGAGGGGCTCGGCCTGTGGCGCGGGAGGGCACTGGCCGACCTCGAGGAGTGGGAGCCGGGGCGGGTGGAGGCCGCACGACTCGAGGGTCTGCGGATGGACGCCGAGGAGCTGCGCGTCGAGGCGGAGGTGCGCGCCGGCCACGCGCAGGCTGTGCTGGAACAGGCGCGTGCCCTGGTCGCGCAGGCGCCGTTCCGGGAGAGGCGATGGGCGTTGCTGGCCACCGCGCTGTACCAGTCCGGCCGGCAACGCGAGGCCCTCGGCGCCGTGCAGCGGGCGCGCACGATGCTGGTCGAGGAGCTCGGCCTGGATCCTGGCCGCGAGCTCGTCGACCTGGAGCAGCGGCTGCTCCGGCAGGACCCGGCCCTGACTCCTGGCGCGCACGGCGAGGCGAGCCCCGTCTGCCCGTACCGGGGCCTGCTTCCCTACGACGCCGAGGACGCCGACTCGTTCTACGGCCGCGAGGACGACCTCGCGGCCTGCTTGCGTCGACTCCGGGACTCGGGGGTCCTGGTCGTGGTCGGTCCCTCCGGGATCGGGAAGTCCTCCCTCGTCTGCGCTGGTGTGGTCGCTGCCCTGACCCGCGGGGACACGCCCGTCCTGGTGGGCACACCGGGTGCGCATCCGATGGACTTGCTCGCGGGACTGAAGCCTCGTGGCCGCCAGACCCTGGTGGTGGACCAGGTCGAGGAGGCGCTCACGCTGTGCACCGACCCTGCCGAACGGGCGACGTTCTTCACCGCGCTGGCCACCCACGTGGGTGCCGGGGGTGGGCTCGTTCTCTCGCTCCGTGCCGACCACCTCGGGGACCTGGCGCCGTACGCCGACATCGCCCGCATCCTCGAGGAAGGGCTCTACCTCCTGGGCCCGATGCGTGAGCCGGAGCTCCGCCGCGCGATCGAGGCCCCCGCACATCGCGCCGGCCTCAGGCTCGAACCAGGCCTGGTCGACCTCATGATCCGCGAGGTCGAGGGTGAACCGGCAGGACTGCCGATGCTCTCGCACGTGCTGCGTGAGACTTGGGAGCGACGGGAGGGATCGACTCTGACCGTCGACGGTTACAAGGCGACCGGCGGGATCCAGCACGCCGTCTCGCAGTCGGCGGAGACCCTCTACGACGCGCTGGACGACCCCCAGCGTGCCCGGCTCCGGAGCCTGCTGCTGCGACTGGTGATGCCGACGGACGACGGCGAACCGGTGCGCGCCAGGGTGCCGCGAGACAAGGTCACGGCCGATGAAGCGCATCGATGGCTGGTCGAGCAGCTGGTCGAGGCCCGCCTGCTGAGCATCGACGGCGAGACGGTGCAGATCGCCCACGAGGCCCTGGTCCGGGTGTGGCCCCGGCTGCGGGACTGGCTCGACGACGACGTGGACGGCCAGCGCCTCTTCCGACACCTCGCCGCCGCCGCCGAATCGTGGAACGCGATGGACCGCCCCGACAGCGAGCTGTACCGGGGCCCCCGGCTGAGCCGCACGCTCGAGTGGCGAGCCCGCTCGACCGCCGACCTGAACGACACCGAATCTGACTTCCTCCAGGCGTCCGCGGCCCTCGCAGAAGCGGAGCGCGGCGCCACCGAAGCGCGGGTCGCGCGGGAACGACGCGTGAACCGTCGGCTCCGGGGCTCCCTGGCAGGGGTCGCGCTGCTCCTCGCCGTCGCCCTCGTGGCCGGCTTCCTAGCCCTGCGGGGTGCCGACCAAGCGAGAGAGCAGCGGTCCCGCGCCCAGCAGGCGGCCACGCTCGCAGAAGCCGGCCGTGCCAGCGCCCAGGCACTCCACCACGAGATCCTGTCCACAACCCTCTTGGTCCAGGTCGCAGCCCTGCAGTTCGACGACACCTCGCCGCAGATCTGGGAGAACCTCGCAAGCACGCTCGCCGGGGCCGGGTCTCTGCGGATCCGAGTGCCTACGGGTGCCGACGGCATGGCCGCGGCCGTGGCAGTGAGCAGCGACGGGACTCTGGTGGCGTCGAGCAACCCGGTCGACGGCGTCCAGCTCTACGATGCCGAGACCTTCGATCCCGTCGCCTTCGACGACGACACCCCGAGCAGCATCATCCGGTTCTCGCCAGACGGCCGGGTGCTGGCCGCGGCGGTCAACCACTGGACCGCCTCGGGGCAGGAGAGGATCGTGCCGCAGCCCGTACGCCTGTACGACCTCCCTGAGATGCGGTTGTCCGACCGCCAGCTCGGCGGGTGGCCGGTCGGGAGCAGCGTCGACTACTCGCTGGACTTCAGTCGCGACGGGCATCGCATCGCGGCCGTCGCGAACCGCTGGGACGACGACGGCGAACGACTGGCGGAAGACCGGCGCCGTGATGGTGTGGGACGTGCGCAGGCCGGAGGTGCCAGTCTTCGAGGTCGCGGTGGCCGACCCGGCGGTCGCCGCGTTGAGCCCGGACGGCCGCCGGGTCTACACGGCCACGGAAGGTGTCGGACGGCTGAGCATGTACGACGTCTCGTCCGGCCGGCTGCTGCGGTCGACGAGCTTCGTCGGAGCCTCGGACCTGGCCGTCAGCCCGGACGGGTCGACGCTGGCCGTCGGTGCGAGGAGCGGCGTCCAGCTGCTCGACCCGACGACCCTGGCCGAGCGGGGACCGGTGCTCAGCGGCAGTGGCGTCTTCAACGACGTGACTGTGCAGTATTCCCACGACGGCTCGATGCTGATCTCGTCCACCGATGGCGGCGCGACCGTCTGGGACGCCGACACCGGGGCCGAGGTGCGCCGGCTGGAGGGGCAAGGTGCCCCGATCTCGGATGCCGGGTTCGCCCCGGACGACCGGACCGTGTTCATGGCGCCCTTCTTCGATGGCCAGCTCATGGCCTGGGACTTCCAGGGGAGCGGCCTGTTGTCTGCAGGGAAGGCCAGCAAGGCGACGGAGGGTGTGCTGGACTTCTCGCTCCCCGCACCCGATGGCGGCACGATCGCGCAAGCCGCCGGACGGAGCCTGTGGTTCGTGGACAGTCGGACCGGGCGCGAGACCGCCAGGTCGAGGACCCACCGCACCGTGTGGACCCACAGATGGTCGCCCGATTCCAGGTGGTTCCTCACGGTCGGTCCGGGGGTGCTGACCCTGTGGGACCCGGACACCGGCCGGAAGCTCGGCGAGCGCACGTACGCCGAGGGCGTCGGCGTGGTGGCCACCTTCAGTGCTGATGGCGACCGGATCCACGTCCACGATCGCTTCGCGAACCTCGAGACCCTCGACCGCGCGACGCTGCAGCCAGCATTCGACTCCGTCGCCGTGGAACACCTGCGCGTGCTGGCTCCACATCCGCGCGACGGCACCGTTTTCGGCCTCACGGGTGAGGGGTCGATCGTCCGCGTCGACCCAGAGGCCGGACGGGTGGTCGCGACCGGGCCCGCAGGCCAGTTGTCGACCGATGACTATGACACCGACGAGTACCTGGGCGCCTTGTCCCCGGACGGGGCCCTCATGGCCGCACGTCACCCGGAGGGAGTTGTCCGGTTGCTCGACACCGACACACTCGAGTGGGTCGGCGAGGAGTCATCGTTCGGCTGGGACGGAGACATCTCCTATGCCCCCGACGGGAGCCAGTTCGCCTCCGTCGTGGCGGACTGGATCCGGATCTGGGACGGCCGGACCGGCGCCTACCAGGCCGGCATCCCGCTCCCGGACGCCACCACCGGAGCCACCGTGGCCTACCTCCCCGGCGGTGACAGCCTCCTCGTCTCGGCCCCGGACGGGCGGACGTGGACCGTGGACACCCACCTGGCAGCGTGGGTGGAACGAGCGTGCCGGATCGCCGGCCGCAACCTGACCCAGAAGGAATGGAAGCAGTTCTTCCCCAACCGGCCCTACGAGATCACCTGCCCCCAGTGGCCCAAGGGCAACTGATCACCGTCCTGCTCCGCCAGCCTCGTCCTCCACGCCGACTCGAACAGCAGACTGCTGGTCCCGCAGGTCGCGGGGCCAGCAGTCGTGCGGTGATGCGTCAGTGAGTGAGCACCGGGACGTCGTCCAGGTCGTCGGCCGGGGCCTCGGTGTCGCGGGCGGGACCCTCGACGGCCAGGTGGGGGAGCACCCGGTCGAGCCAGGCGGGGAGCCACCAGTTGGCCTTGCCGAGCAGCGACATCGTGGCCGGAACGAGCACCATCCGGACGATGGTGGCGTCGACGAGGATCGCGGTGGCGAGCCCCAGCCCGAGCATCTTCAGCGACGGCACCGGGCTGGCGACGAAGCTGAGGAAGACCACGATCATGATCAGGGCGGCCGAGGCTGATGACAGGTCCGGTCCCGGCCAGGCCCCGGGCCACCGACTCGACGTTGTCGCCGGTCCGGTCGTACTCCTCCTTGACCCGCGAGAGCAGGAACACCTCGTAGTCCATGGACAGCCCGAACAGGATCGGGAACATGATCACGATGATGATCGAGGTGATCGGCGTCGGGCCCTCGAGGCCGATCAGGCTGCTCCCCCAGCCCCACTGGAAGACCGCGACCAGGACGCCATAGGCGGCGCCGATCGACAGCAGGTTCATCGCGGCTGCCTTCAGCGGCACCACGACCGAGCGGAACACCATCATCAGCAGCAGGAACGAGATCGCGATCACGACGCCGATGAAGAGCGGGAGCGTGTCCCTCAGCTGGGTGTTGACGTCGTCGGTGACCGCGGTGATCCCCGAGATGTAGACGTTGCCGGGGATCAGCTCACGGACCTGATCGATGGCGATCGAGGTCTCTGGGTCGGCCGGGCCCGTCGTCGGGATCGCCGTGAACACCGCGGTGTCGCCGTCCGTGGAGATCTGCGGCTCGCTCACCGAGACGATCCGTTCGATCGAGGAGATCTCCTCGGTCAGACCCGGCAGCTCGGCGGCGTCGACGCCGGGTGCGTCCAGGTCGACCACCACCAGCAGGGGACCGTTGAACCCGGTGCCGAAACCCTCGGCGAGCAGGTCGTAGGCCTGTCGGTGCGTGGTCTCGGCTGGGGCGTCACCGGCGGCCGGGAAGACGGTCTGGAGCCACAGCGCTGGGCGCGGCAAGGGCGAGCAGCGCGACCACGGCGCCGAGCAGGTACGGCCACGGGCGTCCGGACACCCGGTGCCCGAAGCGCCACCAAGCGGTGTCCTCGGGGCGCGTGGCGGTGCGGTGACGACGGATCAGCCGGCCGCTGTCGATCCGGTCCCCCAGGAGCCCGAGCAGCGCTGGGAGCAAGGTGGTCGCGGCCGCGATCGCGAAGAGCACCATCAGGGCGGTGGCGAGGCCGATGGAGGTGAGGACCCCGAGGCCGGTGAGGGCGAGAGACGCCGTCGCGACGACGACGGTCCCACCCGCGAAGACCACGGCCGCACCCGACGAGGCCATCGCGTTGCCGAGTGCACGGGTGTCGTCCTGGCCGGCGGCACGGTTCTCTCGGTAGCGGACCACGATGAACAGCGCGTAGTCGATCCCCACACCCAGGGCGACCAGACCGGCGATCGGGATGGCGGAGGCGGACACGTCCATCGTTCCGGCGAGCAGCGTGACGGCCCCGATGCCGGCGCCCACGGCGACGATCGAGAGGCCGATCGGCACGACGGCGGCCACGATGGTCCCGAACACGACCACCAGGACGAGCAGCGCGACCAGGAGCCCGATCCCCGCGTGGCCGGTGTCGTCCTCGGCGTTGAGGAACACGGCGTCGCCGCCGAGCTCGACCTGCAGTCCCGGCACCTCGATTCCGGACACGGCGTTCGAGAGCACCGTGAACGCCGGCTTGCCGATCTCACGCTGCGGCGCGTCGAGGGTCACCTCGGCGTACCCGATCCGGCCGTCCTCCGAGACGGTGCCGGCCGCGAACGGGTCGCTCACCGACGCGACGTGGTCGAAGCGTGGCGACGTCGGTCAGCACCGCGTCGACGTCGGCTCGGTTGCTCTCCAGCGTCTCGCCGTCCTCGGCCGCGAAGACGACCAGGACCTTGCCCTGGGCCGCCTCGGGGAAGCCCTCGTCGAGCAGGTCGAGGGCGCGTGCGCTCTGGCTGCCGGGGACGCTGAACTGCTCGGTGAAGGTGCCGCCCCCGGTGGCGGCCAGGAAGAACACGGTCGCCATCACGAGGACCCAGCCGGCCATGGTGCGCCAGGGGTGCTTCGCACTTGTCATTGCGATGCTGCGGGTGAACCTGTTCATGATCGGGCCTTTCGGGATCGGGGTTCTGCCAGTGGCCCGAAGCTAGGAACCGATGTGGTGAGCGGTCGTCACCACACGTGGTGAGCGGAGTGGTGATCGTCAGGCGCGGCGGGCGACGGATCCGGGCCCGGAGCCGGTGCAGGCGGGGCATGAGGCCGTAGATGACGATCGGGACCGCGACGGTGGCGAGCACGAAGGTCCTCAGCACGCTGGGCAGGTCGGCGAGGGTGTCGCCCAGCGCGAGGTTGAGGCGGTGAGGGTGGGGAACACCGCGACCCAGATCATCAGGGCGAGCTGGTGCTTGGTGGGCGGCGGGATCGTCGGGGCGGTGTGGCTCTGGGACATGGGTGTGCTCCTCTGGTGCAGGGTCGTAGGGCTGGGCCGGGAGATGTCAGGCGGGCAGGCCGGCGCGGAAGTCGCGGACGGCGGTCGTGCACGTCCTCCTCGACGAGGTCGGCGTTGATGGCGATGGCGGCGGCGGACCCCTCGCCGGCGGCGGTGATGACCTGGGCGCGCGGGTTCACGGCGTTGCCGGCGACCCACACACCGGTCACGCGAGGTGCGGCCGGTCGGGTCTGCCACGACCCAGCCGTTCTCGTGCGCCTCGCAGCCGAGCGCGGTGAGCAGGTCGCTGTTCGGGACGAAGGTGGGACGGACGAAGACCGCGTCGCGGCGTACGACCTGCCGTCCGCGAGCTCGACACCGTGCAGCCGGTCGTCATCGACGACCAGGCGGGCGACGGGGCCGTCGACGACGCCGATGGCCCGGGCGACGAGCTGCTCGCGCTCGTCGGCGGTGAGCGTGCCGGTGTGGGTGAAGAACACGACGTCGCGGGACCACTGCCGGACGACGAGCGCGTGCTGGACGGCGTCCGGGGTTCCACCGAGTACGCCGAGGCGCTGGTCGCGGACCTCGTGGCCGTGGCAGTAGGGGCAGTGGAGCAGGTCGCGGCCCCAGCGCTCGCGGACGCCCGGGACGTCGGGGAGCACGTCGCGGAGCCCGGTGGTGACCAGGACCCGCCTCGCGGACAATGCCTGCCCGTCGGCGAGGGAGAGCTCGAAGTCGCCGTGGTCGCCGGCCGGACGCGGGTGACGGTGCCGTGGACCAGCTCGCCGCCGTAGCCGGCCACCTCCTCGCGGCCGGACGCGAGCAGCTCCGCGGGTGGCATGCCGTCGCGCGACAGGAAGCCCTGCATGTGGGCTGCGGGCGCGTTGCGGGGCGCACCTGCGTCGACCACGACGACGGTGCGGCGGGCACGGGCCAGGACCAGGGCGGCTGACAGGCCGGCGGCGCCGCCGCCGACCACTGCTACGTCGTACTCGTTCATGTCACGAGCGTCGCTGCCCGTCCCCGGTTCGACAACGAAGGTTGCTGTTTCCGGGAATTTGGCTGTGCAATGGCCGGCCATGACGGAGGCGATCGGTGCGGCGCTGGACCTGGTCGGTCCCCGGCTGCGCAAGGTGCGGGAGCAGCGGGGCATCACGCTGACCGCGGTCGCCGAGCGCACCGGAATCTCGAAGAGCACCCTGTCGCGGCTGGAGAACGGCCAGCGACGGCCGAGCCTGGAGCTCCTGCTCCCGCTGGCCCAGGTCTACCGGGTGCCGCTGGACGACCTGGTGGGCGCGCCCGAGGTCGGCGACCCACGGATCCGGCTCAAGCCGAGGCGGGTGCACGGGCGCACCGTGCTGCCACTGACCCGGCAGCCGGGCGGTGTCCAGGCCTGGAAGATCGTGATCCCCGCGAGCCAGTCGACGCCGGAGCCGCGCACCCACGACGGCTACGAGTGGCTCTACGTGCTGGCCGGCCGGATGCGGCTCGTCCTGGGCGACCAGGACCTCGTGCTCGGAGAGGGCGAGGTCGCCGAGTTCGACACCCAGCTGCCGCACTGGTTCGGCAGCACCGGCGAGGGGCCCGCCGAGGTGCTGAGCATCTTCGGCCGTCCGGGCGAGCGGATGCACGTGCGCACGTCCTCGCGCAGCGGGCGGGGGGAGGATGATGCCGGTCGCCCTGGTCGAGACCAAGTTCTTCCACCCGCGGCCGCGGTCGGGCCTGGTGCCACGGCCCCGGCTCGACCAGGTCGTGGGCTCCCGGCGGGCGCGGTTGACCCTGGTCTCGGCCCCGGCGGGCTTCGGCAAGACGACCCTGCTCGCCGCGTGGCTGGCGGGCGCCGCCGAGGTCGGCACCCGGCGTACGGCGTGGGTGTCCCTGGACGAGGCGGACACCGGTGCGGGCGCGTTCTGGTCCTACGTGCTGACCGCCCTCGAGCGCGCCGCACCGGGCGTCGGGGCCGAGGGCCTGACCCTGCTGGAGGCCGGCCAGCCGATCGAGAGCGTCCTGGCGACGGTCCTCAACGAGCTCAGCGTCCTGCCCGACGACGTTGACCTCGTCCTCGACGACTACCACCTCGCCGAGAGCCCGGAGATCCAGCCGGGCGTGGCGTTCCTCCTCGACCACCTGCCGCCACAGGTGCACCTGGTCATCAGCACCCGCGCCGACCCGGCGCTCCCGCTGGCGCGGCTGCGGGCGCGTGGGGAGCTCACCGAGGTGCGCGCGGCCGACCTCCGGTTCACCCACGAGGAGGCGAGCGCCTACCTCGCTGACGCGACCGGGCTGGAGCTGGACGCGCACGACGTCGAGGCCCTGGAGGCCCGGACCGAGGGCTGGATCGCGTCCCTGCAGCTCGCCGCGATCTCGCTGCGGGACCGGGACGACCCGTCGCGCTTCATCGCGGGGTTCGCCGGCGACGACCGGTACGTCGTGGACTACCTCGTCGAGGAGGTCCTGGACCGCCAGCCCGTGGAGGTCCGCGACTTCCTGCTCGGTACGGCGGTCCTCGAGCGGCTCACCGGCCCACTCTGCGACGCCGTCACCGAGACGTCCGGAGGCGGCCAGGTGCTGGAGTCGCTGGTGCGCCGGAACCTGTTCGTGGTGCCGCTCGACGACCACCGCCGCTGGTACCGCTACCACCACCTGTTCGCCGACGTCCTCCGCGCGCACCTGCTCGCCGAGCAACCCGACCGGGTCGCCGGGCTGCACCGACGCGCCAGCGACTGGTACGACGCGGCCGAGGAGCCAGAGGCCGCCGTCCGGCACGCGCTCGCCGCGGGCGACGTCGAGCGTGCGGCGGAGCTGGCCGAGCTGGCGATCCCGTCGCTGGCTCGCGTACGCCGGGAGGCGGTGTTCCGGGGCTGGGTCGACACCCTTCCCGACGCGGTGCTCCGGAACCGCCCGGTCCTGGCCATCGGCCTGGTCGGCGCCCTGATGTCCAGCAACGAGTTCGACGGCATCGAGGAGCGGCTGCAGGACATCGAGCGGCAGCTCGCGCTGCCCGCCGACGAGCTGGTCGTCCTGGACCGGGACGAGCTGGCTCGGGTCCCGGCGTCGATCGAGATGTTCCGC
>CAWCSB010000019.1:0-111112 GCA_963798045.1 uncultured Actinomycetota bacterium
ACGCGATCGAGGACTCCTTCGACATCGACGACTACACCCGGTGGCGGTTGCTCGAGGGTCTCGACGACATCGGGATCACCCTCGGGCACGACGACGTCATCGCAGCGTTCGAGGCGGGGCGGCCGTCGTTCAAGCCGGAGACGATTCACTCCTGACCGCGAGCTGGGTGGCGTAGGGCTCGAAGCCGAGCCGCTCCGCGGCCCGCGACGACGGCACGTTGCTGTCCCGGCTCCGCCAGCGCGCGTAGCCGTGCCGGGTCACGGCGTACGACGCCGCAGCCCGACCGAGCGTCGTGCCGAGCCCGCCACCACGGGCGTCCTCCGCGACGAGCAGCCCGATGTTGCGCGGAGCTCCCGCCAGCTCGGTGAGCACCGCACCGCCGCCTGCCGTCGCGAACGCCACGGCGCCCGACTCGACGAGCGCGTCCTCGAAGCCCGACTCGTCCCAGTCGTCTGCGGCAACGCGGTCGCGAAGGGCAAGGAGCGCACCGGGGTCGACGAGCTCGACCCCAGGTGCCGGTCCCGGATCCTGGTCGAGGTAGCGGTGCACACCAGGCCCGATCACCGTGAGTCCGCGCTGTCGCGCGAAGGCGTGCCAGAACTCCACAGCCTGCAGTGAATGCGGAGACTCGTTGGCGAGCGACGCGACCTCGTCGGCCTCGGCGCTCGACGGTGCGGACACGTGCACACCGGTGTCACGCCACGCGACGTACCAACCTTCGTAGTCGCCGAGTAGTCCGTGCGGATGCAACACGGTGACGTTCGACCACAACGCGTCGCGCACGTCGAAAACGTCGCGCCACCACTGCTCGACCTCGTGACGCGTGCGGTCCCGCATCGCTCCAGCATAGATAGGCGAAGGTGCCCGATTTCCCAAGCCCGCTTGGGAAATCGCGATGTTTGCCGATGAGTCGAGTCGATGAGCATCGACGCGGAATGCTCACTCGGTGCGTCGCTCCATGTCGCTCGTCGGTGCGTTCTCGCACGTCACGAGCAGTGCGGACCCCTTGAAAAATATGACGATTGATGCGGCGTGGTCGTTGTTACTGGCGCTTGTTCTTTCTAGGTTGCCTTACATGAACCGGAGCACCGGTTCCGTTTCAAGCAGGACACCGAAAGGGAAGCTCGTGAACAAGAATCAACTCATCGAAGCGCTGGCCGCTCGGTACGACGGCAACAAGAGGGCCGCTCGCCACGCGCTCGAGTCGGTCCTCGACACCATCAGCCGTGAGGTGGCCAAGGGTGAGAAGGTCGCCATCACGGGCTTCGGCTCCTTCGAGAAGCGAGTCCGCAACGCCCGCATGGTCCGCAACCCACGGACCGGCGAGCGGATCAAAGCAAAGGCGACACAAGTGCCCAAATTCACTGCAGGCCAGGACCTGAAGAACATCGTCTCGGGCGCCAAGAAGCTGCCGGCGCTCACGGCCGAGGTTGCTGCCCCGGTTGCTCGGGTGGCCGCCGCGGCCGCCCCGGCGAAGAAGACGACTACGAAGAAGACGGCCAAGAAGGCCGCGAAGAAGGCGCCGGCGAAGAAGGCCGCTGCCAAGAAGTCGACGGCCAAGAAGGCGGCGAAGAAGGCACCGGCCAAGAAGGCTGCCGCGAAGAAGGCACCTGCGAAGAAGGCTGCCGCGAAGAAGGCTCCTGCGAAGAAGGCCGCTGCGAAGAAGGCACCTGCCAAGAAGGCCGCGAAGAAGGCTCCTGCGAAGAAGGCCGCTGCGAAGAAGGCACCTGCCAAGAAGGCCGCGAAGAAGGCTCCTGCGAAGAAGGCTGCCGCGAAGAAGGCACCCGCCAAGAAGGCACCCGCCAAGAAGGCCGCCAAGAAGCGCTGACCCAGCTCCGAAGGACGGGCCGTCTCCTAGAGGGAGGCGGCCCGTTCTGCTGTCCGCGGGCCGACCCCGAGAGCGAGCGCGTCGTCGAGGTCGCGGAGGTCGTCGACGTCTCGGCGCAGCCGGGGCAGAGGGGCGAGGATCGCTCGCGCACCGGTGGCGTCGTGGGCCAGCGCGGAGCCCGGACCGAACCGCGGGTCGAACGCGTCGTACGCCGCGGTGTAGAGCGTGGTGCCCAGACCATCGGCGTCCGCGACGTACGCCGGGTCGCCCGCCGCCACCGCGCCGAGCGCCTCGTCGAGATCCTCGGCGCGCACGGCGGGGAGGTCGGCGGTGAGCGCGACAGGGACGAGCTCCGGCCAGCGGCGACGCGCCTCGGCCGCGGACTGGCGCAGCGTGCCGTTGAGGTCCATCGCGACGCCGTCGGGGATCGTGACCGCGCCGAGGCCGGCGAGCTCGACCGAGAACGACGCGTCGTCGGTCGCCACCAGCACCTCGGCGATCGCGTGTGCCGACATGCAGGCCGCCACCGTGTCCAGGGCGAAGGCGGCGGCGAGTGCGCGACGCGCGTCGTCGGCGAGGCCGACGAGGCGGGACTTGCCGAGCGCGGGTGGCTTCACCGGGACCAGGGCGACGTACTTCTGCATCGTCGTCATCCTTCCAGCAGCCGCCGTGCAGCCGTCGCCCGCGTCGGCGGCAGCAAGTGGTCCCCACCGGCAGTTCGCCGGGTGCCCCGCACCCCGTGCACGCACCTCGCGGCGTTGCCGTCGCTAGCTGGACGAACAAGTAGAGCGTCGCACCGGCGCCTTGCGATGCACGCACCCGGAGCACGGGCCAGCCTCGACGACCTACCGGCGGGGACCACTAGCCTGTCGCATGTGAAGGTCCGGCATCTCCAGGAGGGCAGCCGCGGCTGGGCGTGGGCGATCGCGGTGCCCATCGTGAAGCCGATCCTGCTGGCGACCACCAAGCACCGGTGGATCGACGGCGAGAAGCTCCCGGCCGAGGGCGGGTTCCTGCTCGTCATCAACCACATCTCCGAGGTGGACCCGCTCATCGTGGCGCACATCGTGTGGGACCACGGGCGGATCCCGCGCTACCTGGCCAAGGCCGGGCTGTTCAAGAACAAGGTGCTCGGCTTCTTCCTGCGGTCCGCCGGCCAGATCCCCGTCTACCGCGCGTCGAAGAGTGCCATCGGCGCCTACGACGCCGCGGTCGCGGCGGTGCGGTCCGGCAAGTGCGTCGTGGTCTACCCGGAGGGCACCATCACCCGAGACCCGGACCTGTGGCCGATGGTCGGCAAGTCCGGCGCCGCGCGGATCGCTCTGGCCACCGGCGCGCCGGTGATCCCGATCGGGCAGTGGGGCGCCCAGGAGGTGCTCGCGCCGTACGCGAAGAAGCCGGACCTTTTCCCGCGCAAGCTCATCACCATGAAGGTCGGCGATCCCGTCGACCTCGAGGACCTGTTGGGCGAGACCTCGGCGACGGCGGTGTCCGCGGCGACCGACCGGATCATGGCCGCTCTCACCACGTTGGTCGAAGACGTGCGTGGCGGGAAGGCGCCGGCCGAGCGGTTCAACCCGCGCACCGCCGGTGTCTCGGAGTTCGGCAACCCCAACGACGGCGGACGGAGGGGCAAAGCGTCATGAGCAAGGTTGCTGTGTTCGGTGCCGGGTCGTGGGGCACGGCGTTCTCGATCGTGCTCGCCGACGGCGGCAACGACGTGACGATGTGGGCCCGACGCGAGGAGGTCGCCGAGGCGATCAACGACCGGCGCGAGAACGAGGAGTACCTCCCCGGGGTCGAGCTGCCGCCCGCCGTCTCGGCCACCCACGACGTCGAGAAGGCCGCGGTGGACGCGGACATCGTCATCTTCGCGACGCCCTCACAGAGCTTCCGCGCGAACCTCGAGGACTGGACGCCGTTCCTCGCAGAGGACGCCGTTCTGGTGTCCCTGATGAAGGGCGTCGAGCTCGGCACCCTCAACCGGATGAGCGAGGTGATCGCGCAGGTCACCGGGGCCGGCCCCGAGCGGATCGGCGTCATCAGCGGGCCCAACCTGGCCAAGGAGATCGCCCGGCGTGAGCCGGCCGCCTCGGTCGTCGCGTGCGCCGACGAGGAGGTCGCCAAGCTGCTGCAGGACCGCTGCCACTCGCCGGCGTTCCGCCCCTACACCTCCGTCGACGTGCTCGGCTGTGAGCTCGGCGGTGCCTACAAGAACGTCGTCGGCCTCGCGGTCGGCATGGCGGTCGGTCTCGGCTTCGGCGACAACACGACCGCCTCGGTGATCACGCGCGGCCTCGCCGAGACCGCCAGGCTCGCGACCAAGCTGGGCGCCAACCCGCTGACCCTGATGGGCCTGGCCGGCCTCGGCGACCTCGTCGCGACCTGCTCGTCGCCGCTGTCGCGCAACCGGACCTTCGGCGAGAAGCTCGGCCAGGGGCTGAGCACCGAGGAGATCGTTGCCTCCACGCGCCAGGTGGCCGAGGGCGCCAAGTCCTGCGCCTCGCTCCGTGCCCTCGCCGAGCGGACCGGCGTGGATGCCCCGATCGCGCAGTACGTCGACGACGTCGTCGCCGGCCGGATGACCGCGATGGAGATGATGGACTCGACCCTGAAGCGGGAGACCAAGGCCGAGATGGAGTGAGCCACCGGTGGTTGAGGAGCTCGCGCTAGCGAGTGAGTCACTGGTGGTTGAGGAGCTCGCGCTGGCGAGCGTCTCGAAACCTCTGAAGCCAGCGCTGGTAGTCATCCACCGTCGAGCATGCGTCCCGGCCCGGAGTGCTCGGTTTCGAGACGGGCGCAGAGCGCCCTCCTCAACCAGCGACGGTGTCCAGCGCTCCGCTGAGATCGGCCCACAGGTCCTCGACGTCCTCGATGCCGACCGAGAGCCGGACCAGGCCCTCGGGGATGGTCGCGGGCTCGGACGTCCAGCGGCGGCGGCGCTCGAACGACGACTCGACGCCGCCGAGGCTCGTGGCGTGCACCCAGAGCGAGGTGCTGCGCACCAGCAGGTCCGCGTGTTCGGCGGTGGGCAGCACGATCGAGATCATGGCGCCGAGGCCGGGGTAGCGGACCTCGGTGAGCAGCGGGTGGTCGGCGAGGCGGCGGGCGAGCTCGGCGGCGTTCGCCTGGGCGCGCTCGACGCGCAGGTGCAGCGTGCGGAGGCCGCGCAGCGCGAGCCAGGTCTCGAACGGCCCGGGCGTGTTGCCCTGGACGTCGCGGCGCCCCTTGAGCACTCCGTAGAGATCGTCGTCGCGGGTGACGATCGCTCCGAGCTGCACGTCGCTGTGGCCGGCGAGGTACTTGGTCGCCGAGTGCAGGACCACGTCGGCGCCGAGCTCGAGAGGCCTCTGCAGCAGCGGGGTGAGGAACGTGTTGTCGACGACCACGCGGGCGCTCGCGGCATGGGCGGCGGCGATGATCGCGGGGACGTCGGCCACCTCGAGGGCCGGGTTGGTCGGCGACTCGAACCACACCAGCGCGGCGTCCTCGCACGCCTCCACCACCGCCGCGGTGTCCGTGATGTCGACGAGCGTCGTGGTGAGCCGGCCACGGAGCTGGAGGTCGCCGAGCTGGACCAGGGTGCCGTTGTAGGAGTGCCTCGGCACGACCACCTTGTCGCCGAGCGCGACCAGGTCGAGGAGGCTCGTGACCGCCGCCATCCCGGACGCGTAGGTCAGGCACTGCCCGCCCTCGAGCGCGCCCAGCGCACTCTCGAAGGCGGCCCAGGTCGGGTTGCCGTAGCGGCCGTACTCGAGGTCGCCACCCGCGACGTACGTCGAAGCCATCGTGATCGGAGCGTTGAGCGGCTGGTCCGGCTCGTGCGGCGGACGTCCCGCGGTGACGGCGACGGTCGCGGGCTGAAGTGACCCGCTCTGGGGGTGCTCGGGAGGCGGAACCATGGGCACAGTGTCCCGTCCCGGAGGTGCTCGCATGCTCGGCGGGCTCAGAGTGCGTGCAGCGCAAGGCGCCGGAGCGAAGCCATACCGGTGTGTCTCGCGAGCGACGGCAACGCCGCGACGTGCGTGCTATGAGCGCGCGTAGCGCGCGAGAACCTTCGGGACGGGGCACTAGTCTCGCGGTTGTGCTGACGACGTTGTTGGGCGGGCGCGCGTTCGCCGAGCGGCACGGCGAGAGCCCGGCCAAGGTCGTCGCGCTGCACGGCTGGGGCCGCACCCGCGCGGACTGGAACGCCACGCTCCAGGGCTACGACGCGCTGGCCCTCGACCTCCCCGGCTTCGGCGCCACGCCGGCGCCGGACAGCGGCTGGAGCACGTCGGAGTACGCCGTCTGGGTGCGCGAGTGCCTCGACGAGCTCGCCCGATCCGGCGGAGACCGGCCCGTGCTCGTCGGCCACTCCTTCGGAGGCCGGGTCGCGGTGCGGCTCGCCGCGACGAGTCCCGAGCTGGTGCGCGGGATCGTCCTGACCGGCGTACCCCTGCTGCGGCCCGAGACCGCCGCTCGGAAGCCGTCGTTCGGCTTCCGCGCGCTGCGGTTCCTCAACAAGTGGCACTTCATCTCCAACGACTTCATGGAGAGGGAGCGCCGCAAGCGCGGCTCGGCCGACTACCGGGCGGCCGAGGGCGAGCTGCGGGAGGTGCTGGTCAAGGCGGTCAACGAGGACTACGGCGACGCGCTCGACGAGCTCGCTTCCAACGGGCTGCCCGTGGCGATGGTGTGGGGCGAGCACGACACCGCCGCGACGACGGCGATGGCCGAGCGGGCCAGGGCCCGCATGGGCGCGCGGGCCGACCTGGTCGTCGTACCCGGCTCGGCGCACCTGCTCGACGACGGGCTGGTCGCCGCGCTGCGCACCGCCATCGACACGACGGCCGCACTTCCATGAGCGCAACGGCCAACGTCCTCGTGGGGCTGGCGATCTCGCTGCTCGCCCTGGCGTCGTACCTGCGCTGGTGGCGGGTCGCGCAGCGCGAGCACTACGAGCCGGGCCGGCTCGTCGCGATGGCCGCGATCTGGTGCCGGGCCCAGCCGACGAACCTCCTGGCCCTCGCCGCCGTGCTGGTGCTCTGCCTGGTCGGCCTGAAGCTGCCGCTCGTGGGTCTGGTCGGGGCCGCGGTGTGGTTGCTGTGGCCGCCCGGCCTGGCGCTGCTGCGGCCGCCCAAGAAGCTCGCGTGGACACCGCGCGTACGCCGCCTCGCGGCGATCACGGTCGTGCTGCACGTGGTGGTCACCGGCTTCTTCCTGGCCTTCGGCGAGGCGGTCGCGCTGGTGCCGCTGCTGGCGCTGCCGATCGCAGAGGTCGCGCTGCTGGCGGCGCACCCGCTGGAGGAGCAGCTCAACCGGAAGTACGAGGTCTCGGCAGCGGCGAGGATCAAGCAGGTCGCACCCCGGGTGGTGGCGATCACCGGGTCCTACGGCAAGACGTCCACCAAGAACTACGCCGCGCACCTGATGGGTGGCCGCTGGTCCGTGCTGGCGAGCCCGGCGAGCTTCAACAACGTGCTCGGCCTGGCTCGGGCGGTCAACGACCGACTCATTCCCGGGACCGACGTGTTCGTCGCCGAGATGGGCACCTACGGAACCGGCGAGATCGCGCGGCTGTGCCGGCTCTTCCCGCCGGAGGTCTCCGCGATCACCACGATCGGCGAGGCGCACCTCGAGCGGATGAAGGACCGCGCCACCATCGTGCGCGCCAAGTCCGAGATCCTCGAGCCGGCCAAGACGATCGTGCTGAACGTCGACGTGCCCGAGCTGGCGGCCGCGGCCGAGCAGTACGCCGCGACCAAGAGGGTCATCCGCTGCGCGACGACCGAGGGCGCGACCGCCGACGTCGTCGTAGGTCGGGACGGGGATGGGTGGCTCCTCGTCATCTCGGGTCAGGAGCACCGGGTCGCCCTCCCGGCCGAGGTCGGGCACCCGATCAACGTGGCCATCGCCGTGGGGCTGGCGCTCGCGGTCGACGTACCGGAGCAGACGATCCTCGATCGACTCGCCTCGGTCC
Source organism: uncultured Actinomycetota bacterium (assembly GCA_963798045.1). Lineage (GTDB taxonomy): Bacteria > Actinomycetota > Actinomycetes > Propionibacteriales > Nocardioidaceae > Nocardioides. The sequence goes on from CAWCSB010000019.1 coordinate 7,791, forward strand.
CGGCGACCCCGCACCGCGCCGAGACCACGACGCTCGACACCGGTGTCACGGTGATCGACGACACCTACAACGCCAACCCGGACGGGGCCGCCCAGGCGCTGGTGAGTGCCAGGTCACTCGTCGGCGAGGGCGGCACGGTGTGGACGATCACCCCCGGTATGGTCGAGCTCGGACCCGAGCAGGCACGGCGCAACGCCGACTTCGCCCGGGCCGCTACGGCCGACGAGCGCATGCAGCTGTGCATCGTGGGCCACACCAACCGGGCCGCGCTGCGGGCCGGGGACGCGAGCCGGACCCAGGTCTTCGGCAGTCGCGAGGACGCGGCCCGCCACGTCATGGCGACCGCGACGGCCGGTGACGTGGTGCTGTACGAGAACGACCTGCCCGACCACTACCCGTGATCCTCGGTGATTCGCTGGCCGGGCCGCGCAACTGAGAGGCTTGGTCACCGTGATCAGCTCCATCCAGCGGGCAACCGTGGTCTTCGGCGGAACCGCGAACGAACACGACATCAGCATCCTCACCGGATTGCAGGGCGAGCGCGTCCTCTCCGGTGCCGGCGTGGCGGTGCAGTCGATCTACTGGTCGCGCAACGACCAGTGGTTCCTCGTGCCCACCGGCCTCGAGGCACGCGACTTCACCGAGGGCGACGGCGTCCCGTCCGGGGCGAAGAAGCTCGAGCTCCGGATCGGCGCCAAGAAGGGCAGCGGCTTCTACCTCGAGGGTGGGCTCGGCGGCGGCAAGCTGCTCGAGACCGGTCCGGTCCTGAGCTGCTTCCACGGAGGGGCCGGCGAGTCCGGCGGCGCGCAGGCGCTGTTCGAGCTCCTCGGGGTCAAGGCCACCGGTGGCACCGTCGCCGCGGCGGCGCTGGGCATGGACAAGCTCGCGTTCGGCGGCGTGATGGAGGCGGCCGGCGTTCCGTCCCTGAAGCGCACCCTGCTGTCGTCGGCCGAGAGGCCGCCGTTCGACGGCCCCTACATCGTCAAGCCGCGGTTCGGCGGCTCCTCTATCGGCATCGAGGTGGTCGAGGACTGGAAGACCGCGGTCGCGCTGCTCGCCACGTCGCCGGACCTGCGCGAGGGTGCGGTCGTCGAGCCGAACCGGCCGGACCTGTTCGATCTCAACGTCTCGGTCCGCACCGCGCCGACCCTGGCCGTCTCCGAGATCGAGAAGCCGCTGCGCCCCGCCGAGGGCGCGATCTTCTCCTACGCCGAGAAGTACCTCCGGCCCGAGGGCCTCTCCGCCGCTCCGCGCGAGTTCCCCGCCGACATCTCGCCCGAGCTGCGCGCCACCATCCAGGCGCTGGCTACCCGCGTCGTCGAGCTGACCGGGCTCACCGGCATCTTGCGGATCGACTTCCTCTCCGATGGCACCGAGGCGTTCGTCAACGAGGTCAACTCGATCCCGGGCGCGCTCTCGCTCTACCTGTGGCCGGACACGCCCCCGGGCGACGTGCTCGTCGCCGCGCTGGAGGAGGCCGAGCGGGCCCGCCCCCGGGCCACCGGCAACTACGAGGTGGGTGTCGCCCTCCGCGCCGCCGGCGGCATCGCCGGCAAGCTGGCCGGCCTGCCCCAGCAGCCCCGCTGACCGGACGCTGGTTGAGGAAGTTGCGCTAGCAACTGTCTCGAAACCTCGCAACGATCGGCTGGGACTGGCCCACCGCTGGTCGAGCTTGTCGAGCCTCCGGACCGTGCGCTGGGAGCCGGGTCGCCAGGTTTCGAGACGGGCGCAGAGCGCCCTCCTCAACCACCGGTGGTCAGACCGGCGGGCCGGCCTCGATCGCGCGGGACAGCAGTTCGCGGGCGACCTGGCCGAGTGAGGTGCCGCTGAAGGTGCACGCGTAGGGGAAGACCGAGGTCTCGGTCGTGCCGGGGGTGATGGCCGTCTCGAGCACGACGAACGAGCCGTCGGCGCTGACGATGAAGTCGGAGCGGGAGACGTCGCGCAGGCCGAGGGTGCGGTGGGCCTGGCGGGCGACCTCGCCGAGGCGGGCGAGCTGCTCCGCGGGGAGGTCGGGTTTGTCGAGGGAGACGAACTCCGCGGTGTAGCGGGCCGAGAAGTCGAACTCGTGGCCCTTCTCGTACTCGATGGCGACCGGCTCCAGCGACCGGAGCCCGTCGTCGGTCTCGAGCACGACCACCGAGACGTCCAGGCCGTCGTGGAACCGCTCGACGAGCGCGTCCTCGCAGTAGGCGTAGGTGCCGACCAGTGCCGACGGAAGGGCGGCCAGCCCGTCCACGCCGGCGACACCGAGGGCGGAGCCGCCACGTGCGGGCTTCACGACCACGCGCGTGCCGAGCCGGTGCATGACGTGCTCCATCAGGGCGGCGGCGCCGATGTCGCGGAAGGTCTGGGCCGAGAGCCCGACCGAGTCGGGGACCGGGATGCCGTCGCGACGCAGCAGCTCGCGGGCGCTGGCCTTGTCGTAGGCGAGCCTGCAGGCGGCGCTGCGGGAGCCGACGTACGGCATGCCGATCAGCTCGAGCAGCGTCTGGATCTCGCCGTCCTCGCCGAACTGCCCGTGCAGGGCCGGCAGCACCGCGACCACCTTGTCGCGCTCGAGGGTGTGCAGCAGGTTCCGGTCGAAGTCGTAGGCGTGCACCTCGACCCCGAGCGCGCCCAGCTCGCGGACCAGGTTGCGGCCACTGGCGAGCGAGACGTCGCGCTCGTGGCTCAGCCCGCCCGCGATCACCGCGACCGGCCCGGGGAACTCCTCGGCGCTAGACATGGCGAAAGCCTCGCACACCCGGAGTACGGCGAGCGCCCCGCACCAAGGGCTGGTGCGGGGCGCTCGGAACGCCGTTTCAGCGAGTCGTCTGGGCGGTCAGATGTGCACGACCGGGCAGGTGAGCGTGCGGGTGATGCCGTCGAGGGTCTGCACCTTCGCGACCACCAGCTTGCCGAGCTCGTCGACGTTGCGGGCCTCGGCGCGCACGATCACGTCGTATGGACCGGTGACGTCCTCGGCCATCGTGACGCCCTTGACCTGCGCGATCGCTCTGGCCACATCCGCGGCCTTGCCGACGTCGGTCTGGATCAGGATGTAGGCCTGCACCACCATGTGCGGATCTCCCTGCTGTTCTGTGGTCTGGGGGGAACCTGGTCAACCTATCGCGACGCTGCGGCACGTCATAGACACCGGGGGCCAGCCATCTGCTGTGATGAGCCCATGCCGTTCCCGCCGGAGGCCACGCTCGGCGACGTCGGTGAGTTCGACCTGATAGCCGAGCTGACCAAGGTGTTCACCCAGGGGGAGCACGTGCTGGTCGGCCCCGGCGACGACGCCGCGGTGCTCCGGGTGCGCCAGGGCCACGTCGTCGTCTCGACCGACCTGCTCATCGAGGGCCAGCACTTCCGCAACGACTGGGTCGAGGCCGCCGACGTCGGACACCGGGCCGCCGCCCAGAACCTCTCCGACATCAACGCCATGGGTGGCCGCGCGCACTCGCTCACGATCGGCCTCGGCGCCCCCCACGACCTGCCGGCGCGGTGGGCGCTGGACTTCGCGACCGGGTTCGCGGCCGAGTGCGACCTCGTCGGCGCCAGCGTGGTCGGCGGAGACCTGACGCGCTGCGACCAGGTCGTCATCGCCGTCACGGTCATCGGAGCCTGCACCCAGACGCCCGTGCTCCGCTCCGGCGCGCAGCCCGGCGACGCGGTGGCGATCATCGGCCGCCAGGGCTGGTCCGCAGGCGGGCTCGCCGTCCTCACCCGGGGGTTCCGCTCCCCGCGGGTGCTGGTCGAGGCCTACCGCCGCCCCAGCCCGCCGTACGACGCCGGCCCGGCCGCCGCCGAGGCCGGGGCCACGTCGATGATCGACGTCTCCGACGGGCTGCTGGCCGACGCCGGCCACCTGGCCGCCGACTCGGGCGTGTCCATCGACGTCCGGACCGAGGCGCTGGACGTGCCCGAGCCGCTGCACGCGGTCGGGGCCGCCACCGGCGCCGACCCGGTCTCGTTCGTCCTGGGCGGCGGCGAGGACCACTCGCTGCTCGCGACGTTCCCCGACGGCGCGGTCCCCGACGGCTGGACCGTCATCGGCGCGGTGGGCGCGGGAGAGGGCGTCACCGTCGACGGAGCGGCGTACGACGGTGAGAGGGGATGGACCCACTTCTGAAGCGCAACGCAACCGCGGATTCCCGACACCTCGGCTGAGTTTCTTCCCCCGCGCGCAGCGCGCCCCTCAGGAAACTCGGCTGAGGCGTCGGGCGTGGCACCCAACCGGGCACGGCGAACTGTCGCTCCTGGGACGGCGTGCCTACGTTTGCGTTGCGCTTCTCCGACGCCTCAGCCGAGTTTTCGAGGGGCGCTTCGCGCGGAAGCAAAAACTCGACTGAGGTGTCGGAATCCTCAGTCGAGTCTGGTGGAACGTGTGAGTCCTTAGCGGGTCACTTTCCCGGCTTTGATGCAGCCGGTGCAGACGTTGAGCCGCTTGGGCGTGCCGTTGACGGTCGCGCGGACCCGCTGGATGTTGGGGTCGAAGCGACGCTTCGTGATCTTCCGCGACCACGGCCGGTTGTTGCCGAAGCCGGGCTTCTTGGCGCAGATGTCGCAGACGGCGGCCACAGTGAGCTCCTGGAGATGGTGTTCGATGCGTTCGTGGGGTGCCCGACGTGCGGGCAACCGAAGAAGAATATCCGAACTGGGCCCTCCCACCGAAATCCTGCCCGCCGCACTAGCCTCGCCCCCGTGAGCGAACCGGGCACCGTCGGGAGCGGCATCGAGCTCGGGACCGTGCTCAGCTTCATCGACATCGCGGTGGACGCCCTGGCCGGCGCCCGCGAGGAGATCGACGCGCTCAACGTCTACCCGGTCCCGGACGGCGACACCGGCACCAACATGTACCTCACCATGGCCGCGGCCCGCGACGCCGTCCGCGAGAGGGCCGAAACCGGCGACGCCGACCGGGCTGCCCTGTTCGAGGCGTTCACCCGAGGCGCGCTGCTCGGCGCGCGCGGCAACTCCGGCGTGATCCTCAGCGAGATGCTCCGCGCGATCATGGGGCGCATCGCCGAGGCGCAGTGGGACGAACGCAACGGCGCGGTCATGGTCGATGCGCTGAAGCAGGCGACCGAGGCGAGCTACGCGGCGGTCGGTACGCCGGTCGAGGGCACGATGCTGTCGGTCTGCCGCGCTGCCTCGGAAGCGGCCGCGAGCCTGCTCGACGGCGAGCCGAGGGTCCGGTCGCGGGACGTGCTCACCACCAGCGCCGCCGCGGCCCGCGAGGCGCTCGCGAGGACCCCCGACCAGCTCAAGGTCCTTCGAGACGCTGGGGTTGTCGACGCCGGAGGCCGAGGGGTCGTGGTGATCCTCGACGCCGCCGAAACTGCACTCACCGGGAAACGGCCTCCGCCGGTCGAGGCAGGACGGCGGATCCCGCGGCCGATCGTTGGGGAACCCGGCGCCGACCTGGTGGACGACGGCCCGGCATACGAGGTGATGTACCTCCTCGACGCTCCCGACGAGACCATCGCGCAGCTGCGCGGCACCCTCGCCGGGCTCGGCGACTCCCTGGTCGTGGTCGGCGGCGACGGGCTCTGGAACGTGCACGTCCACGTCGACGACGTGGGCTCCGCCATCGAGGCCGGCATCGAGGCCGGCCGGCCGCACCGGGTGCGGGTGACGCACTTCGCCGAGCAGATCTCCGCCCGCGAGCCGCGGCAGCGCGTCGGGCGGGCCATCGTCGCGGTCGCCGCGGGGCCGGGGCTGGCCGCGCTGTTCGAGGAGGCCGGCGCGGTGGTCGTGCACGGCGGCCCCGGCAACCGGCCGTCGACCGGGATGCTGCTCGAGGCCATGGTGCAATCGGGTGCGCAGGAGGTCGTCGTCCTCCCCAACGACCACGACTCGGTGCGCGCGGCCCAGGTCGCGGCCAGCACCGCCGAGAAGGACCAGGACATGCGGGTCGCGGTGATCCCGACCACCGCTCAGGTCGAGGGACTGGCCGCCCTGGCCGTCCACGAGCCGGGTCGCACCTTCGACCAGGACGTCCTCGAGATGACCGCCACCGCCCGGCACGCCCGCCAGGGGGCGGTCACCGTCGCGGCGAAGCGGGCCATCACGATGGCCGGGCCCTGCGAGGCGGGCGACGTGCTCGGCGCGATCGGCGGTGACTTCGTGGTGGTCGGCCACGACCTCACCGAGGTCGCCGAGGACGTCCTGGGCAGGCTGCTCGGCGGTGGTGGCGAGCTGGTCACCCTGGTCTCCGGTGCCGACGACGCCGACGGCGTACTCGCCCGCGCCTGCGCCGACTGGCTGGAGGACCGGCACCCCACTGTCGACGTCGTGGTGTACGACGGGGGACAGGAGCGCTACCCGCTCCTCGTCGCCGTCGAGTAGCCGAGTAGTCGAGTAGGAGCGTGCCGTGATCAGCCTCGACTCACCCGTCGAGTCGGTCCTCGGCGTCGCCAAGGGCAAGAAGGCCCAGTCGCGGCACGAGGGCATCACCGAACGTCTGGGACTCCGGACGGTCGCCGACCTGCTGCGCCACTTCCCGCGGCGTTACCTCGAGACCGGCTCGCTGTCGGCCCTGGACGAGCTCCGGGAGGGGCAGCTCCTGACGGTGGTGGGGGAGATCGCGTCCTCGACCAGCAAGACCTACAAGGACCGGCGCACCGGCCGGCCGGCGTACCGCCAGGAGGTCGTGCTCCGCACCGAGGGCCCGTCGCTGCGGATGGCTTTCTTCGCCCAGAAGGCCCACGTGTCCACGTGGAACCAGGAGCGGCTGAGCAAGGGACGCCGCGGCATCTTCATGGGCAAGGTGGGGCGGTTCAGCAACGACTGGCAGCTGACCAACCCGCAGATGGTCCTGTTCGGCACCGGCGACGAGGACCTGGCGGCGCTGTCGCTGGAGTCGATCGGTCCGCTCTACCCGATCTACCCCCTCACCCGGGATGTCGACTCCTGGGACCTCCAGAAGGCCATCAGCTTCGCGCGGACGGTCGTCGACGAGCTGCCCGAGCTGCTCCCCGACGAGGTCCGCAAGCAGTACGACGTGCTCGACGCCCGCCAGGCGCTCGACTGGATCCACGCGCCCGACACCTGGGGCCAGATCAAGCGTGCCCAGCACCGCTACCGGTTCGAGGAGGCGCTGGTCACCCAGCTGGTGCTCGGGCGACGCCGCCGGGCGGTGCGGGCGATGGGGGCGCGTCCGCGCGACGGAGGCGACGGAGGGTTGCTCGCGGCGTTCGACGCACAGCTGCCGTTCGAGCTCACGCGCGGGCAGGTCGAGGTCGGTGCCCAGATCGAGCGCGACCTCGACCAGCCGCACCCGATGAACCGCCTGCTCCAGGGCGAGGTGGGCTCCGGCAAGACCCTGGTCGCGCTGCGGGCGATGCTGCGCGTGGTCGACTCCGGGGGCCAGGCCGCACTGCTCGCGCCGACCGAGGTGCTCGCCCAGCAGCACCACCGCTCGATCACCGCGATGCTCGGCGACCTGGCGGCCGGCGGGATGATGGGCGGCGACGACACGTCGAGCTGCTCACCGGCTCGATGACCAAGTCCCAGCGCACCGAGCCGCTCTCCCGCCTGGCGATCGGCGAGTCCGGGATCGTGATCGGCACCCACGCACTGCTGGAGGACCAGGTCCAGTTCTTCGACCTCGGCCTGGTGGTGGTCGACGAGCAGCACCGGTTCGGCGTCGAGCAGCGAGCCGCGCTCACGGACAAGGCCGGCACCCCGCCCCACGTGCTGGTCATGACCGCGACCCCGATCCCGCGCACCGTGGCGATGACGGTGTTCGGCGACCTCGAGACCTCGACCCTCGTAGAGCTGCCGGCCGGTCGCGCCGCGATCCAGACAACGGTCGTGCCCCTCGCCGAGCAGCCGCAGTGGATCTCCCGGGTCTGGGCGCGGGTCCGCGAGGAGGTCGAGAAGGGCCACCAGGTCTACGTCGTGTGCCCCCGGATCACCGGCGACGAGCTCGAGCAGGGCGAGACCGATCCGACCTACGACGAGGACCCCGACAGCCCCGACACGGCCGCGCCGACCCCGGTCGTGCACGGGCTGAGCGCCGTCGAGGAGGTCGCGGCCGACCTGACCGAGGGGCCGTTGGCGGATCTCCGGGTCGCGACCCTGCACGGCAAGCTGCCCTCGGAGGAGAAGGACCGCACCATGCGCGCCTTCGCGGCCGGTGAGATCGACGTGCTCGTCGCCACGACGGTGATCGAGGTGGGCGTCGACGTCGCCAACGCGACGACGATGGTGCTGATGGACGCCGACCGGTTCGGTATCTCCCAGTTGCACCAGCTCCGAGGGCGGGTCGGCCGGGGTGGGCTACCCGGCCTGTGCCTTCTGGTCAGCCGCGCCGCGGTCGACACCCCTGCGCGTCAGAGGCTCGACGCCGTCGCCGCCACCACCGACGGCTTCGAGCTGAGCCGCGTCGACCTCGAGCAGCGCCGCGAGGGCGACGTCCTCGGTCGCTCGCAGTCCGGCTTCCGCTCGACCCTGCAGAGCCTCCGCGTGCTCCGCGACGAGGAGACGATCCTGGCCGCGCGGGCCGCCGCCGAGGCGCTCCTCGACGCCGACGCCGGCCTCACCGCCGATCATCTGCTCCGCGTCGCCGTCACCAAAATGGAGGACTCGGCCGAGGGGGATTTCATCGAGAAGTCCTAGGGTCATGGACGACATGACCCGCATCATCGGGGGCAACGCCGGCGGGCGCCGGATCACAGCCCCTTCCGGACAGCAGACCAGGCCGACGACCGACCGGGTGCGTGAGGCCCTGTTCTCGAGCATCGAGGCCTGGTGCGGGTCGCTGACGGGGCTGCGCTTCCTCGACCTCTACGCAGGCTCGGGGGCGGTCGGTCTCGAAGCCTGGTCCCGTGGCGCCGGGGTGGTCACGTTCATCGAGTTCGACCGCGGCACCGCCCGCCTCATCGCGCAGAACGCCAAGACGCTGGGCTTCGCCAAGGCCGACGTGGTGACCGGCAGCGTTCCCATCGTGCTCAGCTCCCCGCCGGCCGCGCCGTACGACGTGGTCTTCATGGACCCGCCGTACCCCCTCGACGAGGTGGCGGTCGGCGACGATCTCGCACTGCTCGACGAGCAGCGCTGGCTGGTCCCGGGCGCCATGGTCGTCGTCGAGCGGTCGTCGCGGAGCCCCGAGCCCACGTGGTCGCCCGGGATCGAGGGCAGGCGGAGCAAGCGCTACGGAGAGACCATGCTTTGGTACGGTCACGCCGCTGCGAACTCCGAGGCCCCCCAGGAGACCTGATGCGCCGAGCCGTCTGCCCCGGGTCCTTCGACCCGGTCACCAACGGGCACCTCGACATCGTCCAGCGCGCCGCGAGCCTTTTCGACGAAGTGATCGTCGCGGTGGGCGTCAACGTGTCCAAGAGCCGACTCTTCACGGCCGACGAACGCCTGTCGATGCTCGAGCAGGGGGTCGCCGACCTCGAGAACGTCCGGGTCGAGGGGTTCTCCGGCCTGATCACCACCTACTGCCGCGAGGCCGACGCCGTCGCGATCGTCAAGGGGCTTCGCTCGGGAACAGACTTCCACTACGAGCTGCAGATGGCCCAGATGAACTCGCACCTGACCGGGGTCGAGACCGTGTTCGTGCCCGCAGACCCGCAGTACGGGTTCGTGTCGTCCAGCCTGATCAAGGAGGTGGCGTCCTACGGCGGCGACGTCTCCGGACTGGTGCCCGACTTCGTGGTCGGCCCGCTCACCGAGAGGCTCGCCCAGCGAAAGGCCGAGTAGCCCGGGCAGCCCGGGCAGCCCGCGTGGGACGAGCAGTCCGACCGTCATTTGGCTGCCGCCGCGCCGCCCGCGTACGATTCTCGATTGGATCTGTTTGCCTGGATACCGGAAGTGACACTGAACAGCTTGGACCCGAGAGCGCCGCTCGTGCTCGACACTCGCGAGCTCGGACGCCGCCCGGGGTCCCAGCGCGAGGTGTCGCTGACGGTGGCCGCGCCGGCAGATCTGGGCATCGAAGTCCTTCAGGTCACTGAGGGGTCGCCGGTCGAGGTTGACCTGCGCCTCGAGGCGGTCATGGAGGGGGTGCTGGTCACCGGGACAGCGCACGCCTCCCTCACGGGTGAGTGCGCACGGTGCCTGGAGCCGATCTCCGACGAGATCGAGGTGAGGTTCCAGGAGCTGTTCGTCTACGAGGACCACGCCCTCCCCGAGGAGGACGACGAGGTCAGCATGCTGCAGGACGACCTGGTCGACCTGGAGCCGCTGCTGCGGGACGCGGTGGTGCTCGCACTGCCGTTCCAGCCGCTGTGCATGGACGACTGTCCAGGCCTGTGCCCCGAGTGTGGAGCACGACTGGCCGACGACCCCGACCACGCACACGACGCGGCGATCGACCCGCGGTGGGCGGCGCTGGCCGACCTGACGCAGACTTCACAGACCACGCAGCAGACCGAGCAGAACTGAGAGAGAGAACACCATGGCTGTCCCGAAGCGGAAGATGTCGCGCAGCAACACGCGCCACCGTCGCTCGGCCTGGAAGACCACCGCGCCGACTCTGGTGACCTGCGCCAACCCCGCCTGCGCTGCCAAGCACCTGCCGCACCGAGCGTGCGGCACCTGCGGGCAGTACGGCGCGCGCAACGAGCGTCGCCAGGTTCTCTGATCCGCGCAGAGACCCGCGCAGACTTCTGAGCAACTACTCGCAGCTCCGCACCGCGCTCGGGGAACCGGTCCTGGACCCCGAGCTTCTGGAGCGCGCCCTGACCCACCGGTCGTACGCCTACGAGAACGGTGGGCTGCCGACCAACGAGCGGTTGGAGTTCCTCGGTGACTCCGTGCTCGGCGTGGTCGTCACCGAGACCCTCTACGTCACCCACCCCGACCTCTCCGAGGGCCGGCTGGCCAAGCTGAGGGCAGCGGTCGTCAACGCCCGCGCGCTGGCCGAGGTGGGCCGCGGCATCCACCTCGGCGAGCACGTCAAGCTCGGCCGCGGCGAGGAGACCACCGGCGGCCGCAACAAGGCGTCGATCCTCTCCGACACGGTCGAGGCCGTGATCGGCGCCGTACACCTCAGCGGCGGCATCGCCGTGTCGTCCGAGGTCGTGCACCGGCTCTTCGACCCGCTCATCGAGGCTGCGTCCGCGCTCGGTGCGGGCCTGGACTGGAAGACCTCGCTCCAGGAGCTGGCCGCCGAGCACGCCCTCGGGGTGCCCGAGTACGTCATCCAGGACGAGGGCCCCGACCACCAGAAGACCTTCACCGCCCAGGTGCGCGTCGCCGAGCAGATCTACGGCAACGGCATCGGCCGGTCCAAGAAGGAGGCCGAGCAGGCCGCTGCCGAGACGGCGTACGGCGACATCGCCGGGCGCCTCGGCATCGTCGACCCGATCGACGCCGCCGTCGATGCGGCCGCCGTCGATGCCGCCGTCGACGACTTCTCAGACGACCTTTCCAACGACCTTTCCAGCGACCCAGCCGACTCCTCCCGCAACTCGTAGCCGACCGGACCCATGCCCGAGCTGCCCGAGGTCGAGGTGGTCCGCGCCGGCCTGGCACGACACGTCGTCGGCGCCGTCATCACCTCGGTCGAGGTGCTCCATCCGCGTCCCGTACGCCGCGACCCGCGCGGTCCGCGGGGGTTCGCGGCAGCGCTGACCGGACGGCGTATCGAGGACGCCCGGCGCCGCGGCAAGTACTTCTGGCTGCCCCTGGACAACGGTGACGCGCTGCTCGGCCACCTCGGCATGAGCGGCCAGATGCTGGTGGGCCCGGCGGACGCCGAGCCCGAGCGCCACCTGCGGGTCCGGATCGCCCTGGACGTTGGTGCCGGCGGCAGGCCCTTCGAGACGGCTCGTTCCTCGCCTCCTCACGACAAGGAGCTGCGCTTCGTCGACCAGCGGATGTTCGGGGGCCTCTCCGTCTCCGACGGCGGCGCGGAGCTGCCGTCCGAGATCGCGCACATTGCCCGCGACCCGCTCGACCCGGAGTTCGACGACGACGCGTTCGTCGCCAAGGTGCGGCGGCGCTCCTCCGGGATCAAGCGACAGCTACTCGATCAGAACCTCGTGTCCGGGGTCGGCAACATCTACGCGGACGAGGCGCTGTGGCGGGCCCGGCTGCACGGTGAGCGGGCCGGGGAGAAGCTCACTGCCGGGCAGGTGCGCGAGCTGCTCGGCCACGCGCGGGACGTGATGAACGAGGCGCTCGGACAGGGTGGCACGTCCTTCGACACGCTCTACGTCAACGTGAACGGCGAGTCCGGCTACTTCGATCGCTCACTTCACGCCTACGGGCGCGAGGGTGAGCCCTGCGACCGCTGTGGGGCGCAGATGCGACGCGTGTCGTTCATGAACCGGTCGTCGTACTTCTGCCCGGTCTGCCAGCCGGTCCCGCGGCGCCGGCGGACCGTGCGGGCAGCACGCGTCGTCGATTGACTCGACCCTCTCCAGGTTTCGAGACGCGTCGCTCGTCCCCTCGCGAGCTCGGGTCCGAGCCGACGCTCCTCAACCTCGTCGCTGACCGGCGTCTTCGCAGGCTCAGACGCCGCGCTCCGAGATTGACCGGAGGCCCCGCGAGTGGGACTCTTGAAGACGGTCCTTGGACCCTGCCTCAAAAGAACCAGTTCCCACGGATATCGGAAGGTTCATCATCTATGGCCAAGGCGCTGATCGGCTACATGAACAGCGACCTGCGTGACCCCCGGCTCGCCGCCGAGAACAGTCGGCTGCGCGCGCGGGTGGGCGAGCTGGAGGCCCTCGTGCTCCGGCTCAGCGAGGAGAACGACAAGCTCGTGGCCGCCCGTGCCGAAGAGCTGCTGGTCGACACCGCTCCCCGCATGCAGGAGATGCAGCCCGCCTGACAGACAGGCACCCCCTCAGCCTGCCTGGTGCTGACGGCTCCGGCCGGAAACCAGGTGAAACGGGGAGTGACACGGCGTTAGCGTGCTGACTTCGTGAGCCGGTTGGTCGACGTTGTTGCGCCGCCACGCCTCGGGCGTGGCTTCCGCCTGCTGATGGCGTCGTCGTGGACCAGCAACGTGGGTGACGGCATCGCCCTGGCGGCCGGTCCGCTGCTCGTCGCCTCGAAGACCGACCATGAGTTCCTGGTCGCGCTCGCCGCGCTGCTCCAGTGGGCGCCCCCGCTGGTCTTCGGGGTCTGGGCCGGGGCGCTCACCGATCGGCTCGACCGCCGGCTGATCATCATCACCGTCGACCTGCTGCGTGCTCTCGTGGTCGCGCTGCTGGCCGCGGCGGTTGCCTTCGACGTGGCACCCATCGCGCTGGTGCTGGCGGCGATGTTCCTCCTGGGCACGGCCGAGGTCTTCGCAGACAACACCGCGAGCACGCTGCTGCCGATGCTCGTCGCGCGCGACGACCTGGCGATCGCCAACGCCCGGCTGCAGGCCGGCTTCCTGACGATCAACGGGCTGGCGGCGCCGCCGATCGGCGCCCTCCTGTTCACGGCGGGGCAGTTCGTCCCGTTCGCGGCCCAGGCGGTGGTCGGCGTCCTCGCCGTGGTCATGATCGCCCGCCTCCAGCTGCCCGCGCACGGCCGCAACCCCGAGGAGGTGCGCGCGGTCTGGCACGACATCGTCGAGGGCTTCCGCTGGACCTGGCACCACGCCGCGGTCCGCACCCTGGTCCTCACGATCCTGATCTTCAACGTCACGTTCGGCGCCGCCTGGTCAGTGCTCGTCCTCTACGCGACCGAGCACCTCGGCCTGGGCAGCATCGGATTCGGCCTGGTCGCCACGGTCATGGCCGCCGGCGGCCTGGCCGGCACCCTGTCCTACGGGTCGCTGACCCGCCGGATCAGCCTCGGCAACCTGATGAGGATCGGGTTGATCATCGAGACCCTCACCCATCTCGCGCTGGCCGCCACGTCCTCGCCGTACGTCGCGATGCCGGTGTTCTTCTTGTTCGGAGCGCACGCGTTCGTGTGGGGCACCACGTCGATCACGATCCGACAGCGTGCGGTGCCGAGCCAGCTCCAGGGCAGGGTCGGGTCGGTGAACCTCGTCGGTGTCTACGGCGGGCTCGTGGTCGGCGCCGGGATCGGTGGGGTGATCGCGCAGCGCTGGGGCGTGACGGCGCCGTTCTGGTTCGCCTTCGTGGGATCGGCGGTGTTCGTGGTGCTCATCTGGCGACAGCTCACCCACATCGCGCACGAGGACGACCTGGCTGCAACCGTCTAGACCGTCCCAGAGGTGGTGGGGCAGGTCTCCCTGCGGACGTACGCTGGGCGGACTGGGGATCGTCCCTTCCCTCCCGGCTCCTTCGGAGGCATCACCATGATCGAACTGAGACGCGCACTCGTGGCCGGCATTGCCGTTGCGGGTCTGGCGACCGCCGTGGTCATCGGCCAGCCGGCGATCGCCGACCAGGTCGACAAGGCCGCGGCCAAGAACTCGGTCACGTCGAAGTCCGACAAGAACAGCAAAATCGAGACCAAGGCCCCCGAGATCGGCATCGACAACGCGATCGGTGCCGGCGAGACCGGCACCGACGACATCTCGACGCAGAGCGGTGTCGCGACGCTCGACTTCGCGAGCATGCCCGCCGGCGCGTGCGACACCCAGACAGTCGCCACGGTCAGCCCCGCGTTGGACCCGGGCTCGGTCGTGGTGACCCCGTCCAACGCCTGGCCGGACGGCCTGGTCCTGACGGCGACGTCGGCCACCGGCTCGGGCGGCTCGATGGACGTGGTGGCCTGCAACACCACCGGGGGAACGCTGAACCCGGTCAGCGACTCCTTCGGCTGGGCCGTGACCGACAACTGACGCGCTGAACGTCCTGGGCGCCGCCCCGTGCGGGCGCAGCGTGCCCCGGACAGAATGGGCGCATGTACGTCCCCCGCTTCAACGCCCTCGACGACCTCGACGGGATCCGCGCGATGGTGCGCGCCATCGGCTCTGCCGAGCTGGTCACGGTCGGGGAGGACGGCTACCCGCTGGCCACCCGGCTCCCGGTCGTCTGGGAGGGCGACAGGCTGATCCTCCACATCGCCCGCGCAAACCCGCACTGGCGCTCGATCCCGGCCGAGGGTGACGTGGGGGCGCTGGCGATCGTGACCGACGCTGAGGCGTACGTGTCTCCGGGCTGGTACGCGTCGAAGGCCGAGCACGGTCGGGTGGTGCCGACATGGAACTACTCCGCCGTGCAGATCACCGGCAGGGTCCACCGGATCGAGGACCCTGGGTGGCTGCGATCGGCGGTCACGCTGCTGACCGAACAGCACGAGTCGAGCCGCGCCGAGCCGTGGGCGGTGACCGACGCGCCCGCGACGTACGTCGACAAGCAGCTGCGCGCGATCGTCGGGCTCGAGATCGCCATCGAGCGGGTCGAGGGCAAGGTCAAGCTGAGCCAGAACCGGTCCGAGGAGGACCGGGCCGGCGTCGTGGCGGGGCTGCGGGCCGAGGGCAGCGGTCGCGAGGCGACCGTCGCCGACCAGATGGAGCGACTCAGCTGATAGCTAGAGCGCGAGCTGGGCGGTGACCTGGTCCCAGACGTCGCGCTCGGCGTGCTCGTCGAGGAACGCACGCGTCTCGGGGGAGAGGCTTCGCTGCTTGGGCGCCACCTTCTCGACGTACGTCGCGTGCACCTGCGCGAACGCCGTCTCGATCTCCGGTGACCGCTCGAGCCCCAGCCACGCAAGCACCCTGTCGAGGCTGGTGCCGCTCTCGTCGCCGAAGAAGCGGTCGTACTCGACGACCACGGCTCGGTCGGGGCGCTGCTTGACCGCCCGGCGCACCCGGCGCAGCGAGCGGTTCCAGCCGGCCACCGCCTTGGTGGCGTCCTGGTCGGCGCCCCAGCCGAGGTCGTCGGGGTTCTGTGCGCGGGCCTCCCAGCTCGCCGCGACCGGTTCGAGGTCGCGCACGATGCAGACGAACCGCGCGTCGGGCAGTGTCTCCCAGACGTGCTGGAGGCGGATGGCGACCATCTTGTCGCCGACGTATCGCGCTCGGTTCCACTTGGCCCGCATCGCCTCGTAGTGCGGCGCCCACTCCGGCGCCTGCTCCGGGGTGAGGTTGGTGAGGCCATCGGTGAAGTCGAAGAACCGGTGCTCCTCGAAGAGGTCCGCGGTCACCGGCTCCTCGTCGCGCGGGTAGAGCCGCTTGTAGCGCTCGACGCCCAGCGCGATGTCCGGGTGCGACACCAGCGCCTCCATCAACGCCGTGGTGCCTGACCGACCGAGCCCGGCCACGAAGAGAAGCTGGTGGTCGGGCACGGTTGGTGAGCCTACGACGAGTCAGGCGAGCTCGGTGCCCTCGCGGGCCTCCTTCGGCAGCAGGAACGCCACCAGGAAGCTCACGACGTAGCAGGCCAGGCTGACCCAGATGATGCCCTTGGTGGCGTCGGCCCAGCCGTCGGTGGGCAGCCACTGGAAGAACAGCGTGCCGATGATCGCCACGCCGAGCGCACCCGAGAACTGCTGGGCGGCGTTCAGCACCCCCGAACCGGTGCCGACCTCCTGGTCGCCGAGGTCGGCCAGGATGATGTCGAAGAGCGGGGCGAAGATGGCGCCGCTGCCGAGCCCGACGACGAACAGCGCGGGGGCCAGGTCCCACCCGCCGGCTGATGTGCCGAGGTGGTTGATGGTCAGCCACAGGCCGACCATGCCGAGCCCGATGACGAGCAGGCCGCCGTGCAGGACCTTGCGGCCGAACTTCGGGCCGAGCGCAGCGCCCGACGTGGCCGCGCCGACGGCGAGGCCCAACGCCAGCGGGGTCATCGCGAGACCGGTGTGCATCGGCGTGAAGCCGAGGCCGATCTGGATGAACAGGTTGACGATCAGCATCAGGCCGTTCATCGCGACGAAGAACGACGCGAGGAAGACCACACCGGCGACGAACCCGCGGTTGCGGAACAGCGAGCGCTCGATCACAGGGTGCGCGCTGCGCCGTTCGCTGACCACGAACCCGGCGAAGACGATGACGGAGGCGCCCATCATCAGGAAGCACCACAGCGGCCAGTCGTGCTCGCGACCCTGGACCAGCGGGTAGATCAGGAGCGCGGAGGCGGCGGCGAGCAGGACCGAGCCCACGACGTCCAGCTTCGTCTCGCGGTTGCGGGGGAGGTCGGGCAGGTACTTGACGGCGAGCACCGTGCCGACGATGCCGACCGGGATGTTGATGAGGAAGATCATCCGCCAGCCGGTGCCGAACAGGTCGGCGTCGATGAGGAAGCCGGCCAGGATCGGGCCGAGCACCGCGGCCAGCCCCATGATCGGGCCGAACGGGATGAAGGCCTTCTGCAGGTCGTCGGGGTGGAAGGACTGCTTCACCATGGCGAGCCCCTGCGGGATCATCACCGCGCCGAAGGCGCCCTGGAGGACGCGGAACGCGATGAGCGCGCCCGCGGTGGGCGCCAGCCCGGAGAGCAGGGAGGCGATGGTGAAGCCGGCCATGCCGATGATGAACATCCGGCGCCGCCCGACCAGGTCGCCGGCCCGGGCGGAGATGACCAGCCCGACCGCGAAGGCCATGGTGTACGCCGCGAGCACCCACTGCAGGGTGCTCTGGCTGCCGCCGAGGTCGGCCCGGATCGACGGGCCGGCGAGATTGGCGATCGTGGCGTCGAGCAGGTCCATGACGTCGGCCACGATGACCACGGCCATGACCATCCAGCGGTACTGGTAGCCGCGCGACTCCTGGTCTGGCGAGGTCTCCGCGGGGGAGGGAGTGGTGCCCGAAAGTGCTGACATGGTGACTCCTGGAGCTCAGGCGACGAACGGTGTTCGGAGTTGACGAACACTGTTCTAGTTCCGAACGGTGTTCGTGTCAAGTACATTGTTCGACATGCCCGACCCCACGAACCCGCCCGAGCGGGAGCGCAGCTGGCAGGCCGGCCCGCTCCGGGTCCGGGTGACGCTCCCGCGCCGCGAGGAGCGGCCGCCGAAGGAGCGGCTGACGACGGAGCGGATCGTCGACACGGCGATGGCCCTGATGGCGACCCACGGGTACGAAGCGGTCTCGATGCGGTCCCTCGCCAAGGCGCTCGACACCGGACCGGCCTCGCTCTACCAGCACGTCGCCAACCGGGACGAGCTCGACCAGCTGGTCATCGACCGGATCGCCAGGCGGCTCGACATCCCGGAGCCCGACCCGGACCGCTGGGCCGACCAGCTCAAGGACGTGCTGCGGCAGATGATCGAGCTCTACCACGACCACCCGGGCTCGGCCCGGGCCGCGATGGCGCAGATCCCGACGATGGAGGGCAGCATGCGCGCCGCCGAGGGGATCATGGCGATCTGCGTCGCCGGCGGCATCTCGCCGCAGGCGGCCGCGTGGATGTGCGACCTCGCCGCGCTCTACGTCAGCGCGGTCGGCTACGAGGAGTCGCTCTGGGTCCAGCGCCAGAACTCGACCGCGCCCGGCGAGGAGCCCGACCACGAGGCGATCGACGCCCAGATGGTGGAGCTCTGGAACCAGCTGCCTCCGGAGCTCTTCCCGCTGCTGACCAAGTACTCCGCGGAGATGACCAACGGTGACGGTCACGACCGGTTCGAGTTCGGCATCGACGTCCTGGTCGGCGGGCTGGCCGCCGTGTCCGAGAAGTACCGCTGAGGACTTGGGGGCCTTCGGACACGCCCGTCCACGGAACCCCCGGATTCACGGTCCTGGGGGTGTCCGCCGGTAGGGTGGCGACGCTGAGCTTCCCCCGCGTCAGCCCTGCCGTAGCCGTCATTTGCGAGGGAGCACCGTGTACCTGAAGAGCCTGACCCTCAAGGGGTTCAAGTCCTTCGCTTCCTCGACGACGCTCCAGCTGGAGCCGGGGATCACCTGCGTCGTCGGGCCCAACGGCTCCGGCAAGTCCAACGTCGTCGACGCCCTCGCCTGGGTCATGGGTGAGCAGGGCGCCAAGTCGCTGCGCGGCGGCAAGATGGAGGACGTCATCTTCGCCGGTACGTCGGGCCGGCCGCCGCTGGGCCGGGCCGAGGTGCTGCTGACGATCGACAACACCGACGGCGCGCTGCCGATCGAGTACTCCGAGGTCACCCTCAGCCGGACCATGTTCCGCAGCGGCGGGTCCGAGTACGCCATCAACGGCACCCCGTGCCGCCTGCTCGACGTCCAGGAGCTGCTCTCCGACTCCGGCATCGGGCGCGAGATGCACGTCATCGTCGGCCAGGGCCAGCTCGACTCGATCCTGCACGCGACGCCGGAGGACCGGCGCGGCTTCATCGAGGAGGCTGCCGGTGTCCTCAAGCACCGCAAGCGCAAGGAGAAGGCGCTCCGCAAGCTCGACGCCTGCGACGGCAACCTGACCCGCCTCACCGACCTGCTCGGCGAGATCCGCCGCCAGCTCAAGCCGCTCGGCCGCCAGGCCGAGGTCGCCCGGCGGGCGGTCGGCGTCCAGTCCGCGGTCCGTGACGCGAAGGCCCGACTGATCGCCGACGACCTGGTGACCGCCCGGGCCTCGCTCCAGCAGGAGCTCGCCGACGAGTCCGTCCTGGTGGCGCGCCGCGAGGAGGTCGAGGGCCACCGGGCCACGGCCACCCAGCGCGAGAGCGACCTCGAGGCCGCGCTGCGCGAGGACCTGCCCGCGCTGGCCCGCGCCCAGGAGACCTGGTTCGCCCTGTCCGGCCTGCGCGAGCGACTCCGGGGGACCCAGTCGCTCGCCGCGGAGCGCGTCCGCAACGCCGAGGGGCTCGGCACCGGCGACGTCGCGACCGGCCGCGACCCGGAGGCACTCGAGGCCGAGGCCGCGCAGGTGCGCGAGCAGGAGAGCGCCATCGAGACCGAGGTCGAGGCGCACCGCGTCACCCTCGAGCAGGCGGTCTCGGCGAGGCGCACCGCCGAGGACGCCGTCGCCGAGGAGGAACGGCGGGTCGCCGGCCAGCACCGTGCCGCCGCCGACAGGCGCGAGGGGCTGGCCCGGCTCATCGGCCAGGTCAACGCGCTGCGCTCGCGCGCCGCTGCCGCCGACGACGAGCTCGGCCGCCTCACCCAGGCCCACGAGGACGCCCTCAGCCGCGCGGCCCGCGCCCAGCGCGACTTCACCGCGCTCGAGACCCGGGTCGCCGGCCTCGACGCGGGCGAGGAGGGGCTCGACGCCGAGCACGAGGGGGCCGCCGCCCAGCTCGACGACCTCGAGGAGCAGCTGGCCAAGGTCCGCGAGGAGGCGCAGCGCGCCGAGCGCGACCGCGCCACGCTGGCCGCCCGCAAGGACGCCCTCGAGCTCGGCCTCAACCGCAAGGACGGCGCCGGTGCCCTGCTGGCCGCCTCCGACCAGGTCTCCGGGCTGCTCGGCTCGGTGGCAGCCCTGCTGACCGTCCGCAGCGGCTTCGAGACCGCCGTCGCCCACGCCCTGGGCAGCGCCGCCGACGCCGTCGCGATCGAGAACGCCGACTCCGCGATCGCGGCGATCGGCCACCTCAGGGAGCACGACCTGGGGCGCGCCGGGATGGTGCTCGGCTCGGATCCGTCGTCCGATGCCAGCAGCAACGTCAGCGGGTGGCCGGCGCTGCCGGAGGGCGCGGCATATGCCCTCGACGTGGTCACCTGCCCCGACACCGTCCGCCCGGCGCTCGCCAGGCTGCTCGACCGCATCGCCGTGGTCGACGACCTGGCCGCGGCCCGGGCATTGATCGCCCGAGACGCCTCGCTGACCGCGGTGACCCGGGACGGCGACCTGCTCGGAGCACACGTCGCCGCCGGTGGCTCGGCCAGCCAGCCGAGCCTCATCGAGATCCAGGCCGCGGTCGACGAGGCCGCCCAGCAGCTGTCCGAGGCGATCGCCTCGAGCGAGCGGCTCGGCTTCGACATGTCCCGGCTGGAGCGGGAGCGCCACGAGGCCCAGAAGCGGGTCGACGTCGCACTCGCCAAGCTGCACGAGTCCGACGCCACCCTGGCCGCTGTGGCCGAGGAGCTCGGCCAGTTCGGCGCCCAGGCGCGCGGCGCCCGCGGCGAGGCCGAGCGGCTCGAGCGGGCGATCGCCGAGGCTCAGGAGGCCCGCACGAAGGACCTCGAGGGGCTCGGCGACCTCGAGGCGCGGCTGGCCCGCGCCGAGGAGGACCCCGACCTCGAGGAGGTCACCGACGACCGCGAGTCGCTCGCCGAGGCAGCCCGTGCTGCCCGGCAGGGCGAGATGGAGGCCCGGCTCTCGCTGCGGACCGCCGAGGAGCGGTCGCGCGCCCTGCACGGCCGGGCCGACCAGCTGCTGCGCGCCGCCCAGGACGAGCGCGAGACCCGCGCCCGCGAGATCGAGCGCCGGGCCCGGCTGCTCCGCGAGGGCGAGGCGGCCCAGGCCGTCGGCGCGGCGGTCGTCTACGTGCTCGACCGGCTCGACGTCTCGATCGGCAGGGCCGCAGCGGCCCGCGCGGAGGTCGAGCGCGCCCGCCAGGGTCGCGAGGAGCAGCTGCTCGCCGTCCGCGCCCGGCTGCGGGACCTGGCCCGGGAGCACGACGAGCTCGTCAACTCCGTCCACCGCGACGAGATGGCCCGCACCCAGCAGAAGATGCGCATCGAGCAACTCGAGGAGCGCGCGCTCGAGGAGCTCGGCCTCGCCGGCGACGTGCTGGTCGCCGAGTACGGCCCCGAGCAGCCGGTCCCCGTCGACCACAAGCTGCCGGACGGTGAGCAGCCCGCGGTCGCCGAGTCCGACGAGTCATCCGAGTCCGACGAGCCCCCGGCGCCGGAGACCGTGCCCTTCGTCCGCGAGGAGCAGCAGAAGCGGCTGCGCGCCGCCGAGCGCGAGCTGGCGATGCTCGGCACCGTCAACCCGCTGGCGCTGGAGGAGTTCAGCGCGTTGGAGGAGCGGCACAGGTTCCTGAGCGAGCAGCTCGAGGACCTGAAGAAGACCCGCAAGGACCTCCTCGACATCGTCCGCGAGGTCGACGCCCGGGTCGAGCAGGTCTTCACCGAGGCCTACGTCGACGTGGAGCGGGCCTTCAACGAGACCTTCACCCGGCTCTTCCCGGGTGGCGAGGGCCGGCTGGTCCTCACCGATCCCGACGACATGCTCAACACCGGCATCGAGGTCGAGGCTCGCCCGCCCGGCAAGAAGATCAAGCGGCTCTCGCTGCTCTCCGGTGGCGAGCGCTCGCTGGTGGCGGTGGCATTCCTGGTGGCGCTGTTCAAGGCCCGCCCCTCGCCGTTCTACATCCTCGACGAGGTCGAGGCCGCGCTCGACGACACCAACCTCGGCCGGCTGCTGGAGATCTACGAGGAGCTGCGCGAAAACTCCCAGCTGCTCGTCATCACCCACCAGAAGCGGACCATGGAGGTCGGCGACGCGCTCTACGGCGTCTCGATGCGCGGTGACGGCGTCTCGGCCGTGATCAGCCAGCGGCTGCGCGAGGCCGAGTCAGCCTAGGAATCGAGCACAGCGTGGCTGCAGTCCGTCCGACCCGGGACCACTACGTCCACTGGGAGCAGGTCACCAC
Organism: uncultured Actinomycetota bacterium; assembly: GCA_963798045.1. GTDB lineage: Bacteria > Actinomycetota > Actinomycetes > Propionibacteriales > Nocardioidaceae > Nocardioides. Next base: position 30,096 of record CAWCSB010000019.1, read on the forward strand.
CCGCTGGGCCGACATCGACGTCTACGGGCACATGAACAACGCCCGCTACTTCGAGATCATCGACACCGTCGTCAACAACCACCTCGAGCAGGCGACCGGCACCGACATCCGCAAGCTGCCGGCGATCGGCGTCGTGGCCGAGGTCGGTTGCCGGTACTTCGCCGAGGTGGGCTACCCCGCGCCGGTCGACGTCGGTGTCTACGTCGAGAAGCTCGGCAACTCGTCGGTCGTCTACAAGGTCGGGCTGTTCCAGGGGTCCGACAACGGACCCGGCGACGAGGCGGCCGCGGAGGGCACCTTCGTGCACGTCTACGTCGACAACACCGACCCGGCCCGCCGGGTCACCCCGATCCCCGAGGAGATTCGCGCCGCCGTCGCGTCACTTGTGCGCTCGTGAAGCGTTGAGACGGCATGACCGCGATCGTGATCGGCATGGTGCTGATCGTGATCGTCGCGCTCGTGGTCATCTCGGTGTTCTCCCCGGAGGACGACTGGACGACGAACCGGCCCGGCCGGAAGGACCCCGACGAGGGCAGCCTCGACGACCTGTTCGGCTGAGGTCCTGATTGGATGGGAGGCATGTCCTCCCAGGCGCTGCTGATCCTCATCATCGCCGTCGTCGCCGTGGCGCTGATCGGCGTCGTCATCGGCTTCGTGGTTCGTGGCCGCAAGCCGGCGACACCGCCGCGGTCAGACACTGCCAGCGCGACCGTCACCGAGGCCCCTCCGTCGGAGGCCGCCGCGCCGACCACCACCTGCACCGACCACCACACCGACCAAGCGCGACCACGCCGCCGACCACGATCGAGAGGCCGGAGTCGACGGCTTCACGGCTGGTCCGCCTCCGGCAGCGGCTGGCCGGGGCGCAGGGCGGCTTCGGCCGCGGCCTGCTCGCCCTGCTCAGCCGCGAGCGGCTCGACGAGGACACCTGGGAGTCCATCGAGGACGTCCTGCTCACCGCCGACCTCGGCGTCGGGCCCACCCAGCAGGTGGTCGAGGGTCTGCGCACCCGGCTCCGGGTCGAGGGCGCACCCCAGGACCCGAGGGCCGCGCTCCGCGCGGAGCTCGTCGCGCTCGTCGACCCGACCATGGACCGCCGGCTCCAGGTCAGCGGGACCGACGGCAAGCCAGGGGTCGTCCTCGTGGTCGGAGTCAACGGCACCGGCAAGACCACCACGGTCGGCAAGCTGGCCCGGATCCTGGTGGCCGAGGACCGCAGCGTGACACTCGGGGCGGCCGACACGTTCCGCGCCGCGGCAGTCGACCAGCTCGCCACGTGGGGCGAGCGCGTGGGCGTCGAGGTGGTCCGCGGCGCCGAGGGCACCGACCCCGCGAGCGTCGCGTTCGACGCGGTGCAGCACGGCCTGGACAACGGCGTGGACACCGTGATCGTCGACACCGCCGGCCGCCTGCAGAACAAGGCCGGCCTCATGGACGAGCTCGGCAAGGTCAAGCGGGTGATCGAGAAGCAGGCCCCGGTCACCGAGGTGCTCCTCGTCATCGACGCCACCACCGGCCAGAACGGCCTCATCCAGGCCCGGGTCTTCTCCGAGGTCGTCGACGTCACCGGCGTGGTGCTCACCAAGCTCGACGGCTCGGCCAAGGGCGGCATCGTGGTCTCGGTGCAGCGCGAGCTCGGCGTACCGGTGAAGCTGGTCGGCCTCGGCGAGGGACCCGACGACCTGGCGCCGTTCGACGCCGAGGCGTTCGTCGACGCACTGCTCGGCTGACATGGCGCAGGTCTCCGTCGTCCTCGACCCCGGGTACGACGACGAGCTCCGCGCCATCTCCCTCGCCGGCGTCGAGAACCAGACGCTCACCGACTGGGAGGTCGTCACCGACGTGGCCCGCGCGACGGGGGAGTACGTCGCATTCCTCGACGCCGGCGACTCCTGGGTGCCGGACCGGCTCGAGCGGCTGGTCGCGCTGGGGCGGCCGTTCGTCGCCGACGAGCTCGAGGGGGAGCGCGGCAACGGCGAGACGGTGGTCTTCCGCACGCCGGCCCCGGACGTGGAGCCGGCGCGGCTCGTGGCCCAGCGCGAGGCGCTGCTCGGGCTGGGACCGGTCGACCCCGCGCTGCCCTCCGCCTGGCTGCTGGACCTCCTGATGCGCCGGGACACCGAGGTCGAGCTGGTGCCGAGCATCGGCGTGCGCCGCCGGTTCCCGGACCGCCGGCTCGCGCTGCGGCCCCCGGCCGGCGACTGGCGCCGTGTCGTGCTGAACAAGCACCTCGTCGACTGGGCGGCGCTGTCGGCCCGCACCCCGACCCCTGGGCTGACCAGCGTCATCGTGCCGACGTACGACGACAGCGAGCTCACCACCGCCTGCGTCGAGTCGCTCCTGCAGGACGGTGCCGAGCTCGAGGTGATCGTCTGGGACAACGGTTCCTCGCGGGAGGTCGCGTCGGCGCTCGACCGGCTGGCCGGCCACCGGGTGCAGGTGCGGCACAGTCCGGAGAACCACGGCTTCGCGCTGGGCAACAACCTGGCGCTGGCCCACGCCACCGGCGACGTCGTGGTGTTCCTCAACAACGACACCACCGTCCCGCCGGGCTGGCTGGCCCCGCTCCGCGAGGCCCTGACCGACGACGACGTGCTCGGCGCCCAGCCGCTGCTCCTCTACCCGACCGGGACGATCCAGTCCGCCGGCATCGCGTTCCCGACGTGCGGCGGGCTGCCGCACGCCTTCCTCCGCGGGTTCCCCGCCGAGGACGCGTACGGCGTCGAGGGGCTGCGGTTCCACGCGCTCACGGGGGCCGCGCTCGCGCTGCGCTACGCCGACGCGGTGGCCCTGCGCGGCTTCGACCCGGTCTTCACCAACGGCATGGAGGACGTTGACCTGTGCCACCGTCTCCGGCAGCTGCGCCAGGAGACCACACAGGGCCACTTCCAGGTCCTCGACAGCCGGCCGGTGGTGCACCACGAGTCGCGTGCCTCGGGCCGGCACGACAAGCACCTGACCAACCGCACCGTCTACCTCGACCGCTGGCAGCGCGTGGTCGCGCCCCGCGACGACGCCGCGCTGTGGGCCACCCGCGGGATGCGCGTGGTCGACCACGACATCGGCAAGGCCCGGCACGGTGCCCCGCCGCGGCTGCGGGTCCCACGGCCGGTGCTCGTCCGCGAGGCCCGACTCCAGGTCACCCCCCTCCAGGTCACAGAGAACCCCAGGCTGCGCTGGGCGATCAAGAACCCCGCACCCGCCGGACCCGGCGGCGAGCGCTGGGGCGACACCCACTTCGCAGCGTCCCTGGCCGCGGCGCTCCGCGACCACGGCCAGGAGGTCGTCGTCGACCGGCGCCCCGAGTGGGACCGGCCCACCGGCCGCCACGACGACGTCGTGCTCGTGCTGCGCGGCCTGGTCCGCCACGATCCCAGCCCCGAGCAGGTCTCGCTGCTCTGGGTGATCTCGCACCCCGAGCTCGTGACTCCCGACGAAGCACACGGCTACGACCGGGTACTCGCCGCCGGCCAGCCGTGGGCCGAGCGCAGGGCCCGCGACTGGGCGCTGCTCATCGAGCCGTTGCTGCAGGCCACCGACCCGGAGCGGTTCCACCCCGACACGACCGCACCGGACACCGGCGACCGGGTGCTGTTCGTCGGCAACTCACGACGGGTGTTGCGCCCGGTGGTCCGCGACGCTCTCGCGGCCGGGCTGCCGCTGGCTGTCTACGGCGACCTCTGGTCCGGCCTGGTCCCCGACGAGGTGGTCCGCGGCCGGTCGATCCCCAACGACCAGCTCGCGGCGGCGTACCGCTCGGCCGGCGTCGTCCTCAACGACCACCACGACGCCATGCGCGCCGACGGCTTCGTCTCCAACCGGCTCTTCGATGCCGTCGCCAGCGGCGCGCGCGTCATCAGCGACGAGGTGGCCGGGCTGGCCGAGCTGTTCGGTCCGGCGGTCCAGGTCTACGAGACGCCCGACGACCTCGCCCGGCTCGCCACCCTCCCCGAGCCCGACTCCGTCTTCGGTGACGACGCCACCCGCCGCGCCGCCTCCGACCGGGTCCGCAGCGAGCACTCCTTCGCGGGCCCGCGCCGCCCGCCTCGTCGAGGTCGCCCACGAGGCGAGGGCCGAGCGCACGCCGCGGTAGTCCGTCACCGTCGGCTGTGGAAATCGGCGTTCTGACCAGCCAAAGGTGACGGACTACCGCGACGACCGGATCGAGAACGACCGGGCGAGGTCGTCGGGGTCGGCGACGCGGAGCAGGTTTCGCTCGAACAGGTCGACCGGTGCGGACGGTACGGCAGCCAGGAGGCGCTGCTTCCAGTCGGCCAGGTCGGGGGTGTCGTAGGGGTTCGCGACCAGGAAGCGTCGCTTGAACAGCGGGAACCCCCCGGCGAGGAGCTCGAAGACACCGGGCCCGTAGATCGGGTGGTTGGGCCGCAGGTCGGGCACCCAGGTCGAGAAGTCGAAACCCTGGCCGACGAGGTACTGCGTGGTGCCGGTCTCGTACTTCTGCACCAGGTTGGCCCGGTCCCGCTGCGGCCGGACCGCGTCGAGGCGGCGCCGGAAGCCCGGGTCGTCGAGCACCGGACGGCGCAGGGCGAGGAAGTAGGACCCGACGTGGACCAGCTCGGGGTAGCGGAACGACGTCGGCGGCAGCCAGGACCGCTTGACCTCCTCGAGCGGCACAGACTGCGGCTGGGACGGCTCCGGCTCGAACCGCCGGGCGGTGAGCTGCAGCCCCCAGAAGTCGCCCGGTCTGGCGTCCATCTCCGCGAACACCTCGTCGAGTGGCCGCACCAGCCAGCACGAGTCGTTGGCGAGCAGCACCTCGTCGTACGCCGCGAGCGCGTCCCAGCCGACCAGCTCCTGCGCCAGCAGGCTCCACGAGCCGAAGTCGTGGGCGCCGTGCGCGCGCACCCAGGCACCGGTCGCGGCCGACAGCCGGTCGAGCTGGCGCGGCTCCAGCGACCCGTCGGCCAGCACGAACACGTCGGCATGCCGGGCCAGCTCCGCGACGTACGCAACCACGTAGTCGTCGACGAGCCCGCCCGGGTCGTACATCGCGAACAGGCAGGCCCGCCGCGGCGGTGCCGGCACCGAGCACGTCGGTCGCGCAGCCCGCCGGGGGAGCGGGAGCAACCCGCGGTGCCGACCGTCGAGCAGGTAGTGCACCAGCGGGTTGGTGGCGGTCTCCGACTCGTCGGTCGGGTCGAGGTACTCCGCCCAGTACCACCACACGTCGAAGTCCACGCTCGGGTTGCGCAGCGCCCGCCAGCCGCGCCGGCAGAAGTGGTCGACCGGCTCGGCGCCGCGCTCGGCCTGGGCCTGGTTGTGGGCGAGGTAGCCGGCCTCGTCGACCGCGCCGGCGAGGCGTATTGCGGAGATCTCACAGCGCCGGCCCTGGCCCACCGCGACCCCGTCCGCAGCGGGCAGGTCCAGCGCGTGCACGCCCTCGTCGAGCGCCCGGCGTACGAGCGCCTCCGCCTCCGGCGACTCCTCGCCGGCCGCCACCCACGCCGTGACCAGCCGGGCCCAGGCGGCGGAGTAGTCGGCCAACGACTCACTGAGCGTCACCGGCCCATCATCGCGGAGCCCGCGGTGACGCCCGACGACCCCACCGCCGTAACACCGAAGTAACACGGGGCGCGATGTCGTTTCATGTCCGCAACATGGTGCGGGTGGCCGTGAAACCTGCCGCCACGAAGGTTCTGCACAACGCAGCGGGCCCCGGCATCGACAGCGTCGTCACCCCGAGTGCCGCGTCCCGCTCCCTGGTTCTGATGGAGGTTCTGTGGACGGCTATTACGCCTTCATGCTGATCGCGACGGCGTTCGTGTTGATGATGACCGTGCCTGCACTGGCGCTGTTCTACGGCGGCATGTCGCGGTCGAAGTCCGTGCTCAACATGATGATGATGTCGTACGTCGCCGTGGCGATCGTCGGCATCCTGTACGTCGCTGTCGGCTGGTCGATGGGCTTCGGCGGCGAGGGCACCTTCTTCCACGACCCGTTCGACCTGTTCTGGCTCGACGGCGTCGCCACCGACGGCTACATCGGAGTGATGTTCCAGGCGACCTTCGCGATCATCACGGTCGCGCTCATCAGCGGCGCCGTTGCGGACCGGATGAAGTTCGCCGCCTGGGTCGTGTTCGTGCCCCTGTGGGCGCTCCTCTGCTACTTCCCCATGGCCCACATGGTCTTCAGCTGCACCGAGGACTCGCTCATCTGCGGCCGGATCGGCGCGCAGGACTACGCCGGTGGCACCGCGGTGCACATCAACGCCGGTATGGCAGGTCTCGTCCTGGCGGTCCTCATCGGCAAGCGGATCGGCTTCGGCAAGGAAGCTCTCCGGCCGCACAACCTGACGCTCACGATGCTCGGCGCCGGTCTCCTGTGGATGGGCTGGTACGGCTTCAACGTCGGCTCGATCGTCTTCACCGGTGCCAACGACGAGGAGAACACTGCTCAGTTCTTCTCCGAGACCGGGCGCACCTTCGCCAACACCACGCTCGCCACGATGGCCGCCATCCTCGGCTGGCTTCTGATCGAGTACCTCATGCACCGGAAGGCGACGTCGCTGGGCGCCGCGTCCGGCATCGTGGCCGGCCTGGTCGCGATCACGCCGGCCTGTGGTGCGGTCGACATCGAGGGTGCGGTCGCGATCGGGGCCATCGCCGGTGCGGTGTGCGCCTGGGCCGTGGGCCTGAAGTACAAGCTCGGCTACGACGACTCGCTCGACGTGGTCGGCGTGCACCTGGTCGGCGGCATCATCGGCACCGTCCTCATCGGGGTCTTCTCGACCTCCGACGGCGCCGGCGGCATCGACGGCCTCCTGTACGGCGGCGGCCTCGGCTCTCTGGGTGACCAGTCGCTCGGCGCCCTGGTGGCGATCGCCTTCTCCGGTGTGATCACCGCGGTCATCGGCCTGGCCATCAAGTTCACGATCGGCCTCCGCGTGGCCGAGGAGGACGAGGTGGAGGGCATCGACTTCGTCGCCCACGGCGAGTCGGCGTACGACATCCACACCAGCGGGGGAGGCGGCTCGTCCAGCGTTCTCGCCGCCAAGACCGCGCCGGTCACGGAAGGAGCCAACGCATGAAGCTCGTGACCGCGGTGATCAAGCCGCACAAGTGGGAGGACGTCCGCGAGGCGCTCGAGACCTTCGGCGTCACCGGCATGACCGTCAGCGAGGTCAGCGGCTACGGCCGGCAGAAGGGCCACACCGAGGTCTACCGGGGCGCGGAGTACGACATCGCCCTGGTGCCCAAGATCCGCATCGAGATCGTCGTCGACGACGGCGACGCCGAGGACGTGGTCGGCATCGTCGTGAAGACCGCGCAGACCGGCCGGATCGGAGACGGCAAGGTGTGGGTCAGCCCGGTCGAGACGGTGGTCCGGGTCCGCACCGGCGACCGCGACTCGGCCGCCCTCTGACCACGAGGTATCCCGAGATCCAGGTTGATGCCCCGGCCGTGTGTGGGACGGCCGGGGCGTTAACACGCCCGAAACAAATGCTGGGTTGGCTGGTTGCCCGTGACTTCGCCAGTGCTTCCACACGTCATCGACACCGGCAACACGGCCTGGCTCCTGGCCGCCTCGGCGCTGGTCCTGCTCATGGCACCCGGGCTCGCGCTTTTCTACGGCGGCATGGTGCGCTCCAAGAGCGTCCTCAACATGATGATGATGACGTTCGGCTCCCTCGCGGTGATCACCGTGCTGTGGGTGCTGGTCGGCTACTCGATCGCGTTCGGTGACGACGTGACGCTCGGCCTGTTCGGCGACCCGACGCAGTACGCCGGGCTCGGGCAGCTGATGAGCGAGGAGAGCAACGGTGACTCGGGCATCCCGCTCATCCTGTTCGCTGTCTTCCAGGGTCTCTTCTGCGTGATCACCGGCGCCCTCGTCTCCGGCGCCATCGCCGACCGGGCCCGGTTCGGCGCCTGGATGGTGTTCGTCGCGGTGTGGACGCTGCTGGTCTACGCGCCGATCGCCCACTGGGTCTTCGACTTCTCGGCCGGGGATCACGTCGGAGGCTGGCTCGCCAACGAGGTGGGCACCATCGACTTCGCCGGCGGCATGGCCGTGGAGATCTGCTCGGGTGCCTCGGCACTGGCCTTGGCCCTCGTGCTCGGCCCGCGCGTGGGGTTCGGCAAGGAGTCGATGCGTCCTCACAACCTGACCCTGGTGATGCTCGGCGCCGGGCTGCTGTGGTTCGGCTGGTTCGGGTTCAACGCCGGCTCCGCGCTGGGCGCCAACCAGGCCGCCGCGGTCGTCTTCACGACCACGCTGCTCGCTGGCGCGAGCGGGTCGCTGGGCTGGCTGCTGCTCGAGCGGATCCGCTACAGCCGAGGCACGTCGCTGGGTGCGGCGTCCGGACTGGTCTCCGGCCTGGTCGCGATCACACCGTCGTGCGGCTCGGTGTCGCCCATCGGCGCCATCGTCATGGGCTTCGTCGCCGGCGTGGTCTGCGCCCTGGCGGTGGGCCTCAAGTACCGGTTCCGCTACGACGACTCGCTCGACGTGGTCGGCGTCCACCTGGTCGGCGGGCTGGTCGGCACCTTCGGCATCGGGCTGATCGCCACCGCGGCCGCACCCACGGGGGTCGACGGCCTGCTGTACGGCGGCGGCGTCGACCAGCTCGGCCGCCAGCTCCTCGGCGGCGGAGTTGTGCTTGTCTACGCCTTCGTGGTCTCGGGCATCATCGGGTACGTCGTCCACAAGACGATGGGCTTCCGGATCGACGAGGAGCACGAGGTCAGCGGCATCGACCTCGTCCTCCACGCCGAGTCCGCCTACGACCTGTACGCCACCAGCGGGACCTCGTCACAGGGTCCGCTCAGCCAAGGAGGACTCTCGACATGAAGCTCGTCACCGCGGTCGTCAAGCCGCACAAGTGGGAGGACGTCCGCGCCGCTCTGGAGGCCGCGGGGGTGACCGGCATGACCGTCAGTGAGGTCAGCGGCTATGGCCGGCAGAAGGGCCACACCGAGGTCTACAGGGGTGCGGAGTACGACATCGCGCTCGTGCCCAAGGTGCGACTCGAGATCGTCGTCGACGACGGCGACGCCGAGGCGGTGGTCAACGCCATCACCTCGAGCGCGCAGACGGGCAAGATCGGCGACGGCAAGGTCTGGGTGGTGCCGGTCGACAGCGTGGTCCGGGTGCGCACGGGCGAGCGCGACGAGTCGGCAGTGTGATGGTCGAGCGCGACGAGTCGGCGGTAGACCCCTGACCGCTGATGAGCGCGCCCGGCGTACGGCGGACGCGGACACCCTCTGCGCGAAGGCGTGGTCGGACGTCGGAGGCCCCGACGTCGGGCTGGCGCTGGTCGCGGTCGGTGGCTACGGCCGCGGCGAGCTGGCGCCGCACTCCGACCTCGACGTCGTGTTGGTCAGCGATCCCGAGGCGGCCGGCGTCGACGAGCAGCAGCTGCGCCGGATCGCCGAGCAGCTCTGGTACCCGCTCTGGGACTCCGGCTCGAACGTCGACCACTCGGTGCGGTCGCTGCCCGAGATGGTCTCGGCGGCGGAGGCCGACCTGCGCGTCGCCTCCGGGCTGCTCGACGTGCGCCACCTGACCGGGGACCCCAACCTCACGCTCCGGCTGCGCACGACGACGCTGGCCCAGTGGCGGCGGCACGCCCGCGAGAGGCTGCCGGAGCTGCACAAGCTCGTTCGTTCGCGGCACGACCTGATGGGCGAGCTCGCGCACGAGTCGGTGCCCGACATCAAGGAGGCCGAGGGCGGGATCCGGGATGCGACCGTGCTCAAGTCACTGGTTGCGACCTGGCTGGTCGACGTACCGCACGTCGAGCTCGAGCGCAGCCGGCTGGCCCTCCTCGACGTCCGCGACCTCGTGCACGGCCTCGCCGGGCGGGCCACCGACCGGATCGCGCCGGAGCTGTGGACCGAGCTCGGCGCGGCGCTGGCCACTCAGCTGGGGAGCGCGGACGCGCGGGCGGCGCAGGTGCACGTCCGCGAGCTCGGCCGCCGGATCACCCACCTGTCCCGGCTGACCTGGCGGCGGGCGGACGACGCACTGGCGCGGCCCGCCCACGTCGGCGCGCGCCGCCCGTCGCTGACGCCGCTCGCCGAGGGCGTCGCGCTGGCCGCCAACGAGGTCGTGCTCGACAGGCGAGCCCGCCCGGCGGAGGACCCTGCGCTGCTGCTGCGCGCTGCCGCCGAGGCCGCGGAGCGTGACGTCGTGCTCGCGCCGCCGACCGCGGCCCGGCTGGCCCGCGAGTGCGCACAGCTGCCCGATCCCTGGCCGGCGGAGGCGCGCCGGCTCCTGGTCCGGCTGCTGGCGTCGGGGCGCGGGCTGCTGGGCACCTGGGAGACCCTCGAGGAGACCGGGGCGCTCGCGCAGATCCTGCCCGAGTGGGAGCGGATCCGGCTGCTGCCGCATGCGTCGGCGATCCACCGGTTCACCGTCGACCGGCACGTGGTGGAGACCTGCACCGAGGCAGCGGCAATGATCCGGCAGGTCGGGCGCCCCGATGTGCTGATGGTCGCCGCGCTGCTCCACGACATCGGCAAGGGCAGCCTCACCGAGCACAGCGTCGCCGGCGAGCCGATCGCCCGGAGCATCGCGACCCGGATGGGGTTCGACGAGTCCGGTGCCGAGCTGATCGCGCTCCTGGTGCGCTGGCACCTGCTGCTCGCCGAGACTGCGACCACCCGCGACCCCGACGACCCGGCGACGGTCGAGGCGCTCGCCTCCCGGCTCGGCTCGGCGGAGGCGCTCGACCTGCTCACGGTGCTCACCGAGGCCGATGCCCGCGCCGCCTCGCCCAAGGCCTGGTCGTCATGGCGGTCCGGGCTGATCCTCGACCTGTCCCGTCGCACCAGGGCCGCGCTCACCAGTGGCGCGGCGCTGCCACCGGTGGCCAACGACGAGGTCGCGGTGCCCAAGGAGGTGCGCCGCGGTGGGGTGTCGGTCACGGTCGAGCCCGTCGCCGACGGCTCGCGGGTGACGGTGATCGCTCCCGACCGGGTCGGGCTCCTCGCCGACGTGGCCGCGATGTTCGCGCTGCAGCGCATCGGCGTGCGGGCTGCCCGGGCCTGGTCGCAGGACCAGTACGGCGTCTCGATCTGGGAGGTCGCCGAGGAGCACCTGGACGCCGGCGTGCTGCGGCAGCGCTACGACGCGATCCATGATGGGCGCCTCGACCCGGCGCCCCGGCTGGCGCCACCGGCCGGCCAGGACCTGGCCCCGACCGTCGTCGTACGCCCCGAGGCCTCGGCGCAGGCCACGGTGCTGGAGGTCCGGGCCGCCGACCGGCCCGGCGTGGTCTACCTGGTCTGCGCGGCACTGGCCCGGCTCGACATCGCGGTCCGCTCCGCGCACGTCAACACCCTCGGCCCGCAGGCGGTCGACGTGTTCTACCTGCAGGAGGCCGCGGCCGGCGTGCTCAGCGAGGTCCGCTCGGCGGAGGCGGCACACGCCGTCCGGGAGGCGCTGACCGGCTGATCCGCGCCCGGCCGGACTCTCGAGGCACCGCTGCGGCGTTCGGTGAGCATCCGGTGGCCGGCCCACAGGACGAGCCCGAGCACCAGCAGGCCCGCAAGCCCGAACACGATGCCCGTCACGACCTGAGGGTAGGGCGACGCGGATAGGCTGGTGCGGTTGCTCGCCCCCGTCCCACGTTGAGGAAAACCTTGTTCGCCACACTTTCGGACCGTCTCGCCGACACCTTCAAGAACCTGCGCGGCAAGGGCCGGCTCTCCGAGGCCGACATCGACGCCACCGCCCGGGAGATCCGGATCGCGCTGCTCGAGGCCGACGTCGCGCTGCCGGTGGTCAAGGAGTTCGTGGCCGCGGTCAAGGACCGCGCGCGGGGCGAGGAGGTCAGCCAGGCGCTGAACCCGGCCCAGCAGATCGTCAAGATCGTCAATGAGGAGCTCGTCACCATCCTCGGCGGCGAGACCCGGCGGCTGCGCTACGCGAAGTCGGGACCCACGGTCATCCTGCTCGCCGGCCTCCAGGGCGCCGGCAAGACCACGCTGGCGGCCAAGCTCGCGCTGTGGCTCAAGGAGCAGGGCAAGAGCCCGGTCCTCGTGGCGGCCGACCTCCAGCGGCCGAACGCCGTCCAGCAGCTCCAGGTCAACGGCGAGCGCGCCGGCGTACCCGTCTTCGCGCCGGAGCCTGGCAACGGCGCCGGTGACCCGGTCGCGGTCGCGCGCGAGTCGCTCGAGGAGGCCAGGCGCAAGCTCTACGACGTCGTCATCGTCGACACCGCGGGACGGCTCGGCGTCGATTCCGAGCTGATGCAGCAGGCCGCCGACATCCGCGACGCCGTACAGCCCGACGAGGTGCTGTTCGTGGTCGACGCGATGATCGGCCAGGACGCCGTCACCACGGCGCAGGCCTTCCTCGAGGGCGTCGGCTTCGACGGTGTCGTCCTGACCAAGCTCGACGGTGACGCGCGCGGCGGCGCGGCCCTGTCCATCGCGTCGGTGACCGGTCGGCCGGTGATGTTCGCCTCGGCAGGCGAGAAGCTCACCGACTTCGACCTGTTCCACCCCGACCGGATGGCCTCCCGGATCCTCGACATGGGCGACATGCTCACCCTGATCGAGCAGGCCGAGAAGACCTTCGACCAGGAGGAGGCCGCCAAGGCGGCCGGCAAGCTGATGGGGCAGGGCGGCGAGTTCACGCTCGACGACTTCCTCGCGCAGATGCAGCAGGTCCGCAAGCTCGGCTCGATGTCCAAGATCATGGGGATGCTGCCCGGGATGGGGCAGTTCCGCGAGCAGCTCGACAACTTCGACGAGCGCGAGATCGACCGGATCCAGGCGATTATCCAGTCGATGACGCCGGCCGAGCGGGACAACCCCAAGATGATCGACGGCTCGCGGCGGGCCCGGATCGCCCGTGGCTCGGGCCGCCAGGTCTCCGACGTCAACAGCCTGGTCGACCGGTTCTTCGAGGCCCGGAAGATGATGATGCAGTTCGCCAAGGGCGGCGGCATGCCTGGACTCCCCGGGATGCCCGGCATGTCCGGCGGGGGCAAGCGAGGCAAGCAGAAGGCGGCCGCGGCCAAGAAGGGCAAGGGTCGCCGGGTCTCCGGCAATCCCGCCAAGGCCGCCCAGCAGGCCGCCGCGGAGAAGGAGAAGGCCGCCGCGGCATCCGCCGCCAACCCGTTCGGCACCCCGAACGGCGAAGAGGTCGACTACGAGCAGGCAGCCGCCGCCCTGGACCTGCCGAAGGACTTCTCCAAGTACCTCAAGTAGCACCCGGGACCAGTTGAATGTCTTGACATGTCAGACAGATCATGCTGACATGTCAGCATGATCGCAGAGTTCGCCACCGCCTCGCTGATCCTGATCGCGCTGCCCGGTCCCGACCAGGCGCTGGTCCTGCGCAACACGGCGATGCGTGGCCGGGCCGCGGGGGTGCGCACCGTGCTCGGTGGGGCCACCGGCCTGTCCCTGCACGCCTCGGCCGCCGCCTTCGGCATCTCGGCGCTGCTGGCGACCTCCGCCACGGCGTACGCCACCTTGAAGATCGTCGGCATCGCCTACCTGCTCTACCTCGGTGTGCGGATGCTCCGCTCCGCCGGTCACGAGGTCCCCGACGATGCTCACTCGCGGGCCGGCCGACCGTTCGTGCAGGGCTTCGTGTCCAACGCGCTGAACCCGAAGGTCGCGCTGTTCTTCCTCACCTTCGTCCCGCAGTTCCTGCCCGACAGCGGCTCGACGCTGCCCACCGCGCTCGGCCTGTCGGCGCTGTTCGCGGTCCTGTACGTCGCGTGGTTCAGCGGGCTGGTGACCGTCGTGGGTGTCGTGGCCGGCTGGCTCCGCCGCCCGCAGGTGAAGGCGTGGACCGAGCGCGTCACGGGCGCCGCCCTCGTGGCCTTCGGCGCGCGGCTGGCCACGGCGGGTCGACCCTGATGACCTCCAGCGGCGCAACCTCGGGAGCGGCGGCGTACGACCGGCTCAGGCGGGCGGTCACGACGCTCGAGCTGGCGCCGGGCGCCGGCGTGTCCGAGGCCCAGCTGGTCGAGGCGTTCGGGTTCTCCAAGGCGGCCGTGCGGGCCGCCCTCGCCCGGTTGCGTGGCGAGGGGCTCGTCGTGGCCGAGCCCCGTCGCGGGCACGTGGTCGCACCCCTGACCATCCGCGACGTACTCGACATCTACGACCTGCGGCTGCTGCTCGAGCCTCCTGCTGCGGAGGGAGCCGCCGGCCGCCTGGGGTCGGAGGAGCTGGCGAGGCTGCAGGCGCTCGCCGAGCCCCCGGTCGACCCCGACGACGAGGACTCGGTCGAGCAGTTCATCGCCGCCAACCGCGCCATCCACCTGGGCCTCGTCGAGGCCGCGGGCAACGCGCGGGCCGCGCGGATCGTCGAGCGACTGCTCGATGACAGCGAGCGGGCGCGGCGGGTCGCGTTGCGGTCCGGCGCCGCGAACCGGGGGACCCGCGCCCGCGACGAGCTGCAGTCGGTCCTGCGCGCGGTCGCGGCCGGTGATGGCCCCGGGGCCGCCAACCTGATGGGCGAGGCCATTGCGGCGTTCCGCGACGAGCTGGTCGCCGCCCTGCAACAGGTGGCGCTCGACCAGCCGATCGGTCGGTGACGCCGGCGTGGCCAGGCTCCTTGTCGTCGACGGCGCCAATGTCGTGGGCAGCCGGCCGGACGGCTGGTGGAAGGACCGCGCGGGCGCGGCCCAGCGGCTCCACGAGCGGCTGCTGGTCGCCGACCTGTCGTACGACGACGTGGTGCTGGTGCTCGAGGGCGCCGCGAAGGGCGGGGTCCCGGCCGGCCGCGACGGCCACCTGCGCACCGCGCACGCGCGGGGGAGCGGTGACGACGAGATCGTGGCGCAGGTGACGGCCGCCGCGCAGCGCGGCGACGCGGTCACCGTGGTGACGGCCGACCGCATGCTCCAGTCCCGGGCCGCCGCGGCCGGGGCCACCTCCATGAGCCCGTCCTGGCTGCTCGACCAGCTCTGAACGATCTATCGCTCAGCGCCGACCCGTCGTTACTGATGAGCAGTAACGACGGCTCGGCGTGAATTTGGTGCTGACCCGTCGTTACTGATGAGCAGTAACGACGGCTCGGCGTGAATTTGGCGGTGACCCGTCGTTACTGATGAGCAGTAACGACGGGTCGGCGTCAGGAGGCGGCGACGCGGGCGATGGCCAGGGCGACGGCGCCGACCACCTCGGAGCGATCGCCGAGGGCGCCGGGGACCACCTCGAGCGACGCTGCGGTGTCGGGCTGGGCATAGCGGTCGATCGAGTCGCGCAACGCGTCGACCAGTGACTTCGAGCCGCCCAGGGCACCGCCGACCACGACGAGCTCCGGGTTGAGGCTGTTCGCGAGGTCCGCCACGGCCCGGCCGACGGTGCGGCCGGCGTCCGAGAGCACCCGGCGGACCCCGGCGTCGCCCTCGGCGTCCAGCGCCAAGACGTGCTCGATGGTCAGCGGCACGCCGTACGCCGGTTTCAGCAGCTCGAGCAGCCTGTCGGCCGAGACCATCGTCTCGACGCAGCCGCGGTTGCCGCAGCGGCAGACGGGGCCGTCCTCGCCGACCTGGACGTGACCGATCTCCCCGGCGATGCCGCTGGCGCCACGATGCAACCGGCCGCCGAGCACGATCCCGGCGCCGACGCCGCTGGCGAGCTTCAGGTAGATCACGTCGTGCCGGCCGCGGGCGCTGCCGTGGTGCAGCTCGGCGAGTGCGCCGAGGTTGGCGTCGTTGTCGGCGTGCACGGGTACGCCGAGCCGCCGCTCCAGCTCCTCGCCGGGCAGCAGGCCCTGCCAGCCCGGCATGATGCCGGTCCGGATCCGGGATGACCGCCGGTCCAGCGGGGCCGGCACGCACATCCCGACGGCCTGCAGGTCGGTCTGGACGAGATCGCTGTCCCCGGCCAGTGCCCGGACCATCGCGGCGGCTCGGTCGAGCACCTCCGCGCCGTGGGCGTCCACGTCGACCAGCGCGTGCTTCTCGGCGCGCACGACACCGAGCCGGTCGGCGATGGCGACCCGGACGTGACCGTGCCCGACGTCGACGCCGACGACGCCGCCGGCCGGCGCGCTGAGCCGGACCTGCACGGGCGGGCGCCCGCTGCCGCCTTTGTGCGGACGGGCCCGGTCGTCGGTCTCGGTGACCTGACCGGCGCGGATCAGCTCCGCCACCAGGCTCGACACCGTCGTCCGCGACAGCCCGCTGGCCCGCACCAGGTCGGCGCGGCTCATCGGCCCCTCCGCGGCGAGCAGGCCGATGACGGCGCGCTGGTTGGCGGCACGCAGTCGTTCGAGGGCGCCGGAACCGGCCATGTCGCCACCCTAGGACGATTAGTGCGGAAGGTGGAGGAACTCGCGCTGTGGAGGCACTGATTCGGCATTGACCGGGATCAATCCGCCTTCCTACGGTTCGGAGCGCGGGCGATCCCCGCCCGGTGGGCCATGGCGGCCGACCGGCTTCTTGATCGGGCAAGGAGAAACAGCGATGTTGCGCACTCATCGCGGAGCCGTCATCGGCACCGCCGTTCTCACGGTGGCCCTGGCCGTCGGGATGCTCCAGGCACCCGGCCAGGCTGCGCCGCAGGCCGACAGACACCAGGTTCAGCCGGCCTACAAGGACAGCCGGCTGTCCACCCAGCAGCGGGTCGCCGACCTGCTGAGCCAGATGACGCTGGCGGAGAAGATCGGCCAGATGGCGCAGGCGGAGCGGGTCGACGTGGACGCCGACCCGTCGCTCATCACGACCTACGGACTGGGCAGCGTGCTTTCCGGCGGCGGTTCCACGCCGGCCAGCAACACGCCCGAGGCGTGGGCGGACATGGTGGACCGCTACCAGGCGGCTGCGCTCGAGACCCGGCTCGGCATCCCGCTGCTGTACGGCGTCGACTCGGTGCACGGCCACGGCAACCTGCAGGGCGCCACCGTCTTCCCGCACAACATCGGCCTCGGCGCCACCCGCGACCCGGACCTCGTGGAGAAGATCGGGCACATCACCGCGATCGAGACGCGGGCCAGCGGCCCGCAGTGGGCGTTCGCACCCTGTGTCTGCGTCGCGCGTGACGACCGCTGGGGCCGCACCTACGAGAGCTTCAGCGAGGACCCGAAGCTCGTGATCAAGATGGAGTCGATCATCGACGGGCTGCAAGGCGGCCCGGGCGACCTCACGCGGCCGGACCGGGTGCTGGCCACCGCCAAGCACTACGCCGGTGACGGCCTCACCAGCTACAAGTTCGACCCCACCCAGCCGCCCGCCTACACGGTCGACCAGGGCATCGACGAGGTATCGCGCCCGGAGTTCGACGAGCTCGCGCTGGCGCCGTACGCCCCAGCCGTGAACAAGCACCACGTCGGCTCCGTGATGCCGTCCTTCTCGAGCGTCGACTGGACCGAGGACGGGCTTGGGAACCCGATCAAGATGCACGCCAACAAGGAGCTCATCACCGACGTGCTCAAGGGCCAGCTCGGCTTCGACGGCCTGGTCATCTCCGACTGGAGGGCGATCCGGCAGATCCCCGGCGACTACCGCGAGCAGGTGCGGCTGTCGGTCCTCGCCGGCATCGACATGTTCATGGAGCCCATCCAGGCGCCGAACAACCCCGACGGCTGGGACGTGTTCATCCCGACGCTCACCTCCCTCGTCGAGGCCGGCGAGGTGCCGATGAGCCGGATCGACGACGCCGTGTCGCGGATCCTCGCGGCCAAGTTCGACCTCGGGCTCTTCGAGCACCCCTTCACCGACCGCCGCAACATCGACACGATCGGCAACAAGGCGCACCGCAAGGTCGCGCGCCGCGCGGTGGCCGAGTCACAGGTGCTGCTCAAGAACCGGCAGGACACCCTGCCGCTGAGCCCGGGCAAGAAGCAGCCGGTGTACGTCGCCGGCAGCAACGCCGACAACATCGGCAACCAGGCCGGCGGCTGGACGCTGACCTGGCAGGGTGGCTCGACCAACGTGATCCCCGGCCAGACCGTCCTCGACGCCGTGCGGGCGACGTCGGCGTCTCGGGTCCAGTTCAGCGAGACGGCCGGCGACCCCGTCCCGGCCAACGCGGCCGGCATCGTGGTGGTCGGCGAGACGCCGTACGCCGAGGGGTTCGGCGACGTCAACGGCCCGCAGTGGGCCTACGACCCCGGCGACAACAACGTGCCGCGGCCGAAGAAGACGATGCTGCTCAGCGACGCCGACCAGCTGGCGATCCGCCGGGTGTGCTCGCAGGGCCGAGTCGTGCACCGTCCTGGTCGTCTCCGGGCGGCCCATGATCATCCCGCCGGAGCTGGGCGTGCAGATCGACGCGCTGGTGGCGTCGTGGCTGCCCGGCAGCGAGGGGCTGGGCGTGGCGGACGTGCTGTTCGGCAAGAAGGGGTTCACCGGCAAGCTGCCGGTCACCTGGCCGCGCTCGGTCGACCAGGAGCCGATCAACATCGGCGACGCCGACTACGACCCGCTCTACCGGTTCGGCTTCGGGCTGCGCACCTGACCGTGCACCTGACCGGAGGCACAAGGCCGGGCACTGAGGGGGCACCGACGGGGGGTACGGTCCGGAGGCGTGGCTGCACTGCGCGTCTCCGGACCGGTCCTCCCCGACGGCGAGCCCCGCGACCTCTACGTCGTCGACGGCCGGGTCACCCTCGAGCCTCAGCCCGGCGCCGAGACGGTCGCCAGCGGCTGGGTGGTCCCGGGGCTGGTCGACGCGCACTGCCACGTCGGCCTCGACGAGCACGGCGAGGTCGACCGCGAGGCCACCGAGGCGCAGGCGGTCGCCGACCGTGACGCCGGCGCGCTGCTGCTGCGTGACTGCGGGAGCCCCGCCGACACCCGCTGGGTCCAGGACCGCGACGACCTGCCCCGGCTGATCCGGATGGGTCGGCACATCGCCCGCACGCGGCGCTACATCCGCGACTACGCCTGGGAGGTCGAGCCGGACGACCTGACGACCTACGTCGAGCAGGAGGCGCGGCGCGGCGACGGCTGGGTCAAGCTCGTGGGCGACTGGATCGAGCGCGACCGCGGCGACCTGGCGCCGTCGTGGCCGGCCGACGCGTTCACCGCGGCCATCGAGACCGCGCACGCACTCGGGGCGAAGGTGACCGCGCACTGCTTCGGCACCGAGGTGCTTCCGATCCTCATCGACGCAGGCATCGACTGCATCGAGCACGGCACCGGGCTGACCACCGACCTGATCGACGGGATGGTGGCGCACGGCACCGCGCTGGTGCCCACGGCGATGCAGCTCAACAACTTCCCGCAGTACGCCGACCAGGCGGCCGACAAGTTCCCGGCGTACGCCGCCACGATCCGCGACCTCCACGCGCGACGCCGCGACACGATCATGGCGGCCTACGAGGCCGGTGTGCCGATCTACGCCGGGACCGACGCGGGCGGGGTGCTGCCGCACGGCGGGATCGCGGGCGAGGTCGCCGAGCTCGCGGCGTACGGCATCCCGGTCGAGGACGCCCTGGCGGGCGCGTCGTGGAAGGCGCGGGAGTGGCTCGGCCTCAATGCCACCCTCGACGAGGGCGCGCCCGCGGACTTCGTGGTCTACGACGCGGATCCGCGGGCCGACCTGGCGGTGCTGGCGAGGCCGGCCCGCATCGTGCTGCGCGGCAGGGTCGTCGCCTGACGCATCGTTCCCGAGACGTCCGCGGCGGGACGGCGTTCAGTGCAGCATGTCCGGGAACTTCCGCGGGCCAGGCCGGACCGCGCTGCGCGTCTCGCTCGGCGAGGTGGGCGTGCAGCGGATGAAGCTGCGGGTCGGGTGTCCCTCGCGCCGGCACTGCTCACCGTCGTGGAACGAGCCGGGCGGGTGTTCGACAGTTTTGTGGCCACGCGCCCAACGCTTGGCGTCGGCGCGCTCCGCGCGCTCCCGCTGGGCCTGTGCCTCGAGCTCGGCCTGGTGCTCGCGCGAGATCCGGGACTGCTGCTGCGGCGCATCGACTGGATTGATGGAGGTGGCCGGGTCGACGGTCCGCTCGGAGCCGCACGCGGCGGCGCCGAAGCACAACGCGGCGATGGCTGTCCCCAGGGCGAGGCGAGTGGTGCTGGTGGAAATGGTCGTGGTGATCATGGTGGTTCCTCTCGGTCGGCCGGTATCGGTGTGGTCCGGCGTTGTGACGAGGCTGTGATCGATCGGTATCGCCGTGTCGCTGGACCGGTAACAGCCGGGTATCAGCGCTGTTGCCAGGTGCCACAAGCGCTCGGACAATGCGAAGGCATGAGGGTGGGACTGCTGGGCCCGCTGGAGCTGGAAGCGGGCTCCCCGGCGCTGGGACCCCGGGACCGGCTGGTTCTGGCGGCCCTGGCTATGCGCCGCGGTCAGTGGATGGCCGCCGATGCCCTCGCGGACGTGCTGTGGTCTGACCGGCCGCCCGCGTCGTGGACGAAAGTGGTCCAGGGCTGTGTCAGCCGGTTGCGGCGGGTACTGGGCGCCGAGTCGATCGAGACCAGTCCGGCCGGCTACCGGCTGCGTCCCGAGTGGGTCGACCTGGACGTGGTCGAGCTCGAGGAGCTGGTGGCGCGGGCCCGCTCCGGGCTGGCCGAGGGGGCGGCCGAGCGGGCGGTGGCCGCCTTCGAGAAGGCGCTGGGCCTGTGGCGAGGCCGGCCACTGACCGAGCTCGAGGAGTGGCCGCCCGCGCAGCTGGAGGCGGTCCGGCTCACCGAGCTGCACCTGGCCGCGCAGGAGGAGCGGCTCGCGGCAATGCTGGCCGCCGGTCGGCACCATGAGGTCGTGGCCGAGGCCCTGGTCCTGGCCCGTGAGCTCCCGTGGCGGGAGACCCGGTGGGCCACCCTCGCGCTGGCGCAGTACCGCTGCGGTCGACAGGCCGACGCGCTGGCCTCGATCCGCTCTGCGCGTCGGATCCTCGGCCAGCAGCTCGGCCTGGATCCCGGGTCGGAGCTCGCCGACCTCGAGCGCGCCATCCTCGAGCAGTCGCCGTCGCTCGCGGCGGACCACGAGGTACGGGCCACCAGTGCGGCCTGCCCGTGGCCCGGCCTGGCCGCGTACGACGCCGAGGACGTGGACACGTTCTTCGGCCGCGAGGACGACGTCGCGGCCTGCATCACTCGCCTCACCGTGACGCCGCTGCTCGTGCTCGCCGGGCCGTCCGGGAGCGGCAAGTCGTCCCTGATGAAGGCCGGCTTGGCCCCGGCGCTCTCGCTCCAGGGGCGCCCTTCTGTGGTCTGCACCCCCGGCGCGGACCCGCTCGGTGCGCTCGCATCGGCCAGGGCCCTCAGCTCGGACCCCGCTGTCGTGCTCTGCGTCGACCAGGCGGAGGAGGCCTTCGAGACCGGCCACGCGGACGCCGTGCGTCCCTGGTTGCGGGCACTTGCGGACCACGCTGCTCGAGGCTCGGTGGTCCTCACTCTCCGGGCAGACCATCTCCCTGCCCTGGCGCTCGACCCGGACTTCGCTCGCCTGGCGGAGCGAGGGCTGTACCTCGTCTCGCCACTCACCGACGACCGGTTGCGCCAGGTCATCGAAGAGCCGGCACGGGTGGCCGGGCTCCGGCTGGAGCACGGTCTGGTCGACCTGATGCTGCGCGACGCCGAGCACCAGCCAGGCGCGCTCCCCCTCGTGTCCCACGCCCTGACCGAGACGTGGCGCCGCCGCGAGGGGTCACTGCTGACGGTGGACGGCTACCGGGAGAGCGGAGGGATCGCAGGCGCGGTCGCGGCCAGCGCCGATCGTGTGTACGCCGGTCTGTCGGACGAGCAACGCGGCCAGCTGCGCTGGCTGATGCTGCGGATGGCCGGGCTCGCAGAAGCCGGCGAGCCGGTGCGCACCTCCATCGACCGCGATGTCGCGCTGTCCGAGCCGGATCGGGCCCGCGTCCTCGACCTCCTGGTGCGGACCCGCTTGGTCACCAGCGACCAGGAGTCGTTCGAACTGGCTCACGAGGCGCTGGTCCGGGCCTGGCCCAGGCTGCGGACCTGGCTGGACGAGGACCGGGTTGCCCAGCGGACGTGGCGACACCTCTCGGCCGCGGCCGATGAGTGGGCGGCGCTGGATCGCGCGTCGAGCGAGCTCTACAGCGGCGTACGCCTCGCTGCTGCGCTGGAGTGGGCGGCACGGCCGGAGTCGATGCCGACCGACCTCGAGCGTGAGTTCCTCGAGGCCTCGCGTGGCCGCGCGGATGCCGATCGGCAGGAGCTGGCCCTCCAAGCTCGACACGAGCGCCGTCAGAACCGGCGGTTGCGTGTCCTGCTGGCCGGTCTCGCAGTGGTCCTGGTCGCGGCGATGGTGGCGGGGGTGCTGGCGGTGCTCCAGGCTCGCCGGGCCGATCGTCAGTCCTTGGCGGCCACCGCGTCGGAGGTTGGTGCCAGTGCTCTCAAGACCGACGACCCACAGCTCTCGCTTCTCCTGGCCGCCGCGGCGCAGCAGGTCTCGCCGACGGCGGAGACCCTGCGAAGCCTGTCCTCGGCGGTCGCGAGCCGCCCGCTTCTCTCCCGGGTGGCCTCCGTGCCGCAGAGCGACCAGTTCGGATTCGTCACGGCGAACCGCGACAGGGTGTTCGTGATCGACCGCCACCACATCGTCAGGGCTTTCGACGCCGATCTCCGCCCGGTCGGCACCTACGATGCGGGGGACGGACACAGCGCCACGATCGACCCGCCGCTCACCACCAACGACGACGTGCTGGTCGTCCCCGGGGCGCCAGGTGACCCGCGCCCGATCCGCCTCCTGGATCCCGCGAAGCTCACCGAGGTCCCGAACCAGCTGCGTGACACCCCGACGAACGTCTTCATCATCGACGTCTCCCTCAGCGCGGACGGCCGCAGCCTCGCCGTGGTGTACGCCCCGGCGACCGGGGTGTCCCCGGTGGAGATCGACGAGTACAACAGGATCCGGGTCTGGGACCTCGCGACCGGGCTCCCGGCCGGGCCGTCGATCGAGGTGGCAGGGCGTTGGACCGGCGCTGGGCTCTCCCCGCACGGGCGGACGGTCTACTCGAGCACGCCCGTCGCGGCGTACGACGTCGCCAGCGGTGAGACGAAGTGGGAGACCGATGTCGCTACCTGGAACAACGCGATGGAGGTGCGGGGCCGCATGCTCGTCACCGCGACCGCGGGGTTCGATGGTGAGTTCCCTGGAGTCCAGACCTTCGACACCCGGACGGGGAAGCACGGCATGACCATGCCGGGTGACATCGGGTCGATCCAGGAGATCACGGTCAGCCGGGACGGCAGGGAGATCGCGGCGACCGGGGTGACCGGCAGGGCCATGGTGTGGGACAGCGAGTCCGGCCAGACCCTCGACACCCTCGAGACCGGCGGGCCGCCGATCACCGGCGGCGCCTTCTCGGCCGACGGGGGAACCCTGTACGTCGCGAAGCCGCTCCGGCAGCAGCTGCAGGCGTGGAGTCTCGACGGTTCGGACATGTTCGTGCAGCGCGTCGGCTTCGACCAGCTCCCGGCGTTCACGAACGGCGAGGCCCGGCTGAACCAGGACGGGACCCGGCTCGCGATGGCAGGCTGGACCGACGGTGACCTGGAGCACCTGAGGTTGATGATGTTCGACCTGACCACGCAGAAGCGCCGTGAACTTCCAGTCATCGGTAACGAGTGGTTGCGTGCCGGCGCATGGGACCCGACGGGGGATCGGTACGCCGCTGGCTACGGCGGTGGCTGGGTCCAGGTGATCGACGCCGACTCGGCCATCGAGGTGAACCGGCGCCGGGTCAGCGATCGGGGAATCGTCGCCGTCGCCTACGCCGGGGCGGAGCGTCTCCTGGCTGCGACCGAGGACGGGCAAGTCCTGCCGCTCGACGCCGGGTCGCTGGAGCCAGTGGGCACACCGGTAGCCCTGTCCGAGGATGTGGCCGCACTGGCGGGATTCTCCGACGGCCGCACCGCCATGGTCCTGGGGGCCGGCGCCGACCTGCGGGTCACCTGGGCGAAGGAAGGGCGCACCTGGTACCGCCTTGATCTGGTCTCCGGCAGGGTCGTGCAGACCGGTCAGCTGACCATGCGACAGGGGCTGGTCCTGGCCGTGGCGCCCGACGAACGCCGCGTCGCGTTCGGCGGTGCCGGTGGCCAGGTCGAGATCGTGGACCTCGGCTCGGGCCGGTCGATTCGTCCGGCAGTCTCCGACGGTGCCGGCGACATGCATCACCTTGCCTTCGATGCCAGCGGTGACAGGTTGCTGACCGGCTCTGGCGGGCGCCAACTGGGAGTGTGGGATGTCAGGACGGGGACACCGCTGGGGGCAGCCAATCTGGTGGCAGACATGCCGCCACCCGTTGTCGCGTACGCGGCGGACGGGCGTGTGCTAGCCGCGACCCGCTTTGGTGACGTCTACGTGTGGGACACCTCCGCCGATGCCGCCGTTGGCTACGCCTGCCGCGTCGCGGGCCGAGATCTCACGCGTCAGGAGTGGGTCGATGCGTTCGGGGACGAGGTGCCGTATCGCAGCGTCTGCGGTGTGGGGTAGACACGCAGTCCGGCCCGCGGCCGGAGCTGGCGCGTCGAGGTCGCGGACCAGGTGCTCGGGCGGCGGGTACTTCACCACGGCGCAGTTGCGCTTGACCAGCTCCTCGCCGACGACGGCGCCGGTGCGGCGGTCGACCAGGCTCCGCCAGATCTCGTTGCGCCGCCAGACCTGGTCACCCGTGCGCACGAACTCCTCGTTCCGGGCCTCGACCCTGTAGGAGTGCTCGAGCGGCCGGTCGGCGCGCAGCTCGCCGCGCAGGTGCTTCTCGTCGACCCAGGTGTGCAGCTGGAACGTCGCGTCCGTGTCGTTGCGGACCACCAGGTCGACGTAGTTCCAGGCGATCGAGCAGCCGACGCCCCAGGGGAGCACGCGGTTCTTGTCGGGGAACGGGTCGAAGCTGTGCTCGGACCGCTCGACCACGGTGAGCGGCGAGTGCAGGAACATCCAGTGCAGCAGGTTGGCCAGCTGACAGAGGCCGCCACCCACGCCGGAGGTCGCGTCGCCGTTGGAGAGCCGCATGCCGACGACGTAGCCCTTGCGGCGGGTGCAGTTGCCGACCACCTTGTTGAAGGAGAACGTCTCACCCGGCCGGATCACCACGCCCTCGGTCCGCGCGCTGGCCAGGCGCAGGTTGACCACCTTGTTGTGCTGGAGCACCATCTCGTCGGGGGAGAGCTCACGGAGCAGCAGCGAGCCGTGCTTCTTGACGCGGACCGGCAGCTCCGGGGTGCCTGGCGCGCGGGTCGCCCAGGTGGTGCCCGAGGTGAGCCAGGCGGCGTGACGGCGGGCCTGGTGGACGCGTACGGCGACCGGGTGGAGCCAGGGGAGCCGCTCGGTCAGTCGGCGGCGGGTCAAGGTGTGCACGTCGGTGGGATGCGCCGCGGGATCGACCGGTTGCCACGGGTTGCCACGGGATTCGGCACGGCGGCGTCCGTCTGGCAGACTTCGCGGTTGAGTCCTGCGCGCTGCGGACCCTCTCATCCGCGGCGAGGCACGGCCCATCGGAGATCTGAACTCGGTGCCCCACACGTGCGTTCCGACCTCCACCACCACTGATTCCGAGGAGACACCACAGCTGTGTCAGTCAAGATCCGTTTGAAGCGCCTGGGCAAGGTCCGGGTGCCGCAGTACCGCATCGTCATCGTCGACTCCCGCAAGAAGCGCGACGGCAAGGTGATCGAGGAGATCGGCAAGTACCACCCCAAGGAGGACCCGTCGTACATCAGCGTGGTCTCCGACCGGGTGCAGTACTGGCTCGGCGTGGGCGCACAGCCGTCCGACGCGGTCGCCAAGCTGCTCAAGATCACCGGTGACTGGCAGACCTTCAAGGGCTACAAGGGCACCGAGGGCACGCTGAAGACCGCCGCCGCGAAGCCGGACAAGCTCGACGCCTTCAACAAGGCACTGGCCGACGCGCACGGCACGGGTGCCGGCGAGGCCGTGACCGAGAAGAGCGCGGTCAAGAAGGCTGCCGCGAAGAAGGCCGCCCCGAAGGCCGAGGAGCCCGCTGCCGAGGAGGCGCCGGCCGAGGCCGCGGCCACCGAGGCTCCCGAAGCTCCAGAGGCCGCCGAGGCTCCCGAGGCTCCCGCTGCGGAGGCCGTTCCGGTCCCCGCCGACGAGACCCCTGAGGGCGCTGCGGAGAACGCCGAGCAGGCCGAGGCCGCCCAGACCGACGCCGAGAAGGCGGACGGCTGACCGCCGTGCTGGCTGACGCACTGGAGCACCTGGTCCGCGGAGTGGTCGAACACCCCGACGACGTAGTGGTTCGCGACAAGCAGCTCCGTCGTGGCTCGATCCTCGAGGTGCGGGTCCATCCCGACGACCTCGGCAAGGTGATCGGCCGCGGCGGGCGCACCGCCACCGCGTTCCGCACCGTGATCTCGGCGCTGGCCGGCAAGAGCGGCGCGCGGATCGACTTCGTGGATGTCGACCGACGCCGCTGACGGCCCGACTGGCCCCCCTGCGGACATAGAGGTCGTCGTCGGCCGGATCGGCAAGCCACACGGCCTGCACGGCGAGGTCACCGTCGACGTCCGCACCGACGAGCCCGAGCGGAGGTTCGCGCCCGGCAGCATGCTGCGCGCCGAGCCACCGCCGGGCTCGGCGTCGTCCCTGCGGCGACTGACGGTCACCCGGTCACGGCGGCACCAGTCGGCCCTGCTGGTCTCCTTCGAGGAACTGGCCGACCGTACGGCCGCCGAGGCCGTCCGTGGCATCGTGCTGCACGCCACCATCCCTGCCGGCGAGTCTCCGGAGGACCCCGACGAGTTCTACGACCACCAGCTGGTCGACCTCGCGGCGTACGACGAGCACGGCACGCCGCTCGGCACCGTCAGCGGGCTCGTGCACGGGGGTGCGCAGGACCTGCTCCGCATCGCGACGCCCGACGGCCGGGAGGCACTGGTGCCGTTCGTGAAGGCGCTGGTGCCCGACGTCGACGTCGCCGGCGGCCGGGTCGTGATCGCGGACCGCCCCGGCCTCGTCACCCCCTTGCCGGACGAGGACGACGACGAGTGAGGCTCGACTACCTGACGATCTTCCCGGAGTTCCTGGCGCCGCTGCGGCAGTCACTGACGGGCAAGGCCGCTGACAAGGGCCTGATCGAGCTGCACGTGCACGACCTGCGGGAGTGGACCCACGACCGGCACCGCACCGTCGACGACGCGCCGTTTGGTGGGGGAGCCGGGATGGTGATGACACCCGAGCCGTTCGGCGAGGCGTTCGACGCGCTCGGGATCGACGGCGCGACCGTGGTGGTGCCGACGCCGTCCGGGGCGCCGTTCAGCCAGGCGCTGGCTCGCCAGCTGTCGACTCGCGAGCGGCTGGTGTTCCTGTGCGGCCGCTACGAGGGCATCGACCAGCGAGTGCTCGACCACGCCGCGACCCGAGCCGAGGTGGTCGAGGTCTCGCTCGGCGACTACGTGCTCAACGGCGGCGAGGTCGCCGCCGTCGCGGTCACCGAGGCGGTGGTCCGGCTGCTGCCCGGGTTCATGGGCAACGCCGAGTCGCTGGTCGAGGAGTCGCACGAGGACGGGCTGCTGGAGTATCCCGTCTACACCCGGCCGGCGTCGTGGCGCGGCCTCGACGTGCCCCCGGTGCTGCTGTCCGGCGACCACGCTGCGATCGCCGCCTGGCGGCTCGAGGAGGCCCGGCGTCGGACCGCCGACCGACGGCCTGACCTGCTGCACGCGAGCCTCGCGACCACCGAGTGGGAGATCGTGCCCGCGCAGCCCGGCGACGCCGGTGAGCTGCTGACCCTGCAGCGGGCCTGCTGGGTGCAGGAGGCGCTGGCCAACGACAGCCTCGCCGACATCCCGGCGCTGCACGAGTCGCTCGAGGACGTGCTCGGATGGATGCGGACATGGTCGACCTGGGTGGTCCGCAGCGAGGGCCGGCTGGTCGGCGCCGTGCGCGGCAGGCTGGTGGACACGCCGGGCGACCAGGCATGGGACATCGGCCGCATCATGGTCGCCCCCGACCTCCAGGGCCGCGGCCTCGGCCGGGCCCTGCTCAGCCACGTCGAGGCGGTCGCGGCACCCGAAGCCACGTCGTACCTGCTGTTCACCGGTGCCCGCAGCGCCGACAACATCCGGATGTACAAGAAGGCCGGCTACCGGGTGCGCACCGACCTCGAGGCGCCCCCGCTCGCAGTGATCCTGACCAAGCGCCGGGCCTGAAGACGCATCCGAGCACGATTGGTAGCGCCCGCCACGGCTGTGGCAGACTCTCTCCTTGGCCCAGTGGTCGAAGGACGCTCCCGAGCAACAGTCGGGAAGTCCGCGTCGGGTCCCTGCCACAGGGGAGGTCCGTCGCCGCCGGCCAGGCCGCCGAGAGGTGGCACTGGTGCCGACAACAGCACAGCACCACCCAATCCGATTCCGCGGCTGACCTGTGGCACTCGCGAGGAGCAGCAAAATGAGCAACCTGATTGCCGAGCTCGGCAACGCCCTGAAGCGCGATGACGTCCCCGACTTCCGCGCCGGCGACACTCTCAAGGTCCACGTGAAGGTCGTCGAGGGCAACCGCTCCCGCATCCAGATCTTCCAGGGCGTCGTGATCCGGATCCACGGGTCGGGCGTCGGCCGGACCTTCACCGTCCGCAAGGTCTCCTTCGGGGTCGGCGTCGAGCGGACCTTCCCGCTGAACTCGCCGATCTTCGAGCAGATCGAGGTCGTCACCCGAGGCGACGTGCGGCGCGCCAAGCTCTACTACCTGCGCAACCTGCGCGGCAAGGCCGCCAAGATCAAGGAACGCCGCGAGGCCTGAGCCGGCCGACCTAGACTCCACAGCGTGACCATCGAGGACGCCGACACCGGCACCAACGCCAGGCTCGAGGCGCCCTCGTCGAAGGACTCGAAGGCCGCGCGGCCGCACATCCCGGTCTGGCAGGAGACCTTGATCCTGCTGGTGATCGCGGTGCTGCTGGCCGTGGTGCTGAAGGCGCTCTTCGTGCAGGCGTTCTACATCCCGTCGGAGTCGATGGAGCCGGGACTGGTCAAGAACGACCGGATCCTGGTCCAGAAGGTCTCCTACTGGGGCGGCGGGGGGCCGCAGCGCGGCGACGTCGTGGTCTTCAAGGACCCGGGCGGCTGGCTCGGCCCCAGCGACGTCGCGGGCCCGAAGAACCCTGCCGCCAAGGCGCTGGAGAAGATCGGGCTCTACCCCTCGGGCGGTCACCTCGTGAAGCGGGTCATCGGGGTCGCCGGCGACACCATCGTCTGCTGCGACAGCCTGGGCCGGATCTCGGTCAACGGCACGTCCATCGACGAGAAGGGCTACACCCTGCCGGGCGAGATCGACCAGCACGACTGCTTCGGCCCGATGACCGGCAACTGCAGCTGGAGCATCGGGCCGGTGCCGGAGGGCACGGTGTTCGTGATGGGCGACAACCGCGCCCACTCCGCCGACTCGACGGTGCACATGTGCATCGCGGGCGAGACGGAGTGCACCAAGAACCCGTACGTCGACACAGACCTGATCGTCGGCAAGGCGTTCGCTCTGGTCTGGCCGCTGTCGCGGTTCGGCGGCGGCAACGGCACGGACGCCTTCGACAAGGTCGACGACGCAAGCTAGCCGTGTCCGCGCTGCCGAGGGGTGCCACGGTCCGGAGGGACGCCGGACTCTACGGCTACGAGCGCGCGCTGCGCCGCCACGGTATCGAGCCGGTCGCAGGGGTTGACGAGGCCGGCCGCGGTGCCTGCGCCGGCCCGCTCGTCGCCGGGGCCTGCATCCTCCCGTCCGGGAAGTCCGGGATCGTGCCGGGGCTCGCGGACTCCAAGCTGCTCACCGAGAAGGCCCGCAACCGCGTCTACGCCCAGGTCGTCCGCCGGGCGGTCGCGTGGTCGGTCGTGGTCGTCTCGCACGAGGAGTGCGACCGGCTCGGCATGCACGTCGCCAACGTCGAGGCGCTGCGGCGGGCGGTCGCACTGCTCGAGGTGCCGCCGGCGTACGTGCTGACCGACGGGTTCCCTGTCGACGGCCTCGGCGTGCCCGGTCTCGCGGTCTGGAAGGGCGATCGGGTCGCGGGCTGCATCGCGGCCGCCTCGGTGCTGGCCAAGGTGACCCGGGACCGGCTCATGACCGAGCTGGACGCCCAGTGGCCGGCCTACGACTTCAAGACCCACAAGGGCTACATCACCGAGGTGCACAGCGCCGCCCTGACCGAGCACGGCCCCTCGCCCGTGCACCGCAGGCGGTTCGTGAACGTGCGGCGGGCCGCCGGGCTCGAACCGCTGGATGGCGTGCAGAATGAGCAGGCGGTCACGCTCGAGAGGGCCGAGGAGCTGGAGGAAGCGCGGTGAACCTAGCGTGAGCGCGGAGGATCTCGAGAAGTACGAGACCGAGATGGAGCTCACGCTCTACCGCGAGTACCGCGACGTCGTCGCCATCTTCAAGTACGTCGTGGAGACCGACCGCCGCTTCTACCTGTGCAACCAGGTGGACGTGAAGGCGCGCAGCGAGGCCGGCGAGGTGTTCTTCGAGGTGTCGATGAGCGACGCATGGGTCTGGGACATGTACCGGCCGGCGCGCTTCGCCAAGACGGTCAAGGTGCTGACGTTCAAGGACGTCAACGTCGAGGAGCTCAACCAGGCGGACATCGACCCGCCAAAAGGCCCCTGACGCCGGGCTGGACCAGGGGCTGGGGGACTCGTCCGTTCGGGCCACAAGACTCCTGAAATGCCCGCGAGGTCGAGACCCTGGGCCCTAGCCTCGCAACGACGCCTTGGGAGGGGCGCTCTCGGGGGTACACGGGAGCACAGAAAGATGCGTGATGGCTCGGAGGGCACCTAGGACGTGTCGGCGCGACCAACAGGGCGCGGCGGCCGTCGAGCTCGCGCTGGTCGCACCCCTGCTGATGCTGCTGGTCTTCGGCGTCATCAGCTACGGCTACATGCTGAGCTTCCGCCAGGCGCTGAGCCAGGGTGCGGCCGAAGGAGCGCGCGCGGCCGCGGTCTCGCCGTACCCGAGCGCGGCGGACAAGGAGCAGGCGGCTCTCGACGCGATCAATGACGCGCTCGACGTCGACGCCTACGGCATCACGTGCACCGGGACCGCCAGCGGCTCGGCCCTGAAGAAGGATGCGGCGACGGTGGGCACCTGCTCGGTGACGACGGCGTCGTGCGCCTCGGACCCGACCAAGGACTGCGTGACGGTCAGCCTGGACTATCGCTACAAGGACAATCCGCTGCTGCCCAACTTCCCCGGAGTCGGGTTGCTGCTGCCCTCCCACCTGACGTACGACGCCACCGCGAGGGTCAGCTAGTGAAGCAGCGAGACGAGCGCGGGGCCATCATCCCTGCGGTTGCCCTGCTCCTGGTCGTGCTCATCCCGTCGAGCGCGATGGCGGTGGACCTGGGCATGCAGCGCGTCGTACGGCGCGACATGCAGACCCTCGCGGACGTGGTCGCGCTGGACGTCGTGCGGCTGGTGGATGGTCGCACCGCGTCGCAGATCCTCGCCGGCTACAACGGCCAGCCGACCCTCGCCAGCGCCGTGGCGCGCAGCGTGGCCCGCAACGACGACGACGTGCTCGGCGACGTCCCGACCGTGACCGCGAAGCTCGTGCACATCGACACGGCTACCGGGTTGCTCGACAGGGACTCGGGTGGCGCCGTCCGAGTGGTCGCAGGGACAGAGGTCCCGAACGCCGTCGAGATCACGGCCTTGGGCTCGGTGGACTTCGCCTTCGTGCCGTCCAGCGGTTCTGCCCTGCGCACCGCGGTCGCGGTGCCGGCGCCTTCCGCGTGCTTCCGGCTCGGCTCCTTCGCCGTCGGCGTCGACACAGCGCAGGCGAACCTGCTCAACCAGCTGCTGCCCGGGCTGCTCAACACCTCCTCGGTCAGCGGGACCCTTGTCGGATACCAGGGCCTGGCCGCCGCCAACGTGTCACTCCTCGACCTGGTCGGGGTGTCCGGGCTGGGAGTCGGCACCCCGGACGAGCTGCTCAAGCTCGACGGCCTCACGCTGGGTCAGTTCTACGCCGCGCTGGCCACCGTGCTCCAGTACCAGGGTGGTCCGACTGCCTCACTCACCCTGCTGCAGTTCCTCAGCACGCACGTCAACGTGATCCAGACGATCGCGATCAAGGACCTGCTCGGCATCTCCACGGCCGACTCCGCTGCCCTTGCCGCGAACTTCAGCATCCTCGACCTCGTCACCGGGGCGGCCTACCTGGCCAACGGGTCGAACACCTTGCTCATCCCCGGCCTGAGCGCGACCGTGCCCGTGCTCAACGCCGGCGCCACCTTCTCCCTGAAGGTGGGTGAGGCGCCCAAGCTGGCCTGCGGTGGCGTCGGCAAGGCCAAGGCGTCGACGGGCCAGGTCGACCTCGACCTGTCCGGCACCCTCGCGGACCTGAATCTCCCGCTGCTCGTGGCCACCGCCACGGTGAGGACCACGGTCTCCAGCCGGGTCTTCCTCGCCGGCGCCGAGGGGATCCTCACCAACATCGTGTGCGGCGACGCCACCCTGTCCACCAACGCCGAGGGCATCGACGTGCAGGTGACGTCCGGGCTGGTCTCGAACCTCACGGTGACCGCG
This sequence comes from uncultured Actinomycetota bacterium, assembly GCA_963798045.1. Lineage (GTDB taxonomy): Bacteria > Actinomycetota > Actinomycetes > Propionibacteriales > Nocardioidaceae > Nocardioides. The sequence goes on from CAWCSB010000019.1 coordinate 62,477, forward strand.
AACCTCCAGATCACCGCCACCGTGAACCTCGGGGCCCTCGGGACCGTCACCGTCGACCTGGCCGTGCCCACCTCCGCCGTATCGAACGGAAACATGACCACGGGGACCGTGAGCTTTCGGCACCCTCCCGACGCCTACGGCACCGCCAAGCGCCACGGCTCGAGCGTGCTGGTCCCCACGATCACCACACCGGGAGTCCCGGTCGGCGCGACGGTCAAGCTCAAGCCGCTCATCGGGCCGCAGGTCACGGTGGCCGCCTCCACCATCCCCGGACTCACCGCTGCGCTCAGCACGGTGATCTCCACGGCCACGGCGAGCGTCAACAGCGGCCTGGTGGCCCAGCTGAACTCGAACCTCGCGCCGCTGCTGGCCAACCAGCTCGGGATCACCCTCGGGGGCGCGGACGTGTTCGCACTCGCTCGGCCCAGCTGCCGCGACCCGCAGCTCGCGGGCTGACCCGAGGCCGAGACGTCAGGCGCGTGGATGTGCCTGGCGGTACGCCGCGCGCAACCGGTCGGTCGTGACGTGGGTGTAGAGCTGCGTCGTTGCCAATGAGGCGTGCCCGAGCAGCTCCTGGACCGAGCGCAGGTCTGCGCCGCCCTCGAGCAGGTGGGTGGCTGCGGTGTGTCGCAGCCCGTGCGGCCCGATGTCGGGCGCGCCCGGCACGTCGACGATCCGGCGGTGCACGAGGGTGCGCACCGCCCGCTGGTCGATCCGCCGCCCACGAGCGCCGAGGAACAACGCTGTGCCCGCCGCTTCGGCCCTCAGCGCGGGTCGGCCGTGCGCCAGCCAGCGGTCGAGCGCTTTCGCGGCCGGATGGCCGAAGGGAACCGTGCGCTCCTTGCGGCCCTTGCCGAGCACCCGGACCACGTTGCGGTCGCGGTCGAGGTCGTCGATGTCGAGACCGACCAGCTCACCGACCCGGATCCCGGTGGCATACAGCAGCTCGAGCATCGCCACGTCGCGCAGTCCGACCGGGCTGCCGTCGTCGGCGAGCTCGGCCGCCGACCGGATCAGGTCGCGAGCCTCGTCGGCACGCAGCACCGAAGGCAGCGTCCTGTGCGCCCGTGGCGCACCCAGGGTGGCGCCGGCGTCTCGCTGCGCGAGCCCGGTCCGGTGCAGCCAGGCCGTGAACACCCGGGCGGCCGTCGCCCTTCGGGCCAGCGTCGTGCGCGACAGACCGAGCGTCTGCTGCTTGGCCAGCCAGCTGCGCAGCGAGCGTAGGTCGAGGTCGGCCACGTCGGTGAGCCCGAGCCGGCTGGCGTGGTCGAGCAGGCCGGCCACGTCGCCGAGGTAGGCCCGCACCGTGTGCGCGGTGAGGTCTCGCTCGGAGACCAGGTGGCGCTCGTAGACGCCGAGCACGCCCGCGAATGCCTCGGGGAGCTCGTCTGGGGCCGTCTCGGCCGCGGGGGCCGTCTCGGCCGCGCGGGGCGCGGTCACACCTCCAGAGTAGGAACAACATGACGTCTCATCCCTGATCCGCGCCGTCGGCGAGGCGCCAGCCCTTGGGGGTCTGGAGGACGAGCTCGCGGCGCAGGAGCGAGTTGAGGGCGGATCGGACCTCGACCAGGCCGAGTCCGGCGGTGCGGGCGATCGAGTCGGACGGCGCCGCGCTGGCCAGGGGGACGGCGTCGAGCACCTGTTGCTGGCGACGCGTGAGCCGGTCGCGTCGACGAATTGGGCCCCTGGGCTCGTCGCCAGGTGCCAGCCCATGGCGCCGACGAGCTCGAGGACGTCGGCCGGCCCGGTCACCAGGGTCGCCGCGCCGCTCCGGATCAGGGCGTGCACCCCCTGGGAGGTGGCGCTCGTCACCGGCCCCGGGAGGCCCATGACCGGCCGGTGGATCCGTGCCGCCCAGCTGGCCGTGTTGAGCGCGCCGCTGCGGGTGGCCGCCTCGACGACGACCGTGCCCCTGCCGAGCGCGGCGATGACCCGGTTGCGGGCCAGGAAGCGGGTCCGCATGGGTGCGCAACCCGGTGCGAGCTCCGAGACGATGGCGCCATGCTCGGCCAGGTGGTCGAGGAGCTGCTGATGGGCCGCCGGGTAGGCACGGTCGACACCGCAGGCGAGCACGGCGACGGTCGGGCCGTCGCCGGCCAGCGCTCCCCGGTGCGCCGCCTGGTCGATCCCGAACGCCGCGCCGGAGACGACCGCCGAGCCGGCCCGGGCGAGTCCGGCCGCGAGCTCGGCCGCCTGGTCCGTGCCATAGGTCGTCGCCGAACGGCAGCCGACGACCGCCACCGGGTCGGCGAGCTCGTGCAGCCGCAGCGGGCCGCGCACCCACAGGCCCAGCGGGACCCCGCCCATCTCCTGGAGGGGCTCCCCGGCTGCGAGGTCGTCGAGGGCGGGCGGCCACTCGAGGTCGCCGGGCACGATCCAGCGGATGCCGCGCCGCCCTGCGCGCTCGAGGTCTCGGTCCGGGTTGATGACCTCGAGCCTGGCGGCGACGTCGGTCAGCACGCCCTTGGGGTTGCGATCGGCCAGCAGCGCTTCGTAGAGCCGCACGGCGCCGAGCTCGGCCACCAGGCCGGCCATCCGCAGGTCACCGGGCTCGCCGAGCTGGCTGAGCGCCAGCCGGGCGAGCCGGTCGTCGGTCATCCGGCCCGCCTCAGGGTGGCGGCCAGCAGCGGATCGCCGACGCGCAGCCGCAGTGCGACCTCGGCCTCCGCCTCGTCCGGCCGGTCGACCTCGGCCAGGTCGGCCACGGTCCAGGCGAGCCGGTGCACCCGGGTCACGCCGCGCCGGGTCAGCTTGCCCGACCAGAGCCGGTCGTCGACCAGCCGGGTCGCCTCGGGGGTCATCGGCCACTGCCGCGCCAGCGCCGGTCCCGGGAGCATGCCCGTTGAGTCGCCACGACTCTCCCGCGTAGCGGTCGGCCTGCCGGGCTCTCGCGCCCTCGACCCGGGCCCGCACCTGCGCGCTCGACTCGCGCACCGCCATCGGGTCGCGGGCCGACGTGGGCGTGACGACGCTGAGGTGGCGGGTGATGTCGATCCTGTCGGTGATCGGGGCCGGTGACCTTGCGGCGGTAGTCACGACGCTGGACCTCGCTGCACGTGCAGCGGCTGGTGCGGGCGTCGGGATGGAAGTTGCCGCACGGGCACGGGTTGGCCGCGAGGACCACGATGGAGCGGGCCGGCAGCACCACGGACTCCTCGGCCCGGGCGACGCTGATGTCGCCGCTCTCCAGCGGCTGCCGCAGCGCGTTGATCACGTCGGCCCGGAAGAGCGGGAACTCGTCCAGCAGCAGCACCCCGCAGTGCGCGCGGCTGATCTCACCCGGTCTCACCCCTCCCGAACCTCCGCCGACCAGGCTGGCGGTGCTGGCGTCGTGGTGCGGGGCGGCGAACGGCGGCCGGACCAGCATCCCGTCGGCGGGATCGAGCGCGCCGGCCAGGGAATGCACCGCGGTGAGCTCCAGCGACTCCTCGCGGGTGAGGTCGGGGAGGATGCCGGGGATCCGCTCGGCGATGCTGGTCTTGCCCGAGCCCTTGGGCCCGGAGAGCAGCAGGTGGTGACCGCCCGCCGCGGCGGCCTCGACGGCGTAGCGGGTGTCCTCCATGCCGACCAGGTCGGCGAGGTCGACCTCCTCCATCCGCTGCTCGCCGCGCCACGACAGCAGCCGGCGTCCGGACATCTCCGCGACCGGCGGTGCCTCGGGCACGGGCTCGTCGCGCAGCTCGGCGACCACCTGGGCCAGCGACCGCATGCCGAGCACGTCCACGCCCGGCACCATCGACGCCTCTCGGACCTGCGGCTCGGGGACCACGACGTGGCGGATGCCTCGGTCGGCCGCGGCCATCACCATCGGGAGCACTCCGGGGACCGACCGGAGTCCGCCGGCGAGGGTGAGCTCGCCGATGAACAGGACCCCCGACAACGAACTGGACGGCACGACGCCGGTGGCGCCCAGGACCGCGACCGCGATGGCCAGGTCGTAGTGCGTGCCGCGCTTGGGCAGGTCGGCCGGCGACAGCAGGATCGTGGTGCGCCGGGTCGCCGGCCAGTCGTACTGGCTGTTGAGGATCGCCATCCGGCAGCGGTCGCGGGCCTCGTTGAGCGCGCTGTCGGGGCGCCCGACGAGGACCGTGGCCACCTGGCCCGACGAGACGTCGGCCTGGACGTCGACGAGATGGCCGACAGCGCCGGTGAGCGCGACCGTGCGGGTCGTCGCGAACGGCATCAGGCCAGCCCCTCGACGTGGTCGACGATCGAGGCGCCGCGTCGGGGCCGGAGCACGGCGACCAGGTCGACGCGCACCTCCTCGGGCCGGACGTCGTGCTCCTCGGCCCACCGCCAGACCAGCCGGTGCAGCCGCTCCAGCCGGACCGGGTCGACCGCCTCGTGCGGCGACCCGCACGAGTCGCCTCGCCGGGTCTTGACCTCGCAGGCGACCAGCACGTCGCCGTCGCGCAGCACCAGGTCGAGCTCGCCCTCGGCGCATCGCCAGTTGCGGTCGAGCAGCTGCATCCCGCGCTCGGTCGTGAGCAGTCGGGCGGCAAGAGTCTCGCCGTAGGCACCCAGCGCCTGTCGGCTGGCCGCGGTCGTCGTCATGTGGTGACCTCCTGCGCAGGAGGATCACCGCTTCAGCCGACGAGACCGCAGCGCCGGGCTGCAACCTGTGGAGAAGGCCTACCTACCCGTGGGTTGTGTAGCCCAAGTGGACTAACCGAACGGATGAGGTCCCCGCGTTATCCCGCGCGGAACCGTTGCCATCCATAGCCTGCTGACTGGAAGTCCTCGGCGGAAGGTGGGTCGCATGGCTACGCGGCGACGGTTCGGTCCGCGCTCTGAGCGCGGTGCTGTGGTCGTTGAGGCTGCCCTCGTGACGCCGCTTCTCATGGCCCTGCTTCTGGGCATCATCGAGATGGCGCTGCTGATGAAGGACGACGTGGCGCTCACCTCCGCTGTCCGCAACGGCGGACGCATCGCCTCGGCCAACGCCGGCGCCGGTCCGGGCGGCCTGGCGGCTGACGACGGGTCCTGCACCTCACCCTGCACCCCGGCAAACGCGCCCAAGCTCGCGCAGCTGGCGGCAAACGCCATCCAGCGCGCGGGCAGCGCCCTGCCCAAGGACTCGATCCAGGAGCTCTGGATCTACAAGGCGAACATCAAGGGCTACCCGTGCACCCTCACGACGGGATGTGAGACCAACACCTCGACCGCGATGACGTGCGGGGCGAACTGCGTGAAGTTCAAGTGGCTTAAGACCAAGGACGAGTTCCGCTACTTCAGCGGGTCGTGGGCCTCCAAGTCGATCAACGCCTGCGCGAACAACAGTCCGGACAGTGTCGGCGTCTACATGAAGGCCAAGCACAGCTTCCTCACCGGCTTGTTCACCGACAACGTGATGATCGAGGACCACGCGGTCTTCCAGTTCGAGCCGCTGCCCACCCTGACCTGTGCGGCCAATGCGCCGGGGCGGTTGTGACCAGCCGGGACTGGCGTCGCCGCCGGGACGAAGCAGGCTACGCGGCGGTCCTCGTCGCGCTGCTGGCCTCGGTCCTCTTTCTCGGGATGGGCGCCATTGGCGTCGACACCGCCCGCTGGTACGTCGAGGTCGAGCAGGTCCAGAAGGCGGCCGACGCGGCTGCCCTGGCCGGTGTGACCTACATGCCCAACGACCTCCCCAGCGCCCGCGCGAAGGCCATCGCGTCGGCCAAGAAGAACGGGTACGACGACGCGACCGCCGACGTCAAGGTGACCGCGGTCGCCGGCAGCAAGCCCAGCGAGCTCAAGGTCACCATCGAGAGCCGGATCGACAACACCTTCGGCGCCGTGCTGGGCGTCCGCAAGGCGTGGATAACCCGCATCGCCGTGGCGGACTACACCGCACCCGCTCCGATGGGCAGCCCGTGCAACACCTTCGGCAACGAGCCGCCGAGCCAGCCCGTTCCCGCAGCGCAGCCGGCGGGGTCGGCCCTCCCGACCACGCCGTTCCCGAACTGCAGCACCGCGCCGGCGTTCTGGGCGGCCATCGAAGGCCCCAAGACCGACAAGGTGCAGGGCGACCGGTTCATGAATGACACCTGCTCGGGAACCTCGACCGCCGGCACCACGTACCTCTGCGCGGGCGGCAAGAACACCGAGTACCGGCCCGAGGGCTACTTCTGGGCCGTGCATGTCGAGCCGCAGGCGGTGGGCACCGCGATCAACGTCCAGATCTATGACCCGGCCTACATGAAGACGGCGATCGACTGTTCGTCGCTCTACGCGGCCGGCAGCCTGCTGACCCACATGAGCGACTACACCTCCACCGACGGGACCGACCGCTACTCGAGCTCCACGGCAGGTCGCACCTACTGCTCGGGCGACTACATCCCCGGTTCGACGACGGTGGACCCGCCGGTGACCAGCTTCGCGCTGCGGCACGCCAACGACACGTTCAACCCGAAGGCGGCGGCGCCGATCAGCGGCTGCACCAAGCAGTTCGTCGGGGCCAACGCGCCGCCGACGATCACCCAGCTCCGGCAGTGGACCGACACCGCTCGCACGGTCAAGAACACCAGCTACAACCTGCACATGGCCCAGGTCTTCCACCAGTGGGTCGACCTGTGCACCTTCACGCCCGACACGCCCGGTGACTACTACCTCCAGGTGCGGACCAACGTCACCGTCACGGGCGGCACGGCCGTCCCGAACACGAACCCCAGCGGCGTCACGTCGCCGTCGCTGATCTACACGGGCAACTCGAACGTCACCGCCGCGACGGGCAACACGCTCGCCGGCGTCGGGCTGAACTCGTTCGCGCTCCGTGCGGTGCCTAGCGACACCACCAAGAAGCCCTACATCGCCGTCGCCGGCAACGAGAGCATGCCGATCCTGCAGAACAAGGACGGCTCGACCGCGACGTTCAACCTGATCCGGGCGCTGCCCGGCACCCGGGGCCAGTACATCGCCTTCGACTTCTACGACCCGGCCGACGGTGCCGGCACGACAGGCGCGACTGTGAAGATCATGCCTCCCGTTGACTCGACCGGCACGGTCAAGTCGGGCACCGGGGGCACCCCGCCAGACTGCAAGCACGCCAAGAACGCAGCAGCGTACACCGCGGCGGCGAACTGCTCCGTGCTCGTGAAGAACAGCACGCACGACGGCCAGCTTGAGCACATCGTCATCCCGATCCCGACCGACTACAACTGCGATCCGGCCACATTGGGCGGCTGTTGGTTCTCGGTGCAGATCACCTTCCCGAGCACCGTCACCGACTTCACCACCTGGACCGCCAACATCGCCGGCGACCCGGTCCGGTTGATCGAGTAGCAGGCGGGCGGCGTGCGAGCCACCGGCTCGTCGCGCCAGAGCGGGAGCAGCCGCACCGGTCCGGCGCCGACCAGGCGGAGCGGGTCGAGGTAGGTCTCGCCCTCGATCCAGCCCCAGTGCAGGCAGGATCGCGGGAAGCAGTGCGAGCCGGCCAGCTGGAGCGTGCCGACCTGTGCGCCGGCCGTGACGGGCGTGCCGACGGAGATCGTCGGGGCGACGGGTTCGTAGGTCGTGCGGGTGGCGCCGTGGTCGACGACAACCACTCCGCGCCCGGCCAGCCCGCCGGCGTAGGTGACCGTGCCGGGCAGCGCGGCCAGGACCGGCTGGCCCACCGAACCGAGCAGGTCGACGCCGCGGTGACCCGCGCCATAGGGGGAATCGGGCGGGTCGAAGCGCCGGACCACCTCGGGCTCGGGCTGCAGAGGCCAGACGCCCACCGGGTCGGCGGCGGCCCCGGGCAGCGCGAGCGAGGCCGCGAGCAGGAGTGCGGTCAGGGAAGCCATGCCAGCAGCCTCGCTGTCAGGGTCGCGCGCCGCGGGCGGCGCTCGCCCACCTGTGGACGCACCGTGCCTGCTGGGGACCTGTGGACGATTCGCGGCTGCCACCGCGGTCGACTACTCTTGACGGGCAGCCCTCCGGGGCTGACTTCGCACGCAGGCAGACCGCGACGGGCGCTCTTGTGGGGCCCGACCACCCGCGGGCGACGACCCTCGGTCTCGACGAAAGTCGGGTCGGGTCGCGCGCAGGCGTCAGGACGGCCGGGCACCCTGATTTCCAGGGGGCCGGACCGTGACCAACTGAAAACCACGATCGGACCCGACACCGGCCTGCCCTGCTTCAAGGGCGGACAGACGTTGCCGCTGGTCCACCACAAGGAAGAGAAGTTCAGATGGCAGTCGTCACCATGCGCCAGCTCCTCGAGAGCGGCGTCCACTTCGGTCACCAGACCCGTCGCTGGAACCCGAAGATGAAGCGCTTCATCATGACCGAGCGCAACGGCATCTACATCATCGACCTGCAGCAGTCGCTGGCCTACATCGACCGGTCCTACGCCTTCATCAAGGAGACCGTCGCCAAGGGCGGCACGATCATGTTCGTGGGCACCAAGAAGCAGGCCCAGGAGGCGATCGCCGAGCAGGCGACCCGCGTCGGGATGCCCTACGTCAACCAGCGCTGGCTCGGCGGCATGCTCACCAACTTCCAGACGGTGCACCAGCGGATCAACCGCCTCAAGGAGCTCGACGAGATCGACTTCGACGACGTGGCCGGCAGCAGCCGCACCAAGAAGGAGCTGCTGCAGATGCGCCGCGAGCGCGACAAGCTCAACAAGTCGCTCGGCGGCATCCGCGAGATGGGCCGTACGCCGTCCGCCGTGTGGATCGTCGACACCAACAAGGAGCACCTCGCCGTCGAGGAGGCTCGCAAGCTGCACATCCCGATCATCGGCATCCTCGACTCGAACTGCGACCCCGACCTGGTCGACTTCCCGATCCCCGGCAACGACGACGCGATCCGCGCCGTCGGTCTGCTGACCCGGGTCGTCGCCGACGCCGTGGCCGAGGGCCTGATCGCCCGCTCCGGTGTCAAGGCCGGCACCGACGGTGCCGAGGCCGTGGGCGCCGAGGAGCCGCTGGCCGAGTGGGAGCGCGAGCTCCTGGGCGGCGACGCCGAGCAGGCCGCCGAGGCCGCCACCGGCGCGCCCGCCAGGCCGAGGCCGCCTCCGAGGCGACCGGCGCTGCCACCGAGGCTGCCGAGGCTGTGGCGGCGGCCGACCCCGTGGCCGAGGAGCCCGCAGCTGTCGAGGAGCCCGTGGCCGCAGAGCCTGCAGCCGAGGAGCCCGCAGCTGTCGAGGAGCCCGTGGCCGCAGAGCCTGCAGCCGAGGAGCCCGCGGCTGTCGAGGAGCCCGCAGCAGTTGAGGAGCCCGCAGCTGCCGAGGAGCCCGCGGCCGAGGAGCCCGCCGAGGCCGCCGCGACCGAGACCGCTGACGAGACCTCTGACAAGGCTGCCGACGAGGCTGCCGACGAGGCTGGCGACGAGGCTGCCGACGAGGCCAAGGCCTGAGGCTCAAGCCCCTACCGTCACCCACTGAACAACAGGAAGAAGAAGCACCCCGACATGGCTAACTTCTCCGCGGCCGACGTCAAGAAGCTCCGCGAGCTCACCGGCGCCGGGATGATGGACTGCAAGAAGGCGCTCGACGAGTCCGACGGCGACCTCGACAAGGCGATCGAGCTGCTCCGCGTGAAGGGCGCCGCCAAGGCGGCCAAGCGCGGCGCCGAGCGCGAGGCGACCGCCGGCCTGGTGGCCCACGCCCCCGGTGTCCTCGTCGAGCTCAACAGCGAGACCGACTTCGTGGCGAAGAACGACGACTTCATCGCCACCGCCCAGAAGATCGCCGACGCGGCCTCCGAGGCCCAGGCCGACGACCTCGAGGCGCTCAAGGCGGTCCCACTCGACGGGCAGACGATCGGTGACGTGGTCGAGAGCCTGGCCATCTCCATCGGCGAGAAGATCGAGCTCGGCCGCTTCGTGCGCTTCGGCGGCGACGTCGTGGCTTACATGCACAAGCGCGCGGCTGACCTGCCCCCGGCCGTGGGTGTGCTCGTCGAATACACCGGCGACGCCGACGCGGCGCGCACCGCGGCCATGCAGATCGCCGCGATGCGCCCGCAGTACCTCACGCGTGAGGAGGTGCCGGCCGAGATCGTCGAGAAGGAGCGCGAGATCGCCGAGCAGACCTCCCGCGAGGAGGGCAAGCCCGAGCAGGCGATCGCCAAGATCACCGAGGGCCGGCTCAACGGCTTCTTCAAGGACGTCGTCCTGCTGGAGCAGCCGTCGGTCACCGAGAACAAGAAGTCCGTCAAGGCGGTCCTCGACGAGGCCGGCACGGCCGTGACGCGGTTCGCCCGCATCGAGGTCGGAAGCTGACCGATACCCTCACCCCGACCACCTCGAGCAGGAAGGAGCCCGCGTGCCCGGCTACCAGCGAGTCCTGCTGAAGCTTTCCGGCGAGGTGTTCGGGGGAGGCAAGGTCGGCATCGATCCCGATGTCGTCCAGGAGATCGCCCGCGAGATCGCGGCGGTCACCAAGTCCGGCGCCCAGATCGCCGTCGTCACGGGCGGCGGCAACTTCTTCCGCGGCTCCGAGCTCCAGCAGCGCGGCATGGACCGGGTCCGCGCGGACTACATGGGCATGCTCGGGATCGTCATGAACTGCCTGGCGCTCCAGGACTTCCTCGAGAAGATGAGCATCGAGACGCGGGTGCAGACCGCGATCACCATGGGCCAGGTCGCCGAGCCCTACGTCCCTCGCCGTGCCATCCGGCACATGGAGAAGGGCCGGGTCGTCATCTTCGGTGCCGGCATGGGGCTGCCGTTCTTCTCGACCGACACGGTCGCCGTCCAGCGTGCGCTGGAGACCAAGTGCAACGTCGTGCTCGTGGCCAAGAGCGGCGTCGACGGCGTCTACACCGCCGATCCGCACAAGGACCCGACCGCCACGAAGTTCGACGAGCTGACCTACGACGAGGCGATCTCCCGCGGTTTGCGGATCATGGACCAGACGGCGTTCACGCTGTGCAGTGAGAACAAGCTGCCGATGATCGTCTTCGGCATGGAGACCGAGGGAAACATCCTGCGAGTGGTGCAGGGTGAGAGCATTGGCACGCTCGTCAGCGCCAGCTGACGGGCACTCGAGACCAGGCAGGACAGGGGTTCAGCGGTGATCGACGACATCCTCAACGAGGCCGACAACAAGATGGACAAGTCGGTCGAGGCCGCGCGCGAGGAGTTCGCCGCGATTCGGGCCGGTCGGGCCCAGCCGAGCATGTTCAACAAGATCCTCGTCGACTACTACGGCACCCCGACGCCGCTCCAGCAGCTCGCGTCGTTCACCGCTCCCGAGGCCCGGATCATCCTGATCCAGCCCTACGACATGGGCGCGATGGCCAACATCGAGAGGGCGATCCGCGACTCCGACCTGGGCGTGAACCCCTCGAACGACGGGAAGCTGCTGCGCTGCGTGTTTCCGGAGCTCACCGAGGACCGCCGCAAGGAGTACATCAAGGTCGCCCGCACCAAGGCCGAGGACGGCAAGGTCGCGGTGCGCAACGTCCGTCGTACCGCCAAGCAGGCCCTGGAGAAGCTCGAGAAGGACGGCGAGGTCGGCAAGGACGACGAAGCCGGCGCCGAGAAGCGGCTCGACGGCATCACCAAGAAGCACACCGACGCGATCGACGAGATGCTCAAGAACAAGGAAGCCGAGCTCATCGAGGTATGACCTAGAGATGACAGAGACCCCGCCGGCACCGGCCAAGGACCACGGCCGGGCCGGTCGGGACCTGAAGGCTGCGATCGGCTCCGCCGTCGTGCTGCTGGGCGCCATCGCACTGTCGCTGTTCTTCTGGAAGACGGCGTTCATGTTCATCGTCGCCGCGGCCGTCGCCGTGGCGATCTGGGAGCTCCGGAAGGGCTTCCTGGCCAAGGACATCGACCTGCCCGAGCAGCCGCTGATGCTCGGCGGCGTGGTCATGGTCGTGGTCGCCTACGTCTGGGGAGCGCCCGCGCTGGTCACGGCCACGGCGGTGACCGCGCTCGTCACCATGCTGTGGCTGCTGCGCCGCGGCATCGACGGCTACGTCCAGAACGCCACCGCCTCGGTCTTCGCCCTCATCTACGTGCCGTTCCTCGGCTCGTTCGTCGCCCTTCTGCTGGCCGAGGGTGGCCGCACCGGCGCGGGGATCGACGACGACGGCGTGGCCGGGATCATCACCTTCATCCTGGTCACCATCGCCTCTGACACCGGCGGCTATGTCGCCGGCGTGCTCTTCGGCAAGCACCCGATGGCGCCGGTCATCTCCCCGAAGAAGTCGTGGGAGGGCTTCGGCGGCTCGATCGTGTTCACGGTCGCTGCCGGGATCGTGTTGGTCGTGTTCCTGCTCGACGGCGACTGGTGGGTCGGTGTCGCCCTGGGCGCCATCGCGGTGGTCATGGCCACCCTCGGTGACCTGTGCGAGTCGGTCATCAAGCGAGACCTCGGCATCAAGGACATGAGCCAGGTCATCCCCGGCCACGGCGGACTGATGGACCGCCTCGACTCCCTGCTCGCCACGATCGCCCCGATCTGGCTGCTGCTGCACTACGCCGTCTTCACCTGATGCTCTTCCTGGTCCGCCATGGCCGGCCACTGGTCGACCGGTCGCGGCCCGCGCACGAGTGGGAGCTCGACCCCGCGGGGTACGACGAGATCTGGGCGCTCCGCACGTCGGGCCGGCTGCCCCAGCACGCCGCGTGGTTCAGCTCGCCCGAGCCCAAGGCGCTCGCCACCGCCGAGCTGCTCACCGACGGGGACGTCGGTGTGGTCGAGGGACTGCGCGAGCAGGTGCGGGACAGCGCCGAGTGGATCGAGGACTTCGAGGACGCCGTACGTCGGGCGCTCGCGGTGCCGGAGGCGGTGGCAGTGCCCGGCTGGGAGCCGATCGCGGCGTGCCGCGACCGCGTCGTCCGCACGGTCGACGGGATCCTCGCCGCGTGTGGGGACATCGACGTGGTCCTCGTCGGTCACGGCACGGCGTGGACCGTGCTGGCGGCAGTGCTCACCCGCACCGAGCCGGACCTGGAGCGTTGGCGGGCGCTGGCGATGCCGGATGTCATCACGCTCGACCTCTGAGTGGTCCCACGAGCCGCGTCTCCGTGTTTCCTGTGGCCGAATCTGGGAGACTTGAGGGGATGACCACCGAGAACCCCGCGGTCCGGGACGCGGACACCGAGGACGGCTCGACCGAGGTCGAGCCCGAGGTCGAGCCCGAGTCCTCGGGGGAGCGGCAGCCCAGCTGGTGGCACCGCGACCACCCGACGTTCGCCGCACTGTCGGGCTTCTTCACCGGACTGATGTTCGTGGCGCTGGTCCCGGCGATCTACGTCGGCATCCTCAGCCTGATGTTCGACAACGACCGGGTCGAGGACCTGTTCCCGTTCGTGCTGCTCACGCTCGTGGTCCCGGTGGGGTTGGTGGCCAACCACCGCACCCGCCGGTTCGGCACCTACTTCTGGATCGGGATGCTCCTCACCGCGGTCGTCGTGGTCGGCGTCGGCGCGCTCGTGCTGTGGTATCTGGTCGAGCACCAGAACTGATGCCCGACGACGCTGCGCCCAAGCAACTCCCGCTCGTCTTCGAGGCGCCCAAGGGCCGCGGGAAGCCGCCGCGCCACCTGGCCGACCTCGCGATGGACGAGCGCCTCGCGCTGGCGAAGGAGGCCGGTCTCCCGGCGTTCCGCGCCCGCCAGCTCTCCGCGCACTACTTCCAGCGGCTGGTCGACGACCCCGAGCAGATGACCGACCTGCCGGCCGGACAGCGCGACGAGCTGGTGTCGACGTTCCTGCCCGAGCTGATGACGCCGCTGCGCACGCTCGAGGCCGACCGCGGCACCACCCGCAAGACGCTCTGGAAGCTGTTCGACGGCGCGCTGGTCGAGTCGGTGCTAATGCGCTACCCCGACCGGGTGACCATGTGCGTCTCCAGCCAGGCCGGGTGCGGCATGGCCTGCCCGTTCTGCGCCACCGGCCAGGGCGGGCTGCAGCGCAACATGTCCACCGCCGAGATCGTCGAGCAGGTGCTCGCCGGCGCCCGGTCGCTCGACCGTGGCGAGGTGCCCGGCGGGCCGGGCCGGGTCTCCAACGTCGTGTTCATGGGCATGGGCGAGCCGATGGCCAACTACAAGGCCATGATCGGCGCCGTCCGCCGCCTGACCGACCCGGCACCCGACGGGCTCGGCATGTCCGCCCGCGGCGTGACGGTCTCCACGGTCGGGCTGGTCCCGCGGATGAGGCAGCTCGCCGACGAGGGCATCCCGGTCACGCTCGCGCTGAGCCTGCACGCGCCCGACGACGAGCTGCGCAACGAGCTCGTCCCGATCAACACCCGCTCCTCGGTCGCCGAGACCGTCGCGGCCGCCCGGGAGTACGCCGACAAGACCCGCCGCCGGGTCTCGATCGAGTACGCCATGATGCGCGGCATCAACGACCAGGCCTGGCGCGCCGACCTCCTTGCCGACGTCCTCCACGAGCACGGCACCTGGGGCTGGGTGCACGTCAACCTGATCCCGCTCAACCCGACGCCGGGCTCGAAGTGGACCGCCTCGGACCCCGCCGACGAGCGCGAGTTCGTGCGCCGGCTCGAGGCACGCGGCATCCCGACCACCGTCCGCGACACCCGCGGCCGCGAGATCGACGGCGCCTGCGGCCAGCTGGCCGCGACGGAGGTCTGAGCCGCCTCGACCAGGGCGGTTGCTACTGTGCCGCGACCGATGGGCTGAGGATGACGGCTCTGATGGAGAGCACCGCCGTGTACCGCGGCGGGACCCTGGTGGGACGGCCGAGGCCGATGGTGAGGCGCCACCGGTCACCGGACGGCTCGCCCACGCGCCACGGACGACCCGGCTCTTGTTGCTTCTACGCAGTGAGGAACGCCGGCGCCGGCAGCACCAGCTCGACGTTGCGGGCGTTGGCGGCGCCGCGGTAGCCGTCGCCGCGGTTGTGCCAGTCGTTGGCGGCGAGCTCGCGGGCCAGGCCGGCCAGGTGGGTCGAGTCGGAAGTGTTGCCGGCGTACGACGCGGGGCCGGCGTGGTCGACGATCGTGGTGAACAGCGACAGCGTGCCGTCGCGGTTGTCGGCGACCTCGATGATCCGCGACTGGGACGGCCAGTCGATGTGGGAGGCGGTGTTGATCTCCCACAGGCCACCGCCGCCCGCACGAGGCCGCGCCCAGACCTGGTTCTTGTGGGTGTGGCCGTTGATCCAGGCGATCACCTGGTGGTGGGACAGCAGCTCGGCCAGGACCACGTCGCCGAGGATCCGGGTGTCGGTGTCGAGGCCCGGACCGTTGAGCCCGTTGGTCATGGTGTCGGAGGTGTGGTGGCTGAAGACCATCACCAGCCGGTCCGTCGACGCCGCGAGCACCGACTTGAGCCAGGTGAACTGGGTCTGGTCGATCGAGCCGTCGGCGTAGCCGTTGGGGTTGACGGTGTCGAGCACGACGAAGCGGCACAGCCCCCTGTCGAAGGTGTAGTACGCCGTCCCCTTCGAGCGGTTCTCGGCGGTGAAGCCGTGACCGGCCGGGAGCCCGGCGGTGTGGAAGTGCTCCTCGACGATCTGCTTGCGGGTCAGCAGCCGGCGCCGCGCGTCTGCGGAGACCAGGCGCACCGCCGGCGAGAGCGCGAGGGAGGCGAGCAGTGCGGCGTACGACCCGCTCTGGAGCGCGTTGACGACCGCGGCGGGGGAGAGGCCGGCCGGGGTCGACATCAGCTTGAGCGGCCCGGTCGCCACCAGGTTGAGCTGGAGGGTCGAGGCAGGGAAGTTGCCCTGCGAGAGGCCGTCGTGGTTGCCGAAGGCGGAGTACCACGGGATCGACAGCCCCTGGGCCTGGAACGGCCGCCGGGCCGCGTCGAGCAGCCCGGGCACGACCGGGAAGCCCCGCTGGCTGCGCGGCAGGTCATCACTCCTGCCCGCCGGTGTGCCGTGCGGGTGCCAGTAGTGCGGGTCGTAGTACGTCGGGTCGCCGTCGTGCACGCCCTCCCACCGGGTCAGGTCGCCCGAGTCGACGCGCACCTGGCCGCCGTCGAGGACGTCGATGTTCCAGCGCACCTCGTTGAGCTGGGAGTTGTCGGAGTTGTCGCCGGTCTGGATCGCGAGCGCCAGCGGCTTGCCGGTCACCGGGCCGGCGGTGACCTCGTTGAGCCGGCGGACCATGGCGTCGGCGATCTGGCCGGAGAGCATCTCCTGCGGTCGGTACGCCGAGGCGAACAGCCCGGTCGCCGGCACCGCGCTGTCGTCGTCGAGCCGGTCGGTCCACTCCACGCGCATCGGCGACTGGGCGTCGACGACGTGCACGTCGCTGAGCTGGGCGAAAGCGATCAGCGGCTTGCGCTGGCCGGCGCGGTCAGGGCTCGGCGTACCGCCGAGGTCGGTGCGGACCAGGTGCGGCTCACCGGGCGCCTCGACGATCGGGCGGTAGCCCCCGGCGCCGGCGGCGCCGGCGGCGCCGCGGGTGAGCGTGCGCGCGAGCGTCGTCCCTGCGGCAGGTCCGGAGGTGGCAGCCTGGGCCCGGCGTCCAGATCGAGTCGGCGGTGGCGGCGGGGGCGGCGCCGGCAGCGGCCGCGGCTCCACCCGCGACGGCGCCGGAGCGGAACAGGCCGCGGCGGGTGAGCTTCACGCTCAACCCAACGACCCGCCGTGACGACGGTCACGCCCGACACGCAGGGTTCACGCGCCGTTGCGCGAGTGCTGGCTGTCCGTTGCGGCGGCCTCCCTAGCGTCCGAGACATGACGGACGCACTGATGGTGCCCCTGCGTGTCCTGGTCGTCTCGGAGTCGTTCCTCCCGCAGGTCAACGGCGTGACCAACTCGGTCCGCCGGGTGCTCGAGCACCTGAGCCGTGAGGGGCAC
Source organism: uncultured Actinomycetota bacterium (assembly GCA_963798045.1). Taxonomy (GTDB): domain Bacteria; phylum Actinomycetota; class Actinomycetes; order Propionibacteriales; family Nocardioidaceae; genus Nocardioides. The sequence goes on from CAWCSB010000019.1 coordinate 79,181, forward strand.
GAGGCCGAGCTGGTGGCGCCGACCGGCCCCGCGTCGTACGCCGGGTTCCCGGTGCACACCACCCGCGGGGCCTCGCTGCCGTTCTACCGGGACTTCCGCATCGGCCTCGAGACGCGGGCCCGGCTGCGTGCGGAGATGCTGAGGTTCCGCCCCGACGTGGTCCACATCGCCTCGCCGGCCACGCTCGGGCTGCAGGCCGCGCGCGCGGCCGAGGAGCTCGGCATCCCGAGCGTGGCGATCTACCAGACCGACCTGATCGGCTTCGCCGAGCGGTACGCCAAGCCCGGGCTCGGCGCCGGCGGCGTCCGCGCGATGGCCTACCTGACCCGCAAGATCCACACCCTCGTCGACCGGACCCTGGCGCCGTCCACGGCCAGCGTCCGGCAGCTCGAGGAGCTGGAGGTCCCGCGGCTGGCGCTGTGGCCGCGCGGTGTCGACCTCGACGCGTTCCACCCCGGGCTCCGTGACGAGGGGCTGCGCCGGCAGCTCGCGCCGGACGGCCGGCTGCTCGTGGGGTACGTCGGCCGGCTCGCTCCGGAGAAGGAGCTCGAGCTGCTCACCTACCTCTCCGGCGACCCCCGCTACGCGCTGGTGGTCGTCGGAGGGGGCCCCGAGGAGAGCCGGCTCCGGCGGCTGCTGCCCGACGCTCGCTTCCTCGGGGTCCTGCACGGCGCCGAGCTCGGCCGCGCGTACGCGTCGCTCGACGTGTTCGTGCACACCGGCCGGCACGAGACCTACTGCCAGTCCGCCCAGGAGGCGCTCGCCTCCGGCGTGCCCGTCGTCGCCCCGCGATCCGGCGGCCCGATCGACGTCGTGCACGACACCGTGGCCGGCTTCCTCTACGAGCCCGGCGACGGCGACGACCTCGGTGCGCTACGTCGACCGGCTCGCGCGCGACCCGGAGTTCCGCCGCCGGATGGGCATCGCCGCCCGACGCTCGGTCGAGGGCCGCTCGTGGCAGGCGGTCAACGAGGCGCTCGTCGAGCACTACCGCGAGGTCGCCGCGACGATGACCGGCTACCGCGAGCTCGCCGCCTGAGCCAGCAGCGCCGCGGCCTCGTCGACGTCGTCGACGAGGTGGACGCGGTCCTCCATCGGGCGGCCGCGAGCCAGGGCGCGGAGCAGGGGCCAGGCGGGCAGGGTCTCGGTCCAGTACGTGCGGCCGACCAGGACCATCGCGGCGACCGAGGACTCGTCGGCGTAGTAGTTCTCGCACGCGTCCTGGAACACCTCCTGGACGGTGCCGCCGGCGCCGGGGAGGAACACGATGCCGGCGTCGCAGACCTCGAGGAGGATCGCCTCGCGGGTGGGGTTGCGGAAGTACTTGGCGATGCCGGTGGCGAAGACGTTCGACGGCTCGTGGCCGTAGTGCCAGGTCGGGATCGCCGAGCGAGTCGTGCGGCTCGGCGACGACGGAGCAGACCTCGAGGGCCGGCCGCAGCCACGCGTCGACCGAGGGCCGGAACGCCGGCACCTCGGCCAGGGCGGCGACGGCGTCCGTGACCCGCGAGACGTGGGAGTCGGCCAGGTAGCACCCGAGGTTGGCGGCCTCCATCGCGCCGGGCCCGCCGCCGGTGGCGACCACGAAGTGCGCGCCGAGGGCGTGCCCGAGCCGGGCGGCGTCGACGTACTCCGCATCGCCGCGGTGCGCCGCGTGGCCGCCCATCACGCCGACCAGGTGCTTGCGCTGGATCCACCCCGTGAGCGCCTCGTCGATCGCGTGGTCGTGCAGCGAGCGAGCCAGCGCGTCGTCGGCGCCGCCGCGGGTCTGGGACCAGGCGAAGGCCCGGGCGTCCAGCGAGCTCTGGTACGGCGCGACGTCGTACAGCTCCTCGGCGGTGTAGAGGCTCGACCGGTAGACGTCCACCGGCGCGATCGTCAGCGCGCGGCAGCACCAGCGCGCCCGCGCCCTCGATCCGCTCCTCGACGCCCGAGCCGAAGGTGCAGCCGAGGAACGTCGCTCCGGCGACCCGCAGCCGGCCAGGTGCTCGCCACGCTCGCGAGGTCCACCCCGGCCACCCGCCAGCCGCTGAGCCGCGTGGCGCCGGCCGCGACCCTGCGGTCGAAGTCGGCCAGCGACTCGACCCGGACCACCCGCCCGCGGCTGCGCCTCACGGCTGCGAGGCTAGTCCCAGCCCGGGCTGCGGAGGTTTCGACGCTCTTCGCGAGTTCGCAAGCTCACTCGCGGACGCTCACTCAACCACCATCGATCGCACCCTCCTCGTTCCTCGGAGGGTGCGATCAGAACGCGTGCGCCATCAGCTCCCCGAACAGCGCGTGCTCGTCGACGTCGAGACCCCGGGCCTGGAACCACGCGCAGATGTTGGCGCAGTCGCGCTGGAGGAAGTCCATGCCGTTGAGGTTGCCGACCAGGTCGACGATCTGCGGCAGGTCGATGATGACCAGCCGGTCACCCGCGGCGAGGATGTTGTAGGCCGAGAGGTCGCCGTGCACGACGCCGTTCTGCACCATGGTCGCGAGGGCGTCCGTGAGCTGCTGGAAGTACGACGCCAGGAGCTCGGGCGAGGGCCGGGTCTGGGCGAGCCGGGGCGCCGTCTGCACGGCACCCTCCTCGTCGAGGACGGTGATCCACTCCATCATGATCTCCGTGCCGTCGATCTGGACCGGGTAGGGGACCGGCAGCCCGAGGTTCCAGAGCCGCACCAGCGCGCCCCACTCGGACACCGCCCACTCGCCGGCGGCGACCAGCCGGCCGAAGGTGCTCTTCCGCTTGAGGGCGCGCTCGTCACGCGAGCGCTTCATCGAGCGGCCCTCGGTGTAGGACGCGGCGCGGTGGAAGGTCCGGTGCTCGGACGAGCGGTACCGCTTGGCCGCCATGACCACCCCGCCGTCTGGGTCGAAGGGGTCCGCACGCTCGACGAGGTGGACGTCGGCTTCCTTGCCGGTCTTGAGGACGCCGAGCTCGGTGTCGATCGCGCCCTGCGAGGTCACCACCCAGTCCGGGCGCGGCTCGGGGCCCCGGCTGAGGGGTTCGACGTTGAGCCAGGTCGACCATCGCTGGTCGTCGTCGAGGTCGCCGTAGGTACGGAAGTCGATGACGAACCGTTCGTCGACGTCGCTCAGGTCGTCCTGTGGCGGGACGTAGCGGTAGGCGTCGGTGATGAAGTCGTCGGGCCAGGTGGGTTCAGAGCCGGACGGGTGCTGCGGGTGCTGCGTGAAGTCGTGGTGAGACATCGCTGGAGGTGCTCCATGAAGTGAGAGAGGGACGGTCTGCGGGCAGGCCGAGGACAGTGATGGTCACGTCGCGCCTCCTCTCGTGGAGCACCGGGCTGCGCCCGGCACCTGACGCCGGACAGCTCCCGGGCGTCGCGCCCATGGTGACGGGCGGGCGCGGGCGGCGGCAACCGATTAACGGGGCCGCAGGTAGGTTTCGTGAGTGATCGTCCGCAGCCGGCTCGTCCCGGCCGTGCTGGCTCCCTTGCTCGGCCTGGTGCTGGCCGGTTCGCCGCTGGGCGCCGCCCCCGGCTCCGCAGAGCGCGCGCCGGCGCCGGGCGCGGTCGGCATCGGCGACCCGTACTTCCCACAGGACGGCAACGGCGGCATCGACGTGCTGCACTACGACGTCCGCGACAGGTACTCGTTCGGCTCCGGGCGGCTCGCCGGGCGGACCAGGCTGGACGTCCGTGCCACCCAGGACCTGTCCCGCTTCAACCTCGACTTCCTGCTGCCGGTGCGGTCGGTGACCGTCAACGGTCAGCGCGCCCGCTTCCGGTCCGCCGGCAGCCACGAGCTCCGGATCAGGCCCGCCACGCCGATCGCCAACGACGCCGAGTTCCGCGTCCTCGTCAGGTACGCCGGCGTGCCGGCCTCCGAGCGTTCGCACGGCGAGAGCAACTGGCTGGCCAGCCGGGACGAGATCGTCACCATGAACGAGCCGCACATGGCGGCCTGGTGGTTCCCGGCCAACGACCACCCCCGCGACAAGGCGTCGTTCGACATCAGGATCACGGTGCCCCGCGACAAGGACGTCGTCGCCAACGGCGTCCTCGTCGCTCAGCGGAAGCGGCACGGCCGCCTCACCTCGCACTGGCGCGCGGTCGAGCCGATGGCGCCCTACCTCGCGTTCTTCGCGGCCGGCGACTTCGAGAAGCGGTCGGTGTCCTGCCACGGCATCCCCAACTACGTCGCCGTCTCCAAGCTCCAACCCGGCTTCGCCCGCGGCGGGGACGCCAAGGACCTGGCCCGCCAGACGTGCACGATCGTCTCGGCGTTCGCGAGCGTGCTCGGTCCCTACCCCTTCTCCGCCATGGGCGGGCTCGTGACCGGCCTCCCGGTGACGTTCGCACTGGAGAACCAGACCCGGCCGACGTACCCCGCGCTCGGTGGTCCGACCCCGGGCCTGATGGCGCACGAGCTCGCGCACCAGTGGTTCGGCGACTCGGTCTCGGTCAGCAGCTGGGCCGACATCTGGCTCAACGAGGGGTTCGCCCAGTACCTGCAGACCTACTACTCCACCGAGGTCGTCGGCGGCCAGTCGACGCAGGCCTGGCTCGTCGACAGCTACGACTCCTTCTCATCGGAGGCGGGCTTCTGGAAGCTGTCCATCGACGACCCCGGGCCCAAGCGGCTCTTCGACGGCGCCGTCTACACGCGGGGTTCGATGGCCGTGCAGGCGCTGCGTCACAGGATCGGCGACGCCGCGTTCTGGACGCTGCTGCGGACCTGGGTCTCGCAGCGTGCGTACGGCAACGGCTCGGTTGCCGACTTCGAGGCACTGGCTGCGTCCATCAGCGGCCAGGACCTGACGGCGTTCTTCGACGCCTGGCTCAGCGCGCGGGTGGTGCCGGCCAAGACGGCCGAGAACGGCTTGCTCTGAAGCTCTCCTAGCCGCGCAACCGGATGGACAGGCAGGTCACGCAGCCCTCGAGCTTCTCGTACTCGGAGATGTCTACCGCGACCACGCGCAGCCCGCGGGACTCGAACAGCTCCTGGGTGCGCGGGGCGGACGTGGACATCAGCACCGTCGAGCCGTCGAGCAGGACGACGTGGGCCCCGGGCTCCTCCGGCACGGAGAGGTACGACGGGAACGCCGTCGGGTCGTCGACGAGCGGGTCGTAGCCGATGACGGTGCCGTCGGGGAGCGCGGTGACCGCGGACTTCAGGTGCAGCACCTTGGTGACCGGGACGCCGACGACGGTGGCGCCCAGAGGCTCGATGTGCGCGCGCAGCTGGTTGAGGCCGGCCTGGTTGGTCCTGCCGCCGAGCCCGACCCAGACCGTGCCACCGTGCTTGAGGACGTCGCCACCGTCGAGGGTGCCGGGCTGCTCGAGGTGCGCCACCCGGTAGCCCAGCCCGAGCAGAGACTCCTCGGTGCCCGTCGTCTCTGGCCTCCGCTGGTCGGCGCCCGGACGGGTGATCACCGCGAGGTCGCTGTAGACGACCGCGGTGTCCTCGACGAAGACCGCGTCCGGGCAGTGGTCCACGGGCTCCACCTCGTAGAGCTCCCACCCCTCGGACTGGAGTGCCGCGGCGTAGCCGAGCCACTGGTGCAGTGCCTTCTCCGTGTCGACGGGCACTCGCTCGAGGTGGGTCAGCAGACCCTGGTCCAGGCGGGGACCGGGGCGGCGGACCAGGGCTCGCTTCTGCACGTCATCATACCCAACATCGGCGCCATGGCTCGCGCAAGCACCGACGGCCGCCCGGTGATCGCCTCCTCGGCGTCGGCGAGTGTCATCGTGCGGAGCCCCGCGTTGATGCCGAGCCAGCGCAGCGGTTCGGGCTCCCACTGCGGCGACCGGTGGCCGACCCAGGGGAGCGCGGTCAGCTCGGTTGACCGGTCGAGGATCAGGTCGCAGAGCGTCCGGCCCGCCAGGTTGGTGGTGGAGACGCCGTCGCCGACGTAGCCACCGGCCCAGGCCAGCCCGGTGCTGCGATCCAGCCCCACCGAGGCGCACCAGTCACGCGGGATCCCGAGCGGCCCGCCCCACGCGTGCGTGAACCGGGTGCCCTGCAGCACCGGGAACAGGTCGAGCAGCGTGGCGTGCAGCGCCGCGAAGACCCGCGGGTCGCGATCGAAGGCGGGGGAGATCTGCGACCCCAGGTGGTACGGCGCCCCGCGGCCACCGAAGACGAGCCGGTCGTCCGCGGTCCGCTGCCCGTAGATGATCAGGTGCCGGTGATCCGAGAACGTCTCGCGCTGCGCGAGCCCGATCTCGTCCCACACCGAGGCGGGTAGCGGCTCGCTGGCGATGATCAGTGAGTAGACCGGGATGACCGCCCGCGCCAGCCCGGGCAGCCTGGGCGTGAACCCCTCCGTCGCGCGCACGACGTACGGCGCCCGCACCGACCCGTGGGGGGTGCGCACGACGCCCGGCTCGATCGAGAGCGCCGGTGTGCGCTCGTGGAGGGCGACGCCGCGGCGGGTCACGACCTCGGCCAGCCCTCGGACCAGCCGCCCGGGGTGGATCGCCGCGCAGTCGGGGGTGTACGTCGCGCCCAGGGTCCGGGTCGCACGAAGCCGCTCCGCGGCCTCGTCCGCGGACAGCACCGCCCCCTCGGAGTCGGCCTGCGCCCTCGCCCACTGCGCCCGGCCGCGGGCCAGCACGATGGTGCCGCCCTTGGCGGCCTGGGCGTCGATCCCCTCGGTCGTCGCCACCCGGAGGACCTCGTCGACCGACCCGCGCATCGCCTCGTGCTGCGCCTCGGCGTCGGTGGGTGACGACATCCGGGCCAGCGATGCGTGCGAGGCCGGGAACAACGCCGAGCACCAGCCGCCGTTGCGCCCGGAGGCGCCGAACCCGGCGACCTCGGCCTCGACCACCACGATCCGCAGCGCGGGGTCTGCCAGCGAGAGGTAGTACGCGGTCCAGAGCCCGGTGAAGCCGGCACCGACGATCGCGACGTCCGCCTCCAGATCACCGTCGAGCGGTGGCCGCGGCGTCCAGTCGGTCGGCGTTGTCTCGTGCCACAGGGAGAGACCGGCGTACGAGGAGGGGGTGCTCAGCGGACTCCCCACGAGTACGTCTGCTTCCTGAGGTGGAGGTACATGAACGTCTCGGTCGACAGCACCCCGTCGATGGAGCGGATCCGGTCGCTGATGATCTCCAGCAGGTGCTCGTCGCTCTCGGCGACCACCTCGGCAAGCAGGTCGTAGGAGCCGGCGGTGACCACGACGTAGTCGACCTCGTCGAGCGCGGCGATCGCGTCGGCGACCGGCTCGATGGGGCCGGTCGCCCGGATGCCGACCATCGCCTGGCGTGCGAAGCCGAGCTCCATCGGGTCGGTGACCGCGACGACCTGCATGACTCCGGAGTCGGTGAGCCGCTGCACCCGCTGCCGGACCGCGGCCTCGGACAGCCCGACCACCTTGCCGATCGCGGCGTAGCTGCGACGGCCGTCCTGCTGGAGCTGGCTGATGATCGCCTTGGAGACGTCATCGAGGACCGGGCGCTCTCTGGCGCGCTTATCCCTCATGGCGCGCAACGTACCGCGACGGCATACCGGACCGCCTCCCAACGCGGTGCTCCGCGAAGGATTTCGTTGCCGAGAGGTTAAGACAGTGCGGGATCCCTTGTTGACTGTCCGCTCTCGTGCAACGATCCGCAGAATGTGGGGGAACTTCCGGAGACCGACCGGATGACATCGGACAAGCTGCAGCCGGTCCCGCCCCAAGGGGGACGCGGCCTGACCCGCCGCGGTGCGCTCAGGGGCGGGGGTGCTGTCGCTTTCGTCGGGCTCAGTGCGGCCGCGCTCAAGCTGCCCTTCTTCTCCGTCGACGGCGCGCGGATCGAGTCGGCATCGTGCGTGGGCGACGACATCTCGGCCACGGACAAGCGTCTGGTGGTCTCGAACTGGCCGGCCTACATCGACCCGCGCCGTACGAAGAAGTCGACCGCATCGGTGTTCGAGGACACCACCGGCATCACGGTCGACTACACCCCCGACGTCAACGACAACTCCGAGTTCTACGCCAAGGTCAAGAACCAGCTCGGCTCCTGCCAGCCCGTCGGGCGCGACATGATCGTGATGACCGACTGGATGGCCGCCCGGATGATCGGCCTCGGATGGATCCAGAAGCTCGACGCCAGCAAGATCCCCAACTGCACGCAGAACCTCATCGAGCCGCTGCGCAACCGGCAGTGGGACCCCAACCTGGAGCGCCACGTGCCGTGGCAGAGCGGTCTGACCGGCATCGCCTACAACGCGGACGTCACCGGTGAGGTGAAGAGCTTCGAGGAGCTGCTCACCCGTCCTGAGCTCAAGGGCCGGATCACGCTGCTCACTGAGATGCGCGACACCATGACGTTCATGCTCGCCGTGGTCGGCGCGGACCCACAGAAGTTCGACGACGACGACTGGGCCAACGCGATCGACCGGCTCCGGCAGGTGGTGGCCGACGGCCAGGTACGCGCGTTCACCGGCAACGAGTACATCCAGGACCTCGCCGCCGGCAACATCGTCGCCTGCGAGGCGTGGTCCGGTGACGTGATCCAGGCGCAGTTCGACAACCCCGCCATCAAGTTCGTGGCGCCGGAGGAGGGCCTCAGCCTCTGGAGCGACAACATGCTGGTGCCGAACCTGGCCGAGCACCAGGCCAACGCAGAGGCCTGGATGAACTACTACTACCAGCCGGACGTGGCCGCGAAGCTGGCTGCGTGGGTCAACTACATCTGTCCCGTCGAGGGAGCCAAGGAGGAGATGGAGAAGATCGACCCCTCGCTGGTCGACAACGAGCTGATCTTCCCCACCCCCGAGATCCTCGCCTCGACGTTCGACATGCGGCCACTCACCGAGGCCGAGGCCACCAAGTACGAAGGAGAGTTCGCCGATGTCACAGGTGGTTGAGGCACAGCCGGGTGGTGGCGCCGCAGACGAGCCGGCCGACCCGTCGTCGTTCGACGGGTTGGCGCTCCGCAAGCTCACCCGTCACTACGGCTCGTTCTACGCCGTCCGCGAGCTGGACCTCGACGTTCCGAAGGGCTCGTTCTTCGCCCTCCTCGGCCCGTCCGGCTGTGGCAAGACGACCACGCTGAGGATGGTGGCCGGACTGGAGACACCCAGCTCCGGCACGATCACGCTGTCAGGAAACGACATCACGTGGGCCAAGCCCTACCAGCGGCCGGTCAACACCGTCTTCCAGAGCTACGCCCTCTTCCCCCACCTCGACATCTACGAGAACGTCGCGTTCGGGCTGCGGCGCCGCAAGAAGGGTGACGTCGACACCCAGGTGCGGGAGATGCTCGATCTCGTCGAGCTGGGGAGCCAGGCGCGCAAGAAGCCCGCGCAGCTCTCCGGCGGGCAGCAGCAGCGAGTGGCGCTGGCCCGGGCACTGATCAACAGTCCCGACGTGCTGCTCCTCGACGAGCCGCTCGGCGCCCTCGACCTCAAGCTGCGCCGGTCGATGCAGATCGAGATCAAGCGGATCCAGACGGAGGTCGGCCGCACGTTCATCCACGTCACCCACGACCAGGAGGAGGCCATGACGATGGCCGACACGGTCGCGGTGATGAACGCCGGGGGGATCGAGCAGATGGGTGCGCCCTCCGAGCTCTACGAGAACCCGCGCTCGACGTTCGTGGCGAACTTCCTCGGTCAGTCCAACCTGATCGAGGGCACCGTGCAGGCGCGGGCCGCCGACGTCGTCACAGTGGACATGCACGGGATCGCGGTCTCCATCCCCTCCGGTCGGGCGCACGCGCCCGGCGACCGGGGCTGGGTCGGGATCCGGCCCGAGAAGGTCCTGATCGGTGACGTGGGCGAGGCACTCGACGCACCCGGCAACACCATCCCGGGCGGGGTGGTGACCGACGTCAGCTTCGTCGGCGTCAGCACGCAGTACCTCGTCCGGATGCCGTGGGGCCAGGAGCTCCAGGTGTTCTCGCAGAACACCGGCCGCACCCGGATCTTCGCGGTCGGGGACGAGGTCGAGCTCTCGTGGCGACCGGAGTACGCCTTCCTCCTCGATGCCGCCCAGGATGCTTTCGCCGGCGCACAACGGGTGGACTCGGATGGCTGAGCATGGCTGAGATGGTGCGCAAGCGGGGACGCACCGGCTACCTGCTCCTGCTCCCGGCCGCGCTGTGGCTGGGGATCTTCTTCGTGATCCCGTTCTACTCGCTGGTGGCGACCAGCCTGTTCGACCCGAGCGGCTCGGATGCCCGCGGCTACGACATGACCTACCACGTCGCCAACTACTGGCACGTGATCCAGGACTACTGGGGACCGCTGGTCCGCTCCCTGGCGTACGGCGCCATCGCCACCTCGATCTGCCTGGTGCTCGGCTACGTGCTGGCGTACGCGATCGCGTTCAAGGCCGGCCGCTGGAAGAACCTGATGCTGGTGCTGGTCATCGCACCTTTCTTCACCAGCTTCCTGGTGCGCACCCTGTCCTGGAAGCTGATCCTGGCCGACGACGGCTTCGTCGTGAACACCCTGCAGGCCGTGCACCTGCTCGGCGACGACGGCCGGCTGTTGGCGACGCCGGTGGCGGTGGTCGCCGGGCTGACCTACAACTTCCTGCCGTTCATGGTGCTGCCGCTCTTCGCGAGCATCGACAAGATCGACCACCGTCTGATCGAGGCGGCCAGCGACCTCTATGCGAACCCGATCAAAGGGTTCTTCAAGGTGACCTGGCCGCTCTCGCTGCCCGGGGTGGTCTCGGGGACGCTGCTCACCTTCATCCCGGCCGCGGGTGACTACATCAACGCCCAGCTCCTCGGCAGCCCCAACCAGCGGATGATCGGCAGCGTCATCCAGAGCCTGTTCACCGACGCCAACAACTACCCGGCGGCCGGCGCGCTCTCGATGATCCTGATGCTGCTCATCGTCGCGATGGTGTTGTTCTACGTCCGCCGCGCCGGGACGGAGGAGCTGCTGTGAGCTGGCTTCGCAAGCACCTGGTCCTGATCCTCGGGCTGCTGGTGCTCGTCTACACCTTCATCCCGATCTTCGTGGTCGTGCTCATGAGCTTCAACGACCCGGCGAGCCGGCTGATCTACCAGTTCGACGGGTTCACGATGCACAACTGGCTGAACCCGTGCGAGGACCCGGACATGTGCTCCGCGCTGGGCCGCAGCGTCCAGATCGGACTGCTCGCGACGCTGGGCTCCACCCTCCTGGGGACCCTGGCTGCGTTCGCCCTGGTGCGGCACGACTTCCGCGGCCGGTCGACGGCGAACCTGGTGATCTTCCTGCCGATGGCCGCACCCGAGATCGTCATGGGCTCCTCGCTGCTCGCCCTGTTCGTCGGCGCCGGCTTCGCGGGGCAGCTCGGCTTCTGGACGATCCTGATCGCCCACATCATGTTCTGCCTGTCGTTCGTGGTGGTCACCGTCCGCTCGCGGCTGGCCGGCATGGACGACAACCTCGAGCAGGCAGCCATGGACCTCTACGCCACCCCGAGACAGACGTTCTGGCGGGTCACCTTCCCGCTGGTCTTCCCGGGCATCCTCGGCGCTGCCCTGCTCAGCTTCTCGCTGTCCTTCGACGACTTCATCGTGACCAACCTCAACGCCGGCCAGACCACGACGTTCCCGATGTACGTCTGGGGCGTCGCACAGCGCGGCGTACCGATGCAGGTGAACGTCGTCGGCACGCTGATGTTCGTCGTCTCGATCATCATCGTGGTCGGCGGCGAGCTGAACTCGAGGCGACGGGCGCGGGCGCTGGCCTGAGCGCTGGTCGTTCGCCGGATTGCGGTTCCTGTCAGCGGACGCGGCCCCGTGCGCGGCCGTGGCTCGCCGGATCCCGGGACGCACCGACGATGACGGCGACCGAGAGCATGCCAACCGTCGCCCAGGCCAGCCCGACGCCGAGAGCCGGCTCCCCGGCCTCCCACGGCACGAACAGCGACACCCGGGATGCGGCGTCCGCCATCAGTGCACCGATGCCGAGCAGCCCGATCACGGGTGCCACCTGCCCGCCCGGTTCGGGATCGCCGCGCCGCACGAGAACCGCGGCCGCGGCGAGAGACCCCAGGCACAGGACGACGACCTCGGCCGTCGCGAGCAGGACGGGGGGTAGCGCGTCCTGCCATCGAAGCACCAGCAGGATGCCGAGCCAGGTGGCGGTCAACAGACCCGCACCCGCGAGCACGATCGCAGACCGGCGCCGCCACACGCTGTGCGGCGTGACCGCCGTGAGCGGCGCGGCCGCGTCATCGAGCAGGTACGCCGCGCCGCCGGCCAGCAGGAATTCCGCGATCCGGACGACGAACGGCGAGGCTCCCCCGCCGGGGATCGCGACGGTTACGAGCACGAGCACAACGGCCGAGGACGCGCAAGGAAGAATCGCCCGGGGCATCCGTCTCCACCATGTCATGAGACCGCCAGCACGAAGCTTCCGACGGCAGCCACTGCCAGCGCCGCGCCGGCACCGAGGAGTCCTCGCCGGTGCTCCGCATCTCGCAGCAACGCCGCGACGACGGCGAGACCGCACAGACACAGGAGGTACCCAAGGACCCAGATCGGTTCGACGTCGGGCACGAACGACGACGACACGTCCGCGCCGCCCCCGTCAGCGTCGTCGTACTCGTCGACGAGAACCGGCCAAGCCGAGAGGAGCCGCCAGGGGCTCGATGACTCTCCTGGCAGCGCGGTCAGGAAGACAAGCGTGACGACACCCATGAGGGCGGATCCGCGGAACGGAGCCCATCTGGCCACTGCTACGCCCAGGAGTGGACCCCCCAGGGCGGCGACTGGCCCCAGCGCGACCACGGCGGCCAGGACGTCGATGGCCCGATAGTCACCGAACCAGGCGACGGGGGCGCTCGCCGGCTCTCCGACGGGCGGCCACACGGCCGCGGTGGCGAGCATGAAGCCGACGACCACCACCCCGGCGAAGGCAGGCACCAGGCACGCCAGGCAGAGGGCAGCGGTGCGCTGTTGCCGGCCGACGGGCGTCGTTGCCGTGAGCTCACGCGACCGGAGCAGCGAGGTGGTCAGCCGATGCGCCACCACGAAACCGAAGACGCCGATCAGGAAGGCGATCAACAGGGTGCCCGTCATCGGGTTGGCCCCGCCGCCGTCGTGCCGAGCCAGGCTGTTGCCCATCGCGAACAACATGACCGCCATCCCGAACAGGAACAGGGGGTGGCGTGCGAACCGCAGGGCTTCTGTCCGCGCGAGCGCACGCACCGTGGCACGACCGTCGTCGGCCGGAGCGATCGCCGATGGCGCAACGGTTGTGCTCATGAGGTGGCCAGGAGGAATGACCCGAGCGCCCCGAGAGCGAGGGCACCGCCGGCCCAGAGCAGCATCCGGCGGTGCGGCGGGTCGCGCAGCAGCGCAGCAACGACCGCCAAGCCGCACAGGCAGAGCAGGAAGACGAGAATCCACCCCTGCACGACGCCCGCGATCAGCGACGAGTCGGTCAGCTGCTCCTGGTCGTTGGCGTGCTCGTCGTACAGGACCGGCCAGGGCGACAGCACCCTCCACGGATTCGGCGCGCCACTGGGCATAGCGGCCAGGAACACGAGGGTGACCACGCCGACAAGTGCCGAGCCCCGGAAGGGGGCCCAGCGTGCGACAGCGACCCCGAGGAGCGGCCCGCCCAGCGCGGCCACCGGGCCCAGCGCGATCAACGTCGCCAGCACGGCGAGGTCGGGCTCGTCACGGAACCAGGCCACGTGTGCGTCCGCGGGCAGTCCAACTGGGGGCCAGACCGCCATGGTGACCAGCATGTAGACCGCGAACGCAATACCGGCAAGGGCCGGCACCAGGCAGGCGAGCAGGAGGCCGACGGTGCGCTGCTGGCTGCCGACCGGCGCGGTGCTCACGAGGTCGTCGGTCCGCCGCAGCGATGTGGTCAGGCGGTGTGCCACCACGAATCCGAAGACACCGAGCAGGAAGGCGATGAGGAGAGCTCCGTTCATCGGGCTCGCGTTCTGCTCCTGCTGGCGCACTCCCTCGACCGTCGAGATCAGCAGGAGGCCGACGGCCACGAGGAACAGCGGGTGGCGTGCGTACCGCCGGGAGTTCGTCCGCGCGAGCGCCAGCACCGTGGCACGACCCGCATCGGCCGGCGCGATCGCCGATGAGGCCACGGCAGTGCTCACGAGACCGGCTCCAGGCCAGCGTCGATCGCCGCGTCCCCGACCAGCAGGAGGTAGGCGTCCTCCAGGGCAGGCTCGATGAGTTCCGCCCCGGGTGGCGGGTTGCCGACGTTGCGGACCCGGCCGGTGCCGGTCCGCCACGCATGCTGCGCCGACGGGTGTCGCTCGGCGGCCATCCAGACCCGGCCCGCCGCGCGGGCGATCAGGTCCGACACCGCGCCGTCGAACAGGACCCGACCAGCGTCCAGCACCACCACGCGCTCGCACAGTGCGGCCACGTCCTCGGTCTGGTGGGTGGAGATCACGACCGTCGCTGACTCGCCGGCCCGGCCGAGCACGTCGCGGAGCCGGCCCCGCTGGGCCGGGTCCAGGCCGGCCGTCGGCTCGTCGAGAATGAGCAGCTCCGGACGGCCGAGCATGGCCTGAGCGAGCACGACACGTCGGCGCTGACCTCCCGAGAGCGAGCTGACGCGCTTGGTCGCCTCGTCGGTCAGTCCGACCAGGTCGATGACCCGGCGTACCTCGTCGTGACGGCCGACGACGTCGGACCACTCCTTGAGGATCGCCATGTAATCCACGAACGCGAACGCCGAGAATCCACGTGGAAAGCCTGTTTCCTGCGGCACGTACCCGAGACGGCGCCGCACCCCGACCCGCCCGGTCGCGGAGGTGGGATCGAGGCCGAGTACCCGCACCTCACCCCGGTCGGCGGCCAGCGCCGTCGCCAGGATCCGGAGCATCGTGGTCTTGCCCGCCCCGTTGGGTCCCAGTAGCCCGGTGATGCCGGGGGCCAGTCCGAGATGCACCTCCGACAGAGCCGGCATCCGGCCATAGGACTTGCCTACATCTGTCAGCGTGACGGTGTTCATGAGTGCCTTCCCAGCTGTTCGTAGGACGGTTGACGAAGAAGGAGAGCGGCCAGGCCCATCAGCGCGACGGCCCCCACCGCGAGCTGCATGGCGGGCTCGACCACGCTGACCGGATCGCTCATCCGCGCCGCCGACACCACGCCGACAGACCAAATGGCCCCGAGCGTCGCGGCGGTCGGGGTGGAGCCGAAGACTGGCGCCAAGAGCAGGGTGAGGACCACCCCGGCTGCTGCCGGGGTCAGCCAGGCCACGCCGAGCCAGGCCGGCCCCGGGAGGGTGAGACCGATCAGCACCGTGACAGGGATGGATGTCGCCAGCACCCCTCCGGTCCGGAGCAGCAGCATGCGTGTGGCGGAGTAGGGCGAGACGGTGACCAGCTCGTGGGAGGGGTCCGCGTCCCCGCCGAACGAGGCGGCGACCCCCGCGACGGGGGCCAGCGGTGCGACGATCAGGAAGAGGCTCAGGCCGTAGTCTCCGGCGAACAGCGCGGCGAGCCCGGCGAACAGGTTGGCCGTGAGCATCCCCAAGAGCCAGGCACCTCGGAAGGCGGGCACCGCGGCCAGCAGCCGCGCCGAGTCCGCGGAGACGCCGAACCAGCCGAGCAGCCGTTCGGCGACACTGCGCCGCGGCGTCTCCACGTGTGCCCGGATGGCCAGCCAGGCCCGGTCGACCGTCGCGTGGGACATCACGTCGCCGAGGCGCCCCCGGCAGTCGGGGCACTCCACGAGGTGGGCCTCGACCGACGGACCGACGACCGGGAGCGGACGACCGTTGGCATACGCGTCCAGCGTGGTCTGGTCGAGATGCCACGCCGACGGGGTGGACAGGCTCATGCCAGCTCCTCTCGCATGGTGACCCGGGCGCGCTGGAGCCGGGACTTGACGGTCCCGCGCGGGATACCAAGCAGGACCGCGGCCTCCCGGGTGGTGAGGCCATCCAGCACCGTCAGCTGCAGCACCACCCGCAGCTCCGGCGAGATCCGGGCGAGCGCACTACCGACGTCCACGTGCTCGAGGTGCAGCAGCACCCGCTCCTCGGCCGAGATGTCCTCGCCGTCCCGCTCCTGCAGAGCAGGGCCCAGGCGGAAGTCGGCGCGTCTGCGCAACCGGCTGATCAGCCTGCGGATGGCGATGCCCCACAACCATGCCGGTACCTCGCCCTCCCCACGGAAGCGAGCGGCGCCGTCCCAGGCGGCTATGAAGGTGTCCTGGAGGACGTCGGACACGGCGTCGGAGTCAGCGCAGCGTCGCGCCAGCCTGGCGGAGATCCACAGCGCGTGGCGTTCGTAGAGCTCCCGAAGGGCGCCCTCGTCTCGTCCGGCCATCGCGCTGAGCAGGTCGGCGTCTGTGAGATCACAGCTAGCCACACAAGGACTGTCGCATCGTCGCGCCCCAGCGGACCACGGTCGGGCCATCGAATCCTTCTGCTGATGGTGGCCCAGCAGGCCCGGGTTCTTGGGGCGGGCGCACGGGGGTGATGCTGGGTGCCGTGACACGAGCGGTGCGATGGGTTGGGGTCGTCGTGCCGGCCGCGCTGCTCACAGTCGACGTGCTCCTGATCGCAATGATGGTGTTCCTCGTCGTCAGTTCGCTGGTGGGGGATGCGGCGGACGACCCGCACGGCTATTCCCTGATCTTCGGCGCTATGGGTCTGCTCGTCTTTGTGCCGATCGGGCTGGTGGTGGTGACCCTGCTTCGACGGCTGGCCGGATAGGCCACGCGTTGACGCGCAACGGGTCCTACTGTTGCGGAACCTGCGGAGGAGGCTGAGTGGACGCGAAGGACTTGCTGCGAGCGGACGGCCTGACCGTGTTCGCGATCCGCCCCGCCCGCGAGCATGACGCTGGTCCGGTCTCGGCGCTCGCGCTGCGCTCGAAGGGGCACTGGGGCTACTCCGCCGAGTTCATGGAGGCCTGCCGCACGGAGCTCACTTACTCCGAGGCGGACTGCCTTTCCAGTGACCTGCACGTCGCGGAGGCGGACTCCGTGGTCGCGGGCTTCTTCCTGCTCCGCGGCGCCGGACCCGACGGCGAGCTCCAGGCGATCTTCGTCGACCCGCCCTGGATCGGCCACGGCCTGGGCGGCGTACTGATCTCTCACGCGCTTGACCTGGCTCGCTCCCGCGGCATCACCCGCCTGAGCGTCGACTCGGACCCGGGAGCGGAGCCGTTCTACCGGCACCACGGCGCGCGCCGGGTCGGCGAGGTCGCCAGTGGATCGATTCCCGGCCGGATGCTGCCGCAGCTGGTTTTCGAGATCGACCCCCGGGAGGGACGATGAGCCAGCCGTCGCGGTCGTTGCTGGACCTGCTCCCGGCCGGCACCGAGCTCACCGACGACGGGGTCCCCGTGGTCGGAGGGTGTCGGCTCGACCAGGTCGCAGCCGAGACCGCTACCCCTGTGCTCGTCGTGGCGGAGGACGCCCTGCGCGCCCGGGCGCGCGAGTACGCCGACGGTCTCGCCGCGCGCTGGCCGCGCAGCCGCGTGGTCTTCGCGTCCAAGTCCTTCCCGTGCACCGCGGTCCAGCGGGTGATCGTCGAGGAAGGACTGGGGCTGGACGTGGCCGGCGGCGGCGAGATCCTCGGCGCCCTCAAGGCCGGCGTCGACCCCCGGCTCGTCATACTGCACGGCAACGCCAAGCTCCCGGAGGAGATCGAGCTCGCGGTCGAGCACGACCTCGGCCTCGTGGTCGTGGACGGCCCGGACGATGTCGACCGGCTGGAGGCGGCAGTGCCGGCAGGCCGCGTCGTCGACGTCCTGGTCAGGGTGATCCCGGGCGTCCGGGCCGAGACCCACGACAGCGTGCTCACCGGCCACGACGACTCGAAGTTCGGACTGGCGCCCGCCGACGCCGAGGCCCTGATCCGCCGGATCGAGGCGTCCGGCTCCCTGCGGATGCAAGGGCTCCACCTGCACGTCGGCTCCCAGATCCTCCAGACCGAGCCCTTCGCCGAAGCCGTGGCGGCGGTCGCGCGGCTGGGCGAGTTCCCGGTCTATGACCTGGGTGGCGGCCTGGGTGCGCGCTACACCTGGGCCGACGAACCGCCATCCGTGGCGGCGTACCTCGACACCCTGACCGAGGCCAGCCGAGCGCACCTGCCGGCGGACGCCGAGATCATCATCGAGCCGGGCCGGAGCATGGTGGCGACGGCGGCCTGCACGGTCTACACGGTCGTGACCGTCAAGCGCGGCAAGCACACGTTCGTCGCCGTCGACGGCGGCATGGGCGACAACCTCGAGGTCGCCCTGTTCGGCCAGCGGTTCGAGGCGGGCATCGTCGGGCGGCTCGACCCCGCTCACCACCAGGACGACGAGCTCTGTCAGCTCGTCGGCAGGCACTGCGAGAGCGGCGACGTCCTGGTGCATGACATCACGCTGCCCCGGCCTGCCGTGGGAGACCTGGTGGTCGTGCCCGCCACCGGCGCCTACTGCTTCACGATGTCCAACAACTACAACGGGAACCGGCGACTGCCCGTGGTGTTTGCTCGGGACGGCTCTTGGCGAACCGTCGTCCGGCGCGAGACCTGGGAGGACCTGCTGCGCCGGGACGTCGACTAGGGGACGACGACCACCGGGACGGGCGAGTGCCGGACGATCTTCGAAGCGTTGGAGCTCAGGAAGATGCGCTCGATGACACCGGCCGTGGAGGACCCGACCACCAGGACCTCGTCGTGGTCCCAGTCCAGCCGGTCGATGGCGGCGCCCCAGGACCGTCCAATGGCGACCACGCTGTCGACCTCGGCCGGCGCGTTGCCGGACTCCTGGAGCGCCTTGAGGGCGTCCTCCTGCGCCGCCGTCGCCTGGGTGATCCAGCGGTCCAGCACCATGTCCTCAGCCCCGGCCCCGATTCCCGCGGTGTAGACGGTGCGGCCGCGCACGGCGAAGGTGACCAGCCGCAGTGACGCACCGATGTCCGCGCAGATGGCAGCCGTGCGCTCCACGGTCTGGAGCGACCTCTCGTCGCCGCGGAAGGCACACGACACGCGACGGACACGTCCGCGCTCGCTGGCGGCGTAGCCGTGGGTCGCGACGGCGACGGGGATGTGGGAGAAGTGCAGCAACCAGTCGCCGATGGCGCCCGGGTGGACGCGGCCGTAGCTGCCGGTGCTGCCCGACCCGACGACGATGATCCTGGCGTCGATCTCCTCGGCCTGCTCCAGCAGCGTGCTGGCGACGGAGCGACCGGGCGTCCACCGGGCCACCGCGGCTACGTCGGGACAGTGCTCGGCCAGGATCGCGTTGGCCTCGGCCACGGCAGCGGCGCCCTGTTGCTCGGCCCAGTCCTCGAACTCCCGGTCGGTGTGGCCGGCGACCGGGGTGGGCCAGACACTGGGCACGACGGTGACGACCAGCAGGTCCGTGCCCGCAGACTTTGCCAGGGTGGCCCCGAGCTCGATGGACGACCAGTCGTCCTTCCCCGGCGGGAATCCGACGACGAGCGTCATCTCAGGCGTCCTCGCTCATCGGGACCGGCGCGTTGAGTCGTGAGTGGTGCCGTCCCCAGAGGAAGTAGAACGCCATCACGACCGCCAGCCAGACGCCGAAGATCACCCAGGTGATCGCGGCCAGACCGGACAGCACGTAGATGCAGGCGACGACCGTGAGCACGGGCGTGACGGGATAGCCAGGGACCTTGAAGGGACGCTCGAGATCGGGCTGGGTGCGCCGCAGCACGAGCACCCCGATCGCGACCGTGGAGAACGCCATCAGCGTGCCGATGGACACGGTGTCCCACAGGTAGTCGGACGGGACGAAGCCGGCGATGATCGACACCACGATTCCGACGACGATCGTGTTGAAGGTCGGGGTCAGGGTGCGCGAGTTCACCTCGGCGAACTTGTCGGGCAGCATCCGGTCCCGGCCCATCGCGAACAGGATGCGGGTCTGGCCGTAGAGCGAGACCAGCGTGACCGAGAAGATCGAGATCACCGCACCGGCCGCGAGGATCGTGCCCGCGCCGGCGTTGCCGGTGATGTTCTCGAGGATGACCGACAGCCCGGCGCTCTCCTGGTCCGGGCTGGAGAACTCCTCCAGCGGCTGAGCGCCGACCCCGGCGACGGCCACGAGCACGTAGACCGTGACCACGACGACGAGCGCTCCGATGATCGCCCGGGGGAGTGCGCGCTGCGGATCTCTGACCTCCTCACCCGCGGTGGAGACCGCGTCCAGGCCGATGAAGGAGAAGAAGATCGTGCCGGCCGCGGCGCTGATGCCCGCCGACCCGGAGTCGAAGAAGTTGTCGAAGCGGTCTGCCTGGAACGCCGTCAGCCCGATCACGATGAACATCACCAGGACGCTCAGCTTGATGAGCACCATGATCGTGTTGACCTTGGCGGACTCGCTGGCACCACGGATCAGCAGCATCGTGCACATCGCGACCAGCACGATCGCGGGCAGGTTGACCAGGCCGTTGGTGCCGTCGTAGGGGATGGGCGAGTAGGACAGCGCGTCGGGAATGGTCGCGCCGATCGTCTTGTCGAGGAGCTCGTTGAAATAGCCGCTCCAACCCACGGCGACCGCGGACGCGGCCACGCCGTACTCCAGCAGCACGCATGCCGCGATGATCATCGCCACGAGCTCGCCCAGGGCGTGGTACGCGTAGGAGTACGTCGACCCGCTCACGGGGATCGCGCTTGCCATCTCCGCGTAGCACAGCGCCGAGAGACCGGCGGCGAGGCCCGCGATCAGGAACGACACGACGACGGCCGGCCCGGCGTCCGGCACGGCCTCCTGCAGCACGAAGAAGATGCCGGTGCCGACGGTGGCGCCGACACCGAACATGGTCAGCTGGAACGTGCCGAAGCTGCGCTCGAGATCCGGCCCGTCGTGGGGGCCTTTCTTCGCGGCCATGGGCTTCTTGCGAGTCAGCTGCTCGCTGAGCGTGACGGACATGGGGGGCTCCCTCCGAAGACAATCTGGAACCTAGTGCCTCGGGGCGGTGCTGGAACAGCGCACGGATGCCCTTTGGACAGCCACGCTGCCCAGCGCGCGTCCAGACGACGTACGACGGTGCTGGCGGTGCCCGGCTCGAGCTGTTGGCCGGCCCACTGGCGGAGATGTACGGCACGAAGGTGCTTCTGAGGACCACCCCGGGGGTGGGTATCGCTCATCCTCGATCTGATGGATGCTGGCGGCCGAGCGCTCGAAACTGCGCTCGGCGACAGATGGGCCCATGGTGCGCGTGCCAAACCTGGCTGTCTCGGCAGGTTCCGGAGTGCCCGAAGGTCCTCCCCGGCTCGCCGCCCCGCATCCTGTGGGACGAGGGTTCGTCTCCCTCTATGCGCTCTCGTACGCCGGTGGCGCGCTGGTGTTCCTGGCGCCGTTGTTGATCTCGCTGGCCTTGAAGGTGAACTCGCTGGTCGGCATCGACCAGGCACCGAAGAACCTCGCGCTCGTCACCGGCGTCGGGTCGCTGCTCGCGATCGTGAGCAACCCCTTCTTCGGCCGGCTCAGCGACCGGACCACGTCACGGCTGGGCAGGCGTCGGCCGTGGATGCTGATCGGTCTGGCAGGCGGGACCATCGGCACCCTGACGATCGCGGTGGCGCCGAGCATCCCGGTCGTCCTCCTGGGCTGGTGCATCTGCCAGGTGTTCTTCAACGCCCTGCTTGCGGCGCAGGCCGCGGTGCTGCACGACCAGGTGCCGACCGGCCAGCGGGGCGGTGTCTCAGGCATCCTCGGGGTCTGCCTGCCGGTCGCGTCCGTGGCCGGCACCTATCTGGTGCAGGCGTTCGACCAGGCCATGCTGACCATGTTCCTGGTGCCGTGCCTGGTCGGTGGAGCCTTCGTCCTGGTGTTTGCGGCGCGGCTGCGTGACCTTCGCCTCGACCCTGCCGAGAGGAAGCCGTGGTCGCTGCGCGAGCTGGCCGGCTCGTTCTACGTCGACCCGAGGCGCAACCCGGACTTCGCGTGGGCGTTCGCGTCGCGGTTCTTCATCGTGACGGCGTATGCGTTCCTCGTGACCTACCAGGCGTACTACCTCCTGGAGGAGCTCGGGACCGCCGAGGACGACGTGCCGCACCAGATCTTCCTCGGCACGCTCGTCCAGTCGGCGGCGATCGTCATCACGTCGCCGATCGCCGGCAAGCTGTCCGACCGGGCCGGCCGCCGCAAGGTGTTCGTCGCGCTGGCTGCCGTCGTCTACGGGCTCGCGCTGCTGCTGGTCGCGGGTGCCGACGACTTCGACGGCTATCTGGTCGGCATGGCGGTCGGCGGGGTCGGCTTCGGGATGTACATGGCCGTCGACCTCGCCCTCGTCGTCGACGTGCTTCCGGACGGTGGCTCCGTCGCCAAGGACCTCGGAGTCCTCAACATCGCCGGCGCCCTTCCGTTCGCGGTCGCGCCCGCCGTCGCGCCGGTGGTGCTCGCCGTCGGCGGCGGCAGCTACTCGGTCCTCTACGCCGTCGCCGCGGGCTGCGCAGTCGTCGGCGCGCTCGCCATCCTGCCGATCAGACAGGTCCGGTAGGCGCGGTGCGGCTCAGTGCCCGTGCTTCGTCGGCAGCGCGTAGGCGACGCCGTCCATCGGGATAGGTCGGCTGGATCCCCATCGCCCTGAGGATCATCGGCATGATGTCGACCGAGCGCACCTCGGAGTGGAGGTCCTTGCTGGACAGGCCGGCGCCCGCGAAGACGATCGGGATCTGCTGGGCGGCGCGCTGGATGCCGCCGTGGTCGCCGGCGACGGAGTACGTCGTGTCGTCGGGGAGCGTGGCGATCAGGTCCGGCCCGTAGACAGCGGCCTCGGTGTCGACCAGCTCCTGCGCCTTGTCGGCGAACCACTTCCGCTCGCCGCGCTGACTTCATCCGGTCCCAGCGGACAGGGGAGACCCGGTCGTAGTGGTCGCCGTGCCGCCGCCACACGGCGGTGACGGCCGCCATCGACTGCATGGCCGCGGCCGCCTCGTTGACCTTGGCCGAGGACTGGTCCTTCAGCCAGACCCGCAGCATCGAGTCGCTGTAGGAGAGCCCCACGTTGCCGGTGTTGACGAGCGGCAGCAGGGCGTCCTGCGGCTGGTTGTAGTGACGGCGTCGTTCTCGGGGTCGCCGTAGTACCAGTTGTAGTAGCCGTAGTCCCGCGTGGCGACCTGCTTGCCGTAGAACTGCTTGCCCGCGACCGAGCCGTGGTCGGCGGTGAGCACCACGAGGGTGTTGTCGAGCTCGCCCTGGGCCTTGAGCTCGGCCATGAGCTTGCCGACCTGCCGGTCGGCCTCCGCGGTCGCGGCGGCCATGTGCGTCATCGGGTCGCCGTCGGGACCGGTCGGGCCGGGGTCGGTCACGCCGCCCCACATGTGTGCGGCCTTGTCGACGCCCGGGCAGCGTCACGAAGATGCCGTTCCAGCTCGGGTCGTTGCGCATGATCTCGACCGCCGCGTCGGCGGCCCAGACGTCGCCGCCCTGGTGGGCGGGGTCATGGCCGGTCACGTAGCGGTCGCTGTCCAGCGGGTAGAGCACCGCCGGCAGCTTGGTGGTGTCGTAGGCGTAGGTCGGGTAGCCGCTGTGCACCCAGAACCGGCTGCACGCGCCGCCGAGGATGTACGACGGCACGTTGATGCCGCCGCGGCTTGCGCCAGCTGCCCGCGGGTTCGTGCACTCGGTGGCGCTGCTGAACGTGATGATCGAGTCCGAGCCGGCGCCGCCGAACGCTCACGCGGCGTACCCCTTCGGGCTGATCGTGAAGGTCTTGGCGGACGGGTCGGCCGTGCCGAGGTAGTCGGCGAGCTTGGGGTAGCCCGCCGCCTGCTGCAGCGCGAAGATCTCGTGCGGCTGAAGTTGCTCGTGATGTAGAGCTGGTCGGGGTTGGCGGGCTCGGGGTCGCCCAGGATCCCGGCGACGTCGCGGTAGCCCTCGTCGGTCCAGCCCATGTGCTTGGGCAGCTGCCCCGAGGTGATCACGTTGTGGGTGACCACCGTGACCGAGCCGGTGTGGCCCAGGTAGCCGCGCGGCGTGTCGACGCCGTCCTTCATCAGCTTCTTGACGTTCTTCATCCGGTACTTGTCGACGATCTCCTTGCTCAGGGAGTCGACGACGATGATCACGACCTTGGTCGGCTTGGCCGGATGCGACGGGTGGTGGCCTCCACTCGCGGCCGCTCCGGTCTGGGCGCCGGGCGCGCTGATGGTGACCGCTGCGGCGGCGGCAGCGGCGGCGATCGATGAACAGTGGGCGACGACGAGCCATGACGGATCCCTCCCGCCGCGGCGGCGTTGCCGCGGGCCGTGGGACGAACCTAGACCGCGGATCCCGCGTGCGGGAAGGGCAGTGCTGGTCGGCTAATGGCGCGACCGCGCGCCAGACGAGCGTGACGCCGTGCCGAGAGCGTCGACGCGATGCGGCTGCTCTTCGCCTGCCGTCTGCCCGAGCAGACGATCACAGACCTCGAGGCCCGCGGGCACGTCTGCGTGGTGGAGCCGGGTCTCAAGGCCGACGAGCTCGCGGCACGGATCGCCGGGTTCGACGGGCTGGTCGTGCGCAGCACCAAGGTGAAGCACTCGGTCTTCGAGGCCGCGGACCGGCTGGCCCTGGTGATCCGGGCGGGCGCCGGCACCAACACGATCGACACCGACGCCGCGGCGTCGCACGGCGTCGTGGTGTCCAACGTCCCGGGCCGCAACTCGGCCGCGGTCGCCGAGCTCACGATGGGGCTGCTGCTGGCGATCGACCGGCGGATCGCCGACAACGTCGCCGACCTGCGCAACGGCCGGTGGGACAAGCAGCGCTACAGCAAGGCCGGCGGGCTGCTCGGATCCACCATGGGGATCATCGGACTCGGGTCCATCGGACTCCTGGTCGCCGAGCGCGCGGCGGCGTTCGGCATCAACGTGCAGGCCCTGGCCAGGCGCGACCGTCCGGCGCGCGTCGTGGAGCGGGCCGAGCTGGCCGGCGTCACGTGGTGCGACTCGTTGGAGGAGCTGCTGGCGTCGTCCGACATCGTGAGCCTGCACGTGCCGTCGAAGTCCGACACGAGGAACCTGGTCGACGCGAAGTTCCTCGAGCAGCTGCGTCCCGGCGCGATCCTGCTCAACACGTCCCGCGGCGACGTGGTCGACGAGAAGGCACTGCTCGAGGCGCTCGACGCGGGCGCCGTCCGCGCCGGGCTGGACGTCTTCGCGGACGAGCCGGGCTCGAGCCACGGATCGTGGGACTCCGCGATCGCCAAGCATCCGGCTGTCGTCGCCACGCACCACATCGGTGCCTCGACCGAGCAGGCGCAGGCCGCCATCGCGGCCGGGGTCACCGAGATCATCGACGCCTTCATGACGGGGGAGGCCCGGCACTGCGTGAACCTCGACGACCGCACCTTGGGCTCGTTCACGCTGACCATCCGGCACCTCGACCGGGTCGGCGTGCTCGCGCAGGTGCTGGACCGGCTCAGCAGCGCGCACCTCAACGTCGAGCACATGCAGAACCGCATCTTCCGCGGCGGTGAGGCGGCCGTGGCCACGATCGATGTGGGTGGGCAGCCGTCCGCGGAGCTGCTGGAGACCCTGCGCGGGGTCCCGCACGTGCTGAGCGTGTCCGAGGTGACGCTGCGCGCGGAGACCGAGGACTCGTGAGCCGTATCCGTCCCTTTCGGGCTCGCGTCGTCCGCCCGGAGTGGGCCCGCCGGCTGGTCACCGGCCTTGCCGAGCTGCCCGAGGACACCGGCACGCTGCCGCCCGTCGCGCCGCCCGACCTCACGGCGTACGACGAGTCGGAGGCCGCGCTCTACGTCTACCGGCAGGGCGACCACACCGGGGTCGTGTGCGAGGTCGACGTGCGTCCCTTCGTCGACGGGCAGGTCCGTGGGCACGAGGCGGTGCAGGCCCAGCGGGTCGACAGCCTGGTCAAGCACATGGAGACCGACGCGGCGCCGGCGCTGGTCGCGTTGCTGCACCACGCCGGTCCGACCTACCTCCGGGTTCTGGACGAGCTGACGGCGTCACCGCCGCTGCTCGACTTCGCCAGGCCCGGTGGCCTCGAGCAGCGGGTCTGGCGGGTGCCCCCGGGAGGTCTGACCGAGGCCCTCGCCGCGGAGCTGACCGCCTCCGACCACTACATCGCCGACGGCCACCACCGGGTCGCGGCGTCGCTCGCGACCTGGCAGCGGCACGGCGAGCCCGCAGGCTCGAGCGTCCTGTGCGTCGTGCACCCGATGGACGGGTTGCGGCTGTCGGCGTTCCACCGGCGGGTGCTCGGACCGGTCGACCGCGCCGAGCTGGTCGGCGTGCTCGAGCCGGGCTTCACGGTCGAGCCGTGCGACTCGGCACCGGCCCTCCAGACCGGCTCGTTCGGGCTCTACGCCGAGCGCCGCTGGTACGCCGTCACGCCGCGTACCGCCGGCGACGGCCTCGACGTGGAAGTGCTCACGACGCAGGTACTCGACCGCCTCGCCCAAGGTATCGAGATCGCGCCCGCGCGAACCCCCGTCGACGAGCTGACCCGCCGGTGCGACAGCGACGAGGGTGTGCTCTTCACGCTCGCGCCGCCACCGCTCGAGGCGCTCACCCGGCTGGCGGACGCCGGTGGGGTGATGCCGCCGAAGACGACGTACTTCGAGCCCAAGCCGTGCGCCGGGATCTTCCGGCGCCCCTAAGCTCCGGGCCCCTCAGAATCGTGTGGGCGTGGCTGGGGGTGGGTGTGGGTGGGTGTGTGTGGGTGTGTGGGTGGTGGTGGTGTGAAGGTGGTGTGGTGTTGGGTGAGTGTGATGTTATGTGTTGTGGGTGAGTGAGATTGAGTGAGTATGTAGGAGGTTGTTGGTGTAATGTGTGTGGTGTGAAGGTAGTGAATAGGTTTTGTTGGAGTTTGTAGTATGTGTTGTGAATGTGTATGTTGGTGATGGCCGCGCTTGCTCGCTGGCGCCTGCGAGTGGCTTCCGGTCTAGATCGGAGTGTAGGATGCTGAGTGTGAGGTATGGTGATGTGGTGAAATGTTGAGTGCTGTGTAGGTTGGTGGTGTTGATGAGATTGTGTAGCTTGAGTTGTGTGCTAGGTAGATGTGGGAGCGATGGTGTGAGTGGAACGCGCGCGCAAAGCGGTGTGTAGAGGGGTATGCGGTTGGGCTCGAGTTGGGGGCACGTTGACGTGGTGCTTGGTGTGCGCACGCGCGGTGCGCGACGGCACGCGGACGCGCGAGCGCGCGGAACGGCGGGCGGGGGTGATGCTCAGGACGGTGCGGCGTCGCGAGGTGGTGGCGCGCGGCGGCGCGGGCGCGCGCGACGAAGGGCGGCGCGCGGAGAGGACGGCACAGGCGAAGGCGTCTCGCGATGCTCCGGCGGGGATCGTGGTGGATTCGGTGTCGTGATCATGGTGCGCTCCCACTGTTGAAGGCCAGCTCTGGCGGGTGGATGGGTTCGCGTCGGAACTCGGCGCGAAAGGGAGCACACGCTCGGCGGCTTGTAGGCCTCTTGCTTTCTGCTTGAAGGGCCTCGCTGCGAGCTTGCGTTCTGTTGAAGCCCGGGGAGCGCGACAGGTCTACGCTGTCGGCCAACGGATAGGCTCTGCTGATGGGTGAAACGGACGTCGCGGACGCGTCGCTCAGACTTCGGCAGTCCTCGGGACCGTTCGAGGCGACGTACGCCGGGCACCGAGCCTGCCGCTGGGCGGGCGCCAGCAGCGGGCGATCCTCGCGATGCTCGTCTGCGAGGCGGGTCGACGCGGTCTCCGTCGAGCGGCTGATCGACGGGGTGTGGAGGCGAGCTCGGCGCCGGCGGGGGCTAGTGACGAGCGTGCAGACCTACGTGTTCCACCTGCGGCAGGTGCTCGAGCCGGACCGCCGCGCGGGTCGCCGGGGAGCGTCCTGGTGACAGTGCCGGGTGGATACCGGCTGGACGGTCGATCGCCAGGCCGTCGACTGACCGGTTCGAGGAGCTGGTGGCGCGTGCGGACGCGGCACTCGAGCGAGGGGAGAAGCCGGATCGAGCGAGTCGGAGGCGTACAACGAGGCGCTCGATGCTGCTGGCGGGGAGACGTGCTGGCCGACCTCTCGGACTACGACTTCGTGGCGCCCGTGCGGGCCCGTCTGGACGAGCTGCGCGCGTCGGCGCTCGAGTCCCGCATCCAGGCCGAGCTCGACCTGGGGCACCACCTGGCTGTCATCGCCGAGCTGGGCGCGACTCATCACAGAGCATCCCGCTGCGCGAGGGGTTCCATGCGCAGCGGATCCTCGCGCTGTACCGATCGGGCCGGCAGTCGGACGCCTCGCGGCCTACCGCGAGCTCGCGCGGTGCTGGACGACGGAGCTCGGCATCGAGCCCAGCCCCCGCTGCGGGAGCTCCACAACCGGGTGCTCAGGCAGGACCCGGCGCTGGCCTGGCAGCCGCACCCGGCGCGCCGGAGCCGACGCACGCCGGCCTCACCGCCGAGACGCACCATCGGGCCCAGGTGCCGTCGCCCGTTGCCTCGTCGGAAGCCGGCGACGGACTCGGCCGCCGACGACGGCTCGGCGCACTGGCCGCGGTCGCTGGCGGTGGTTGCTGCTCTCGCCGGCGGCGCGACGATCCGAGGCGTGGGACGCGCCGGCTGCCGCGGCGGCTCTGCTGGCCAACGCGGTCAGCGAGCTCGACGCGTCGGGAGCGGTCGTGGCCTCGGTCCCGGTCGGCACCGAACCCGATCGCCGTGGCGTCCAGCCGTGGTGCGATCTGGGTCGTCAACGCCGGCGACGACACCGTCTCCAGGGTCGACCTCGTCGACGCACGCGGTTCAGCAGGATGATCGAGGTCGGTCATGACCCGCGCGCCTTGGTCGTCACCGGGACGACCTGTGGGTCACCAACTTCGCCGACGGGACGGTCTCGCGGATCAACGTCGCTGAGCGGACCAGCTCGTCGGACACGATCGAGGTCGGCAGCGGCCCGTACGCGATCGCCGCGGGACCGGCGGGGCTGTGGGTGGCCAACAGCGGCGACAACACCATCCAGCGCATCGACACCGTCGACCGGCGTCGCCGGGCCACCCGATCGATGTCGGGGACGGTCCCGGACGGGCTGGCTGTCGACGACGCCTCGGTCTGGGTCGCCAACGGACGGGCCGGCACGGTGATGCGCATCGACGCGACAGCCGGGACCCGATGTCGCCGCCGATCCGGGTGGGCAGCGGACCGCGTGGGCATCGTCCGGGTCGGCGACGACGTCTGGGTGGCCGACGAGCTGCTCGCAGAACGTCAGCCGGATCGACGTCGCCACGCGGCACACCGAGTCGATCGACGTCGGGGACGGGCCGACGTCGATCGCCGCCTCGGAGGCTCGATCTGGGTGGCCGAGAAGTACTCCGGTGAGCTGGTCCGGATCGACCCGGGCACCCGGCGAGCAGAGACGGATCCGGGTCGGGGCCGCCGCGCACGGGCTGGCGGTCGTCGACGGTCGCCTGTGGGTCGCCTCCGGCGCATTCCCGTCGACCGAGCCATCGCGGAGGCACCCTCCGGGTGGCAGCGGCCGCCCTGCCCGGGACGTACGACGGGATCGACCCCGCGCGGGTCTACGACCTGACGACCCACCAGGCGGTGCGGATCGTCTACGACGGCCTGCTGGCCTACCACTACACGAGCGCGGACCCGCAGGTGCTCGTCCCCGACCTGGCGACCTCGGTGCCCGCAGCCCATCGACGGCGGCAGGACCTACGTCTTCAACCTGCGTCCGCGGGATCAGGTACTCGACCGGCGACGAGGTCCGGGCCTCGGACTTCGTCCGGGGTGTGCAGCGCGCCTGCGTCCATGGCGGCGCGGCCCGACTTCTACGCCGGGATCGTCGGAGGCCGAGGCGTGCATCGAGCACCGCGCGTCGTGCGACCTGAGCCAGGGCGTCGTGGCGGACGACGACGCGGGCCGGGTGACGTTCCACCTCGCGGCGCCGGACCCGCAGTTCCTCTACAAGCTGACCCTGCTGGTCGTGCCGACGCCGCCGGGGACACCGCTGGGCAGGATCACCTCGCCCTACCGGGCACCGGCCCCTACCGGATCAGCGTCGTACAGCCGAGACGAGGAGACCAAGGCGTTCAGGCCCTCACCCTCGACCGCAACCAGTACTTCCACCAGTGGTCGGCGCCGGCGCAGCCGGACGGCTTCGTCGACGGCATCACCTGGGTCAAGGCGCCCGAGGCCACGAGGCTGGCAGACGCCGTCGGGAGGGCCGAGCTGACCTCGCCGAGATCATCAGCCGCGGAGGAGGAGGACTCCGCTTCGATCGAGTCGCTCTTCGAGCGTCTCGAACCGCACGGCGCCGAGCCGCGTGCACAGCAGCATAGCGACGACGGGCGACCGTCTTCGGCGGTCCTCAACTCTGCCACCCCGCCGTTCGACCACCTGCTGGCTCGCCAGGCGTTCAACTACGCCGTCGACCGGACGAAAGCCGATCGCGGCTCCTGGGTGGCCTGTCAGTCGCTGGCCGCCGACCTGCCAGCTCCTGCCCCGAGCATGCCGTCGTACCGCCCGTACTGCCCCTACACGCCGGGTGCGCAGGACGGCGACTACCACGGGCCGGACCTCGACAAGGCGCGCGACCTCGTCGCAGGCGTCCGGCACCGAGGGCATGCAGGTGACCGTGCACCGACTGGTCGGCGACTACAACCCGACCGCTGGACGCCGTATCTCGCGCGAGGTGCTCCGCAAGCTCGGCTACCGACGTCACCCTGCGCAAGCTCCCGGCGACCGAGCAACGGAGGACTGGTTCTACAGCGGCAGCGGCATCCAGGTCGAGTCGGCGGATGGATCGCGCTGACTTCCCCCTCCCCGCGAACTTCTACGAGCTCTCGCCTGCCGACGCGCTGCCGACGCGCTACCCCTTCAACCACTGCAACCGGGACCTGGACCGCAGAGCGGCGGCGGCGACCGCGACGCTGCAGACCGAACCCGGGGAGGCCCTCGGCGAGTGGACCGAGATCGACCGCGATCACGACCAGGCCCCTCTGGTGCCGGTGACCAACGCGTCAACTGGTGGATCACTGACGTGACAACTACTAGATCGGAGCCAGATCGATCGGTCCGCTGCTGAGTCAGCTGTGGGTCGTGACTACTGGGTGCGCACCCGCGGGTGCGTCGTCGACGAGGACGGTGCGTCGTCGATCAGGCTGCCGGCCTTGTCGAGGACCACGCGGAGGATCTGCTCCATCTCGTCGAAGTGCTCCTGGGTGCAGTTCAGCGGCGGCGAGAGCTGGACGACCGGGTCGCCGCGGTCGTCGGCACGGCAGTAGAGGCCCTCGGCGTACAGCTGCTTGGAGACGAAGCCGTAGAGCAGCCGCTCGCACTCCTCGTCGCTGAAGGTCTCCTTGGTCGTCTTGTCCTTGACCAGCTCGATCCCGTAGAAGAACCCGTCGCCGCGGACGTCGCCGACGATCGGGAGGTCCTTGAGGCGCTCGAGGGTCGAGCGGAGCGCCGCCTCGTTGGCGCGGACGCCTTCGAGGATGTTCTCGTTCTCGAACGCGTCGAGGTTGGCCAATGCGACTGCGGTCGAGACCGGGTGGCCGCCGAAGGTGTAGCCGTGCGCGAACATCGCGCCATCCTTCTGGAACGGCTCCATCAGCTTGTCGCTGGCGATCATCGCGCCGAGCGGGGCGTAGCCCGAGGTGATGCCCTTGGCGCAGGTGATCATGTCGGGCTCGTAGCCGTAGCGCTCCGAGCCGAACATGTGGCCCAGCCGGCCGAACGCACAGATCACCTCGTCGGAGACCAGCAGCACGTCGTACTCGTCGCAGATCTCGCGGACCCGCTGGAAGTAGCCGGGCGGCGGTGGGAAGCAGCCGCCGGCGTTCTGGACGGGCTCGAGGAAGACCGCGGCGACGGTGTCGGGGCCCTCGTTCTCGATCTGTACGGCGATCTGGTCGGCCGCCCAGCGGCCGAACCCCTCGAGGTCGTCGGCCACGTGCTCAGGGGCGCGGTAGAAGTTCGTGTTGGGGACGCGGAACGTCGAGGGCACCAGCGGCTCGAACTGCTGCTTGAGCCCGGGCAGGCCAGTGATCGACAGCGCGCCCTGGGTGGTGCCGTGGTAGGCGATCGTGCGGCTGAGATCACCTTGTGCTTCATCGGCTTGCCGGTGAGCTTGAAGTAGTTCTTCGCGAGCTTCCAGGCGGTCTCGACCGCCTCACCACC
>CAWCSB010000020.1:0-31576 GCA_963798045.1 uncultured Actinomycetota bacterium
TCTAGGGCCCTAGGCTTCCGGCCGTGGAGATCTGGCGTTCGCTCGACGACGTGCCGGCCGACCTTGGCGGCACGGTCGTCACGATCGGCAACTTCGACGGCGTCCACCTCGGGCACCGCCGGGTGCTCGCCCGGGCGAGGGAGGTCGCCGACGCCGGTGGACTGACGCTGGTCGCGGTGACCTTCGACCCGCACCCGATGGCGGTGCTGCGGCCCGAGCACGCGCCGACGCAGCTCACCACCGTCGAACGCCGGGCCGAGCTGCTCGCCGAAGCGGGTGCCGACCACGTGCTGGCGCTGCCGTTCGACCGGGACATGGCGTCGTGGACGCCGGAGGAGTTCGAGCAGCGGGTGCTGGTCGATGCGCTGCACGCCGAGGCCGTCGTGGTGGGCGCCAACTTCAGGTTCGGCACGAGAGCCTCTGGTGACGTCGCCACGCTCCTGTCCTTCGGTGCAGAGCATGGCTTCACGGTCGAGGGGATCCCGCTCGACGGCGGGCCGATGGTCTGGTCTTCGACGTACGTCCGGACCTGTCTGGCCGCCGGGGACGTGGCCGGGGCGTCGGAAGCCCTTGGCCATCCGTACGCCGTGCGCGGCGTCGTGGTGTCGGGCGACCGACGCGGCCGCGAGCTCGGCTTCCCGACGGCCAACGTGCCGACCGACGGGATGACCGCGGCCCCGGCCGACGGGGTGTACGCCGGGTGGCTGAAGCGGCTCGACACGGGCGAGACCTACCCGGCCGCGATCAGCGTCGGCACCAACCCGACCTTCGACGGGGTCCGCGCCCGCCGGGTCGAGAGCTACGTGCTCGACCGCACCGACCTGGAGCTGTACGGCGTCGAGGTCGAGGTCTCCTTCGTCGACCGGCTGCGCGGCATGGTCGCGTTCGAGTCCGTCGAGAAGCTCGTCGAGCAGATGCAGGCAGACGTCGACACCGCCCGCGAGCTGCTCGCTCCCTAGCCGAACTTCGCGCCGTCGGCCATGGTGTCGAGCTCGGCGAACCGCTCGGCGCGGTCCGGTGCGTCGCCGTTGAGGGAGAGGTAGAACACCGTCGGCGCGTTGCCGGCGCCCTGGTCGACCACCACGAAGCGGGAGTCCCGGCCCGCGACCAGGTGCATGCAGTCTGCGGCCTTGTCGATGGTGAGGTAGCACGCGATGGCTCCCTGTGCGTCGACGAGCGTCGACACGGACATCGCGGTCGCGGGCCGGCCGTCCACAGTGATGTCCGCGCGATCGGAGGTCGCGATGATGCCCGAGGACTCCAGCTCCTCGAGATGGGCGAGGTAGTCGTCGTACGACGGCTGGGTCGTGATGTCCGCCTCGCCCGGGCGGTAGAAGGACGTCAGGGTCAGCAGCCGGAGCCGCAGGTCCGCGTCCGCCGGGCAGGGGTTCTCCCCGTTGAGGCCGGCGCAGTCGCCCTCCGCGAAGGTGGCGGTGGCGGTTGCCCCATCCTCCCGGGTCGCGTGCTCGGTCCAGGAGGGGAGCTGCACGGTCACCGCCGGATCGAGGTTCTTCGTGGTGTAGGGCACCGTGGACGGGGTCGGGTCGACCACCGGCGGAAGGCTGTCCGTGTCACCGGACGGGCGGAGGACGAGCGCGACGACCACGACGGCAGCCGCGACCGCCGCGGCACCGGCGACGTACCAGACGCGTCGACGCCGGTCGGTGTGGTCGAGCCTGGTGCGCAGCTCCTCGGCTGCGCTCTGCTGATCGGTGGTCATGGAGATCTCCCTGGCTTCTTCCCTGAGCGCCTCGGTGAGGATGAGCTCGAACTCGGTCATGCCCACGCCTCCATCCGTTTGCGCAGGGATTCGGTTGCTCGGGAGGCATGGCGCTTCACCGAGCCTGTGCTGACACCGAGCCAGTCCGCGATCTCGATCTCGGAGAGGTCGAGGAAGTAGCGCAGGACCACCACTTCGCGCTGCCGTCGGGGCAGCAGGTGCACCGCGGCGACGAGGTCGTGCCGACGGCTGGTGGCCATCCCACTGGACTCCGCCGAGGGCTCGACGCCCGCTTCCGGCGGCTGGAAGGCCCGCGCCGTCACCCGTCGGCGCACCTTGGACCGGGCTCCGTTGACGACGCTGCGGTTGAGGTAGGCAATGGCTGCGTGCGGATCACGCAGCCGCGACCAGTGCCGGTAGAGCGCCTCGAAGGCATCCTGCACGACCTCCTCGGCCGTCTCGCGGTCGTCGACCATGAGTCCGGCCAACCCCACGAGCCGCCGGTAGTGCTGGTGGAAGAGATCGGTCACCGCAGCACGTGGCGTGGAGGGGAGACGTACTGTCTCCGCGCTCCCATCCCAGCCCGCCATGACGGCTCCCCTCGCTCGATGTCAGGGGATAGGACGCCCGAGCGCCCCTCAGGTTGACATCGGCGGAGCAGAAACGTCGAGCGCCTGTCAGCGGCGCCGGGCGACGGTCACTCCGTCGCGGATCGGCAGCATCACCACGTCGACCCGGTCATCGGCCGCGACCCGGTCGTTGACCGCCCGCATCGCGACGGTCCGCTCACCCTGCTCACCCTCGTCGAAGACCCGGCCGCCGAGCAGCACGTTGTCGAGGAGCACCAGCCCGCCGGGGCGCAGCCGGCTCACCAGCTCCTCGTAGTAGGTCGGGTAGTTCTCCTTGTCGGCGTCCACGAACGCGAAGTCGACCGACGGCTCGACCGGCAGCGCGGCCAGCGTCTCCGCTGCCGGCGCCAGCCGCAGCTCGATCCGGTCCGCGACACCTGCCTCCGCCCAGTA
Source organism: uncultured Actinomycetota bacterium (assembly GCA_963798045.1). Lineage (GTDB taxonomy): Bacteria > Actinomycetota > Actinomycetes > Propionibacteriales > Nocardioidaceae > Nocardioides. The sequence continues at coordinate 2,743 of CAWCSB010000020.1, forward strand.
GCGCTGGGCCACCCCGGTCCACTCACCGCTGACGTCGCAGGCCAGCAGCCGGCCACCGTCGGCGAGCCCGCGCGCGATGCAGATGGAGGAGTATCCGGTGAAGGTGCCGACCTCGACGGCGTACCTCGCACCGGTCAGCCGGACCAGCATCGTCAGGAGCGCGCCCTCGTCCGCGGTGATCTGCATGCCGGCCGCGTCGGGGAAGGTGCTCCGGGTCTCCTCGGCCAGCCGGGCCAGCACCTCGTCCTGAGCGGTGCTGTGCGCCAGCAGGTAGTCGCTGACGGTCTCCTCCGAAGCGGCGATGTCCATGACGGTGATCACCCGGCAACGGTACGACGGGCACCCGGGGCATGGCCTATAGCCTGCCTGCGTGCCGCTCCCGACCGAAGCCAGTGCCCAGCGTGCTGCGGCCGAGGCGTGGTTCCTCGACCACGGCCTGCCGTGGTTCGTCGATGACGTCCGCAACGAGGTCACGCGGCGGCTGCTCCGCGGCCGGGTGGTCGCGGTATTTGCCACCGGTGTCGTCCTGGGCCTGGTGACGGGGTTGATCGTCGGCTCGGTGACCACCGACGTCTCCCTCGGCTTCGCGTCGGGTGCCAGCGTGCTGGGCGCGACCCTGCTCGTCTACGCGCTGTGGGCGCTGCACGCGAGGCTGATCGCGGTGTGGGCGCTGCGCCGGGCCTTCGGCAGCCTGGGGCTGCTGTTGCCGCTGGCCACCCGGGCGCTGCCGATGCTGCTGCTGTTCATCACGTTCCTGTTCATCAACACGGAGGTGTGGCAGGTGGCGTCCGGCCTGCAGGGCGGGATCCTGTGGAGCGCGGTCCTGTTCTTCATCATCATGGCGCTGGGCTTCCTGGTGCCGCGGCTGGCCCAGGAGATGGACCAGGTCGACAACCTGGACGGCGATGCACTCTGTGCGGCCACAGTGGGCACCCCGCTCGAGGAGCCCGCGCGCCAGCTTTGTGAGGCAGAGGTCGACCTCAGCGAGGGCGCCGACCTGGTGGGCCTGCAGAAGGTCAACCTGGTGACCGTGCTCGTCATCGCGCAGGCGGTGCAGGTGGTGCTGCTCGCGTTGGCGGTCTTTGTCTTCTTCATGGTCTTCGGGGCGGTCGCCATCAAGGAGGACGTCATCGAGAGCTGGATCGGGCACCTGCCGACCTACCCGCCCGGCCCAGAGCTCGTCAGCCTGGAGCTGGCCCGAGTGGCGACGTTCCTGGCCGGCTTCGCGGGGCTCTACTTCACTGTGGTGGCGATCACCGACGCGACCTACCGCAAGGAGTTCTTCACGGTGATCCTGGCCGAGCTGCAGCGGGCCGTCGCGGCGCGGGTGGTCTACCGCCGCCTCACAGACCCCGTCACAGACGGAGATAGGCCAGCACCGCCTGCACCCGCCGGTTGACCTCGAGGTCCACGGTCAGGTCGAGCTTGGCGAAGATGCTGTTGATGTGCTTGGCGACCGCCTTCTCGGTGACGTGAAGGGCGGCCGCGATGGAGGCGTTCGACCTGCCCTCGGCCATCAGCCCCAGCACCTCCTGCTCCCTGGCGGTGAGCCTGTCCAGCGGCTGGTCGCGCTGCCGGGCCATCACCGTGGCCACGACCTCGGGGTCGAGGACGGTGCCGCCTGCCAGGACCCGGCGGACGCCGTCGATGAACTCGCGTACGTCGGAGACCCGGTCCTTGAGCAGGTAGCCGACTGCGCCCTCCCCGCTGGCCAGCAGCTCGCGCGCGTAGAGCTGCTCGACGTACTGGGAGAGCACCAGCACCGGGAAGCCGGGCCGGTGCGCGCGCACGGCGATCGCGGCGCGCAGCCCCTCGTCGGTGAAGGTGGGCGGCATCCGTACGTCGAGGACCGCGCCGTCGACGTCCGGGTCGAGCAGCGCGCTGTCCAGCTCGACGGCATTGTCGACGGCTCGCGCCACGACGAAGCCGGACCCTTCCAGCAGCTGGGTCAGGCCGGCGCGGAGGAGGGCGTTGTCCTCGGCGAGGACGAGACGGGGATCAGGGCGCACGGAACCTCCAGGATGACGATCGTGGGACCCCCGTCGGGGCTGGACACCGTCATCGTGCCGTCGAAGGCCGCCAACCGCCGCATCACGCCCCGCATCCCTGTCCCGGCGTCGACGTCCGCGCCGCCGTGCCCGTCGTCGCTGACCACGACCCGGAGCACCCCGAGCTGGTGGCCCAGCTCGACCCAGGCCTGGCGGTGGCCGGCGTGCTTGGCGGAGTTCGCGAGGCACTCGGCCACCGCGAAGTAGACCGCGGACTCGATCGGCGCCGGCGGCCGCCCGGCCAGGGCACCGATGACCTCGACCGGCACCGCCATGTCGAGGGCGAGCGCCCGGATCGCGCCGTCCAGCCCTCGGTCGGCGAGGACCGGCGGGTGGATGCCGCGCACCACCGAGCGCAGGTCGGCGATCGCGGCACTGGTCGCGGCCCGGGCCTCGGTGACGGTGCGCCGCGCCGCCGCGGGGTCGGACTCGAAGAGCTCCTCGGCCATGCCCAGGCTCATCGAGACGGCGACCAGCCGGGCCTGGGTCCCGTCGTGCAGGTCGCGCTCCAGCCGGCGCAGCTCCGCCGCCGAGTGGTCGACCGCCGCGGCCCGGCTCTCGGTGAGCGCCGCCACCCGGCGCTCCAGCGTCTCGGTGTTGCTGTAGCTGAGGAAGGCTCGGTCGACCACCGATCTGGTCCAGAGGATCGGGTAGGTCCCGAACCACCAGAAGAACCCGGTGACCACGCCCAGCAGCAGCACGACCACGATCAGCGACATCACCCACCCGACGCCGATGGCCCAGATGATCCAGAGCACGTCGCGCCAGGTCATCGGATCGGTGAGCATCGCGACGAGGCGGACCAGCGGGCCGCGCTCCGGGAGTGGCCGGTACGGCGGCGGCAGCTCGACCCCCAGCACCCGGCCGGCGATGTGCCGCTGGCGGTTGGCGATCACCCGGATCAGCGGGACGGCGGCGGCCACGAAGAAGATGCCGATCCAGACCACCACCAGCAGCCCGCCCACCACGAAGAACACCAGGCCGAGCACCAGCGGGACCATCCACAGCACCTGCTCGACGGCGTAGCCCGTCAGCAGGAAGGGGCTGGGCTGGTCACGGAGCCGCTCGAGGGCGGTCCGCTCGGACCCGGGGGTTTGTGTCACCGTCCCATCCTCCCCGAGCGGGCAGGTCCGGACAGTGGTGCCAGCACCACCACGGGTCGGGCCCTGGCACCCCTGACCTGTGGCTTCGCAGCCAGAAGGCTGGAGCCATGACGAACCCACTTTCCTCCTTCGCCCACCGCACCGCCCGCTGGTGCGCCCTCCACCCCTGGCGCGCGATCCTCGGCTGGGTCGCGCTCGTGGCCTTCGCGATCGGCCTGGCCACGATGATCCCTACCCAGGAGACGACAGACGCCGACTACCGGCTCGGCGAGTCCGGCCGCGCGGACGCCATGGTCGCCGACGCCGGCTTCGACGAACCCGACACCGAACAGGTGCTGATCTCCGCCAAGAGCGGCCAGCTCGACAAGGCCCAGGCGCAGGAAGCTGCCGCCGCGGTCGTCGCCGCGATGACCGAGCTTCCTGGCGTCGACGAGGTCGCCGAGCCCCAGGTCAGCCCGGACGGTACGGCGTACCTCGTCTCGATCCAGCTCGCCCGCGACCAGGACGACGTCTCCGCCCTCCAGGACGCGACGACCGCAGTCCAGGCCGACTTCCCGAAGCTCGACGTCCGCCAGTCCGGCGATGTCAGTCTCGACGCAGCGATCGACGACCGCGTCGCCGACGACCTGTCAGCGGCCGAGACCCTGAGCCTTCCGGTGACGCTGATCTTGATGCTGCTCGCCTTCGGTGCGCTGATCGCGGCCGGCATCCCGGTGCTGCTCGCCGGCACCAGCGTCGCAGCCACGGTCGGCATCCTGGCGCCCGTCTCGCACCTGATCCACGCCGACTCCACCGTTACCAGCATGATCGTGCTGATCGGCATGGCGGTGGGGGTCGACTACTCGCTGTTCTACCTCAAGCGCGAGCGTGAGGAGCGCGCCAAGGGCCACTCGAGTCGCGACGCCGTCGAGATCGCGGCCCAGACCTCGGGCCACTCGATCCTCGTGTCCGGTGCCGCCGTGATCTGCTCGATGGCTGGGCTGTTCATCATGGGCGACTCGACGTTCAACTCGCTCGCCGTCGGCTCGATCATCGTCGTCGCGGTGGCGGTTCTCGGCTCGATCACCGTGCTGCCGGCCCTGCTGGCCAAGCTCGGCCGCTGGGTGGACCGCCCGCGGGTCCCGCTGCTGCACCGCGTGATCCGTCGGATGCGTCCCGGCTCCATCAGTGGGCGGGTCCTCCGCCCGGTCGTGAAGCACCCTGCGGTCTCGCTGCTGCTGGCCACCGTGGTGGTGGTGCTGCTGGCGATCCCGGCCCTGGGCATGAAGACGCACAGCGGCAACCTCGAGACCCTGCCCAGCTCGATCCCCGAGGCAAAGACCATGCAGGACCTCAGCCAGGCGTTCCCGTCGGAGGGCACCACGGCCGACCTGGTCGTGAGGGCCGATGCCTCCCAGCAGGACGACGTGGCCGCCGCCCTGGACAAGATCGAGGCCGCGGCGGAGAAGTCGCCGCTGTTCCGCCCGTCCGGCACCCAGGTGCAGGTCTCGAAGGACGGCACGGTCTCGGTGCTCACCCTGGCGATGCCGTTCAAGGAGTCCGACGGCCGTGTGGACACGGCGATCAGGGACATCCGGTCCGATCTCGCACCGTCCGCACTCGACGGGCTGTCGGGGCCGCACGTGGAGTACGCCGTCGGCGGTGACTCGGCAGAGTCCCTGGACTTCGTCGAGCGCGAGCAGTCCCGACTCCCTCTGGTGATCGGCTTCGTGCTGCTGCTGACCCTGCTGATCATGGGCGTGACATTCCGCAGCGTCCCGATCGCACTGATCTCGGCGGTGCTCAACCTGGCCTCGGTCGGTGTCTCGTTCGGGCTGATGACTCTGGTCTTCCAGCACGGCTGGTTCGAGAGCGCGCTGGACTTCAGCAGCCCGGGCTTCATCATCGACTGGCTGCCGCTGTTCGTGCTGGTCGTCCTGGTCGGGCTGTCCATGGACTACCACGTGTTCGTGCTCAGCCGGATCCGCGAGCACGTGCTGCGGGGGCTGCCGACGCGGCTCGCCGTACGCCAGGGCGTGGCCGACACGGCCGGTGTCGTGACCAGCGCCGCGGCGGTGATGGTCTCGGTGTTCGCCATCTTCGCGACGCTGTCGATGCTGGAGATGAAGATGATGGGCGTGGCGCTGTCGGGGGCGATCCTCCTGGACGCGACCCTCGTCCGGCTGGTGATGCTGCCCGCGATCCTCTGCCTGCTCGGTGACCGGGCCTGGTGGCCCATGCGGCGGCCCCGGCCGCTCGGCGAGCGGGTGGTCGAGGACGAGCCGGCGTACCAGCTGGCCGGTCGTTGATCATCGAGTGACCCGAACCGCAGGTCGCAAGCGTTTGCGCACCTGCCGTTCGGGTCACTCGACGGCGACAGTCAGTCCGCGTCGAGATCCTGCTCGACGAGGGCGGCGATGCTGTCGACGGCCGACTGGTCCTCACCAGCGACCTCGACGGTGTCGCCGCACTTCGCGCCCAGGGTCATGATCATCAGCGACGAGCTGGCGTCGACGCCGTTGATGGTCACCGTGCTGTCGAGGCCGCCGGCGGCCTCCGCGATGAGCGCGGCGGGCCGGGCGTGCAGGCCGACGGACGAGCCGACGGTGACGGACTTGCTGGGCATATGCGATCTCCTAGGTGAGGTCTTGACTCTGCAGATCCTGGACGGCGACCCGCTCGGGGTGCAGGTCGTCGGGGCTGGGGATGGTGGTGCCGGGCAGTCCCGCGGCGGCGCTGCCGTAGGCCACCGCGAGCGCGAGCCGATCGGGGGCGGAGAGGCCGCGCTGCTCGGCCAGAAGGTAGCCGAAAAGGGTGCAGTCGCCGGCGCCCACGGTGCTGACCACTGTCGTGGGGGGAGGCGGCGCGTACCAGGCGCCGTCCGCGTCGACCAGCACGGCGCCGCGGGCCCCGAGGGTCGCCAGGACCGCGCCGACGCCGCGGTCGACGAGAGTGCGAGCCGCCTTCGCCGCGACGCCGGGGTCGGTCTCGAGCTGAGCGGCGTCGGTGCCGGTCACCGAGGCGAGCTCCTCGGCGTTCGGCTTCAGCAGGTCGGGCGCGGCGCCTGGGAGGTAGTCCACCAGCGCTGCCAGCGGCCCCTCGCTGGTGTCGACGGCGACCCGGCAGACCCCGTGCAGGCGCCCGACCAGCTCCGCGTAGTAGTCGTTGGGGGCGTCAGGCGGCAGCGACCCGGCGAGCACGGTCCACGCGCCGCCGGCGGCGCTGCGGACCAGGGTCTCGGCGAGATCGTCGAGATGGGCGGCGTCGACCGGGGCGCCGGGGCCGTTGAGCTTGGTGGTGGTGCCGTCGGGCTCGGTGAGAGTCAGGTTGACGCGGATGTCGCCGGCCGGGCGGGAGGGACGGCAGTCGATGCCGACCGCCTCGAGCTCGCGCACGAACGGGTCGTCCGGCCGCGCCGGCAGCACCGCGACGGTCACGAGTCCGGCGGCCACTGCGGCCCGGGAGATGTTGACGCCCTTGCCGCCGGCCTGCGAGGTCATCGCCTCGACGCGGACCACGGCGCCGCGCTCCAGCGGGCCGGGCAGTGCGACCGTGCGGTCGAAGCTCGGGTTGGCGGTGAGGGTGACGATCGGCCCCGTCGCGGCGCTCACGCCTTGACCACGTCCAGCCCGGCGGCCTCGAAGGCCTTCACGTCGGCCTCGGCGATGCTGTCGTCGGTGACCAGGACGTCGATGTCCTCGAGGTCCGCGAACCGAACCGTCCGCTCCTGGCCGACCTTGGTCGCGTCGGCGAGCGCGACCACGCGCTGGGCGCTCTCGATGAGCGCCCGTTTGGTGGCGGCCTCCTCGGGGTCCGGGGTCGAGAGTCCGTGCCGCACCGAGATGCCGTTGGTGCCGACGAACACGAGGTCGGCGCGGAACTGCCGGATCGCCTCGATCGTCGCGTGGCCGACCGCCGCCTCGGTGGCGAAGCGGACGCGCCCCGGCAGCAGGTGCAGGTCGACGTGGGGGAGCGGAGCGAGCAGGGCGGCGATCGGTACGGCGTGGGTGATCACCGTCCAGTGCTCGCTCGGTGGGAGCTGGGCCGCCAGCCGCGCGGTGGTGCTGCCGGCGTCGAGCAGCAGCGTGCAGCCACCCTCGGGGAGCAGGGCGACGGCGGCCCGGGCGATCCGTTCCTTCTCGCCGGCCTGGGCCTGGTCGCGGTCGGGAAGCTGCGCCTCGAGCATCGTCACCGAGCGCATCGAGACCGCCCCGCCGTGCACCCGGCGCAGCAGCTTGAGCTTCTCCAGCTGGGACAGGTCGCGGCGGACCGTCTCCGTGGTGACGTCGAAGTGGGTCGCGAGCTCGGTCACCGCGACGCGTCCCCGGCTCGCCACCAGCTCGGCTATGGCCTGGTGCCGCTCCTCGGCGTACATGGCGCGCTCCTGACTCGACCTTCGACAACGATCTGTGAATATGTTGTTTTAGTCCCGAATGTGTTGACTGTCAAGGAGCCGGTGGTCTTGGATGTGGCCATGGTCACCTCCTCGGCACCCTCAGGTACACCCTCCCCTGATTCTGGGCCAGCGCTGCGCGGCACGCCCGTCGTTCCCGGACTCGCGTACGGGCCCGTGGTGCTGGTCGCCCAGGAGGTGTCGCCGGAGGCGGTCGCGGCGTACGCCGGTCACCCGGATGCCGAGTCCGCCCTGGCGGCGTACGACGCCGCGGCCGAGGCGGTGGCTGAGGGATTCTCCGCCAAGGCGGCGCGGGCCAGTGGTGCGGCGACCGAGGTGCTCACCGCCAGCGCCGGCCTGACCCGGGACAAGGGGCTCCGCCAGGCGGTTGCCGGCCGGGTCGAGGGCGGCACCAGGCTGCTGGAGGCCGTGCACGAGGGCGTCGCGCAGTTCGTCGACGTCTTCACGGCGATGGGCGGGCTGATGGCCGAGCGCGCCACCGACCTCCTCGACATCGAACGCCGGCTCGTCGCGCGGCTGGTGGGCGAGCCGGAGCCGGGCGTCGTACTGCCCGACATCCCGTCGGTGCTCGTCGCAGCTGACCTCGCGCCGGCGGACACCGCCGGCCTCGACCCGGCCCTGGTGCTCGCGCTGGTGACCGAGAAGGGCGGCGCCACGAGCCACACGGCGATCATCGCGCGCCAGCTCGGCATCCCGTGCGTCGTCGGCGTGGCCGGGGTGCTCGGGCTGCCGGTCGGCGGCTCGGTGCTGGTCGACGCCACCGCAGGCACCGTCGACACGTCCGTCGACGCGGCCGATGCGCAGGCCAGGGTCGAGGCGGACCGCGCCACCCGTGCGGCGGCGGACGCGTGGACCGGTCCGGCCGAGACCACCGACGGCGTCCACGTCAAGCTGCTCGCCAACGTCGCCGACGGCGAGTCCGCGCGCCATGCCGCCGAGGCGCCGGTCGAGGGCGTCGGCCTGTTCCGCACCGAGCTGTGCTTCCTCGATCGCCGCGACGAGCCGTCCGTCGACGACCAGGCCGCGATCTACGGCGAGGTGCTCGAGGCCTTCAAGGGCGGGGACCGGCACGTCGTCGTACGCACCCTCGACGCAGGCTCGGACAAGCCGATCGCGTTCGCCACGCTGGAGGACGAGGAGAACCCCGCCCTCGGCGTCCGCGGTCTCCGGCTGGCCGTGCACAACCCGGGGCTGCTCGAGCGTCAGCTCGACGGCATCGCCGGCGCTGCGTCCGCGTCGGGCACCGAGACGTGGGTGATGGCGCCGATGGTCGCCACGGTGGCCGAGGCGCGCGACTTCGCCGAGCAGGTCCGCAGCCGCGGGCTCAAGGCCGGCGTGATGGTCGAGGTGCCGAGCGCCGCGCTGCTGGCGGACCGCATGCTCGAGGTCGTCGACTTCCTGTCCATCGGGACCAACGACCTCACGCAGTACACGATGGCGGCCGACCGGCTCGCCTCCGACCTCGCTCACCTCACCGACCCCTGGCAGCCGGCCGTGCTCCAGCTGATCGCGACCACCGCAGCAGCGGGCCAGCGGGCCGGCAAGTCCGTGGGTGTCTGCGGCGAGGCCGCGGCCGACCCGCTCCTGGCCGTGGCGCTGATCGGCATGGGCATCACGTCGCTCTCGATGGCGTCCGCCGCCGTACGCGCGGTCGGCGCCCAGCTCTCCGCCGTGTCGTCGGACACCTGCGCGAAGGCCGCCGAGGCCGCCCTCGCCGCCCCCGACCCGATGTCCGGCCGCGACGCCGTCCGCGCCGTGGTCACCGGCTGACAACCGCGTTGACCCGGCGCAAACTTTGCGCCGGGTCAACTTGACCCGGCGCAAAGTTTGCGCCGGGTCGACGGCTCAGGGCTCGACCGTGACCTTGATGGCCTCGCCGTTCTTGACGATCGTGAAGGCGTCGAGGACGTCGTCCAGCGGGATGTGGCGGGTGATCAGGTCCTTGACCGGGACCTGGCCGGTGGAGATGTACTCCAGCGCGCGCTTGTTGTGCTCGGGCGCGGAGCCGTTGGCGCCGTGGATGTGCAGCTGGCGGTAGTGCACGACGTTGGAGTCGCACTTGATGTAGGGGTCGGTCTTGGGGAGCCCGCCGAAGAACGAGATCCGGCCGTTGCGGGCGGCCATCGAGATGGCCTGCTCCTGGGTGACGTTGGCGGCGGTGGCGGTGATGACCACGTCGGCGCCGCGGCCGCCGGTCAGCTCCATCACCCGCTCGACGACGTCGACCTGCGAGCCGTCGATGGTCTCTTCGGGCTCGACGGCCTCGGCCGACATCTTCAGCCGCTCGGCATTGACGTCGACCAGGTAGACCGGCCCGGCCTGGTGCACGCCGCGGGCGATCCGGATGTGCATGCACCCGATCGGGCCGGCGCCGAAGACGACGACCGTGTCGCCGGGCTCGATGCCGAGCAGCTCCTGGGCGTTGATCGCGCAGGCGAACGGCTCGGCGGCGGAGGCCTCGTCGTACCCGACGTTGTCGGGGATGCGGTTCAGCCCGTCGACCTTGAGCACCTGCTGCGGGACGATCATGAACTCGGCGAAGCCGCCGTCGTACTGGTAGCCGACCGAGGTCTGGTTCTGGCAGACCGCCATCCAGCCCTTCTTGCACTCGTAGCAGTCGCCGCAGGGGACCGCGGCGATGACCTGGGCGCGGTCGCCGACCTGCCAGCTGGTGCCGTACGTCGCATTGACGTCCGCGCCGACCTCGACCACCTCGCCGGCGATCTCGTGGCCGATGGTCCGTGGGGGAGTCAGGTTCTGGTGGCCGTTGTAGAAGATCTTGACGTCGGTGCCGCACGTCGAGCAGTTGCGGACTCGCAGCTTGACCTCACCCGGGCCGCAGGTGGGCTCGTCCACCTCCTCGAGCCGGACGTCCTCGGGAGCGTAGAAGCGCAGTGCCTTCATGGCTGGGCGGGTCCTTTCGAGTGGGGAAGCGGGGGTCAACCACCCGTGACGCTAGTGGGACTCCGAAGAAAAGACCACATCAACGGGCAAGAAAATCTGCCCGAATACTTGGCAACGTGCCCGATTGTGTGCAGACTGGCGCCATCGCGGCCGTGACACGCGTCACGCCCAGCGCACCACGAGAGGGAACACAGATGGCCTCGACCGCCACCGCAACAGCCCCCCGCAGCGGGGCCCGCGTCCAGGTGCAGAAGTTCGGCACCTTCCTGTCCAACATGATCATGCCGAACATCGGCGCGATCATCGCCTGGGGCCTGATCACCGCCTTCTTCATCCCGGACGGGTGGATCCCGAACGAGAAGATCGCGACGATGGTCGGCCCCACGATCTTCTACCTGCTGCCGATCCTGATCGCCTACACCGGCGGCAAGATCGTCTACGGCACCCGCGGCGGCGTGGTCGGCGCGATGGCCGTCATGGGCATCATCATGGCCACCATGCGACGCCGATCTTCGTCGGGCGACCAGACGGCTCGCCGATGTTCCTCGGCGCGATGATCATGGGGCCGCTCACCGCGCTGGTGATGAAGCAGCTCGACGCCCTGTGGGAGGGCAAGATCAAGCCCGGCTTCGAGATGCTGGTCGACAACTTCTCCGCCGGCATCACCGCCGCGGTGATGGCGATCGGCGCCATGTTCCTGCTCGGCCCGGTGCTGCGGAAGGTCATCGAGTGGCTGGGCGACGGCGTCGACTTCCTCGTCGACCACGACCTGCTGCCGTTGACCTCGATCTTCATCGAGCCGGCCAAGGTGATGTTCCTCAACAACGCGATCAACCACGGCGTCCTCACCCCGCTCGGGATGGACCAGGCGAGCACAGCAGGGCAAGTCGGTGCTGTTCCTGCTCGAGGCCAACCCCGGCCCCGGCCTCGGTCTGCTGCTCGCCTACATGTTGTTCGGTCGGGGCGTCGCGAAGGCCTCGGCGCCGGGTGCCGCGATCATCCAGTTCTTCGGCGGCATCCACGAGGTCTACTTCCCGTACGTGCTGATGAAGCCGAAGCTGATCCTCGCGATGATCGCCGGCGGCATGACCGGCGTGTTCCTCAACAGCACCGTGTTCGACGTCGGTCTGCGGGCTCCCGCGGCGCCGGGCTCGATCTTCGCGGTCTACGCGCAGACGCCGGGCGGTCGACTTCCTCGGCGTCACGCTGTCGGTGTCTTCGGCGCGCCGCTGTGTCAGCTTCCTGGTGGCCGGCCTCCTGCTCAAGACGGCGACAGGTCGACGGACGAGGGGGACCTCGACGCGGCGACCGCGCAGATGGAGGACATGAAGGGCAAGAAGTCGATCGCCTCGTCGCTCGTCGCGGCGCACGGGTCAGATCCAGCTCGGTCGTCTTCGCCTGCGACGCCGGCATGGGCTCCTCCGCGATGGGTGCCTCGGTGCTCCGCAAGAAGATCCAGGCCGCCGGGCCACGGCGAGGTCACCGTCGTCAACAAGGCGATCGCCAACCTCGACGACAACTACGACGTCGTGGTCACCCACCAGGACCTCACCGACCGCGCCAAGGCAGCGACCCCGTCGGCGGTCCACGTCTCGGTGGACAACTTCATGGGCAGCCCGAAGTACGACGAGATCGTCGAGCTGATCGACCAGTCCTCGACCGGAAGCGGCGGCGGTGCTCACGCCGAGGAGTCGGCGGCGCTGGACGCGGGCGTGCTGTCCGCGCAGTCGATCGTCCTCGGCGGCACGGCGACGAACCGGGACGCGGCGATCACCGAGGCCGGCGACCTGCTGGTCGCGGCTGGCGCCGTCGACCCGTCGTACGTCGACGCGATGCACGAGCGGGAGAAGTCGGTGTCCACGGCGATGGGCAACGGCCTCGCGATCCCCACGGCACCAACGAGGCGAAGGGGCTGATCCACCAGCACGGGGATCTCGTTCGTGCGCTACGACGAGCCGGTCGACTGGAACGGGAAGCCGGCCGAGTTCGTGGTGGGCATCGCCGGCGCCGGCGACGACCACCTGGCCCTGTTGTCGCGGATCGCGGAGACCTTCGTCGACGAGGCGGCCGTCGCCCGCCTGCGCGCGGCGACCACGCCGGAGGACGTGCTCGCCGTCCTCGACATCGTCCGGGTCTGACGCCGGGGGAACGTCAGACCGGTTGGACCGTCACGGGAACGCCGTTCAACGCGGCGTTCCCGCTGACGTCCAGCCGCTCGGGGTCGGTGAGGTCGTTGATCGAGACGCCGGTGACGGTCGAGGCGTTGCGCATCCGGGTGCCGGCCACCTGGTGCCCGTAGCCGTGCGGGAGCGAGACGACGCCGGGCATGACGTCGTCGACGGCACTCACCTCGACGTCGACCGCTCCGACCCGCGAGGTCACCCGGACGACCGAGCCGTCCTCCAGTCCGCGCTCGGCAAGATCCTTCGGGTGCATCAGCAAGTGGTGCCGCGGCTTGCCGCGGGTCAGCCGCTCGGTGTTGTGCAGCCAGGAGTTGCAGTCCCGCTGGTGCCTGCGGCCGATGAGCAGCAGCTGGCCCGACTCGATGTCCGGGACACCGTCGAGCGCCTCCGCGACGCGGGTCAGGTCGGCGACGAGCAGCTCGGGCGTCAGGTCGATCCGCTGGTCGTCGGTCTGGAGCCTCTTGGGCATCGTCGGGCGTAGCGGGCCGAGGTCGACGCCCTCGGGGTTCTTGCGCAGCGCCCGCATCGTGGTGCGCCCGCCGGTCTTGAGCAGCCCGGTGATGATGGTCGCCGGGCTGGGCGCGAACCGGGCCTTGGTCGCCAGCCGATCCTTGAGCCCGGCCCCGAGGCGAGCCTGGAGCCGGTCGGCGAGCTCTCCGAAGATCTCCCAGTCGTGTTGCGCGTCGTCGGGCTTGGCGAAGACCGCAGGCGTGAACCTCGCCGTGTTGCGGACCGCGAAGCCGTGGAAGACCAGGTCGTACTGGTCGCGCTCCAGCGCGGACGTCGGCGGCAGGATCACGTCGGCCTGCCGGGTGGTCTCGTTGAGGTAGATGTCGATCGCGACCATGAAGTCCAGGCCGTCGAACGCGCGGGCCAGGCCCCGGCCGTCCGGGGTCGACAGCACCGGGTTGCCGGCAATCGTCACCATCGCCCGGATCTGCCCGTCGCCGGGCGTCTCGATCTCCTCGCGCATGGTGGCCGCCGGTAGCTCGCCCGCGAACTCCGGGATGTCGCGGACCCGGCTGCGCCACACGTCGTGGTGGCCCGGACCGACGATCCTTCGGCCGACGGTGTCGATGGCGGGCTCGGGGAAGAGCACGCCGCCCTCCCGGTCGAAGTTCCCGGTGAGGAGGTTCAGCAGGTTGATCGCCCACTGGCACACCGAGCCGAAGCCCTGCGTCGACAGGCCCATCCGGCCGTAGGCCGCGGCCGCGTCGGCTGCCGCGAAGTCACGGGTCAGCGACCGGATCGTGTCTGCCGGGACCCCGCTGGCCGCCTCGGCGCGCTCGGGGGTGTACGGCGCGACCAGCTCGGCCACCCGGTCGACGTGGTCGACGTACGGCGGGGGAGTGGTCAGCCCCTCCTCGAACAGCACGTGCACCATGGCGAGCAGCACGGCCGCGTCGGAGCCGGGCCGGACGAAGTGGTGCTCGCTGGCGACCTTGGCGGTCTCGGTGCGGCGCGGATCGAAAACGACCAGCTTCCCGCCCCGCGCCTTGAGGTCGCGGACCCGCTGCGGGAAGTCCGGGACGGTCATCAGCGAACCGTTGGAGGCCATCGGGTTGGCGCCGAACACCAGGAAGTACGACGTCCGGTCGATGTCCGGGATGGGCAGCATCAGCTGGTGGCCGTAGAGCTGCCAGGCCACGAACTGGTGCGGGATCTGGTCGACCGTCGAGGCGCTGAACCGGTTGCGGGTCCGCAGGGCCTTCACGAACGGAACTCCGTGGGTCGCGAAGCCGACCGAGTGCACGTTCGGGTTGCCGAGGTAGACGCCGACCGCATCGGCCCCGTGCTCCTGGATCGTCGCGGCCAACCGGTCGGCCACCAGGTCGTAGGCCTCGTCCCAACCGATCTCCTCCCAGCGCGCGTCGTCGCCCGCACCGACCCGACGCATCGGCCCCCGGAGCCGGTCGGGGTCGGTGTGGACGTCGGCCATCGACACACCCTTGGGGCAGATGTAGCCGCGGGAGAGCGGGTCTGCGTCGTTGCCCCGGATCCCGGTGACGACTCCCTCCTCGAGGGTCAGCTCGATCCCGCAGATCGCCTCGCAGAGGTTGCAGACCCCCAGTCGGGTGCCGGTGAAGCCAGGCGGGACGGGATCCTCGGTGAGCAAGCCCATGTCTCGCATCGTGCCACGCGGCGCGCACCGGGCGACATGACCGCCGGCGTAGTGCTCAGGACGCTCAGTCGGGCAGCGAGCCCGGCGGCTTGCAGATCACCGTGTCCGAGGGGATGTAGGTGGTGTGCATCTTCTCGGTGCGCTCCAGCTCGTCGGAGCCTGCCCGGCGCCAGTAGCGCCAGATGTCGATGTCGAAGCCGCCGTAGCCGGTGTTGGGGTAGCAGTCCTTGGTGTCGAGGGTCCGTGTCGCGGGCGAGGTGAAGGCGTAGCGCTCACCCGTCTTGGTCGTGATGTCCCAGTACTTCGTCGAGAACAGCCGGACCGTCACCACGCCCTGGGAGGACGACGAGCCGGGTGTGACGTGGGCGTGCACCAGGACGCCGTACGGCGTGTCGTTGCGCCACTGCAGGTCGACGGTCGGCCACGCCACGGTGGCCTCGCGACCGACGGGGTAGCGGTCGATGTAGAAGGAGTGCGGCTTGTGCTCCACGTCGGTCATGCCGCCGAAGAACGCCGCGTTGAACGTCGTGGTCGCCATCTGAGAGACCCCGCCGCCGAGGTCCTCGGCGAAGATGCCGTTGCTGATGATGAAGCCCTTGGTGAAGCCGTTCTCCGCCGTGCGCTCACCGACGGTGCCGTTGAGCGAGAACGTCTCGCCGGGCGCGATGATCGTCCCGTCGACCAGCTCAGCGGCGCGGCCGATGTTGATGTTGCGGTACTCGGCGTAGGGGTAGTACGTCGTGAACGACGAGATCTCCTCCTTGATGCCCAGCGCCTCGGCGTCCTTGGTGGTGAACTCCGGCTCGACCACCTCGGCCGGCACCTCCATCTCCCGCTCGCCCGCGGGGCGGGTGACGAGGTCGAGGAAGGCGGCGTCGACCTCGGCCTGGTCGAAGCTGACGCCGGGCTTGGCGGGAATCACCCGCGGCTTGCCGGCCAGCAGTTTGATCTCGGCGTCCACCGGGGCGGCACCGTCACCCGACACCAGCCCGGAGAGCTGCTTGGCCAGCGCCTTGGGGCGCAGCTGCGGCACCAGCTCGCCGCCCTCCGGCACCAGCCGCAGGACGCGCACGTACTGGCGCGGCTTGAGCGTGACGGCGGACTCCCCGAACCGGAACGTCACCGGTCCCGAAACGGCCGGCTCGGCGAACTCCGTGCGTGCGCTCTCGACGTCGCCCGCGTCGATGTCGGGAGCCGCCTCGACCAGCGGGAGCTCGGCGGTGGCGTCGTCCTCGTCGAGGAAGGCCGCGATGAGCGCATCGCGCGCTCCGTCGGTGTCGAGCTCGGTGCCGACGACTGGGTCGGTGACCCGGATGCCCTTGGGCTTGAAGTGGATCGCGCCCTCCACCGGCTCGGTCTGGACCTCGTCGCCGAGGTCGGAGAGGTACGACGCGAGCACGTCCTCGTCGACGTCGACCACGGGACGCACCTCGTCGCCGCCGGTCGCGTAGCGCCACAGCCACGCGGGGCTCCAGCTCTTCCGGGCCCCCGCCTCGGCCGCGGAGGCGGCGAAGTCGATCGAGATCCCAGCCTCCTCGGGTGACACCTCGGCGGTGCTGTCGCCGACGGTGACCTCGAGGGCGCGGTCGGCGCGGCCACCCAGCGCCTCCTCGAGCCGCTGCGCCGCTTCGTCCTCAGAGAGGCCGCCGACGGCCACCCCGGCCACCGTTGTGCCGCGCGGCACCTTGTCGCCGGCGACCAGGTAGGCAACCACCCAGGCCAGCGCGCCCGCGGCGAGCAGGGCGCCCACGACGAGCGCGGCCCGGCGCAGCCCGCGGCCGCCCCCTGACCCCGTCTCGGCCGGGAGCTCCAACACCGGTGCCGGCGCTTCGCTCACGCGTGCAGGCTACGGTCAGCCGCCCCGCGCGCGGGAGGGTCGGCGTTGGCGCGAGACGTTCGCGGGGGCATATCGGCGGTCGTCCGCGCGATTGGGTGCGCCTGAGCCGCGCTGATACGCTTCATCGGTTGCCCGATTCATGGGTACACCCACTTTGAAGAACCGCCGTGCAACGGCCGCGGATCCAGAGTGCCCGGGTGGACAGGCCCCGGCGCGCCGCGCAGACGAGAGAACCGAAGGAGCCCCGTATGTCAGTCGGAACCGACACGGAGACCAAGAACAAGATCATCGCCGAGTACGCCACGACCGAGGGCGACACCGGTTCCCCCGAGGTGCAGATCGCGCTGCTCAGCCACCGCATCGCCCACCTCACCGAGCACCTCAAGCAGCACAAGCACGACCACCACAGCCGGCGCGGTCTGCTGCTGCTGGTCGGCCAGCGCCGTCGGCTGCTCAACTACCTGAGCAAGACCGACATCGAGCGCTACCGCTCGATCATCGAGCGTCTCGGCTTGCGCCGATAGCTTTCCCGGAGGACCCGCTGATGCGGGTCCTCCGCTACATTTCACAACAGAACAAACGCAATACACACACACAGGAGTGACCCGCCGTTCTGGCTCGGTCCTCGGTAGTGGCTCTCAGAACCCCGCCCTTCCGGCGGTCGGCTTCTGCGGGCCTCGATCGAAGATCGGCCCCCGAGGCATCTCGGGCAAGCGGGACGCCGCGGATCGCTCCGCAACAGACAGGTAATCCTCTTGACCGACAACTCGTTCGAGCCCGTCGTCTCTTCCGTCGAAACGGTTCTGGACAACGGCAAGTACGGCCAGCGCACCATCAAGTTCGAGACCGGGCTGCTCGCCCGGCAGGCGGCCGGTTCCGTCACCGCCTACCTCGACGACGACACGATGCTGCTCTCGGCCACCACCGCGGGCAAGACGCCCAAGGACCACTTCGACTTCTTCCCGCTCACCATCGACGTCGAGGAGCGGATGTACGCCGCGGGCAAGATCCCCGGCTCGTTCTTCCGCTCCGAGGGCCGCCCGGGCGAGGACGCGATCCTCACCTGCCGGCTCATCGACCGGCCGCTGCGCCCGACGTTCAAGAAGGGGCTGCGCAACGAGGTCCAGGTCGTGATCACGATCCTGGCGCTCAACCCCGACGCCCCCTACGACGTGCTCGCGATCAACGCCGCGTCGCTCTCCACCCAGCTCTCCGGCCTGCCGTTCTCCGGCCCGGTCGGCGGCGTCCGCGTCGCCCTGATCGAGGGCACCTGGGTGGCGTTCCCGACCCACAGCCAGCTCGAGGACGCCGTCTTCGACATGGTCGTCGCGGGCCGGGTCACCGACACCGGTGACGTCGCGATCATGATGGTCGAGGCCGAGGCGACCGAGCAGGCCATCACCCTCATCGAGGGCGGCGTTCAGGCGCCGACCGAGGAGGTCGTGGCCAGCGGCCTCGACGCCGCCAAGCCCTTCATCAAGCAGCTCTGCGAGGCGCAGGGCGAGCTCGCCAAGCAGGCCGCGAAGCCGGTCCAGGACTTCCCGGTCTTCCTCGACTACGAGGACGACGTCTACGCCGCCGTCGAGGCCGCCGCCAAGAGCGACCTTGCCGCCGCCATGACCATCGGCGACAAGCAGGAGCGCGAGGCCCGCACCGACGAGCTCAAGGCCGGCGTGCTCGACCAGCTCGGCCCCCAGTTCGAGGGTCGCGAGAAGGAGCTCGGCGCGGCGTTCCGCTCGGTCAACAAGCAGCTCGTGCGCGAGCGCGTGCTGCGCGACAAGGTCCGCATCGACGGCCGCGGGCTGGCCGACATCCGGCCGCTGCACGCCGAGGTCGGCGTGATCCCGCGGGTGCACGGCTCGGCGCTGTTCGAGCGCGGCGAGACCCAGATCCTGGGCGTCACCACCCTCGACATGCTCAAGATGGAGCAGCAGCTCGACACGCTCTCCCCGGAGAAGCACCGTCGCTACATGCACAAGTACGTCTTCCCGCCGTTCTCCACCGGTGAGACCGGGCGGGTGGGCTCGCCCAAGCGCCGCGAGGTCGGCCACGGCGCGCTCGCGCGCCGGGCGCTGCTGCCGGTGCTGCCGACCCGCGAGGAGTTCCCCTACGCGATCCGCCAGCTCTCCGAGGCGATGGGCTCCAACGGCTCCACCTCGATGGGCTCGGTCTGCGCCTCGACGCTGTCGCTGCTGCAGGCCGGTGTGCCGCTCAAGGCGCCGGTCGCCGGCATCGCGATGGGCCTCATCTCCGGCGAGGTCGACGGCGAGACGTCCTACGTCGCGCTGACCGACATCCTCGGAGCCGAGGACGCCTTCGGCGACATGGACTTCAAGGTCGCCGGCACCCGGCAGTTCGTCACCGCACTGCAGCTCGACACCAAGCTCGACGGCATCCCGGCCGAGGTGCTCGCCGCGGCGCTCACCCAGGCTCGCGACGCACGCCTGGCGATCCTCGACGTCATGGCCGAGGCCATCGACGAGCCCGAGGAGATGTCGGTGACCGCGCCTCGGATCATCAGCATCAACATCCCGGTCGACAAGATCGGCGAGGTGATCGGGCCCAAGGGCAAGGTCATCAACCAGATCCAGGACGACACCGGCGCCTCGATCTCGATCGAGGACGACGGCACGATCTACATCGGTGCCACCAACGGCGAAGCGGCCGAGGCCGCTCGGACCGCGATCAACCAGATCGCGAACCCGACGATGCCCGAGATCGGCGAGCGCTACCTCGGCACGGTCGTCAAGACGACCAACTTCGGCGCCTTCGTGTCGCTGCTCCCGGGCAAGGACGGCCTGCTGCACATCAGCAAGCTCCGTCCGCTGGCCGGCGGCAAGCGCGTCGAAGCCGTCGAGGACGTCGTCTCGGTCGGCCAGAAGATCCAGGTCCAGATCGCCGAGATCGACGACCGCGGCAAGCTGTCGCTGGTCCCGGTGGTCGAGGACGGCGAGGGCGACGCGGGCGACGACGCCCCGGCCGCCGAGGCCGAGGCCGCAGAGTCGGCGCCGGCCGAGGCCTGATCCTGACCGCTCGCACCGCACCGCTGCGCTCGGGCTCGACCCGGACGCTGCAGACGGAAACGGACGACGCCGGACGCGTGACCTCACGCGTCCGGCGCACGGTCCTGCCCGGCGGGCTGCGCGTGATCACCGAGCAGCTGGCCGGCGTCCGCTCGGCCAGCATCGGCGTCTGGGTCGGCGTCGGCTCGCGCGACGAGACACCGACCCTGCACGGCTGCTCGCACTTCCTCGAGCACCTGCTCTTCAAGGGCACGAGCGAGCGGTCCGCACTGGACATCTCGATCGCGCTCGACGCGGTCGGCGGAGAGTTCAACGCCTTCACCGCCAAGGAGTACACCTGCTTCCACGCCCGGGTCCTCGACGAGGACCTCGGCCTGGCGGTGGACGTGCTCGGCGACATGATCACCTCCTCGCTGCTCACGCCCGAGGACGTCGAGGCCGAGCGCGACGTGATCCTCGACGAGATCGCGATGCACGACGACGATCCCGACGACGTCGTGCACAACCTCTTCGCGGAGCAGGCCTACGGCCCGAACGCGCCGCTCGGCCGCCCGATCGCCGGCACCGTCCGCTCGATCGAGGAGCTCAGCCGCGCGCAGGTGGCGCGGTTCTACCAGCGCCACTACCGCCCGGCCAACATGGTCGTGGCCGCGGCCGGCAACCTCGACCACGCCGAGGTCGTGAAGATGGTGCGCGGCGCGTTCGGCCGCCGCGGCTGGCTGACCGGCGACGAGCCGCCCGTGGCGCCCCGCAAGGGCGCCAAGCGAGTCCGCGTGCACCCCGGCGTGGTCGAGGCGACCCGCCCGTTCGAGCAGGTCAACCTCGTGCTCGGCATGGAGGGCGTGCACCGCAACGACGACCGTCGGTTCGCCCTCGGGCGTGCTCAACACGGCGCTCGGCGGCGGGACGTCGTCGCGGCTGTTCCAGGAGGTCCGCGAGCGCCGCGGGCTGGCCTACTCGGTCTTCTCGTTCTCCAGCACCCACGCCGACTCCGGCCTGGTCGGGGTATCGGTCGGCTGCCTGCCCAACAAGCTCGACGAGGTGCTGGCCGTGGTCCGCACCGAGCTGTCCCGGGTCGCCGCCCACGGCATCTCCGAGGAGGAGCTGGTGCGCGGCAAGGGCCAGCTGCGCGGAGGGCTCGTGCTCGGGCTCGAGGACTCCGGCTCCAGGATGTCGCGCATCGGCAAGGCCGAGCTCGTCCACGACGAGCTGCTCGGCATCGGTGCCGTGATGGACCGGATCGGGTCGGTCACCCTTGACGAGATCCAGTCCGTCGCCAAGCAGGTCTTCGGCAAGCCCGAGATCCTCGCCGTCGTCGGCCCGGGCTGAGCCCGGGGTGAGCTAGCGTCGCGCGCCCTACTGTGGGGCCGTGGACTGGTTGACGACGCTTGGCAGTGACCGCGTCGGCCAGCTGCTCGACGCGGCACCGGACCCGACGGTGGTCCTCGACCCCGAGGGCACCATGCTCTTCCTCAACCAGCGAGTGGCCGAGGTGTTCGGCTACTCCCGCGAGCGAGCTGGCGGGCCACCACATCCGCGTGCTGGTCCCGGACTGGGATCTCGACGAGATCCGCGCGCGTCTCGGCACGGCCAGCTGACCCCGACAGGGGTGGCGCTGCACCGGAACGGCCACACGCTCCCCATCGAGCTGACCGTCGCGGCGCTCGGCGGGCCGGGTGGCCAGGTCACCGTCTTCCTGCGCGACGTCAGCGCCCGGATCCGGCTCGAGCAGGAGGCCGACCGGATGCGGGACGAGCTGATCGCGAACATCTCCCACGAGCTCCGGACACCGCTCACCTCGATCCTCGGCTACCTCGAGCTGCTGGGCGAGCTGGGCGAGGACGAGCTCGGTCCAGAGGCACGCCAGCTGGTGGAGGTCGTACGTCGCAACGCGGGCCGCGAGCTGAGGCTGGTCAACGACCTGCTGGCCGTCTCGTTCGTCGACGAGTACCTCGCCCGGCACACGCTCGAGCTCATCGACCTCGCCGCGGTGGCCGCCCAGGTGGTCGAGGAGCACCAGCCCTTCGCCCACGGGGCGGGCCTCGCGCTGAGCCTCCAGGCGGCGGGTGAAGTGGCGGTGCGGGGTGACGCCGACCGGCTCGTGCGCGTCGTGGAGAACCTGGTGGTCAACGCGTGCAAGTTCAGCCCGCCCGGTGGCGAGGTCCGCGTCGCCGTGGCCGCCGAGGGCGCCGACGCGGTGCTCACCGTGGCCGACACCGGGCATCGGCATCAGCGAGGCCGAGCGAGCCCGGCTGTTCGAGCGGATGTACCGCGCGCCCGGGGCGATCGACCGGCACGTCGAGGGCGCCGGGCTCGGGCTCTCGATAGCCAAGGCCATCGTCGAGGCCCACTCCGGCACGATCACTGTCGCCAGCACTCCCGGCGCTGGCACCGTGGTGCGGGTCGCCGTACCTCTTGCCGTCTGACCCCGCGCGGATCGTCGCGGCCGAGTGCGCTCAGGCGTCGACCTCGACGATCGCAAGGTGCTGCGCGGTCACGGCC
This sequence comes from uncultured Actinomycetota bacterium, assembly GCA_963798045.1. GTDB lineage: Bacteria > Actinomycetota > Actinomycetes > Propionibacteriales > Nocardioidaceae > Nocardioides. The sequence continues at coordinate 24,858 of CAWCSB010000020.1, forward strand.
ATCCGTTCGGCGAGTCCGCGGATCACCTGCTGTTGCCGGGCCACGAGGTTCTCGGCCCGAGGGCGCAGTGCCCCCGGTATCGGCCCGTAGTCGTCCGGGATGTGCCAGGCGTCGACCCGGGCCGTGCCCTCGCTGCCCGTGAGTGCCCGCTCGGCGCGGATCACGTCGAGCTCGACCCTGTCGAGCGCGATCTCCCAGGCCTCATGGCGACAGGTCGTCGTCTCGCCGAATCGTGCGTAGGGGTTGGGCACGGCTCAGGCCTGCCGAGCGGCATGCATGGCGGGCCTGCGCGGAGTGGCGACGAGGTCGGTCACCAGGTCGAGGCAGCCCTCGGTGAGGCGCGGGTCGCCGGTGACGTTGGCCTGGACGAGCTCGAGGTGCAGGTAGTCGTAGAGGGAGGCCAGGCCGCGGCCGCTCTCCCGGCCGGTGGCGCGGAGGCCGGTCCGCAGCTCGAGGACGGCCTCCTGCGCATGCAGAAGCTCCCGGTGGGCCGCGGGGACGTCTCCGGTGTGCTGTGCCTCCAGGCCACGAGTCAGCCCGAGCGCGAGCCGGTCGCAGGAGGCCGGGAGCGAGGAGAGCTGGCCGGCCAGCCAGCTCGACTGGCGAGACATCTGGTCCGTAGCGGCCTCGAGGGCAGTGAGCTGCCGGTTGAGGCTCTCCCGGCGCTGGGTGAGCCGAAGGTTCCACGCGATGCTGGTCTGGAGCCGGACGATGTCGGAACGCCGGTCGTTGATCGCCGCCGTGACGGTGCCGTGGCGTGGGTTGCTGGCGGCGTCGGCCACGGTCGCCAGGCGGGCGGCGAAGCCGGTGTGCCGCAGAGCTGAGCCGGGCGGGGGCGCCGTCCGCGTCGGCGGCGAGGGCCACGGCGAACGCGGAGGCGTGGAAGACGATCCTGTCGGTGTGGTCGGTCTGGATGCCGACCGTTGCCGGGGAGGGCCCTCCGGTCGGAGAACACCGTGCCGAGGACGGCGCGGCGCAGGCTGCGGACGCCGGAGTTCCCGGCCAGGGGGCCTGCCCTCCTCGTGCTGCGAGTCGTAGTCGGTCAGGCCGTCGATCTCGGTGAGGACCGCGTTCATGGCGTGGCAAGGTCCGAGACCGCCGCGCTCAGCCCGGCCGAGGACGCACTGCGGGAAGACCGGGTCGCTGCCTCGGCGAGCCCGGCGGCCTTGCCCCCGAGCAGCGCGGTCGCGGAGTTGAGTGTCTGGAGAGCGGTGACCATCGTCTGCTCGGTCGCCACCCGCGCACGTGAGGCCGCCCTGCGGCACGGCCTTCGGCTGCCGGAGCCGGTCGATGGCCGTCGCGGTGTCGCGGCCCGAGGCGAGCCCGCGGATGAGAGTGCATGAAAGCAGGATTCCCGCAGAAGAGTCCCAGGAGCAGACGCGCATGCTGGGACCGACTGGTACCGACGCACCAATCGACGTCCAGCCTTTCGGGCCCGCAGGGGTGGTCACTTCGACCAAACGCTCGACCGAACAGCCAACTGGCTGCGCTGTCCAGCGCCTGCTCAGCGCCGGACCAGCGCCACCATCCCGGCGCAGGCGGCGGCCCAGAGCACGCTGGTGAAGGTGCCGATGATGAACCGCTCGGTGGTCGCGCCGCCGGCCGCGGCGTCGCCGCGCAGGTCGGGGAAGCGGCCCACACCCTTGAGCGCCAGCACCACTGCCACGCCCTCGGGGAAGCCGGCCGCCAGGCCCGCGAAGACGGCCATCCGTTCCAGCGCGCCGATCCAGGCTCCGCCCTTGAGGATGGCCCCCGCGGCCCCGGCGTCGGAGATCGAGTCGCCGGCCGGCTGACCGCGGTCGACGACCGCGAAGATGCGGGTGGTGAGCGGCCCACCGCCGGCCACGGCGAGCAGCCCGGCGACCGCCACGAGGACGGTCACCTCGACCCGGTCGGCCGAGACCTCGTCGACGACCGCTGCGACCAGTGCGGCCGCGGCCAGGGCCGCCACGGAGACCGGAGGCCAGACCGAGCGGCCGTACGGCGACCAGCCCAGGGTGCCCGCCACCAGGGAGAAGGCGAGCAGCGCCACGACGAGCTGGGTGGTGTTGTCGGGGCTCCATCACGCGCCATCTTCCAAGAGCCGACGGGTCAGCTCGGTGACCAGCTCGCGGGCGCGCCGTCCCTCGACGATGCCGGCCGCCTGGGCGCGCTGGCTGATCGCCGACTGGGTGACCCCGAGCCGCTTCGCGACCTGGTCGTACGACGCGCCCGCGTCGACCAGGTCGGCCACCTCCCAGCCGCGCGACGTACGTCGGTTCAGGACCGCCGCCCAGAGCCACAGGGTGGTCTCGAGCGCGCGGACGCTCTGTCCATCGAAGGTGTCGTCGCCGGCGACCCGCAGCCGCCAGGGCGCGGACTTGGCGGCGGTCACCGCGTCGCGGGCGTGGAGGTAGGCCGGTCCGCGGCCGGCCCGGGTGCTCTCGGGGAGAGGCTCCTCCACCTCGCCGATGCCGATGCCGATGCTCCAGCCCTCGTCGCGCAGCAGCCGCTCGACGACCGCGGCCAGCGCGTCCGGGTGGTCGAGGACGCCTTGGAACTCGTCCCCCGCCGTGCGCTCGAAGGGACGCAGCATCTCGACGTCGGCCAGCGCGACGAGGGTCGCAGGGACCCGGTCGGTCGCGGCGTCGTGGGTGGAGCCGCGCTGGTCGATGGTGAGCACGGCGGCGCGCATCGGGGGCTCCTCACTTCAGACTCTGTCCTGTACTGAGACTACATTAGGAAATAGTCTGAAGTCGAGATGGTTCAGGGAAAAGCCTTCACCGATTGCCGATGATACCGACCACGGCGGGCGCCTTCTGCTCCACGACGGAGATCCGGAAGCCCGCGTGCTGCAGCGCCGCCGACGTCTTCTCGACCATGGTCGGGACCTGCTCGGGCCGGGAGGCGTCGTAGTAGAGGTAGACCGAGCCGCCCGGCAGCACCCGCTCGTGCAGCAGTGCCACCTCGTCGGCGCAGTCGCGCACCCAGAACAGGTTGACGTTGAAGGCGAACACCTTGGTCAGCCGCTTCACGGGGACCCGCAGCGTGGCCAGGTCGATCTGGCGCACGGTGAGCCGGCCGGCCTCGACGAACTTCGCGCACCGCCGCCGGGTGCGGTCGACACCGGACTCGGAGCGGTCGATGGCGAACAGCCTCCCGGTCTCGAGCCGGGAGCAGATCAGCTCGGCGGCGGCGCCCGGTCCGCAGCCGATCTCGAGGATGTGGTCGTTCGGCTGAACGTCCATGAAGTCCACGGCCCACCGGATCCGGGCCGGGATCGTCTGCACCGCCATGCTCCCACCCTGCCAGATCCGAGCGCGGTCAGGCCGGGCGGAGCCCGGACTGACGCGATCAGCGCGGAGGTTGAGGAGCGTCGACTCGGACCGAGCCTGCGAGGGACGAGTGACGCGTCTCGAAACCACGCAACCCGGGGCTGGTAGCCGCAACCACTAGGTTTGCGGCGTGACAGCAGTACGACGGGTCGGCGTGCTCGGGGCGCAGGGCAAGGTCGGCACCGAGGTGTGCCGCGCGGTGGACGGAGCCGACGACCTCGAGCTGGTCGCGGGCCTCGACGTCGACGACCACCTGCAGGCCCTGATCGAGGCAGAGGCGCAGGCGGTCGTGGACTTCACCCACCCCGACGCGGTCATGGACAACCTGGAGTTCTGCATCGGCCACGGCATCCACGCGGTGGTCGGCACCACCGGCTTCGACGACGCCCGGCTGGCGACCGTCGAGGGCTGGCTGGCCGATGCTCCCGAGGTCGGGCGTGCTGATCGCCCCGAACTTCTCCATCGGTGCCGTGCTCATGATGCGGTTCGCCGCCGAGGCCGCGCCCTTCTTCGAGTCGGTCGAGGTGGTCGAGCTGCACCATCCCGACAAGGTGGACGCGCCGTCCGGCACCGCGCGGCGCACCGCATCATGAGCACCGCACCGATCCGAGAAAAGTCGGGGCGATGCGCACGCCGACCTCGGGAACATCGGACAGCCAGCCCTTGACGGTCGCGGCCGGGCGTCGTCGAAGCCGGTGGGGTGGATGCCGTGGCCAATGCAGAACTCGAGGTTGTCCATAACCGCGTCGGGGTGGGTGAAGTCGACGATCGCCTGCGCGTCGGGCTCGACCAGGGCCTGCAGCTGGTCGTCGACGTCGAGGGCCGCGACCAGCTCGAGGTCGCGGCCTCGTCCACCGCCCGGCACACCTCGGTGCCGACTTGCCCTTGCGCGCCGAGCACGCCGACCCGTCGTACCGCCGTCGCGTGCTCAACGTAGTGGTTGCGTCCCCGCGCGGCTGCGGTGGTTTCGAGACGCGTCACTGGGCCCTCGCAGCTCGGGTCCGAGTCGAGCTCCTCAACCTCCTCGCTGATCCTGACCGTCGGAGGCACAGTCTACGCGCGCTGGGACGTCTGGCAGGGTGGGACATGGCGGTGCAGATGATCCCGGACGGATCCGGTGGCCGTGGACTTCATGGACGCTGGGCCGAACGACCACATCCTCGAGATCGGCTGCGGACCGGGCGCCGCCGCCGAGCTGATCTGCTCCCGGCTCGAGACCGGCAGGCTGTTCGCCATCGACCGCTCCGAGTCCGGTGTCGACCGCACCCGGCGGCGGTGCGCGAAGTTCATCGAGGCCGGCCGGCTCACCGTGCGCCAGATCGACCTGGCCACGCTGCGGGTCCCCGTGAAGCGGCTGACCAAGGTGTTCGCGTTCAACGTCAACCTGTTCTGGGTGCGTGACTGCGCCGACGAGGTGGCGCTGCTGCACGAGCGGGTGCTGCCGGGCGGCTCGGTCTACCTCTACTACGACGCCTCCCGGCCCGAGCAGGTCCCGACCATGGTCGAGAAGGCGTCGGCGGCGCTGCAGCAGGCGGGCTTCCGGATCTCCGTCGTGGAGCAGAAGGCGCCCGCCGTGGTCGGGATCATCGGCAAGCGGTGAAGGTTTTTCCTGAACTGTCTCGACATAGGTTATTTCCTGATGTAGCTCACTACAGGAGCAGAACCTGAAGTGAGGAGCCTCCGATGCGCGTCGCCGTGCTCACCATCGACCAGCGCGGCTCCACCAACGACGCCGCGACCGACCGGGTCCCGCGACCCTGGTCGCGCTGGCCGACGTCGAGATGCTGCGCCCCTTCGAGCGCACGGCCGGTGACGAGTTCCAGGGCGCTCTCGACCACCCGGGGCGCGCTGGCCGCAGTCGTCGAGCGGCTGCTGCGCGAGGAGGCCTGGAGCGTCGGCGTCGCATCGGGGAGGTCGAGGAGCCGCTCCCCGAGAGCACCCGGGCGGCGCGGGCCGCTACCTCCATGCCCGCGAGGCGGTGACCGCCGCCAAGTCCGCGCCCTGGCGGCTGCGGGTCGCCGGCGACGACCCCAACGACGGACGGAGCGTCCGCGCGCTCGAGACCACGCTTGGTTCTGGGCGGGGGTCCTGAACCGGCGTACGTCGCGGGGCTGGAGGTCGCCGACCTGGTCGACGCGGCGCGTCGTACGACCAGGCCGCCAAGCGGCTGGGCGCACAGGCGGGAATCACCCAACGTGCCCAGGCGGCCGGCATCGTCAGGGAAGGCGTGCCCGCGAGCTGGTAACCGAGCTCGTCGGTGGCCTGCTGCAGGATGGCCGGGCATGAGCCCCGACAACACCACCCAGCGTGGTGGCACTGCTCGCCTTCGCCCTGGTCGCGGGCGCCCTGGGCTGGTCGCCGTACGGCCGATCGGTCTGGCCTCCGGTCTCCGTGGCGGCCCGTCCGCCGCCGCGATGGTCGCAGCGGTCGCCGACGAGGTCTCGGCCGGCCGGTCGAGATGACGATCGTCGTGGCGGTCTCCGGGCTGCTCGCCGTGGCCGGCGGTGGGCCGCCACGACCCGCATCTTCGCGGTCGTCGACCACGACCAGCCCGCAGTGACTCGATCTCGGACGCCGGGGCTGCCGGGGCCATCCTCAAGGGCGGAGCCTGGATCGGCGCGCTGAGCGCATGGCCGTCTTCGCCCGCCTGGCGGCCGGCTTCCCCGAGGGCGTGGCCGTGGTGCTGGCGCTCAAGGGTGTGGGCGGCTCCCCGACCTGCGCGGCGACGCCGCGGCCGGCGGCGCGACCACCGAGCGCTTCACCATCGGACCTTCACCAGGAACTCTGGTGCCGCCTGCGCCGGATGTGGCGCTGGTCGGCGTTGAGCAGCCACTGCGCAGGCGCGGGGATCGATGCCAGTTGGCCTTTAGATCAAGCGTTTGGTCGCGGTGACCACCCCTGCGGGTCCGAAAGGCTAGGTGTGGGTTGGTGCGTCGGTACCAGCGGTACCCGGCATGCGCGTCTGTTCCTGGGACTCCTCTGCGGGAATCCTGATCCCATGCAACTCCATCCGCGTGTTCGCCTCGGGCCGCGACACCGCGACGATCATCGACCGGCTACGGCAGCCGGAAGCCGTGCCGCAGACCCGCCTCCGGGCGCGGGTCGCGACCGACCAGACCATGGTCGCCGCTCTCCGGACGCCCAACGAGACCGCACTGCTCGAACGCAGGCCGCCGGGCTCGCCAAGGCGGCGACCCGGTCTGCCCGCAGAGCTCCCCGGCAGGCTCAGCGCGGCGGTCTCGGCACTTGCCGCCGCCATGAACGCGGTCTCACCGAGATCGACGGCCTGACCGACTACAACAGCAGCACGAGGAAGAGCGGCACCCCTCGCCGGGAACACCGGCGTCCGCAACCTGCGCCGCGCCGTCCTCGGCACGGTGTGCTCTGGCAGGCGGTTCTCACCGG
>CAWCSB010000021.1:0-29004 GCA_963798045.1 uncultured Actinomycetota bacterium
CGTGATCGTCGGCGGAGGTGTCTCGGACGCCGGAGAGCTGCTGCTCGGGCCGACCCGGGAGTCGATGCTCCGGTCGCTGGTCGGCCGCGGCTACCGCGCGGAGCCACCGATCCTGCTGGCCAGCCTGGGCCCGCAGGCCGGCTTCATCGGCGCCGCCGACATGGCGCGCTCGGCCGCGCGCCGGTCCCGCCGGGCCGACCGTCGCCGCGAGCGCCAGCTGGAGCGGCAGCAGCTCCGCCAACAGCTGCGCGAGCAGCGCGGCGAGGGCTGGTTCCGCAGGTCGGACCGGCCGGGCGCCTGAGCCAGGAACTACAGCCGAGCGCCGTCGTCCCAGGGGTCGATGTCCGTGCTCCGCGGCATCTTCACGACCAGGTAGGCGAAGCCGCCGATGAACGACGCCACCAGCAGGTAGCCCAGCCACGGCATCAGGTGGATGTTGAGCACCAGGCAGATCAGCAGGATCGTCGGCGAGCCGAACAGCCCGGCCCACGCGAGCAGCCGGTCCGGTGACAGCTTGGGCAGCGGCGGCGGCGGGGGTGGCACGAAGACCTCGTCGAGCTCGTCCTCGACGTCGTCGGCCTCGGGCTCGGGCAGCGGCCGGAACAGCCGCTGCAGCCCGGCGCCGCCCGCCGCGTCGTACCCCTTGTTGTCGTCGGGCTCGACGACGGGCTCGACGGACGACACGTCGTCCAGCTCGATCCGCTCGCCGTAGTTGTCGACGATGGCACGCCAGGCGTCCTCGTCGCTGTCGCGCTGCACGAGACCGAGCGTACGCCGGTTGCGGGGAGGGTTAGAGTCTGGCCGTCGGGCAGTCCAGCTGGCATCGTCCAGGGGAGGTCAGCGGTGTTCTACTGGTTCCTCAAGTGGGTGGCCCTCGGACCGGTGCTCCGGCTCGTCTTCCGCCCGCAGGTCAGCGGTGCCGAGCACGTGCCCGCAACCGGACCGGCGATCCTGGCCAGCAACCACCTGTCGTTCGCCGACTGGCTGTTCATGCCCCTGACGCTGCCCCGACGGGTCACCTTCGTCGCCAAGGCGGAGTACTTCAACACCCCGGGCATCAAGGGCTGGTTCCAGAAGAAGTTCTTCTCCGGGGCCGGCCAGGTGCCCATCGACAGGTCCGGAGCCACCGCGGCGGAGGGCGCGCTCTCGGCCGCGAAGCACATTCTCGACGAGGGCGACCTGTTCGGGATCTACCCCGAGGGCACCCGCTCCCACGACGGCAAGCTCTACCGTGGCAAGACAGGCGTCGCCCGGCTCGCGCTCGAGTGCAAGGTGCCGGTGATCCCGGTGGCCGTCGTCGGCACGGACGTCGTGGCTCCGCCCGGCCAGATCTTCGGCAAGTTCACCCGGCCGATCGTGCGCTTCGGCAAGCCTCTGGACTTCTCGCGCTACGAGGGCATGGAGAAGGACCGCTACATCCTGCGGTCGGTCACCGACGAGATCATGTACGAGATCATGCGGCTCTCCGGCCAGGAGTACGTCGACATGTATGCCGGCCGGGCCAAGGACGAGTCCAAGAAGTCCGCGGACGCGGCCGAGTCCGCGGCCGTCCTGGACGAGCTGAACAAGAAGGCGTCCTAGAACTGGGCAGCGTAGGGGTTCCCGCGCCCGTCCGCCGGGCCGCGACGTGGTGGTTCGGCCCGCACGGGACGGTCGAGGACCGGCTGTTCTCGTGGCTGGCCGTGCTGCGGCTGGTGCTGCTCGCGCACGCGATCGTGCTCAACGTCTACCGCCGCGACAACTTCGTGCATCCCCTCGGCGGCGCGGCCTGCGTGGCCGCGATGGTGGCGTGGACGGGCTTCGCGATCTGGGCGTACGACGACCGCAGGCGCCGGGGCCCGCTGCTCCTGGTGGCCGACCTGGCCGCGGCGGTGGGTGCTGTCCTGCTCTCCCCGGTGCTGAAGGGCGACGGACTGTCGGCCACGGTGCCGGCGTACTGGGTGATGGGTGCCCTGCTGGCGTGGGCGATCCACTGGCACTGGTTCGGGGGCGTGCTGGCAGGGGTGTGCATCACCGCCTCGGACCTCTCGATCCGCGAGCACGTCAGCCAGGCGAACTACGGCAACGCCTTCCTGCTGCTGGTCGGAGGGCCGATCGTGGGGTTCATGGTCGAGTCGCTCCAGCGGATGGCGGACGAGCGGGACCGCGCCCAACGCGAAGCGGCCGCCGCGGCCGAGCGCGCCCGACTGGCCCGAGCGGTCCACGACGGGGTGCTGCAGGTGCTCGGCCTGGTGCAGCGACGGGGTGCCGAGCTCGGCGGGGACGCCGCGGAGCTGGGCCGGCTGGCCGGTGAGCAGGAGGTCGTGCTGCGCACCCTGATCCGCGAGCAGGACCAGGTCGCGCCGGGCGCCGACGGCAGGGTCGACCTCGCCACCGCCTTGGTCCACCTCGAGAGCCGCCCGGGGGTGGAGGTCGTGACGGCAGGCACGGTCGAGCTGCCTGCTGCGGCCGCCTCGGAGCTGGTCGCCGTGGTCGCCGCCTGCCTCGACAACGTCGCCCAGCACGTGGGCCCCGACGCTCGTGCGTGGGTGCTGCTCGAGGGGTTCGCGGACCGGGTCGAGATCTCGGTCCGCGACGAGGGGCCGGGCATCCCCGAGGGCCGGCTCGAGCAGGCCGCGGCGGCCGGGCGGCTCGGCGTCAGCCAGTCGATCCGTGGTCGCGTCGCCGACCTCGGCGGGACGGCGACCGTCACCACCGGCGCCGACGGCACGGAGTGGGAGCTCGTGGTGCCCCGGGTGGTCACCCCGTGACCATCCACGACAGCCACCCCTTCGCCGACCCGGACCCGGACCCGGCCCGCAGGTTGCGCGGGCGGATCGGCGGCACGGCCACCCTCTGGACGGCCGGCAGCGGCGACGGCCGCGCCGGGCTCACGCTCACCTCGGTCCTGGTCGTGCTCGGTGACCCCGCGCGGGTGCTCGGGCTGGTCGACCCCGACTCCGACCTCGCCGACGCAGTGGCGGACACCGGCGCCGCGGTCGTCCAGCTGCTGGCCTGGCCGGACCGGGACCTGGCCGAGGGCTTCGCCGGGACGGCGCCGGCGCCCGGGGGAGTGTTCCGGCAGGCGGACTTCGTGGACACCGAGTGGGGGCCGCGGCTCGCGCACGCGACCACCTGGGCGGGCGTCCGCCTCGAGGCGAGCAGCGAGGTCGGCTGGTCGCGCCTGCTCACGTGCGTGGTCGAGCACCTCGAGGTCGGGGAGGACGTCGACCCGCTCATGCACCGCCGGGGGCGGTGGGTCCAGCCCTAGCTTTCGGGGTGTGTGGCGACGCAGAACTCGTTGCCTTGGGGGTCGGTGAGGGTCACCCAGCGGAACGACTCGTCGCCGCGACGCTCGACCAGTCCCGCACCTGCCTCGATCAGCCGATCGACCTCGGCGTCGAGGTCGTCCGCGCCGAGGTCGACGTGGATCTTGTTCTTGCCCGGGGTGGGATCGTCGACCTTCCCGAACGCCATCTGGACCGGCCCACCGGACACGATGAGGAAGAAACCGCCGAACGGGTCCTTCACCTCGCCCCCGAGCTGGTCGGCCCACCACTGGGCGAGCGGGGCCGGGTCGGTCGAGTCGACGGTGACGGAGAGGATGCGCAAGGTCATGCTTCGGATCCTAGGGAGGACCTCCGACACCGCCTTCGGACTGCCGGGCCGCGTGATTGGATCCTCCTGTGAGTGAGGCCGAGTCGCAGCCACGGATCAAGGTGATGGTGGTCGACGACCACCCCATGTGGCGCGACGCGGTCGAGCGCGACCTGCAGGACGCCGGTTTCGACGTCGTCGGGGTCGCCGCCAACGGCAGCGAGGCTCTGGCGCGGTTCCCGGCCTGTCGCCCGCACGTCGTCGTCCTCGACCTCCAGATCCCGCCGCCGAACGGCGTCGAGGTCACCGCCGAGGTGCTGCGGCAGGACCCGTCCGCGCGGGTGCTGATCCTCTCGGCGTCCGGAGAGCAGGAGGACGTGCTCGAGGCGGTGAAGGCGGGGGCGACGGGCTACCTGGTGAAGTCCGCCTCGCGCAAGGAGCTGCTCGACGCCGTACGCCGCGTCGCGATCGGCGACACCGTGTTCACCCCAGGCCTGGCCGGGCTGGTGCTGGGGGAGTACCGCCGCCTCGCCGAGCCCGCCACCACGGATCCCGCTCAGCCGACGCTCACCGAGCGCGAGACCGAGGTGCTCCGGATGGTCGCCAAGGGGATGTCGTACAAGCAGATCGCCGAGCGGCTGGTGCTCTCGCACCGCACCGTCCAGAACCACGTCCAGAACACGCTGCGCAAGCTCCAGATGCACAACCGGGTCGAGCTGACGCGCTACGCGATCGCGCAGGGGCTCGACGAGGACCCCGCCGAGGACGTCGATGCCGCGGAGTGAGGCGACGGCGGCATACCTGCGCCGCGTGGGCGTCGACGGCGACCTCCCACCGACCTACGACACCCTGGTCGCGCTGCACCGGGCACACCTGGACGCGGTGCCCTACGAGAACCTCGGCATCATGCTCGACCGGTCTCCCTCGGTCGACCCCGGCGAGAGCCTGGCGCGGGTCGGCGCCGTGGGCCGGGCCGGCTACTGCTTCCACCAGAACGGCGCCCTCGGCACCGTGCTCGGCGAGCTGGGCTTCGAGCTGAGCCGCCGGTACGGGCACGTGTGGACGACCGAGGACGACCGGTACGACACGTCGCTGAATCACCTCGTGCTGGTCGCCGACGGACTGCCCACGGCCGACAACCCTGGTGGGCGGTGGTGGGTCGACGTCGGCCTCGGCGACGCGTTCCGCGACCCGGTCGCGGTCGTCGTCGGCCGGCACGACCAGGACGGCTTCCGCTACGAGATCACCGAGGTGCGCGACGACGGCTGGTCGTTCCTGCACGACCGGGCCGGGACCTTCACCGGCATCGAGGTCTCGACGCGGTCCACCGAGCAGTCGATCGTCGAGGAGGCGCACGCACGGCTCTCGGCGCCTGGCGACGGCCGGTTCGCCAAGGTGCTGGTCGTGCAGCGGCGCGACGAGGCCGGAATCGACACCGTGCGGGGCTGCCTGTGGCACCGCATCCTCCCCGACCGCGCGACCGAGACCGAGCTGTCGTCGTACGACGCGTGGCGGGAGGCCCTCGTCGACGGCACCCGGCTCTCGCTCGAGGGGGTCGAGGACGGCGAGCTCCGCGCGCTGTACGCCGCCCAGTGGGCCAAGCACCTCGCCTGGACCGCGGCCGGACGGCCGTGACACTGGGCTCGGGTGCCGCCTGACACAATCCGGGCATGGCCGATGAGCTCTTGGCGATCGCCGACGAGCTCTATGCCCTGTCGCTGCCCGAGTTCACCCCGGCCCGGGACGCGAAGGCGAAGGAGCTGAAGGGAACCGACCTCGCGAAGGAGGTCAAGGCGCTCAAGAAGCCGTCCATGGCCGGCTGGGTCGTCAACCTCCTGGTGCGGCACGAGGCCGAGCAGGTCGAGCAGCTGCTCCAGGTCGGTGCCGCCCTGCGGGCGGCGCAGGAGTCGATGTCCGGCGACGAGCTGCGACAGCTCACCCGGCAGCGGCGCCAGGTCACCGCCGCGGTCACCACCCAGGCCCGCCGACTGGCCCGCGAGCACGGCCAGAAGGTCACCGAGGCGGTCGCGGCGCAGATCGAGGCCACCCTCACCGCCGCGATGGTCGACGAGGAGTGCGGGAAGGCCGTGCGCAGCGGGATGCTCCTCAGCGCGCTCGAGTCGACCGGTGTCGACGCGGTCGACCTCGACCGGGCGGTCGCCCTTCCGGACGCACTCGGCTTCGTCGCCACCACCCACGAGGCCGAGCCCACCAGACCCGACCTGCACGTCGTCCCCGACCCCGACCGCGACGAGAAGGCCCTGGCCGCCGCCCGCGAAGCGCTGGAGGAGGCCGAGGACGAGCTCACCGAGGCGACGTCTGCGTACGACGACGCCGCCAAGGAGCTGGCCGACCTCGAGGCCCGGTCGATGCAGGTGCAGGCGGAGATCGACGAGCTCAAGCGCAAGATCGCCGAGCTCGAGGAGACCGGCGACGAGGTCGACGACGGGATCGCCGAGGCCGAGGAGGCCCGCGACGAGGCCCAGGAGGCCGTCACCGAAGCGACCAAGGCCCGCGACGCCGCGGCCAAGGCGGTCGCCAAGCTGGAACGCTGACCCGTCGTGCCGCAGCGAAGGCACCTGCTGGCGCACCGCGGATCGAGCTTGTCGAGGTCACCGCAGCCGGCGCTGGGACCGACCCCCGCGTCGACCGGATCCGGCGCTACGGTGGTTGAGGTGCGAAGGCGCTCTGGCGCCTGAGCCTCGAAACCGCCGCCACGAAGGCACCTGCTGGCCCGCGCGCGATCGAGCTTGTCGAGGTCACCGCAGCCGGCGCTGGGACCGACCCTCGCGCCGACCGGATCCGGCTCTGCGGTGGTTGAGGTGCGAAGGCGCTCTGGCGCCTGAGCCTCGAAACCACCGCCACGAAGGCATCTACTGGCCCACCGCGGATCGAGCCTGTCGAGGTCACCGCAGCCGGCGCTGGGACCGACCCCGCGCCGACCGGGACCGGGTCTACGGTGGTTGAGGTGCGAGGGCGCTCTGGCGCCTGAGCCTCGAAACCACCGCCACGAAGGCACCTGCTGGCCCACCGCGGATCGAGCCTGTCGAGATCACCGCAGCCGGCGCTGGGACCGACCCCGCGCCGACCGGGACCGGTTCTACGGTGGTTGAGGTGCGAAGGCGCTCTGGCGCCTGAGCCTCGAAACCACCGCCACGAAGGCACCTGCTGGCCCACCGCGGATCGAGCCGTCGAGAGCACCGCAGCCGGCGCTGGGACCGGCCCCGCGCCGACCGGGACCGGCGCTACGGTGGTTGAGGTGCGAAGGCGCTCTGGCGCCTGAGCCTCGAAACCACCGCCACGAAGGCACCCGCTGGCCCACCGCGGATCGAGCCTGTCGAGAGCACCGCAAGAACTTCTCGAAATAGTTCGGGATCCCTTGTGGAAAGGGGCTTTCCGGGGCCTCGACTGTCGGTGCTGGGTGGTTGGGTTGGTCCCACGATGACCTCGACCTTCGACCCGCTCCCGCTCGGTGGGTGCGACGACCCCGCCGCCGTGCTGAGCCTTGCGCGGGCGCAGAAGCAGGTCGAGGACGACGCCGCCCGCCGCGTCATGCAAGCAGCCGCCCGGTGGGCCTCGATGCACTCCGGTGAGTCGCTGGTCGGGCCCGCCCAGGCGTGGCACGAGGCTGCTCTGCCGATGGGTGGGGAGGGGTGTCCGGAGGTGGCGGAGTTCGCGGTGGTGGAGTTCGCGGCCGCGCTGGGTCGCTCCACCGAGTCCGGGCGCCGCTACCTGTCCCAGGTGGTCGAGGGCCACTACCGGCTGCGGCGCTGCTGGGCCCGGCTGGTGGCCGGTGACCTGGCGGCGTGGCGGCTGGGGTTCATCGCCGACCGCACCCAGTGCCTGTCCCCGGCCGCGGCGGCGTTCGTCGACGCCCATGTCGCGGCGGTGGCCCACAAGATCGGGCCCGCGCAGCTGGCACGGTTGATCGAGGAGGCCAAGGCCCGGTTCGACCCCGAGCAGACCGAGGCCGACCGCCTGGCCGCCGCCGACCGGCGCCACTTCGACATCCGGCTCGCCGAGACCGGCGTGGCCGGCACGGTCCACGTCGACGCAGAGCTCGACCTGGCCGACGCCCTGGACCTGGAGGCCGCGGTCGCCGCCGACGCCCACCAACAACTGAGCCTCGGCTCCACTGAGTCCTTGGACGTACGCCGCTCCATCGCGGCCGGCAACCTGGCCCGCAACCAACACACCCTCGAGTTCGGCGACCGGGCGGCACCCCGCACCGGTCGTCCGCGTCGTCAGGTGGTGCTGCACGTCCACCTCTCCGAAGGCGCGGTCCTGGGTGCCGGCGGACTCGCCCGACTTCACGAAGCCGGTGGCCCGGTCACCGCCGAGCAGGTCCGCCAGTGGTGCGCCAACCCCGACACCTCCGTGACCGTCCAACCCGTCCTCGATCTCGCCGACCACCTCCACGTCGGCTCCTACGAAGCCTCGACCCGGCTCAAGCTCCAGACCCAGCTGCGCGACGTGATCTGCGCGTTCGCGTTCTGCTTCCGCCCCGCCGAGCAGTGCGACTGCGAACACCGCGTCCCCCACGACCCCGCCAACCCCGCCAACCCCGATCGAGACGACGGCGGGCCGACCTGCAGCTGCAACCTCGCCCCGTGCTGCCGGCGCCACCACCGCGCCAAGACCACCGGCGGCTGGACCTATGTGACCGTCGAACCCGGGGTCTACCTGTGGCGCAGCCCCCTGGGCTACGAGTTCCTCAAGGACCACACCGGCACCCTCGACGTCACCCCCGACCACGAACGCGCCCGACTCGCCCGCGAGTTCCAAGCCCACTTCGGCGAACCCTGACCACCCCGCCCCACACCCCGCTCACGACCACCCGAGCGGGGAGTTCGGCGCGCTATCGGGTCATGGTCGGGCGGAGCCGACAGCGGCACGGTCGGGCGGATCACCTAGGTCTGACGGTGACGGTGAGTGGTTGGCCGCGGCGGTCGAGGGCCGCGCGCCGATCCGTCGAGCCTTGGTGTAGCGGCCCTAGCGGAAGGCGGGGGCCAGCTCGAGAGTGACATCGCCCCAGCGGGCTCGCAGCGCCTCGTGGAGCTCGAACGCCATGGCGGCGAGGGCAGGGGCGATCGAGTTGCGCGACACGGCAGCGAGCCGGTGGAGCACGAACGCCCGTCGACTGGGTCGGGTCGGCGGATCTGTCCGGTCGTCGCTGGCCAGTGCGCCCTCGAGGAACCATCCGGGCGTCATGGCCTGCCACCCCAGGGTCGCGGTAGCCAGATCGAGACTGAACCCGGTGTCGTCGTCGATGCCGGCCACTCGGCGATAGCCAGCCACCGCGGCGGCGGCCGTGTCGTCGGGGAGGAGCCAGGCGCACCAACAGCTCGGCCACGGCGCGAGCAGGTAGGCCACGTCCCACGCGCGGTGGCGGAGCTCGGCATGCTCGAAGTCGAGCAGGACCACTGCGTCGCCGATGATGACGTTGTTGTCGGGGCAGGTGTCGGCTGGGCTCAGCACCTCGTGGCTCTCGGACGACAACGAGGCCGGCAGTCCGCGGAGCTCCTCCAAGGCCACGTGGTGCGGTCCCAGGCCAAGCTCGGCGAGGACGACGGCGTACCGCTCGGCCGCCCTGTCGAAATCACCGGTAAGAGTTCGAGCGGGCAGGGCAGAGGCGGAACGGCCTAGCTCATCCTCGAACGCCGTGCGGACCTCGGTGGTGGCTGCGGTGTGGAGGTGGGCCAGCGCCTCGCCCCAGCGAACGAGGGCACCGGTCGCTGACTGTGGCTCGGTACCGAGCAGGAGATCCGCGACGCTGGTCGACCCGTCGAGATGGTCCATCACCACTCCTGGCGGCTCCTCGCAGACGGCCAGCAGACGCGGCGTACCGGCCGCTCCCCTTAGAGCTATCAACGCAGCGCGCTCACGAACAGCACCTGCCATAGCGGCGGTCCCGGCGTAGGTCTTGACGACGTAGGAGCGCCCCGCCCGCCGCGCCCTGCTCACCCCGCCCTTGCCCCCGGCCATCGGCTCGAAGGAGTCCCACCCGTCGAAGCCCATCACCGACGCCGAGGCCGCCTCATGCTCAACAGTCACTACTCCATCATGCGTCTGCAGTCGGTTCCGCGCCGTCCGACTCTCGGCACGGTCGGGCGGGTCAGCCAGCCTCATGTGTCCGGAGCCAGACGGCCGGGTAGGCGGTGACGCAGATGCAGCAGGCTTGTCGAGGTTTCGCACCGATCGTGGGTGTCCTCTTGACCGGTGATGCGGTCTACCAGCGCAATAGGACGTCACATCGAGGTATCGGGCCAAGGAGGGTCGCTATGCATGTCGCTTCGAGGCGATCGCGGGTTGGCTCGGCCGTCGTTGCCTGCGGAACGACGTTCGCGACCCTGTTGTGCGGGTGCACCGGGCCAGATGCGGCGATTTCAGGGCGCCCTGCGCACGAGGCGCCGCTGTCCGCGTTCGTCCACGGCGCCTGGAGCAGTGTCACTCAGACTCCCTTCACAGGCGAACTGGGTGGTGAGTCGAGCATTCAGATGAGCCTGGAGTTCAGCTTCTTGGAGGACCGGGTCCTTTCATCCCCCTCTCTGCGGGTCGGTGACGAGACCGCCGACCATGGCTACCTGTGGCCTCTTGATGGGCAGGACCACGAGGGCGAGGACCTTGATGACCCGCTTCCCCTCCCGGCGGGGACTGCGGTGATGTACGAAGCCCTGTTCACGCCGGACTGCGATCAGCCTGACTTTGACCCGCCCATCTCGCTGACAGTCTCGACTAAGGATTCCGGGGGCGACGAAGCCGTTGAGACGTTCGTACCCAAGGACGCGCAGGTGTTCGCCGATGCGCTGACCCTCGCGTGCGGGACGGGCCTCGCGGCCCAGGCCGGCGGCGGTAGCAGCGGGGACGGAGGCGAGGCGCGGGTGGCCTTCATGATCAGCAACCCCGACGGCTCCGCCGTGTCGGTGAAGATTCCCGCACTCACACAGAACGGCGCGTCCTGGCCAGCCACCACATTCACGGTCCCGGCCGGGTCCTTCACCATGGTCGTACTGGAGGGATCAGGAGTCGTGTGCGGCACCCACCAAGGGGTGCCCTGGACCACAGATCGCCTCGTCATCAACAACCAGCACGCCCCGATGCACCTCACCCAGTCCTGGGACTGTTGAGGGTTCTGCCGATGTCGGTGGTCGGGCAGAGCCGACAGCGGCATGACCGGACGTTTCGCTCGACACCACGTCTACAGGCCGCTCACAATGGCGCATGCACGTTGACAACGCGGCGATAAGTGAGGCAACGGGTTATCGCACAGGAGTCCTCGTCGCTCTCGCGGGCAACCTGATGTTGTCCGGTTCCCTGTGGTTGCTGATAGTCCGCGCTGCGGACATCGTGGCTGACTACCACGTCTGGGTGGTGGCGACGGCCGTAGCCTTCCTGATCACCCTCACAGCGGGAGTTGCTCTGCAACGGCACGACAACCGCGAAGAAGTCGGCGACGGCGTCCTTCGCGGAGCTGCGATCTTGGCCATCCTCTTCGTCCTGTGGAACTGCTGCGCGTCCGCCTATTTCGCAGATTGACGCTAGGTAGGTGTCGAGGTCGCACATCGGCATGAGCGGCTGGGCAGTGGCATGGCCGGACACTCGTCCGAGGTGCGTCGCGGTTGGGATCCGGCCCTGAGCGGAAGGTCGCGCGGAGCGGATTCGATGCGTTCCAGCATGACTATGGGAGGAGTAGGGCGTTGCCCCAGGCCCTTCGTGCAGCAGTCAACCAGCTCGGAGGTTCGTACTCTCGCCTGCTCACCAGACGCGTGGGCGCGAGGGACGACGCCGGGTGGAGGAATTGCTGCCAGTCGGGTGCGACCACGCGGTAGCGGTCGTCAGCAATCTCGGTGATCTCCCACCCGGTCAAGTCTTCCGCGGCCGCAAGGTGTGCGCCGGTCACCACCATCCTCGCGAAGGCGTCGGGGAGTACTTCATGATTGCGGTCGTTCCGCTTGTGGAAGTGGCTCGCCAGCTCCGACCTTCGGATCGCGGTGTAGGCGCTGCCGAAGTCGCCGTACTGTCCGCGTTCGACAAGCACCTGCCAGTCGCACCACCCTGCCCAGGTCTCCGCGATCTCACCCGCCTGCACGGCTGCTGATTCGATACTCGCGCCATCGGTGTCGACGATGACATGGACGTGTCCCCAGGCATCGAAGGCCATCCCCCAGGACGAGCGGGGGCCGGTACGCGCGACCCAAGCAACGGGCACCTGGAGCGGGCTGGCAAGCAGGGCGGCGCGGAGCATCTGCGGTGCCTCCGCACGCTCCACCGGAGTGCATTCCTCATCTTGTATCCACACTTGACCGTCTACGCGGTCGATGACCTGTAGCGCGAGGTCGACGAACTCATCGATGCGCTCCGGCGCGGTACGCCACGGCCCTTCAGACGCATATCGACCCGACGGCACCTGCAGGCCGCTCGGCACCACGACCACGCTCACTCTGTGCGCTGGTGTCCCATCGGGCAGCTTGCCCAGCGTCGACGTCGGCTGTCGCGGTGGCTTCCACGTGGTCAGCACGCCAGCGACACCAGCACGTTCCAGCCGGTCCGCGAGTTCGGTCAGCCACAGACGCGGGTCCGAACCCCAGCGGCAGCACAGCCGAAACGTCGCCACGTGTCCCCTCGCCAGGGGGGCGTCGGCGCCGGGAGGTGCTCCGCTGTCGTCGAACCAGTCCTCCTGTGACTGGGCGACCTCATTGACCTCCTCGATCGCCGACGTGAGCACCGCGAGGGTCTCCACCCCGACGTCCGTCTCAAGGACCAGCGCCACCGTGACGGTCTCCGGATTGTCGTTCGCCGACCACTCACGGTGAACTTTCTGCGCCTCGACCGCGATCCCCATCAAGCGCCCTCCCGTCAGCCGAACCATCGACCAGCCAATCGACCAGCCATCGTCTGGCCCACAACTGGCCGGACCGTCGGCAGCGTACGTACGCATCGCGAAGCACGCCGCGGAATGCCCAGACCGACCGCGCATCGGGCGTCGGCCAGACTCGAGACATGGCCACCACGCGGATCCCCGGCTTCGTGTTCACCGACCACGCCGTTGAGGTGCCACTGGACCACGACGCACCGGACGACGGGCGCACGATCGAGGTGTTCGCGCGCGAGGTGGTCGCCGCGGGTCGGGAGCACGACGATCTCCCGTGGCTGCTGTTCCTCCAAGGCGGGCCGGGAGGGAAGTCCCCGCGCCCGGGTGACGATGCGGGTGACGCCTGGCTCCAGCACGTGACGCGCACGCACCGAGTGCTGCTGCTCGACCAGCGCGGCACCGGGCGCAGCACGCCGCTGACCGGGCGGGCGGTCGTGGGCAGGTCCGACGACGAGATCGCGGCCTACCTGCGGTTGTTGCGAGCGGACAGCATCGTGCGCGACGCCGAGGTGCTGCGCGCCCGGGTCGCCGGCGGCCGAACCTGGGAGACGCTCGGCCAGAGCTACGGCGGCTTCGTCACGATGACGTACCTCTCGCTGGCACCTGAGGGTCTCGACGCCTGCTACGTCACCGGCGGCCTCCCCGGCCTGACCGCGACTGCCGACGACGTGTACGCGCGCACCTACCCCCGCGTGGCCGGCAAGAACGCCGAGTTCTACGCGCGATACCCCGACGACGCCGAGCTGGTCCGCCGGATCGCGAGCCACCTCGACGAGCGGGTGGTCGAGCTGCCCGACGGTGACCGGCTGACGGTGCGGCGGTTCCGGCTGCTCGGGAATGTGTTCGGGATGAGCTACGGGTACGAGCGGCTGCACTGGCTGCTCGAAGAGGCGTGGCACGGAGACGAGCTCTCGGAGGTGTTCCTCCACGGCGTGCAGGCGCTGACCGGACACATCGAGGGACCCCTGTTCGCGCTGCAGGAGTACACCTACGGCCAGCCCGGCTCCGGCGCGAGCGCGTGGGCGGCGGAGCGGGCGATGGCGCAGCACCCCGACTTCGCGGAAGACCACGACCCGCTGCTGTTCACGGGTGAGATGTTCTACAGCTGGATGTTCGAGGAGGTCCGGGCGTTGAAGCCGTTCAAGGGTGCAGCCGAGATGCTCGCCATGTACGACGACTGGGGACCGCTGTACGACCTCGATCGGCTCGCCGCCAACGAGGTGCCGGTGTTCGCGGCCGTCTACCACGACGACATGTACGTCGACGCCGGCCTGCAGCTCGACACCGCGCGCCGGGTGGGCAACGTCCGCGCCTGGGTCACCAACGAGTTCGAGCACGATGGCCTGCGCGCCGACGCGCCGCGGGTGCTCGGCCGGCTGATGGACATGAGCGCAGGCCGGGTCTAGAGGAGGCTCAGAGATCCGTTCCGAAGATGAGCACGTCCCCGCCGTTCTTGAACGCGGTGCGCTCCAGGGTCAGCCCGATCTTCCGGGCCACGCGCTGTGACGGGGTGTTCGCGGGCCGGATGATCGCGACCAGGTGCGGGAGCCCGGCTTCTCGCGCCGCGTCGCGGACCGCTGCGGCGGCCTCGGTGGCCAGGCCCTGGCCGCGCAGCGCGAGCTTGACGTGGTAGCCGACCTCCAGGGACGCCTCTCCCTCGACGTCCTGGATCGTCAGCCCACAGTCGCCGACGACCTCACCCTCGTGGGTCTCGACGATCCAGAGCCCGTGCTCGAGCTCGGCATAGTTGCGGATGTTCCACGCGATCCAGCGCTCTGCGTCCTCGCGGGTCCGTTGTCTGCGCTGGGGTCGGGCCGGGTCGGGTCCTCCGAGCACGGCGGTCATCTCGTCGAGGTCGTCGTCGGTCATCTCGCGAAAGCGCAGGCGCGGTGTCGGAGCGGGCAGCACTATCCCGAGGCCCAGCCCTTGGAGCGCTCGACCGCATCGATCCAGCGGGCGTGGGCGGAGTCGGCGGCCGAGCGATCGGCGGCCGGGGTGAAGGCCCGGTCCAGCTGCCAGGTGTCGCGGAGGTCGTCCGTGGACGCCCAGACGCCGGTGCCGAGCCCGGCGAGGAACGCCGCCCCGAGCGCCGTCGTCTCGACCAGCTTGGGCCGCCGCACCTCGATGCCGAGCTGGTCGGCCTGGAGCTGGCAGAGCAGGTCGTTGGCCGAAGCGCCGCCGTCGACGCGCAGGGGGGCGCCGTGGTTGGGCATCGTCTCGAGCACGTCGCGGACCTCGAAGGCGATCGCCTCCAACGTGGCGCGGACGACGTGCGCCCGCGTCGTACCGCGCGTGATGCCGATGATCATGCCCCGGGCGTGCGGGTCCCAGTGCGGGGCGCCGAGCCCGGTCAGCGCGGGCACGAACACCACGCCCTCGGTGTCGTCCACGGTGGCCGCGATCGCCTCGGTCTCGGCGGCGGAGCCGACGATCTGGAGCCCGTCGCGCAGCCACTGCACGGCGGCGCCGGTGACGAAGATCGCGCCCTCGAGGGCGTAGGTGAGCTCACCGGACGGCGACCGCCACGCAGCCGTCGACAGCAGCCCGGCGTCCGAGCGCTCGAGGTTCGTGCCCGTGTTGGTGAGGATGAACGACCCGGTGCCGTAGGTGCACTTGGCGTCGCCCGCGTCGAAGCAGGTCTGCCCGAACAGGGCGGACTGCTGGTCGCCGGCGATCCCGGCGATCGGCAGCGACAGGTCGAGGAACGACGTCGGGTCGGTGGTGGCGACCTCGCCCCAGTTGGGGACCAGCTCGGGCAGCGCGTCGCGGGGTACGCCGAACAGCTCGCACAGCTCGTCGGACCAGTCACCGGTGGTGAGGTCGAAGAGCAGCGTGCGGCAGGCGTTGGACACGTCGGTGACGTGGTAGGTCCCTCGGGTCAGCCGGGCGATCAGGTAGGAGTCGACCGTGCCGACGGCGTAGCGCCCCGACTCGACCAGCGCCCAGGTGTGCGGCTCGTGCTCGGCCAGCCACATCAGCTTGGTGCCAGAGAAGTAGGGGTCCAGCCGCAGCCCCGTCAGCTCGGCGACCCGCTCCTCGTGGCCGGCGTCCTTGAGCCGGGTGCAGATCTCGGCGGTACGCCGGTCCTGCCAGACGATCGCCCGGCGCGGGGAGCCAAGCGTCTCGCGGTCCCAGAGCAGGATCGTCTCGCGCTGGTTGGTGATGCCGACCGCCTTCAGCTGCGAGGCGTCGACCTGCGAGATCGCGTCGCGGGCCGCCGCGAGGGTGGCCTGCCAGATCTCCTCCGGTGCGTGCTCGACCCAGCCCGGCTCGGGGAAGTGCTGGCGGAACTCCTCATAGCCCTTTGCCGCGATGCCACCGTCCTCGGTGACGACGACAGCGGTGACGCCGGTGGTGCCGGCGTCTATGGCCAAGACACTCACGGGGAAACGCTCACTTGGAGTCGGTGGCCCGGACGATGTCGAGGATCTGCTGGTCGATCCAGGACAGGTCGGGCGCGACCCGCATCTCGTAGTTCTCGGTGCCGACCCAGGCCTGGAAGTCGCGAGCGCCCTGGGCCTGCGCGAACGCCTCCAGCTCCTCCCGGAGGTCGTCAGTGATGGGGACCTGCTCCTCCTCGGTCGACGCCTGGAGGTAGAGCTCGCTGAGGGTGAGCAGCCGCTCCAGCTCGGGGATCGGAGCCTCGTTGTCGTCGACCCTCAGGTCGACAGCGATGTCGTCGAGGCCGCCGTACCCGGCACCCTCCTTGACCACCAGCAGCGCCGCGGACTGCCGGCCCCGGGAGTCGCCGCCGGCCTGGTCGCCGGCGGTCAGCGTCTCGAGCAGCCGCCGCGCCAGCGGTGCCTCCGGGTCGGAGGTCTCCCACGCGGTCCGCATAGCGAACACCACGTCCTCGCCGGTGAGGATGTTGCCCTGGATCGCGTAGCCGTCGCCCGTGAGGCTGCCCGCCCAGTCGAGGCAGGCGTGCCCGGTGTGCGAGGCAGCGCCGCCGTCGACGTCGACGATGCCGACCTGGCGCTCCTCGCGCTTCTCGTCCTCCTCGAGCAGGCGGAGCAGCGCCACCGACGCGTTCGCCCCGTCGTCGAGGTGGGCCAGGGCCAGCCCCTTGTAGGCAACGTTCGCGTCCGCCTGGGTCGCGATCGCGCCGACTCCGGCCACCGCGGCAGGTACGGCGGACCCGACGGCGAGGAACTTAGAGGCCACGGCCACCCCCCACGACTCTCCGTCGGCGGACCTGGCCACGATCGAGAAGGTCATGGCGGCACGATAGCGAGCCACAACCAGCGGCCTCCGGAATCTCGCTTGCCCTCAACCACGGTTGAGGTCGCACAATCAACCGGTGCTCCATCGGCTCGGCTTCCCGTCGGTCGGCCGCCATCGGCGGTTCGTGACCGCGATCGCCATCGACGCGGTCGGCAGCGGCGTGTTCATGCCGGTCTCGATGCTCTACTTCCTGGTCGCCACCGATCTGTCGCTGGTGCAGGTCGGCGCCGCGATCTCGCTGGCCAGCCTGATCGCGCTGCCCACCGGTCCACTGATCGGGTCGGTGGTCGACCGGATCGGCGCCAAGCAGGTGCTGCTGGCCGGCAACGCCCTCCAGGGCGCCGGCTTCGTGGCCTACCTGTTCTCCGACTCCTTCGTCGCTGTGACGGCGTGGACGGTCGTGGTCGCCGTTGGCCGGACCGCGTTCTGGGGCTCCTACGGCAACATCGTCGCCGCCATCTCGGTGCCGGGGGAGCGGGAGAGGTGGTTCGGCTTCCTGGGCGCGCTGCGCAACGTGGGCTTCGCGCTCGGTGGCCTCGTCTCCGGTCTCGCGATCACGATCGGGACGCAGACGGCGTACGCCGCGGTCGTGATCGCCAATGCCGTCTCGTACGCCGTGGCGTTCGTGCTGCTCCTGGCCGTGCCGGCGACCGAGCGCGGCGAGCACGAGGCGCAGCCCGGCTCGTGGGCGACCGTGCTGCGCGACGGTCCTTACCGGGTGCTGTGGTTCGCGCAGTTCGCGTTCTCCATGTCGATGATGGTGCTGAACTTCGCGATGCCGGTGTACGCCACCACCGTGCTCGGGCTGCCCGGCTGGGTGACCGGCGCGGTGTTCACGATCAACACGATCATGGTCGGGCTCGGCCAGGGGCTCGCAGTGCGGGCGATGACCGGCCGGGTGCGCTGGCGGATCCTGGTCGTGGCCAACCTGTTCTTCGCCGCGTCGTTCGTCGTCATGCTGGGTGCGACGGCGGTGGGCATCGCCGTGGGCGTGCTCGTCGTGCTCGTCGGGTCGATGATCTACACGCTCGGCGAGCTCACCGGTGGCCCGGTGACCGCCGCGCTGGCGGCAGAGGCGGCGCCCGACCACCTGCGGGGCCGGTACCTCTCGATGATCCAGCTGGCCTGGAGCCTGTCGGGCACGATCGCCCCGGTGACCTTCGCGTGGCTGCTCGACCGCGGCGAGACGCCGATCTGGTTCGCACTGCTCGGCGCTCACGCTGGTGGGCGCGGGGGTCTCGGCGCTGCTCGGCCGGGTGCTGCCGCTCGCGGACGCAGCGGGTCACCAATGCCGCCGTCGGAGGCCGTCGAGGACGGCGCTGGCCGCGGTCGAGCCGTAGGCACTAGGGTCGTCCGCGGCTTGAACGATCCAATTTCCAGGAGAACGCATGCGTGTCGGTGTCCTCACCGGAGGCGGCGACTGCCCCGGTCTCAACGCGGTCATCCGGGCGGTCGTGCGCCGCGGGGTCCGCGAGCACGCCTTCGAGTTCATCGGGTTCCGCGACGGCTGGCGGGGCCCGCTCGAGGGCGCTGACCATGGAGCTCGGGCATCGCGCAGTGCCGCGGCATCCTGCCCCGCGGCGGCACCATCCTCGGCTCCTCGCGGACCAACCCGTTCAAGATCGACAACGGCGTGCGAGCAGATCCAGGACAACCTCAAGGCGAACGGCGTCGACGCGCTGGTCGCGATCGGCGGCGAGGACACCCTGGGCGTGGCCACCAAGCTCGCGGAGCTCGGCGTGCGACGTCGTCGGCGTGCCGAAGACGATCGACAACGACCTGTCCGGCACCGACTTCACGTTCGGCTTCGACACCGCGGTCAACATCGCCACCGAGGCGATCGACCGGCTGCACACCACCGCCGAGTCGCACCACCGCGTGCTCGTCGTCGAGGTGATGGGCCGGCACGCCGGCTGGATCGCGCTGCACGCCGGCATCGCCGGCGGCGCCACCGAGGTGCTGATCCCCGAGCAGCCCTTCGACATCCAGGCGATCTGCGACCGGGTCGAGACCCGGTTCCAGACCCACTACGCGCCGATCATCGTGGTGTCCGAGGGCGCGGTGCCGGCCGAGGGCGGCGACATGACGCTCGTCTCCGGCGAGAAGGACGCCTTCGGCCACGTCCGGCTCGGCGGCATCGGCGACCGGCTCGCCCACGAGATCGAGTCCCGCACCGGCAGCGAGGCGCGCGCGGTGGTCCTCGGCCACATCCAGCGCGGCGGCACGCCGACGGCCTTCGACCGCTGGCTGGCGACCCGGTTCGGCCTGCACGCGATCGACGCGGTCGCTGACCAGGACTTCGGGAAGATGGTCGCGCTGCGCGGCACCAACATCGTCCGCGTCCCGCTCAGCGAGGGCACCGCCGAGCTCAAGCTGGTCAGCCCGGAGGAGTACGCCGAGGCCGCGGTCTTCTTCGGCTGATCCCGGCCCCGCATATGGATGCATCCGATGGGGTATGGGTACTGCGAGCCATGTCGCCCGGACCCGGAGGACCGAGATGACCACGACCGCCAGCGAGCCCGTCGACGTCAACGGACCCGAGCCGGACCTCAAACGGGTGATGGGGCCCAAGCTCCTGCTGCTGTTCATCGTCGGCGACATCCTCGGCGCGGGCGTCTACGCCGTGACCGGCCAGATGGCCGGCGTCGTCGGCGGCATCGTCTGGCTGCCGTTCCTGGTCGCCTTCGTCGTCGCCACCCTGACCGCGCTGTCCTACCTCGAGCTGGTCACCAAGTACCCACAGGCGGCCGGTGCGGCGCTCTACACGCACAAGGCGTTCGGCGTGCACTTCTTCACGTTCCTCGTTGCCTTCGCGGTGATCTGCTCCGGCATCACCAGCGCGTCGACCTCGGCCAACGTGCTGGCCCAGAACCTCACCGGCGGACTCGAGGCCAACGGCTGGATCGACAGCGCGCCGGGCAACGGGACGATCACCCTGATCGCGCTCGGGTTCATGGTCCTGCTGGCCCTGATCAACCTGCGCGGCGTGGGCGAGTCGGTGAAGTTCAACGTGCTGCTCACGCTGGTCGAGGTCACCGCCTTGACCATCGTGATCGGCGTCGGCTTCTACGTCATCGGCCAGGGCGACGGCAGCTTCGACCGGGTCACCACCTTCGACAACCCCGACGACAAGGGAATGTTCCTCGCGGTCACGGCGGCCACGTCGATCGCGTTCTTCGCGATGGTCGGCTTCGAGGACTCGGTCAACATGGTCGAGGAGACCCAGGAGCCGGAGAAGATCTTCCCGCGGACGCTGCTCACCGGCCTCGGCATCGCGGTGATCATCTACATGCTTGTCGCAGTCTCGGTGGTCGACCGTGCTGACCTCCGAGCAGATCGCCGATGCCTCGGAGGGTCGCGCGCTGCTCGAGGTGGTCCGGATAGGCGCGCCAGACTTCCCGATCGACAAGGTCTTCCCCTTCCTGGCGGTGTTCGCGGTCGCCAACACCTCGCTGATCAACATGCTGATGGCCAGCCGGCTGATCTACGGGCTGGCCCACCAGGACGTGCTGCCACGCACCTCGGGCAAGGTGTCGCCGAACACGCGGGCGCCGTACGCCGGGATCATCTTCTCCACGCTCCTGGCGCTCGGGCTGATCATCTACGTCTCCCAGAAGGCCGAGTCCGAGGTGGTCATCAACCTGGCCAGCGTCACCTCGCTGCTGCTGCTCGGCGTCTTCACGATCGTCAACATCGCCTGCCTGGTGCTGCGCCGCGACGGCCGCGGAGTCGCGGTTCCGCTCGCCCGGCCTGACTCCGTGGCTGGCCGCGGCGGCCACCGCCGTTCCTGATCGGCCCGTGGGTGGACCGCGACACGCTGATCTACGAGATCGCCGGCGTCCTCATGCTGATCGGCGTGGTGCCTCTGGGCGCTCACCTGGCTCACCAACCGGGGGATCCGCGCCAAGAAGACCGGGTTCCGCGACGTCGACCACCTCGGGTAGGCCCGCTCCGCGACGTGAGAACGATTGGGGGCCCGGAACGCCGCGCCCGTACCCTTGGCGGGTGAGCAGCACCGTCCCCGACCTCGAGGCCCTGCGCGCCCTCGGCCCGGCCCAGCAGCCGGTCTACCCCGACCACGCGGCCGTCGACGCCGCCGTGGCCCGACTCCGGACGATGCCGCCGCTGGTCTTTGCCGGTGAGTGCGACGAGCTGAAGGAAAAGATCGCCGCGGTGTCACGGGGCGAGGCCTTCATGCTCATGGGAGGCGACTGCGCCGAGACGTTCGCCGGCGTCACCGCCGACAACGTGCGCAACAAGCTGCGCGTGCTGCTGCAGATGGCGGTCGTGCTGACCTACGCCGCGTCCGTGCCCGTGGTGAAGGTCGGCCGGCTCGCGGGGCAGTACGCCAAGCCCCGCTCGTCGGATCTCGAGACCCGCGAGGGCGTGACCCTGCCGGCCTACCGCGGCGACGCCGTCCACGGCTACGACTTCACCGCCGAGTCACGGGTGCCCGACCCCCAGCGGCTGGTCGACGTCTACAACGCATCGGCCGCGACGCTCAACCTGGTCCGCGCGTTCGTCACCGGCGGCTACGCCGACCTGCGCCAGGTGCACACCTGGAACACCGACTTCGTCCGTGAGTCGCCGATCGGCCAGCGCTACGAGCGGGTGGCCGCCGAGATCGAGCGGGCGCTGACCTTCATGCAGGCCATCGGCGCCGACCCTGACGAGTTCCACCGGGTCGACTTCCACACCTGTCATGAGGGGCTGCTGCTCGACTACGAGCACGCGATGACCCGCATCGACTCGCGCACCGAGACGCCGTACGACGTGTCGGCGCACTTCGTCTGGATCGGCGAGCGCACCCGCCAGCTCGACGGCGCCCACGTCGAGCTGTTCCGGCACATCCGCAACCCGATCGGCGTGAAGCTCGGGCCGACCACCAGCGCCGACGACGCACTCGCGCTGGCCGCGAAGCTGAACCCCGACAACGAGCCGGGCCGGCTCACCTTCATCACCCGCTTCGGCGCCGGCAAGATCCGCGACGGCCTGCCCGACCTGGTCGAGAAGGTCACCGCCTCCGGGGTCGAGGTGGCGTGGGTCTGCGACCCGATGCACGGCAACACCTTCGAGGCGTCCTCCGGCTACAAGACCCGTCGCTTCGACGACGTCATCGACGAGGTGCAGGGCTTCTTCGACGTGCACCGTTCGCTCGGCACCTGGCCCGGCGGGGTCCACGTCGAGCTCACCGGTGACGACGTCACCGAGTGTGTCGGCGGCGGCGAGGAGCTCCTCGAGGTCGACCTCGGGTCACGCTACGAGTCGGTCTGCGATCCGCGGCTCAACCGGGTCCAGTCGCTGGAGCTGGCCTTCCTCGTCGCGGAGATGCTGCGGACCGCCTGAACCAGATCGACCGGGCATCACGGTCGCGCTGGTCGCCGACGGCTACAGTCCCCATTTCGTGACCTCTGGCGTTATCGACCTCCGTTCCGACACCCTCAGCAAGCCCACCGAGGGGATGCGCGCCGCGATGGCGCGCGCCGAGGTCGGCGACGACGTCTACGGCGAGGACCCGACGGTGCTCGCGCTCGAGGAGCGTGTCGCCGGGCTGTTCGGCCACGAGGCGGCGCTCTTCACGCCCACCGGGTCGATGGCCAACGTGCTGGCGGTCGGCTCGCTGGTCGCGCCCGGGCAGGAGGTGCTGTGCGAGTCGTCGGCGCACATCGCCCGCGCGGAGCTCGGCGCGCACGGCGCGATCGGCGGCATCACGATGCGCACCTGGACGCACCCGCGCGGTCGCCCCGACCTGCCCGCGATCCGGTCGCTGTTCGCGCCCGACATGGGTCCGTTCTTCGTGCGGACCACGGCGATCTCGGTCGAGAACACCCACAACTTCGCGGGCGGCACGGTGCTCCCGCTGGATGAGCTCCAGGAGCTGCGAGCCTGGGCGACCGGCGTCGGCATCGGCGTGCACCTCGACGGAGCGCGGATCTGGAACGCTCACGTCGCCACCGGCGTACCGCTCGTCGAGTACGGCGCCATCGCGTCCGTCCTGTCGGTCTGCCTGTCCAAGGGGCTCGGCGCCCCGGTCGGCTCTCTGATGATCGGCACGCAGGACGCGATCGCCCAGGCGCGGGTCCGCCGCAAGCGGATGGGCGGCGGCATGCGCCAGGCCGGCGTCCTGGCCGCCTGCGGGCTGCACGCGCTCGATCACCACGTCGAGCGGCTGGCCGAGGACCACGCCCACGCCAGACTGCTGGCCGAGGCCTGCGGCCTCGACCCGGCCACCGTCGACACCAACATCGTCGTGGTCGAGCGCAGCGACGCGGCGGCGTTCGTCGCGGCCGCCGCCGAGCAGGGCGTCCGGGTCGCCACCGTCGGCCCGACCGCCGTCCGGATGGTCACCCATCTGGACGTGTCGAGGCCCGAAGCCGAACGGGCCGCGGCGGTCCTGGCGCGCTTGTGACTAGCCCTCAGGATCCCCCAGGAACGACACCTCGCTGATCGCGGTGAAGTCGCGGGCGGCTCTGCCCTCGCCCGGGGCAGAGACCTTCGCGATCTTGAGCACCACCCTCCTGGTGACGACGTCGGCGACGTCGACCAGCTGCATGTCGGTGGTGTCGGTGAGGTCCTGACGGACCTTGCTCCCGTCGTCGAAGACCCAGACGACGGCCTGGATGCGGCGGTTGCCGAGATACCAGTCGAAGGTGCGGCCCTTGCCGTCGGTCGAGGTCTTGGCGTAGCCGTTGACCAGCCCCACCCGGTGCAGCTCGGTCGGCTCGCGCAGCGTGAAGGTGAGCTTCATGCCCGTGCCGTCACCCGGGGCGCGCCAGGCGGTGTCGGGGACGCCGTCGAGCATGTTGCTGGCGTCGTAGGAGACCTGGTCGCCGTTGACGTCCTCGTTGGGCGTCGCGGTCTCGGGTGCCTTGGCCGAGGCGCGCCCGGCGACGTCGATGCCGTCCTTGCTCGCGGGTTCCTGGGTGGACTGGCCGTTTCCGTCGTCATCGGCGGACGGGTCGGACCGTTGTCGCGGACCAGGAACCACCAGC
Organism: uncultured Actinomycetota bacterium; assembly: GCA_963798045.1. Taxonomy (GTDB): domain Bacteria; phylum Actinomycetota; class Actinomycetes; order Propionibacteriales; family Nocardioidaceae; genus Nocardioides. The sequence continues at coordinate 23,665 of CAWCSB010000021.1, forward strand.
CGGCCGTGATCAGCGCCAGCACCAGCGCGGCCGCGAGGACCCAGAGCACCGGGCTGCGGCGCTCTTCGACGTACTCGTAGCTGTACGGCTCGTAGTCCGGCTCCTCCGAACCCGGCTCCTCCGGCTCGGGCTCCGCCGGTGCCGCGGCGGCCACCGGCGCCTGCTCGGTGCCGCTCGCGGTGAGCGGGCCGTACGGCGAGTAGCCCTCCACCTCGTCCGCGAACAGCGGGTAGCGCGGCGGCGGGGGCGGCGCAACGGCCGCGGGCGGCGTCCGCGGGTCTGCCGCGGCCGCGGACAGTCTCCGCTCGGCGGTGTCGGTGCGCCAGTCGTCGTCAGGAGGAGGGGCGGCCGGGGTGCTGACCGGGGTGCCGTCCGGGGTGGAGGAGTCGACCGGCGCACCGCAGTTGGTGCAGAACCGGCCCACACCCAGCTGGTGGCCACAGGACGTGCAGCTGCTCATGGGTTCACCTCCTCCTCCGATCGGATCGTATCCACGAGAGGGGGTTGTCGCAGGTCAGCGGGTCCGTACGAGAGACGACGCGTCGACCCGGCCCACCGCGGGAGGCAGCCGGCGTACGGCGGTCGCGAGCTCGCGCAGCTCGCTGCCGTCCAGCGCCTGCGGTCCGTCGCAGAGGGCGACCTCGGGATACGGGTGCACGTCGATGAGCACGCCGTCCGCGCCGACCGCGATCGCGGCGCGGGCCAGCGGCACGACGAGGTCCTTGCGGCCGGCGGCGTGGCTCGGGTCGACCACGACCGGCAGGTGGCTCGTCGACTGCACCGCGGGGACGGCGGAGATGTCGAGGGTGTTGCGGTAGGACGTCTCGAAGGTCCGGATGCCGCGCTCGCAGAGGACGATGTCGAGGTTGCCGCGCTGCGCGACGTACTCCGCGGCCATCAGCCACTCCTCGATGGTGGCGTTCATGCCGCGCTTGAGGAGCACCGGCTTCCCGCAGGTGCCGACCGCCTGGAGCAGCCCGACGTTGGCCATGTTGCGGGTGCCGATCTGGAGCATGTCGGCGTGCTCGGCGACGATCGTGACGTCCCGGGCGTCGACGACCTCGGTGACCACGGGCAGCCCGGTGGCCACCCCGACGTCGGCGAGGATCTCGAGCGCCTCGACGCCGAGCCCCTGGAAGGCGTACGGCGACGTGCGCGGCTTGAACGCACCGCCGCGCAGCAGCGTGGCGCCGGCGCCCTTGGCCATCTGCGCCGCCTCGAGCGTCTGGTCGCGGCTCTCGACCGCGCACGGGCCGCGCGATGAACGTGAACGTGTCCGGCCCGATCGGCACCTGACGGTCCGCGCCCGACCCAGACCGTCGAGCGGTCGGGATGGTGCTGGCGGCTGACCAGCTTGTAGGGGTCGGAGATGCGGTGCACGTCCGCGACGCCCTTGAGGGTGCGCAGGTTGAGGTGGTGGAAGGAGTCGATGTCGCCGACCAGGCCGATGATCGTGCGGACCAGGCCCTTGGAGACGAACGCCTCCCCACCGACCGCCTCGACGCGAGCGACGACGGCGGCGATGTCCTCGTCGGTCGCGTCGGGCGCCATGACCACGACCATGGCCGCGAATCTAGGTCCGCCCGCCGTTCGCGGCCGGGCCAGAACTCAGAGTGCGGACAGGTGTGACGCAATCGTGACGCTGGCCAGGTGCCCGGGCGCCGGCCTGTCGAGGGCCCGGCGCCGGGCACGGATCGAGGGCGTCAGGGTGACCAGGGACATCGCCGGCATCGGCAGGTCGAACTCCACGACGACCACGCCGTCGGCGTCGGCCCGCACCTCGCGGTCGGGCTCGAGCTGCTCGAGCCGGTCCGCCTCGCGCAGCGCGGCCCACTGCTCCTCGGTCGGCCAGTCCTGGTCGTCGTCGCGCAGCCGGCCCCAGACCGCCGCGATGTCGGAGTGGTCGTCGTCGACCCGGTCGTGGTGCAGCCGGTACGCCGCGCCGGCGGCGAGCCCGCGCACCTCCAGCCGGACCCTGCGGGAGAGCTCGGGGGAGCCGGAGGCCTTGGTCTGGTCGAGGGTGAGGTTCCAGGCCAGCACCGAGACCTTGCCGTCCGCGTCGGTGGTGGCCAGCGCCTCGACGAGCGACCCGGCGCCGTCGCCCGACAGCGTGGTCGCGACCTCGGTCGGGCCGAGCCGCTCGAGCAGCGCGAGCGCCCACCAGCGCGGCTTGCGCAGCTCGCCGACGGTGCGCAGCCCGAAGCCGCCGTGCAGCAGCGCCGGCGGCCGGCCGAGCTCCTCGAAGTGGTCGGACACCACCCAGTAGGACAGCGCCTCGATCCGCTCCTCGCGCATCGCCGAGGCCATGCCGCGCAGCAGGAAGGTGCCGGCGAAGACCGCGTCGCTCACCTCGTTGAAGTGGGTGGGCGTCACGCCCCACTCGGTCCACCAGATCGGCACGTCCGCGCGGCCGTAGCGCGCCAGCGTGGGCCGGAAGTCCAGCGGCGGGGAGCCGTAGGTGTGCGTGGTGACGAAGTCGACCGGGCTGCCGGTGCGCTCGGCGTGCGCGAGCAGCTCCTCGACCCAGCCGGCCGCGGCCGAGGACGGCCCGCCGACGCGCAGCCGCGGGTCGACCGCCTTCACGGCCTCCGCGGTGACGTCGTAGAGCCGCAGGTACTCCTCGGGCGTGCCGGACCAGAAGACCTCGAGGTTGGCCTCGTTCCAGACCTCGAAGGACCAGTGCTCGACCACCTCGTCGAGGCCGTACCGCTCCACCAGGTGCGCGACCAGGTCGTGGACCAGGTCGTGCCAGCGGCCCCAGTCCTTGGGCGGCGAGACGATCGCGCCGTAGTCGAAGACCGTCTTGCCGGGGTCGGAGGCGAGGTCGTGCGGCATGAACGACAGCTCCACGACCGGGTAGAGCCCCAGCCCGCGCAGGTGGTCGTAGACCCGGTCCACTCCCGAGAAGTCGTGGACCGGGTCTCCGTCCACCTCCCGGTAGACACCGAGGTCGTCGCCGAGGATCGCGTGCGCCCGGACGTGGGTGACGCCGAGCTCCTCGTGCGCGGCCCGGAGCGCGGCGGTGAGCTCGGCCCCGATCGGCCGGCCGCCGGTGGTGTCCTCCGAGAGAGCGTGGGAGAGGTGCTCGCTGCCGATCATCGGCCGCCACGGCCGGGGCAGCGGCCGCACCTCGGCGCCCGCGTCGACGTCGACGCTGCACGGCTCCGACCGGCTCGGCGAGCGGGGTCGACTCGACGGGCTCGCTGCGCGGACCCTCGACGTGGACGTCGGAGAGCGTGGCCACGGCGTACCAGCGCGGGACGCCGGGCGTGCCCGTGGTGTCGGCGTACGGCGGGTGCGGCACCGCCAGCACGTCGCGGCCGGCGTGGTCGAGCGGCTCGAACGGGCCGTCGGCCGCGTCGGCGGCGTAGACCTGGTAGCCGACGGCGCCCTCGACCGGCTCCCAGGTGAGCGTCACCTGGTGGCCGCCGGGCTCGGCCCGCAGCCCGGCCGGCGGGTCGAGCCGCGGCGCGTTGCCGGCGAACGACGCTGCCGGTGCCGGGCCCCGATCCGCGCCTCCCAGTCCTGCCGGGCCGTCGACATCAGTGGCCCGCCTCCGAGGTGAACCGCTCCATCGCCATCAGCGGCCGCAGCTTGTGCTCCACGGCGCCGCGGGAGACGTAGCGGCGCAGGTCGTCGCCGGTGAGCGCGTTGCCGAGGGCGGCGATGATCATCCCCTGGTCGAGGGCGAGGTACTCGCGCGAGACCGTCCCGCTGCGCACGGCGACGGCGTCGTAGAAGCCGCCGGGCCCGTAGACGTCGAAGTGCTCGCGCAGCTTGCTCAGGTTGGCCAGCGCCGCCTCGGGGGCGTAGCGCAGCGCGAGGAACGACGCGTGCGGGGTCACGACGCCCTCGCCGTACGACGTCGGCGCGGGCTCGCCCGGCCCGGTCGGGGCAGCCCTCGTAGGGCTGGTCCCAGTCGGTCCGCTCCTGGTCGGTGGTGTAGCCGGGGCCGTCCATGCCGAGCGCGTCGACGCCGTACTCGCGGTAGCCGCCGGCCGGGTTGTTGGACGGCGAGAAGCCCCAGTAGCCGTAGCCGGCCTCGTCGAGCCCGTGCTCGATCTGGGCCTGCACGTAGAGCGGGTGGTTGACGCCCCACGACCGCTTGCCCCACGTCTCCTCGGGCACGAACAGCGGGACCATCAGCGCCTCGAACATGCTGCCGCCCCAGGTGGGGACCACCTTCATGCCGCGGTAGGGGAGGGTGCCCTCGAAGACGTCGATGCCGAGGTAGTTGCGCCACTCGCCGGTCGGCTTGGTCTCGGTCCACGACCAGTCGCAGGTCGGCGGGAAGGTGCGCTCGGTGCCGAAGTAGTGGCGGCTGCGGGATCTGGCCGGCCGCGATGCCGAGGTAGGACGCCATCCGCGGCTCGGTGTTGAACGCGCCGTAGTGGTGGCAGGTGTAGTAGACGTCGGCCGCGTCCGGGTCGTCGCCGTAGTTGCCCGGGGTGTTGCAGGTGCTCGTCGGCCGGCGGCTCGACCCAGAAGCCGCCGCGGATCTGGCCGCCGACCGGGGTGGTGGTGTCGGCCGGGTCCTTCCGGACCCCCTCGGCCGGGTTGTAGTAGTAGCCGAAGTCCATCGCCTCGCGGATCCGGTCCGCGGCCTGCGCGACCTTCTTGTCCGCGCTGGCGGCGATGAGCAGCCCGGTGGCCAGCCAGCCGTTGTCGACGCTGGAGGCGAACGGGTAGACCGGGTCGCCGTTCTCGGGCCAGGTGGTGAGCTTCGCGCCGGTCGTCGGGTCGTACCAGTTGTAGAACATGCCGGACGGCTCGTGCTTCTCCAGCCCGGCCACGGTGTGGATCGTCTGGCGCATCCGGTGCCGGGCCTCGCCGGCGCCGATCAGCCCGGTGTCGCGGGCCACGACGGTCGCCCACAGGTAGGCGCCGATGTTGGTCGGCGAGGTGTAGGCGCTGCGGGTGGCCGGGTCGAGGTCGCCGCCGATGTTGTCGGACGGCAGCCCGGTGCCCGGGTCGGCCATCGCCTCGAACGACCGCCAGGTGTCGGTCGAGGTAGCCGCGCAGCAGCTGCTGCGTGTCGCCGTGGCCTGCCCTGCCGCGCCGGACGACGGGGGTCCGGTGCGGCAGGGGAGGTCGAGGTGGTGGCCGCGACCACAGGGAGGTCGTGACGAGGAGCGTGCCGAGGAGCGTGGCCAGAGAGGTGCGAAGTCGCACGGTGGTTCCTTCCGCCGAGATCGGGAGGGTTGGGTTGGGTTACTTGATGCCGGTCATGGCGATGCCCTGCATGATGTGGCGCTGCAGGACCAGGAAGATCGCGAGCACGGGCAGCACCACGATCACGGCGCCCGCGAGGAGCAGGCCGAACTGGGTGGCGTTCTGCCC
>CAWCSB010000022.1:0-339604 GCA_963798045.1 uncultured Actinomycetota bacterium
TGGATGGACCCCGACCTGGTCCCGGTCACGGGTGACAACATCGTGGACCGGGCGGCCCGGCTGCTCGCCGACCACCACGGCATCGACCCGATGGCCGAGGTGGAGCATCGCCAAGGCGATCCCCGTCGCGGGGGGCATGGCCGGCGGCTCCGCCGACGCGGCCGCCGCGCTGGTCGCCCTCGACCGGCTGTGGAGCTCGCACACCTCCGACGACGACCTGCTCGCGCTCGCGGCCCGGCTCGGGAGCGACGTGCCGTTCGCCCTGGTGGGCGGTACGGCGCTCGGCACCGGCCGCGGCGAGCTGGTCGAGCCGGTGCCCGACCCGGCCACCTGGTGGTGGGTGGCGGTGCCGTCGACGCAGGGGCTGTCGACGCCGGAGGTCTACCGGCGCTTCGACGAGCTCGCTCCCGACGCCCCCGCGAACCGCTCGGGGCCCGCGCCGTCCTCCTCGCGCCTCGACCGGCGACCCCGAGATCCTGGCGGGCGCCCTCCACAACGACCTCGAGACGGCCGCGCTCGACCTGCGCCCCGACCTCGGCGACCTGCTGGAGCTGGGCGAGCGCAGCGGCGCGCTGCGCGGCCTGGTCTCCGGCTCGGGACCCACCTGCCTGTTCCTCACCGAGGACGCCGACGCGGCGCGGGGGGTCGCCGGCCGGCTGTCGGAGCACCACGACGTCGTCCTGGTCACCAACGGCCCGGTGGCCGGCGCGCACGTGGTCACGTATGCCTAGCCCCGGCACCAACCTGGTGAACCTCGAGCGGGTCTCCAAGTCGTACGGCGTCCGGCCCCTGCTCGCCGAGGTCTCCCTGGGCGTCGGCGCGGGTGAGCGGATCGGGGTGGTGGGCCGCAACGGCGACGGCAAGACCACGCTGCTCGACGTGATGACCGGGGCCGCGGAGCCAGACTCCGGGCGGGTGTCCCGCCAGCGCGGGCTGCCCATCGGCTACCTGCGCCAGACCGACGAGCTCCTGGACACGCACACCGTGCGCGAGGCGGTGCTGGCCGGTCGGTCCGACCACGAGTGGGCCGCGGACGCCGGCACCCGTGAGGTGGTCGAGGTGCTGCTGGCCGGGGTGACCCTCGACCGGGCCGTGGCCGGGCTGTCCGGCGGCGAGCGCCGCCGCTGTTCGCTGGCCGCGCTGCTGCTGGGCGAGCACGACCTGGTCGTCCTCGACGAGCCGACCAACCACCTCGACGTCGAGGCGGTCGCCTGGCTGGCGGACCACCTCGCCCGGCGCGCGTCGGCGATGGTGGTGGTCACCCACGACCGCTGGTTCCTCGACGCGGTCTGCCAGTGGACCTGGGAGGTGCACGACGGCGTCGTCGACGTCTACGAGGGCGGCTATGCGTCGTACGTCCTCGCCCAGGCCGAGCGCCAGCGGCAGAGCGCCGCCACCGAGGTGCGTCGCCGCAACCTGGTCCGCAAGGAGCTCGCCTGGCTGCGCCGGGGGCCGCCGGCCCGGACCTCGAAGCCGAAGTTCCGCATCGACGCGGCCAACGCGCTCATCGAGGACGTGCCCGACCCGCGGGACCGGCTCGAGCTGCAGCGGTTCGCGACGCAACGGCTCGGCAAGGACGTGGTCGACGTCGAGGACGTCGACCTCGAAGCGTGGCGACCGCGTGCTGTTGTCGCACGCGACCTGGCGGCTCGGCCCGGGCGACCGGGTCGGCCTGGTCGGCGTGAACGGATCGGGGAAGACGTCGGTCCTCGGCCTGCTCTCCGGCGAGCTGGCGCCGTCGGCCGGCCGCGTGCGCCTGGGTCGCACGGTCGCCCTGCAGCACCTGACCCAGCACGTCGACGAGCTCGATCCGGAGGCCCGGGTGCTGGCCACGGTCGAGTCGATCCGTCGGGTGACCAAGACCGTGGACGGCGAGATCACCGCGTCCGCGATGCTGGAGCGGTTCGGCTTCACCGGCGACCGGCTCACCGCGCGGCTCGGCGACCTGTCCGGTGGCGAGCGGCGTCGGTTCCAGCTGCTCCGGCTGCTGCTCACCGAGCCCAACGTGCTCCTCCTCGACGAGCCGACCAACGACCTCGACATCGAGACGCTGACCGTCCTCGAGGACTTCCTCGACGCCTGGCCGGGGACGCTGGTGGTGGTCTCCCACGACCGCTACTTCCTCGAGCGCACCGTCGACACCGTCTGGGCGCTGCTCGACGACGGCCAGATCTCGATGCTGCCGCGCGGCGTGGAGGAGTACCTCGAGCGCCGAGCACAAGCCCTCCACCTCGCCGACCCGTCGTTACTGATGAGCAGTAACGACGGGTCGGCGTCGGATGCCTCCGCAAACCGACCACATACTGTCCACAAGGCGAAGCCGGGCAGCGCGGAGGAACGCGAGGCTCGCAAGGCGATCACGCGCCTCGAGCGTCAGCTCGAGCGGGTCGGCGTACGCGAGGATAAGCTGAACGCCGCGATCATCGACGCGGGTCAGGACTACCAACGGCTCGCGGAGCTCAGCGCCGAGCTCCAGGAGGTCACCGCCGAGCGCGACGAGCTCGAGCTCGAGTGGCTCGAGGCGGCCGAGGCGCTCGAGTAGGGCCCTGGGCTGGGTTGACTATCCCGACCCGAAGGGCGCCAGCAGTCTCCGCAGGAGTCCGGCGAGCGCCTTCTGCTCGCCGGCGGGGAGCTCGGCGAGCAGTGCCTTCTCCGCGTCGATGAGGGCGGTGAACGCGCCGTCCACCGCGGCCTTGCCCTCGCGGGTGAGCCGCACGATCACGCCGCGCCGGTCGTCGGGGTCGGGGTGCCGTTCCACGAAGCCGCGGTCGGCGAGTCGGTCGACCCGGTTGGTCATGGTGCCGCTGGTGACCAGCGTCGCGCGGAGCAGGCGGCCCGGTGAGAGCTCGTACGGCGCCCCGGCGCGACGCAGCGCGGCGAGCACGTCGAACTCCCACGACTCGATGTCGTGGGCGGTGAACGCCGCCCGGCGAGCCCGGTCGAGGTGGTGCGCCAGCCGGGAGATCCGGCTGAAGACGGCGATAGCGCCCAGGTCGAGGTCGGGGCGCTCGCGCGCCCAGGCCTCGGTGAGCTCGTCGACCTCGTCCCGCATGTGACCAGCCTAGCCCGTCTGATCGAGATTCTTGATGTCGAGAGACTCGGCCTACAGGCGGGCGCCGAGGCGCACCAGCCCCTCGGCGAGGCAGCCCGGCTGCTCGAGCCAGCTGAAGTGGCCGGCGTCCGGCACGCCGGTCGCGCTCCCGTGCGGGAACGCCGCCGCGGTCTCCAGCGCGGCCTCGACCGGGAACGGGCCGCCGAGGCCGTAGATGACCTCCACCGGTCCGGCGTACGCCGCGGCGCGGCCCGGCAGGTCGCCCGTCGCAAGCAGGGCCAGAATGTCGTCGAAGGTCTGGCTGTAGCCGGGCACGGTGAGCCGGATGTCGTCCGGGACCGGGGGAGCGGTCGCCGGGTCGTTGAAGTAGCCGGGCCAGACCAGCCGGAACGACTCGAGCGCGTCGGCCTCGGTGCCTTGGCCGGCCATCGCACGCTTGTCGAGCTCGTCCGCCTTCGCCCGGACGTCCTCGGGTGTCCGGGCGGTCAGCTGCTCCTCGAACCGTCCGTAGCCGCCGTCGCCCACGATCCCCAGCGGGTCGACCAGCAGCAGCCCGCGGACCCGCTCGGGGTGCTCCATCGCGAGCACCGCCGCCAGGAAGCCACCCCAGCTGTGGCCGAGCACGACGACGTCGTCGAGACCGAGGCCGTCCAGCACCGCGACCGCGTCCGCGACGTGCTGGGCCACGGTGAACGGACCGTCGGTCGTCGACGGCGGCAGCCCGCGCTGGGTGTAGCGGATCCGGCGCCAGCCGTCGGTCTCGTCGCCCAGCAGGTCGAGGTAGTCGGACATCCCGGGGCCGCCGTGCAGGCACAGCAGGGCGGGGCCTTCGCCCTCCAGCGTCGGTGGCAGATCGGTGGCCACCTCCGGAGCCTAGTCCCGGTCCGCGAAGTGTCTTGACATCAAGAAAGTTGCCACGGGAGGATGTGGAAACTATCTTGATGTCAAGATATTAGGGAGTTTTCGAGATGCCGCACACCTGGGACCCGGACCGCTACCTGACCTACGCCGACGAGCGCGGCCGGCCCTTCGTCGAGCTGGTGTCCCGCATCGGCGCGACCGCGCCCACCGAGGTCGTGGACCTCGGCTGCGGCGCCGGCAACCTCACCGGGCTGCTCGCCGAGCGATGGCCCGACGCCCACGTGGTCGGGCTCGACTCGAGTCCGGAGATGATCGCCGCGGCCCGGGCGCTCGGCCAGTCGGTGGCCTACGCCGTCACCGACCTGCGCGACTGGCAGCCCGAGCGGCCGGTCGACGTACTGGTCACCAACGCCACGCTCCAGTGGGTGCCGGGCCACCTCGAGCTGCTGCCTGCGCTGGTCGCCGCGGTGGCTGCCCGGCGGCTGGTTCGCCTTCCAGGTGCCGGGCAACTTCGACGAGCCGAGCCACGTGATCCGGGCCGAGCTGGCCGCCGAGGCGCCGTACGCCGAGCACACCGCAGGCGTCGCCACGCCGTCCTCGCACGACCCGGCCGACTACTACGACGCGCTGACGGCGGCCGGCTGCTCGGTGGACGCCTGGGAGACGACGTACACGCACGTGCTCCAGGGCCCCGACCCGGTCTTCACGTGGGTCTCGGGCACTGGCGCCCGCCCGACCCTCCAGGCGCTGCCGGACGACCTGCGGCCGGGCTTCGAGGCGGAGTTCAAGCGCCGGCTGGCCGCGGCCTACCCGAGCCGCGCCGACGGCACCGTGCTGCTGCCGTTCCGCCGGGTGTTCGCGGTGGCGCAGGTCGGATGACCGCCATGCGGCTGCACCACGTCCAGGTGACGTGCCCGCCCGGCGGCGAGGACGAGGCCCGCCGGTTCTACGGCGAGGGGCTCGGGCTGACCGAGGTGGAGAAGCCGGCCGAGCTCGCCGGCCGGGGCGGCGCCTGGTTCCGCGGGTACGACGAGGATGGCCGGGTCACCGCGGAGCTGCACGTCGGCGTCGAGGAGCCCTTCGCGCCGGCCCGCAAGGCGCACCCGGCGTTCCTGCTGCCCTCACATGAGGTGCTGGAGGAGGTCGTGGTGCGGTTGGGGCGGCTGGGGCATCAGGTTGACCGCAGCGAGTGGGACACTTTCCCGGGATACCGCCGAGTGCACGTGGACGACGCGTCCGGCAATCGGGTCGAACTGCTGGCCTGACCTGCAAAGACGTGAGACAGAACCGTAACCGCCCGGTTGACAGGACGTTGTTCGGGCGAGGAACGTCCTTAGAGCCAGACGTCTTTCTCGGGGGGAGTGATGCTGGCGTGACACAGGCAGATGCAGTGACGTCCACGGGCACGACCCAGGTAGTGAACCGGATCAAGCGCGCACAGGGGCAGCTCTCGGGCGTGCTCCGCATGCTCGAGGAGGGCCGCGATCTCCAGGAGATCGTCAACCAGCTGAAGGCGGTCTCCCGCGCGCTCGACCGCGCCGGCTTCGCGATCATCGCCAACGAGCTGCGCGAGTCGGCCCGCAGGGGCGCGGTGACCGAGGAGGAGCTCGATCAGCTGGAGCGGTTCTTCCTGTCGCTTGCCTAGCGGGCGCGCAGGACTACCCATGAGTAACATGGGGGGATGAGCCAGGTCCTCTCCCTGTGGCAAAAGGCCACGTCCATCCCGCTGGTGGGTGCCCGCGCCTTCTCGTTCGCGTTCGCCCAGAAGGCGCCGTACTTCTTCTCGGTCCGCCCGCGGTTCACCGTCATCGAGCCCAACCGCGCCGAGCTGGTCATCCCCGACCGCCGGCGCGTGCACAACCACCTCGGCACGGTCCACGCGATCGCGCTCTGCAACGGCCTCGAGGCCGCCATGGGTGCGCTCGCCGAGGCGACGATCCCGGAGACCAGACGCTGGATCCCCCAGGGCATGACCGTCTCCTACACGGCCAAGGCGGTCGGCGACATCACCTGTATCGCCGAGACCGACGCGGCCCAGTGGACCTCCTCCGACCCGAGCCTGCCGGTGCGAGTGCGCGGTGTCATGACCGACGGCACTGTCGTCATCGAGGGCGTGATCAACCTCTGGGTGACGCCGAAGAAGGCGGACCTGAAGGCGGCCGCTGCGAGCTGACGTAGCGCCGGTGGGTGGCTGCGCCGGCCACCAGCATCCCCACGATCGCCACGACCATCGCGACCGCCACGACCCCGGGCACGTCCTGGGCGATGCTCGCCACCAGGAACACCACGAGCGCGAACAGCAACAGCGCGTACCGCACCATCCGCACGACGTAGAACGACCGCGCAATCCGGCGCACCGACTCGTCGTCGAGGTCCTGCGGGATGCCGCCGATCATCACGCTTCCGAGGCTACGTCGCGCGGTGCCGTCGGCGCCGCCAGAACCACAGGTGCCCCGCCGCCGCGGCCGCCGACATCGTGGCGATCACAGCCGCAGAACCCCGGGGCAGCTTGCCGTCCGTACGGCGCCCGAGCAGCGCCCGGGTCGCCTGGCTCGACGCGATCGAGCCGTCGCTCTGGTGGGACAGCACCGAGCCGGTGCTCTGGTGCGAGAGCAGCGAGCCGAAGCACTGCGACGACCCGATCGAGAACGCCGACGCGAACGACCCGACGCTCCCGATGCTCGCGCACGAGCCGACGGACCCGATCGACAGCACCGAGTGGTCCGACCACAGCGACAGCATCGAGTTCGTCGACCCGATCGACCAGCGGCTGCTCACGAGCCCAGCACGGTAGTACTCGCCCTGAAGTCGGGCCGGTACCCGTCGAAGACCGGCGTGTGCCGACCGCCCTGCTCCTTGCTCCACATCTCCAGCCGCACGTGCATCTGCGAAGTATGGCGCGACGCCGAACGCGCCTACCCTTGACCGGTCATGCGCACCTACGAGGTCCGCACCTACGGGTGCCAGATGAACGTCCACGACTCCGAGCGGCTGAGCGGCCTGCTCGAGGAGGCGGGGTACGTCGCGGCGTCCAAGGACGAGGACGCGGACGTGGTCGTCTTCAACACCTGCGCCGTGCGGGAGAACGCAGACAACAAGCTCTACGGCAACCTCGGTCACCTGGCTCCGAAGAAGGCACTGCGACCCGGGATGCAGATCGCGGTCGGCGGCTGCCTGGCGCAGAAGGACCGCGCGACCATCACCAAGAAGGCGCCGTGGGTGGACGTGGTCTTCGGGACCCACAACATCGGCAGCCTGCCGGCCCTGCTCGAGCGTGCGCGGGTCAACGACGAGGCGCAGGTCGAGATCCTCGAGTCGCTCGAGGTGTTCCCGAGCACGCTCCCGACCAAGCGAGAGTCGGCGTACGCCGCCTGGGTGTCGGTGAGCGTCGGCTGCAACAACACCTGCACGTTCTGCATCGTCCCGGCGCTGCGCGGCAAGGAGAAGGACCGCCGGCCCGGCGAGATCCTCAGCGAGGTAGAGGCCCTCGTGGCCGACGGCGTCAGCGAGATCACCCTGCTCGGCCAGAACGTCAACGCGTACGGCGTGGAGTTCGGCGACCGCCAGGCGTTCAGCAAGCTGCTCCGCGCGTGCGGCGACGTCGAGGGGCTCGAGCGGGTCCGGTTCACCAGCCCGCACCCGGCGGAGTTCACCGACGACGTCATCGAGGCGATGGCCGAGACGCACAACGTGATGCCCAGCCTGCACATGCCGCTGCAGTCCGGCTCGGACCGCGTGCTCAAGGCGATGCGGCGTTCGTACCGCTCCGAGAAGTACCTCGGCATCATCGACCGGGTCCGCGCCGCCATCCCGGACGCCGCCATCACCACCGACATCATCGTCGGCTTCCCCGGCGAGACCGAGGAGGACTTCCAGCAGACGCTGGCGGTCGTCGAGCAGGCGCGGTTCAGCGGGGCCTTCACCTTCCAGTACTCCAAGCGGCCCGGCACGCCGGCCGCCACCCTCCCGGACCAGATCGAGCCGGCCGTCGTGAAGGACCGCTACCAGCGGCTCGTCGCCGTGGCCGACGAGGTCGCGTGGACGGAGAACAAGACGCAGGTCGGCCGGCGCCTCGACGTGATGGTCGCCGAGGGCGAGGGCCGCAAGGACGCCGAGACCCACCGGCTCTCCGGCCGCGCGCCCGACAACCGGCTCGTCCACTTCCAGGCGCCCGAGGGCGAGGTCCGTCCCGGCGATGTCGCCACCGTCGGAGTCACCTACGCCGCCCCGCACCACCTCGTGGCCGACGGCCCGGTCGCCGTACGCCGCACCCGCAGCGGTGACGCCTGGGAGGCGCGCACCAAGGAGCCGACCGGTGTCGGCCTCGGCATGCCCAGCATCGGTGTGCCCGCACCACTGCCTGAGGTCTCGGGCTGCAGCTGACCCTGCGCGGTCCCACGGTGGCTGAGCCTCGAAGCCTGCTGACCCGGGGCTGGGACCGGCCCCAACCGCTGATCGTGCTTGTCGAGATCCCCCCAGCGTGGGCTGGGCGCCGACTCGATGGGCGGTGGTCGGGTCGGGTGCCTTCGTTGCGGTGGTTTCGAGGCTCGGCCGCGGACGGCCTCGCACCTCAACCACCGTGGCGGTGCGCGGTCCCACGGTGGCTGAGCCTCGAAGCCTCCCAACCCGGCGCTGGGACTGGCCCCAACCGCTGATCGTGCTTGTCGAGATCCCCCAGCGTGGGCTGGGCGCCGACTCGATGGGCGGTGGTCGGGTCGGGTGCCTTCGTTGCGGTGGTTTCGAGGCTCGGCCGCGGACGGCCTCGCACCTCAACCACCGTGGCGGTGCGCGGTCCCACGGTGGCTGAGCCTCGAAGCCTCCCAACCCGGCGCTGGGACTGGCCCCAACCGCTGATCGTGCTTGTCGAGATCCCCCAGCGTGGGCTGGTCGCCGACTCGATGGGCGGTGGTCGGGTCGGGTGCCTTCGTTGCGGTGGTTTCGAGGCTCGGCCGCGGACGGCCTCGCACCTCAACCACCGTGGCGGTGCGCGGTCCCACGGTGGCTGAGGTGCGAAGGCGCTCTAGCGCCTGAGCCTCGAAGCCTGCTGACCCGGGGCTGGGACCGGCCCATCGGTCATCGAGTTGGCCCGGCTCGCAGGGGCAGGCGGCGGTGGTCGGTTCCCGGCCCTGCTTGCGTGGTTTCGACTACGACTACGACTGCGCGACCTTGTACGGCTTGTCCTCCGAGCGCGGGTCGAGGCTGGGGTAGCCGGCCGGGGGAGCCATGCCGTCCGGGTGCACTTCTTCGCCGCCGGGCGCCTGCTCCGGTGGGGTGTCGCCCTCGACGGGAGCAGTCGAGGTGTCCTTCACTCCGTCGGTCGCCTCCTGGCCCGAACCGGTGGGACCGACCCGCTCGCTGCTGACGCCCATGCCGCCGGCGGCGCGCGCCGGGCCGGTGGAGTTCGGCGTCGAGTCCCGGATGTCCGTGTCCTGCTCGTGACCGCTCATGGTGGAGCGGTACCCAACCGTCAGGCGGGGGAGTCCTCGTGCGGCTCGACGTCATCGTCAGTGCCGTCGCCGGACTCGGTGGCCTCGGTCCGGGTGTCCTCGCCCTCCTCGAGGACCTTCTTGAGCGGGTCGGGCGTCACCTCCACCGAAGGGTTGGTGTCAGGCCCGAGGTCGGCCGGGATGGTGTCGTCGTCCTCGGGTATGGCGTCCGCGCCACCCGGGTTCGGCTCGCCCGGCTCGATCTGCGGCTCGGGCTGGTCGCCCAGGTCGCCGGTCTGGGTGGGGTTCTCGTCACTCATCGATCTCTCCCGTGGCTCGGAAATCCGAAGGTCGTGTACGGCTCGATGTCACCGTCGATGATGCCGCGAAGCACCTTCAGCTCGTGCGGCACCACCGGGTCCGGGAGCGCGGACAGGGGATACCACTCGAGGGCTGCGCACTTCGCGGGCTCGACGATCCGCGCCGTGCCGGACCACGAGCGCGCGGTGAAGAAGAAGTCGACCCGTTCGTCGATCGGCTCGCCGCCGCGAGTGCGCTGCATCGAGGTCACGAACTCCAGTGCGAGATCGGAGACGTCGATCTCCTCGAGCGCCTCGCGCCGGGCGGCGTCGTGGGCCGTCTCGCCCTTCTCGACGTGCCCCGCGGCCGCGGCGGCCCAGTGGTCGTCCATGTAGCCGGTGTTCTGGCGCAGCTGCAGCAATACCTCGGTCCCCGCGACGCCGTCTCGCAACAGGAAGACGTACGACGCGGGGACGACGACGAAGCGCTGGTCGATCAGGCGGGGGGAGCGGCCGGCGGGGCCGGGGGAGGCGTCGGTACGGGGCCGGCAGGAGGCTCGTCGACGCCCAGGGCGTCCTTGGCCTTCTCGGCACCCGTGTCGATCTGCTCGTCGAACTTGCCACCGGTCTTCTCGTCGGCGACGTCCGCGGCCTTGTCGATGCCGTCGCTGACCTTGTCCTCGTTGCCGTCGACGAGGTCCTCGAGCTTGTCCTTGGCCTGGCTCAGCTTTTCCTTGGCGTCATCAAGGAAACCCATGTCTGCTCCTAAGTGGTGCGAGGCCCGAATGACCCCGTGCATTGCCACACTAGTCACATGTCCGCGCCCCCGACCATGGTCCCGATCGTGGCCGTCGTGGGGGCCACCGCCTCGGGCAAGACCGGCCTCTCGCTCGACCTCGCCGAACGCCTCCACGGCGAGGTGGTCAACACCGACGCGATGCAGGTCTACCGGGGCATGGACGTCGGCACCGCGAAGCTGTCCGAGGACGCGCGGCGCGGCATCCCGCACCATCTCCTCGACACGCTCACCGTCCGGGAGCCGGCCACCGTCGCGGAGTTCCAGGGCTGGGCGCGCGACGTGATCGACCGGCTCCGCGCCCGTCGTACGACGCCGGTGCTCGTCGGCGGCTCGGCGCTCTACACCCGCGCGATCCTCGACCGGTTCGAGTTCCCGGGCACCGACGAGGCGGTCCGCGCCAGGTGGGAGCAGCAGCTCGCCCAGCGCGGACCGCAGGCCCTCCACGAACTGCTCAAGGAGCGCGACCCCGACGCCGCCGCGCAGATCCTGCCCGAGAACGGCCGCCGGATCGTCCGCGCCCTCGAGGTGGTCGAGCTCACCGGCCGGCCGTTCAGCGCCAGCCTTCCCGGCCTCGAGTACGCCGACCCGCACACGGTCCAGATCGGCGTCGACATCGACCGCAACACCCTCGACGAGCGCATCGCCGCCCGGGTCGACGCGATGTTCGCACACGGCTTCGTGGAGGAGGTGCGCCACCTCCTCGACCACGGGCTCGCCGAGGGCCGCACCGCACCGAGGGCGATCGGCTACCGGGAGGTGGTCGCCCACCTGCGCGGCGAGCTCACCGAGCAGGAGGCCCGCGACCAGACCGCGCAGGCCACCCGGCGGTTCGCGCGCCGGCAGGACTCGTGGTTCCGCAAGGACCCGCGCATCGTCTGGATCCGCCACGACGACCCGGAGCTGGTCGACAAGGCCCTGGGCGCCATCGCGACGGTCTGAGCAAGATCGGTCGGGCGGCGACGTCGGGGCGCAGCGGCCAGACTGGCGCCATGAGCGAGGAGGGTCAACACCGGCGGCCGCGACCGGCTGCGTGAGCTGCTGGACGCGGTCCTCGACGAGGACAACCGCACCCTCGACGACATGGCCGGCGACGCGTACTCCTCGCCGTTCCACTTCAACCGGCAGCTCTCCCGGGGCGCCGGCGAGCCACCGGTCGCGATGAAGCGCCGGGTGATGCTCGAGCGCGCGGCCTGGCAGCTGCGGCAGGGAGCCTCGGTCACCGACACCGCGTTCGAGGCGGGCTACGAGTCGGTCGAAGGCTTCAGCCGCGCGTTCGCCCGCGCCTTCGGCAACGCGCCGAGCGTCGCCGCCAAGGCCTCCGGGAGCCACTGGCTCCCGGCCCCCAACGGCATCCACTTCCACCCGCCCACGTCCCTGTGGGTGCACGCCAAGGAGCAGTCCATGAACCCGCTCACCGAACAGCTGGTCGCCCACGACCTCGACGACACCCGGGCCCTGCTGGAGGCCGCCAAGCAGCTGTCGGACGAGGACTACCGGCGTCCGCACCTGCCGGGCAACACGGTGCTCGGCTTCGACGGCCCCGACGAGTCGGTCGCACACGTGCTCACCCACCTGGTGTTCACCAAGGAGGTCTGGCTCGCGGCCATCGAGGGCACCGACTTCCCGCCGGAGCGGGCGGATGACGTCGGCACGCTGCTCGACCGGCACGAGGACGCGGCCGCGCGCTGGCTCGCGACGGTGCGGGACATCGACCGGCGCGGCGCCTGGGACGACCGGCTCATCGACGCCCTCTGCGACCCGCCCGAGAGCTTCGTCATGAGCAGCGTGGTCGCCCACGTGCTCACGTTCTCGGCGCACCGCCGCCAGCTGGCCCGCCAGCTGCTCAGGGCGAGCGGCCAGGAGGTCGACAGCGGCGACCCGATCAACTGGCTCCGGGCCCGGCACGGCGAGGCCCAGGAGGTGGAGCCCGTGACCCGCACGACGTTCTACACCGCGATGACGCTGGACGGCTTCCTCGCCGACGAGCACGACTCGCTGGACTGGCTCTTCGTCCAGGACCAGGACGAGAAGGGGCCGCTCAACTACGACGAGTTCATCAAGGACATCGGCGCGATCGTGATGGGCGCGACGACGTACGAGTGGATCCTGCGCCACCTCGCCGAGACGGGCGAGGCGTGGCCCTACACGATCCCGGCCTGGGTGGTGAGCGCACCGCGAGCTGGCCGGCGTGGAGGGCGCCGACATCCGGTTCGCCCAGGGCGACGTCGCGCCGCTGCACGACGAGCTGGTGGCGGCCGCGGGCGGCAAGGACGTCTGGGTGTGCGGCGGCGGCGACCTCGCCGCCCAGTTCGCCGAGGCGGGCAAGCTCGACGAGGTGATCTGCTACATCGCGCCGGTCACCCTGGGCGCGGGGCGGCCGCTGTTCCCGCGCCGCTTCGACTTCCGGCTGGCCGAGGTGCACCAGAACAAGGCGTTCATCGCCGCGCGCTACGAGGTGGTCGGTCCCCGGTACGTAGGTTGCGTCCATGACGCTTCCCTCCCCGGCACCCGACCGGGCCGCCCTGGTCACCGGCGCCTCGCAGGGCATCGGCGCCGAGATCGCCCGCGAGCTGGCCCGACGCGGCCACCGGCTGGTGCTCGTCGCCCGCACCGAGGCCAAGCTGCGCGCGCTCGCCGACGAGATCGTCGCCGCCGGCGGCCGGGCGGACGTCCTGACGGCCGACCTGGCCGACCGGTCGGCCCGCGCTGTGCTGCCGTCCCGGCTGATCAAGCTCGGCGTGACCGTCGACATCCTCGTCAACAACGCGGGGTTCTCCACCGTGGGCCGGGTCTCCGCGGCCGACCCCGACACCGAGATGCAGATGGTCGAGGTGGACGTCGTCGCGGTGGTCGACCTCTGCACGCGGCTGCTGCCCGGCATGGTCGAGCGCGGCCGCGGCGCCGTCCTCAACGTCGCGAGCACGGCGGCGTTCCAGCCGCTGCCGGGCCAGGCGGGGTACGCCGCCGGCAAGGCCTTCGTCCTCTCCTACACCCAGTCCCTGGTCGGCGAGCTCAAGGGCAGCGGCGTCACCGCGACCGCGCTCTGCCCGGGACCCGTGCACACCGGCTTCGGCGAACGCGCCGGCTTCACCAAGGAGGAGGCCGAGAACGCGCTGCCGTCGGTGATGTGGGTCGACTCGGCCGCGGTGGCGAAGGCGGCGGTCGACGGTCTCGACAAGGGCCGGATGGTGGTGATCCCGGGCGCCGCCAACCGGGTCGCGGCCGCGTTCGCCCAGGTCACGCCGCGCACCCTGCTGCTCCCGGTGCTGCGCACCCACCCCGGGCTTGAAATAGCGCGTCAACGGGGTACCGGCTGCGGCATGTTCTCGGGTCCCCTCGCCGCCCTCGCCACCGCCGCGCCTCAGCCGTCGCCACGCTCCAGGCCCCGGCCACCGCGCAGGAGAGCCCGCCCGCGGCGTCCCGAGCGCGTCCAGGAGCCGCCCCGCAAGGCCACCGTCGTCGGCAGCGGCGGCGCCGTCACCTCGGTCGACCCGTACGCCTCCCGGATCGGCCTCCAGGTGCTCAAGAACGGCGGCAACGCGGTCGACGCCGCCGTCGCCACCGCGGCCGCGCTCGGCGTCACCGAGCCCTACAGCGCCGGCATCGGCGGGGGCGGCTACTTCGTCTACTACGACGCCAAGACCAAGAAGGTCAAGACGCTCGACGGCCGCGAGACCGCGCCGGCCGCGATGAAGCACGACGCGTTCATCAACCCGGCCACCGGGCAGCCCTACACCTTCACCCCCGACCTGGTCACCAGCGGTGTCTCCGTGGGTGTCCCCGGCACCCCGGCCACGTGGCAGGCGGCCCTCGACCGCTGGGGGTCGATGTCGCTCGCCGACGTGCTCGCGCCGGCGACCAACCTGGCCCGCCAGCGGCTTCAAGGTCGACAAGACCTTCAAGCAGCAGACCGACGACAACGCCGAGCGGTTCAACACCTTCACGTCGACGCGCAAGCTGTTCCTGCGGCACGGCAAGGCGCCGAAGGTCGGCAGCATCTTCCGCAACCCGCAGCTCGCCGACACCTACGACCTGCTCGCGGAGCGCGGCATCGGCGCGTTCTACCGCGGCGACCTGGCCCGCGAGGTGGCCAAGACCGTGCGCAAGCCACCGGTGAGCGGCCGCACCGACCTGCCGGTGCCCAAGGGCAAGATGCGGGCGAAGGACCTCGCGAAGTACGACGTCATCCAGCACCGGCCGACCCACGTCAGCTACCGCGGGCTGGACGTCTACGGCATGCCGCCGTCCTCCAGCGGCGGGACCACCGTCGGCGAGGCGCTCAACATCCTCGAGCGCTACGACCTGAAGTCGCTCACGCCGGTGCAGGTGCAGCACCTCGTGATCGAGGCCGCGCACCTCGCCTTCGCCGACCGCGCCAAGTACGTCGGCGACCAGAGCGGCGTCCCGGTCGACACCCTGCTCTCCGACACGTACGCCGCGGAGCGGGCCTGCCAGATCAACCCGCTGCTCGCGTTCACGCCACCGGTCGCGGCCGGCAACGTCGCGGCGTCCGACGGCAGCTGCGCCACCCCCAACAGCAAGGGTGAGGTCGCGCCGGACACCGAGAACGTCAGCACCACCAACCTCACCGTGGCCGACAAGCGCGGCAACGTCGTCGAGTACACGCTCACCATCGAGCAGACCGGTGGCTCCGGCATCGTCGTGCCCGGCCGCGGCTTCCTGCTCAACAACGAGCTGACCGACTTCAGCACCGTCTACGACCCGGCCGACCCCAACCGGATCGAGCCCGGCAAGCGGCCGCGCAGCTCGATGTCGCCGACGATCGTGCTCCAGGGCAAGAAGCCGGTCCTCGCGCTCGGGTCGCCCGGCGGCTCGACGATCATCACCACGGTG
This sequence comes from uncultured Actinomycetota bacterium, assembly GCA_963798045.1. Classification (GTDB taxonomy): domain Bacteria; phylum Actinomycetota; class Actinomycetes; order Propionibacteriales; family Nocardioidaceae; genus Nocardioides. Next base: position 15,292 of record CAWCSB010000022.1, read on the forward strand.
CTCGGGATCCTGGTCAACCGGCTCGACCGCGGGATGTCGCTGGCCGAGGCCATCGCGGCGCCGCGGGTGGCGCCGAACAACACGACTCCTGTGAAGGCCGAGCAGGCCTACCTCGACCTCTACCAGGCGGCGCTGACCGCGCTCGGTCATGCGTTCACGCCGGTCGGTGCACCGGGCACGTCCGCCGCCGAGATCGGCGCGGCCACCGCGATCGAGTTCGGCCCGCGCGGGCTGCTCACGGCCGCCGCCGAACCCACCCGTCGCGGCGGGGGAGCGGCGGCGGTGGTCAAGCGCAAATAGGGATGCGGCGGGGCTCTACCCTGAAGGGGTGAGCACCGCCGAGATCGACCTGGACGACCATCGACTCCGTCGAGCGAGCTGGTCGGCCTCCTCGGCACGCCGCAACGAGCGGGCCGCCAACAAGGGCCGGCCCGGCGCTGCTCGACGTCGACCGCGACTGGCTGGCCGCGATCGCCGTTCTGCGTGATGGCGACCTCCGACGCCGACGGCAACTGCGACGCCTCGCCGAAGGGCGACCCGCCCGGCCAGCTCGTGCACGTCATCGACGACCGCACCATCGCCATCGCCGAGCGGCCCGGCAACAAGCGGGCCGACGGCTACAAGAACATCCTGGTCCAACCCGCACGTCGGGCTGAACTTCCTGATCCCCGGCCGCGGCGACACGCTGCGGATCAACGGCCGGGCCCGGCTGGTCAGCGACGCGCCGTTCTTCGACGAGATGGTGGTCAAGGGGCACCGCCCGCTGCTGGCCGTGGTGGTCGAGATCGACGACATCTTCTTCCACTGCGCGAAGGCGTTCCTCCGCTCCGGGATCTGGAAGCCGGAGACCTGGGAGCCGGAGGCCAAGGTCCCGCGGCGTGCGGTGATCGCCAAGGAGGTCGAGCCGTCCGGCATGACCGTCGAGCAGCTCGACGACTACTACCAGCCGGAGAACTACGCCAAGGGCCTCTACGCCTGATGCCCTACGAGTTCCTCAAGGGGCACGGCACCGAGAACGACTTCGTCCTCCTGCCCGACCTCGACGGCACCGTCCACGGCGAGCTCTCCGCCGAGCAGATGGCCGAGCGGGTCCGGGCGCTCTGCGACCGCCGCGCCGGCATCGGCGGCGACGGCGTGCTGCGGGTGGTCCGGGCCTCCGGACCTGACGCGGAGTGGTTCATGGACTACCGCAACGCCGACGGCTCGGTCTCGGAGATGTGCGGCAACGGCATCCGGCTCTTCGCGCGCTACCTGGTCGACGCGGGCCTGGCCGACGGCAATCGGCGCCGATCCGGGTGGACACCCGCGACGGCGTCAAGACGCTGACCGTCGACGGCGACCTGATCACCGTCGACATGGGCACCCCGAAGGTCCTCGGCGAGACCACGGTCTCGGTCGGCGAGCGCACCTGGCCGGCCCGTCACGTCGACATGGGCAACCCCCACGCGGTGGCCTTCGTCGACTCGCTCGACGACGCCGGCCGGCTCCTCGACGCCCCCGGCCACGACGCCGACGTCTACCCCGACGGCGTCAACGTCGAGTTCGTCGTACGCCGCGGGGAGCGGCACGTCGCGATGCGCGTGCACGAGCGCGGCTCGGGCGAGACCCGGTCCTGCGGCACCGGCGCCTGCGCGGTGATGGTGGCCGCGGCAGTCGCCGACGGCCACCGGCCGGCGGCCGGCGGCGGACGATCGACGTCGCCTACCGCGTCGACGTGCCGGGCGGCACGCTCACGGTCACCTGGACCGCCGACGACCGGGTGCTGCTCACCGGCCCGGCAGTCGTCGTCGCCCGGGGCACGACCGACCTGTAGCCGCCCACACCGCTGGCGTCGAGCTGGGAGCCGACCCGGCCCGGTCAGCGCCTTCGACCGACTGCCACCGCCACGGCGAGCGCCAACACCACCAGCAGCAGCCACGACCCAGGGACGACGAGCACGTCCTTGACCCCGTCCCAGGCCGACTTCGTGACCACGACGTGAGTCGTCGACCGCGCGCGAGCTCCACCAGGCGGTGATCGCCGAGCGCGAGCTGGGTGCCGATCCCGGCGCCGGTGAGGAACTGCAGCCAGCCCGGGGCGCCGAACACGTACAGCGCGACCATGCCGAGCCAGCAGCAGCACCGCCGTCATCAGCCCCGCTCCGGCCGCGACCCGGTAGGTCGCTGCGGTCGGCGGTCTCGCCGAAGAACTGCACGTCGACGCTGACCATGCGGACCAGCAACCCGTTGAGCCACGCCAGCACGATCGCAGACGGCCAGGCAGGAGGTCAACGCGCCGTTCGCACGGACACGGGGCTGGGAGGGATCGTCCACGGTCACCACCCTGCCAGCCCCCACCGATCAGACTCTGTGGCCACCCCTATGCTCCGGCCCATGGACATCAGCAACAGCTCCGCCATCGTCACCGGCGCGGCGTCGGGCATCGGTGCCGCGGTCGCCCGCCAGCTCGCCGCCCAGGGCGCGACCGTCGTGGTCGCCGACCTCCAGGCCGACAAGGGCGAGGCGCTCGCCGAGGAGATCAAGGGCGTCTTCGCCCTGGTCGACGTGACCAACACCGACCAGATCACCGCCGCCGTCAACGCCGCCGCCGAGATCGCCCCGCTCCGCGCGGTGGTCAACTCCGCCGGCATCGGCTGGGCGCAGCGGACCATCGGCCGCGACGGCCAGATCGAGTCGGCGCACGACCTCGACGCGTTCAAGAAGGTCATCGCGATCAACCTGGTCGGCACCTTCGACATGGTCCGCCAGGCCGCGACGGTGATGAGCCGCAACGAGCCCGACGCCGACGGCCAGCGCGGCGCGATCGTCAACCTCGCCAGCGTGGCCGCCTTCGACGGCCAGATCGGCCAGGCGTCCTACAGCGCGTCCAAGGGCGGCGTGGTCGGCATGACCCTCCCGGTCGCGCGGGACCTCTCGGCGTCCGGCATCCGGCTCAACACGATCGCCCCAGGACTGATCGACACCCCGATCTACGGCGAGGGGCCGGACTCCGAGGCGTTCAAGGCCAAGCTCGGCGAGAGCGTGCTGTTCCCCAAGCGCCTCGGCGTCCCCGACGAGCTGGCCAGCATGGTCGTCGAGTGCCTCACCAACTCCTACATGAACGCCGAGGTGATCCGCGTCGACGGCGGGATCCGGATGCCACCCAAGTAGGCCCTCACTCGGCCAGCGAGGCCCGCTCGGCGTCGGTGAACGCCTCCATCGCCGCCGCCGGGGCGGAGATCCGGGCCGCGCGCAGCTTGGCGATCTTGCCCGAGGCCACGCCCATCGCCTCGCCGCGACTTGCCGCGCGAGTAGGTCACGGACGAGGTCCTTGTCGACGCCGAGCGAGGCGCCCACCTCGACGGCGTCCTGGTCGGCGCCCATGTACATGAACGTCCACCCGTAGGCGTTGCTCTGCTGGCTCACCAGCGCCTTGATCGAGGCGCCGGTCCACTCCTTGCTGGCGTTCTCCAGGCCGTCGGTCATGATCGCGACGATGACCGTGCCGGGCCGCTGGCTCTCGGGCAGCGCGGCGAGCTTCTCGCCGGCGTCGGTGATCAGCCGGCCCATCGCGTCGTGCAGCGCGGTCATGTTGCGCGGCTGCAGGTCGAGCGGCGGGCACGTCGGCGATCGGCCGGTCGGCGTAGACCACCTCGTAGACGTCGTCGAACTGCGCCAGCGTCGCCCGGCACTCGCCGGCGCCCTTGCGCTGCTCGTCGACGAACGCCGCGAAGCCGCCCTCGATGTCGGACTTGATCGACTGCATCGAGCCGCTGCGGTCGAGCAGGAAGTAGAGGTGGGTCAGGTCGGATCTGGTCATGGCGTTCGTCCTCATTTGCTGGGGCGGCGTGGTTTGAACCGCATCGGTGCTGCGGCTGGGAGCTGGTGCCGGCTTGGGCGTGCCGGACTCGTGGTCGTACTTCGCGCGCTCGACGCCGGCGGCGGTCACCCGGCCGTCCTCGTTGGCGTAGGCGCCGAGGGTCTGGGTGCGGGCCAGCCGAGGAGGTACGGCGTTCTCGGTGAGCCCCGCCGCGGCACCGGCGGACCGCAGCGACACCTTCCCCGCGAGCAGCGCCTCGGCCATCGACTCGTCGATGAGCGCGGTGAGCTGGTCCGCGGCCTCGCGCAGGTGCGGGAGCGCCTCGCCGGCGTCCTTGTCGGCGGCCGCCTCGAGGGCCTCGCGCACGGCGTCGAGCTGGCTCGGATCTGGTGTCATGCTCGAGGATGCCGCATAAACTGCGGATACGCAAATAATGCGCTTCCGCAGTCACGGCGGCCTACGGTGGCTGAGGCCTCGAAGCGTCAGCCCCTACAGGCAGGCGCTGGAGCCTCGAGAGCCTCTGAAACGTCTGCTGGGACCCGCCGACGCTCAGCGCTCATCCAGGGTTGGCCAACACGACACGCGCACATCTCGGTCCGGACAGCCGCCACCGGTGCCCTCGAGGCATGGCCAACGGTGTGTGGGTCGGTAGACGATCGGCTCTCCTCGGAGGCGTGGGCATCGGTGCCACGCCCGGTCTGCTCGGCCGCCAGGTGGCCGGGCCGAGCTCCCGGCCAGGTGCGGTCGCGGGTCGCGCTGACCCACGGCGCCCGCTCCGGCGAGGTCACCACGGACTCGGCCGTGCTCTGGGCGCGCTCGTCCGGCCGCCGGCCGGATGGCGGTCCGGCTGGAGAGCAACGGGCGGCTGCTGGCGACCCGTGCGCGGTCCCTGGGCCGACGCGCGCACCGACCACACCGCGCGGCTGCAGCTGCACGGGCTCGCGCCCGGCCGGCGGTACGACGCCACCATCTCGTTCACCGGCGACGACGGCGCCACCGGCCAGACCGAGCGGGTCAGCTTCAGCACCGCGCCGATCCACGCGGCGCCCACCTCGCTGGTGTGGTCGGGCGACACCTGCGGCCAGGGCTTCGGGATCAACCAGGAGCTCGGCGGGCTCACGACGTACGCCGCGATCCACCGGACCCAGCCCGACCTGTTCGTGCACTGCGGCGACACGATCTACGCCGACCTCGAGATCCCGTCGACCGTCCAGGAGGAGAGCGGTCACGTCTGGCGCAACCTGGTCAGCGACGGCGTCGAGAAGGTCTCCGAGACGCTCGAGGAGTTCCGCGGCCGGCAGCGCTACGTCCTGCAGGACACCAACGTCCGGGCGCTGTACGCCGACGTCCCGACGGTCGCGCAGTGGGACGACCACGAGACCTGCAACAACTGGTATCCCGGCGAGGTCCTCGACGACGACCGCTACACCGAGCGCCGCTGCGACGTGCTGGCCGCCCGCGGACGCCGCGCGTGGCAGGAGTACATGCCGGTGCCGGTCAGCACCTTCGTCGACCGCGGCGGCGACGGCTACGCGTCCGGTCGGATCTACCGCCGGGTCCCGCGCGGCCAGCACCTCGACCTGTTCGTGCTCGACATGCGCTCCTACCGCGGCGGCAACGACACCTTCCGCGTCCGCCCGCAGGGGATCCTCGGGCCCGACGCAGGACCGGTGGCTGACCGAGTCGGTCATCGCCTCCCGCGCGACCTGGAAGGTGATCTCCGCCGACCTGCCCCTCTCGATCCCCTCGACGCACGACGACGACCTCGACGGGCCGTGCAACGGCGACGACGGCAGGCCGATGGGCCGGGAGCCGGAGCTGGCCCGGATCCTCTCCGCGTGGCAGCGGGCGGGGGTGCAGAACGTCGTCTTCATCACCGCCGACGTGCACTACACCGCCGCGCACCACTACTCGCCCGAGCGGGCGGCGTACACCGACTTCGACCCGTTCTGGGAGTTCGTCTCCGGGCCGCTGGCCGCCGAGACGTTCCCGCGCAAGGACGGGCTGCTCGACCAGACCTTCGGGCCGCAGGTGGTCTTCTCGAAGGGCAACGACTCCCCGCGGCGGCAGTCGCCGCGGGACGGCAACCAGTTCTTCGGCCACCTCGCGATCGACGCCGCCGGCGCGATGACCGTCACCCTGCACGAGGCGTCAGGCGTCGCGCTCTGGACGCAGACGCTCGAGCCGGCCTGACCGGTCGGTCGGCAGAGACGCGCGGCCGGGCACTTTGACCGAAATGCAATACCGCGCCGCTCGTGGCGGCTTAGCATCGCGCAGGCTCGGACGACGGGAACGGGGAAACGCAATGGTGCGACGTGCAGCGCTGGTCTTCATCGTGGCGGGGGTGCTCGCCCTGGCAGGGATGACACCGGCCCAGGCCACCTTCACGTCGACGCTCGTCGGCACCACCGCGACCGTCACTGGAGACGCCTCCGTCGTCGACCAGGTCACCATCGGGAAGGTCGAAGGCAACCTCACGCTCAACGGCAGCCCCGACTGGGACTCGGTGATGGCTGGCGACCAGGTGCTCCCCGACACTACAGCCGCGACCGTGGTCGTCAACGCCGGCGACGGGATCGACATCATCACGGTCAACCAGTCGGCGACCGCCTTCGCCTCCACCATCACGGTCAACGGGCAGGGCGGCGCGGACTTCCTCACCGTGGACGTTGACGGCGGCGACGCGGACGGGGTATGGATCACCGGCAACCGGCTCGATGTGTTTGCTGGTCACGTCTTCTGGGACACCGCGATGGACCAGGTGAACATCAGGACCGGTGACGGCTACGACGTCATCCACGTCGACGGCACGCCGACCTCGCCCCAGGTCCTGGTGTACGGCGGGGACGGCGCCGACCACCTCGAGTTCGCCAACGGCCAGGGCCTCGGCCCGGGCGGGGTCTTCCGCGGCGGGCCGGGCAGCGACACCCTCAACTACCAGGCCTACACCACGCCGGTCGTCGTCGACCTCGGCAAGACCGCACGCTTCCGGGCCGCGCTCTCCGGGGCCGGCGCGGTCCCGCCCAGCGCCAACGTGGCGACCGCCGATGCCTTCGTCGACTTCACCGACCTCGCCACCAGCACCTTCGGCTACGAGGTCGACGTCGACGGGCTCACCGCGGCGCAGATCACCGACGCCCACATCCACCAGGGCGCGGCCGGCGTCAACGGCGCGGCCGTCCTGACGATCGGCCCCGGCTCGTCGTGGACGGACCCGGGCGCGGGTACGACCCCGAGCACCGAGGTCGGCCCCATGACCGACGCCGACATCACCGAGCCCGCCCTGCGAGCCGGCAACACCTACCTGGACGTGCACTCCGCCGCCGGCGACATCCGCGGCCAGCTCACTCTCGACCCGAACGACGGGTACGGCGGGTCGGCCACCGGGATGTCGAGGGTCTACACCACCGAGAACGTGCTCAGCGGCTCGGGCGACGACATCCTCATCGGCAGCGTCCCGCACAACACCTTCGAGTGCGGCGGCGGCCAGGACGCCGAGCTGACCGACCTCGGCGACACGCTCACCTTCGGCTGCGAGCGATCCCTCGCCAGCGCCACGGTGACCGGAGTCAGCCCCGCCTCGCCGGCCGACAACCTGACGCCGAAGGTGAAGGGCACGACGACGCCCGCGGGCCTCAACGTGAAGATCTACACGAACCCGACGTGTTCTGGCGCCGCGGCGGCGAGCGGCACGGCGGCGCAGTTCTCGGCCGACGGGATCCCGGTCCCGGTCGCCGACGGGTCGCTGACGACGTTCTACGCCACGGCCGCCGACACCGGCGCCGAGTCGGCCTGCTCCAGCACGTCGGCGCAGTACCAGGAGCTCGCACCAGTACCCGCACCCGCGCCCGTCGGCTCGGTGTCCAAGCTGAAGCCCAAGGCCAAGGCCAAGGGCGCGAGGATCACGATCGACTCCGGCGCCGTGGCGTCGTGCCCGGCAACGGCGACCGGCACCTGCACGGTCGCGGCCTCGGCGACGGCGAAGATCGGCAAGAAGGTGGCGACACTCGGCAAGCTGGCGACCAACGTGGCGTCCGGCCAGTCGATCCGGCCGACGATCACCGTGTCCAAGAAGAACGCGGTCGCCTGGCGCAAGGCCGGCAAGCTCAAGATCACGTTCACGATCACCCTCACCGTCCCCAGCGGCACCCCCGTGATGGTGACGAGAGCCGTCAAGCTCAGGGCGCCGGCGCGCACTTAGCCCGCTCGGCGTGCCAGCCTGAACGGCCTCGTGCTGCACGGGATCGGTGCTACACTGATGCCGTGCCCAACCTGACGATCACAGTCGATGCGGAGACGCTGCGACGGGCGCGGGTGCGCGCGGTGCAGCGCGGAGAGTCGGTCAACGCGATGCTGGCGGAGGCCCTGCACCGCTACGCCGACGACACCCGGCCCGGCGACGTCTTCGCCGCCATAGAGGCGGTGGCCGACGCCCACGCCCTCGGCAGCGAGAGCGGCCAGCGCACCTGGACCCGCGAGGACCTCCAGCGTGTCTGAGGACCACCATGCCTAGGGTCTTCGTCGACACCAACATCCTCGCCTACGACCTCGACGCGGGCACGCCCGACAAGCAGCGCAAGGCACGAGCGGCCTTGGCGAGGGCAGACCACGAGTTCGTCATCAGCACCCAGGTCCTGCTCGAGCTCTACGTCGTGCTCACCCGAAAGCTGCGTCCTGCTCTGCCCGAGCAGACTGCCGCCGAGGTCATCACGTCCCTGTGTCGCCTCCCGGTCGTCGGCACCGACGCGGCACTCGTGCAGCGAGCCATTGCGCTCTCCGTGCGCCACCAGCTCTCGGTGTGGGATGCCCTGATCGTGACCGCGGCCCGCGAAGCCGGCTGCGAGGAGCTGTGGACCGAGGATCTCGCGACGGGTTCCGAGCTGCGCGGCGTCAGGATCCGGAATCCGCTCGAGGATGACTGAGCCCGAGCCGACGCGGACATGAGTACGGCCCGAGGAGCGTGGCTCCTCGGGCCGTACTTCTTGCCTACTTCAGGTGTTTCGGTGTCGCGTCAGTGCTGGTTCAGCGGGCGCTCGAGAAGGAGAGCGTGCCTTGCTCCCAGCGACCGGCTTGCGGTCCTGCGACGGGCGCGGCGGGGCCGGCGGCAGCACGGGCTGCGCGCACTTGGTGTTCTGCGCTGCCTGCGCAGCGGTCACCGCAGCGTTGGCCGCCGTCAGAGCAGCCTTGGCCGATGCGAGGGCCTTCTTCTTGGCCTTCTTCGCCTTCTTGGCCTTCTGGAGGGCCTTCTTGGCCTTCGCGACCTTCGCGTTGTCGCCCGACTGCTCGGCCTTCTTGAGGGCCTTCTTGGCCTTCTTGACCTTCTTGGCGGCCTTCTTGAGGGCCTTGGTGGCGGTGGTCACCTTCGTCGCGGCAGCGGCAGCGGCGGCGGTGGCGGTGGTGACGGCCGTCTCAGCGGTCTTGCAGTCGGTGGTCTTGCCGCCGACGAAGAGGACGCTGGCCAGTGGGGCGCCGACAAGGTCCTCGACCGGCGTCGGCTCTGCGGTGCCACAGGCGACGGAGGAGAGGTAGGTCGGGGCCAGCTCCGGGTCCTCGTTGGCACCCGGGAAGAAGAGCTCGTCGGTGGTCGAGTCGTTGACCGCCGCCTTGATGACCAGGTCCTTGCCGGCCGGGATCGTCGCGGCGATCGCAGCCGTGAGCAGCGCCCCGTCGGCGACCGAGTCGTAGTTGACCGGCACGGTGGCCAGGGGTGTCCCGAGGTTGGCGACGGTCAGGGTCGCGGCGTGGTCGAGGGCATAGACCGAGAAGGAGCCCGGCACGTTGCCCGCGGTGCTCTCGGCGAGCTCGACGCCCATCGTCATCTTCGAGACGCTGAAGCCGTTGGCCGCGCCGTAGACGCTCAGGTCGAAGCGTCGCCAGTACTGCGTGTCCGAGACCGTGATGCCGTCGTTGCAGGAGACGCCGGTGAGAGGGGCGACGGTGTCGGAGTAGTTCTGCGTCACCTTGATGTCTGGGGCCGGTGCCGCGTTTGCAGCGGGCGCGACCCCGAGGCTGAGGGGAACTGACAGCGCGACGAGACCCGCGACAGTCCCGATGATGCGTTTGGAGCGCAACAAAGATTGCATCTGTTACTCCTTACGAGGTGTCGGGTCTTCCTTGTCGAGCCCCGAGGCGCTGAGGCTAACACCGCGCTAGTCCACCCGGTACCTCCCTCGTTTCGCGGGCATCCACGGCAAAAGGCGGGTGCGGGTTGTAGGGGGCGGACCGTACGCTGGACGCCGTATGACGAACGCACCTGACCTCACCCCGGACGTCGAGGACCTCGAGCGGGTCGACTCGACCATCGAGCTGGACCCCGACTTCACCCTCGACGACGAGCTCGCGCGGACCTCCGGCTGGGAGCTCGAGGACGACCCCGAGGCCGTCCCCACCGCCGGCGCCATGGAGCTCGCCGAGCGGCACGCGCTGCGCCGCGTGGCCGGCCTGTCCACCGAGCTGGAGGACATCAGCGAGGTCGAGTACCGCCAGCTGCGCCTCGAGCGGGTGGTCCTGGTCGGAGTGTGGACCGAGGGCTCGGTGCAGGACGCCGAGAACTCCATGGCCGAGCTGGCCCTGCTCGCCGAGACCGCGGGTTCGGAGGTGCTCGAGGCGATCTACCAGCGCCGGCAGTCGCCCGACCCCGCGACGTACGTCGGGCGCGGCAAGGTCGACGCGATCCGCGAGATCGTCGAGGCCACCGGCGCCGACACCGTCATCTGCGACGGCGAGCTGGCGCCCAGCCAGCTGCGCAACCTGGAGGACCGGCTCAAGGTCAAGGTCGTCGACCGGACCGCGCTGATCCTCGACATCTTCGCCCAGCACGCGAAGTCGCGCGAGGGCCAGGCGCAGACCGAGCTGGCGCAGCTCAACTACATGAAGCAGCGGCTGCGTGGCTGGGGCGGCAACCTCTCCCGTCAGGTCGGCGGCCGGGTCGCGGGTGGCGCCGGCATCGGCGGCCGTGGCCCCGGTGAGACCAAGATCGAGACCGACCGACGCCGGATCAACACCAAGATCGCCAAGCTGCGCCGCGACCTCAAGGAGATGAAGGGGACCCGCGACACCAAGCGCCAGGACCGCAAGCGCCACGCGATCCCGTCGGTCTCCATCGCCGGCTACACCAACGCCGGCAAGTCCTCGCTCCTCAACCGGCTCACCGACGCCGGCGTCCTGGTCGAGGACTCGCTGTTCGCCACGCTCGACCCGACGACCCGGCGGACCACCACGGCCGACGGCCGGATCTACACGATGAGCGACACCGTCGGCTTCGTCCGGCACCTCCCGCACCAGCTGGTCGAGGCGTTCCGCTCGACGCTGGAGGAGGTCGCGGACGCCGACCTGGTCCTGCACGTCGTCGACGGCTCCCACCCCGACCCCGAGGGCCAGATCTCCGCGGTCCGCGAGGTGTTCGCAGAGATCGGGGCCTCGCACGTCCCCGAGATCGTGGTCATCAACAAGGCCGACGCGGCCGACCCGCTCGTCCTCGCGCGGCTCCAGCGCGCGGAGCCGCACTCGGTCGTGGTCAGCGCCAAGACCGGCGAGGGCATCGCCGAGGCGCTGGCGCTGGTCGAGGGCGAGCTGCCCCGGCCCGGTGTGGAGTTCAAGGCGCTGCTTCCCTACGAGCGCGGCGACCTGATCAACCGGCTGCACCAGCAGGGCGAGATCGACTCGATGGAGCACACCGCCGACGGCACCATCGTCGCCGGCCGGGCCAACGAGGACCTCGCCGGCGAGCTCGCGTCGTACGCCGTCTGACCCTCAGCGGGAGCTCAGCCGAAACACCGGGTGCTGCCGAGCCTCCTTGCGGAGCTCGTCCACCGTGGCGTCGGACGAAACCGCCCAGTAGTCACGCGTCACGGGGACCTGCGCGATGTACTGGCGGAGCACCGGGGCGGCCAGCTCGGGCCCAACCTCCTCGGCGTCGAAGGTGCGTGCCGTCCGTGGGCATGGTTCGAACCTAGGCACCGGGGTGCTCGGGGCAGCAGAGCCGAAGGTCCGGGGTTGGCACGGGGGTCTCCAGCAGCGGCCCTCCGGGCCACCCCGGAATGGCCCCCGAATGACCCTCTTGGACCATGGGTTCTGCGGAGTTTTGCTCCGCACACTTGCGACGTGCTTCCTCGGGTCCTGCTGCCGCGCCGCCACTCCGTCCTCATGACGGTCGCCGCGCTGGTGTGCGCTCTCACCGCCACCGGCGTCCTCGCTGCCCGCGCGAACGCGAACCTGTCGAAGTGCGAGCGGTTCGCCGTCGCCTCGGACGAGCGGGCCGGCATGGTGACCGGCTCGGGCGAGCGGGTCGTGGTGATCGGCGACTCGTGGTCGGCCGGGCTCGGCCTCGACCGTCCCGTCCAGTCCTGGCCGTCGCGGCTGCCCGGCCGGATCCACGTGGCCGGCTTCTCCGGCACCGGGTTCAGCGCGAAGTCCTCGGAGTGCGGCCGGGTCTCCTTCGGTGACCGTGCACCCGCGGCGCTCAGGGGCGGTGCCGACCTGGTGGTCGTCGAGGGCGGCCTCAACGACTACGACCGCAGCCGGGCCGAGATCAAGGCCGGCTTCGCCCGGGTGATGAAGGCCGCGGCGCCGTACCGCACGATCGTCGTCGGCCCGGCGACGGCGCCGGCGCGAGCGGCGAAGGTGCCGCGCGTGGACCGGCTGCTCGCACACCTCTCGAAGAAGTACGGCGTGCAGTACGTCTCGACCGTCGACCTGGAGCTGCCCTACCTCGACGACCGGCTGCACCCGACGGCGACCGGCCACCGGATCTTCGGGGACGCCGTCGCCGCACGGATCGCCGCGCTCGGTTAGAGACCCGCGACCCGCTTGAGGTCGGCGAGGATCCCGGGCAGGCCGTTGATCATCGGCGTGAGGTGACCGTCGTCGTCGGTGAGGTGCACCTCGGCGCCGGGCACGTGCGCGGCCAGCCACTCGCCGTGCGCGAACGGCACCATCGTGTCCTGGCGTCCCTGGTAGATGAGCACGGGCACCGTGATCGCGCCGACGTCGAACCCCCACGGCCGCGCCGTCGTGGGCGCTGATCTCGCTGTAGCCGTCACTCACGCGCAGACCATAGTCCTCCGAGGTCAGCGTCCCTCGACCAGACGCAGCGCCGCCCTCGGACAGGTGCGCACGGCCTCGCGGGCGTCGGCCAGGAGGTCGTCGGTGACCGGACCCCGGACGAGCGGGTAGCCCCAGAGGTCGAGCTCCACCAGGTCGGGAAGCACCTCGTGGCAGAGCCCGCGCGCCTTGCAGTTCGGCCAGTCGACCCGGAGCTGCGTGCTCACGACGCGCGCCGCACTGCTGTGATTTCGAGCGGTCCGGGGACCAGGTGCAGCCGCCGCTGCTCGGAGCACCCGCTCGAGGCGTGCAGCGAGACCTCGTCGGCGAACGTGGTCAGCATCGACCGGACCAGCCGGACCGTGCCGTCGGGATGGGCACACGCTCCGCGTCGCTCGACCAGCGTGGCGAGCTGCTCCACCCGGGCCGGTCCGCCGGCACCGTCGACGACCGACGTGACCGCACTTGCGAGGGCGGGCAGTCCGTTGAAGCACGGCCCGCAGCGCCCCGCGCTCTGGCCGGCCAGGTAGGCGACGATCTGGCCCGTCAGCGTCACCGGGCACATCCCCTGCGGAGTGCTCAGCACGACGCCCGCGCCCAGGGGTGACCCGAGCATCCGCATTCCGGCGACCGAGACCCGCGCGCTGGCGAGGGTCTCCCAGGTGGTCCAGGACCCGTGGAACCCGCCGACCAGGGCGGGCCGGCCGGCGAGCCCGGAGGGCAGGAGGTCACGCAGGCGGTCGCCGTACTCCGCCTCGCGCACCACGGGATCCCGTCCGGGCGCGCTCAACGTGAGCAGGGTGGCGCCGGGCTCGTCCGGTGTCCCGAGGGAGGAGTACGCCGTCACGCCGCGCAGCACGAGCAGCCCCACCCGGGCCCAGGTCTCGGCGTTGCTCAGCAACGTGGGCCGGCCGCGGTGGCCCGAGACGGCTTCGGGCTGCCACGACGTCACGGGCAGGTTCGGGCGACCGGACAGCAGCTCCACGACGGCCTTGGCCTGGCCGGCGACGAACCGCGAGCCGGCGACGTGCGACACGATCCGCACGCCGTCCGAGCGCTCCTCCAGCGCGGTGCGCATGGCGGTCGCGGTCGCGGGCCGTTCGCCGGGGAGGACCACGTGCACCTCCCGCGCCCGGAGCGACCGCGCGGTGGCGACGACCCCGTCCAGAATGAGGTGCGGGCGGGTCAGCGCGAGCGCGGTGTCCTTGCTGCTGGCCGGCTCGCCCTCACTCATGTTGACGACGAGCACCGGGCGCGAGCGCTGTTGCAGCACCGCGTCGAGCTTGGTGGCGAAGGGGAAGCCCGCACCACCGCGGCCGCGAAGCGCGATCCGGCGCAGGGCCTCGTGCAGCTCCTCGGGGGAGACGTCGGGCGGGTCGCCGTACTGCCTCCGGTGCGCGGCCAGCGACGGGCCGTGCTCGATCCCGGCGAGCAGGGCCGGTCCGGGATCCACGTCCACGCGGTCGGGGAACGGCACCGGCGAGGGCGGACAGTCGAGCGGCACTGGAGTGGGTGTGGTCATCGGAGCACCTTCAGCTCGGGGACGGACGGAGGTTCGGCTTGGGACGCCGGTTCGGGTCGATGGCGGCCGAGACGGGCGAGGACGAGACGCACCAGGCGCCAGACGAGAGCGGCCCCAACGGCGGCGCCGCAGGCGAGGGTCACGAGCCACCACGCGTCGCGAAGATCGGTGCCCATGCCGATGCCGTGCGCGAGCGAGAGACCCCACATCGGCCAGGCCAGCTGGTGCAGGAGTCGCCAGGTCCGGTCCGCCAGCCGTCGCCGCATCATGCTGGTCGCGGCGATCACGACCAGGAGGTCGACGGCCACCGCGCCCAGGCCCAGCCACAGAGGCTCGTACGTCGCGCCGACCGGCACGAACGCCTGCCACCAGCGGATGTCGACGTACTGGTCGACCACGGCCGAGACGATGTGCGCGCCCAGCATCACGAACGCGAGCAGCGCGGCGTTGCGGTGCAGCGACTGGAGGACGAAGCGCGGCACCCGGCGAGCGGGAAGCCCGCCCAGCGACAGCACGCCGAGGACCAGGGTCAGGGTGAACAGCACCATCGTCACCGCGCCGCTGCCCCGGTTGAGGTACCAGAGGATCGGCCCTTCGATCATCAGACCCGCCATCACGAGGCCCGCCGTTCGACCTCGACCGGCCACTGGCCGGTGACGTGGACCCGACCGTCGGCCGCGACGAGCCGGGCGGTGACGTCACGCCGGTCGAGCCAGGGCACGGCCGCGTCGCCGAGGACGACGGCGGCCGTGGTGGCGGTGTTGGCGGCGACGCAGGACGGACCCGTGGCGGTCACGGTGCGCCACACCTCCGCGGCCGGCTCTCCTGTCCGGGGGTCGAGCAGGTGGTGTCGCACCGTGCCCCGACGTGTCCACCGGCGGACGCGCGTGCTCGACGTCGCGAGGCCCCCTGCGGTCAGGTCGACGCGGCAGGCGGGCCGCTCGCGGAGGTCGCTCGGCTGCTCGGCGACGGCCACCCGCCACGGAACGCCGTCGGGTGCGGAGATCATGATGTCGCCGCCGAGGCTCACCAGCGCCGGCTCGCCGAGCTCCTGCTCGAGGCCGGCCGCGACCACGTCGGCGGCCCACGCCTTCGCCGTGGAGCCGAGGTCGAGCGCGGTGCCGGCCGGGATGCGGACGCGGGCCTCGTCGAGCTCGATCGATCGCCAGGCGTCGACGGCCGGCGCGGGCGGGACCGTCGGTGCGGTCTCGACCTCCCTGAGCTCGCGGAAGTCGCGGTCATAGCCGAGCGTCACCAGCGGCCGGCCCAGCAAGGGGTGCACCATCCCGCCCGTGGCGGCTGCCGCCCCGACCGCGACCCGCACGGCCTCGACCAGCAAGGGGTGGACGTCGACCCAGCGGCCGGGCTCGCGGTTCACCCGGGCGAGGTCGGAGTCGGCCCGGAACCGGCTGCACGTCGCGTCGACGTCGTCGATCACCGTCTGTGTGATGCGCAGGGCGCGCGGCAGCGCCTCCGGGCGGCGTACGGCGAGGTAGCCGTAGGTGCCGAAGGCCGCGAACTCCGCATGGACGGACTGGGCGTGGGTGCGCATCAGGACCCACTGGTCGGTGCCGGCGGCGGCTCCGGAGCCGGAGCTGGTGCCGGTGCGGGTGCCGGCTCGGAGCTCGAGCTTCCGCTGCTGCCACTGCTGGACACGGTGCCTCCGGGGCCGGGTCCGCTGCTGCTGACGCTGCTCGACGTGCCGCCCGTGACATATCGGGTGGTCACCCGGGTCACGTGGGGCCGCTCGCGCAGTGGGGATCGTGGTGCCGCCGCTCGACGTTCCGCCCGGCGCTGCGCCTTGAGCTGGGCCTGCTGGGCGGCCTCCTGCTCCGCGGCCTGCTTCTCCTGCGTCTGGGCGGCCTCGCCGGAAGCCATGCCCATCAGCCCGCCGGTGAGGGTCAGGGCGCCGACGCCCGCGATGCCGGTCACGCCGGTGACGACCTGCCGGTAGCGGTCGCGGGTTCGCCTGTCGTAGGTGCTCATGGGGGGACACGTTCCGCGACCCGGCGACAAGCGCGAGTCATCGCGACGTCAAAAGAACATCAAGCCATTTCTTGACCAGCCCTTGATGCAGCGACAACCCGGCCATAGCGCGGGACCCCGCACGCTGCGGGACATGAGCAAACGTCCCAGGTCGCTGGCTTTCCTCTCCGTCGTGTTGCTGGCCGGGGTGCTCGGCGGCACGGCCGCCTACCGGGTCATCGTCCCGGCCAGCAGCGCCGAGTCCGCCCCGCGCGAGTCGCTCGTCGTCGACGCCGCAGACAAGGTGGCAGGGAAGGAGAGGGCCGGCGACGCCCGGCGATCGGGCTTCGCACCCTGCCAGAAGCCGGCCCGTCTCGAGGGCGGACGTTGCGTCACCGACGTGGTGCGCACCGTCACGGTGCCCGGTGCGAGCGCGGCTGCCGCCGCCCCGCCTCCGGCGCCGGCGCCCGCGGGCTCCTCCGGCGTCGTGCCGGACCAGCACCACGGCGGCGATGACGACAGCGGCCACCACCACG
The DNA here is from genome assembly GCA_963798045.1 of uncultured Actinomycetota bacterium. Taxonomy (GTDB): domain Bacteria; phylum Actinomycetota; class Actinomycetes; order Propionibacteriales; family Nocardioidaceae; genus Nocardioides. The sequence goes on from CAWCSB010000022.1 coordinate 32,155, forward strand.
GCGGGGACGACGACGATGACGACCACGGACACCACGGTGGGGACGATGGCGACCACAGCGGCCACCACGGCGGGGATGACGACAGCGGCCACCACGGTGACGACGACGATGACGACGATGACGACGACCACCACGGCGAGGACGACTGACGCGTGGGGCTGCGGAGCGGGTCAGCCGCGGACGAGCGGCAGCATCACCTCGACGGTCGTCCCGCCCTCGGCGCCGCGCCCGAAGGTCAGCGATCCGCCGGCCGCGGTGGCGGCGCGTCTGGCGATGTCGAGGCCGAGCCCCGTGCTGCCCTCGCGCTCACGGCGTACGCCGCTGGGCCCGGTCCCCGCGTCGGAGACCTCGAGCCGGACCTTGTCACCGGATCGGACCAGCCGGACCGCGAAGCCCACCGGCTCCGGCGTGTGGGCGAAGACGTTGTCGACCAGGACGTCGATGACGTCCGCGAGGTCGTCGGCCGCCAGGGGTACGACCGCGGGCGCCTCGGGGACCTCGACCTGCACCGGGCGACCCTGGTCCTCGGCGAGGGCCCGCCAAAACGCCACCCGCTCACTCACCACCGCGGAGGCGTCGCAGATCTCGCGCAGGTTCTCACGCACGGGGCGTCGGGCGTCGCGCACGATCGCGTCGATGCTGCGCTGCAGGACGCCGATGTGCTCGCCCAGCCGGCGGGCGACCTCGGTGTCGGTGACCGTCTCGGCGTCCAGCCTGAGGGCGGTCACCGGTGTGCGCAGCCGGTGGCTGAGGTCCGCAACAGCGCCGCGCTCGGCCACCAGGAGCTCGCGGGTGCGTTCCGCCAGGCCGTTGAGGGCCCGCGCGAGCTCCTCGGTCTCCTCCGTGCCCTCGATCTCCGCCCGGGCGGACAGGTCGCCCTCGCGGAGCCGGTGGGCGACCGCGGCGACCGCGTGGAGCGGCTCACTGATGCGCCGCCCCAGCTGCGAGGCGATGAGTGCGGCGATCGCCATCAACGCGATGCCGAGGCCGATGATGCTCACCCACGCCCGGTTCACCCCGGCGCGCAGGACCTCCTCGGTGACGCTCGCGCGGATGACGGTCGTGCCGTCAGGCGTCACCACGGGGAGCAGCACCCGGCCACCGCGGTCGTCGACGACAGTGACTCCTTCGCCGCCCAGCGCCCGGCGGACGTCGTCGTCGGCACGGGTCGTCGAGTCGTCCCCGATGACCTGGCGGTCCGCGGTGTAGACGGTGAGCTGGACATCACCGTCGCTGTTGCGGGTCTCGACGAACTCGGTGAGCTGCGCGACGTCCAGTCGACCGGCGACCAGGGCCGCCACGTTGCCGGCCTCCTGGTCCGCGCTGGCCATGGCCCGGTCCTCGGCGAGGGTGCGGACCAGCAGGCACAGCGGCACGACGAAGGACACGACGATCGTGGACGTCGTGACGAGCACCAGCCATGAGATCCGGCGGCGCATCACTCGCAGCCTCGGGATCGACGAGCCGGATGCCCACCCCACGCACCACGTGCAGGTAGCGCGGCTCGGCCGCTGTCTCTCCCAGCTTGCGGCGCAGCCAGGAGACATGGACGTCGACGGAGCGCTCCGAACCGCCGTAGGCCTGCTGCCACACGTCGGCCAGCAGCTCACGCTTGGTGACCACCTCACCGGCGCGCGAGGCCAGGGCGAGCAGGAGGTCGAACTCCTTGCGCGCCAGCTCGAGCGGCCGACCATCCAGCGTGGCCGTGCGGGTCCGCTCCTCCACCACCAGGCCGCCGACCCGGATCGGCTCGGACGGCGTACCCGCGCTGCCCGCGCGGCGCAGCACCGCCCGGATCCGGGCGGCGAGCTGGTCGGTCCCGAACGGCTTCACCAGGTAGTCGTCGGCGCCGCTGTCCAGGGCCTTGACCATCGCCGGGTCCTCGTCGCGGGCCGTGATCACGATGATGGGCACCTGCGACGCCGCCCGGATCATCGTGATCAGGGTCAGTCCGTCGACGTCCGGCAGGCCGAGGTCGAGCAGCACCAGCTCGGGCGGCCGCGACAGCACCTGCTCGAGTCCGGACATCCCGGTGGCCGCGGTCGCCACGGCGTACCCACGATCCGCCAGCCCCCGAAGCACCGCCTGGCGGATCGCCTCATCGTCCTCGACGACGAGGATGCTGGTCATGGCCGCACGCTACGGGAGAGAGGATGAATCGATGACGCGCTATCGCAGGTTCGTCCTCGGTGCCGTGGTCTGGGTGCTGGTGGTCACCGCGGGCGCGACGCTGGTGTGGACCGTGATCTCCGACGCCGGCTCGGGCGTCGCGGGGGAGCTGCCCACGGAGACCCCGACGTCGACCGGAGGGCAGAGCGCGTCGGAGCGACCTTCGCCGTCGGGGACGCCGTCGCAGTCCGCGTCGGCAGCGTCTGCGTCGCCGTCTGCGTCGCCGTCCGCGTCGCCGTCCGGGTCGGCGTCGTCGTCGCCCGCCACGACCGACCAGCCCGCCGCGGACCCGGTGCGTCGCTCGTGGCGCGGCGCTGCCGGTGTCGTGGTCGCCGAGTGCCGGGGCGGTGCGATCACCCTCGTCAGCGCCCAGCCCACCAGCGGCTGGACGATCGAGGTCGACGACACCGGACCCGACGACCTGCGGGTGGAGTTCGAGAACGCAGACGCGCGCGTCCGGGTCGAGGCGAGCTGCGCGGGCGGGACACCTTCCTTCGCGGTCGACAGCGATGGGGACTAGATCGACCGCAGCGCCTCCGTGGGTGGCACCGACGCGGCCCGCAGCGCCGGATACAGCCCCACGACCGTGCCGACCAGCAGGGAGCAGCCCAGCCCGGCCAGCACGGGCTGCCACGGCAGCACGACCCCCCACTCCTGGTGGACCGCGAACGCCGTGGTCACCGCCACCCCCAGCACCCCGCCGATCAACCCGCCCAGCAGCGAGAGCAGCACCGACTCCGTGAGGAACTGGCTGCCGATCCCGGCCCGGGTGGCGCCGAGCGCGCGGCGTACGCCGATCTCGCGCCGCCGCTCGAGCACCGAGATGACCATGACGTTGGCGATGCCGACGGCACCCACCAGCAGGGCCACGGCACCCAGACCGAGGGTGAGGGTGGTGAGCGACTCGTCGGCCGTGGCCTGCGCCTCCAGCGCGTCGGAGGGACGGGACACCGACGCCTCGGTCGGTGCCGACGGGTTGGCGGTGCGGGCCAGGAGGGAGCGGGTTGCGGTCACCTGGTCGGGGTCGACCCGCGTGTAGACGGTGGTCGGCGGCAGCTTTTCGCCGTCGCCGTAGAGCTGCTCGGCGACCGGCACGCCGATCAGGGCGGCCGCGTCGAGCTCGGGGGCCAGGACGATGGGTTCGAGCACTCCGATCACGGCGAACCACTGGCCACCTGTTCCCTGGCCGTCCAGCCACACCCGGACACCCTGGTCGAGGGAGCCGATCGCCAGGCGCCTGGCCGCCGTCGCGCCGAGCACCACGGCCGGGTAGTCCCCGGTGGCCGCGTCCAGCCAGCGCCCCTCGCGCAGCTCGGCGGACACCGCGGTGTCCAGGCCGAGGCCGGCCGCCGCGACCACGATGCCGCCGGTCTGCGAGTCAGGCACCAGGTCGCTCTTGCGCACGGTCGCGTCGACCGCGTACGTCGCCGCGGCCGACTCGACGGTGGGCACCCGCGCGATCATCTCGACCGAGCTCTCCGGCAGGGTGGCGTCGTCACCCATCATGTCCTGGCCGGGCTGGACGACAAGGAGGTTGGTGCCGAGGGCGTCGAGCTGGGCGTTGAGGTCGGCCCGCGACGACTCCGAGAGGCCGAGCACCGCCACCATCGCGGTGATGCCGATCGCGACGCCGAGCGCCGACAGGGCGGCGCGCCCCTTGCGGGCGGTCAGGCCGAGCGCGCCGAGGCGCAGCCGGTCGGCCGGTCCCAGGCCGTGTCGCAGGCCGGTCCTCATGCCGCGACGCCGTTCCGGACATCGGACTCGACCCGGCCGTCCCGCATCGCGACCACCCTCGGTATCCGCGCCGCGATCGACTCGTCGTGGGTCACCACCACGATCGTCGCGCCCTCGCCGTGCAGCACGTCGAACAGCTCCAGCACCGCCCGGCCGGAGGCGGAGTCGAGGTTGCCGGTGGGCTCGTCGGCCAGCAGGATCCGCGGCCGGTGCACCAGCGCGCGTGCCACCGCCACCCGCTGGCACTCGCCGCCCGACAGCTCGCCCGGCGTGTGGTCGAGCCGGCCGCCCAGACCCACCCGGCGCAGCGCATCGGCCGCCCGCCGGCGGCGTTCGGGGCGGCGTACGCCCTGGTAGAGCAGCCCGTCGCCGACGTTCTCCAGCGCCGAGCGCCGGTCCAGCAGGAAGAACTGCTGGAAGACGAAGCCCAGGTGGGTGCCGCGCAGCCGCGAGAGCCGGGCGTCGGAATGCGTCGTGAGGTCCTCACCGCCGAGCAGCACCCGGCCGCTGGTGGGCCGGTCCAGCGCGCCGATGATGTTGAGCAGCGTCGACTTCCCCGAGCCCGACGGGCCGACGACGGCGAGGTACTCGCCTTCGTCCACGGCCAGGTCGATCCCGTGCAGCACGGTCAGGGCGGCGGTGCCGGTGCCGTAGGTGCGCGTCACGCCGCGGAGCTCGAGCGCGGTCACGGGGTGACCACGACCTCGTCGCCCTCGGCGATGTCCGGGGACTCGATCTCGACGAGGGTGTCGGAGAACGTGCCGGTGGTGACCGCGATGTACGCCGTCTCCCCATCGGCGCCGACCTTCTCGACGCCGTAGCCGCCGTCGACGAGCGCCACCAGCGCCGTCACGGGCACCGCCAGCACGCCCTCGGCGAGGTTGTGCGAGAAGCCGACCTGGACCGAGGTCCCGTCGAGCTGCTTGTCGACCTCCTTGCGCTTCGCCTCGGGGCCGACCACCTCGATCGTCACGTCGAGCGACTCGTCGGTCTCCTCGGAAGCCTCGATGTGCTCGACCTCGCGGATCCGGCCGCGGGCAGTCGTGCCGTCGGGGAACTCGAGCTCCACGGCCTTGTGGACCGGCGCCAGCCGCTTCTGGGTCGGGTCGACCGAGACCGTGACAGTCCGCTGGGTGCCACCGAGCTGCAGCACGACGGTGCCGGGCTGCACCGGCGTCCCGTCCTCGACCGCCACGGACGCCACCCGGACGTCGCCGTCGGTGAAGACGACGCGCCCGAGCGGCAGCTCGCCGTCGTCGTCGAGGCCGTGGTCGCGCTGCCATCTCTCCACCGCGATGGTGGTGACCCAGGTCCAGTCGCCGTCGACCGCCATGTCCAGGTCGTCGGTGTAGCCGAGGGCGGTCAATGCCCGCTCGAGCTGGAGCACGTCTCGTCCGCTGGCCACGTAGGGGTCGAGGTCGCGCCAGGCCGGCACCTTGCCGTCGAGCCGGAGCACCGGGTCGGCGTCCAGCCGGTAGAGCGGCTCGCCGTTCGCGACCACGGTGCCGACCGTGGGCAGCCACGTCGTCGTCCCGGTGAGTCCTGACGGCAGGTCCAAGGTGTCGCCGTACCCGAGCTGGCCGCTCTCGGTCGCCGTCTCGGTCAGGTCGGTGGTCTGCACCGTCGCGGTGGCGGGTGTGGTCGTCTCAGCAGCCGCGTCGGCCGGGTCGTTGGCGCCCGGGATGCTGCATCCGGCCAGGGGGCCAGCGCTGAGCAGCCCGGTCGCCATCACGACGGCCATCGAGGTACGGCGTGCCATGTCAGGACTGCTGCTCGTCGGTGGACGGGCCGTCGCCGCCCTCGCCGCCGGAGCGTTGCGGCGGCTCCATGCCGGCCTCGGCGCTGCACTCCTCCATGTCAGCCTCGAACGCCGGGTCCTCCGGGCCGGGAGCGTCGCCCTCGCCCTTCTCGATCTTCTGGGTCACCCGGCCACCGTCGAAGGTGGGGTCGGGGAAGTCGTAGCCGTGGTCGCGCATGCACTGCGCCATGTCGAGGAACTGCTGCTTCTCCTCCTCGCTCATCTCCCGGCCCGCGTCCTCGGGCTCGGCCATGTCCATCCACTTCTGGCAGGCGGACTGGGCGGCCTCCATCTGCTCCTCGGAGAGTCCCTCGCCGTTCATCCGCACCCCGCCACCCGGCGAGGGGTCGGGCATGTCGACGCCGTGCTCACGCATGCACTGGGCGAACTTCAGCATCGCGTCCTCCGGATCGAGGTCCGCCTCGCTCGACTCACCGTCGCCGGACGTGGACGCGGAGCTGGAGGCGCCGGCGGCGTCGGGGAGAGCCGAGTCGTCGCCCTTGCCGGAGTCGCCGCACGCGGCGGTCATGCCGAGCAGGATGATCAGGGCGGCCGCGACGAGGAATCTGTGAACGGCCCGGTACATCGCGGCTCTGGTGGTCTGGATGATCGTCATGCGCCCTACTGCACAGGAGCGGACGCTCGGTCAGCGTTGGCAAACTCAGCACGTTCTCCGGATTTCCTTATCCACGCTGAACCCGGGGCGTGCGACGGTTCGTCCATGCGGGTGCTGGTCGTCGAGGACGAGGAGATCATGGCCGACGCCCTCGCGCGCGGCCTGCGCCGCTCGGGCTACGCCGTCGACGTGGTCACCGACGGCGCCTCCGCGCTCGACCAGGTCGCGGTCAACTCCTACGACGTCATCCTGCTCGACCGGGACCTGCCGGTGATCCACGGCGACGAGGTCTGCCGCACCCTGGTGCGCGAGGGGACGACCGCCCGGGTCCTCATGCTCACCGCGGCGGGCACCGTCAAGGAGCTGGTCGACGGCTTCGCCCTGGGCGCCGACGACTACCTGCCCAAGCCGTTCGCGTTCGCGGAGCTGCTGGCACGGGTCGAAGCGCTCGCCCGCCGCACCACGCCCGCCGTACCGCCCCTGCTCCGGGTCGGCGAGGTCGACATCGACACCGCGCGCCGCAGCGTCACCCGGGCCGGGCGACCGGTCCGGCTGACCCTGAAGGAGTACGGCGTGCTCGCCGAGCTGGCTCGGGCACGGGGAGCCGTGGTGTCCGCCGAGGACCTCATGGAGAGGGTCTGGGACGAGCACGCCGATGCCTTCTCCAACGCCGTGCGGGTGACCATGGTCGGGCTGCGCCGCAAGCTCGGCGAGCCGGCGGTCATCGAGACGCTGCGCGGTGCGGGCTACCGGTTGTGCTCATGAAGAGGGGGCTCAGCGTCCGCTGGCGGCTGACCATCGTCTACTCGCTGATCTCGGTCGTGTCCGCGGCGGTGCTGCTCGGTGGCATCTACGCAGTGGTCAGCCATCCACCGAAGTCGACCTACTTCGTCGGGAGGAGTGCCCAGGCACCGCCCGAAGGGCCGGACGGCCAAGCCCTGATCCCGCCGGGAGCCCAGGGTGAAACGGTGTTCCAGGCGCGCGTCGATGCCGTCGACCGCACTCTCGACGGGCTGCTGTTGTGGTCGGTCGTCGGCCTGCTGCTCACCGCGGGGGTCTCGGTGGGCGTGGGCTGGGTCTTCGCCGGCCGGGTGCTGGCACCGGTGCACACGATCACCAGCCGGGCCCGTGCGATCTCCGCGCACTCGCTCGACGAGCGGGTGTCGCTGGGCGGTCCGCACGACGAGCTGCGAGAGCTGGCCGACACCTTCGACTCCCTGCTGGACCGCATCCATCAGGCGTTCGCGGGGGAGCGCCGACTGGTGGCCACCATGTCGCACGAGCTGCGTACGCCGCTGGCCAACCAGCAGGCCGCACTCGACGTAGCGCTCGCCAACCCCAAGCCGACCGTGGCGGAGCTGCGACACGCCGCCGAGGTCGCCCTCGGCCAGACCGACCGGGCGAACCGGACCGTCGACGCGCTGCTCACGCTGGCCCGGGTCCAGTCCGGGCTCGAGGCGGCGCGGCACGAGCCGGTCGATCTGATGGCGCTGGTCACCGGCGCCGTCGACCGGGTCCGCGAGGAGGAGGGGTCAGCGCGCCCCTGGCACGTCCACCTCGTGCCGGTCACGGTGCCCGGCGACGCCGAGCTGCTCGAGCGGGCGGTCGGCAACCTGCTGCAGAACGCCGAGCGCCACAACCTGCCCGGATCGGAGGGCTGGGTCGACGTCCGGCTGCTCACCCGGGGCGGCGAGGTGGTGCTCGTCGTCAGCAGCACGGGAGCGCGGATCGACGCCTACGACGCGGCGGAGCTGACGCTGCCGTTCCGCCGCGGCGCTCGCGACCGCGTCGGCTCGGACCGGGGTGTCGGCCTCGGTCTCTCCGTCGTCCAGGCGATCGCCGACCACCACCGCGGTCGGCTCGCGCTGACCCCGCTCGAGCCGGGCGGTCTGGCTGTCGAGCTGGTGCTGCCGCTCGGTGGAGAGCTCCACGAGGCGGTCGGTCCCGACAACTAGGGTTCTCGGGTGACCGCCCCGACCGCACCCGAGACCCAGCAGGAGACAGGGTCCACCTCGGTCGCGACCGTGCTCGCCGCGGCCGTCGAGGCGCTCGGTGGCCAGGAGCGCCCCGGTCAGATCGAGATGGCCGAGGCGGTCGCCGACGCCATGGTCGACGGCACCCACCTGCTCACCCAGGCCGGCACGGGCACCGGCAAGTCGCTCGCCTACCTCGTGCCGGCGCTGCTTCACGACAGCCGGGTCGTGGTCGCCACCGCGACCCTCGCCCTCCAGCACCAGCTGGTCGAGCGTGACCTCCCGCGGCTGGTCGAGGCGGTCGGTGACCTGCCGGGCGTCGATGCGTCATACGCCGTGCTCAAGGGCCGTTCCAACTACGCCTGCCTGCACCGCATCCGCGCCGGCGTCCCCGACGACCAGGGCACGCTGATCGAGGCGCCGCAGGGCTCGATGGCCACCAAGGTGCTCGAGCTGCGGGCGTGGGCCGAGGAGGAGGTCGAGCGGCAAGGGCAGTGGCGAGCGCGACAACGCGCCGCGGCACACCGACCGCGAGTGGCGTCAGGTGTCGGTCAACCACCGCGAGTGCCTGGGGGCCGCGAAGTGCCCGTTCGGACAGGAGTGCTTCGCCGAGCTCGCCCGCGAGAAGGCCCAGCGCTCCCACCTGATCGTCACCAACCACTCGCTGCTCGCGATCGACGCGATCGAGGGCGTCCCGATGATCCCCGACTACGACGTCGTGGTCGTCGACGAGGCCCACGAGCTGGTCTCCCGGATCACCCAGGCCGCCACCGACGAGCTGTTCGCGGCCGACGTCGACCGGGCGGCCAAGCGGTCGCAGCGACACGTCGACGGCAGCGAGGCCGACGATCTCGCCGACGCCGGTGATGCGCTGCGGGCCGCCATCAACGACCTCGACGCCGGCCGGATCGACACGCTTCCCGACGCGCTCGGCGACGCCCTGGTCTCCGTGCGCAACGCTGCCCGGGCCTGTCTGTCGGCCTATCCCAAGGGTGACCAGGGCGGGTCCCAGGGGGTGTCACAGGGCGACGGCGACGCCGGGCTCAGCCAGGCCAAGGGCGCGGTCCAGGAGGTGTTCGCCACGGCCGAGCGGATGGCCGCCCACGCCGAGAGCGACGTGCTCTGGGTGACCGAGGTCGGCCGGGAGGGACCGGGCCAGCGACCACCTCATCTGTGCGTGGCTCCGCTCCAGGTGTGGGGGCCGATGCGCGACAAGCTGCTCACCGACAAGCTGGCGGTCTTCACCAGCGCGACGCTCCGGCTCGGCGGCGACTTCAACGCCGTCGCCTCGAGCTTCGGGCTCAAGCCGTCGGAGAACGTCGACGTCACCCCTGCCGAGCCGGGCGACGAGCGCGCCGACGGCGTTCTCCCGTGGCGTGGCATCGACGTCGGCAGCCCGTTCGACTACGGCCAGCAGGCGATCCTCTACGTCGCCCGTCACCTGCCACCGCCCGGCCGCGACGGGCTGGGGCAGGCCCAGCTCGACGAGATCATCGCGCTGGTCGACGCCTGCGAGGGCCGGGCACTCGGGCTGTTCTCCAGTCGCCGGGCCGCCGAGACCGCGGCGGAGGCCGTCCGCGAGCGGCTGCCGCACCTCACCACGCTGGCCCAGGGCGACGCCCAGCTGCCCGAGCTGGCCCGGCAGTTCGTCGACGACCCGCACACCGCCCTGTTCGGCACCCTCTCGCTCTGGCAGGGGCTCGACGTGCCCGGCGACACCTGCCAGCTGGTGCTCATCGACCGGATCCCGTTCCCGCGCCCCGACGACCCGCTGATGAGCGCCCGGCAGCGAGCCGCCGACCGGGCCGGCGGCAACGGCTTCATGGAGGTCGCCGCCACCCACGCCGCGCTGCTCCTGGCGCAGGGCACCGGCCGGCTGATCCGGACGACGACCGACCGCGGCGTGGTCGCGGTGCTCGACCCGCGGCTGGCCACGGCCCGCTACGGGCGCTTCCTCAAGGCCAGCCTGCCGCCCATGTGGACCACCACCGACCCCGCCGTGGCCCACAAGGCACTGGCCCGGCTCGCGGCGGCAGCCCAGTCCCCGATGAAGGAGTCCGACGCCCGGTAGTCACGGCCGGATGAGACGCTGGGCTGCATGCGCCTGCGTCTCGGAACCCCCGCACTCGTGGCCCTGGTCCTCGTGGTCTCCACCGCCTGCGCCTCGAGCGGTGTCGAGGAGCAACGCGCCGCGAGCACCCTGGGCGCGCGGGCACCCCGGGCGCCGTGACCCCGGCGGTCGCGGCGACCGACACCGGATCGGGGACGGCCGTCCCTGCCGGGACCCGGGCGAAGACGGCGATCAGCGGCTGCAACGCCGCTGCGACGTACGAAGTCTGCTTCTCCTCGCCGGCGACCAAGGGCGGCAGCGACCCCGCGGTGGTGCGGCACTTCATCGACATCTTCAAGTCCGCGGGCCCGGGCGACTCGCTGCGGATCGCGATGTTCCGGTGGGACATCCCGGCGACGACCAAGGCGATCGTGGCCGCCCAGCAGCGCGGCGCCCACGTCGAGATCTCCGCCGATGCCGACATGACCACGAAGCCGGCCGGTCGGGCGGTGATGCAGGCGATCGAGGCCGGCGACCCGATGCCCCACAACGTGGTGGTCTGCAAGGGCGCCTGTCTGCCGTGGCAGGGCAGCGGCCCCGCGCCGCCGTCGCAGGACGTCAACCACCTCAAGCTGCTGCTCGCCGACATCGGTGGCCAGAAGTCCGTGATCACCTCCTCGAGCAACTTCGAGGGCCGCCAGTACTCCCAGGTCAACAGCCTGACGCGGGTCTTCGACGACGCGTTCTACGCCTACGGGCTCGCCTACTTCGAGCGGCTGATGGCGCAGAGCTGGACCGTGGGCGGCGTCACGTGGAAGGACAAGCAGAAGTCCTTCCCCGGCCCGCCGCCTGCGATGGTCTACCCGCGGCGCGGCGACCTCGTCCTCAACACGCTCAAGTCGGTGCACTGCGCCAAGGGCATGAACACCGTCAACATCATGATCGCGGTGGTCCAGCGCTACGACGTCCGCGCCCAGATCGGCCGGCTGGCCAAGGACGGCTGCAAGCTGCGGATCGTCACCACCCGCGACCTGATCGAGAACTGGCTCCAGTCGCCGTTCAAGCTCCCCGACGGTCGCACCGTCGACCTCCCCAACGACATGGTCCGCACGATCATCACCCACGACAAGGTCTATGCGATCCACGCCAAGATCCACGGCAAGGAGCGGTACGTCGTCGTGACCGGCACCAGCAACACCACCTGCGGCGGGCTGCTCTACAACGACGAGCTGATGCTGCGCCTCGACGGCAAGTGGGCCTATCGGACCTACTCCGCCCACGTGGCCGACGCGTTCAAGCACGCCCACCAGAGCCGCGAGTCGGCCATCCCGGTGCAGGCCCGCTGCCACTGAAGCGCCACCGACGCGCCACTGACGCAAGCTGACCCCGGCCGACCGAAGTCGACCGGGGCCAGTGCGAGGTTGAGCGAAGGCTCAGATCAGGATGCCTTCAGCTTGACCTTGGCGCGCAGGTTGTTGTCGACCGGGATGCCCGAGCAGCTGTAGGGCGTGTCCCGCCGGTAGCAGTCGCGGTAGCGGGTGCTGGCGTTGACCAGCGTCACCTCCACCGCCCCGACGGTGCCGTCGAAGATCACGGTCTTCTTGCCGACGCCATTCTTGTTGACCTTGATGGTCTGGAACGCCAACCCGGCCGTCGAGTAGATCGCCACGACGGCGGTCGAGCCCGTCTGCTTGCCGGCCATCCTGACCTGCACCTTCAGCTTCGTGGTGCCGCCACCCGGCACGACCTGGAACGTCTCGCTGGTGAGGTGGTCGAGCTTGGTCTTGAACGACTTGCGCTTCCCGGCGGGGAGGGCGGCCGCGCCGGCGAGAGGCTTGGTCGGGTAGCCCAGCGCCAGACCCTCCTGGAACGTGAACGCCGGGGCCCTGGTGGCCGCCGAGTAGTTCGCGAACTGCTTGACCAGGGTGGTGTGGCCGTCCTTCTTCAGCGCCTTGTCGATCGCCTCGACGGAGTAGAGGTCCTTGCGCGGGCCCCGGGAGCTGTCGGCCTTCTTCCACATGTCGAGCACCAGCCCCGGCAGCAGCCCGGTCTTGGCCGGGTAGTGCTCGGTGAGGTAGCGGAAGAAGTTCCAGACGCCGTAGTGGAAGACCGCGCCGTTCTTGAACGTGTCCATCGACTTGCCCGGGTGGGTGATCGGGCTGTCCTTGAGGTACTGGTAGTTGTCGTTGATGGTGGGGTACAGCTCGTCCTCGGCCCAGGCCGCCGTCGCCTCCTGGAACCACGGGTCGTCCGCGATGTCGTAGGCGAACTGGGTCGCGTGGTAGTACTCGTGCGCGATCGTGACCTGGAAGTTCTCGAGCGGGGTCCGCGGGAAGCCGGCGTAGTCGGCGTCCAGCACGCAGTAGGCCCACACGTCGTAGCGACCCGGCTTGGTGAGGTTCTTCTGGTCCGTCGTGCAGTAGCCGTAGAGACCCGGCTCGAGCTGCGCGACGTAGATGTCGACGCGGCTGTCGCCACCCTTCTTGCCGTCGGACTTCGGCCGGCGGTAGCCGGAGGCGGCGTAGGTGTTGGCGACGTACTGGACGTTTTGGAAGGCCAGGTTGGGGTCGTAGGCGAGCTCGGTCGGCTCGTAGTGCATCAAGACGTTGTCGTCACCGATGGTCGCGGGCACGCCGCTGCAGCGCTGGGGCGGGCAGTTGCCCGACGTCAGCTTGGGGCGCTCGTAGAACTTGTTGGCCGTCTTGCGGTCGGCCGGCGAGAGCGCGTCCCTCAGCAGCCACAGGTTGCGCAGCGCCGCCGTGGCGTCGGGACGCTCGGCCGCGGGGGTGTCGGCCGCAAACGTCTTGTTGGCCCGCGCCAGCGCGTGCTTGGCCCGCTTGGCGCGGGTCCAGTGGGCGTCGGTCTTCTTCTTGGCGTGGGTCACGCCCACCGGGGAGGAACTGGTTGCTGCTGCCGCGGCCGGCGTGCTCAGCGTCGTCGCGACCAGCGCGAAGACGCTTGCCGTGATGGCAGCGAGCAGCAGCGCCCTACGAGGGTTGGGCATGAGATCTCCGTGTCTCTTTCGGGGAATCGACGAGGTCTTGTGGACCCTACCGTTAGAGACGGACGGCCAAACGAGTCGGTTGTGCCGTGCAGACCAATGGCATCCGGCCGGGCTGTTCGGTCGCAGGTCGCCGGCGGTCGCGGGTCAGAGCTTGCGCAGGACCGCGGTGACCTTGCCCAGGATCGTGGCGTGGGTGCCGTCGATCGGCTCGTACGCCGCGTTGTGCGGCAGCAGCCAGACGTGGCCGTCCTTGCGCTGGAAGGTCTTGACGGTGGCCTCGCCGTCGATCAGGGCGGCGACGATCTCGCCGTTCTCGGCGGTCTGCGCCTGCTTGATCACGACGTAGTCGCCGTCGCAGATGGCGGCGTCGATCATCGACTCGCCCTTGACCTCCAGCATGAACAGCTCCCCCCCACCGACCAGCTCCTGGGGGAGGGGGAACACCGTCTCGAGGTTTTCCTCGGCGAGGATCGGGCCACCGGCGGCGATCCGCCCCAGCATCCGGACGTAGGTGGCAGTGGGGAGGGCGTCGCCGATCCCGGTCTCGTCGTGCGGCGTCTCGTCGGCCGAGGAGACCGCGCGCCGCGCGGCCATCACCTCGGGCAGGAAGACCTCGAGGGCGCGCGGGCGATTGGGGTCGCGGCGCACGTAGCCCTTCTCCTCCAGGACCTTGAGCTGGTGGGCGACGCTCGAGGAGCTGGTCAGCCCCACCGCCTCGCCGATCTCGCGCATGCTCGGCGGGTAGCCGCGCCGCTCCATGAAGTCGCGGAGGTGCTCGAGGATGCGCTGCTGCCGGGTGGTCAGCCCGGTCGCGTCAGCTGGCCCGTCGGGAAGCTCGGAAACGGTGCCGCGACCTGGTCGCGTGGAGTCGCTCGCCATGCAGGGACGGTAACGGCCTGGGGGCCTGCGAATCAAACATCTGTTCGAACGGGCGTGTCGCCGCGGGCCTCGGGACTTCTCGACACGCCGTTCGAACAGGTGTTTGAAATCGTTCGAACACCTGCTCTAGTCTCGTACACATGTTCGATCGAACGTCTGATCGAACAGCAACTGAGAGAGGGCCGGCAGCGACTGTCGGTGGCCACCTCTACAACTTGATCCAGAGCAGGACCCACTTCCCCAGGAGTCGACATGACCGCGATGACCATCGACAGGCAGTTCAACGGCAGCCGCAGCGTTCCTAGACACTGCGTTTCCCAACGCAGTGCAGGCGACCGGTCCGCGCTCGACCCTGCGGCTCACCCGCCGCGGCCGCATTGTCGTGGTGATCGCAGCGCTGCTCGTGGCCTTCGCCATCGGCGTCTTCGTCACCGCGGCCGGCTCCGTCGCGACCCAGCAGCCGGGCAGCCCCGAGCCGACCAGGATCGTCCAGGTCGGCACCGGCGACACGCTCTGGGACATCGCCGCAGGCCTCGCCGCCGACGGCGACGTGCGCGCGGTGATGGAGGAGATCAAGCAGCTCAACGCGCTCGACTCCGGCGTCCTCCAGGCCGGCCAGCGCTTGGTAGTGCCTGCAAGCTAACGCTGGTTGAGGAGGTCGCTCTGCGACCGTCTCGAAACCAACAGACTTCGTCAGCCGACTCGACCCCGGCTGACGGGCCGGGGAAGACAGGGGCGGGGCCGTCGGCCTCGCCCCTGCGGTCATTTCCGAGGAACGGTGGCTGAGGTGCGAGGCCGTCCACGGCCGAGCCTCGAAGCCTCCGCAGCCGATGCTGGGACGCAACAATGCACCTGTGGCTGGCTACTCCGGGACTCCTCTGGTTCGCAAGCTCGGCATCAAGGACGAACACGTCGTCCTCCTCGACGACCCGCCGGCCGACCTGGACCTTGGCGACACTGGCGGCGCGCACCTGGTGCGCCGGCTTCCGCCCGCTTCTAAAGGACAGAGCGCCGACGTGACGCTGACCTTCCACACGTCGTACGCCGGGCTCGCGAAGCGGCTGCCGACGCTGTTCGAGCGCACCTCGACGGCCGGCATGGTCTGGGTCTGCTGGCCCAAGCTGGCCGCGCAGAAGGCGCTGGGCCTGACCAGTGACCTCGACGAGAACGTGGTCCGCGACCTGGGTCTCGAGCTCGGGTTCGTCGACGTCAAGGTCGCCGCGATCGACGACACCTGGTCCGGGCTGAAGTTCGTCCGCCGCCTCGCGGACCGCTAGGCACAGACCGGAGGTCAGTGCCGGTGGGTCTGCTGCCGCGGCCGGTTGTCCTCGAGGATCCCGACCCGGCGCAGCAGCACGGTGCACAGCCACAGGCACAGGAACAGGCAGGCCACCGCGCCCACCGACGCCACGGCCAGGTAGGCCCACTTGCCCGACTCGCCGCCGCGCGCGGAGCGACCGGAGTCGACGGCCACCCAGACCAGGGCGCCCCAGGCGGCCAGGGCCGCCAGCGCTCCGAGGCCCAGGGCCACCAGCTTCGGCTGCAGGGAGCGCTTGGGCTTGGCGGCCCGGCGCGCGCCGCGACGCGGCGTACCGACCGGCGTGCCCTGGCTCCCTGCCACGGCGCCATTGTGACTTCCTGGACGAAGACCGCGCTGGAGGGCGCGCTCGCTTATCGTGAGGGGCGTGGGGGACGCGCTGTCAGCGGGGGGACCGGTCGAGCCACGCGAACCCCTGGGACACCTCTCTCGGCTGGGGCTCTCGCTGGTGGGCGCCTCCGAGATCGACGACATCGCCCGGAGCCTCCTCACCGATCTCTCCGCGCTGCCCGGAGTCGGTCGGGTCGGGTTCGCGCTGACCGAGGGCGGCGGCCGCCGGCTGCGGTTCACCGCGAGTGACCGCTCCGACGACGACAGCGTCGAGTGGTGCCACATCGATGCCTACGACGACGTACCCCTCACCGCCGTGGTGCGCAGCGGCGAACCGGTGCTGGGCGGCCGTGGCTCGCTCGACCCGCGGTTCGACGACTTCGTCTCGGGTCAGCCCGCCGAGGTCCGGGCCCTGGCCGCCGTCCCGCTGCCCGGCATCGGCTCGCCGATCGGTGGCCTCATCGTCTTCCTCGACGAGGAGTGGGCCTTCGACGACGCCCCGCTCCAGCTCCTCGAGGCGACCGCCCGCCGGGCTGCGGACGCCGTACGCCGGATCCGGGTCGGCAGCCACGACCTGCACGCCGACGACCCCGAGCCCAACGACGACGGCACCCTCACCGCCCGGATCGTGCTCGAGGACGACCCGCGCGCCGCCTCGCTGGCCCGGCACTTCCTGCGCGAGTTCCTCCAACGGGCCGAGGTCTCCGACGACCTCACCGCGATCGCCGAGCTGTGCCTCTCCGAGCTTGTCACCAACGCGATCGTCCACGCCGGCGGCCGCTCCGAGCTGCGGGCCACCCTCGAGACCGCCCTCACGGTCTCGGTCCGCGACCGCGGCGGCCACGCGCCGGACGCCGCCCCCGACGACGACCAGGACCCCCTCCGCGTGCACGGCCGCGGCCTCCAGCTCGTGGAGGCGCTGGCCGACCGCTGGGGCTCCGAACGCGACGCGCTCGGCACCAGCGTGTGGTTCTCGCTCGAGCTCGACTCGGAGGCCCGGAGCGCCTCCGGGTAGCGGGCTACGTCGACCGCGCGACACGCCGGTTCGACATGGTCCAGACGGGCGTCGTACCGCCTCTGACCTGCGCAAACGCGACCGACGTGATCCAGATCAAAATGACCCGTCGCCGGTCTTGCGTCGCCTCCGCTCGCCGCGTACTGTCACCACTACATCTAGTACTTACACCGATGTAGTTATCCACATCTAGTCCCCAACTGAATGCGGATGACTCACAGCCTCATCGGTTGTTGTACACAGCAGGAGCCGAGATATCCACACCCCTCGCCGGGGTCTGTGAAGCGCGCCCCGACCCTGGAGAGGAGGACCCCGATGTACTGCCCGTTCTGCAAGCACAACGACACCAAGGTCCTCGACTCTCGGGTCGCCGAGGACGGCTGCTCGATCCGCCGCCGGCGCTGCTGCCAGTCCTGCGAGCAGCGGTTCACCACCCTGGAGCTGATGCAGCTCACCGTGGTGAAGCGCTCGGGTGCCACCGAGGCGTTCGACCGCGAAAAGGCGATCGCCGGCGTCCGCAAGGCCTGCAAGGGCAGGCCGCTGACCGAGGACGACCTGGCCCGACTGGGCCACGTGGTCGAGGACACGCTGCGGGCCTCGGGCCAGGCGGAGTTCGCCTCCCACGAGATCGGGATGGCCATCCTGGAGCCGCTGCGCGAGCTCGACGCGGTTGCCTACCTCCGCTTCGCCGCGGTCTACAAGCAGTTCGAGACCGCCGAGGACTTCGAGATCGAGATCGCGAGCCTGCGCAACCACCGCGCGGAGCAGCTCGCCCAGCTCCTGGACGACTCAGCTCTCGACAGCGAGTCGCAGGACCTCACCTCAGCCCCGAGCGGCTGACCCACAGACCGCCCGGTACGTCGTGGGGAAGCGGCGTACCGGGCGACTCACCCAGGCAACCTCACTGTCCCTGTGCAGTGTCGGTGCCAGCAGCAAGACTGATCAGCAGGGACCAACACGCACTAACGGGACCAGGAGACACGGTATGACCGAGACGGTGAGCGGGGCCGCCCACAAGAAGGGCGCGACCAAGGGCTGACCATCACAGCGGCGGTTCAGCACCGACGGCGTGCACCCCTACGACGAGATCACCTGGGAGCGCCGCGACGTCGTCCAGACCAACTGGAAGACCGGCGAGACCGTCTTCGAGCAGCGCGGCGTCGAGTTCCCGGACTTCTGGTCGGTCAACGCCTCGACCATCGTCACGACGAAGTACTTCCGCGGCGCCCTCAACACCGACGTCCGCGAGACCAGCCTGCGCGAGCTGGTCGACCGCGTGGTCAAGAGCTACCGCAAGGGCGGCGAGGACCACGGCTACTTCGCGACGCCGGCCGACGCCGAGCTGTTCGAGCACGAGCTGACCTGGCTGCTGGTCCACCAGTACTTCTCGTTCAACAGCCCCGTCTGGTTCAACGTCGGCACCCAGTCGCCCCAGCAGGTCTCGGCCTGCTTCATCCTGTCGGTCGACGACTCGATGGACTCGATCCTGAACTGGTACAAGGAGGAGGGGTTCATCTTCAAGGGCGGCTCCGGCGCCGGCCTCAACCTCTCCCGCATCCGCTCCTCCAAGGAGCTGCTCTCCTCCGGCGGCACCGCCTCCGGCCCGGTCTCCTTCATGCGCGGCGCCGACGCGTCCGCGGGCACCATCAAGTCGGGCGGCGCGACCCGCCGCGCGGCCAAGATGGTCGTGCTCGATGTCGACCACCCCGACATCGAGGAGTTCGTGATGACCAAGGCGCGCGAGGAGGACAAGATCCGCGCGCTGCGCGACGCCGGCTTCGACATGGACCTCGGCGGCGCCGACATCACGTCCGTCCAATACCAGAACGCCAACAACTCGGTCCGCGTCACCGACGAGTTCATGCGCGCCGTCGAGGACGGCACCGAGTTCGGGCTGCGCGGCCGCAAGACCGGCGAGGTCATCGAGACGGTCGACGCCCGCGAGCTGTTCCGCAAGATCAGCACGGCCGCGTGGGAGTGCGCCGACCCGGGGCTGCAGTACGACGACACGATCAACGACTGGCACACCAACCCCGAGACCGGCCGGATCACGGCGTCCAACCCGTGCTCCGAATACATGTCGCTCGACAACTCGTCGTGCAACCTCGCGTCGCTCAACCTGCTCAAGTTCCTCAGGGACGACGACACCTTCGACGCCGAGCGGTTCGCCCAGGCGGTCGAGCTGATCATCACCGCGATGGACATCTCGATCTGCTTCGCGGACTTCCCGACCGAGGCGATCGGCAAGACCACCGTCGACTACCGCCAGCTCGGCATCGGCTACGCCAACCTCGGCGCGCTGCTGATGGCGATGGGCCTCGGCTACGACAGCGACGGCGGCCGCGCGATGGCGGCGGCGCTCACCTCGCTCATGACCGGCACGTCATACCGCCGTTCCGCCGAGCTCGCCTCGGTCGTCGGCCCCTACGCCGGCTACGCCCGCAACGCCGACGCGCACCAGCGCGTGATGCGCAAGCACCAGGCCGCCAACGACACCGTCCGCACCATGGCGATCGAGGACGAGCTCGTGCACAAGCTGGCCACCCAGGAGTGGGCGAAGGTCGTCGAGCTCGGCAAGACCAACGGCTTCCGCAACGCCCAGGCCTCGGTGCTCGCCCCGACCGGGACCATCGGCTTCATGATGGACTGCGACACCACCGGCATCGAGCCGGACTTCTCGCTGGTCAAGTTCAAGAAGCTCGTCGGCGGCGGCTCGATGCAGATCGTCAACCAGACCATCCCGCGCGCGCTCCGCAAGATGGGCTACCAGCCGGAGTCGGTCGAGGCGATCGTCGCCTACATCGCCGAGCACGGCCACGTCATCGACGCCCCCGGCCTGCGCCAGGAGCACTACGAGGTCTTCGACACCGCGATGGGTGCCCGGTCCCTCAAGCCGATGGGCCACGTCCGGATGATGGCGGCCTGCCAGCCGTTCCTCTCCGGCGCGATCTCCAAGACGGTCAACCTCCCCGAGACCGCCACGGTCGAGGAGATCGAGGACGTCTACCTGCAGTCGTGGAAGCTCGGCCTCAAGGCCACCGCGATCTACCGCGACAACTGCAAGGTCGGCCAGCCCCTCTCCGACGGCAAGTCCGACTCGTCCAAGAAGGACCAGGGCATGGCCGCCGCCCACCAGGCCGGCAACGCCGCCGGTCACCGAGCTCGAGCCGAAGGTCGTCGAGGTCTACAAGCCGCTGCGCAAGCGGCTCCCGAAGTCGCGCGCCTCCCGCACCACCTCCTTCACGGTCGGCGGCGCCGAGGGCTACATGACCTCGGGCGCCCACGACGACGGCGAGCTCGGCGAGGTCTTCCTCAAGCTCGGCAAGCAGGGCTCCACCCTGGCCGGCGTGATGGACGCCTTCTCGATCGCGGTCTCCATCGGGCTCCAGTACGGCGTCCCCCTCGAGACCTACGTCTCGAAGTTCACCAACCTCTCCTTCGAGCCCGCCGGCCTCACCGACGACGCCGACGTCCGGATGGCGAAGTCGATCATGGACTACATCTTCCGCAGGCTCGCCCTGGACTACCTCGACTTCGAGACCCGCCAGGGCCTCGGCGTCTTCTCCGCCGACGAGCGCCAGCGCTACCTCGAGACCGGCTCCTACGAGCCCCTCGAAGAGATCGGCGCCGCCAGCGAGGTCATCGGCGACCCGACCCCCAAGGTCGAGCACGCCGAGACCGTCGAGGTCGTCGACGCCGAGGTCGTCGAGACCAAGGACACCCACGGCTCCGAGCAGCGCGAGGTCCCGGCCGAGCCCGCGAAGGTGGCCCACACGAGCGCCGAGCTCCTCGAGCAGATCACCGGCACCGCAGTCGACTCACCCCTCTGCATGACCTGCGGCACCAAGATGCGCCCCGCCGGCTCCTGCTACGTCTGCGAGGGCTGCGGCAGCACCTCCGGCTGCAGCTGAGGAGAGTCGTGGGCTACGCCATGCCGCGGAGCTCGACATGCAGCTGCGTGGCACTGTCGACGCGACTTGCAGTCGCAACGATGGCTCGACGTGTGCAGTCGCGGCCTCCGAGTAGTTGGACGCGGCGGTCCCGATGGCCCGGCGCATCGCCATGAGGGCGTCGTGCATGTCGCGGTAGGACGCCTCCCAGGAGCCGTGCGCGGTCAGGTGTGCGGCGGCAGCGGTGCCGGCCCACATCTCGTGCAGCCGGGCCACCCGCCAGCGCAGGTCCACGACCACCTCGTCGAGCTCGGACTCGACCGCGGCCAGGGAGGCCACGACGTCGCGGGCGAGGCCGAGGTCGACGGCGTAGGAGAACGAGCTCACGACAGCCGCCTCGCCAACAACGAGAGCGAGGAGGCCGAGGCCGGCGTCGACCTGCGTCATGTCGGTCTGGAAGAGGGTCAGCGAGTCGGCGAGGCCGGACAGCGCCGACTCGACCGACCCCGAGGATCTCAGCCAGTCCGACCATGCCTCGGCGAACGCCGCCGCCGCGGCACCGTGCCAGTCGTCGAGCAGGGTGGCCACCTCACCGGCGGCCCGGGAGCGTGTCGAGGAGAGCGAGGAGGCGGCGTGGCGCACCTCGGCCATGGAAGCGTGGAACTCGGGAGTCGTGAACTGGATCGTCATGACCCGACGCTGCCCCGCGTGCGGCCGTCTCAGCGGGGCCGAGAGCAATCTGTGGATTACTGCCGAGGTGGGTACCCGGTACCCATGCCACGACGCATGCCCATTGCCGCGCTCGCCCTCGTCCTGGCCAGCGCCGGCCTCACCCAGATCTCGTACGCCGCTCCGGAGGAGCCTCCGGCAAAGAACCGGCACAGAACGCGGCACAGCACGCCACGAAGGGACCCAGGAAGGGCTGGACCGAGGCCGACAAGACCGGCTTCGGGACGGCCCACGGCAGGCAGAGCCGGGTCTGGTTCACCTTGCAGAACGGCCGGGTCAGCGAGGTGTTCTACCCCGACCTGTCCACGCCGAGCCTGCGCAGCCTCGAGCTCACCGGTGATCGACGGCGACCACGCGGACCGCCAGACCCGCGACATGACCACCGTCGTCACGAGGCCGGACGAGCGCAGCCTGCGGTTCACCCAGGTGAGCACGGACAACGAGGGCCACTACCGGCTCACCGAGGAGATCGTCACCGACCCGGCCCGCAGCGCGGTCGTCATCCACGCGAACGTCGAGTCCCTGGACGGCGGCAAGCACACGCTCGGCGTCCGCTACGAGCCCGCGCTGGGCAACGGCACCGCTCAGGACCACCTCCGCAGCACGAAGAGGTCGCTCAAGGCGGTCGACCACGAGGCCCGCGTGGCCAGCACGCTCGTCAGCAGCCCGAGGCTGGTCGACACCAGCCACGAGCAGGCCTACATCAGGAGCAGCAGCGCCACGATCAGCCTGGGCTTCGGCCGGACCTCGCAGAAGTCGTCACAGGTGGCCAAGCAGGCGCTGGGCCAGCCGTGGAGCACGACGGCGAGCCAGTACGACGCCGGCTGGCACGACTACCTGGCCGGGCTCAAGCCCGTGCCCGCCAGCGCGGCAGCGCATCCAGCGTCAGTACCTCGCCTCGGCCCTGGTCCTCGCGGCCGGCGAGGACAAGGCGAACCCGGGCGCGTTCGTCGCGAGCCCGTCGGCGCCGTGGGCGTGGGGAGACGAGGTGAAGGACCTCAGCTATCCGTCCGCGTCCTACCACGAGGTCTGGTCGCGCGACCTCTACCAGATCGGCACCGCCCTCTACGCCATGGGCGACGTGGCCGCGGCCCAGCGCGCAGTGCGATGGCTGTTCCGCACCCAGCAGAAGAAGGACGGGTCGTTCCCGCAGAACTCCGACGTGGACGGCACCGAGGAGTGGACCGAGCTCCAGCTCGACCAGGTCACCCTGCCGATCGCGCTGGCGCACCTGGTGGGCCAGACCGACAAGCGCACCTACAAGGGCATCAAGAAGGCAGTCCGCTTCCTCATGAGGTTCCGTGACGAGGAGACGCACAAGAAGGCGCCGTACTCGCCCCAGGAGCGCTGGGAGAACCAGTCCGGCTACTCACCGGCCACCATCGCCGCCCAGATCGACGGCCTGGTCACCGGCGCGGCGATCGCTCGCCAGTACGGCGACAACCGGCTGGCCGGCAAGTGGGAGAAGGTGGCCGACCGCTGGGCCCGCAAGGTCAAGGGCTGGACGATGACGACGAACGGCCCGCTCAGCGCCGCGCCGTACTTCCTGCGGGTGACGAAGGACGGCAAGCCCAACAAGGGCACGACCTACGCCATCGGCGACGGCGGCCCGGCGCGGGCCGACCAGCGCCGGGTGGTCGACGCGAGCTTCCTCGACCTGGTCCGGTTCGGGATCCTGGCGCCCAGCGACCCTGACGTGGTCAACAGCCTGGCGGTCGTCGACGAGGACCTGGCGGTGCCTACCCCCAACGGCACGTTCTGGCACCGCTTCTCCTTCGACGGGTACGGCGAGACGCGCACCGGCGCCCAGTGGGACGTCAGCGAGGACGGCGAACGCAGGACCCTCGGCCGTGCCTGGCCGCTGCTCGCCGGCGAGCGCGGTGAGTACGCCGTGGCCGCCGGTCAGAGCGGAGCTCCCTACCTGGCCAGCATCGCCGCGTCGGCGAGCGGCACCGACATGCTCGCCGAGCAGGTCTGGGACGGCCGCGCCCCCACCGGCGACCCGTGCTGCCAGGCCGGGGAGGGCACCCGGTCCGCGACGCCCCTGCTGTGGACCCACGCCGGGCTGGTCCGGCTCGCGTGGACCATTCAGAACAACCGCCCCGTCGACCTGCAACAGGTCGTCGCATACCGATATTTGGGGTGAGTCGGTCCAGACCGGGTGTTTGTGGAGGCCCCGGACAAGGTAGGAGTTGTCGTAGTCGGCCATAGAAATTGGGGGGAACCGACTCATGCAGCTGTCGTGGAGTGATCCGCGCTTGTCCGTGGCGAGCGACTCTCGCCGGACGGCGCGCTATCGCTTGCTCCAGTCGTGGTACCGCGAACAGGTCATCAATGCCGAGTACGGCGAGTACCGCGTCAACGGCGGCAACCGCCCCCTCGGCAGCCTGCTCGCGCTGCGCGACGTGGTGGAGAGACCGGAGCTCAACTTCCTGACCGAGGACGCCGCGAGGTACGCCATGGAGCGCGCCGACCTCGTGCAGGCGTCGGGCGGCACGATCGACAAGGCGCGGCTGGCCCGCAACATGCTCTCGAGCATGCCGATGGCGTTCTCGATCTTCGGTGAGCTGAGGGCGGCCAAGGACCGCGGGCTCGACGTCGTCCGCGCGTTCCTCGACCCGCACGCCGTCGCGGTCGAGGTGATGGAGTGCGTGTGGCGGCCGGCGGTCGACCTGCTCGGCGACCGGTCGGTCTTCGACGCTGCGGTGATCACGATCCGCGCGGACGGCAGCCGGCACCTCGTCGGGATCGACGTGAAGTACACCGAGCAGTTCAACCGGACCATCTACAACAGCGACGGCTACCGGCAGGTGCACGAGTACAGCGGCTGGTTCCACCCCGGCACGGCGCGGCCGCTGCTCGGCCCGGCGACCAACCAGCTCTGGCGCACCAGCCTGCTCGCCGCCGCCTGTGCGCGCACCAAGGTGATGGGCGTGAGCTCGGCGTCGGTCGTGGTCATGTGCCTGGGCGAGGACCCCGACGCCACCCGAGCCCTGGCCGGGCTGAGCGCCGCGCTGCGCGACCCGCGGGAGCACTGCCGCATCGTCAGCCTCGAGTCGCTGGTCTCCGGCGTACGCGACGGCCTGGGGCCGCAGGACGGGTGGGGCGACGCGTTCGCCGAGCGCTACCTGCAGCCCCCGGAGATCCACGCCGAGCTGCCCTACGAGGACTCCGAGTCCCTCGAGCTCTGACCGAGGGATGCGCGCGTCCCTAGGATGGGCGGAACCTCGACCCATCGATCCCGGAGACCCCCATGACTCCTCGCCCGTACGTCGCAGCGGCCGCCGCCGGCGCCGTCCTCGTCACCCTGCTCGCCAGCGCGCCCGCCGAGGCGCTGCCGCCGACGTCCCGGACGGTCAAGGACGCGTCCGAGCCGGACATGGCCTACGACATCACCCAGGTGACGCTGCGCAGCGCGCCCAAGAGCACCCGCCCGGCGGTCGTGCTCGTCAAGCACGCCCGCAAGGTCAAGGCCGGCGACGCGATCGACGTGTGGTTCGACTTCGACGGCGACAAGGTCCCTGACCTCCACGTGAGCGGCAACGCGTTCTCCGAGTTCACCGTGCACAAGTCGAAGTCGTTCACCAAGGACGGCAAGAACATCTCCAACAAGGACTGCGCACGCCTCGCGATGGCGGGCGCTGTCTCCAAGATCCGGCTGTTCCCGACCTGCGTCGACTCGCCCATCGGCTTCGCGGTCGCGGTGAAGTCGTCGACCGACCAGATGCCGGAGAGCACCGAGGACTGGGCGCCGAAGACCGAGACGTTCACCAAGCGGGTGCTGACCGCTCCGCTGACCTGAGCGGTGGCGGCCGTCGTCTCCTGCGGGGGAGCGCCGTAGTGTGGGGCAGGTGGCCGAGGAGTACTGCGATCTCTGCGACCTGCCGTTGAGCACCTGCGTGCACGGGATGCCCAAGCCGCCGCCCCCGCCGCCGCCGTCCCCGCGGACGCCGCGGGCCCGGACCTCGACGACACGGACGTCCGCCGTACGTACGACGAGCGCGCCGGCACGGATGCCCAGCAAGGTGACCGACTCGTCGTCGTTCCGTCCGCACATCGTCCGGATCCTCCGCGCGGAGGGCAGCCTGGAGACCGAGGACATGCTCCTCGAGCTCGAGATGGCGATGGAGGACGAGCTCCGCGAGCGCGACCGCCAGCCCACGCCGACCGGTGAGGCCCGATGGCACCAGTCCGCCCGCATGGAGCGCAAGGCGATGATCGACGCGGGCCTGATGGCCGGTGGCAAGCCGGGCGTCTGGGAGCTCACCGAGGCGGGCCGCGCGGTCGCCTACTGAGCGATCGGCCGGTGCACCTCGATCTCGTCGCCCAGCGACGCGCCGAGCTCCAGGTCGAGGTCGTCGCCGGACCAGAACTTGCCGGGGTCGTAGTAGTTCGACGGCCGAGAGCCGTCGAGCAGGCCCATCGCGATGTAGGCCTCGGCGACCACCTCGGCGCAGTAGGCCAGCTCGGCGGGCGCCCGGCGGCGCAGGCGGCCGCGGGCTACCCGGCCGAGCAGGCCGACGGTTGAGGGGAACGGCAGACCATCCATCCGCGCGATCGTCGTGAGCAGCGCGTCCTCCATGGCCGGCGTGACGTCGACGGAGAGCTGGCGCAGCCACCCGCGCTGCTCGTAGCGGTCCATCCACTGCGTGACCGCGGCCTCCAGGTCGTGGAGCTGTACGCCGCGCTGGTGGTTGCCCGTCCAGACGTCCTGCAGCCCTCTCCCGAGCTCGGCGTGCCACATCAACGGCGGCAGGTCGTCGAGCACGACCGCCATCCCGACGTGGTTGACCGGCGCGTTGGTGAACGTGCGGATCGCGTGGTCGGCGACCGAGTCGCCCCGGAACAGCCACAGGTCGCCCGTACGGGTGAGCTCGACCGCCTCGTTGAGCGGGAGCTGCGAGTGCTGCATGGCACGATCATCGCGTGAAGCTGTGGAAGTGGCTCGGGCTGGCCGGTCTCGCCGGCGTGGCGGCAACGGGTGTCGTGATCGCCCGCGACCAGCGGCAGCGCGCCCAGCTGACGCCGGAGGACGTACGCGCGCGGCTGCACGAGCGGCTGGAGAAGAGCTCGGGGACCGACCGGGGTGCGTGACGTCTCTGCCGTCTTCGTCGTCGCGGGCCGCCTGTTGCTGCGGCACTGGCCGGCGATGCTGGCGCTGGGCTTCCTGGGAGCTGCCCTGCGCCAGGCGGCCGTCTACGGCGCGATCCAGCTGAGCGACGTCCAGGCGCAGCTCGGCCAGCTGCTGCTCGTGCTCGCCCCGCTGGGCTACCTGCTACCCATCATCGTGATGCTGCGGGTCTGCCGGAGGTCGTTGCCAGCCCTCGGCGAGGTCGAGCAGCTCGAGCCCGTCGCGCCGGTCGAGCGGCGCGAGCTCCGACTCGTCGACGTGGCCGTGAGCGTGCTGGTCCCGTTCCTGGCTGTGTACACGGCGTACGGCCTGCTGGACGCGGACATCTTCCGCTACCGCAACATCGCGGCCGCGGACGTGGTCTTCAACGAGGTCGACGAGGGGGCGGGGGCGACCGCTCGGAGACTGGGGATCTACTCGCTCCAGATCGCCCTCCTGATCGTGCTCGGTGCCTGGTTGCTGCGCTGGGTCACTGGTCGGCTCGAACGCAAGCTGCGACTCGTGTGGCTGGCCTACCTCGGCGCTCTTCTCGAGCTCGTCTACGTCGTGCAGCTGGCGAGCCAGATCGTCGTGATCAAGGTCCGGGGTGTGGCGTGGATCGAGGACCGGGTGGCCTACCACTGGGTCCAGGGCTGGTACGACGCCGTGGTCGACTTCCTCGGTCCAGTCGCAGGGGCCTTCGAGGTCAGCGCTCAGCTCGTCGAGGACGCGGTCGGCTCGCTGGACACCGTGGTGATCGTCCCCGTGGCGTGGCTGACGGTCGCCGCGGTCGTGCTCGGCTACCAGCTGGCCGAGCAGGAGGACGAGGAGCGCCCGAGGCGCGGGGGGCTGCTCTCGTCGCTCATGGCCGACGTGAAGGAGCGTTTCTCTCCACTGGTCGGCGGGCTTCGCCTTCTCGCCTCGGCGGGGCTCGCGCCGATGCTGTTGTTCAGTGTCGGGTTCGTCGTGGTCACGAGCCTGCCGGCTCTGGTCCACGTGGCCTCCCGTGCGGTCATCGGACCACAGACCCACAACACGTGGCTCGCGATCGGCCCGTTCGAGCTGGCGCTCGGCTACGCGGTGTCGCTGGCCCTGAGCGCACCCATGCTCGCGGCGGCCGTGGACTGGCTGGTCAGGAGACGGAGAGCGTCACGTAGTCCGGTGGCGG
Source organism: uncultured Actinomycetota bacterium (assembly GCA_963798045.1). Taxonomy (GTDB): domain Bacteria; phylum Actinomycetota; class Actinomycetes; order Propionibacteriales; family Nocardioidaceae; genus Nocardioides. The sequence goes on from CAWCSB010000022.1 coordinate 59,938, forward strand.
GTCCCAGAACACCAGCAACCGTGTGATGCGACGTCCTTCGGGGACCAGGAAGACCGGCGCTGTCGACCAGGTCGGGGGGCGTTCGGTTCCGGCCTCCACCTCCTCGCGATCACCGTCCGCGCTGATGGGTCCGAGCGGCCCGGCGTGGTCCTCGGGCGTGCAGAGGTTGAGGGAGTCACCCGACTGGAGCTCGTAGCGGCGCCCCTCGTCATCCTCCAGGGCCATGCGGCACCCGTACAGCTGCTGGTCAGGGTCGGCCTGCCACTCGAGGTGAGCCACCACGGCATCGATGCCGGCCGGTGGCTCGCGAGGCCCAACGTCGTAGTAGGGCCACAGCGCGGTCTTCTCGAGGTCGTTGAGGCGGACTCGGTAGGTGCGGCTGGTGTCGCCGACCCGGTCGGTGAACTCCTGGCTGACCTCAAGCCAGCGGCCCTGCTGCCCTGACGCCACCTCATGATGCAGGCCCCGGTCGTACCAGAGGTCCTCGACGTTGTAGGACGACCCGGCCCCCGCGGCCACCACACAGAACGGCAGGGCGGCCAGCCACAACCTGTTCTCCCGCCACCAGCTCCGGTGCGCGCGAGTCACGATCCCTCCTGGGTGAGCTCGACGGTCTCCAGCTCGATCGGCTCATCGCTGGTGCTTGCGGGGGCGTATGCGTCGTCGGTCGTGGCCCATGCCTTCGCATCGGCCTTGCTGATCCCGAGGTCGACCTCGGCGAGGTCGTCGCCATCGGTGTCGCTGAAGGTGGGTGAACCGCGGCCGAGCTGAAGTCGCATCCCTGCCAGCCGCGACGCAGGGACGTCGAAGCAGAACAGCGCGTACGCCGGGACGCCGGTCTTGGTCGCCACATTGATGCCGCAGCCCGCCCGGTCCGAGTTCTCGTAAAGCCGGTCGTCCTCGTCCACGAGGTGCTGCGAGAGGAAGGTCGTCGACTCCCGCGTGGCCGTCACCTTGACCGTGACGAGCACGAAGACCCCGCCCGCCTGCTTCGCGTAGTCAGTGCTGGTGAGACCCGCGATGTGCTTGGCCGGGCGGACCTCGGTCACCTGCACGTCGGCGTACGACAAGGGAGCCACCTCGCCGACCTCTGCGGTGCGCACGAACGGACCGAAGTTGCCGTCGTTGATGTCGAGGTGGGTCGTCACGAGGTGACCGACTGCCACCGCGGCGACGACCCCGACGGCGCCCAGCGCCCGGCGGGCGATCACGGCACCACCTCGACCGCCACATGTCCCTCGGCGAGGGGGCGGTCGGTGGCGGGGTCCCACCGGTTCGGGTCGAGGGTCTGCACGTCCTCCTCGACGAACTCATAGCCGTAGACGGACAGCGTCAGTGCGTCGAGGTCGGTGTCGGGTCGCTGCCGGAGCAGCAAGGCGTAGGTATAGGTCTGGTCCGGGTTGATGTACTCGCCCGCCGGGACCTGGCCGGCGTCGTCAACGTCGTAGACGCGCGGCTTCACGTCGGTGTCCTGGGGCCAGGGGATGGCGCCGGTGTGCTCGCCGGCGAACGCCTCCGTCGCCAGGGAGGCGAACTCCGCGCGGTCGGTGTGGTTGGTGACGGTGATCCGGATGGCCAGGATGCGAGAGGTCGGATCCTTCTCCACCACGGGAGGGAGCTCGGTGTGCTGCTTGACGCTGTTGACAGTGACGTAGAACGGGCCGAGGTCGATCCTCTGGCCCAGCTCCAGCCGTTCGGGGTCGGGATCGGTGGCGGACCGCAGCCCGCCGAACGGGGCGGTCAGGAGGACGAGCACGGCAGCGATGACGCCGACGCGCTGGCTGCCGGACCGGTTCGCGACGAACTCGCGCACTCGCCCGCGCTGCGGCCCCGGCGCGTTCCCCGTGCCGAGCACGACCTCCCGATCGGTCACTCGGGGATCCTAGGTCGGCGTGGCCGACGATCCGCCGTCGGTGCCGCGTCGTAGCGTGCTGGTCGTGGACCTGCGTGATGCCTTCGCGATGGCCGAGTACCTCCTCGAGGTGCACGGCCTCGACGACTGGGAGGTCACCTACGACAACGCCAAGCGCCGGGCCGGGATCTGCAAGTTCGACGATCAGATCCTGGGGCTGAGCGCGCCGCTCACCGCGGTCCACACCGAGGACGACGTGCGCGACACGATCCTCCACGAGATCGCGCACGCCCTGGTGGGCCCGACGCACGCGCACGACGCGACCTGGCAGGCGATGGCCCGGCGGATCGGCTCCTCCGGTGAGCGGTGCGTCTCGCCGGACGCCCCGACCCCGCCGGCCGCGTGGCTCGGCACCTGTCCGGGCGGCCACACTCTGGACCGACACCGGCGCCCGGAGCGGGTCCTGACCTGCGGCCTGTGCTCGTCGGTCTTCGACCTCGCCCACATCTACACCTGGACCCACCACGGCAAGCCCGCGGTGCTGCCTCCCAAGTACGCCGCCGAGCTGGCCCGGCTCGGCGTGACCTCAGAGGCCTGCCTTCGTTGATCGTGCGCGCGGACGCGGTGTCCCGCGGAGGCGAACCCGGATATCGGGGAAGTCTGGATCCTTGGCCTCGACCTTTCCCGGGGAGGCCGAGAGCTGATCCGGGCTCGGGCTCGTCCGGCGGGGGCACCGACTCCGTGCTTTTTGTTGAGTCTGTTGCGGCGTCGGTTGCGGGGATATCGCGGCCGATATCCACTACGTTGCTCCCGTGACGACGCCGGATGAGCGAGCGGACAACAACGCCCGCAATGCTGCGATCAAGACGGTCGAGCAGGCACTGAAGTCGGGGCGCATAGTCCAGGCAGACCACGACATGCGGGTCGAGCAGCTGCGCGGCGCGCAGACGATGCAGGAAGTCGACCTCGCGATCCGTGACCTCCGCGCGCCCGGGGCGGCCGCGCCGCCGACGATCGCGCCGATGCCGCCGACCCCCACGGGACAGCAGCCCAGTGGCCAGCCGTGGCCGCTGGTCAACTACGGGCCGGGTGCCGGGGGCGCCGGCGCCACTGAGATCGCGACCGCGGTCGGCAAGGGTGGCAAGGCGATCGGCGGGATCATCGCCTTGATCATCGCGGTGTCGGTGATCGTGCCGATCGCCGGCGCGGCGATCGCGTTCTTCTCCGCCCGCGACTCCTTCCCCGAGTTCGACGGCATCGGGCCGACCGACGACACGACGTACCTCCCAGGCCAGCCGCCGGGCGAGGACGGTGTCAACGTGCACACGGTCGACGGCTACGACGAGATGGTCGACGCGCTGCGCGAGGAGACCGACGCCGCCTACACCTTCTCGGCGGTGCTCTACCCGCGCTACGCCGTCATCGAGGTGCCGACCGGCACCAACACCCGCTACCAGAACTTCTACTGGGACGGCGAGGAGCTCGAGCTCCAGGACATCAAGGGCACCACCGACAGCTGCCAGGTCGACCTGAGCCTGGTCGAGCCGCAGCAGGTCGTCGACATGCTCAACCTGGTCCGGGACCGTCTGGACAACCCGGAGTCGTGGTACGTGATCATCGCCGACTCGTCCTGCGCCGGTGCCCAGATCGGCGCCTACGCCAGCAACGACTTCGGCGAGTCGACCTACTCGCCCAGACCCTCGACGGCACCCTCGTCTACGACTCCGAGGCCCAGGGCTGATTGTTGCGTCCGTGCCGGGTACTGCACCGGCATGACCGCACCCGACCACCCCATCGTCGTGATGGGCGTGTCCGGCTCCGGCAAGTCCACCGTCGGCGCCGCGCTGGCGGGACGGCTGCGGGTGCCGTTCGAGGACGCCGACGACCTGCACCCGCAGGCCAACATCGACAAGATGACCCGCGGCGAACCGCTCGACGACCACGACCGGTGGCCGTGGCTCGAGCGGATCGGTGAGTGGCTGTCCCGCGCACGAGGGCGGCGGCGTGATCGCCTGCTCGGCGCTGAAGCGGAAGTACCGCGACCAGCTGCGCCACCACTGCCCGACCGTGGAGTTCCTGCACCTCGAGGGCGGGCCGGACCTGATCGAACGACGGCAGGCCTCGCGGCCCGGCCACTTCATGCCGAAGTCGCTGCTGACCTCGCAGTTCGAGACGCTCGAGCCGCTGGCCCCGGACGAGAGCGGTGTCGTTGTCAGCGTGGTGGGAAGTGTCGATGAGATCGTCGAGGGGTACCTCGCTGGGAGCCGTCTCGAGGAGGACTGATGTCCCCACTGCTCACCGTCCTGGCCGAAGACCTGGTCGAGCCCGTCGCTCCCGGTTGGCAGCTGATCACCGCGACCCTCGTCGCGATCGCGCTTCTCGTCCTGCTGATCACTGTCATCAAGCTCAACCCGTTCCTCGCCCTGATCCTCGGCGGGCTCACGGTGGGGGCCATCGCCGGCGAGAACCTCACGGTCGTCATCACGTCGTTCACCACCGGGTTCGGGACCACGGCCGCCGGCGTCGGCGTGCTGATCGCGCTCGGAGCGATCTTCGCCAAGCTGCTGGCCGACTCCGGTGGCGCCGACCAGGTCGTCGACACGATCGTGGGCCGGGCCTCGGGGCGGGCGCTGCCGTGGGCCATGGCGGCCGTCGGGGCGATCATCGGTCTCCCGATGTTCTTCGAGATCGGCCTCGTGCTGCTGATGCCGGTGATCTACCTCGTGGCCCGGCGGGCCCAGGTCTCGCTCATCACGGTCGGCATCCCGGCCCTGGCCGGTCTGTCCGCGATGCACGGCTTCGTGCCGCCACACCCCGGACCCGTCACCGCGATCGGGCTGCTGAACGCCGACCTCGGGGTGACCCTGGGGCTCGGGATCCTGGTCGCGATCCCGACGATCGTCGTCGCCGGCCCGCTCTACGGCAGCATCGCGGGACGCTGGGTGGTGGTCGATCCCCCGGACACGTTCGCGGGTCCCGACGAGCGCCAGCCGGTCGCCGAGGACAGTCGGCCGTCGTTCACGGTCACGATCGCCACCATCCTGCTGCCGGTCGTGCTGATGCTCGCCAAGGCGCTGGCCGACATCGTGATCGACGACCCCGAGGACGGCGTCCAGAAGGTCTTCGACGTGGTCGGTGCGCCGTTCATCGCGTTGCTGATCGGCGTGCTGGTCGCCATGGTGACGTTCGGCGTCCGGGTGGGCATGGACACGGCCAAGCTGTCCGAGACGGTGTCCGAGTCGCTGCCTCCGATCGCCGGCATCCTGCTGATCGTCTCGGCAGGCGGTGGCTTCAAGCAGGTGCTGGTGGACAGCGGCATCGGAACCCTCCTCGCCGACTGGGCGCGGGACGCGAACGTGTCCGTGCTGCTGCTCTCGTGGGTGCTCGCCGTGCTGATCCGGCTGGCCACCGGCTCGGCCACCATCGCGACGATCACCGCGTCGTCGCTCATCATCGACCTCGTCGCCGGGATGTCGACCGGAGAGGTGTCGCTGGTCGTGCTCGCCGTCGGTGCCGGCTCGTTGTTCTTCTCGCACGTGAACGACGCGGGCTTCTGGCTGGTCCAGCAGTACTTCGGGATGAGCGTCGGTCAGACCATCAAGACCTGGTCGGTGATGGAGACCGTCCTGTCCGTCAGCGGCCTGGTGTTCGTGCTCCTGCTGTCTCTGATCATCTAGAGGTCACCTCGAGGTCGTAGACGTAGCGGCTGCCCGGCACCAGGTCGATGTCGCGGTCGAAGCCGATGCGGGCCACGCTCGCCATCAGCCTCGTGAGCCGGTCGTTGAGCTCGGCGCCGTCGCCGCCGCTGCCGTAGAACGCGTGCATGTCCACCATCCCGGCGCTCGGGAACAGCTCCTCGACCAGCGCATCCACCCGGCGCGGCTGGAGCGCGGTCACGGACCGGGTCACGATGTTCTGGACGTAGCCGAAGCTCGCCTGGGTGGCGATCGCGATCGGGGTGTGGTCGACCAGCCAGCGGTGCAGCCACTCGTCGCGGCCGAGGTCGTCGGGCCGCTTGAGGACGGCGACGTTGGCCAGCGCGTCCAGGCGTGCGGCGTGCGGCGTCTCGGGCGGCGGGATCGGGAGCCGCTCGTCGACCTCCCAGCCAGCCAGCCTCGACGTCGCGCTCGCGAGCGCTTCGGTCACCTCGGGGTCCGAGTCGGCCCAGACGCTGACGACCGCTCCGATGTGCTCCGCCCCGGTGGCGATGCGCATCGCGGGTGCGACGTCGGCGTCGTCGAGGTTGAGCTGGAGCCGTCGTACGCCGGCCGCGGCGAGCCGCTCATGCAGCTGCACGTCGCGGAGGCGATGCGTGAGGTCGTCGCCCCAGGCGGCGTACATCAGCTTCACGAGGCCTGAAGGTAGCCGGTCACGTCGTCGAGCGGGACAGGGACGATCTCGGTGTCCGTCGCCAGGTGGATGGTGTCGTGGCGGATGCCACGGGAGCGGACCACGTCGTAGAGGGCTCCCGCCCACGCCCGGTCCGCCTCGTCGGTCGGGTGCGCGCCCGGCCGGCTCAGCAGAAGGGCCCAGCGGCCCGCCGGATCGACGTGCTGGAGCAGGTCGCTGAGCATGTGTCCGAATCCGTCAGTGGCCTCGGTGTCCGGAGCATTCGGGAGATCGGTCACCTCGGTCATGACCGGAGTCGGGCGATCGTCGCCATCGATCAGCAGGAGCCAGACACTGCGCCGGTGGAAGCCCAGTGGCCTGATGAGGTGGCGCCAGGCCTCTGCGAGATCGGCCTGGTTGCGGATGGTCGGTCGGTAGGGAGTCGTCATGCGTCCACCGTGCCGTCTGCACGCGGCGTGCGCGAACGGTCATCCACAGGCTCGAGCGCGGCGATCGCCGGTCTAGTGTCGTGCTGTGCTGACGTGGCGACGGCTCGTCATCGTCGCCTGTCTCGTGGTGCCGGCGGCTGTGGCGCTGTCACTCTTCGTGCACGTCAAGGGTGACGACCCAGTCTCGCGGCTGGAGGTGACCTGGGGCGCGAACGAGGGCGACCCGGGCTGCGTCTACGACCCGGCCCGGCAGGTCGTCAACGCGACGCTCGCGGTCCACTACGAAGCCCTCGGCCACGACACCGTGACTGTCACCGTCACGGCCTACGCCGACGAGAACACCTCCGACGAGGTCGGTGCGGCCACCGGCAGCGCGGACGTCGCCGACACCACGGAGACCATCGTCCCCCTGACCATCCAGGTCACGAGGCCGCCGCATGTGGACGAGGACGGCATCGCCGCCTGCCGCGTCTCGGTGACGGACTCGAAAGGGTTAGCCGAGGGCTGAGCGGTAGACCTCCACGGTCCGCTCGGCGATGGCGTCCCAGCTGAACGCGTCGATCGCCCGCTGGCGGCCGGCCTTGCCCATCTCGGCGGCCCGGCCGGGGTCGGTGACCACCTCGGTGAGCGCGGCGGCGAAGTCGGCCACGTAGCGGTCCGGGTCGAGCGGGGTGCCGGTGCCGTCACTCGCCTGGTCGATCGGCACCAGCCGGCCGGTGGCCGGGCCGTCGGCGACACCGAGACCGGAGTGCGGGTCGACGACCACCTCGGGGATGCCGCCGGTCGCGGTGGCGACGACGGCGGTCTCGCAGGCCATCGCCTCGAGGTTGACGATGCCCAGCGGCTCGTAGATCGAGGGGCAGGCGAACACCGTCGCGACGGTCAGCAGCGCGACCACGTCGGCGCGGGGGAGCATGTCGCGGATCCAGACGACGCCGTCGCGCGACGTGCGCAGGCCGTCGACGAGCCCCATCACCTCGGCCTCGATCTCGGGCGTGTCCGGCGCCCCGGCGCAGAGGACCACCTGCACGTCGGCCGGCAGCTGGGCGACCGCGCGCAGGAACAGCGGCAGCCCCTTCTGCCGGGTGATCCGCCCGACGAAGACGACCGACGGGCGGTCCGGGTCGACGCCCAGCGACCGCACCCGGTCGGCGTCGGGCTGGGGCGACCACAGCTCGGTGTCGATGCCGTTGTGGACGACGTGCACCCGGTCGGGGTCCACGGCTGGGTAGGCGTGCAGCACGTCGACGCGCATCGCGGCGGAGACGGCGATGACGGCGGCCGCGGCCTCGTAGGCCGTGCGCTCGACCCACGAGGAGACGGCGTACCCGCCGCCGAGCTGCTCGGCCTTCCACGGCCGCATCGGCTCGAGGGAGTGTGCGGTGACCACGTGCGGCACGCCGTGCAGCAGCCCGGCGAGGTGGCCGGCCATGTTGGCGTACCAGGTGTGCGAGTGCACCAGGTCGGTGCCGGCGCAGTTGTCCGCGATCGCCAGGTCGACGCCGAGGGTCTTGAGGGCGCCGTTGGCCTGCGCGAGCTCGGCGAGATCGGCGTACGACGCCGTGCCCTCCTCGTTGCGCGGCGCCCCGAAGGCGTGCACCTGGGTCGTGAGGTCGTCGCGGGCCCGGAGCGCGCGGACCAGCTCGGCCACGTGCACCCCCGCGCCGCCGTAGACCTCTGGTGGGTACTCCTTGCTCAGCACGTCGACCCGCACGGGGGCGACGCTACCCCTGTCCGACCCTCGTGCTCACGGGCTGACCTGCGGTGTCCGGGTGGCTAGGGTCGTGAGCATGACCGCCAAGCGACCGAACGTGCTCGCGATCGTCCTGGCCGGTGGGGAGGGCAAACGACTGATGCCGCTGACGGCGGACCGGGCCAAGCCGGCCGTGCCGTTCGCCGGGATCTATCGCCTCATCGACTTCGCGCTGTCGAACGTCGTCAACTCCGGCTACCTCAAGGTGGTCGTGCTGACGCAGTACAAGTCCCACAGCCTGGACCGGCACGTGACCCAGACCTGGCGGATGTCGACGCTGCTCGGCAACTACGTGACTCCGGTCCCGGCCCAGCAGCGGGTCGGCAAGCACTGGTACCTCGGCAGCGGGGACGCGATCTTCCAGTCGCTCAACCTGATGCGCGACGAGCAGCCGGACATCGTGGTCGTGGTCGGCGCCGACCACGTCTACCGGATGGACTTTTCCCAGATGGTCGACCAGCACCTCGAGAGCGGCGCGGCGTGCACCGTGGCGGCGATCCGCCAGCCGATCTCGCTTGCGGACCAGTTCGGCGTGATCGACGTCGAGCCGGACGCGCCGACCCGGATCCGCGAGTTCCTCGAGAAGCCGACCGAGCCGCAGGGACTGCCGGACAGCCCCGACGAGGTCCTGGCGTCGATGGGCAACTACGTCTTCGACGCCGACGCGCTGGTCGAGGCGGTGACCCGCGACGCGACCACCGACGGCTCCAAGCACGACATGGGCGGCGACATCGTGCCGGCGTTCGTGCGGCGTTCGCAGGCCGGCGTCTACGACTACAAGGACAACGTGGTGCCGGGCTCGACCGACCGGGACCGCGGCTACTGGCGCGACGTCGGGACCCTGGGGTCCTACTTCGCGGCGCACATGGACGTGGTGTCGCCGCTGCCGGTGTTCAACCTCTACAACTTCGCGTGGCCGATCTACACGTCCTACGGCCCGCAGCCGCCGGCCAAGCTGGTGCAGGGCGCGGACGGCAACCCGGCGCGGGCCGACGAGGCGGTGCTGTCCCCGGGCGTGGTGGTCAGCGGTGGCACCGTGCTCAAGTCGGTGCTGTCCCCGTCGGTGTCTATCGGGACCGGCGCGCACGTGGAGAGCGCCGTGCTGATGAACGGCGTCCGGGTCGGCGAGGGCGCGGTGGTCCGCAACGCGATCCTCGACAAGAACGTCGTGGTCCCGCCGGGCGCGGAGATCGGCGTCGACCCGGTGGCCGACGAGAAGCGTGGCTTCGTGGTCGAGGACGGGCTCACTGTGCTGGGCAAGGACCAGAAGTTCCCCACCGACTAGGGGATCACTCCCGCCGCGCGCGCGGCGGCGGCGTACGCCGTCGCGAGCGAGTCGACGGTGTCGTGCGCGTTGAGCCCGCTCGGGTTGGGGACCACCCAGAGCTCGGCCTCGCCGAGGGCTTCCTCCTGGCGGCCGGCGGTCGCCTTCCGGCGCCCGAAGGCGGTGCGGTACGCCGTGATGCCGGCCAGCGCCACCACCCGCGGACGCGTCCGCTCGACCGTCTCGACCAGCTGCTGGCCGCCCTCGCGGAGCTCGTCGTCGGACAGCTCGTCGGCACGGGCGGTGGCTCGGCGGACCACGTTGGTGATGCCGAGGCCGCGGGCCCTGAAGTAGTCGCGGTCCGCGTCGGTCATGCCCTCGGCCGGGGAGATCGGCCGATCGATGATCCCCGCCGCGAGCAGCGCCGGGTAGAAGCGGTTCCCGGGCCGCGCGAAGTGGGTCTGCACGGCGGCGGTCCACAGGCCGGGGTTGATCCCGACGAAGAGCAGCTTGAGCTCCTGGCCGGGATCCGGCAGCAGGTCGGGGACGACGGCGTCGCGGAAGGAGTCGAGCTCCCCCTTGGTGAACCGTGGCATCCGCGCAGCCTGCCGGAACCCCCTCCGGGGCGCTACCGTCCCATGGTCATGCGCCGCCTTCTCGGATCCGCCCTGCCCACGCTCCTGCTGGTCACCGTGCTCGCCTCCGGCTGCGGCGACGAGGAGGGCGGCACGGCGTCCGACGACTCGACGGCCACGTCGTCCTCGACTCCGTCGACGACACCGTCCTCGACTCCGTCGACGGACTCGCCCACGGACTCGCCGACGAAGGAACCGACCGGCGACGAGGTCGACTTCGAGCTGGTCGACACCATCACGGTGACGGCGGCGGGAGGGGCCGTGATGCCGATCGCGATCCCCATGAGTGACGAGGCGAGTGTGGCGGGGTTCAACGCGCAGTTCGAGAGCGACGACATGGTCCAGCAGATCCAGGGTGCCATCGCCGGCGCCGACGTACCGGAAGGGCAGGCGTTGTACGCCGCGGTGATCGCCATCGGTTGCGACTCACCGACCGACGTGACCGTGTCGGGCGCCGGGGCCGGGCTCGTGATCTCGGCCGTCAAGGTGCCCAGCCCGCAGATGGAGTGCTTCGCGCCGATGACCACCGTGGCGCTGGTCGTGGCCCCGGTCCGCTGATCAGCCGGCAGGGACGAAGTCGTAGGTGACCTCGAGGCCGTTGGCCACCGGCCGGGGGTGACCGTCGGAGGGCGAGTTCAGCACCGCCAGTGACCCGTCGAACTGCCGGGCGAGCATGATCGAGGAGCCGCCTCCGTCGAGGTTCAGCGCGTCCTCGACGCCGAGCTGCTGGAACAGCTCTGCGAGCTCCTTCATCGTCAACCCGCGGCTGAGCTCCTGGCGGCCGTCGACGACGAGCAGCAGCAGCTGGCCGGTGTCGCGGTCGATGCCGACCGCGGTGCGGGGGTGCAGGTCGACGTCGTCGCTCGCCACGCGGACGCCGTCGCGCACCAGGAAGGCGTTGCCGGTGATGGCCATCGCGACGTCCTGGGAGAGCGACACGTCGGCGCTGAGCCGTTGGCCGGCCCGGAACCGCGCCAGCTGCCCAGCGCCGGCGCCACGTCCGACCAGCACGAGGTCGCGCACCCGCAGCGATGACGGGAACTGCGACCGGTTCGACACCACCCGGCCGTGGCGCACGACCACGATCCGCACGCCGCGTCGCTGGCCGTCGACCACGCGGTACTTCCTGAGCGTGCCCCACTTCCCGGTGTAGAGCCCGATCTCGCCGGGCCGCACGGACGGTGAGTTCACCGTCGTGATGTCGAGCTTGCGCCGCTGCCGGACCACCGCGTCGGCGTACAGGTCGCCGATGTGGGGGACTCCGGCGGCATCGACCCAGAAGGCGCAGTTCCAGTCGCTCTCGACGCCGTTGAGGATCCCGCGCTGCCGGTCCTTGGCCACGCCGAGCGGTGCCTCGGTGTCGCGGATGTCGAAGAAGTCGCCGTTCACGGCCACCAGGCCGTTGGAGTCCATCATGTCGGCGACGGCGTGCCGGGAGGCGACGTTGCGCCCCGAGACCAGGTCGAGTCCGAGGCCGGGCGTGGCCGGGTCGACCCGCACCAGCTGCCCGCGGGCCACACCGCGGGCGCCGGTGAGCGTGAACTGCTCGAAGCTCACGCCGGGTGCGATGGGATAGGCGACGAGGGTCGTCCAGACGTCCGGGACCCGGAACGCCTCCGGGATCGGCAGGGCTCGCGCGCCACGGACGCCGTCCGAGGTCTGGCTGTCCGAGGTCTGGCTGTCCGAGGTCTGGCCGTCCGACGTCTGGGGGTGCCGCTCGCGGTCGGCGTACGACGAGCCGTCGGCCCAGCCCGGCCCAATAGTCAGTGCTGTCGTCAGCGCCGTCGTCGACGCCAGCGCGATTGCTGCGGTGAGGAGTCCGAGTCGCCTGCGCATCCTTCGAGGGTAAGGACGTCGGTGCGCTGTAGCGGGGATGCCACGCGCTGGGCGTCCCCCAGGCGTTGGCTGGGCGTCTGCCTAGGCGCAGGGCAGGTTGTGCAGCCGCTCGAGGCCGTCGCGGTCGCCGGGGCCGAAGCCGCCCTGGCCGACGTACTCCGCGTTCATCAGCTCGCCGACGTCGTCGACGTGGTCGAGGCCGAGCACGTGGCCCAGCTCGTGGGCCAGGATCAGCTCCTCGGCCCGCTCGTCGCCCTGCCGCTCCATGCGGTCGTAGGCGTCGGTGTCGAGCACCACCATGCCGGTGACGTAGCGGACGCGGCTGTTGACGCGCGCCGGCGTGCTGCCGCCGATGCCGGCCGTGGAGCCGGCGAGGTCGGGCACCTCATCGGAGCTGGCCCAGGCGATCAGCACCGGCGGGGGATCGTTGGCGTCGGCGACGCGCTTGTCGAAGCTGCGCTCGGTCGACGTGCCGTCGTACTCGAACTCGAAGCCGCTCGCGTCCGTGATCTCCGCGACGCCTCCGCGGATGATGTCCTCCCAGTCGTCGGGGGCGCCGGCCGGGTTCACGACGTAGCGGATCGGCTTGCAGTGGTCCCAGCCGACGGGATCGCCGTCCGTGGTGTTGGCGACGAACGCGTAGGAACCGCCGCCCTTGCCGCTCAGGTGGTCCACCAGCTGCCGGAAGCGGTAGCCGGTCATGCCGGGGTCGTGCAGCATCACCAGCCCGGCCAGGATGCCGCTGATCAGCAGGCCGGGCAGGACCGGCCCGGTGCGCCGGGGCCTGGCTGCCCTCCGGAGGCCGGGCCGCGCGGTGGCCGCGCGGTCGAGGGCGCGCAACTGGCGCTGCATCCGGCGCTCCCAGCGCCGATGCTCGCGGCGCTCACGCCGGGTCCCCTCCACCAACACATTCTTGCTGGGCAGCCCAACGGCGAGGGCGCGTCCCAGCGGTGGGTCAGTCGCAGGGGACGTCGTGCAGCCGCTTCAGGCCGGCGATATCGCCCTTCCCCAGTCCCTCCTGGCCTTGGTAGCTGCCGTGCATCAGCTGGCTGGGGTTCTTGGTGTGGTCGAGGCCCAGCACGTGGCCGAGCTCGTGCTCGAGGACCATCCGGGTCTCGAAGGGGTCCGTCATGGACGAGTCGAGGGAGACCTTGCCGATGACGAGACGCAGCCTTCCGTTGACGTCGATCGGGGCGCTCCCGCCGAGCCCGACGATGCTCCCGTCGAGCGCCTGGTCCTGGTAGCGGTCCGACCACAGGATCAGCACGGGCTCCCAGTCGTTGCCGTCGTACCTCTGGCCGATGAGGCGGGTCTTGCTCGTCGTGCCGACATCCATGAAGACGAACCCGCTCGCGTCCTCGATGTCCTGGACGGCCTGGCCGACGATGTCCTCCCAACCGGCGGGCGCGCCCTTGGGGTTCACGTGGTAGCGGATGGCGTGGCAGTGGTCCCACGTCACCGGGTCGTCGCCCTGCGTCTGCAGGAAGTCGTAGCTGCTACCGCCGAAGCCGCCCAGGATGGCTCGGACGACGATGACCACGACGACCATCGCGGCAACGGCGCCGCCGAGGCCGATGGTCCACTTCTGCCACTCGCTGCGCGGGGGCGGTCCGGGCAGGGGAGGCTGCCCGAGCGGCGGCGTCCCCGTGAGCACCATGTGCCGAAGTATCCGGACCGCTCTGTCGGTTGTCCCACGAATCGGGTCATCCACAGGGACGCTCCGGTGGGTCGCGGAGGGTCGGTGTGCGGCGGTAGGTTCGGGTCAAGGTTCTCTTTTCTCGGGGGTGGGCCCGCATGATCCGCACGCGTTGGGCGCTGGCGACTCTGCTGGCGGCGTGCCTGCTCGCGGCGTGCTCGGACGACGACCCGGAGCCGGACATCGCGGATCCGACGCCCTCGGCGACGGCGTCGAGCTCGGCGGCGACGGTGAGCCCGTCGCCGAGTGAGTCGGCCACGCCGGTCTTGGGGCCTGAGGAGACTGTGCGTGCCTGGGTTGACGCATGGAACGCGGCACTGCACACAGGCGATACAACCGCAGTGCGGGCCTACGACGCCGAGCCGTGTCGTGGTTGCGACGAGTTGATCTGGAGCCATTGAGGAGGTGTCGGCGGCTGGAGGCACGTTCACGGGTGGTGACTGGAAGGTGGATCGGACATTCAAGTCGTCACCGAGAGCGATGTGGACGGCAAAGGTCGAACTGGCGTGTCGACATCGCCGCGGGATCAACTGTCGCCTCCGCAGGCGCGGAACCCAGCGCCTATCCCGCAGACCAAGCATCTCTTTGGCTTTGCCCTCGTCAACAACGGAGATAGATGGCGGGTCTCCGTTATCGAGGTTGTCTCATGACTCGCTCCTGGTCGGCGGTCATGACGATGGCGATCGCTTTGTTCGGAATCCATGGCGATGCGCATGCCGTGTCCTGTCACTTCGAGAACGTCACGAACACCTTCAACGGGTATCGTCTACGTCGGCACCGTGGAGGTCTGCCGGTGGCGGAGGTCGGTGAGTACCGTCGACAATGACCGACGGTTCTGACCACTGATTCTGGTCTCGATTCCATCTGCGTTCAGCACGGCGATCAGTCTGTCGGCCGCGACCCATATGCATTCTGCGCTGAGCCCGACGACGACGCACCGACGGAGGTCACGCCAGGAATGGTTGCGGCCGCGTTCGAGGCTGCTATCCCGTGCCGCCCAGCGTGCTTGAGGTCCAACCGGCGAATGGCCGGACACTGGTCAACTTCGACACGAACTTCTTCACCGCACCCGGGCCGTTCGATCGCGACCGTGACGCTTCTCGGCCAGCGCGTGGACCTCCACATCGTGCCGAGCGAGTTCACCTGGCAGTTCGGTGACGGCGAGTCACTAACGACGAACGAACCCGGCGCGCCGTACCCCGATCTCGTCGTGACCCACCGCTACACAAAGAAGGGCAAGGTCGCGCCGAGCGTCGACACGACCTACGTCGCGGCGTTCCGGGTCAACGGCGGCGGGTGGCAGGACGTCCCGGGCTCGGTGACGATCCCCGGTGCGCCGGTCGACCTACAGGTGCTCACGGCCACGCCGACGCTCGTGGGGTACGACCGCGACTAGGGTCGGCGCGTGGCCGACCCGGCGTGGAACACGTTCATCGAGGGCGACAACCTCGACGTGCTCCCGACGCTGGAGGCGGAGTTCGGGAAGGTCGACCTCGTCTACATCGACCCGCCGTACAACACCGGCAACGACTTCGCCTACCGCGACGACATCCGCGGCGAGCAGGGGGGCAGCCGGCACGACGCGTGGGTGGCGATGATGCGGCCGCGGCTCGGGGCTGCCCACGAAGTGCTGGCGGACCGGGGCGCGATCTTCGTGAGCATCGACGACAACGAGGCGGCGTACCTGCGGCTGCTGATGGACGAGGTGTTCGGAGAGGCCAACTTCCTGGCCCAGGTCGTGGTGAACCTCAACCCCAAGGGGCGGCAGCTGGGGAAGGGGTTCGCGACGAGCCACGAGTACCTGCTGGTCTACGCGCGGGACGCCCGGCAGACGGTCCTCGATGCGAGCAGCACCGACACCGTGGTGGCGAGCGACTTCCCGCTGGTCGACGGGGAGGGACGGCGGTATCGCCACCTGCCGCTGCGCAACACCAACAAGAAGTTCAACCCGGTGACGGCACGGACCCTGCACTTCCCGGTCTACGGCGACCCGGACAGCGGCCTGGTGCGGACCCGGCCGTTCGAGGGCGGCCACGAGATCGCGCCGGTGTTCGGCGACGGCACGCCGGCGGTGTGGCGGTGGAGCGCCCCGCTGATCGACGAGCGCGGCAGCGACCTGGTCTGCCGCCTGATCAAGGGGAGGAACGGCGAGCGGGTCGACGTCTTCCAGAAGGACTGGCTGCACCCGGACACTCCGGGCGGGCGGCGCAAGAAGCTGCGGACGATCTGGCTGGCCGAGGAGGTCGGGTCGACCGACACCGCGGTCGCGGAGCTGAAGGAGATCGTCGGCCACGTCTTCGAGTCGCCCAAGCCGACCGGGCTGGTCCGGCGGATCCTGTCGACGATGCCGGACGACGTGCTGGTGCTGGACTTCTTCGCGGGGAGCGGCACGACGGGGCACGCGGTCGCGCTCGCCAATGCCGAGGACGGCGGGACGCGGCGCTGTGTGAGCGTCAACTCCGCCGAGCCGACCCGGGCCGGGTCCAACGCCCGCAACGCCGGCCTCGCGACCGTCGCCGACATCACCCGCGCGCGGCTGCGCGCGGTCGCGGCGAGACACGGTGGCGGGCTCGACGAAAGACCGTGAGCTGACCCGGGTCTACCGGCTGTGAGGCGCGCTCACGGGCCGGCGGTGTTGGTCTTGTAGTCGAACGACGACACGACCGGCTGGCCCGACGTACCGTCCGGATTCTGGGTGAAGAACTTCTGGGTGACCTTGGCGAACTTCAGGCGCACCAGATCGAGCGGTACGCCGTCGTTCGCGTCGGGCGTGACGTAGTAGCCGGTGAGGAGGACGTCCTCGAAGGCCAGCGTCATGAACGTGAACGGCCGGTTGCCCGGTTTGACGCAGGTCAGCAGCGCGGACTGCAGGTGCTTCCCGGTGTTGACCGCGGCCAGGATCTTCGGTGACTGCATGCCGGTCCGCGCGCGGAGGACGACGTCCTGGGGGGTGGGCTTGCCGGTTCCGGCGCCGCCGCCGACGAGCACGGACCCGGAGGAGTCGACACCCCAGCCCCAGGTGAGCAGCGGGATCTGCCCGACGAACCCTTTGGCCGTGGCCGAGCCGGGGATGGTGGCGAGGTTGAGGAAGAACGTCGGGCCGGGCTGCGCCGGGGTGGTGGGCTCGGCCGCGGTCGCGGACGCGGGGCCGGACGACTCCGGGTCGGGTGCTGTGGTCATGGGGACCTCCTGGTCTCGAGCATCGCTCATGTCGGCCCGTTCGCTACTACCCGGACGGGGCATGGCGGGCAGACGGCCCCTCGTGTCAGATGCCCGCGGCCTTCTCCAGGGCCGCCACCTCGTCGTCGAGATGGGTGAGCATGCGCTGCAGGTGCGGCACCGTGCGGCGGCAGCCGGTGAGACCGAACATCATGCTGCCGTCGTACGACGTGCAGGTGATGTTGAGGGCCATGCCGTTGATCGGGATCGAGAGCGGGTAGGTGCCGACCAGCTTGGCGCCGTTCCAGTAGTGCGTCGACCGTGGGCCGGGGACGTTGCTGATGATGAGGTTGTACGGCGGCCGGACGATGCCCTGCATCCGGAGCATCGGGGTGAGGATCGCCGGCGCCTGTCCCAAGGCGCTCATCGCGACGATCTGCACCGGGGTCATCGAGGACAGCGCCTCCTTGCCGTCCTTCATGGAGCGGTGGATCGACGCGAGCCGGTCGGCGGGGTCGTCCTTGTCGGTGGCCAGCTGCACCATCACCGCGCCGACGGCGTTGCCGCCCTCGCCGGAGGCGACGTGCGACTGCTTGGCGTTGAGGCCCACCGGGACCATCGCCACGAGCGGGGCCTCGGGGAGCGCGTCCAGCTCCCTGAGGTAGGTGCGCACGGCGCCGGAGCACATGGCCATCACGACGTCGTTCATCGTGGTGCCGGTGGCCTTGCCGATGCCGCGCAGCCGCTCGATGGGCCAGTCCTGGGCCGCGAACCGGCGCGAGCCCGTGATCGTCTGGTTGAACATGGTCCGGGGCGCGTAGAGCGAGAGCGACGAGGTCTCGTTGCGCACGCTCTTGGTCAGGGTCCTGATGAGCGCCGCCGGCATGCCCGCGGCCTCGGCGGTGATGCCGAGGGCGGTGCGCAGCGCGCTGATCGGCACGTCGCTCAGGCCGCCGTCGGACGCATCCCTGCTGACGCGGGTCGTCTGCTGCCTGCCCCACGGGGCCGGCATGTCGCGCTTGTCGGGGTCGGTGGTCATCACGCTCTGCAGCAGCCGCATCGCCGAGACGCCGTCGACGAGGGCGTGGTGGATCTTGTGGTACATCGCCACCCGGCCGTCGCGCAGCCCCTCGATGACGTGCGACTCCCACAGCGGCCGCTCCCAGGCCAGCCGGGTGCTGTGCAGCCGGCCGCAGAGCTCGAGCAGCTCGCGGACCCGGCCGGGTTTGGGCAGCGCGCTGTGCCGGACGTGGTGCTCGATGTCGAACTGCTCGTCCACCTTCCACACCAGCTGCGCTCCGGTGCGCAGCGATCGGTAGGGGTGCTTGAGGAACAGCGGCGAGATCTCCTGCTCACCCTGCATCTGCTCAAACATCTGGCGGGCGTACTGCCGCCCGGCGTCGTCGGGCTTCTCGAACAGGTGCAGCCCGGCCACGTGCATCGGCATGTTGCGGTTCTCCGCAAGCAGGAACCCCGCAGAGGTCGGATCGATCGGTGTGGGCACCGGACTCCTTCAGGGTCGGGAGGGATGGCTTGCGATCCTTCCGCGCGGTGACGGGCGCCACAACCCCAGTCGGCCCGATACCCGCGGCCGACACCCGCCACCAGCTCTCCACAGCCGGTCCCGACCCCGGCTCTGTCCACAGGCCGTCCTGTTCGCCCCGCGGGCGTCGCCCTTGCGCCCTAGCGTCGACCCGAACCAGCCCCACCTCTCGGGAGGACCCGTGCATCTGTCTCGTCAGCTGTCTCGCCCACTGCCCAGGTTGCTGCGGAGCCTCGGCCTGCTCGTCGCCGGGGTCGCGGCCACCGTCGCGCTCTGGGCGGCCGCGTCGCCACCCGCCACCACGACCCTCGCGCCCGGCGCGGTGGGTCTGCCGTGACCGGCGTCCGTGGCCGTCGGTCACGGGTCTCCTCGGTCTGGCAGCATCGACCGACATGGAGGCCGAGGCGGACCTGGTCGACCGGCTGTGGGACCGCGGCAGGGTCTCGCTGCGGGCCCGCCTCGCTCGGGTCAGCGCCAAGCGGTGGCAGGTCGCCCAGTGCGCGGCCGCCGCCGGTGTCGCCTGGCTGATCGCGGCCGACCTGCTCGGGCACGAGCGACCGTTCTTCGCGCCGGTCGCCGCGGTGGTCAGCCTCGGCACGTCGTACGGGCAGCGGCTGCGGCGCGTCGCCGAAGTCACCGCGGGCGTCGCGCTGGGGGTCCTGCTCGCTGACCTGCTCGCGATCCTGATCGGCTCAGGCTGGTGGCAGCTGACGCTGGTGGTGGCACTGGCGATGACGTCCGCCATGCTGATCACCAGCGGTCAGATGTTCGTCACCCAGGCCGCGGTGCAGTCGATCATCATCTCCGCGCTGGTCCCGGCGCCGTCGGACGCTCTGGTCCGCTGGAGCGGATGCCCTCGTGGGCGGCTGCGTCGCGCTGGTCGCGGCCACGTTGGTGCCGGCCGCTGCGTTGCGCCGCCCGCGGGAGCGGGCCGCGATCGTGGTGCGGAAGATCTCCGCGTTGCTGCGCGCGGCCGGCAAGGTGATGGTCGACGGGGTGGCCGAGCGTGGCCTCGAGCTGCTGGCAGACGCCCGCGCGACGGACAGCCTGATCCGGGAGCTGCAGGACGCCGCCGACGAGGGCATGGCGGTGGTGTCGTCCTCGCCGTTCCGGGTGCGGCACCGTCCCGACATCCGCCGGATGGCGGACCTGGTCGAGCCGCTCGACCGCGCGCTGCGCAGCACCCGGGTGCTGGTGCGGCACACGGCGGTGGCCGCCTACCACCACCGGCCCGTCCCGAAGTCGTACTCGCTGCTGGCCTTCGACCTCGCGGACGCCGCCGACATGGTGGCCGACGAGCTCAGCGCCGACCGGATGGCGGTCTCCGCGCGCGACGCGCTGATCCTGGTCGGCGAGGCGTCCGGGCTGGTCGAGCGCTCCGAGGAGATGACCGCGGAGATGGTGCTCGGCCAGCTGCGCTCGGTCATCGTCGACCTGCTGCTGCTCACCGGGATGACCCAGATCGAGTCGACGGAGGCGCTGCCGCCGCCGCCTCGGTGGGAGTCCACCCAGAGCCCGGGCCCGGACTCGGTCGGCGATGAGTGAGGGCGTCCCGGCGGGTCCCGACGACGTGCACCCGATCGAACACTGGGTCCTGCACGTCGACCTCGACCAGTTCATCGCCGCGGTCGAGGTGCTGCGCCGCCCCGAGCTCGCCGGCCTGCCGGTGATCGTCGGCGGCGACGGCGACCCGACCAAGCGCGGCGTGGTGTCGACCGCGTCGTACGAAGCGAGGGAGTTCGGCGTCGGCTCCGGCATGGCGCTGCGGATCGCGGCCCGCAAGTGCCCGGACGCGGTGTTCCTGCCGGTCGACCGGGAGGCGTACGACGAGGCCTCGGCCGCGGTGATGGGCACGCTCCGCTCGCTCGAGTGGGGCGGCCGCCAGGTCGTCGTCGACGTCCTGGGCTGGGACGAGGCGTTCCTGGCCGCCGGCCCCCGACCCGGCGACCAGGACGCGCCGAGTCGCACCGGCCAGCTCGGCCGTGGCCGGCCCTGGGCCGGCGCCGCGGACGAGCTCGACGCCGAGGAAGCAACACCGGTGGAGGAGGCGGGGCAGGGGAGCCTCCCACCCGTGCAGCAGGAGGGCGCCGAACCCTCCTTGGGGAAGGGGGCCCCGGGTGGGCCCTCTGACCCGGTGGCGTTTGGGGGGCACATCCGGGCGCGGGTGCTGGAGGAGACGCGGTTGCACTGCTCGGTGGGGATCGGTGACAACAAGCTGCGGGCGAAGATCGCGACGGAGTTCGGGAAGCCGCGGGGGAGCTATGTGCTGACCGCGGACAACTGGTTCGAGGTGATGGGCGACCGGCCGACGACCGCGCTGTGGGGCATCGGCAACAAGACGGCGAAGAAGCTCGCGGTGCTCGGGATCGACACGGTCACCCAGCTCGCCCAGTCGGATGCGCAGGTGCTGGCGGCGGAGCTGGGGCCGACGATGGGGCCGTGGTACCACCGCATCGGCCGCGGGGTCAGCGACAGCGTGGTGACGGGGGAGCCGTGGGTGCCGCGGGCGCACGGGCGGGAGACGACCTTCCAGGAGGACCTCGAGGACTGGGACCGGATCGCCGAGGAGGTCCGGACCCTCGCCCGGCAGGTCAAGGAGGACATCGACAAGGAGGGGCGGCCGGCGGCCCGGGTGGGGTTGAAGCTCCGCTACAAGCCGTTCTTCACGGTCAGCCGCAGCCTCACCCTTCCGGAGCCGACCAACGACGCCGACCGGCTGGCGGAGGCGGCCGTGAGCCTGCTGGAGAGAGTCGAGCAGGACCGGCCGGTGCGGCTGCTCGGCGTGCGGTTCGAGATGGTGCCGCCCGAGGGCGGCTACTAGTTCCCTGGCGCGGTCAGCCCGGACTCCATCGCGAACACGACCAGCTGGGCCCGGTCGCGGGCGTGCAGCTTCACCATGGCCCGCGACACGTGGGTGCGCACGGTGTCCGGGCTGACCACGAGGACCTCGGCGATCTCCTGGTTGGACCGACCGGTGGCCACCCAGGCGACGACCTCGCGCTCGCGCTCGGTGAGCTGGCCGAGCTGGGGATGAGGGGTACGCCGCCCCGCGGTCGTCCCGAACTGCTCGATCACCCGGCGGGTCACGCTCGGCGCCAGGAGGGAGCCACCGTCGGCGACGACACGTACGGCGTCGAGCAGCGCGGTGGGGTCGGTGTCCTTCAGCAGGAACCCGCTGGCGCCGTTGCGCAGGGCCTCGAAGACGTACTCGTCCAGCTCGAAGGTGGTCAGCATGACCACCCGCACCTCGGCCAGGGAGGCGTCGGCGGTGACCTCGCGCAGCAGCTCGAGCCCGTCGACGTCGGGCATCCGGATGTCGCAGAGCACCACCTGCGGCCGCGTCGACCGGATCAGGCGGAGCCCCGCGCGGCCGTCCGCGGCCTCGCCGACCAGCTCGAGGTCCGCCTCGGAGCCGATCAGGGTCCGCAGCCCCATCCGGACCAGCTCCTGGTCGTCGACGACAGCGACCCGGATCGGCGCGTGGCTCACAGGCACGTCGTTCACAGCGGCAGCTCCGCGCGCACCGAGAACCCGCCGGCAGGGCGGGGCCCGGCCGAGAAGTCGCCGCCCAGGGCCCGGACCCGCTCGCGCATGCCGCGCAGTCCCATGCCCTCGTCGGGCATCGCCAGCTGGTCGGTGCCCTGCCCGTCGTCCTCGACGCTGACCGCCAGCCGTTCGGGGGAGCGGTCCAGGCGGACCCGGACCGAGGTGGCCGACGCGTGCCGGAGCACGTTGGTCAGCCCTTCCTGCACCACGCCGTAGACGACGGCGTCGACCGGCGCGGCGAGCTCGCCCGGCGACCCCGTCAGCGAGACCGAGAGGCCGGCAGCACGCACCCGGTCCGCCAGGTCGTCGAGATCGGCGGTGCCGTGCCGTGGCCGCCGGGGAGCGGGCTCGCCGGCCATCACGGCCAGCTCGGCCCGCAGCGCGTCCAGCGACTCCCGGGCACTGTCCTGAATCGCCTCGAGCGCAGCTCGTGCAGCCGCGGGATCGCGGTCCAGGACGTGCAGCCCGACGCCGGCCTGCATCGCGATCACCGCCAGTCCGTGGCCCACGCCGTCGTGCAGGTCCTGGGCCATGTGCAGCTGCTCCCGAGTGGCGGCGGCGCGGGCCCGCTCGGCCATCGCGAGCGCCCGGGTCCGGGTCAGCGTGCCGATCGCGGCACCGGCGGCCGTGACGGCGAACACGGCGACGACCTGCCACGGCGACCGCTCGTTGTCGAAGTCGGCCACGGCCCGCACGACCAGGGCCGCGCAGACCGCCAGGGCTCCTGTGGTCACCGTCCACGCCCAGGTCCGGACCGGCACTCGAGCCGATGTCAGGAAGGCAGCGGCGGCGAGGGTCAGGTAGATCGGGCCATCCGCAAGATCGAGCAAGACGAACGACGTCACCGCCGCGAAGGTCGTGACGGCACCCCGCAGCGGCCATCGGAGGGAGACGAGCAACCCGACCGCCGCCACGGCCGCGACTGCGGCGGCGAGCCAGGACTCGTAGCCGGCCGCGCCGGTGTGCTCCTCCGGCACGTTCGTGAACCGGGACCCGACCACGGCCACCAGCGCCAGCGGGACCAGCCAGAGCAGGTCGATGCGCGAGTCGTGCGAGTGGGCTCGCGGGTGGGGGTTCACGCGACCGAGCGTAGGCCGGGCAGGCCCCGTCGGGCGTCCCCTCGGCGGCGTACTGGCCCTACGCAGATCTGCGTAGTGAGGAGCCGCCGTACGTCGGATGGCGCGCCGGCAAGTCGTGGCGAGGGTGGAGGACATGAACCTCAACCATGAAGACAACGGCACTGTCGTGCAGACGAAGGAGCTGACCAAGAAGTACGGCGACCGGATGGCCGCCGACCAGGTCAGCCTCACGGTCAGGCGTGGCGAGGTGTACGGCTTCCTCGGGCCCAACGGCGCGGGCAAGACCACCACGCTGCGGATGATCCTCGGACTGATCCGGCCGACCTCCGGCTCGGCCACCGTCCTCGGGAAGCAGGCCGGCACCGCGGAGGTCAACGCCCGGATAGGTGCCCTGATCGAGGGGCCGGGCTTCTACCCCTACCTCAGCGGGCGCGACAACCTGCGGGTGATGGCGCGCTACCGCGGCCTGTCCGACTCCGTCGCCGACAAGGCGCTGGAGCGGGTGGACCTCGGCTCGCGCGGCGACGACAAGTTCAAGTCGTACTCGCTGGGCATGAAGCAGCGGCTGGGCGTGGCCTCGGCGCTGATGGGCGACCCCGACCTGGTGGTGCTCGACGAGCCGACCAACGGCCTCGACCCCGCCGGGATGGTCGACATGCGGCGCCTGATCGTCGACCTGGCGCGGGGCGGCCAGACCGTGCTGCTGTCCAGTCACCTGCTCGACGAGGTCCAGGCGATCTGCGACCGCGTCGGGGTGATCAACAACGGCGTGCTCCTCAAGGAGTCGACGGTGTCGGAGCTGCGCGGTGGCGCGTCGCTCGCGGTCCGTGGCGAGCCGGTCGACCGGGCCCTTGCGGTCGCGATGGCGGTGGCCGGCGACGACGGTGTCCAGGTGGACGGCGACCGGTTGCTGGTCGACCTCACGCCGGACCGTGCACCCGAGCTGGTCCGCGAGCTGGTGGCCGGGGGCGTGCAGGTGCACGAGGTCGGCAGCGTCGAACGAACCCTCGAGGAGGTCTTCTTCGAAATGACCCGCAACGAGCTGGAGGTGACCCGATGAACGCCATGACGGACATCGATGACAGACACGACGAACACGACGAACGCAAAGGTGAGCACGATGACGAGCACGATCGCGAGCACCAGGGCCGAGCTGCTGCGGCTGCGGAAGTGGCCGGCGGTCTGGATCACGATCGGGGCCTGGATGGCCATGACCGCGATGTTCGGCTACCTGTTCAACTACCTGTCGTACACGACCGGGGACAGCAGCTTCTCCAACGAGGGCGAGACCGCGGACAGCCTCCTCACCGAGATCCTCCCGGCCAACGTCGACCACGTGCTGCTCCAGGGCATGCCGATGTTCGGCGGAGCGCTGATGCTGGTGCTCGGCGCCCTCGTGGCCGGCAACGGCTACGGCTGGGGGACCTGGAAGACCGTGTTCACCCAGGGGCCGGCGAGGAACTCGGTGGTCGTGGGCTCGCTCTCGGCGCTGACGGCGTTCGTGGTCGCCACGGTGCTCGCGACCCTCGCGCTGTGCTTCGCGCTCGCGCTGCTGGTGGCGGCCGTCGAGTCACAGCACGTCGTGTGGCCCGCGATCGGCGACCTGGGGGTCTCGCTCGGGGCCGGGTTCCTGGTCATGGAGCTGTGGGCGCTGGTCGGCTTCCTGCTCGGCACCCTCGCGCGGGGTCCGGCGCTGTCGGTCGGGCTCGGGCTGGTCTGGACGCTGGTCGTCGAGAACCTGCTGCGCGGCGTCGGCGAGCTCCTCGGCCCGGTCGAGGCCTTCACCAAGATCCTGCCCGGCACCGGTGGCGGCTCGCTGGTCGGCTCGATCGTCGGCGCCGGCGGGCCCGACCCGACGCCCGGCGTGCTCGACACGCTCGGCGGTGGCCAGGCGACGATGTTGCTGGTCGGCTACCTGCTGCTCACCCCGGTGCTTGCCGCTTGGCTGGTCAACCGGCGGGACGTGGCCTGAGTCAGCCCATCGCCGGGATCTGCTCGCCGGCCTCGACCGCGAACGTCAGCGTGTTTGCGGTCGGGGCCAGCGGGCAGGTGGCGAACTCGGTGTAGGCACAGGGCATGTTGAACGCCCGGTTGAAGTCGATGCGCACGGTCCCGTCGGCGGACGGGGCCGCGACCACGAGCTGACGAAGGGCGGCGTACGTCGTGACGCCCGACGTGGCGTCGCGGAACAGGATCCACAGGCTCCCGTCGTCCTCGCCCCAGGCGACCAGCCGATGCTCGGTGCCGCCGTGCTCGAAGACGACCTCACCGACCGCGTCCCCGTCCGGCTGGTCAAGCGGCTGGGCGTAGGGCTCGAAGCGGCCGGGCAGGACCCAGGCGGGGTTCGCGGGATAGCAGGGCGTGCCGCGGTAGGCCCGCAGGTTCGGGGAGTCGGGATGGCGGGGGCGCACGATCGGGCGGCCGTCGCGCTCGGCCACCTGGGCAACGGCGTCGCCGAAGGTCAGCCTCAGCCCGACGTCGTCGAGGGGCCCCAACCGGTGCACTCCTCCTGCCAGCGTGGCGCCGTCCTCGCCGCCGAGGGTCTCGCCCGGAGCGAGCGTGACGACGGCCCCGCTCTCGTCGCCGGACCACTCCCCAGGGACGTCGTCGAAGCGCTGCGGCGTGGACGTCAGCCAGTGGATCGCCGTGATCGACAGCCACCCGTGCGGGTCCCGGAGCCGCTCCTCCCGGGCGTCGCGCCACTCCTGCCAGTCGGCATGGAAGTCGCGGACCCAGCGGATCTCGCCGTCCTCGACGACGTCCGTACGCCGCAGGCCGAGCCGCTCGGCGACGCGGGCCGAGGCCGCGTGGTCGGGGTGGACGTGGGCGACGAGGCAGGTGATGCCGGCCGAGGCCAGCCACTCCACCATCGCAGTCGCGGCCTCGGTCGCCAGGCCGCGGCCCTGGTGGGCGGGTGACAACACCCAGGCGATCTCGGCCTCCGTGCCCACGACCGTGGCCTGGACGTAGCCGATCGGTTCGTCGCTTCCGTCATCGAGGACGACGACCCAGTTGAGCCAGTGCTCGGACCCGTCCGGTGAGCGGCCCGCGGACTGGCGGGCGTAGCGCGCGGACAGCTCGGGCAGCGTGGGTGGCGAACCGCCGGTGAACTCGTAGATCGACGGGTCGGCCAGGACGGCGACCATGGCGGCGGCGTGGTCGACCGTGAGGGGTTCCAGGCGCAGCCGCTCCGAGGTGAGCTGGTCGGCGCTCACTTCAGCTCCGAGCGGAGCTCCTGCACCACCGAGTCCACGACCGCGACCAGGTCGCCGTCGGTGGCGGCGGCCACCGCCCGCTGTCGCTGGTACGACGCCCCGCGACCGGGGATGTCCAGGACCGACGCGAGCTCGTCCGAGCAGCCGAGGCGTTCGGCCACCGGCGCGAGGCGGCCGACGAGGAGCTTCAGGTCGTCGGTGAGCAGCGCCTCGTTCGACTCGGCGTCGAGGATGATGATCGCCTCCAGCCCGTAGCGGGCGGCGCGCCACTTGTTCTCCTGCACGTGCCACGGCGGCAGCACCGGCAGCTCCTCGCCCGCGGCCAGCCGGGTGTCGAGGTCGACGACCAGGCAGTGCATCAGCGCGACCAGGGCGGCGAGGTCGGCGAACGTGGAGACGCCGTCGCAGACCCGGTTCTCCAGCGTGCCCAGGTGCGGGGCCGGTCGGACGTCCCAGCGGACCTCGGTGAGCTCGTCGATCACGCCGGTGACCAGGGCGTCGCCGACGTACGCCTCGAACTCCTCCCAGGTCGTGAACTGGAACGGCAGCCCGGCCGTCGGCAGCTGCTGGAACATCAGCGCGCGGTTCGAGGCGTACCCGGTGTCGACCCCCGCCCAGATCGGCGAGGACGCCGACAGCGCCTGGAGGTGCGGGTACTGGTTCAGCAGCGACGACAGCACCGGCATCACCCGCGACCGCTCCGGCATCCCCACGTGCACGTGCACGCCCCAGATCAGCATCTGCCGGCCCCACCACTGGGTGCGGTTGATCAGCTCCTCGTAGCGGTGCCCCTCGGTCAGCTGCTGCACCGTCCACGACGCGAACGGGTGGGTGCCCCCGCCGAACAGGTCGAGCCCGAGCTCGTCCCCGACCGGGACGACGACCTCGAGGGTCCGGCGCAGGTCGGCCATCGCCTCGCCGACGTCCTTGCACACGCCGGTGACGACCTCGACGGTGTTCTTGAGCAGCTCCTTGTGCAGCCGGCCGGGGTCGGGGAGCCGGGCCTTGGCCCGGGCGAAGAGGTGGGCGGCCTCGTTGCGGAGGTCGCGCGTACGTCGGTCGACCAGCGCGAGCTCCCACTCCACGCCGAGCGTCGGCTCGGCCGAGGCGTGGAAGTCGATGCGCACTCGCTCAGGCTGTCACAAGGTGCGGGGCACAGCGGCGGCCAGCCGCTTCGCGACCTCGGCCCAACCCTCGGAGCCGGCGCTGTCGCCCAGCAGCCCGAACACCTCCAGCCGGAAGTCGGCCCAGTCGCTCACGCAACCACTCGGCGCAGGACCTCGAACCACGGCTCGGCCGAACCGTCGAACGGCGGGTGCTTGTCGCGTACGGCGGTGAGCACGATGTCGCGCGTCGCCATGGCCAGGTCGACGACCTCGCGCGGGTAGGCGAACTCGACGCGGTGCTCGTCGAACTCGTCCTGGTCGTCGACGAACACCTTCCGGTCCAGCCCCTCGACGACGTCGAGGTCCAGGTCGACCGCGCGGATGGTCCGGCCGGCCCACTGCGGCACGGTCGTCATGTCGACGTAGGTCCAGACGATCCCGCCCGGCCCGTGGAACGTGGCCAGCCATGCCTGGCCGACCGCGGTCCCGGCCGAGGGGACCAGGCCCACCTGCTCGTTGCTGGTCGTGATCGACATCCCGGGCCGGGACATGACCGTGCCGACCCGGAAGCCGATCCAGTCACCCGCCGCGTCGGCGCCGAGGTAGACCGCGTCCATCTCCCAGTGCGGCCGGTCGCCCCACTTCGTCATCTCGAGGCGTACGGAGTCACCCGGGGACAGAGCCACGCGACGGTTCTACCCCAGAACGCAGCGTCAGACGACGGTGGCCTTGTCCGGAAGCACCCGCTTGGAGGTCCTGGCCACGACGTCCTGGTAGCGCGAGCCGAGCAGCTTGGCGAAGTGGTGGAGGGCGTGGGCATCGATGCCGACGAGGACCCGCGCGCGGTTCTTGAGGATGCCGTGGACGATGATCTCCGCCGCCCGCTCGGGGGTCATCCGGGCGAGCTTCTCGTCGAAGAGGTGGGCGGTCTGCTCCTTGCTCTCCTTGGCCGAGACCCGGGCGTTGCGCGCGATCGCGGTCTTGATGCCGCCGGGGTGTACGGCGGTCACCCCGACCCGGTGGCCGGCGATGAGCATCTCCTCGCGCAGCGCCTCGGTCATGCCGCGGACGGCGTACTTGGTCGCGTTGTACATCGACTGGCCGGGCATCGAGACCAGCCCGAACAGCGAGGAGAGGTTCACGACATGGCCGTCGCCGGAGGCGATCAGGTGCGGCAGGAACTCCTTGGTGCCGTGCACGACGCCCCAGAAGTTGACCCCGATGATCCAGTCGATGTCGTTGTACTCGAGGTCGGTGAAGTCGCCGGCCAGCGCGACGCCGGCGTTGTTGATGATGACGTTGACCCGACCGAAGTCCTGGACGACGTCGAGCGCGTAGCGGCCGAAGGCGTCGCGGTCGGCCACGTCGAGCCGGTCGCTGCGCACGCGAAGCGCACCGGCCCTGGTGGCCTGCGCGACGGTCTCGGCGAGACCGGCCTCGTCGACGTCGGACAGCGCCAGCAGGGAGCCGCGCCTGGACAGGTTGAGGGCGAGCGCGCTGCCGATGCCGGAGCCGGCGCCGGTGATCACGACGACCTTGTCGTTCAGCGTCTTCATGCGGGCACCTCCTCGTAGGCCTCGGCGTCGAACGACGCCAGCCGCCGCCGGAAGTCCACCGTGGACCGGGGCCACAGAGTGGTGTTGCGGCCGTGGGAGTCGAGGTACCAGCTCTGGCAGCCGCCAGTGGTCCACACGGTGCGGCCCATCCGCTTCTGCAGGCTGCGGTTCCAGCGGTCGGTGACGTCCTGGGACGGCTCCAGGCTGGCCAGCCCCTCGCTGCGCATCCGGCGCAGCGCGTCGCGCAGGTAGGCGACCTGGGACTCGATGATGAAGATCATGCTGGTGTGGCCCTGGCCGGTGTTCGGCCCCACGAGCAGGAACAGGTTCGGGAACTCCGGGATCGTGGTGCCCTTGTACGCCGCCATGCCGGTCTCCCGCCAGCGGTCGGCCAGCGTCCGGCCGGTGCGACCGGTGACGTGCTCGGTGACCGGCAGCTCGGTCGTGTAGAAGCCGGTCGCCACGACCAGCACGTCGATCTCGCGCTCGACGCCGTCCGCAGTGACGATCGCGTTGCCCGTGATCTTGGCGATCGGGTCGGTGACCAGCTCGGTGTTGTCGGCGTCGAGCGCCGGATAGTAGGTGTTGGAGCGCAGCACCCGCTTGCAGCCGAACGCGAAGTGCGGCGTGACCCTCTTGCGCAGCTCAGGGTCCTTGATGCCCTTCTCGATGTTCTTCAGGGCCACCTTCCGGGCCGGTGCCGCGATCCTCGGGTCGATGGTGAACGCCGGCACGTAGGCCTCGTGGGCCCAGTAGAGGCCGGTGCGGTAGAGCTTCCGCAGGCCGGGCACCCGGCGCAGCGCGGCCCGCTCGAGCCGTCCGTAGGGCCGGTCGTTGCGTGGGATGACCCACGGGGCGGTGCGCTGGTAGACGTCGAGGTGGCCGCCGGTGTCCTGCAGGGTCTTCTGCAGCTCGGGCACGATCTGGATCGCCGAGGCGCCGGTGCCGATCACCGCCACCCGCTTGCCGGCCAGGTCGGCGTCATGGTTCCAGCGCGCGGAGTGGAAGACCTCGCCCTGGAAGGTCTCGAGGCCCTCGATCTCGGGGAGCTTGGGCGCAGAGAGCCCACCGGCAGCGACGACGAGCGTCCGCGAGACCCAGGTGCCGTTGCTGGTCCGGACCGTCCAGCGCTGGGACTCGTCGTCCCAGGCAGCATCCTCGACCAGGGTGTCGAAGACGAACCGGTCGAGCGTCCCGGACTCGTCGGCGACCGTCTTGATGTACGCCTGGATGTCCGGCTGCGGGGAGTAGGAGCTCGGCCAGTCGTAGCCGGCGAACGAGAACGAGTAGAGCTGGCTCGGCACGTCGCACGTGGCCCCGGGGTAGGTGTTGTCCCGCCAGGTGCCACCGACGTCCGCGCCCTTCTCGAGCACCACGAAGTCGGTCTCGCCGTCCTCCTGGAGCTTGATGGCGGCACAGAGTCCGCCGAAGCCGGCGCCGACGATGACGTGGTCGACGTGGTGGGGGGTGCTCATGTCCCGACGGTATTGGCGCTATTGAACAAGTGTCAATAGACTGTGCACCGTGACCGCGACCACACGCTCCCGGCTGGCGCCGGACGAGCGCCGCAGCCAGCTCCTGGACCTCGGGGTCCGGCTGCTGGCCACATCGCTCCCTCGACGAGCTCTCGATCGACCTGCTGGCCGAGGAGGCCGGCATCTCCCGCGGTCTGCTCTACCACTACTTCGGCAACAAGCACGTCTTCCACGAAGCGGTGGTGCGCCGCGCGGCCGACGACCTGATCGCCCAGACGGCCCCGCCCGCCGACGGCGACCCGCTGGACCGGCTCCAGGTCTCGCTGGCGGCGTACGTCGACTACGTGCTGGCCAACTTCGAGGGCTACGTCTCGCTGCTCAAGGGCGCCGCCGGCGGCAACGAGGCGCTGCGCGCGATCTACGACGAGGTTCGCGGCGTCCTGTCCGAGCGGATCTTCACCGAGCAGGATCTTTCCGGGGACCCCGAGGGCGTGCTGATCGCCGACACCCCGCACAACCGCCTGGTCGTCCGCGGCTGGTCCGCGATGACCGAGGAGCTCGTCATCGCCTGGGGCACCGACCAGCGTGAGGGCAGGACTGGCGTCACGAAGGAAGAGCTGCTCGAGATCATCGGCGGCTCCCTGCCCGCCCTGATCGGCTAGGCAGACGAGACGACGGCCTCGAGCTGGTCGAGGCCCCACATGAGGTCCTCGGGGGAGATGACCAGCGGGGGCGCGAGCCGGATCGTGGAGCCATGGGTGTCCTTGGCCAGCACACCGCGGGCCATCAGCGCCTCGCAGACCATCCGGCCGGTGCCGACGCCCGGGTCGACGTCGACGCCGGCCCACAGGCCGCGGGTGCGGACGCCGACCACGCCGTTGCCGATCATGCTGTCGAGCCGCTCGCGCAGCAGCACGCCGAGCTCGGTGGCGCGGGCCTGGTGGTCGCCGGTGCTCAGCATCTCGACCACGGTGAGGCCCACGGCGCAGGCGAGCGGGTTGCCGCCGAAGGTGCTGCCGTGCTGGCCGGGGCGGAGCACGCCGAGCACGTCGCGGTTGGCCACGATCGCGGAGACCGGGACGATGCCGCCACCGAGCGCCTTGCCCAGGATGTAGATGTCGGGGACCACGCCCTCGTGGTCGCAGGCGAAGGTCTTGCCGGTCCGGCCGAGGCCGGCCTGGATCTCGTCGGCGGCGAAGAGCACGTTGTTGGCCGTGCAGAGCTCGCGGATGCCGCGCAGGTAGCCGTCCGGCGGGATGACCACGCCGCCCTCGCCCTGGATCGGCTCGATGAGCACCGCGACGGTGTGGGCGTCGATCGCCGCCTCCATCGCGGCCAGGTCGCCGTACGGCACGGTGACGAAGCCGGGGGTGAACGGGCCGAAGCCGTCGCGGGCCTCCGGGTCGTCGGAGAAGCCGACGATGGTCGTGGTGCGGCCGTGGAAGTTGCCCGAGGCGACGATGATCTTCGCCTGGTCGGCGGGGACACCCTTGACCTCGTAGCCCCACTTGCGAGAGACCTTGATCGCGGTCTCGACGGCCTCGGCGCCGGTGTTCATCGGCAGCACGAGGTCCTTGCCGCACAGGTCGCCGAGCGCGGCACAGAAGTCGGCGAACCGGTCGTGCACGAACGCGCGGCTGGTCAGCGTCAGCTGGTCGAGCTGGGTGTGCGCGGCGGCGAGCAGCGCGGGGTGGCCGTGGCCGAAGTTGAGCGCGGAGTAGCCGGCCAGCAGGTCGAGGTAGCGACCGCCGTCGACGTCGGTCATCCACGCGCCCTCGGCGTGCGCGACCACCACCGGCAGCGGGTGGTAGTTGTGCGCGGTCCGCGCCTCGGCCCGCTCGAACTCGCTCCGTCCCATGCTGGACGCGTGAGTGGGGTTCTGGGTGGCAGTCATCGGTTCGCCTCCTCCGTGCGTGTGAAGATTGTCAGACAATCTGGGTACGTCGTCAGCGTAGCCGCACGGCGATGGTCGTGCCAGCCGGCGCGCTGTCCAGCGTGACCGTGCCGTCGTGGGAGCGCACGATCGCCTCCACGAGGGAGAGTCCGAGCCCGGCCCCGCCGCCCTGGTCGGCACTGCGCTCGCGGGACTGGTCGACCCGCGCGAACCGCTCGAACGCGTGGTCCACGAAGTCCGCGGGGAACCCCGGCCCGTCGTCGTGCACGTCGAACCCGTCCGCCCGGACCGTCACCGTGACCGTGGTCCCGGCCGGGGTGTGCTTGCGGGCGTTGGTGAGCAGGTTGGTGATCACCTGGTGCAGCCGCCGCTCGTCCCCCGTGACCTCGACGGGCTGGGGTGCTGCGCCGTCTGCGGGTTCGGGCAGCTCCAGCCGCCACCGGTGGGCCGGCCCGACCACCCGGGCGTCGTCGACCGCCTCGACCAGCAGCCGGGTCAGGTCCACCGGCTCGCGGTTGAGCGGGCGGCCGTCGTCCAGCCGGGCCAGCAGCAGCATGTCCTCGACCAGGGAGGTCATCCGTGCGGACTCCTCCTCGACCTTGCCGAGGGCGGCGCGGACGTTGTCGTCGTCGTCTGGGCGGCGGCGGGCCAGCTCGGCATAGCCGGCGATGGTGGTCAGTGGCGTGCGCAGCTCGTGCGAGGCATCCGCGACGAACTGCCGGACCTGCTGCTCGCTGCGGTGCCGGGCCTCGAGCGAGGTCTCCACGTGGGCCAGCAGGGTGTTGAGCGCGGCGCCCACCTGGCCGACCTCGGTGCGCTCGTCGGTGAGGTGGTCGGGCACCCGCTCGGTGAGGTCGATGTCGCCCTCGGCCAGCGGCAGCGCGGCGACGGCGTGGGCGGTGTCCGCCACCTCCCGCAGTGGCCGGAGCTGGCGGCGTACCAGCAGCAGGCCGCCGCCGGCCGCGAGGAGGGCGCCCAGTGCGATCAGCAGGGCCTCCCAGCCAATCAGCGAGGTGATGGCCTCGTCGACCTGGTCGGTGGGCAGCCCGGTCACCTCGGTGCCGAGGGAGCCGTCCACCGCGATCACCCGGTAGGTGCCGAGCCCGGGGAGGTCGACCTCGTGCACCTCCTCGTCGACCGGTACGTCGCTGAGGGCGTCGAGGACGTCGTCCGACAGGTCGGGATAGTCGTTGCGCCCGTTGAACAGGCTGCCGCTGCTGCCGGTCGCGGAGATGGTCGCGTGCAGGGCCCGCGGGCCTCCCTGCGGACCGAATCCCTCGCCCTCGGCGCCGGGTGGCGCGCCGTGCCGGTCGCCTATGGGACCGCGACGGACACCGGAGATGGCGTGCAGGTCGTCGTCGAGCTGGTGGGTGAGCTGGGCGTTCAGGGCCGCGGTCGCGGCGACGCCGATCAGCACGGCGACGAGGACCACCAGCGCGACCGCGGTGAGGACCAGCCGGGAGGTCAGGGACGCGAATCGGTTGCGCATCGGCTCAGGAGGCCGGCTTGAGCACGTAGCCGGCGCCGCGCATGGTGTGGATCATCGGCTCGCGGCCGGCGTCGACCTTCTTGCGCAGGTAGGAGATGTAGAGCTCGACGACGTTCGCCTGCCCTCCGAAGTCGTAGTTCCACACCCGGTCGAGGATCTGGGCCTTGCTCAGCACCCGCTTCGGGTTGCGCATGAGGTAGCGCAACAGCTCGAACTCGGTGGCGGTCAGCGCGATCTGCTCGCCCGCCCGGGTGACCTCGTGGCTGTCCTCGTCGAGCTCGAGGTCGCCGACCACGAGGACCGCGGTCGTCGCGGCGCGCCGGGCTCCGGAGCGGCGCATCAGCCCACGCAGGCGGGCCACCAGCTCCTCGAGCGAGAACGGCTTGGTCACGTAGTCGTCCCCACCCGCGGTCAGCCCCGCGATCCGGTCCTCGACCGCGTCGCGGGCGGTGAGGAACACGACCGGTACGTCGGGCAGCGAGGTCCGCATCCGGCGCAGCACCTCGAGGCCGTCGATGTCGGGCAGCATCATGTCGAGCACGACGGCGTCGGGGCCCTGCTCGCGGGCCGCGTTGACGGCGGAGCTCCCGGTGTGCGCCATCTGCACCTGCCAGCCCTCGTAGCGCAGCGCCATCGAGATCAGCTCCGCGATGTTCACCTCGTCGTCCACGACGAGGACGCGCAGCGGTGAGCCGTCGGCGCGGGTCAGGTCGGCGGTGGGGGCTGAGCTCATGACCTCACTCTGCTCGCGGTGTCTGTGCGTTTCCTGTGAGGAGGCTGGACGAGGACTAGAGACCTCAGATCCCACGCACAGGCCCCGCACAGCCTGCCGGGACAGGATGCGGCGTCATGAGCGACACCGAGCCCACCGCTGAGCAGCCCACGCCGGAGCCGCCCCCACCCCCGGCCCCGGCAGCTGCGGGAACCCGGCTGCGCGACCGCCTCTTCGGACTCAGGTCGGTCGTGGCGGTCGCCCTGGCCGGGGTGGTCCTGGGTGGCCTGAGCGGCTTCGGTATCCACGCTGCCACGGACGGCGACGGCGGAGACGGCCGGATGGGCCGATTCGGGCCGGGCGGCGGGTTCCAGGGTGGTCCCGGTGGCCAAGGCGGTCCCGGCGGCTTCCCGCAGCGTCCGGGCCAGCTGGGTCCTGGTGGTCAGGCACCGCAGCTGCCGCAGTCGTCGCAGTCCCCCAACCAGGACTCCTGACTTATTCTTGCTCTCCGGCCAACCGATCCGGGTTCCACCCCGTCAGAGGGGGTAGAACGACTTCGTTCACCGGAACTGCTTGATCGGCTTGGGGAGCAGGCATTTGGGCGGCACAAGGGACGACGGCTTCACGGCGTACGTCGCCGGGCGCCGCGCGCACCTCTTCCGCACCGCCTACCTGCTGTGCGGTGATCCGCACCGCGCCGAGGACATCGTGCAAACCGCGCTCGCAAAGCTCTACGTCGCCTGGCCCCGCGCCTCCCGGGCCGACTCGGTGGACGCCTATGTCCGCCGGGTGATCATCAACAGCCATCTGGACGAGAGGCGCCGCCCCTGGCGCCGCGAGTCACCCACGGAGGACGAGCGGCTCGACCGGGCCGCGCCACCCGGCATCGCCCCCGAGGACTCCGACGCCCTGTGGGCCGCGCTGAAGGATCTCGGCCCCAAGCAGCGCCGCGTGGTCGTGCTCCGCCACTACTGGGGCCTGTCCGTCGAGGAGACGGCCGCCGACCTCGGAGTGACCCCCGGCACCGTGAAGAGCCAGACCTCCGCCGCCCTGGCGACGCTCCGGGCGGCGCTCATGACCACCACCACCCACCGAGGAGGACGGCAATGACCGACCCCGCCGACCGCTTCCTCGCTGAGCAGTATTTGGAGGGGAAGCTGCACGGCCTGGCCCGCGGGGTCAGCGTCCCGGTCGTGCCCACCGAGGACGACGTACGCCGCGGCCGCCGCCGGCTGTTCCGGATGCGCGTCGCGATGGCCGGTGCGACCACCGGGACCCTGGCCTTCGTGCTCGGCGTCACCAGCCTCACCGCCGGTGACCCGAACGCGACCGAGATCCCGGAGGTCAGCCGGCCACCGAGCAGCTCGGACGCGACGCCGAAGAGCTCACCGGCCACCGACCCCGGAGACGACGACGCGTCGGACAGCGGGCGACCGGAGGGCACAGGATCAAACCGGGGCATCGCCGCCCTGCCGGGCGGCCCCAGCAGCCAGCACACGGACGGCGGAGAGGCCCCGTCGAAGAACGGCACGAACGACACGGCCACCGGCGGCAGCACGCACGACGGCACCATCAGTGGGCCCCATGACCAGCCCAGCACCCACGGCTCCGAGCCGACCGAGGCGCCGAGCTCGACGGTGACCCCGAGCACGACGCCGACCGACTCGCCCACCTCGACACCGACCGAGACCGACAACTCGACGCCCACGTCGACCCCCACCGCGACGCCTACCGTGACCCCCACGGTGCCGCCGACCCAGACCAACAAGGTCCGGGTGCACCGGGTGCTGCGCTACTACAACGACGTGCTGGCCGAGCACCTCGACCCCAGCCGCCTCCACCTGCAGCCCTACGACCGCAAAATCGACTCCAAGGAGACGAAGACCGCCAACGGCAGGCTCTACGCGCTGGGGTCCACCTACCGCTGGGAGGACGGCGGCTCGCGGTCCGGCGTCCAGCTCGCCGTCGCGAGCGGGTGGGACCAGGTCGACTGGGACTGCGGCGCGTCGTACTCCGACTGGGTCTGCCACGCCGGCCCCGACAGCGTCTCCGAGTTCGCCGAGCACGACGGCGTCCTGCAGCTCGCGGTCGAGCATGCCGGCGGTCAGGTCGTGGTGCTCACCGTCGACCCGACGTACGGCGTCGACCGGCTCGGCTCCCGCGACCTGGACAGCAGGGAGGACGACCTGGTCGCGGCGGCGGCTGACGAACGGCTGATCCTGCCGGGCGTTGCGCCGGTCGCTCCACCCACGATCGACGTGGACGCGTTCGCGGCCGCGGGCGTGGCGGCGCTGGTGAAGCCCGGCGAGACGTTCGACCAGAGCGGCATCGACCGGTCGCCCTGGGTCCGCGGCGAGTGGGTCGGCACCGAGGCCGGCGGCACCCTGGCGTGGACGGTCATGCCGATCTACAGCCGAGGAACGTTCACCTGCCTGACGACGTACCGCTCGTGCTCGCAGGTCACCGTGGACGCGACCGGCACCACGGTGCACGTCGCGCGCCTGAAGAAGAAGGCCGGCGGCGGCTGGCTCGTCCAGTACGACGGCGACGCCTACGGCGTCCGGGTCTACTCCTCGGACCGGAAGTTCCCGAAGAAGCGGGCCTACGAGTTCATCACCCAGCCGGCCTGGCAGCCCGGCAGCTGATCGCTCCAGCGAGCCGGCTCAGAGTCTCGCGAGGGCCTCGCGCATCGGGTCGAGACCCAGCGAGCCGAGGTCGAGCGCAGCGCGGTGGAACGCCTTGAGGTCGAAGTCGGTGCCCTGGCGAGCCTTCACCTCGTCGCGGGCCTGGAGCCAGATGCGCTCGCCGACCTTGTAGGACGGCGCCTGGGCGGGCCAGCCGAGGTAGCGGTTGACCTCGAAGACGATGTTGGCGTCGTCCATCCGGGCGTGCTGGCGCATGAACTCCAGCCCGAGCTCGCCGGTCCAGCGCTCGCCGGGGTGGAAGCCGAACGGGTTGTCGCGCGGGATCTCGAGCTCGAGGTGCATGCCGATGTCGACCACGACCCGGGCCGCGCGGAACCCCTGCCCGTCGAGCATCCCGAGCTTGTCGGCGGGGTCCTCGAGGTAGCCGAGCTCGTCCATCAGCCGCTCGGCGTAGAGGGCCCAGCCCTCGCCGTGGCCGGAGACCCAGCACAGGCTGCGCTGCCAGCGGTTGAGGACGTCCTTGCGGTAGGCGGTCTGCGCGCACTGGAGGTGATGACCCGGGACGCCCTCGTGGTAGACGGTGGTCACCTCGCGCCACGGGTGGAACGTCGTGACGCCGTCGGGGATCGACCACCACATCCGGCCGGGCCGGGTGAAGTCCTCCGAGGGCGGCGTGTAGTAGATGCCGCCGTCCTGGGTGGGCGCGATCCGGCACTCGATCCGGCGGATCGGCTCGGGGATGTCGAAGTGGGTGTCGGCCATGTCCGCGAGGGTCCGGTCGGCCAGCTCCTGCATCCAGCCGCGGAAGTTGTCCGCGCCGTCGATCCGGCGCTCCGGGTCGCTCTCGATGTGGGCCACGGCGTCGGCGATGGTCGCGCCGTCGCCCGCGATCGTCGCCGAGATCTGGAGCATCTCGCTCTCGATGCGGTGCAGCTCCTCCCAGCCCCACGCGTAGGTCTCGTCGAGGTCGATCTCGGTGCCGAGGAAGTAGCGGGAGTCGCGGGCGTACTGCTCGCGGCCGACCGCCTCCTTGTCGCGTCCGCGCGGGGCCAGCTCCTGCTCCAGGAACGTCGCGAACTCGGCGTAGGCGGTGCTGGCCAGCACGGCGTTGCGGGCCAGGTCGGACTCCAGCGACGCGGGGACGTGGCCCGCCTGCGCGACCTGCTGGACGAACACGTCGCCTGCGCTCCCGGTCCGGCCGGTCCAGGCGTGGATCTGGCCGGCCGCCTCCAGCATCTGGCGGCGCGGGCTGACGTGGCCGTGGTCGGCCTCGAGGAGCAGGGTGGCGCGGTAGTCGGCCAGCGCCTGCGGCACCGCGCCCATCCGGGCCGAGATCGCGGCCCAGTCATCGGCCGTCTCGGTCGCCATCAGGTCGAAGGCACCGCGGATCTCGTGGACGGCGCTGTCGATGACGTTGATCCGGGACTGGGGCTGGTGCGCCTCGCTGAGCGCGAGCGCGGTGTCTGCCCGCTCGAGGAACGAGCTCCGTGCCACCCGCTCGCGGTCGTCGGACGGCGCCGCCCGCTGCATCTCGTCGCGGGCCCGGCGCAGGAGCTCCTCGCGAGCCGCGTAGCCGTCCGGGGTGAGGTCGGGCAACCGGTCCTCGTGGCCGGCAATGCCGGCGAACGTCGCCATGATCGGGTCGGCCGCAGACATGTCGACGACGAACTGCTCGGCGATCTGGTCGGCCTCACGGCCGGTGGGCGCGGGCTGGTCGTCGATCATGAGCCGAACCTAGCCACCGGGTCGGACACCGGGCGACGGAATTAGTTCAGGAGATCAAGTAGACGACCAGCCACACCATCCCGGCCACCCACAGCCCCGCCGACCCGCTGTCGTCGCTCACCGCAATCGCCTCGCTCCCCGTGACACCCGCACTGGACAATGGATCTGTCATGACCGAGACCTCGTTAAGGATCAGCTACCCCGAAGAGCTCCCGGTCAGCGAACGCCGGGCGGACATCGCCGCCGCCATCCGCGACCACCAAGTGGTGATCGTGGCGGGCGAGACGGGATCGGGCAAGACCACCCAGCTGCCCAAGATCTGTCTCGAGCTCGGCCGCGGCCCCGGTCGGGGCAGGGGCATCATCGGCCACACCCAGCCGCGCCGGATCGCGGCCCGCTCGGTCGCCGAGCGGATCGCTGACGAGCTCGGCACCGAGCTGGGCGACCTGGTCGGCTACCAGGTCCGGTTCACGGACCGCACGTCGAAGCAGAGCCGGGTCAAGCTGATGACCGACGGCATCCTGCTGGCGGAGCTGCAGCGTGACCGGCAGCTGCGCCGCTACGACACGATCATCATCGACGAGGCGCACGAGCGGTCGCTCAACATCGACTTCCTTCTCGGCTACCTCAAGCGGCTGCTGCCTCGCCGGCCAGACCTCAAGGTGATCATCACCAGCGCGACCATCGACGTGGACCGGTTCGCCGAGCACTTCGACGCCCCCGTCGTCGAGGTCTCCGGCCGGACCTACCCGGTCGATGTCCGCTACCGCCCGCTCATGGAGCTGCCCGAGGACGACGACGAGGGCGAGCCGATCGTCCGCGACCAGACCGAGGCGATCGTCGACGCCGTCCGCGAGCTCAGTGCCGAGGGGCCGGGCGACATCCTGGTGTTCCTCCCCGGCGAGCGGGAGATCCGGGACACCGCCGACGCCCTCGCCGACACCCCGCGGACCGAGATCGTGCCGCTCTACTCGCGGCTCTCGGCCGCCGAGCAGCACAAGGTGTTTGCCGCACACACCGGGCGCCGCGTCGTGCTCGCCACGAACGTCGCCGAGACGTCACTGACGGTCCCGGGGATCAGATACGTCGTGGACACCGGCGTCGCGCGGATCAGCCGCTACTCGGTGCGCACCAAGGTGCAGCGGCTGCCCGTCGAGGCGA
This sequence comes from uncultured Actinomycetota bacterium, assembly GCA_963798045.1. GTDB lineage: Bacteria > Actinomycetota > Actinomycetes > Propionibacteriales > Nocardioidaceae > Nocardioides. Next base: position 100,057 of record CAWCSB010000022.1, read on the forward strand.
TCAGCCAGGCCTCGGCCAACCAGCGCTCGGGCCGCTGCGGCCGGCTCGGGCCGGGCATCGCCATCCGGCTCTACTCCGAGGAGGACTTCGAGGGCCGCCCGGAGTTCACCGAGCCGGAGATCCTGCGGACCAACCTGGCCAGCGTCATCCTGCAGATGGCCTCGCTGGGGCTGGGCGACATGGCGCGGTTCCCGTTCGTGGAGCCGCCGGACCGGCGCAACATCTCCGCCGGCGTCCAGCTGCTGGAGGAGCTGGGCGCCCTGGACGGCGACCGGCTCACCAAGGTCGGCCGGCGGTTGGCCCGGCTGCCCATCGACCCACGGCTGGCGCGAATGGTGCTCGAGGCGGAGCACCGGGGCTGCGTCCGCGAGGTGATCGTGATCGCCGCGGCGCTGTCGCTGCAGGACCCCCGCGAGCGTCCGGTCGAGCTCCGGGCGCAGGCCGACCAGCAGCATGCGCGCTTCAAGGCCGAGGGCAGCGACTTCCTCACCTGGCTGAACCTGTGGCGCTACCTGAAGGAGCAGCAGCGCGAGCTCTCCTCGTCGGCGTTCCGGCGGATGTGCAAGCGCGAGTTCCTCAACTGGCTCCGGGTCCGCGAGTGGCAGGACTTCGAGTCGCAGCTGCGCCAGGTCTGCAAGGAGATGGAGATCAAGCTGGGGCCGCCCGCCGACACCCCCGACGCCGACGGGATCCACCAGTCGCTGCTGGCCGGTCTGCTGTCGCACATCGGGCTGCTGGAGGAGCGCGACAAGGAGAAGGTCGGCGGGCGGCGGCCGATGCGCGAGTACCTCGGCGCTCGCGGCGCGAGGTTCGCGATCTTCCCGGGCAGCGGGCTGGCCCGGAAGAACCCGCAGTTCCTCATGGCGGGCGAGCTGGTCGAGACCTCGCGCCTCTGGGCCCGGCAGAACGCCGCGATCAAGCCCGAGTGGGCCGAGCAGCTCGGCGCGCACCTGGTGAAGCGGACCTACTCCGAGCCGCACTGGTCGAAGAAGCGCGCCTCGGTGATGGCCCACGAGCGCGTGACGCTCTACGGCGTACCGCTCGTCGCCGAGCGGCTGGTGGCCTTCGGCAAGGTCGACGTCGCGCTGTCGCGCGAGCTGTTCATCCGGCACGCCCTCGTGTACGGCGAGTGGGCTGCGTCGGAGTCCGGCAGGCACCGCTTCCTCGAGACCAACCGACGCCTGCTCGAGGAGGCCGAGGAGCTCGAGCACCGCGCCCGGCGCCGCGACATCGTGGTCGACGAGCACACGCTGTTCGACTTCTACGACGCGCGGGTCGGCGCCGAGGTGGTGAGCGGCGCGCACTTCGACCAGTGGTGGAAGCAGGAGCGGAGGGAGCGGCCCGAGCTGCTCACCTTCGACCCGTCGATGCTCACCCACGACGCGGCCGACGCCGTGACCGAGGACGACTACCCCGAGGAGTGGGGCAGCGGCGACGAGGGGCTGACCTTCCCGATCAGCTATCACTTCGAACCCGGCGCGGCCGACGACGGCCTCACCATCGACGTGCCCGTCGCGACCCTGAACCGGGTCGAGGCCGACGACTTCTCCTGGAACGTCCCCGGCCTGCGCGAGGAGCTGGTCACCAGCCTGATCCGCTCGCTGCCGAAGAACCTGCGGGTCTCGTTCGTGCCGGCGCCCAACAAGGCCAAGGAGTTCCTGGCCGCGGTGCCTGCGGGGGAGGAGCCGCTCCTCGACGCCCTGGAGAGATGGCTCCGCTCCACCACGGGCGTGGTGGTGCCGCGGGAGGCCTGGGACTGGTCGAAGATCGCGCCGCACCTGCAGCCGACCTACCGGGTGGTCGACGACGGCGGCACCGAGCAGGCGCGCGGCAAGGACCTCGAAGCGCTCAAGGCACCGCTGCGCCCGCAGTTCGAGCAGGCCATGGAGGAGGTCGCGGCAGACAGTGGCCTGGCGCGGAGCGGCGAGACGACGTGGGCGTTCGGGACGCTCGACGAGTCAGCGACCCTGACCCGGGCCGGGCACCGGGTCACGGTGTTCCCGGCGCTGGTCGACGAGGGAGCGACGGTCGGGCTCGGCGTCTTCGGCTCCACCGACGAGGCCGCGGCGCGGCACCGGCTCGGCGTGCGGCGGCTGCTGCTGCTCGCGCTACCGCTCCCCTCGGACGCGGAGCTGCTCGACGGCCTGTCCACCGCGGAGCGGCTCGGGCTGGCCGGGACGCCGTACGGCGCCGTCGCGGGGCTGCTGGCCGACGTGCGCGCGGCCGTGGTGCAGGGGCTGGTCGACGCGGAGCCCCCGGTGCGGTCGCAGGAGGCGTACGACGCACTGCTCGGCACCGCTCGCGCGGGTGCTCCGGCCGGCGTCCGGGCCCTGCTGGCCGAGCTGCTCCGGGTGCTCGACGGCTGGCGAGGCGCCGACAAGGTGCTGAGCGGTCGCGCGGAGATGACGCTGCTGCCCGCGCTCGCGGACATGAAGGCGCAGCTCGAGCGGCTGGTGCACCCCGGGTTCGTCGCCGACGCCGGGCCGGAGCAGCTGCGCCGCTACCCGACGTACCTCCGGGCGCTCTCGCTGCGCCGCGCCGCGCTCGACCAGGGCGGGGCCGCGGTCAACCGGGACCGGGCGCTGATGGACCGCATCGCCGAGCTGCAGGAGTCTTATCTCCACCAGGTGGCCGCGCTGCCCGAGGGCCGACCGCCCGGGGAGCGGCTGCGGCGGGTGCGCTGGATGCTCGAGGAGCTGCGGGTCTCGCTGTGGGCGCAGCAGCTCGGGACGGCGTACCCCGTCAGTGACGAGCGGATCCGGAAGGTGCTGAGGGAAACGTGAGGCTGGACCGTTGAGGTCGGGCCGCACGCCTGACCGAAACGTCCGTCACCCGAAGATCGAGTCGGCCCATTCCGGGTGGTCGATGAACGGGTTGCGGTTGTGCTGGACCTGCTCGTAGATCACGTCGTTGCGGTGCAGCTCGAACGCGTCTGGCGGGTCCTGGGCGTTCCACTGCAGAAGGACGGACAGCCGGCCCATCGCAGGCGCCGAGCCGTTGCCGACGGCGTCGTTCGGCTCAAGGTCCGGCCAGCCGTCGCCACCCTCGTAGCGGATCGCCATGTAGAGGATCATCCGGGCCACGTCGCCCTTGACGGCGTCGCGCGGCTCGAACGAGTCGGAGTCGGCAGCGCAGCCGGAGCACTGGCTTACGGCGGAGCCGCCCTCGTCGAAGTCGAGGTTGCCGCGAGCGCTGTTGACGGTCACGTCCTCGGGACGCAGGTGGTGGACGTCGGTGCCGGGTCCGATGGCCTCGCCGAAGTCGCCGTGGCTCTTGGCCCAGACGTGCTCGCGGTTCCAGTCGTCGGGGTCGCCGCCGTGGGTGCCCTTGGGCACCGAGCGGCCGGAGTAGACCTCGATGACGTTGCTGGGGTTGGCCGGGTCCTCGTCGGTGAGCATGAGCGCGTCCCAGACGGCGGAGTACGAGATCTTCGTCTGGTCGCTGATGATCGTGTGCAGCGCGTCGCGGAGGGCCTCACCCTCCTTGCCGATCGCGTCGGCGTAGTAGGTGTCGTCGTACGGCCCGGCCGCGGCGTGCGGTGCAGCCGGCTGTGCGGCGTGCGCGACGGGGGCGACCGGCGCGACCAGCGCCAGGAGCAGGCCGAGGACGAACGTTGATGCGGTCCCGAGAGGTCGTCTCATGTACGCCGACCCTGCCCGCGTCGTGCTGGCAACGCACCCGGAAGGTTCCGTCTGACTTGTAGCGTGCTCAGGGTGTCAGACCGCCAGCACCACCGCCCCATGAAGCCGGGCGCCGAGTTCTTCGCCGAGATCATCGGCGGCGAGGACCCGGCCCGGGTCAGCGAGGCGGCCGATCGCGCGGCCAACCTGCTGGTCCGTGGCGCCCGCGACACCGACGACCCTGACGTCGCCGAACGAGTGCTGCACCTCGCCGAGACCGAAGGCATCGAGACGATCGCCGAGGTGTGGGCCGGATCGCCGGCCGACTCGCTCGCCGGCTGCCTGTGGCGGCTGTTCGTCCTGCGCTCGTGGGTCTACGCCGACCCGGAGGCGGTCGCGCGGGAGTACGACGCGGGGCGGCGCACCGCTCAGGTGGCCCAGGTCGTCGCCGGGGTCGCCGACCCGCCGGGGCCGGCCGAGCTGCGGACCATGGTCGACGAGGTGCTGCGCGGGATCGCGGGCAGTGAGTTCGCGGACGTGCTGTTCCGCGCCGCGGCGTTCGCGCGCGTCGTGGCGACCGGCCGGGCCGCCCTCGACGACGTCACGGAGGACGAGGTGGCGAGGATGCTGGCGCTCGCCGAGCAACTCGAGGCGGCGGGACACGAGGAGCTGGCGCACGGCCTCGCCTGAAGCGGGCTGATGGCCACACATCAGGTCTGTGGGCAGCTTCCGAGCGCTTGCTCAGTCCGGGTCCGCGGGGTTGCGTCTTCTGCTCAAGCTCGGCTTGGGTGCCATGTCCCGGCTTCTCAGGCACAACCGCCCTCGGTCGCTGCGCTCCCCGGGCGGTCTACCCGAGAAGGCGGAGACGCATGGCCCGATTGGGCGGCTGCTTGCGCCTTGCCTGGGTTGCATGCCGGACCGGGAGCGCCTCACGGCGCGTGGCCGCTCGTAGCGGCTGATTTTGGGACCCGGGGCTGCCGCGGCCCGGCATGCACGGTCATTGTAACGACCATCCCTGGGGACGCATTCCAGGAACTCCTCAGAAATACCCTCTAACTTCATCCCCGTGACGTCGTACGAACCCGAGGCAGACGGCCAGCCGGACCCCGGCGAGGTCGTGTGGGGCTGGGTGCCCTACGAGGAGGATGCGAGCCAGGGCAAGGACCGCCCGTTGCTGCTGATCGGTCGCAAGGAGGTCGACGGCGTGGACTTCTGGGCCGGTCTGATGCTGACCAGCAAGGACCACGACCGGGACGCCGAGGACGAGGCGCGGCAGGGGCGGTACTGGATGGACATCGGCGCCGGCGCGTGGGATCCCGAGCACCGGCCGAGCGAGGTGCGCCTGGACCGGTTGATCATCCTCGAGGACGACGCCATCCGTCGCGAGGGCGCCGCGGTCAGCCGGGAGGTCTTCGACCTCGTGGTGGCCGAGGCGAGGCGCTACCACGCCGTCCGGTGAAGCTTGACCGGAGGGATCGGTCGGCTGTCGGTGGCCGATGGGTAGGGTGGCCGCGGCCGAGAGGAGGGCTAGGCGTGCAGCGCAGGCAGATCGTGCTGTCCCTCGCGCTCGTGATGGGGGCTGCCGTCGCCGGGTGCACCGGTGACGACGTCGATCCCGGCCCCACCCGCCCGTCGTCGACGGGGGCGGTCTCCAAGGTCAACCTGACCTTCGGTGTCTGGGGGGCCGAGGACGAGACGGACGCCTACCAGGCCGTCGTCGACACCTACAACGCCGACAACGCCGAGGCCAACGTCAAGATCAAGGCCTACGGCACCCACGACGACCTGGTCGCGGCGCTCGACGCCGGCGACGTGCCCGACGTCTTCCTGGTCAGCCGGGGCGACCTCGCCAACCTCCAGGAGAGGAAGGTCAACCAGCCCATCGGCGACCTGCTGGACGAGCGCGACGTCGACTTCGGCGACGACTACTCGCGGCCGGCGCTCGAGGCCTTCGCCAGTGACCGGCAGCTCCAGTGCATGCCCTACGGCATCTCGCCGATGGTCATCTACTACAACCGCAAGCTCGTCGACTTCGAGGCGATGAGTGACCGTGGCCTCGACACACCCAACGTCGACGACGAGGACCTCTCAAAGAAGCCCACGTGGACCCTCGAGGAGTTCCAGGCCGCGGCGGCCTACGCCAGCCGCCCTCGCCGCGGCATCGCGGGCTTCTACATCGCGCCGACGCTGCGGGGCCTGGCGCCGTTCGTCTACTCCGGCGGCGGCAATATCTTCGACAACGACGACGATCCGACGTCGCTGTCCTTCTCCTCCGACGACACCAAGTCGGCCCTCGAGAAGGTGCTGCCGCTGCTGCGCGACCCGAAGCTGTCGTTGTCGGCCGAGATGCTGGCCGAGAAGACTCCCCTCGAGTGGTTCCGCGAGGGCAAGCTCGGGATGATCGCCGGCTTCCGTGACCTGGTGCCGCAGCTGCGGCCGACCCTCGACCTCGACTTCGACATCCTGCCGATGCCGGTGGTCGACGACGCGGCGACGATCGGCGACCTGACCGGCATCTGCATCTCCCGGGACACCGACGAGGTGGGCGAGTCGGCCGACTTCCTGGTCAACTTCATCTCGACCGAGTCGGTCAGCGCGGTGGCGGCCGCCGGCTACCTCGCCCCGGCCAACACCACCGTTGCACTGTCCGATGCGTTCCTGCAGGTGGGTCGAGTCCCCATCCACTCCGCCGTGTCCAACAACAGCATCAGAAGCATGCGGATCCCGCCGCTCATCAGCAACTTCGCCGACCTCGAGGCCGCCGTCACCGATCCGCTCAAGCAGCTGATGGAGGTCGAGGTCCCCGATCTCGACCTGCTCACCGAGCAGATCGACGAGGCCTCGCAGACAGTGCTGGCGCCGCCGGAGGATTCGGAGTCGCCAAGTGACGAGAGCTCGGAGGACGAGTAGCCGCCCTGCTACTCCTCGGACTGCTCGGAAAGCTCGGGCTGCTCGGGCTCCTCCGCCTTCGGCAGCGGCTGGTCCGCCTCGAGGATCGCCCGGACCACGACCGGGCCGGCGAGCTCGATCTGCCACGGCCGCGCGCCGAGCTCGGAGAGCACGCCGTCGACAGCGGCGGCGAGGGACTCCGGGTCCCGGACCGCGGGCGGGGTCCACAGGACCCGGCGCAGGTAGTCGGGGGTGAGGACGTTCTCGACCGGCAGTCCCTGCTGCTCGGCCAGCTCGCCGAGCGCCTGACGGGCCAGGCTGAGCCGGCGGGCGGCGACCGGGTCGCGGTCGGCCCAGGCGCGGGGGAGGGGCGGTCCGTCGGAGCGGGGCGCGCGCGTCGGCAGGTCTGCCTCGTCGAGCGCGGCGACCTCGCGGAGCGCGGCGACCCAGCGCGAGGCGTACCGCTCCGCACCCCGGCCGTGGAACCCCTTCACGGCCAGCAGCTCGTCGCGGTCGGTGGGCATGGCCTGAGCGGCGGCGACGATCGCCGAGTCGGGGATGAGCCGGCCGGGGGTGACGTCGCGGCGCTCGGCCAGCTGGTCGCGGGCCTCCCAGAGCGCCCGCACCGCACCCAGGCCACGACGGCCGCGGATCCGGTGCATCCCCGACGTACGACGCCAGGCGTCCACGCGCGGGACCGCCTCGAACGAGAGCAGGCCCTCGAACTCCTGGCGCGCCCATTCGTCCTTGCCGGCCTCGACCAGCTGCGCGGCCAGCGCGTCCCGGAGCTCGACGAGCATCTCGACGTCGAGCGCGGCGTACTCCAGCCACGGCTCCGGCAGCGGTCGCCTCGACCAGTCGACCGCCGAGTGCTCCTTCTTCATCCGCCCGCCGAGCACCGTCTCGACCAGGGTGGCGAGGCCGACGCGCGGGTAGCCCAGCAACCTCCCGGCCAGCTCGGTGTCGAAGAGCGAGCCCGGGCGCAGGTTCACCTCCATCAGGCACGGCAGGTCCTGGGTGGCTGCGTGCAGGATCCACTCGGTGCCGTCGAGCGCCGCGGCCAGCGGGGCCAGGGACTCGAACGCGATCGGGTCGATCAGCCACGTGCCCGAGCCCTCACGGCGGAGCTGGATGAGGTAGGCGCGGTTGGAGTAGCGGTAGCCGGAGGCCCGCTCGGCGTCGATCGCGACCGGGCCGGCGCCTGCCGCGATCGCCGCGCAGGCGTCGGCCAGCCCGGGTTCGGTGTCGATGATCTTCGGCAAGCCCTCGCGAAGCAGCAGCAGCGGCCGCTCGGGCTCGTCCGGGCCCGGCTCCTCGGGGTCGTTCGGCTCGTCGTTCGGCTCGGCTGTTTCAGGCATCAGACACCCGAGCCGCGCTGTCCGCGGCGGCTCGGGATGACGGCCACGCCGTCGGGCACCGGTGGCAGCCCGACCGCCGTGCAGAGCAGCTCTCCCCAAGCCTCGACATGCGGACCGACGTCGAGCCGTTCATCCGTCTGGGCGCCGATCGCGGCGCCGTCGGGGACGACGGGCGTCCACGAGGCGCGAATCTCCAGCTGTGCGGCGGCATTGTCCTCGGCCATTCCGCCGAAGCTCTCCGTCGCCACGCGGGTCACCGTCCCCGACGCCATGTGGTAGTTGGCGCCGTGCGCGTCGAGGGCGTCGGTGAGCCAGGTCCAGCCGACCCCGGCCAGCATCGGGTCGGTGATCAGCTCGACGTCGATCTCGGCCCGGGCGTAGGCCACGCAGCGGAACTCGCCGTCCCACGCGTCGTTGCCGAGCGGGTCGTGGAGCAGGATGATCCTGCCGGTGCCCATCTCCTCGCCGTCCACGGTGACATCGGCCGACAGCGCGGCCGCGAACGGCGCTATGCGCTGCGGCGCGGGCATCTCCTCGCAGTGGATCTCTGGCCGGAGCCTGGCCGCGCGCATAGTCGCGACGGCCGCCGTGAACTCCGGCGGCTCGTCAGCAGCGCCCGCCCCCGGGCGCGTCTCCTGACGCACGACCATGCCCACACAGTAGGTCGGGCCGCAGATTCTCGATGTGCGAACACGCCGAGCCTCCTGACAGGGTGTGCTGGTGAGCGAGACTGTCAGCAACCCCCTGACCGGCGCATTCATGTGCGCAGTGCGCGGCGAGCCGGTGCCGCACACGCCCGTGTGGTTCATGCGCCAGGCCGGCCGCTCGCTGCCGGAGTACCGCAAGCTGCGCGAGGGCGTCGGGATGCTCGAGTCCTGCATGGACGCCGACCTGGTCACCGAGATCACCCTCCAGCCGGTGCGGCGGTACGGCGTGGACGCCGCCATCCTGTTCTCCGACATCGTGCTGCCGCTCAAGGCGGTGGGGGTCGACCTCGACATCAAGCCGGGCGTCGGCCCGGTGGTGGCCGCGCCCGTGCGGACGCTCGAGGACGTCGCGGCAATCCCCGACCTCACCCCCGAGCACGTCCCCTTCATCACGCAGGCGGTGGGCCAGCTCGTCGCCGAGCTCGGGGAGACGCCGCTGATCGGCTTCGCGGGGGCGCCGTTCACCGTGGCGTCGTACCTCGTCGAGGGCGGGCCGTCCCGCGAGCACGCGTTGACCAAGGCCATGATGTTCGGCGCCCCGGACGTCTGGGACGCGCTGATGCGCAAGATCGCGGGGATCTCGGCGGCCTACCTCGAGGTGCAGGTCGCGGCCGGTGCGTCGGTGGTCCAGCTCTTCGACTCCTGGGCCGGCGCGCTCACGCCGGCCGACTACGCGGTGTACGTCCAGCCGCACTCGGCGGCCGTGCTGGCCCGGGCCGGTGCCCTGGGCGTGCCCCGCATCCATTTCGGCGTCGGTACTGCGAACCTGCTCCGCCTCATGGGCGAGGCCGGTGGCGATGTCGTCGGCGTCGACTGGCGGACCCCGCTCGGCACTGCCATCGGCCAGGTCGGCGACCGGGCCGTGCAGGGCAACCTCGACCCGACGCTGGTCTTCGCGCCGACCGAGGTGATGACCCAGCGTGCCGCCGAGATCATCGACGCCGGCCGGGCCGCCAAGGGACACGTGTTCAACCTCGGGCACGGCGTGCTGCCGAGCACCGACCCCGACCAGCTCGAGCGGCTCACGGAGTTCGTGCAGTCCTACCCGCTCTAGCGTCCTGACAGGACGCTAGGTCTTCCGCTCCGACCGCTTCCGAGTGGTCACCGTGTGCCGCTTCACCGGCTCGGGAGTGGGTTCCGGCTCGGGGCCGGGCTCCGGCTCGGGAGTCGCCTCCGGCTCTGGGGCAGGTGCTGCTGACTTCTTGACCGTCCTCTTACGGGTGCTCGTCTTCTTGGCGGCGGTCTTCTTGGCAGTGTCCTTCTTGTTGGGGCGGTTGGTCGTGGTGGTGAGCCGGACGCGGACCGAGCCGCCCTCGGGCTGCTCGACCTCGAGGTAGTCCTGGGCCCGCACCAGGTCGACGAGCTTGGAGGCGCCGTAGTCCTTCACCGAGAACGAGGGCTCGACGCGGGTCACGTGGTTGGCGATCGACGACAGGGACGCCCAGCCGTCGTCGTGCGCGGTGCCGTTCACCGCCCGCTCGAGGAGCCGGCGCAGGTCGGGGATCCGGCGCGGCTCGGTGTCCTCGACCGGCACCGCCTCCTCCGCGACGGCACTGCCGTCGTGCAGGTCCTCGAGGAAGATGAACCGGTCCACCGCCTGGCGCAGCGACTGGGGTGTCTTGCGCAGCCCCATCCCGTAGACGGTCCGGCCCGAACCACGCAACCGGATCGCCAGCGAGGTGAAGTCGCTGTCGCTGGAGACCAGCGCGAACGCGTCGACGTTGCCGGAGTAGAGCAGGTCCATCGCGTCGATGATCAGCGCCGAGTCGGTGGAGTTCTTGCCAGTGGTGTTGGCGATCTGGAGCATCGGCTGGACGGCGTACTTCGGCAGCTCGCTGCGCCAGCTGTTCAGGTGCGAGTTGGTCCAGTCGCCGTAGGCTCGCTTGACGGTCGGCACGCCGTACTTGGCGACCTCCTCGAGCAGCGCCTCCGCGTGCTTGGGCGAGGTGTTGTCGGCGTCGATCAGGACGGCGATCCGGACGTTCTCGGGGGCGGGCACCTCTCGAGACTAAGGCGTGGCAACTCCCGCGGCTTCGCGCCTCCGCAGCCGCCGGAACAGCGGCCAGCCCGGGATCGCCAGCACCAGCATCAGCACCAGCCACGGCAGCAGCGCGCCGGCGACGGTCGAGCTGCCCACCAGGAAGGTCTTGAGTGCGCCCCAGCCGTCGGAGAGCCCGGACAGGAAGCCGGCCTCGTCATGGTCCTTCGCCTCGGGCTTGGTCTCCGTGGGAGTCCGCTCGATCGCGAGCGTGATCGTCGACATCGAGGTCTGGTCGGCGAGGTAGTTCTGCTGCGCCTCCAGCGAGGCGAGGTCGGCCTGGCGGCGGGAGAGCTCGCCCTCGATGCTGACGATGTCCTTGATCGTGGTGGCGTGGTCGAAGAGGACCTGGATCCGGTCGATGCTGCGCTGCTGCGCCTCGACCCGCACGTCGATGTCGAGGACCTGGGTGGTCACGTCCGCGCTCTGGCGCTTGGACGAGACCAGTGCCCCGACCTCCTCGAGCTGGCTCATGGTGTCGTCGAAGTCGGCGGTCGGGATCCGCAGCACCATCCGGGAGCGGAACGCGGCACCATCCTTGTCGGTCTCGGTGTCGTCCTCGGAGATGGTCCCGCCGTGCTCGTCGACGACCTTCCGGACGTCGAAGATCGTCTGGCCGACGTCCTCGGACCGGAGCTGGACGTTGCCTGTCGAGATCACCTTCTGCTGCTCGACCGGTGTCCCACCGGAGGCGTCCTTGCTGCCGGACTGGGAGACCGCCTCGGCGGCCCCGTCCAACTGGTCCGCCGCCGCCTCGTCGCCGCCCTCGGCTTGTGCCGGCGCCACCCCGACGTCGCTTGCCGCTCCGCCGTTCGCGTCGTCGGACGACGAGGAGCAGGCGCTGAGAGATACGAGGACGATCGCGGCGCCCGCCGCGAGTGTCATGTGCCGGAACCGGAGAGAGCGTCGAGTCGCCACCATGGCGACTCGGACGGCGCCCGCGAGGGTGTGGTTCCGCCCGTGTCCCGATCGTGACCTGGCGGCTCATGAGATAATGTGCAGTAGGGAAGTTGAATTACAGGACACAACCTCCCACCCTCGGCTCCTCGTGCCGCCCCGACCCGCACCCGGCCGGGGCGGCACGAGGTCTGCAAGGCTTGGCCCGTGCGGGTTCTGGTGGTGGGCGGTGGGCTGGCCGGGCTGACCGCGGCCCAGTTCCTCGACACGGACGGCCACGAGGTGACGGTGCTCGAGGCGGCGGCCGAACCCGGCGGCAAGCTCCGGCGGGTCGAGGTCGGCGGCGTGGCGGTCGACGTCGGCGCGGAGGCGATGCTCAACCGCCGTCCGGAAGGCGTCGCACTGGCCCGCGAGCTGGGGCTGGAGGTCGTGCACCCCGCAGTCCAGTCGTCGCGGATCTGGACCCGCGGCGCGCTGCGGCCGCTGCCCCGCTCGGTGATGGGCGTTCCTGTCGACGTGCCCGAGCTGCGCGAGTCCGGTCTCCTCTCCGAGGAAGGGCTGGCCCGCGTCGAGGCCGAACAGCCCGGCATCGCGCTCGATGACGACGTCTCGGTCGGTGACCTGGTGGCGAGCCGGCTCGGTGACGAGGTCGTCGACCGGTTGGTGGAGCCGCTGCTCGGCGGTGTGTACGCCGGCCATGCCCGGCGGCTGTCGGCCCGCGCCACCGTCCCTCAGCTGGTCACCATCGCCGCGATCGGGCCGCTGCTCGACGCCGAGCTCCCTGCCAGCGAGGTGCCGGTCTTCGCCGGCCTGCCCGGCGGGATGGCGAGGCTGACCGAGACCCTGGCGGGGCGGGTGCCGGTGCGGACCGGTGTGACGGTGCGCGAGCTGACCCGCACCGAGGCCGGCTTCGCGGTCCTGGCCGGTCCGACGACCGCCCCGGAGCGGATCGAGGCGGACGCCGTCGTCCTCGCCACCCCGGCCGCGCCGACCGCCCGGCTCCTCAGCGAGGTGGCGCCCGTCGCCGCCGCCGAACTTGCCGAGATCGAGTACGCCTCGGTGGTCGTGGTCACGCTGGCGTTCCGCGCGGACGACGTCCGCGGGCTCGACAACTCCTCCGGCTTCCTGGTGCCTCCGGTCGACGGTCGTGCGATCAAGGCCTCGACGTTCTCGTTCGCCAAGTGGGGCTGGGTGCGCGAGGCGGGTGCCGGGCACGGCCTGGTGCACCTGCGCACCTCGCTGGGCCGACACGGTGAAGAGGCCACCCTGCAGCGCACCGACGACGAGCTGGTCGAGGCCTCCCTCGCTGACCTCGCCGATGCCGTCGGGATCCGCGCGGTGCCGGTCGCGACCCACGTGCAGCGCTGGGGCGGCGGGCTGCCGCAGTACGCCGTCGGTCACCTCGACCGGGTCGCCCGCATCCGGGCAGCGGTCGCCGACGTGCCGGGGCTGGCGATCTGCGGCGCGGCGTACGACGGCGTGGGGATCCCCGCCGTGATCGCCTCGGCCCGCGCGGCAGTCGCCCGGCTCTAGGTGGCGAGGCAGCTCCACGCAGCACTGGCCGGGGCGGGGGGCGAGGTTGGCGGCCACCCGGTCGTCGGCCTCCAGACCTTCGACCATCCCGGCCAGGTAGGCCCGGTTCAGCCCGCAGACCAGCGCGGGCGCCATCCCGGCCATCGGGTGGAACGGGCAGTTGCGCAGCCGCACCGAGCCGTCCTCGCGGAACGGCTCGAAGCCGTGCCGGGCCAGGAGCTCGGCACTGGTGGCCAGCGCCCGCTCGGCGCCCACGCGGCCGCCGCGAAGGCGGGCCCGCTCGGCCGCGCCGAGCGCGATGCCGCGCTCCCGGGCCACCCGTAGCACTGCCTCCCCGGCGCGCTCGTCGTCCCGCTCGGTGGAGACCGCCTCCACCAGGATCGAGGCCAGCAGCTCCGGGCTCCGCTCGGGCACCCGGACCGCGATGTCCAGCTCGGCCGGCTCGTAGCGCCGCGGCGCCCGGCCCACCCGACGGCCCGTCGCCGGCCCGAACCCGGACTGGAGCACGCCCAGGTCGACCAGCTTGTCGAGGTGGAACGCCGCGAGCTTGCGGGAGATGCCCACCGCGGTGGCCGCCTCCTCGCGGGTGACCGGCTGCCCGGCCGCGCGCACGTGCTCGTAGAGCGCCCGGCGTACGTCGTCGTCGAGCGCCGCGATCGCTGCAACTGCTGCCCGGTCCACGACCCCATTGAACCAACAAGTGCTGGTTTATGAGAATACCGGCGTGCAACTTGACGGCGACGACGAATAAAGACAGTCTGCATTAGTGAAAAGAATGGGAACGGTGATGGCTGTCTCGCCTGCTCTGCGCGTGGTTCCGCCCGCGGCGAGCGTCGACCTCCTGGCCGCGGAGCTGGCCGCCGCCGACCTGCTGCACGCCCTCGGCATCGAGACCGACACCGAGAGCCTGGCCGGCACGCCGGGCCGGATGGCTCGCGCGTACGCCGAGCTGTTCAGCGCCCCCGAGTTCGATCTCACGACGTTCCCCAACGACGAGGGCTACGACGAGCTGGTGCTGGCGCGCTCGATCCCGCTGCGTGCGGTCTGCGAGCACCACCTGCTGCCGTTCATCGGAGTCGCCCACGTCGGCTACCTGCCCGGCGAGCGCATCCTCGGACTCTCCAAGCTGGCCCGGGTGGTGGGCCACTTCGCCGCCCGCCCGCAGGTCCAGGAGCGGCTGACCACCCAGGTCGCCGGCTGGCTGGAGGACCAGCTCGAGCCTCGCGGCGTCGGCGTGGTCATCGAGGCCGAGCACACCTGCATGACGATCCGGGGGGTACAGGCCAGGGGGACGACCACGGTGACCTCGACCCTGCGCGGCGTGCTGCGCGACGACTCGAGGTCGCGTCAGGAGTTCTTCGCACTCACCAGGATGGAGGCACGACATGGCTAGTCCCGAGAGCCCCGAGAGCCCCGAAAGCATCGTGATCGTCGGCGGGGGGCTGGCCGGCGCCAAGGCCGCGGAGGCGCTCCGTGAGCAGGGCTACGACGGACCGGTCACCCTGCTCGCCGCCGAGGACGAGCTGCCGTACGAGCGGCCGCCGCTGTCCAAGGGCTACCTGGCCGGCAAGGACGGGTTCGACAAGGCCGTCGTGCACCCCGAGGGGTGGTACGCCGAGAACAACGTCGACCTGCGGCGTGGCACCCAGGTGACCGCGATCGACCGGGCGGCGCACGAGCTCGAGCTGGCCGACGGCACCCGGCTGCCGTACGGCGCCCTCATCCTCGCCACGGGCGCCGAGCCCCGCTCGCTGCCCATCCCGGGCGCGGACACGGCCCTGACCCTGCGCACGCATGCGGATTCCGACCGGATCCGGGCGACGTTCGGGGAGGACAAGCGGCTGGTCGTCATCGGGGCCGGGTGGATCGGTCTCGAGGTGGCCGCGGCTGCCCGTGAGGCCGGCACCGACGTCGTGGTGCTGGAGGCCGCCGAGCTGCCATTACTCGGCGTGCTCGGCCCGGAGATGGGCGAGGTCTTCGCCCAGCTCCACCGCGAGCACGGCGTCGACCTGCGGCTCGGGGCGAAGATCGCCGAGATCACGCCCTCCGGCATCCGGCTGGAGGACGGCGAGGAGCTCAAGGCCGACGCGGTGGTCCTCGGCGTGGGCGTCCAGCCCCGCACCGAGCTCGCCGAGGCGGCCGGGCTCGACGTCGACAACGGCGTCCTGGTCGACAGGTCGCTGCGCAGCAGCGACCCCGACATCTACGCCGTCGGTGACATCGCCAACCACGACCACCCGGTGCTCGGCCACCGGGTGCGGGTCGAGCACTGGGCCACCGCGCTCTACCAGCCGGCCACCGCGGCGGCGGCGATCCTGGGCGAGGACGCGGCGTACGACCGGCTGCCGTACTTCTTCAGCGACCAGTACGACCTCGGCATGGAGTACGTCGGTCACGCGACCCGCGACGACACCGCCCGCGTCGTCGTGCGCGGCGACCTCGCGGGCCGGGAGTTCGTGGCGTTCTGGCTGGACGACCAGGACCGGATCCTGGCCGCCATGAACGTCAACGTCTGGGACGTCCCGGACGAGGTGAAGCCGCTGATCGCGGCCGGGACCGTGGTCGACACCGACAAGCTGGCCGACCCGGACACGGCGTACGCCGACGTGGGCAGGTAACCCGGGACACTGCCTTGTTGTCCCTGCCGGACGGCGGGCCGGGCTACGGCAGGGAGCGGTAGTGCTCCTCGAGCAGGTCGTAGATCGCGTCGCCGTGGTCGTGGTTGCCGAGGCCGCGGGTGACGTACGCGGCGGCGTACCGCCCGGTGAAGGAGAACCACGCGCCGCTCCCACCGGAGCCGCCCATGCCGATGTCGGCGTCGTCGACCTGGAAGCCGAGGGTCCAGGTGACCTCGCGGTCCAGGAGCAGGTCGTGGCCGGTGACCTGTGGGGCGAGGTAGGCGCCGTGCAGCTCAGGTCCGAGGAGCTGCGCGACCGCGCCGTCCTGGTCCATGAGCTGGCCGTAGAACGTCGCGAGCCCGCGGGCGCTCGCGTGCAGGCCGATGGCCGGGAACGACGTGGTCCGCCAGCGCTCGGAGCCGAGGACCGCCGCGTCCAGCAGCCCGACCGGCCTCGTCATGGCGGGCCCCCAGCGCGGGTCGTCGGTGTAGCGGGCCGGCCAGTCGGGCGCCACGACGACCGGGTCGGCCACCCTGCCGAGGTCCGCTCCGGCGACGCGGAGGTGCAGGTCCCAGCCGTGCCTGGCGGCGATCCCGGCGAACCGGTCCGCGAGGTCCTCTCCGGTGGCGAGCCGGACCAGCTGGTCGCAGAGGTGGCCGTAGGTCAGCGCGTGCTCGGCGCAGGCCGCCCCGGGCTCGTGGACCGGCGTCGCCTCCGCCAGGAGCTGGACCAGCGCATCGCGGTCGTCGAACGCGAGGTCCGTGGCGCCCTCCGGGAACGCAGGCAGCCCGGCCTGGTGCGCGAGGACGTGCCGGACCGTCGTCGCCTGCTTCCCGTGCGCGGCGTACGCCGGCCAGAGGTCGGCAACCGGCTGGTCGAGGGCCAGGGCTCCCTCCGCCACCGCGGTCAGCACGGTCAGCGCCGCGAACGGCTTGGCGCACGAGTAGGTCATCACCAGCGTGTCGGTGGTCCACGGTCGCGCGCCGTCCAGCGTGCCGGTCACCGCCTCGTCGGTGATCTCGCCGGCACGCACCACGCACGCCGCCGCGCCCGGGTCGCCACTCGCCACGAGGAGCTCGGTGAGGGTCGGCACGGAGGTGATCCTGCCGCAACGGCACAATGGGGTCATGAGCGAGCCGCAGTCCAACGCCGCCCGCATCCGCGAGATCAACGACTCGATCCGCTACACGATGTGGTCGGTCTTCCGACTCGAGTCCGTCCTGGGCGAGGCCGCCGACGGTGGGGCCGACCGGGCCGCCGAGGGCGCCGAGGTCGAGAAGCTGTTCGCCGAGCTGGCCGAGGGTGACGTCGTCGTTCGGGGCGTCTACGACGTGAGCGGCCTGCGCGCGGACGCCGACCTGATGGTCTGGTGGCACTCCGCCGACTCGGAGGCGCTGCAGGCGGCCTATCACCGGTTCCGGCGTACGGCGTTCGGCCGACGGCTGGCGCCGGTCTGGTCGCAGGCCGCGCTGCACCGGCCCGCGGAGTTCAACCGGAGCCACGTGCCGGCGTTCCTCGCCGACGAGGACCCCAAGCGGCACGTGTGCGTCTACCCGTTCGTGCGGTCCTACGAGTGGTACCTCCTCGAGGAGGAGGAGCGCCGCCAGCTCCTCAAGGAGCACGGCCAGATGGCGCGCGAGTACCCAGACGTCCGGGCCAACACGGTCGCGAGCTTCGCGCTCGGCGACTACGAGTGGATCCTGGCCTTCGAGGCCGACGAGCTGTACCGCATCGTCGACCTGATGCGGCACCTGCGAGGCTCCGAGACGCGGCGGCACGTGCGCGAGGAGGTCCCGTTCTACACCGGCGCGCTGACCCCGATCGCCGAGCTCGTCGAGCGACTGCCCTAGCCCTCCCGGGAACCAATGCGCTCCGGCCGGCGTCACAGCCCCATGCGGACTCCTCCGTCGTTGCTTGCCGCCCTGACCGCCCTCGTCCTGGCCGGGTCGGCCTGCAGCGACGAGGGGTCCGATGGCCATGCGTCCGACCCAGCCGGTGATCCGGTCTCCTCGTCCCCGGCCTCATCCGGTCCGCCGGCCGCGGCCGTGCCCGACGGCCCCGTCCACACCCGCAATCTCGCCACCGTGATGGACACCGGTTCGCCAGAGCTCTGCCTCGGGCCGGTCGCCGAGTCCTACCCGCCGCAGTGCGGCGGCCCCGCCCTCGTCGACTGGGACTGGGCCGAGCACGACGGCACCTACGACCAGCAGGGCGACGTCCGCTGGGGCACCTATGCGCTCACCGGCACCTGGGACGGCACGTCCTTCACCGCCAGCGAGGCCGTCCCCGGCGCGCTCTACGACCCTGCGATGCCGACTCCCACGCCGACCCCGACTCCCTCGACGGACCATTCGGACAGCGAGCTCGAGCAGATCGCGACCGAGCTGCAGGCCGCCCCCGGTGTGCTCGGCGCCTACGGCGGCGAGGGCAGCGAGGGCCGCGTGCTGGCCGACGTCTACTACGACGACGGCACGCTGCAGGGATGGGCCGATGAGACGTACGGCGCCGGCGTGGTGCTCGTCAGCTCGGCCCTCGTCGACGCCGGCTAGGAGCTCCCGGCTCCGTCGGCCGGCTCGAGGGTCAGGCTGATCGAGTTGATGCAGAACCGATCGCCGGTGGGCGTGCCGTAGCCGTCGGGGAAGACGTGGCCGAGGTGCGAGCCGCAGTTGGCGCAGCGGACCTCGACCCGCTTCATGCCGAGTGTGGTGTCCTCGATGTACTCCACGGTGTCCGTGATCGGCTGGTAGAACGACGGCCAGCCGCAGCCGGAGTGGAACTTGGTGTCGGACTCGAACAGCTTGGCGTGGCAGGCCTTGCAGGAGTAGACGCCCTTGGTCTCGGTGTCGGTGTAGGTGCCGGTGAACGCGCGCTCGGTGCCGGCCTTGCGCAGCACGGCGTACTCCTCCGGCGACAGCTCCTCGCGCCACTCCGCGTCGGTCTTCTCAACGTTGTACGGCATGCCCTCCAGTGTCCCGCACGCCCACAACCGTTACGCCCACGCAGGGACGGGCGCTGGCGCGCCTTCCTCGACCACCGGTGCCGGCCATAGGTTGCCGGGGTGGACGGAAACGGAACCGCGGACGACCCCTGGCAGCTGACCACCGCGCCGGGGAGCTCGTCGTACACGATGTTCAAGGACGAGGCGGCCGACCCGCCACTGCTCGTCTGCCAGGTCGGCTCGACGAAGCTGACCTACCTGCTCAGCGCGATCGACGACCTGACGGCGTGGCTGAAGGAGCAGGGCGACTGGGTGCCCCTGGGAGCCGCCGACGAGCAGAAGGCCGCGGCGGACGGCACGGTCGAGGCGTTCGGGCGCGCTGAGGACAACCCCGCGGGTGGCTGGTACGGCCAGCGCAAGGGCTACCGCGGGCGGTTCGGGATGTACCTCCCGCCGCTGCTCGAGGGCCTCGGCCTGGTCGAGCTGGAGCACAACCCCCGCAACAACCGGGTGCGAGCCCTGTAGGAGCCGGGTAGCTGGGTCGCTCAGCCGTCTCCCGAGCTGGGCCTTCTCATCCGGCTCAGCGGGTTGCGGCGCCGGGCAAGCTCGGCGTCCTGCGCCTCGATGCGGGTGCGCTGAGCCACGAGTCGGCGGGACTGCTGCCGCACCTGCTTCTCGAGCATGGCGATGGACGCGGTCGCGTGGTCGAGCTGCTGCTGGACGTCCTGGATGAGCACCGCCTCGGGCTTCTCGAGCTGGGGGACGACCTCGCCCTCGGGGTCCATCCGGGCCTCGTCGGCCCGGGGCACCCGGCGCAGGAGCGCCTGGAACTCGACGTCGTCGGGCTTGGTCGGGATGATCCGCTCGACGTACCAGCTCGAGTGCCCACCCCGGCGCAGCTCGCGCATCTGCCGGAGCAGCGACTCGGGTGTGAACAGCCAGACGTGGCAGTCGACGTACTCCCCGGCCAGGCTGCGCTCGACCTCCTCGGCCGCCTGCCACCACGGATGCGCAGGGGTGGCGAACGTCGGGGCCTCGCCACGCCAGACGTCCAGGGGCTCGTAGTGCGCGGCCGCCGAGTAGTGGTCGTAGACCGCCCGGACCGAGGGCCGCTGGTCGCCGTCCTGGTGGGCCTGCAGCATCTGGCCCACGGTGGTGAGCGGGCGATGGACGTCGAAGCTGTAGCGCTGGTCGGGCACGATCAGCGCCAGCGCGCCGCCGTCCACGGTGATCTCGGCCAGGTCGGACAGCCACCCCACCACGTCGGGGACGTGTTCGATCACGTGCGAGGCCGCGATCCAGTCGAACGGCGCGCCGGGCTTCGTGGCCTCCGCGATCGACAGCGTGCGACCGTCGGGCTGGATCAGCACGTAGTCGATCTCGGGGATGTTGTCGACGTTCACGTTGTGCTTGTCCTGGCCGTAGTGGCTCCGCAGGGCGTCCCGGCTGACCACGTCGACATAGCTGACGTCGGCCTTGTCGGTGCGGACCATCGGACGGTCGAGCGGCCCGATCTCGAGTCCGTGTCCCTGGGCGAAGTCGTTGAGCCGCCAGAACCGGCGCCGGCGCTCGGCCCGGCGCGACTGCCGGCCGGGCCAGGGGTCGTCGCTGGTCATGGGGTCACCCTAAGGGTGGAGGCGGGATATGTAGGGTCGCGGCCATGGACCTCGTGGTCAACGACAAGTACGAGATCCAGGTGCCGAGCCCGGACAACCTGGTCGCGCTGTTCCAGGACCAGTGGGTGTCCGCACTGCCCGGGTTCGCGTCCGGTGACGTCGGGCTGTTCGACGACGACCGGATTCGGTGGGCCATCGAGCTGGCCGGTGGCGTGACCGGCAAGCGGGTCCTCGAGCTGGGCCCCCTCGAGGGTGCCCACTCCTACATGCTCCAGCGCGGGGGAGCGGCGCAGGTGACCGCGATCGAGGCGAACACCCTGTGCTACGTCAAGTGCCTGCTGGTCCAGCAGCTGTTCGACCTGGACGGCGTGCGGTTCGAGCTCGGCAACTTCGTCCCCTGGCTGGAGACCACGGACGAGACGTTCGACCTGGTCGTCGCGGCCGGCGTGCTCTACCACCTGGTCGACCCGGTCCCGGTGCTCGACAGCATCTGCCGGGTCAGCTCCGAGGTCTACCTGTGGACCCACTTCGTCGACCTCGAGGCGATGCCGGTGACCGACCGCCGCTACAAGAGATGGTTCGTGGGGGTCGAGGAGCACGAGTACGCCGGGCGGCCCTACCCGCTGCACCGCCGCGCGTACAAGAGGAACCCGACGAGCGACCCGAAGTTCATCGGCGGCGTGCACACCAGCACGGCCTGGATCGAGAAGCAGACCATCCTCGACGTCTTCGAGGCGCACGGCTTCGACGTCCAGGTCGGCCACGAGATGCCCGACCACCGCAGCGGCCCGTGCGCGTCGTTCTTCGCGAAGAAGAGGGGCTGAGGTGCCGAAGGCTGCCGCGGTAGAGGTCGAGGCGGGCGGCCGCGCGGTCCGGGTGTCCAGCCCCGACCGGGTGATCTACGAGGCCACCGACACCACGCCCGAGGTCACCAAGCTGATGGTGGCGGAGTACTTCGTGTCGGTCGAGGACGGGCTGATGCGGGCGCTGCGCGAGCGGCCGACCGCGCTGGAGCGCTGGACGTCCGGCGTACGCCCGGGGATGAAGCTCGCCACCTCGCGGATGGACCGCGACGCCGACGCGTTCTACCAGAAGCGGGTGCCGAAGGGCGCGCCCGACTACCTCGAGTCTGTCGAGATCACGTTCCCCTCGGGGCGGACCGCCGACGAGATCTGCCCGACCGAGATCGCGGTGCCCGTGTGGTGCGCGCACATGGGGACGCTGACCTTCCACCCGTGGCCCGTACGCCGCAGCGACGTGGACCGCCCCGACGAGCTGCGCCTCGACCTGGACCCGCAGCCGGGCACGACGTTCACCGACGCGGTGCGGGTGGCCGGCGTCGCGCGCGAGCTGCTGG
Source organism: uncultured Actinomycetota bacterium (assembly GCA_963798045.1). GTDB lineage: Bacteria > Actinomycetota > Actinomycetes > Propionibacteriales > Nocardioidaceae > Nocardioides. The sequence continues at coordinate 121,628 of CAWCSB010000022.1, forward strand.
AGGAGCTCGGGCTGCGTGGCTATGCGAAGACCTCCGGCAACCGCGGCATCCACATCTTCGTGCGGATCGAGCCGCGCTGGGAGTTCCTGGACGTCAGGCACGCCGCGATCGGCTTCGGCCGCGAGCTGGCCCGCCGCGACTCCGGCGTGACGGTGGACTGGTGGAAGGAGGAGCGCGGGATGAGGATCTTCATCGACTTCAACCAGAACTGCCGCGACCGCACCATCGCCTCGGCGTACTCACTGCGCCCGATCGTGGGTGCGCCCGTTTCCACGCCGTTGACCTGGGAGGAGCTGGCCGAGGTCACCGACCCGCGCGAGTTCAACCTCTTCACCGTCCCCGAGCGGCTGGCGGCCTCGGGTGACGCGTGGGCGACCATCGACGACACGGCGTACTCCCTCGAGCCGCTGCTCGCGCTCTACGAGGAGCTGCCGGGTGGCGAGATGCCGTTCCCGCCGGACTACCCGAAGATGCCCGGCGAGCCGCCGCGGGTGCAGCCCAGCAAGAAGGTCGAGGAGCACTGGGACGCCGAGGGCAACTGGATCGGACCCTCCTGAGCCACCGGCGCGACCAGTGGCTCAGCCCTTGGTGAACCTCACCCAGTCGATGTCGCCGGGGTAGAGGTCGCAGCTGTCGGCACCCGTGTCGGGGTTGCTGACGTCGCAGTTGAGCTTGCCGCCGAACGTCCACGCGACGCTGTTGTTGATGTTGCCCGTCGCGTGCTTGATCCGGCCCTGCAGCACATCGTCGATGTAGAGCGACACCTGGCTCGGTGTGCGCTCGCAACGGGCGATGTGCCACTGGTTGTCGTTGGTCGCGACCTTGGACTTGGTGGCAGCCCGACCGGTGGGTGACTTGAACATGCAGCTCAGGAAGCCGCCCGGCTGCTGGAACTTGATCTGGCCGCCGGCGGTCTTGGACTGACCCTTCTGGAGCACGTTGCCGAACTTGTCCTTGGTCCGGTACCGGAACTCGACGGTGAAGTTGTCGGTGCCCGGGTCGAGCGACCCGTCCGCGGTGTCGTTGACGACGATGAGGTGGGCGGCGCCGTAGTAGATGCCCTCGGCCGCTGGGTGCCGGTCCCAGTCGGCGAACTCGCCGTTCATCTTGATGTGGTTGCCGATCGTCCCGTGGTGAGCGAATCCCGAGCTGTCCGCGGCCACGGCCGCCCCGACCGGCTCGTTGAGCTCGAGATCCAGGACCAGCGCCGGCGCGGCAAGTGCTGCCGCATGGGTCCCGGCAGCGTGGGCGTTCGGGGTGGCGAGGGCCAGGCCGGCCAGGCCGACCAGGCCGGCCACGCCGATGATCAGTCGCGAGCTTCCCATGCCGATCCCTCTCCCTGACTGCTCCCCGACCGGGCTCAGAACCCGAGCGATCTGATGATCTCGGGCAGGCATGAGAGGTCACTCCACCCCGAAGGGAGATCCCCAATATGGGGGTGGGTGGTTGACGGGACCCCAGGGCCGGCCACGGGTCGGGAACTCGCTCGAGCCCGAGGGCCGGAAAATGCGAAAGGGCCCGCCCCGGTGCATCCCCACGAGCACCTGGACGGGAACCCTTTGCGAAGGAACCAGATGGCCCGTCCCCCGACGAGCCCCGCTGGGTGGCGTCCCCCGACACCGCCCCGTGGAGGTCCTTTCCAACTGGGCTCTGGTCGCCTCGCGCTCCCCCCAGAGTTGCGCGATTCAGCCGTCCCCCAGATCAAGCGCCCGGAGGCCCCTGACACCTGAACGGTAGGCTGAGCGCGTCACATGCAGGTCACGTCGACCCCACAGCCCCTCCAGCGTTCAGTAACAGATCACCCACAAACCGGCGCGGGGGACTTGCCAACTGGTCCAGATCAGTTGCCGCGCTCCCACGGGGCGGCCACAGGGAAGTACGCCGCCATGAAATCGGTGAGGGTGCGATCGAGCCGGTCCTGGTCGAGGGCGTGGTCATGGTGGTCCGCCAGGCACACGAAGTCCTGCTGGCGCTGGAGCGCCTTCTTGAGCTGCCACTCCAGGTCGCTGTTGCTGATGTTGATGTAGGCGCGCTCGGACTGGTCAGGATGCTCGGCGACGTACGCCGTTCCGGTCAGCAGCCCGAAGTGCTGCGCGAACGAGCTGAGCAGGGACAGGTCGGTGTCCGAGCGGAACGGCGAGCGGGCCGTGGCCGCGACCTCGCTGGGGAACCGTCGTTCGATCTCCTCGAGCACCGAGCGGCGGTGCGGGTACGGCGCGTGCGCCAGGTTGTCGGTCACCACGGCGCCGAAGGCGTCCTGCAGCAGCCGGCGGTTGTTCCACGCCGCCTTGAGGTACGGCGCCGCGTCGGGGGTCTCGTCGAGGCCGATGGTGTTGGGGGAGAACCACACCGCGGCCAGCCCGGCCGGGCTGAAGAACGCCTCCGGCCCGAGCGGCCGGCCGAGGAAGAAGTCGTCGTTGAGGTAGACGAAGTGCTCGGCAAGATCTGGCAAGCGGTGCAGGGCCGACTCGATCGCGTGCGAGTTGAACGTCGGCAGCGCGTCGGCCGGCAGGATCGCCGCGTGGTCGACCACCGCCACCTGCGGGTGCGACTGGTCCAGCCATTTCGGCACCTGGCCGGCGGTGACCAGGTGGATCCTGCGTACCCAGGGCGCGAACAGGTGGATGCTCCGGAGTGAGTAGCGCAGCTCGTCGCGCGAGAGGAACCGCGCCTGGCCGCTCGACTCCCGCGTCGTGGCCGTGCCCGACAGGCCGGCCAGCCGGTCGAGCCGGGCCTGGTTCCACGCCGGGTCGCTGCCGTCCACCCAGGTGATGACGATGTCGACGGGGAACGTGCACTCGTGGACGGTCGGCGCTGCCATCAGCGGCAGCGTCGGGACGTCGAGACCGTCGACCGAGGTGGTGACGGTCGCCGGCTTCAGGGGGAGCCGCTGCGTGTAGCGGTTGCGGGTCGGGGCCACGAGCTGCCCGTCGACGTCCTCCTCCCAGAACTCCACCTCGATCGTGCAGCCCTGGCCGAGGACCGAGCTGTGGCTGTCCTCCGAGCCGGCGGCCATGGGCCACGGCTCGATCGCCACCATCGACGTCCGCCCGCGGAGCAGGTCGGAGGCCAGCACGGGGACCGGCGCCCGGCGCTCGTGCCAGCCGTTCGCGGCCGGGTCGCGCAACGAGAGGTAGGACGGGACATCGGCCGCCGCGAGCTCCTGGAGGAACCGGCGCCGGGCGGCCATCGGCAGCACCACGACCGGCGTCGCGGTCTCGTGGGGCGGCACCACCAGCCAGTCGTGGGTCGAGGACCTGGCGGCCGCGACCGCCAGCGAGAGCGCGGCGTGCCGGGCCGCTGCGGGCGTGACCCCGGACGCGTCGTACGCCGGCGTCGCGGGCGGCTCCGGAGAAGGCGCCGTCGACAGGGCGGCGTAGCGCGGGCGGCCGGACCGGCGCGCGATCGCGGCCTCGAAGATCGCGACCCACCGGCCGGCGATCAGGTCGGCGTCCCACTCGGCAGCGGTGTCGAGGGCGCCGGCACCCAGCTGGTGCCGCAGGTCGTCGTCGGTGCCGAGCCGGAGCAGCGCCGCGGACATGCCGGCGATCGACTCGGGCGCGACGAGCAGACCGTTGACCTCGTGCCGGACGATCTCGCGCGGGCCGGAGGCGCAGTCGAAGCTCACGCACGGCACGCCGGCCGCCATCGCCTCCTGCATCTGGAGCGGGAAACCCTCGGCGCGCGAGGTCAGCGCGAACACCGACGCCCGCGCCCACTCGCTGGCCATGTCGGTGCTGGTGCCGGGCAGCTCGACCCGGTCCCAGAGCCCGCGCTTGCGGGTCTCGCGGACCAGGTGTGGCCGCTGGTGGCCCTGGCCGAGGATCCGCAGCCGCCAGCCCGGCAGCTGGTCGGCGACGTCGGCGAAGGCCTGGACGAGCTTGGTGAACTGCTTCTCCATCACCAGCCGCCCGGCCGCGACGACCGTCCTGGAGTCGAGCAGCGAGCGCGGCGCGAACCCCTGCGGCAGCGGGTTGGGCATGACCACGATCTCGGGCGCGACCGCCCCGAGCTGGCCGCGCAGCCACTCCGCGATGCTCGGTGTCAGGAGCGCCACCACGTCGGCGCGGGGCGCGTTCACCAGCAGCGGCTCCATCCCGGAGGTCCGCTGCGAGGAGGACCGGTGCTCCTGGTGGACGACCACCACCGAGTCGGGCGCGAGCTGCACGGCGCAGGCCAGCAGCGCCGGCGTCACCGTCACCAGCACGTCGGTCGCCAGGCCGCGGAGCCCCTGCTCGAGCCCGACGTCGGTCAGCGCGGAGAACTGCTTGTCCCACCGCTCCGGCACCAGAAGGGACGGCCGCGCGTGCAGCGCTTCGTCGTACGTCGTGGTCAGGTCGACCAGGTGGTCGACCTTCACCCGGCCGTCGATCGCGAAGACCGGCGCCTCGGCGGCCTTGACCACGCTGAGGATCCGCACCTCGTGCCCGGCCGCCACCAGGGCGTTGGCCTGGGTGATCGCGGAGCGTTCGGTGCCGCCGAGCTTGTGCGCCGACTGGACGAGGAAGGTGACCTTCACCCCTGGGCTCCCCCTCCTGGCTGGCCGGCCTCGTCCGGGTCGATCGAACGGAGCGCGAGGAGGCCGTCGGGGTTCCAGCGCAGCCGGGCGCGCAGGTGGTCGTCCGCGTGCAGCTCGGGCAGCAGCACGGCGTGGTTGGGATCGGTGAGGTCGTTGCGCGGGCGCCGGATGCGCACCCACGCCGCGTCGGTGCCGACCGCGAGCCGGAGCACGCCGAAGTAGCCGGCCGGCAGGTCGTCGACACCGATCAGGGTCTCCACCAGCCCCTCGTGCGCGGTCGCGGGCAGAGTGGCGAGCACCTGGTCGTCGGTGTCCAGAAGCTGCAGGTGACAGCCCGGCTCGACCTCGGGAGGCCGGATCCGCAGGTGCACGCGGTCGCCGCGTACGTCGACGGCGTCCAGCTCGGCGGTCGCCGGGACGGTGTGGCGAGCGAGCTGCAGCCGGCCGTCGTCGAGACGGACGACCTCCCAGCGGGTGGTGCCGTCGGGAGCGAGCGGGGTCCGGTCCGGTGGCGGCTGCGGGGGAGCGGCGATCCGAACCGCGGCCTGGTCGGCCAGCACGTCGTACGTCGACCCGGTGAGCCCGGCCAGGTCACAGGGTTGCTCACCGAGGTCGACGACCGTCTTCGCCTCGGTGTCGCGCACGGACACCGGCCCGTCGAGGTCCAGCCACAGGTGGACGCCGTCCAGCACCGCGGCGTACGTCGCCACCACAGCGCCGTCGCGACGCCCGAGCACTCGGCCGAAGGCTCTTGGCATCAGATGAGCGACGCGCCCTCGCCGCCGCCGGCCTGCTCGTCGAAGTTCTCGTGCTCGAGCAGGTGCAGCACCGGGACGCCGATCTTGCGGCGCGCCTGCGAGGTCCAGTCGACGTGGAAGAACTCGGCCACCACGTGCGGGCTGGTCAGGATGATCGCCTCGCGACCGTCGACCTCGGCCACCTTCGCGGCGAGCGCAGCGATCGGGTGGTCGGAGACGACCTGACCGGTCGCGCTGGCGCCTGCCGCCTTGAGCGCGGCGAGCGTCTTCTCGAGGTCGGCGTTGGCCTGTTCCTTGGTCTCCTTGGCGATCTCGGCCAGGTCCGGCGGCGGGACGCCGAGCGACGGGCCCGGCACCAGGTCGTGGCCGGCGACGCTGCCCATCGCGGCCTCGATCTGCGCCGCGGCGTCGTCGACCGGGAGCAGCACGTGGTAGGTGATCGGTTCGTCCAGCCCCTCGTGCAGCGAGCGGACCTGCCGCGCGTCGACATCGGTCAGCGCCTGCTCGACGAGCAGCACGACGTCGTAGTCGGTGGTGGGCTCTGGGGTCTCTGGAGAGTTCTCGGCCACGCGCGAACTCTAGTGCCCGCTCCTACCCCGACAGGACCTCACCGAGGTCGTAGGACACGACCTCCTCGAGCTGCTCGTAGCCGCAGGACTCCGGATCGCGGTCGGTGCGCCACCGCTTGAAGTGCGCCGTGTGCCGAAACCGCCGCCCCTCCATGTGCTCGTAGGCGACCTCGACCACCCGCTCGGGCCGCAGCGGCGTGAACGAGAGGTCCTTGCCCTGGCTCCAGCGGCTCTGGGTGCCCGGCACCCGGTCGGGGTTGGCGGTCAGGAACTCCTGCCAGTGCCCCCAGGGGTGCTCCTCGATCGGGCAGACGAGGGGCTGCAGCTCCTCGATCAGCTCGGCCCGTCGCGCCTCGGTGAAGCTGGCGCTGACCCCGACGTGCTGGAGCTGCCCCTCGTCGTTGTAGAGCCCCAGCAGGAGGCTGCCCAGCAGCGGTCGCTCGGGCGTGGACTGCTTGTGCTCGCGGTAGCCGGCCACCACCACGTCGGCGGTGCGGGCGTGCTTGATCTTGAACATGGTGCGGCCGTTCTCGGTGTACGGCGCGTCGAGCGGCTTGGCGACGACCCCGTCGAGCCCGGCACCCTCGAACTGCTCGAACCAGCGCTCCGCCTCCTTGGGGTCCTCGGTGGTGCGGGTCAGGTAGCAGGGCCCCTCGGTGCCGAGCCCGCCCAGCGCCTCCTCCATCGCCGCGCGCCGCTCGCGCAGGGGCCGGTCGACGTACGACTCGTCGCCCAGCGCGAGCAGGTCGAAGGCGACGAAGCCGGCCGGTGTCTTCTCGGCCAGCATGTCCACGCGCGACTTGGCCGGGTGGATCCGCTCCTGGAGCACCTCGAACTCCAGCCGGTCGCTCCCAGAAGAATCACGGAGCGCCACGAACACCTCGCCGTCGAGCACGCATCGCTCAGGCAGCTGCCGCTTGATCGCTTCGACCAGCTCGGGGAAGTAGCGCGTCAGCGGCTTGGTGTTGCGGCTGGTCAGCTCCACCTCGTCGCCATCGCGAAAGACGATGCAGCGGAACCCGTCCCACTTCGGTTCTAGTTGGACGTCACGCAGGACGGTCAACTTTTCTGGCGGAACGCTTTTCGCCAGCATCGGCTTCACGGGCGGCATCACGGGGAGGTCCACTCCGACCACAATAGGAGCCGGGCGGCCAACTCTGCTGGCGCGCCGACCAATGACGCCGGTATCGACATCATCCTCTGCACACCCTCAAGAGCGAGGCGTGCCTGAAGGGTGGGTGGCGTCAGTCGTCGGAGCCGGTGTCGCTGTCGCCCTCGATGACGACGACCTCGAAGGCTTCGTCCAGTCGGACGTCCACGGTGGTGCCGTCTGACTTTGTCACCTCGACCTCGTAGGTCGCGCCGTTCTCCGAGTCGCTCTCGACGCTGTTGACGGTGCCGCCGCCGGTGGCGTCGAGAGCGGCTTGCTTGGCGTGGTCGGCCTGCTCCTGGGTGTACTGGTGGCTGGCCGGCCCGTCGTCTCCGTTGCCCGCTACCGCGATCCCGCCTGCGGTGGCCGCGGCGGCCACCCCGAGGACTGCTCCTGCCACGATGACTCGCTTGCGCATGTCTCCTCCGTTCCTCGCCGTTCGCTGCTCGTGCGAACACGGTGCCGGATGGTCGCTGAAGCGACGCTGAACGCGTCGGAGGCCTGGGCGGCGGACCGCGTCAGCCGGCTTCAGCGCGGCTTCAGCGCGGTTTCAGCGGGGATGTGCCACCGTGCGGGGATGCGGGTCTTGGTGGTCGAGGACGACAAGCAGCTCGCGGCCGCGCTGCGTCGCGGTCTCGAGGGCGAGGGGTACGCCGTCGACACCGCACTGGACGGCGCCGAGGGCGAGTGGCTGGCCGGCGAGAACAGCTACGACGCGCTGGTGCTCGACATCATGCTGCCCACGCTGCGCGGCGACGAGCTCTGCGCCCGGCGCCGCGAGGCCGGTGACTGGACGCCGATCCTCATGTTGACCGCGCGGAGCGGGCCGGAGCAGGAGGCGCAGGCGCTCGACGCCGGGGCCGACGACTTCCTGGCCAAGCCGTTCTCGTTCGTCGTCCTGGTCGCGCGGCTGCGCGCGCTGGTGCGCCGCGGTGCCGGGGAGCGGCCTACGGTCCTCGAGGTCGGAGACTTGCGCCTGGATCCGGCGCGGCACCGGGTGACCCGCGGGGAGACCGACGTCGAGCTCACCCCGAGGCAGTTCTCGATGCTGGAGTTCCTGATGCGCCGCTCCGGCGAGGTGGTCTCCAAGGCGACGATCCTCGACCACGTGTGGGACTTCGCCTTCGAGGGCGACCCCAACATCGTCGAGGTGTATGCGCGGCAGCTGCGCCAGCGGATCGATCTTCCGTTCGACCGGCACAGCCTGCAGACGGTGCGGTTGGTGGGCTACCGGCTGGTGGCCGACGGATGAGCGGGCTGAGCCTCCGGGTCCGCGCTACTGCGGTGGCCACGCTCCTGTGCGCTGTGGTGTTGGCGGCGGGCGGCGTCCTGCTGGTCACCACCCTTGACCAGCACCTGACCTCGGGCAGTGACGACCTCTCCCGGTCCCGGGTGCGTGACCTTCTCGACCAGGCCGCGTCAGGAGAGCTCCCGACCGTGCTCCGCAACGTGAACGAGGACGCCGTGGCCCAGGTGGTCACTTCGGACGGGAGGGTGCTCGCCGCGTCACCGAACATCGAAGGGGCCGGACCGATAGTGGCGGCGGGCGCCCCGGGAGACGGGGAGCGCCGGACGATCCAGGCACCCGACGACAGCGAGACCGAGGACTACCGGGTGTGGGTCCAGACCGGACCCGGGACCGAGGGTCAGGTGACCGTCGTCGAAGGGTCGAGCCTGGAGGCCGTCCACGAGGCCACGGCCACGGTTCGGCGCACGTTGTTGGTAGGCATCCCGCTCGCGGCTGTGGCGCTGGGCCTGGTCATCTGGCTGGTGCTGGGCGGGGCGCTGGCCCGGCTTGACCGGATCCGGGCCGAGGTCGACGCCATCGGGCCCGACCAGCTCGATCGCCGGGTCCCCAGCGACGGCCGTAGCGACGAGGTCGGGCGCTTGGCCGCGACGATGAACCGGATGCTGGTCCGGGTCGATGCGTCCGCGCAGCAGCAGCGTCGACTGGTGGCCGATGTCTCGCACGACCTGCAGGGGCCGCTCGCCGCACAACGGGTGTCGCTCGAGCTCGCACTGGCCACGCCGGGATCCGTCAACCCGGGGCTGCTGCGCCACGACGTGCTCGGCGCGACCGGCGAGATGGAGCGCCTGGTGGACGACCTGCTCGTCCTCGCGGCCGCCGACGAGGGAGCCCCGGCGGACACCAGCGCGGTTGACCTGGACGCGATCGTCCTCGAGGAGGCAGCGCGGGCTCGGCACTCGGGGCCGGCGATCCTCGACACGTCCAGGGTCTCGGGCGGCCCGGTGCGCGGCAACCCGAGCGAGCTGCGGCGCGTGGTGCGCAACCTGGTCGACAACGCGGTCACCCACGCCCGGTCCCGCGTCGAGCTTCGTCTCGACAGCCACGACGGACACGTGGTGCTCGACGTGATCGACGACGGCCCCGGCATACCGGACGAAGAGCGGGAGCAGGTCTTCGAGCGGTTCCACCGGGGCGACCCCGCACGCACCCGGGGAGCCCCGGGGACCGGCCTCGGGCTGGCCATCGCGCGCAGCCTCGCCGAGCGCGCCGACGGACGGCTGGAGCTGCTCGACGGCGGGCCGGGAGCCAGGTTCCGGCTGACCCTGCCGATGCTCTCAGACCGTTGAGCCCAGCAACCCTGGGCATGCGAGGGTCACACGATCGCAGCCGCCATGCATTCCCGGCCGCGCTACATGGCCGGCCTACTAATTGCCGGTGTGCGCGGGCCAAGTGATCGCCTACGCGAGCCGGCGTCGTGCACACGTAAACGTCCGCGCTGGGCAAACTGCCGCCGTTGTGTGAGGGCCTTCTGGGGGGTTCAGGGCGGCTTCAGCAACTAAGGCGCATGGTGGCGAGTGTTCCCGATCCTGCGGGGGCACTCCCTGAGGAGCAGGCATGGACACATCTCGAACCAACAAGCACACTTCAGCGGCCGTGGTCTCGGCGGCGGTGCTGCTCGGCGCCTTGGTCGGCAGCACTCAGCCGGGCAACGCCATCACCCCCAGGCCGGTTGCTGCATCCGTGGCCGCTGCGAAGGGGCCGCCGATCATCCCGCTGCCCGGGCCTGGCAGCTTCGTGAAGAAGATCGACAACCCGTACTCGCCCTTCGAGCCTGGGATGAGGTGGGTCTATGGGGGTGGGACGCCGGCGCAGCGCGAACGGATCGTGGTGAAGGTCCTGAACCGAACCAAGCTGATCCAAGGCATCACCGCGACCGTGGTCCGCGACACCGTGAAGGTCAACGGTGAGCTCATCGAGGACACCTTCGACTGGTATGCACAGGACCGCAAAGGCAGAGTTTGGTATCTGGGTGAAGCCACCAAGGAGTACGAGAACGGGCAGGTGGTCTCCACCGAGGGCTCGTGGGAGGCCGGGGTGGACGGCGCGAAGGCCGGCATCATCATGTTCACCCACCCGGAAGTCGGCGAGCCGTATCGGCAGGAGTTCTACGCCGGCCATGCCGAGGATCAGGCGAAGTTCCTGACGCTGAACACGCGGGTAGCCACCCAAGCGGGCGACTTCAAGCAGGTGCGGATGACCCAGGACACCACACCGCTGGACCCCGCGATCGCCGAGATCAAGTTCTATGCGCCTGGCGTGGGCATCGTGTTGGAGTTCGACCTGGCCCCCGAGGCCGGACGCACCGAGCTGCTGCGCTTCACGGCGGGGTGAAGCCGCCGCTAACCAGAGGCGAGACGGGGTGGCCTGGTAGGCGGCCGCGGCCAAGTCATGGCACTGGAACCCTCGCGCAGCGCCGCGAGCCTGGTCGACCGCCGTGAGCTCTGCGGCCTCGAAGGGATCCCACGTGGGGTCGAAGCGGCGAGATCAGCCCGACGTGCTTGGCGGACCGACCCCTCGCCACCTCCACCGCCACCTCCACCGGCACCGCCACCGCGGCGCAGGCCGGGTGCGCGGGTTGCGGTGGTCTCGACAGGCTCGACCGGCGGGAGTTGGGTCCCAGCGTTGGTGCGGTGGTCCGGTTCGTGCCGTCGCTGCGGTGGGCGCGACGGGCTCTAGTCTTGGGCACCGATCCCGCGGTTTTCCCGGTTGGTCTGCCGGGCTTGTGGGTGCTGCCCCGCCAGGCGGGCCTACCCTTGGGCACCTATCCCCGGTTGGTCTGCCGGTAGGGCCCGCCTGACTTTGAATCAGGATTAGCGACGTAGGTTCGACTCCTACCCGGGGAGCCAGCGCCAATCGGTCCGAAGGGCGGCGCTCAACACGCCGTTCGGGCGGCCGTACAGTGAGCCAGTGCCCGGTGAGCTGACTGTCATAGTCCTGGCCGCGGGTGGCGGCACTCGGATGAAGTCCAAGACCATGAAGGTCCTGCACGAGGTGGCGGGGCGGAGCATGGTCGGGCACGTGCTGGCGGCCGTCCAACAGGTGGAGCCGCGGCGGATCGTCGCGGTCGTCGGCCACCAGCGCGACCAGGTCGGCCCGCACATCCACGCCCTGGTGCCGGAGGCGCTGCTGGCCACCCAGGAGGAGCAGCACGGCACCGGGCACGCGGTCAGGGTCGCGATGGAGGCCGTGGCCGCCTCCGGGGAGGTGCCGCAGGGCACGGTGCTGGTGGCGTACGCCGACACGCCGCTCCTCGAGGCCGCCTCGCTGCGGACCTTCGCTGCGGAGCACGAGGCCGCCCAGCGGGCGGTGAGCATCCTGTCCGGCGTGGTGGCCGACCCCTACGGCTACGGGCGCGTCGTGCGCAACGACGACGGCGAGGTCGAGGGGATCGTCGAGGAGCAGGACGCCACCGACGTGCAGCGGGAGGTGCGGGAGATCAACTCCGGGATCCTCGCCTTCGACGCGGCGTTCCTCATCGAGGCGCTGCCCAAGCTGTCCAACGACAACGCCAAGGGGGAGTACTACCTCACCGACACCGTCCAGCTCGCCCGCGAGGCGGGGCTGCACGTCGGCGCCCACGAGATCGCCGATGTCCAGCAGACCGAGGGGGTCAACGACCGGGTGCAGCTGGCGCGCACCGGCCGGGTGATGAACGAGCGGATCGTGACCCGCTGGATGGAGGCCGGGGTCAGCGTCATGGACCCGGCGACGACCTGGATCGACGCCGACGTGGTGCTCAACGCTGACGTGACGCTCCTGCCCGGCGTACAGCTGCTCGGCGCGACGGTCGTCGAGGAGGACGCCGTCATCGGCCCCGACACCACCCTCAAGGACTGCGAGATCGGCGCCGGTGCCCGTGTCACCCGGACCCACGGCGAGCTGGCGGTGATCGGCGGCGGCGCCACGGTCGGCCCGTTCGCCTACCTCCGGCCCGGCACCACGCTCGGCACCGACGGCAAGATCGGCACCTTCGTCGAGACGAAGAACGCCCGGATCGGCGACGGTGCGAAGGTGCCGCACCTGTCGTACGTCGGCGACGCCGAGATCGGTGAGGGCAGCAACATCGGCGCCGGCACGATCTTCGCCAACTACGACGGCGTCGAGAAGAACCGCACTGTGGTCGGCAAGCACGCCAGCACCGGCGCCAACAACACCTTCGTGGCGCCGGTGGAGATCGGCGACGGTGGCGGTACGGCGGGCGGCACCGTCGTGCGCCGCGACGTGCCGCCGGGTGCCCTCGCGGTCAGCGGCGGGCCGCAGCGCAACCTCGCCCGATGGGCGCTCTCGAAACGGGCGGGGACTCCCCAGGCGGACGCGGCGGCGGCGGCCCTCGAGGGCGTGGAAGACTGAGCCCTGGAAGTTTCGGGACCGACACCTGACCTCGAGCCGGGAGCCCACTGAAGCATGACGGGTATGAAGCGCACCACCGAGAAGAACCTGATGGTCTTCAGCGGTAGGGCGCACCCTCAGCTCGCCGAGGAGGTCACCCAGCTGCTCGGCACGGACCTGGTGCCGCAGTCGGCCTACGAGTTCGCCAACTCCGAGATCTATGTCCGCTACGAGGAGTCGGTCCGCGGCTGCGACGCCTTCGTGCTCCAGAGCCACACCGCTCCGATCAACGAGTGGATCATGGAGCACCTGATCATGGTCGACGCCCTCAAGCGGGCGAGCGCCAAGCGGATCACGGTCGTCATGCCGTTCTACGGCTACGCACGCCAGGACAAGAAGCACCGCGGCCGCGAGCCGATCTCGGCCCGGCTGATGGCCGACCTGTTCAAGACCGCCGGCGCCGACCGGCTGATCACCGTCGACCTGCACGCCGACCAGATCCAGGGTTTCTTCGACGGCCCGGTCGACCACCTGATGGCGCTGCCGATCCTGGCCGACCACGTCCGCGCGAAGTACGGCGACCAGGAGCTCGCGGTCGTGTCGCCAGACGCCGGCCGGATCAAGGTCGCCGAGCGCTGGGCGTCGCGGCTGGGTGGCGCGCCGCTGGCGTTCATCCACAAGAGCCGCAACATCGACCGGCCCAACGAGACCGTCGCCAACCGCGTCGTCGGTGACGTCAAGGGCCGGATGTGCGTGCTGGTCGACGACATGATCGACACCGGCGGCACCATCACCAAGGCGTCCGAGGCACTGATGGCCGACGGCGCGGCGGGCGTCGTCATCGCCGCCACCCACGCGATCCTCTCCGAGCCCGCCGTCGACCGGCTCAAGAACTGCCCGGCGCAGGAGGTCGTGGTCACCAACACGCTCCCGCTCACGCCGGACCGCGAGTTCGACAAGCTCACCTGCCTCTCGATCGCGCCGCTGGTCTCGCGCGCGATCCGCGAGGTCTTCGAGGACGGCTCGGTCACCTCGATGTTCGACGGGCATGCCTGACGGACGCCTACCCGTCGCGCAAGCCTGACGCGGTCGGTCCCCAGGCGGATCCGGCCGACGAGTTCCTGCGGCTGGCCTGCCTGACCTACGGCGCCGACGACCCGGTCCGGCGTGCGAATGCGCGAGCCATGCTCGATGCGCGGCCCGACCTCGGCGCGGACAGCGTCCACGTCGCCGCCGCCCGGGCCGACGGTTCGTCGCTGCGTCTGTTGCTGGCCGCGGACCCGGCGCTCGCGAACGCCGAGGGCGGCCCGTTCGGGTGGCCACCGCTGCTCTACCTGGCCTACGCGCGTCATGACCCGGACGTCTCCGCCGAGGCCGTGCGCGACGCGGTGGCCGCGCTGCTGGAGGCGGGCGCCGACCCCGACGCCGGCTACCTCTGGCACGGCAACTCGCCGCCGTTCACCGCGCTCACCGGCGCCTTCGGCGAGGGCGAGCAGGGGCCGGGCAACCAGCCGAGCCACCCGCAGTGGGAGGCGCTGGCCCGAGCCCTGCTGGAGGCGGGCGCTGACCCCAACGACGAGCAGACGCTCTACAACCGGATGTTCCGGCCCGATGACAGCCACCTCGAGCTCCTCTTCGAGTTCGGCCTCGACGACCGCGAGGAGCTGGCCGGCCAGCTCGGCTGGGCCGTCATGCACGGTTTGGACGCCCGAGTGGAGCTGCTGGTCGGGCACGGCGTCGACCCTGACACCGAGGTCGGTGGCCACTACGAGCTCGCGCGGCGTTCGGCGTACGCCGCCGCCCTCACGAGCGGGCACCGCGACACGGCACGGCTGCTGCTCCGGCTCGGCGCCTCGGCGGAGCTGTCCGACGAGGACCGCATCGTCGGCGCGGTGCTTACCGGTGGAGGCGTGGACGCCACGGAGGTCCCGGCGGTGCTCGCCGCACGGCCCGGGCTGGTCGCCTGGGCCGCCAACCTCGGCGACCGCGAAGCCGTCCGCCGTGCCGTCGAGCTCGGCTGGGACGTCAACCGGCGCGCGCGGACCGATGTGCCGTCCGACCAGGAGTGGGAGACCGGGCTCCACGCGGCGGCCGGCAACGGTGACCTGGACATGGTCCGGCTGCTGCTCGAGCTCGGCGCCGACCCCACGGTCACGGACGCCCGGTTCGATGCCGTCCCGCGCCAGTGGGCGGAGCACTTCGGCCACGGCGAGGTGGCCGCGCTGCTCACCGACCGTTCTGGCTGAAGTGCTGGTAGTCCTTGAGCGAGCTCCAGGTGCCGCCCCAGGTCCAGCCGATCGACTCGAACGCTCGCACCACGACGCCGTCCGGCGTGATCATCCCGGGCCGGAGCCTGTCCCGGTCGAGGTACGCCGACGCCAGCTCAGGGAGCACCAGGTCGTCTTTCGTGTAGGGGTTCTGGAACGGGTCGAGGTCGATGGCCAGGCCGTAGGCGTGCTGGCTGTACGTCGTGGTCGACCCGGTGGTCGGCCGGCAGACGAAGGACTCGGTGTTGTTGCCGTCGCCGGTCGGGTGCGCATCGAGCTCCGAGCGTGGCGTGACGCGCAGCTCCTCGAACGGGAACCTCTTCTCGTAGAGCGTCCGGAACACGCCGACCACGTCGTCCGCGACCGAGCGGTTGAGCAGCAGCTCGCCGGTGTGCCGCCGGTCGTCGAAGCCCCAGAACGTCAGCCGCACGTACGCCAGGTCGTCGGCGTCGATCGGGCAGCCGGGCACCCAGGTGGACCGGGCGAGGACGTCGGCGGGGGGCTTCTCGATGACCGAGGCGAAGCCGCCGCCGGGCAGCGGCGCGAGCGTGTCCGGCAGCGTGAACCGGCGCGGGTCGAGCTCGGGCGGGGTCGCCTGGGCCCGGCCGTAGCCGTCGGGCCGCAGCGGCAGTGGCCGGGTGCCGAGCCACGGCGGCGGCACGGTGCCGGGTGCGGGCGGCGGCGGCTCGGGCGTGGGCGCCGGGGACGTGGCAGCCGGGGACGTGAGCGTTGTCGAGAGGGTCGGGCTCGGGGGGAGCGGCGGCTCGGCGACCGGAGGGTCGTCGGACGAGCAGCCGGCCAGGGCCGGCGCCAGCGCCAGCACGAGGAGCAGCTCGGGGAGGTGCCTACGTCCGGTCATCGAGCGCGTCCTCCCACGCCCGCCGGAGCACGGTCGGTACGTCGCCGGCCAGCGCCTCGCGGACCAGGCCCAGCTGCGTCTCGTCGAGGTGGAACCGCGGGAACCCATCCCCGACCACCGAGGAGAACGCCGGCCCGCGCGCGGCCCAGCTCGGCCCGGCCTCGAGGTAGCGGGGGAGGTACGGCGCGCCGAGGTCGGCCTGCTCGGCCGGCCACAGCCCCGCGGTGATCGCGCTGAACCGCCGGTTGGAGAGGTCGCCCTCCGTCAGCACCGACCAGGCCTCGGCCTTGGCCTCTGCCGTGGGCCGCGCGGCCAGAGCGGCCGCGGCGCCGAGGTCGCCGTTCGCCGTGCCGTCGCGCCGTCGCTCCTCCTCGATGGCCGCCGCGTCCAGGCCCCCCAGCAGGGCCAGGCGCTGCACCACCCGCCACCGCAGCTGCGGGTCGAGGGCGACGTCGTGGTCGGTGCGGTCGTCGGCCAGCCAGCGGCGCAGCTCGCCGGCGTCCCGGCTCGCCCGGGCCAGGCCGCGGGTGAACGCCACCGCGTCCCCGCCTCGGGTCAGGCCGGCCCGGCAGGCCGCGGCGACCCGCTCGTGGGCCGACACCGCGTCGGCGGCGAGGACCCGGGTCGACAGGAGCTGCCCGAGCGTCGCGTCGGCGACCGCGGTGACGAGGCTGACCTCCCGCTCGGCGGGCAGGTGCCGCTCGACCAGGGAGAGGTACCGCTCCACCGGCAGCTCCCGGCCGGCCACCGCGTCCATGGCCGTCGCCCAGAGCACCGACCGGGCCAGGTCGTCCTCGAGCGAGCCGAGCCCGTCCTCGACCGCGGCCCAGGACCGCTCGTCGAGCTGGACCCGCGCGAAGGTCTCACCGTGCGCGTTGGGAACGACGACCTGCCCGGCCCAGTCCTCGAGCCGCACCGGCGCCTCCTCGAGGTCGACGACGCGGCGGTCGAACTCGGCCAGCCCGTCGTCGTACGCCGTGACCAGGAAGCGGTGCGGACGGACGCCGTCTCGGACCAGCACCGGCACGTCGCCGTCGCGCTCGACCCGGATGGTGTCGTGCCCCGACTGCCGCAGCCACACCTCGGCCCAGCCGCGGACGTCGCGGGGCGAGGCGTCGTCGAGGGCGCCGACGAGGTCGGCCAGCGTCGCGTTCGCGAACCGGTGCTTCGTGAGGTGGGCGTTCACGCCCGCCAGGAAGTCCTCGTCTCCCATCCAGGTGACCAGCTGGCGCAGCGCCGAGGCGCCCTTCACGTAGGAGATCGCGTCGAAGTTGGTGGATGCGGTGTCGACGTCCGGCACGTCCTCGGGCAGTGGCGCGACCGGGTGCGTCGAGCGGCGCCGGTCGGCGGCCAGCGTCCGGGCCGTGTGGGTCACCTGGAAGCCGACCTGCGCACCCGCGAACCCGGCCGCGTCCTCGCTGACCCGGAACCCCATGTACTCCGCGAAGGACTCGTTGAGCCAGATGTCCTCCCACCACGTCTGGGTGACGAGGTCGCCGAACCACATGTGCGACATCTCGTGGGCGATGACCATCGCCCGGGTCCGCCGCTCGACCTCCGTGAGCCGGCCCCGCGGGAGGAACTCGTCGCGGAAGGTGACGCAGCCGGGGTTCTCCATGGCACCCCAGTTGAGCTCCGGCACGAGGACCTGGTCGTAGGTGTCGAACGGGAAGGGCTCGTCGAAGATGCCGGCGTAGTGGTCGAAGCACTGCTCGGTGATCCGGCGCAGCTCGTCGAAGTCGCGGTCCAGCTCGGCTCCCAGGGACTTGCGCGCGTGCCAGCCCATGGGCAGGCCGGCGTGCTCGAAGGTGCGCGAGTGCCACGGCCCCGCGCACAGCACGAACAGGTCGATCGGGATCGGCGGCGTCGGCGTGAACTCCCACGTGTCGGCCTGCGTGCTCTGCCCGCTCGTGGAGACGACGGTGCTGTTGGACAGCACGGTCCAAGCCGGGTCGGCCACCACCCGCAGCGTGATCGGCGCCTTGAGGTCGACCTGGTCGAAGCAGGCGAAGACCCGCTGGGTGATGTCGACCCCGACGTAGGCGCTGACGTAGCGCTCGCCGTCGACGGGGTCGGTGAACGTGTGCATCCCGTCGCCGTCGGTGACGTAGGGCAGCCGCGCCTCGACCACGACCTCGTTGCGCTCGGCCGGCCCGGTCAGCAGACCGGTGAGCGCGATCCGGGCGCCGTCGTACGCCGGCTCGACGGGGGTGTCGTTGACCGTGACGCGCACGTCCTGCCCGCGGTGCAGCTCCAGGAACGTCTCCGGCCGGTTCGACGCGAACCGGACGGTCACCCGGCTGGTGAAGCGCTGCTGGTCGGTGAGGTCGATCTCGAGGTCGTAGGACACGTCGGACAGCTGGGCGGCCCGGGCCCGGGCCTCGGCGAGGGTCAGGGACGGCACACGTTCACGCTACGGGTGGCCGCCCAACGAATTCGCCGGGGCGGATCCGCGTGGCTAGACTGCTGCGGTTGCCTCGGCGAGGGAGCCCGGACGTCCGGACTCCGTGATCGGCAGGGCGGCGCTCCGGCCCTGTGCTCGTTGACTGGACGGTGTGCCTCCGCGATCGCGTCGAGGCCCCAGACCAACACAGCAGCCCCAGGCACAGAGGAGCACCAGCATGGCCACCGAGAAGATCGCGGCGGAGACCCGCAACGAGTTCGGCAAGGGCGCCGCGCGGCGCATTCGCCGCGACAACAAGATCCCCGCCGTTCTCTACGGCCACGGCAACGACCCCGTGCACGTGACCCTGCCGGGTCACGACACCATGATGGCGCTCAAGCACGGTGGCTCCAACGCACTGCTCGAGCTCCAGATCGACGGCAGTGCCCAGCTCGCGCTGACCAAGGCGGTCCAGATCGACCCGATTCGCCGGGTCATCGAGCACATCGACTTCGTGGCCGTCCGCCGCGGCGAGAAGGTCACCGTCGACGTCCGGGTCCACCTGTCCGGCAGCGCGGCGTCCGAGACCGTGGTCGTCACCGAGAACACCACGGTGCAGATCGAGGCCGAGGCGACCAACATCCCCGAGAACATCGAGATCTCGATCGAGGGGCTGCCCGCCGGCACGCAGATCCTGGCCGGTCAGCTCGACCTGCCCGAGGGCTCCACCCTGCTGGTCGACCCGGAGACGCTCATCGTCAACATTCGGGAGCAGCAGAGCGAGGAGGCCCTGGAGGCCGAGCTCGAGGAGGCCGAGGCCGAGGCCGGCATCGAGCGCGAGGAGCACGAGCCCACCGACGAGGAGCAGGCCGCCGAGGGTGGCGAGTCCACCGAGGGTGGCGACGCCGCCGCCGAGGGCGACGCCTCGGAGGAGTGACCGAGACCGCTGCGCCCCACCCTGGGGCAGAGCCCTGGATCGTGGCGGGGCTCGGCAATCCCGGGCCGGCGTACGCCGGACATCGTCACAACGTCGGCTACCTCGTGGCCGACGAGCTCGTCCGGCGGCTCGGCGCGCCCTTCAAGGCCCACAAGGCCAGCCGCGCCGAGGTGGCGGAGGGCCGCCTGGGCCCGCCCGGGCTGCCCGGACCGCGCATCGTGGTGATCCGGCCGCGCTGCTACATGAACGAGGTCGGCGGGCCGGTCAAGGCGCTGCTGTCGTTCTACAAGGTCGGCCCGGAGCGGCTGGTCGCCGTCCACGACGAGCTGGACCTGCCGTTCGACACGATGCGGGTGAAGTTCTCCGGCGGCGACAACGGGCACAACGGGCTGCGCTCGATCCGGGCCTCGCTCGGGACCGGTGACTTCTTCCGCGTCCGGGTCGGCACCGGTCGGCCGCCCGGCCGTCAGGACCCGGCCGACTTCCTGCTCTCGAACTACTCGAGCACCGAGCGCAAGGAGCTGCCGTTCCAGGTGGACCGCGCCGCTGACGCCGTCGAGTCGTTGCTGACGACGGGCCTGGCCGACACCCAGCAGAGGTTCAACTCGTAGCCTCCTGACGGGACGCCGGCTCGGCGCTAGCCGGGCGCCCGCCAGCCCATCTCGTTGGCCAGGCCCACCGCGGCCAGCTGCGAGGACACCTCGAGCTTGGCCAGGATGGACTTCACCTGAGTGCGCACCGTCGCCTCGGAGACCGCACTGCGCTCGGCGATCTGGCGCACCGCGTGCCCCTTCATCAGGTGACTCAGCACCTCCGCCTCGCGGATGCTGAGCTGGTCGAGCCGCCACCCCAGGCCCTTGCGGTCGAGCTGGCGCCGGCTCCACTCGGCGAGGAGCTCAGCGCGCTCCTCGCGGTCCATGACGGGGAGCCCGGTGGTGATCCGCCGGACCGTGGCGATGACGTCGGTCAGCGGCTGGACCTTCGAGAGGACCGTCCGCGCGCCGGCCTCGATGGCTCCGCCCCACCGGGCGCGGTCGTCGGACCCGGTGACCACCACCACGTGGGCGCCGGTGTTGACGATCGGGTCGATCAGGCGCGTCCCGTCGCCGAAGGCCCCCAGGTCCAGATCGAGCAGGACCACATGGGGTCGCTGCTTCGCGACTGCGGTGACCAGTGTGCCGGGTGCTGCAGGGTTGTCGGGCAGCTGGACCCGCCGCACGTCGTAGCCCTCGACGCTGAGTGCGACGTCCATGGCCTCTGCGAACAGGTGGTGGTCCTCGACCAGGACCACCCGCTGCTCGAATCGCTCAGGCGACGTGCTCATCAGCGCTCACCTCCGACGTCGCAGCAGCGAGGTGCAGGGCGAACGACGCACCCGAGGTCCCGGGCACCAGCTCCAGGCGACCACCGAGCTGTCGGGCGATGTCGGCGGCGACATGCAGGCCGATGCCCTGGCCGGGGGAGTCCGGGCGGCTGACGCCCCAGTCGAAGAGCCGATCGCGCAGGTCCGGTGCGATGCCCGAGCCCCGGTCGGACACCGTGACGGTGATGCCGTGGCCGTCGAGGTCGCGGGTGACCCGGACAGCGACGGCATCAGGGCCGCCGTGCACGGCGGCGTTTTCCAGGAGCACGTTGACAACCTCGGCGATGTCGTCGGCGCGGCCGATCGCGCGCAGTCCGGAGCGTTGCCAGTCGACCACCCGCCCGCGGGCCAGGTGCGAGAGGACGATCTGACCGATCACGTCGTCGAGGTCGACGCTGCGGTGCCGGCTCGGCACCCGGTCGGCGACCAGCCGCTGGAGCCGCTCCACCTCGGCCCGCATCATCGCCGTCAGCGCGCTGGCCCGGTCGGCGCCCAGGCCGTCGCTCAAGAGCCGCTGTGCGGACGCGATGCCGGCCACGGTGGTGTTGATCTCGTGCAGCCGGGCGCGGTCCTCGCGGACTCCGACCTCGACGGCGTGCAGCTGCAGGTGGAGGTCCTCGACCTCCTGCTTCTCCGCCTCGATGGCCCGGTGCAGCACCACGGCGGTGGTGCCGGCAAGGAGTATGGCGCCGAGCAGGCCGGTGGGCAGCGCCATCGTCCCGCCGACGGTGGAGCCCAGCCCGAGCAGCAGCATCCCGGCCGCGACCCCGACACGCGCCCATTGCGGGAACCCCTCCAGGTGGAAGACCGAGACCGCGAGGGCGCCGATCAGCCCGAGCAGGATCGCGGCGCGGAACGCGAAGAGCCATCCGGCCTGTGTCTCCACCGTCTCGGCGTGGGTCAGCGAGAAGGCGCCCAGCGCCAGTCCCGGCAGGGCGGCGGCCGCGAGCAGCAGGGCGAGCCAGGCGGTGGTCTCGTTGGCGGTGATCCGCCAGTGCAGGTAGAGGAAGACGCCGGCGGCCAGCGTGGCGATGCCCACGAGCAGGCAGCGGGCGTACAGGGCGGTGGTGAGGACGTCGCCGTCCGGCACGAGCATGAGCGTCGCCAGCAGCGGCGCGAGCATGAGTAGCAGGACGAGGGTGGTCCCTCTCCAGTTCCGCACGCCCAGTGGAATGCTTAGAGCTTTCATCGGACCCCCCACAGGCTCCGTTGACGTCCCCGAGGCCAGTCGGGCGGAGACCCCGAGATCCTCGCGACGACGCTGGGCACTCTAGTACCTAAATTCGGGTATTGGAACTAGTCCTCGCCACCGCAGGTGACTAGGCCGATCGGCCCATCGTCGGTAGGGCCCTCCTGACGTCAATAGGCTGTGGCAATGACCTTCGATCCCGGTACGCCGCCGCCCGACGCTGATGACCACGTGCTGGCCGGCTGGGTGGCCGAGACCGCCGGCCGCCGTCTGCTCGAGGTGCGACAGGAGGGGCTCGAGGGGCGCGAGCTGAAGGACGCCGGCGACCGGGCCGCCCACGAGCTGATCATGGAGCTGCTCGCCGAGCACCGACCGGGTGACGCGGTGCTGTCCGAGGAGGGCAAGGACGACAAGGCCCGGCTCGCGCGCGACCGGGTCTGGATCGTCGACCCGCTCGACGGGACCCGGGAGTTCTCCGAGCCGCCACGCGACGACTGGGCGGTGCACGTCGCGCTGTGGCAGCGAGGGACGACGGCGAGGGGACCTGGTCGCCGGCGCGGTCGCCCAGCCCGGCCTGGGCCAGACCTTCACGACCGGTGAGCCGCCCGTCGTACCGCCCAGCAGCTCGCGCCGCGGCCCCGGATCGCGGTGTCCCGCAGCCGCCCGCCGGCGTTCACCGAGGGGCTGGTCGAGGCCCTCGCCGGTGAGACGGTCGCGATGGGTTCGGCGGGAGCCAAGGTGATCTCGGTGGTCCGCGACCTCACCGATGCCTACGTGCACGCCGGCGGCCAGTACGAGTGGGACTCCGCGGCGCCCGTGGCGGTGGCCCGTGCGGCCGGGCTGTTCACCTCGCGGGTGGACGGTTCGCCGCTGCGCTACAACCAGGACGACGTCTACCTGCCCGACCTCGTGGTCTGTCGCCCCGAGCTGTCCGAACGGATCCTGGCGCACCTCGCCGAGCACGGCGTCGGCTGAGGACGCGTGGATCAGTAGGCGCCCTGGTGGAGCACGACCGCGCGGAAGGTCTTCACGGCGATCTTGAGGTCGAGGGTCCACGACCAGTTGTCGACGTACTGGAGGTCGAGCCGGACCGTCTCCTCCCACGACAGGTCCGAGCGGCCGGAGACCTGCCAGAGTCCGGTCAGTCCCGGCTTGACCACGAGGCGGCGCTGGAGGTCGGTGCTGTAGTCGCGCACCTCCGACGGCAGCGCCGGCCGAGGCCCGATCAGCGACATCTCGCCGCGGACCACGTTGATCAGCTGCGGCAGCTCGTCGAGGGAGTACTTGCGCAGCATGGCGCCGAGCCGGGTGATGCGCGGGTCCTGCCTGATCTTGAACAGGACGCCGTCGCGGTCCGACTCGTTCGACGTCGGCAAGCTCGTGGACGACCGTGTCGGCGTCCTGGCGCATGGTGCGCAGCTTGTAGACCGTGAACAGCCGGCCGTGCTGCCCGACCCGGGTCTGGCGGAACATCGCCGGGCCGGGGGAGTCGTGGCGGATCAGCAACGCGAGTGACAATGAGCACCGGCGCGAGGAGGGCCAGGAGGAAGGCCGCCGCGGCGCGGTCGGCGAGGTTCTTCAGCAGGTGCGTGGCCCCGGTGATGGCTGCCGGGCGCACCCGGAGCAGCTGGAGACCGCCCAGGGCGGAGAGCCCGATCCGGCTCGGCGCGACATCGCGCAGCCCCGAGCTGACGAGCAGCTCCGTGCCTTCGTCCTGGAGCCAGCAGCCCCAGCGGCGCAGCTCGGCGTGGCTGATGTCGGAGCCCGTGGCCACGATCACGGCGTCCGCGCTGTGGGCGCGCACCACCTCGAGCAGGTCGTCGGTGCCGAGCCAGACGGTCAGGTGCTCCGAGGCGTCCGCGAGGTCGGCGAGGTCGAGCGGTTCCTGGCCGTGCACGCAGACCGCGACGGGCAGGACGTCGGTGCGTCCGGAGCCTGGTCGCCCGGCGAGCCTCGTGCAGCAGGTGGTGGAGGCCGGCGGCGTCGCCGACCAGCACCACGCGGCGGACCGCGGGCCGGGCCAGCAGCTGGCCGCTGCGACGGAGGACGACCGAGAGCACCGGCGCCAGCACCACGACCAGGATGACTGACCGGGCGGCCTCGCGAGAGGTGCCGGGCAGCAGGGCCGGCGAGATCGCGACCGTGCTCCACGCCACCAGTGCGGCCAGTGCGGCGGCACGGAGCAGGGTCTTCGGTCGGACGGCGTTGGGGGATCCGCTGATGGAGGTGTAGCCGCCGCACACGGCGACGACGAGGCGGCCAGATCACGACGAGCGAGCAGAAGCTCGGTCGGGGACCATGCCGGCAGCAGCGACCCCGGCCAGCAGCCGCCGTGACCGCGGCCGCAAGGACGTCCCCGCAGGCCAGGATCCACGGCACCCGCTGTCGTCGCACGACGCGCGGGACGCGCGCGCAGGTCCCGGGCGACGTCAACGGTCTCTGCCAGCGCCGCGGCAACAGTCGGAAGCCCCGCCGTCGTCGTCATCGGTCCCCCCTTCGCCGCGACCGAGTGCGCTCAACCTAGGTGCGGCCGGCAGCGGGGTTCATGCCGCATATCGGGCATGTTTGGGTGCCGTTCACCGATGCTAGCGGGCGCGCGTCAGCCACCGGTCAGGCACCGGGTCACGGCCGTGCTCGGCGAACTGGGTCAGACGGCGAGCTGCGGCGGTCGCCAGCCGACCTGGTGGGCGAGCCCGACGGCCGCGATCTGGGAGGTGACCTCGAGCTTGGCGAGGATCGCCTTGACCTGGGTGCGGACCGTGGCCTCCGACACGACGCCCACGGTGGCGATCTCGCGGACCGTGCGGCCCCGCATCAGGTGCGCGAGGACCTCGCGCTCGCGGACCGTGAGCTGGTCGAGCCGGCCCTGCAGGTCGACGAGGTGCGAGCGCTCGGTCACCCAGGCCTCGAGCAGCTCCTCCCGCTCCTCGCGCGTCATCACCTGGAGGCCCTGGTTGATCCGGCGGACCGTGGCGAGGATGTCGTTGAGCGGCCGCGACTTCGCCAGCACCTTGCGGGCGCCGAAGCGGACCGCCTCGCCCCAGCGGGCCCGGTCCACGGACGCGGTGACGACGACGACGTTGATGCCGGCGGACGCCAGCGGGGCGATCAGCTTCTCGCCGTTGCCGAACCGGCCGAGGTCCAGGTCGAGCAGCGCCACCCGCGGGCGCTGCCGGATCACGGGCTGAGCAGCGCGCCCGGCGACTGCTCCTGCTCGGGGATGTCGACGCGACGGACGTCGTACCCCTCGACGCGTGAGCGCGAGCTCGAGGGACTCGGCGAACAGGACGTGATCCTCGAGGATCACGATCCTGAGCTTGCTACGCGACGTTGTGTGATGCGGCATGGAGCGATCTCGCTCATCGGAAGGCGGGCGACGAAGCGTCGCGCCAGGGTGCGCGGAGTCGGCGAGCACGAGGCTGCCTCCCCGCTCGGACATGAGACGTTGTGCGATGGCCAGGCCGAGGCCCTGGCCGGGTGAGTCCGGCGCCGCGGACGCCCGAGGTGAACAGACCGGGGCCGGACCTCGTCGGCGACCCCGGGGCCGTCGTCGGTGCAGGTCACCTCGACGTGCCGCGTTCACGACGGTCACCTCGACCGGACCGCCCCGCCGCCGTGGCGGCGGGCGTTCTCGAGCAGGATGTTGACCACCTCGGCGAGGTCGTCGGGGTCGCCCATCGCCCGCACGTGGCCGGGCGTCCAGCGGACGTCGAGGCCGCGCTCGTGGTGGCTGATCGACGAGCTGCTCGCACGACGTCGTCCACGTCGAACTCGTGGGTAGCGACCGGCGCCCTCGAGCTCATCAGCCGGTCGAGCCGGGCCAGCTCGGCGTCGAGCATGTCCTCGAGGCGCTGGCGCGCGGTGCCGAGGAGACCTCGGCGCCTGGCGCATCACGCGCGAGGCGTTGGTGATGCCGGCGACGGTGGAGCCGACCTCGTGCAGCAGCTCGCGCTCCTCGAGCACGTCGGCCCGGACCTGCGGCCAGCGTCTCCTGGAAGCTGCAGCAGCTCGCGCTGGTGGGCGAGCACCGACCTGCGGAGCAGCGACTGGGTCATCGTGCAGAGCGCGACGGCACCCTGCAGGTTCGCGAGCACCGCGCGGTGACGTTGACGACGGTCGTTGTGCAGGTGCGAGGTAGCCGACGCAGTGCGGCGGCCGGTGAGCAGGATCGCGGAGGTCGCCAGCCGGCGCCGAGCCCACATCGTGACCCGGGTGCGCTGCAGCACCGTCCAGCGCGAGCAGCAGCCCGGCGAGCATCACCAGGGTGTTGAGCAGCTGCTGCGGTCGTCGGTGAGACGACGCAGCGGCGGCGCGAAGGCCAGCGGTCAGGCAGGCGACTGCGGTCAGGCACGCAGGCCCCCGATGCGCTCCGACCAGCGCCGGGATCGCCCGGGACGTCGACGCGCTCGGCGAGCTGGGTCAGCGCGATCAGCACGACCAGCAGGACGAGCTGGCCGACGAGCGGCCAGGCGTCGCGGCGCCCGGCGGCCGCGTCCGAGCAGCGACGCCTGGACCAGGCCGTAGAGACCGGCGACGGCCAGGCCCACGGTCAGCCAGCCGGCCAGCCGGGTCCCGGACTCCCGGGTCGCCGTGCGAGCTCGACATCCGCCAGTGGAAGTAGATGAAGACCGCGGCGCCCAGGACGAGTGCGTAGGCCACGAGCTCGCTGGAGCGAAGCAGCTCGCCGGACCCGTGCGAGTCGCGGGTGAGCAGAAGGACGGGAACCACGGTGCCACGGTCAGGACCGCGACGACAGAACCCGCGTGCGCCCTACGAGACGCCGAAGCCGAACATTCCCATGACCCCCCAGTCCGATCGGCCTACCAGACTGCGTGGTGTCCGAGACAACCTCGCAGACTGGTGACCCGCGCCCAGCGCGCGGCTCGACCAACCTCAGCCCCATCGACAAAGGTCCTCAGAAGAGAATACTCTTCCGGCGAACCCGAGGTCGGGGAATACCTCTGTAATCCATGGGGGATCGAGAACGGACGGTATCCCGGATTTTGGGGGCGCATATGACCCATTCGGGCCATTTGGAACCCGTGTCAATCTGGGTGGTTGCGCCGTCCCCAATATCAGGGGAACCACACCCGTAGGGGTGGACTGGTCCGCGCGCGCGGCCAAGATCGAGCCGCAATCGGCACGAACTCTGGCGGCGGAAGGACGCCACATGGCATCGCGGACAGGTGCCGCGCACGTTGCCGGGGACACCGGTCTTCCTCGGGTGGCGGTGGCGGCCGACCAGAACCTGGTCGCCGAGTCCGTGCGCGCCGCGTTGCAGCATCGCGGCTACGACGCGGTGGTGGTCCGGTGGCCTGCCGGCGAGGAGACCCGAACGGCACGGCGCGCGCCGTCGCCGCCGATCCGCGACGCGGCCGTCGGCCCGCCGCCCGACATCGCAGTGCTGCTGAGCGACCTCGAGAAGATCAAGCAGGTCCGAGGGGCGCAGGCGCTGATCGGCGCCCTCGACGTGCCGTGGCTGGTGCTCGCCGGCGTGCCGCGCGGGCCCGCCTGGGGAGCGTTCTACGAGCGCGGCGCCAGCCTGATCGTCTCCACCGACATCGGACTGGACCACCTGTGCGGCTTCATCGACGACCTGTATGCCGGCCGGACGCCGCTGGAGGCGGGTCGCCGGCGCGAGCTGATCCGCGACCTGGCGGGTCTTCGCCGCGCACCAGCGGCGAGCTGACCGCGCGACTGGGCTCGCTGACCGGGCGTGAGGAGGAGGTGCTCCAGCAGCTCTACCAGGGCTTCGGCGTACGTGTGATAGCCGAGCGCGGTGAGGTGACCGAGGCAACCGTCCGGAGCCAGGTGAAGGCGATCCTGCGCAAGCTCGACGTCAATTCGCAGATCGCCGCCGTGGCCGCTTATCAGGAGGTCCAGTCCAGTTCTGCTGGCCGTACGGCAGTCACCGCTGGTAGCGAGCCGGGAGAGTCATAACGCTACCGGATTCGTAGTCGATTACGATTATTAATCGTTTTACTAGACTTAGTAAAAATAGAGTTCTAATGCTCGGTTGAGTGCGCTGAATCAGCGCGAATCCCGAGCTATTCCCGAGCGATGCCCGAGCGATGCCCGAGTGAATCGCCGACGCGTCCCAGCGAATCCCGAGCGAAATCCTGGACGCTCGCCACCAGGTGAGGATTCCCCCAAGTTGGGAGTTGCGCAGGGGGCTCTGGACCCTCATGGTGGGGACACCGATCAACCTGCAATGACCGTTGCCGGGTACGGGAGGGGCGCCGGAAAGGGTGATCATGTCGCTGCGTGCACGAGTTCCTTGGACGATCCTCGCTGCGGCGGGGTTGACGGCAACCGCGGGGCTTGTCGCGGTTCCAGCGCATTCGGTCACCGGGATGGACCCGTCGCCGAGTCCGAACGTCACGGCTGCGGAGACGGAGACGGTGGCGGAGGCGCCGACGACGACGGACCCCTCAACGGTGGCGGCCGTGGTCTCGCCCCGCCTCACGAACCGTGCAGCCGCCGCCGGCATCAACCTGCCTGCGACCCCTTCGTGGGACGTCCAGCCGGTGGACTACGACGGCGACGGCGACCAGGACTTCTCGGTGTCCCTGCACATGAAGAACGCCGGCCAGCTGCTGAGCAGCAACGGCGACGGCACCTTCACCAGGGTCGCGAACACGGTCATGCCCAGGCCCAGCCCACAGGGCGGCCTGGTCGACCGCCACGCCTGCACCTGGGCGGACTTCGACCACAACGGTCGCAACGACCTCTACTGCAGCGCTGGCCGCTATGCCAGCAACCGCTACAAGACCGAGGCGATCAACAACGAGCTGTGGATGCAGAGCTCCACGGGAACCTTCACGGACGCCGCCACGGCCTGGGGCGTCGGTGAGCCCTGCACCCGGGGCCGGCACGTCGCCGCCCTGGACCTGAACAACGACGGGTGGCAGGACCTCTTCGTCGGCGCCCAGAAGGAGCGCAGCGACTCCGGCGACCAGTGCAACCAGGAGCCGACCTACCCCTACATCGAGCAGGCCAAGGTCTACATCAACCGCGGCGCCACAGGCGGCACCTGGCTGGGCTTCCGCGCCGCCCAGGAGTGGAACGTCAGCCAGGCCAACGTCGGAAACCGCATGGCCCTCCCGTGGGACTACAACAACGACGGCCGGGTCGATCTGCTCAGCCTGACCTTTGCCAGCAAGGCTGCCTACATGTACCGCAACACCGGCACCGGCCTGGTCCAGATGACCGCCGGGTCCGTGGGCCTGCCTGCCTTCAACGGAGCCACGTTGGCCGACCTCACAGGGGACGGCCGCCTCGACTTCGTGTTTGCCGACAACACCGGCTTCGCCTACCGAGCGGGTACGGCGACCGGCGTCAGCACCACCACCGTCCGGATCGGCACGGTCGCGGTCGGCGACGGTTGGAGAGTCGCCGTCGGTGACATCAACGGCGACGGCCAGCTCGACGTCTACGGGCAGGTCGCCTCATCGACCGCGACGGGCAACCCCCCAGACTTCGTCTACGTGCGCCAGGGCACGTCGTGGCAAGCCC
Organism: uncultured Actinomycetota bacterium; assembly: GCA_963798045.1. Taxonomy (GTDB): domain Bacteria; phylum Actinomycetota; class Actinomycetes; order Propionibacteriales; family Nocardioidaceae; genus Nocardioides. The sequence continues at coordinate 150,775 of CAWCSB010000022.1, forward strand.
ACGAGGCGCCGGCCGCCGCTGGTGACGCGAACGACGTCGGTGCCCTCCTGGTGAATGGCCGCACGCAGTTCTTGGTGCTCAACGGAGGCAACGACGAGTCCGAGTCCGCCGGGCCGGTGCAGCTCATCGCCTGGGTGGACTGACCGGCCTGACCAACCGGCCTGACCAACCGGCCTGACCAACCGGCGTCCGCCGGACTGTTGCTGACCCGTTCGCGTGAGGTTCCCGACCTCAGCACGTGACCGCGGATCGGGACGCCCAGCCGCCCGGCGACTCCGAGCTTGCTCAGGACAGCACGGACGCTCTGGCGACCTGGCGGCCGGGAAGATCTCCGCACGTACGCGCCGCGCTGCCCAGGAGCTGGGGGAGCGCTGTGCAGAGTGGCGCAAGCTGCAGGACCTGACGGCCGAGCAGGTCGCCCAACGCGCTGGCGTCTCCAGCCCGACGTTGTGGAAGCTCGAGTCCGGCGATCCCGGGGTCAGTATCGGGGTCTTCCTCGACGTAGCTCGAGCCCTGGGGTTCGCCGACCAGCTGCTTGACGCGGTCGACCCGTTTCAGACCGACCTGGGTAGGGCGCGTGCCGGACAGGCCCTGCCCAAGCGGGTTCGTCACTGATACATGCGCAGCAGCGACTGGAGGAGAGGCCTGGCCCCCCAGAAGGCCAGCGATCCCAAGTGCTGCGGCGGGTCGGCCCCTCAGGTCACCTGACGGAGCAGGATCGTCCACATCGTCGCGTTGCCTGAGGGGGCGTCCGAGGTCGCGGTCAGGCCGCCGTACGGTCCGGCCGCCACTCCTGCGTTGGAGTCCGCGAGCGCGCTGCAGATGCGACCCGTGCTGGTGCCACAGATCGCCTGCCGCTGGGTGACTTCGGGCGGCAGCGTGAAGGCGGTCGTCGCCGAGCTCTTGTCGGCCCAGTAGGACAGCGCCCAGTCACCGGGTCCGGCCTCGATGGTCGGGGTGCTGTGGCCGGCCTGGGTCGTCGTCTCGCTCGCCTTGGCGACCTGCGGGGCGAGCATGTCGCCGGAGTAGACCGCGATCGTCATCGTGTACTTGGCCGGGGTGTCCATCTGGAAGCGCGCCGTCTTGCCGGCGTCCGCCGCGACCGCGACCTTCGAGTAGACGAAGGTCTGCATCGTGCCGGACGTGGCGCTGTCGAGCAGGGTCCACCCGGTCACGCCGGTGCTGCCAGTGATCACGCTCGTGGCGTTGTTGAGGCTGAGCACCGCCACCATCCGGTCGCCGGCCTGGGTGGCCGCTGGGACGAGCGTGTTCGGCGTCACGACGTTGCCCTGGTTGGAGGTGCTGCCCACCAGGGCGATCGCCCGGATCGCGACGGGCGCGACGTTGCGCGTCGTGCTGCCCGAGCCACTGTCGTTGTCGGTCACCGTCAGGCCCGCGACGTACGCCCCGGCCGCGTCGTAGGTGTGGCTGGTCGTCGCCCCGGTCGTGGTGTCGGTCGCGCCGTCGCCGAAGTCCCAGGCGTACGACGTCACCGAGCCGTCGGCGTCACCCGAAGCGCTGGCGTCGAAGCTGCAGACCAGGAAGGTGCAGCTCACTGTGAACGAGGCCGTCGGCGGGGCGTTGGTGCGGACCACGGCGACCGGGATGAGAGTCGATCCGGTGGTGCCCTCGTCGTCGGTCACCGTCAACGTCACGTCGCGGGTGCCCGAGGTCACGAAGTCGTGGCTCGGGGTCGCGCCGGTCGCCGTACCGCCGTCGCCGAAGTCCCAGGCGTAGGACGCCACGTTGCCGTCCGGGTCGCTCGAGTCTGTGCCGTCGAAGTCGCAGGCCGCGCTGGTGCAGCTGAACGTGAACGCGGCCGTCGGAGCCTGGTTCGGCTCGATGGTGCGCAGCACGATCGACCAGGTCGTCGCGGTCCCGCTGGCGGCGTCCGCCGTGGCCGTGAGGCCGCCGTACAGCCCCGTCGGCACGGCTCCGTTGGAGTCGGCCAGCGAGCTGCACACGCGGCCGGTGCTGGTGCCGCACAGGGCCTGCCTGCCGGTCACCGAGCCCGGCAGCGTGAAGCCGGTGGTCGCGGAGGACTTGTCGGACCAGTAGGAGACCACCCAAGCGCCCGCAGGGGCGTCGACGGTCGGGGTCGTGTGGCCGGCCTGCACGACGGTCTCCGCGAAGTCGGCGTGCACCATCGTCCCGGCCCGCACGCCGGAGTAGTCGGCGACGGTCATCGTGTACTTGGCCGCCGCGTCCAGGGGCACGGTCACCTTCTTGTTCGCGTCGGTCGCCGTCGCGATCTTGGTGTAGGCGCGCGTCTGCATGGTGCCCGACGTGGTGGTGTCCAGCACCGTCCAGCCGGTGATCCCGGTCGGGTCGGACATGACCCGGTTGCTCGCGTTGACGCTCAGGACCAGGACCAGGCGGTCACCGGCGGAGACGGTGGTGGGCGTCGTCACGTTGGGAGTCGCGACGTTGCCCTGGTTCACTGCCCCACCGACGTAGGACACCGTGCTCGCCGTCGGCTCGCCGACCACGACCTGCGCCGCCGAGACGTCGTCGGTCGCAGCCTGGTTGTCGGTGACCACCAGAGAGATCGTGTAGGTGCCCGGGTTCTCGTACACGTGGTTCGGCGTGGCGCCGGTGCCTGTCTGGCCGTCACCGAAGTCCCATTCGTAGACATCGACGGTGCCGTCGCTGTCGGTCGACGTGGTGCCGTCGAAGTCGCAGTCGAGGAACTCGCAGTCCGTCGTGAAGGCTGCGGTCGGCGCGACGTTCGGCTTGACCACGGAGACCTGGTGGGTCACCGAGCTGGCCAGGCCGCCGTCGTCGGTGACCGTCAGCGTCACGTCGTAGGTACCGGTCGCCAGGAAGTCCTTCTGCGGACTCGGGCTGCCGGCTTCGTCGCCGTCGCCGAAGGTCCACTCGTAGGACTGGATGGTCCCGTCGGTGTCCATCGACCCGGTCCCGTTGAAGTTGCACGAGATCCCGGTGCACTCCCAGGTGAAGGCGGCCGAGGGCGCCACGTTGGGCAGCACCGACGCGAGGAACAGCGCCTTGCCGCGCCAGTCGATCGTCGAGTTCGCGACCACCGACGTGCCGCTCGGCGCGCCGTTCACGAACGGGATCCTGAGCAGCTGCCCGTTCGTCGAGTTGACGACGTAGAGGCTGCCGCCGTCGAGGAACATGCCCTTGGTGGTGCTCCAGGTGATGTTGCCTCCGGTCACGGTGTTCTCGACGCCGCCGATGATGCCGCTGTCGGGCGCAAACCAGCGCCAGTACAGCGTGTTCTGGCCGGTCTTGGTGTAGTAGATCCGGCCGTTGGCGTAGAACATCCCGGTCATCGTGCCCAGCTGGCCGTACCACGCCGGCAGCACACCGGAGTAGGTCTGGGTGGCCGGGCCACTGCCGGTCAGGACCGTGTTCCAGAGCGGGTCGATGTAGGGGTTGACCTGCGTCGCCGGCCCGAAGGTCACGCCGTCGAACGACCGCTTGTAGAGGAAGTTGTCGGACTGGCCGTAGAACAGCGTGCGACCGATCATCACGGCGTTGCGCACGTTGGTCCAGTCGAAGCCCGCCGTGGTGGTCAGGATCTGCGAGTTGATGTTGGTGCCGTCGTAGGCGACCACGTTCGCGGCAGTGGCGTTGTTGACCCCCCCGACACGGACGAGCTCGACGGCCTGGACCACCGGGTTGCCGCTCGAGCCGTGCGTGAAGTCGACGTTGACGGTGCCGTCGCTGGTGATGTCGAAGGGCTTCATGATGCCGCGGTTGTTGCCGCCGGCGTCGGTCCCGAGGTTGTAGTTGGTCAGCTTTGCGACGCCGTCGATCGACACGTTGAAGATCTTCGGGGTGATGATGATCGAGCCCCGGTTGGCCATGTAGAGCCGCACCTGGACCTGCTGCCCCGCCGGGACGGGGAACGACCACGACATCTCGTTGCCACCCGACGGGTCGTTGCGCTCGGTGTTGAACACCGTGATCGGTGTCGTCGCAGGCACGTTGACCGTGGCCGAGACGTTGCCACTGCCGGACGTCGCCGCCGTCCCACCGGTGTTGTGCAGCGCGCTCGGTGCGGCACTGGTGTCCACGGCCCAGTCCGGACCGCCGTCGGTCGCGATGATCACGGCACCGCCGGCGTTCACGCGGTAGAGGATGCCGTTGTTGGAGTTGGGAGAGGCGACGTAGACGTTGCCCGGCAGCGCGCCGGTGCTCTTCGACGCGGTGTTGGAGCCCTCGTCGTAGGGGAAGAACGCGATACGCGGGCGCTGGTAGCGGCGGTCGCCGATCCAGTCGGTGTCGCTCGTGATCCAGAGGCCGGCGTCGGTCTCGTAGATCTCGTAGGCCGCCTCGCCACGCGGGTTGCGACCCGGGTTCCACTTCAGCGGGACGCCACTCTGCGGGTCGAGCGCCGACAGGCCCGGCCGCGGGACAGACCCCTGGCCTGCCGAGTCGGCGCCGCTGGGGTTGTTCATCCAGCGGTTGTGTCCGCCGACGTAGACGGCCGACTGGGTCACCTCGACGCCCCACAGCGTGTCGCCGCCGGAGTTGTTGGTCCAGGTCGGCGTGAGCGTGGTCCCGACGGCGTAGGTCTCCCAGCGCGCCGCGACGTCGCAGAGCGTGTTGGCGATGGGACCGCCTGTGGTGGCGACGACGAAGTACGACCCGTCAGGGGACATCTCGACATCGCGCATGTAGCTGTCGAACGCTTGAGGAGCGCAGATCGGCGTGTAGCCCGTGGTGTACCAGGTCGTCGACACGACGCCGGTCGCACCGGTCAGGTCGAGCATCACGATCTGGTCGCGCGCCAGCCCGCCGGCGGTGCGGAAGTTCCCGGTGACCACCATCCGGTCGCCGCCCGGGTGTCACGGCGGACTCGCGAATGCCGATGGGCGCCTGGGCGCCCGTACCGCTGTTGTTGTGGTGGCCGGACACGGTGATGTTCACGAACGGGTCGAGCGCACCGGTCGTGGCGTTGAGGGTGCCCATCTGGCCGTGGTTGACACCGGCGATCTTGGTGAAGAAGCCCCCGATGAACAGCCTGTTGTTGGGCAGCTGCTCGATCGTCTCGATGCCGCCGTTGGTCGACGGCGCCTTGAACGACGTCACCGCCAGCCCGGTGGTGACATTGAGCAGCTGGATGTGGTTCGGGCCCTTGTTGTTGATCTTCGTGAAGTCGCCCGCGACGTAGACCGTGTCCGGGGTCGGGCCCGGCAGCAGCTGCTGGACCTGGCCGTCGACGGTCGGGTTGAAGGTCTGGCTCACCAGGCCGGTGGTCGCGTCGAAGGCGAACAGGTTCTGCCGCGTGTACGGCGTCCCGTTCATCGGGTCGGCCACCTGGGTGAACAGGCCGCCCGCGATCATCGTGTTGCCGACCTGGACGATCTTGGAGACCTCGCCGTCGAGCACCCACGGCGTCTTCTTGCTGGGTACGTCGCCGGGCATCCGGTCGGGCGCCGGCGCGACCGCCGCCGCCGCGGGTGCCGCTGCCGCGGTGGCGGCCTCGACCGGAGTCGTCAGGAGGGCACCCGCCGGGATGGCGAGCGCGAGCCCCGAGACCAGCGCGAGAATCTGTCGTGGACGCACGGCGTCTCCTAGGTGTGGCTCAGCAAAGGGCACCGAGAACCGCGCGTAAGGCGCGTAGCCCGGACTTCATCCGATCGGATGAGGGGTCTTCGTGGGGCTTCGCGGCCCCGCACTGCCCAGAATTGGGGAGGGTGCTGGTCCACACCAGCACAGAGCTGCCCCCGGGTTACTCCGGGCGGTTGGGTGCCCCGACCAGGTCGGGCTCGCGCGGTTCGCGCGGTGCCCACCAGCCGCCGGGCCGGTAGGTCGGGTCCTCGACCTGGGCGAGGGTGGGCGACCCGAAGAACGGCAGCCCGGTCGACCGGCGCATCACACCCCAGACGAGCGGGAGGAGCAGCGAACATGACCAGGCCCACGACTGCGATCAGCACCGGGTGGGTCTCGTCGTCGCCGGCGCCCAGGGGCGCCCAGCCGGCCTTGTCGAGCAGCGCCACGCCGGACATGGTCAGCACGATCACGATGCCGCGCCGGACGATCGACTGAGGCACCCGCGGCGCGATCAGGGCGCCCAGGATCGTGCCCGGCACGGACCCGATGACCAGCGGGATGAGGAGCGACCAGTCCAGCCCGTGGAGGGCGATGTTGGACAGCGCGGCGGCCAGCACGAGCGGGACCGCCTGGACCAGGTCGGTGCCCACCAGCCGCACGGCCGAGAGACCCGGGTAGAGCATGAGCAGGGCGATCATGATCACCGAGCCGGAACCGACGCTGGTGATGCCGACCAGGAGGCCGCCGAGGGCGCCGATGAGCAGCGTGGGCAGTGGCCGGACGGTCGGGTTGTCGTCGCTCGGACGCTGGCCGGTCCGCATCCGCCGCAGGTTCAGGTACAACCGCACCGCATAGGTCGACGCGGCGAAGAGCAGCGCGAAGCCGATGCACAGCTTGAGCGTGCGGTCGAGCTCACCGGGCGGAGCGGCCCAGTTGACCAGGTGTGGCCCGAGCAGCGCCATCGGGACCGAGCCGAGCACCAGCCACATCGCCAGCCTCATGTTCGGGGACCCTTCGCGCTTGTGCACGATCGCGCCGCCCGTCTTGTACACGGCCGCGGCGGTCAGGTCAGCGGTGACGACCGTCGCAGCGTCGCCCACGCCCAGGAAGATGAGGGCCGGCGTCATCAGGGCGCCGCCGCCCATGCCGGTGAGCCCCACGACCACGCCGACGATGAAGCCGGCAGCCACGATGGAGATCGCAGTGATGGTCACGAGGTCTGTCATCGGCTGTCCTTCGGTGCGTCCGGGTGCCCGGGCAAACCACTGCGCCAAGGGAAGCGACGCAGTGCTGGACGACATGAGAGTCGTGCCGACACCCTCTGGCGACGCCGCCCCGGACGAGGTCCCCCATTTCGGGGACGGTGCGGGCCCACTCCTCCAGTCCGCGTCAGGACAGGCGGAGCCGGGCCCGCTCGAGCTTGGCCAGGGTCTTCGAGCTGACGTCCTCGACGCGTTCGATCTCCTCGGCATCGAGCCGTGAGCGCCACTCCTCGGCGACCGCGGCCGGTGCCCGGTCGAAGTTGTGCAGCTTGGTGGCTGGAGCCACGCTCCCGGAGGACTCCTTGGACAGCTCGGCCGCCATCGCTGACGACCAGGTCAGGCCGAGCCGCTGGGCCAGGGCGCGCCCGGCCTCGACCCCCCCGGTAGCCAGCTCGGTGTGCGCGACGATGACGGTGCCTGCGCTGGCTGCATCCGCAAGGGCGAACTCATGGAGTGCCGCCCAGAAGAGGCCGATCTCCTCCGCGGAGCTGACCTGGCCCGGGGCCGGGATCTCCGGGAGGTCCAGGCCCTCCTCGGTCCTGCGCGCCGTCGCCACGATGCGGGCGAGCTCGTCGAGCCGAGGTGTCCACTCGACGCGCCGATAGCTCGCCAGCACTGCACCCGGGTGCCGGTAGACCAGCACCGGAACGGCGCCCGTCGCGGCGGCCACGACCGGAGTGGAGAGCATGGCGTACGGGTCCTTGACCACCAGGCGGGTGCCGGGCAGGGGCCCGGCCCACTGGCGCATGCCGAACCGGCTGTAGACGAACGGGTTCCAGCCGCGGTAGGCCGATCGGAGGAGGAACCTCTGCCGCCGAGTCAGCTCGGTGAGGCGTGCCCAGCCGTCCAGGGTGCCGCCGAGCGCGTACTGACGACCACGAGGATTCATCGGCTCGCGTCCCGCCATGGCGGTCCCGGGCGACGTGGCCAGCAGTCGCGCCAGCCAGGTGTTGCCCGAGCGCGGGACTCCGGTCACCAGGATGGGACCCATCTCGGCCTCCTCGCGCTGTTCGGTCCGGTCGTCGACTGATCGACAGGAGCGAGGCTAGTGCTGCCCCCGTCAACGCCCTCATTGCGCGACGTCTCGGCCGGCGGCCCCGCAGCTCCGGCGGTACCTCACCGATTTCGGGGATAGCGCTTCCGGCCTGCCACCACTGCGCTGCGACCTACATAGTTTCGCGCTCGGAGGCCCCATGACGGGGGTCCCACCTGTCCGGCGAAAGCCGACGTGAGGGAGACAGTGATGATCGGTTCGCGAGCCCGAGTGCCTTCAGTTCGAGGCGGCGTGGCAGTTGCGGCAGTGGTTGCCATGCTGGCAACTCTCTTCGCACTGCTGGGAGTGACGGCACAGCCCGCAGCGGCGGCTGACGTCATCACCTTCCGCGCGGGGACCCAGGCTGCGTGGAACCAACCGACAGCCCGGGTCACCATCCCCGCCGCGGTCCGCGACACCGACGGGATGCTGCTGTTCGTCACCGCCAACAAGAACGTGAACATCACCGTTCCGCCGGAGGGGTGGATCTCCGAGGGCACGGTGCTCTCCAACATCGACACCGAGACCTGGGTGTACAGCAGGGCGGCCATCGCCAACGACGCCGGCCGCAACGCGGCGGTCACGTTCTCGGAGACCACCAAGTCCACGATGACGCTGCTCGCCTACGACGGCACCGCCGCCGACCCGACCGCGGTCGGTCCAGTTCGCTGCTGAGACGCACGAACCGCGCCACGCACACCGCCCCGAGTGCCAGCGTGACCACCGCGGGTTCCTACGTCGTCTCCTACTGGGCGGACAAGTTCGGCCAGGAGCAGAACGGGTGGACCCTGCCCGCCGGCCAGACCCAGCGCAGCATCGCCGCCGGCATCGGCTCCGGACGCATCTCGGCCGTCGCCTCGGACATGGCGTTCTCCGGCACCGGCACAGCTGCGGCACGGACCGCGACCAGCGCCGTCTCGAGCGCCAAGGCCACGATGTGGACCATCGTGCTCCAGGCCGACCAGGGCGCCGCTCCGAACGTGCCGCCGGTGGCGTCGTTCACCACCAGCTGCCCGACCGCGACCTGCACGGTCGACGCGCTCGGGCTCCACCGACACCGCGCCGGGCACCATCGCGTCCTACGCCTGGGACTTCGGTGACACCGGCACCGGCACCGGTGTGTCCACGACCCACACCTACGCGACCAGCGGCAGCAAGACGATCACGCTGACGGTCACCGACAACCAGGGCCTGACCAACACGACCACGCGCACGGTGAACGTCACCGTCGGTGGCGGGGGCGGCGGCAACCAGCCGGTCCCCGGTCACACGCGTCTGGTGCCGGACAAGCCGCGCAACAACACACCTCGGATCAGCAACGGCGAGATCTGGGACATGGAGGTCGTGGGGACGCGGCAACAACGCCCGGGTCTTCATCGCGGGCAACTTCACCTCGATCGCCAACACGATCAACCCGACGACCACGATCAACCAGGCCGGCCTGGCGTCGTACAACCTGAACACCGGACTGATCGACACCCAGTTCCGGCCGACGTTCGGCGGTGGCGGCGTGTCCGCGGTCGAGGCGTCCCCGGACGGCACCAAGCTCTTCGTGGGCGGCTCCTTCAACACCGTCAACGGCGTGGCCAAGCAGAAGGTGGCAAGCCTCAACCTGACGACCGGTGCGCCGGTGGCCAGCTTCGGCTTCACCAACAGCACCAACAACGCGGTGACCGCGCTGGCGGCCACCAACTCCACCGTCTACGTCGGTGGCCGGTTCACCCGGATCAACGGTGTGCTGAAGACGGGGCTCGCCGCGGTGAACGCTGCGTCCGGTGCGGTCGACGCGTCGTTCGACAACCAGCTCTCCGGCGGCATCGGCGTCAACGGACAGCTCGGCGTCCCGCAGCTCAAGCTCACCCACGACAACAGCAAGCTCCTCGTGGTGCACACCGGCCGGCAGATCGACGGCCAGGACCGCCTCGGCATGGGCATCATCGACACCGCCACCAAGGAGCTGCTGCCGTTCCGCAGCACCCTGTGGGACCTGAACCTCGGACGGGTCGGCGGTGTCACCCGGATCTACGGCGCCGACATCGCGCCCGACGACTCCTACTTCGTCGTGACCAGTGGCTCGGGTGGTGACGCGCCGCCGATCAGCGACACCGTGGTGGCCTACCCGCTCAACGCGACGTCGCTGCAGGACTCCGACGTGCAGCCCCTGTGGATCTCCCGGCACTTCGACAGCATCTACTCGGCGGCCATCACCGAGCAGGCGGTCTACGTCGGTGGCCACTTCGGCTTCATCGAGTCGCCGGAGTCCTGCCCCAGCGAAGTCTGCTACCCCGGGCTCGAGAACGTCGGCTACGGCACCGGTCAGGGCCTCTCGGGCTACGGGCTCGGCGACGCCGTCGTCCGCCGCGACCACCTCGCCGCGATCTCGCCCACCACCGGTCGAGCGCTCGAGTGGTACTCGGTCTCCAACTCGTTCGAGGGCGACAAGGCCATGGAGGCCACGCCGCGTGGCCTGCTGGTCGGTGGCGACGGCATGTTCAAGGGTGGCATCCGCACCGGACGGGTCGGGTTCTACGACTTCAACACCGAGACGTTCCCGGCGCCGGCACCCGACACCACGATCCTCACCCCGATCGAGGGCCGGGTCGTGGCCAACAACGCGCCGTTCCAGATCACCGGCACGGCACGCGTCGCATCCGGCACCGTGGGCCGGGTCCAGGTGCAGATCCAGGACCGCGACAGCGGCCAGTGGCTGCAGGACAACGGCACTGCGTTCACCACGACGTTCAGCAACACCAACAACAGCCTGAACGCCACGCTGGCGGCGGGCACGGGAACGACGCGCAACTGGTCGATCCCGGCCACCATCGCCACCAACCGCAACCTCCTGGTCCTGGCCCAGGCCTTCACCGCCCCCACGGGTGGGACCGGCGACTCGACCAAGGCCGAGAAGTGGTTCGAGTCGTTCAGCACCGAGGACCAGACACCCACGACCGCGATCACCGGGCCGAGCGGTACTCAGACCTCGACGACCTTCACGATGACCGGCACCGCCAACGACGACAAGGGCGTCAACTCGCTGAGCTACTGGTTCCGCGACGAGCAGCAGCGCTACCTCCAGGCTGACGGCACCGTGGACGACATCTTCAACAGCTTCCGTGGCGAGCCCGACGTCATCGGCGCCACCAACGCGACCTGGTCCTACGAGGTGACCCTGCCGCACGAGGGCATCTGGCGTGGCAGCGCCACGGCAACCGACACGATCGGCCAGGCCGACCTCCGCAGCGGTGTCCGCGACTGGCGCATCGACTCCACAGTGATCGCCCCGACCGTGGCCATCAGCCAGCCAGTGGAGATGACCCCGCCCTTCGCGGCGCCCACGGTCACCGTGGAGCCCGGCAGCAGGGTCACCTTCTCCGGCACCGCCGAGGACGACCAGGGTCTCAGGAACGTCGAGATCACCCTGCGCAACTCCTCGACCGGCGAGGGAGTGGCCAACGACTGCAGCTTCATCGCCGGAGGCAACGGCACCTGCCGGATCTCGCCGGTCGACATCGGGGGCTCCGTCTACAACTGGACCTACACCACGCCGTTCAACCTCACACCGGGCACCTACAGCTTCACGGTGCGAGCCACCGACGACGAGGACAACACCACGTCGTCCAACAACCAGGGCCGGCTGACCATCAACGCCACGTACCCGGGTGACAACCCTCCGGGCACCACGATGGCCTTCGTCGCGCCCACCGACGGCTCGCTGACGGTCAACCTGGCCGGCACCGCCACCGACGAGACCGGTGTGAAGGAGGTCCGTGTCACTATCCAGGACCGCGAGACCGGTCGCTACCTGCAGGCCAACGGCACCATGTCCGCCACGTCGGCGTTCCGCCTGGCCACGCTGGGCACGCCCCTCGGGACGAGCACCACGTGGTCGCTGCCGCCGATCACCCTGCCCTCGGGCGGCGACTGGCGGTTCTCGGCCACGGCCTACGACACGCGCGACCAGTTCGACGCGAGCCCGGCCACGGGGACCTACCGGATCTTCCCGGGCGACGGTCCGCCGACTCTCTCGGAGACTCTCGGGCAGCCGCAGAACGACGCCACCTTCGACGCGGGCAAGATCGTCGTGACCGGCCGCGCCGAGGACGCCGCTGACCAGTACGCCGGCATCGCGGAGGTCCAGGTCGCTGTCGTCAACGCGGCGGGCCAGTACATGAGCTCGGGCGGGTACCTTCACCAGCACCACGCCCGAGCTACCGCACGGCGTTCCTCAACAGCCCGGGCAGCGCCGGATCGAACTACTCCTACACGACGCCGGTGATCCCGGCCGGGGTCTACAGCGTGCGGGTGCGGCCGATCGACGTGCACGACCAGATCGGCCTCGAGCGGATCTCGACCAACATCACGGTGACGCAGCCGTCGAACCTTCCGCCGGTGGCCAGCTTCACCTACAGCTGCAACCAGAACGTCTGCACGTTCGACGGACGCGGCTCGACGGACGAGAACCCGACCTCGCTGATCTACACGTGGAGCTTCGGGACATCGTCTGGAACCACGGTCAACGGCAGCGGTCCGCTGCCCACGCGAACGTTCACCGCGCCCAGCCCGGTCGGCACGCCGTTCCAGGTGACGTTGACGGTCAGGGACGAGTGGCAGGTCGCGAACACCTCGGCAGCCCAGTCGGTGACCATCGTCGAGCCGACGACCAACCAGCCGCCGGCCCCGACGTTCACGGTCAGCTGCCAGGGCCTCACCTGCGCGGTGAACAGCACGGGCACCGCCGACCCGAACACCGGTGACTCGGTCAGCTACTCGTGGAACTGGGGAGACGGCACGGCGCTCAGCACGGGCGCCAGCCCGTCGGCCCACGCCTACGCGGCCCCGGGCAACTACACGATCACGCTCACCACGACGGACGGCTGGGGCGACTTCGCCTCGACCACCCGCCCGGTCAGCCTGGTCGAGCCGCGCCGGCAACACCGCGCCGACCGCGGAATTCACGTCCAGCTGCGTCTCGTACACCACCTGCACCTTCAACAGTGCGGCCACGGTGGACGCCCAGGGCGACGTGATCCGGTATGCGTGGACCTTCGGTGACACCGGGACCAGCACGTCAGCCAACCCGTCGCGCACCTACGCGGCGCCGGGCACGTACACGGTCACGCTGACGGCCACCGACGTGTGGGGCAAGTTCACCACGGCCACTCACGACGTGACGATGACCGAGCCGGCCGGCAACACCGGGCCCACCGGCACCTTCGTCGCCACCTGCACGATCCTGAGCTGCGCGATGAACAGCACCGGCACGGTGGACCCGGAGGGGCACACCATCAAGGGCTACTCGTGGAACTGGGGTGACGGCACGGCCAACTAGACCGGCGCCTCGCCGTCGCACACCTACGCGTTGCCGGGCAGCTACACGATCACGATGACGGCGACCGACTCGTGGAACCGGGCCGGCACGCCGGTCACCCGTGACGTGACCATGACCGAGCCGGCCGGCAACCAGGGGCCGACCGCGGTGATTCCTGCACCCACCTGCACGGCGACCAACACGACGTGCGCGTTCACCAGCACCGGGTCGATCGACCCGGAGGGTCACACCCCGCTCCGCTACCTGTGGGTCTGGGGAGACGGGACGGCGAACAGCACGACGGCGAGCGGGTCGCACGTGTTCCCGGTGGCAGGCACCTACACGGTGACCCTGACGGTCACCGACGCGTGGGGACGGGCCGGTTCGCCCGTCACCCGTGAGGTGACGACGTCGCCGGAGCCGGCAGGCAACACCGGGCCGACGATCACGTTCCCGCAACCGGTCTGCACCGCTGCGGTCCTGCGCGGTGAGCAGCACCGGTACGACCGACCCCGACGGCATCCGGGGCTACTCGTGGAACTGGGGTGACGGCACGGCAGTCTCGACGGGAGCCTCGCCGTCGGCGCACAGCTACGCGGCGGCCGGCACCTTCACCATCACCCTCACGGTGACGGACAACTGGGGTCGGACGAGCGTCGCCACCCGAGACGTGACGGTCACCTGACCGAAACGGGTCCAGGTAGGGGCTGCGGACGAATCGTCCGCAGCCCCTGCTTGCTGCGATGGTCCAGACCGAATGGTCCAGACCCCGTCGTTCCTGAGGGGCGCGGGGGTCAGACGGCGGGTCAGCCGACCTGCCGGAGTCCCCGGATGAGCCGGGCGACAGCGCGCTCGAGCTCCTCGGCATCGGCCAGCAGACCTCGCACGACGATGCGCAGCCCTTCGTCGGCCTGCACTTCGTACTCGATCTGTGCCAGGGCCAGGTCGTTGACCGCGTTGGCGAGCTCGTAGCGCGTGAACCACGCCTCAAGTCGCTGGTACGTCGCCTCCGAGGCGTGCCCGGCCTCGGCGCTCGTGATCGCGTCTCGGGAGACGCCGGAGCTCTCGTGAAGCGCGCGGACGCTCTTGATCCCGTTGTTGAGCCGGCGGCGGCGCAACTCCGCTCCCCGATCGACCCGATCGGCCGAGCTCAGGTCCTCCTCGCCGTCGTCCCCAGGGTCGCCCACAAGCGGGAGTCTGCCTCATTCCACGTGCGGACAAGCCCCATTCTGGGCGTTTCCGTGCGGTCTCGTGCCAACAACTGCATCCTCGTGGCATGAAGTCCTGCAAGTTCGGGCATACGAGGTCGAGAGTGTCCGGCAGGCAGGCACGTCGGTTTGCGATCTGGATGACAATGGTGTGTAGTCCTACCGGAACCTGCCATTTCAGGAAGGGATGGCTGGTTCGAGGAGTCTTCGACCCGCGGCTCGTGGCGCCCCTGGCGCCGGGGCTCCGTGGCCACTCGGGGAGATTCGGGTGGCGGCTGCGCGCTGAGTCCGGATCGGATCCCGGCTCCATCCCCCCTCTCCGCGATCCGTCACGGGGAAACTACGTAAGGTTCCTACCTTGACCGAGGACAAGACGAACACGACCAGCAACAGCAGTCAGGCGAGCAGGGTCGGGCGACGAGGACTCCTGGCCGCGGCCGCGATCGTGGGCCTCACCGGCGGTTCCGCCGCAGCTGCGCGCCCCGAAGACCTGGTGAACGGGGCGAGTCCGGGACGGCCGCGCTGGCCCTGGCCGCCGGAGCCTCCGGAGCCCCCGCTGCCCCCGACGCCGCCCACGCCGCCGCCCGGGACGATCACCGGGAGTCGGCTGATCGGGATGAGCGCGACTCCGAAGGACTGGGACCAGCGGGTGCGTGAGGTGGGTGCCGGCCTGGGAGCCCGGCGGATCTTCGCGGACCTGGCGAAGGGTGCGACCAGCCAGATCAAGGTGGTCGAGGCGACGCACCAGGCCGGGATGCTGCCGGTCATCTCCTACAAGGTGGGCGGCGACATCGCGGGGGCGGCGTCCGGCAAGTACAACGCCTTGGCCGAGCAGGCGGCGACGAAGCTGGCTTCCTACGGTCTGCCGACCGCGGTGACGTTCTGGCACGAGCCGCACAACGACATGACCACGGCCCAGTACGTCGCGGCCAGCAAGCAGCTGCTGCCGATCTTCAAGCGGGGCGAGCTCCGGGTGGGACCCCTGCTGAACGGGTTCCTGCTGGACCGCCAGCAGGACATGTTCGGGCAGTACTGCCCCGACGAGCTGTTCGCGATCTGGGACTGGATGGGGATCGACACCTACCAGCTGGGCAGCATCGACAGGCCCGGCAAGGCGGACCCCGGCGCCCGGATCACTGCGCTGTCGGCGTACGTCAAGGCGCGGGGCTTCGACCTGCCGCTGGGGGTGGGCGAATACAACGGATTCAGCCCGCAGGCCATCGCTTCGGCGGGCGAGGCGTTGCTGAGTACCCCCAATGTCTGGTTCGGTTGTGTCTGGAACTCGCAGCTGGAGAGGAACTACGTCCTGACGGGGGACCGGTTGGCCGCGTTCCAGGCAACGCTGCGAGACAGCCGCACTGCCAAGCCCCGCACGGTCTGACCTCGACCCCCAAGAAAGGTCATTTCTCCCCATGGATTCACTCTCTCGGCGCAATGCGATACGCATCGCCGGCGGCGCCGTCGGCGCGGCCGGCGTTGCGTCAGCCGGCCTCCTGGGCCCGGGACTGCTGTCTCCGGCCGACGCGGCTGGTGCCAAGAAGATCCGGGCCAAGCTCGACCGAAGCACCTGGCAGGTCGGTGAGGTCATGGTGCTCCGGTTCCACGAGAAGCTGTTGCCGGGTCGCAAGATCCGCGTCTTCGACAGCTCGGGACTTCGCTGGAAGCGGGTCAAGAGGAACAACCACCACCAGGTCTGGACCGCCACCGCCACCCGGGCGGGGGTCTCGACGGTGAACGTCAGGGTGCTCTGGCCCGATGGCCGGAAGGTCAAGAGCCGGCACTACCGCGACCGGATCACCTACCGGGTTGTCTCCAAGACACTCGGAGGTGGGGCTCCGCTGATCGGCATGAGCGCGTCTCCGAAGGACTGGGACCAGCGGGTAAGTGAGGTGGGTGCTGGCCTGGGGGCCAGGCGGATCTTCGCGGACCTGGCGTCGGGTGCGACCAGCCAGATCAAGCTGGTCGAGGAGGCGCACCAGGCCGGGATGCTGCCGGTCATCTCCTACAAGGTGGGCTCGGACATCGCGGGTGCGGTGGCCGGCAAGTACAACGCCGTGGCCGCGGAGGCGGCGACGAAGCTGGCGTCGTACGGTCTGCCGACGGCGGTGTCGTTCTGGCACGAGCCGCACAACGACATGACCACCGCCCAGTACGTCGCGGCCAGCAAGCAGCTGCTGCCGATGTTCAAGCGGGGCGAGCTGCGGGTGGGACCCCTGCTGAACGGGTTCCTGCTGGATCGCCAGCAGAACCTGTTCGGGGAGTACTGCCCCGACGAGCTGTTCGCGATCTGGGACTGGGTGGGTCTCGACACCTACCAGCTGGGCAGCATCGACGACCCCGGGCAGGCGGACCCCGGGACCCGGATCACTGCGCTGTCGGCGTACGTAGCGGCGCGTGGCCACGACCTGCCGCTGGGCGTGGGCGAGTACAACGGATTCACCGCGCAGGCCATCGCCTCTGCGGGCGAGGCGCTGCTCACCACGCCCAACGTCTGGTTCGGCTGTGTGTGGAACTCACAGCTGGAGAGGAACTACGTCCTGACGGGGGACCGGCTGGCTGCGTTCCAGGCAACGTTGCAAGACCCCCGGGTGGCAAGGCCGCAGGTCACCGTCGTCCCGGGCTGACCACGCGGGTCGAACGTCAGGCTTGGCGGAACGGGCCCTCCCCTAGCGCGCCGCGCCGACCTCCGGTGCGATCGCCGGGGCGGGGGTCCGTCCCCGGCCACGCCTGCGCCGCAGCGCTGACCTGAACGCGCTGAGATCGAGCCTGTCGCGCGCCCACCAGACCCCGCTCAGGTAGACCAGCGTCGCGACGCACACGAGTCCGAGGTCGGCCACCTGCGGGACCTCGGTCAGGGCCGCGACCACGTCGACGACGCCGAAGCACAGGACCGCCCAGACGGCCACCTGCACGGCGGCTTTCGTCACCGGCCACATGTGCAGGTGCCGGCCGACGATGAGCAGCGGCAACAGGTTGCGCACCACGATGGCGACGGCCCAGGAGATCGCGGCTCCCCTGATCCCCTGCGCAGGGATCAGCACCACGTTCAAGCCGATGTTCACGGCCAGGGCGACCGTGCTGTTGCGCAAGCTCAGCCAGCTCCGACCGGCCATGAGCAGCACCGAGTCGACCGGGCCGCAGGCGGTGGCCAGCAGCATGGTCAGCGACAGGATGAGCACGACGTCGGACGCCACCTCGTAGCCCTCGCCGAAGACGGCCATCAGCGCCGGGGCGAAGCCGGCCAGCACGAGGTAGAGCGGCCAGGCCGCGATCATGCTCCAGAGCGTGGCGGCCTGGTAGATCGACGTCGCCGCAGCCTTCTGGTCCTTGGCGAACAGGGCGCTCAGGTGAGGAGACAGGGCCTGCTGCACCGACTGGACGAACAGCTGGCCGACCACGATGAACCGGGTGGCCGCGGTGTAGAGCGCCGCCTCGCCGGGTGAGGCCAGCGCGGCCACGAGCACGATGTCGGAGCGCTTCAGCGCCGTCTGGGTGACCCGCGCGATCGCCCGGGGCGCCGTGAACCACCAGAACTCCTTGGTGATCGTCGACCACGACGACGGGGTCTGGCCCGGCGTGATCCGGCCCGCGATGAGCACCCAGAGCCATCGGCCGACCACCACGAGGCCGGCGACGTACGGGAGCGACCACGCAAGGATGAGCGCGAACGCACCACCCCCGGCGAGGTAGACGACCAGCACGGCCAACGCCTGCACACCGAGGCGGCCGAGGTTGTCGCCGAGGACCGTCGGCCGCATCGAGCCGGCCCCGCGGCTGGCCGCCAGAGCGAGCTCGTACAACGCGGACACCGGCAGGATGACGGCGAGCGCGTGCAGCATCGTGGTCATTGCCGGGGCCGCGTCGGACCCCACCAGGTGTGGCGCCAGTGACGGGGCGGTCGCGAAGACGAGCACTGCCACGCACAGGGAGAAGCCGAGGACGGGCGCGATGGCCACGGTCATCGTCCGCCGGAGGTCGGCCGTACGCCCCGAGGCGAGCTGTGCGGGCAGCCAGCGCACCAGTCCTGTGTCGGTCCCGAGGAGTGCGAAGCTCTGCAGGATCAGGAACGCCGATGTGGCAGCGAACAGCGTGCCAGCCAGGTCGCGGCTGAACCCGTTGGTGACGATGACCACCAGGAGGACGCCGAAAACGGCGCTGAAGCCGCCCCCCAGGACGCTGGCCGTGCCTCGGCGGGCCAGCCTCTCCAGCTGGCCGTGGTGCTCGCCGCCGTCGTGGGGGACCGCTGTCATCGGGGAGCTCGAGCGCGTTCCTCGTGCGCGGTGGTGCGCAGCGCCAAGGGGTCCGAGTCGTGGTCGCCGGCGGTGCGAGCCGGCCGGTGGCGGAAGCTGTGTGCACCGACCACGAGCGCCACGAGGGCCGCTCCGGTCCTGCTCCGCAGCTTCACCACCGTCTCCACGGCCTTGGGTCGGGTGCGACCTTGCGTCACGACCACGATGCCCAGGTCGGATGCGCCGACGGCGGCCTCGCCCTCAGGGGAGTCGATGCCCGCCGACTGGACGACGACGAGATGACCGGCGTCGATCAGCGGGGACAGCACGGAACGGAACCGGTCGGCGACGAGCAGCTCCCGACTCTGGGCGGTGAAGCCGCCGTCCGGGAGCACTGACAGAAGGGGCTCGACCGTGGGCTGGAGGAGCTCCAGGACGTTGAGCCGTTCGTACATCAGGAGCTGTGCGAGCCCGTCTCGTTCCTCGATGCCCAGCCCACCGTCGGACGGGCTGAGGTCGGCGCGGACGAGCACCACGCTGTGGCCGGCCTTCGCGAACGAGTGGGCGATCGCCAGTGGCGCACCGGCGTCGCCGGCACCGCTCCCGGTCGGAGCAACCGCGATGACGTCGGGCCTGGGCTCGAGGTCGAGGAGCGTGGCGCGCACCCGTCGCACCGTCGTGTCCACCGCCTCGACCTGAGAACGGCGAAGGAGCTTGGCGAACAGCTTGCGAGCAGGGACCGACGCGAGCACGGGCAGCCCGCGGAGCTCGACGTCGTGCTCCGACCGGATCTTGCCGCGGAACCGCTCCAGCAGGACCGCCACGAAGCAGCCCAACGCCAGGCCTGCGACGGCGCCGCCCACGGGCATGATCATCGAGGTCAGCCCGCCGGCGCTCGACCCGGCCGAAGCCGGCGCGATCACGTCGCCGGTGGGTGTCTCGCTGTTGTCCAGAGCCGTCCGCTGGGCACGCAGGCTGACCAGCTCGTCGCGCAGCGCGTCGGCCAGCTGGGACTGGAACAGCCTCTTGGCGTCGGAGCCCTGCAGGGCGGACTTGGTAGCCGCCTTCAGATCGGTGACCACCGTCGCCGTGCGAGTCTCGACGCGGGCGATCCGCGCGGCGTTGAGCTCATCGAAGCGCTGGGCGCGGTTTGCGAGGTAGGTCTCCGCCACGGCCTGGGTGACCGCATGCGCCGTTGCCCGGTCGTTGGACGAGTAGGTGATCTGGAGGATCTGCGTGTTCGGTGGCACCAGCACCGAGAGTCCACGCTGAAGCTGGTTCGCCTTCCACTCGGGGTGCGCCGCGACCACCTGGTCGAGCACCTCCGACGAGCGCATGACCTGGGCCTCGGTCTCCAGGCTGGTCATCTCGTCCTGCCGCACCGACGACGGCGTGGGCACGAACGGGTTCCCTGCGCTCGGGTTCACGAGCACCCGGGCGGTGCTGGTGTACGTGGCGGGAGAGGACGTGGAGTAGAACCACCCGGCCAGGGCTCCAAGGACGAGGCAGATCACCACCCAGCCGAA
Source organism: uncultured Actinomycetota bacterium (assembly GCA_963798045.1). Classification (GTDB taxonomy): domain Bacteria; phylum Actinomycetota; class Actinomycetes; order Propionibacteriales; family Nocardioidaceae; genus Nocardioides. The sequence goes on from CAWCSB010000022.1 coordinate 170,867, forward strand.
GTGGTGCCGGACGGCATGGGCGGTCGAGGTGTGACCAGCGGGTGGTGCGGTGGGCTCAGACATCGGGTTCCTCGGGACTGGTGGTGGGCTTCAGCCGGCAGGGCGCCGGATCGGGTTGACGAAAATCGTGGGGGAGTGGGCCGGGGCGTGCAGCAGCCCACGGTCTCGGGCGGCCCCGAGCAGGCAGGCCGCCAGCAGGCCGAGCATCGGCCCGGACACGACGGGGACCTCGGTGTTCGCGTAGTCAGCACGCTTCGGAGGGGCCGCCGGGACGATGACCTCGGCGGGCTGCTCGCGGGCCTTTTCGAGCTCATCGAGCGCGCTGCGCAGGCTGAGCACATTGGTGTAGAGCTCGTCGGTCGCCAGGATGACGAGCCGACGGTTCTGCGTGCTGTTGAGCAGCTCCTCCTGCCCGGCGAGCATGATGCGCACCTGGTTGACCTGGCTGTCGCTCAGCGCGCCGAGCGCGTCCCGCCGGACGTCGATGAAGGCGGCGGCCGCGGCGTTGGCCGCGTCGGCGGCCCGGGTCCGGGAGCTGGAGGTCACCGTCACGTGGAGCACGTGGCTGTTGGCCGACGCGGTGACGGACACGCGCTGCTCGACGCCGACCGGGTCGATGTCGAGAGTGTCGGCGATCGCATTCGCCACCTGCGGGCTGTTCAGGAGCTGGGCATCCGTGTCGATGGTCACCTCGGGAGGCAGGAGCTCGTTCGGGGTGGTGACGTACTTGGGCACGGGGACCAGGGAGATGGACACGGTTGCGGAGTAGGTCGAGGCCTGGCGCATCGACCAGGCCATGCCGGCGAGGAGCCCCACGCCGATGAGGCACACGAACAGCACCCGGTGCCGACGCAGGAATCGGATGTAGTCGGAGACCACGGGGAGCTCGGGCCTGTCGGTCACGTCGCCCATGCGGGCTCCCGTCCCAGCAGCTCGGCCAGGGCCTGGTCGTGGCTGCTGAAGTGCTCGCGCAGCCGGGTGCGCGTGTCCTCGAGCATCGGCGAGCTCGGGCGGCCGTTCCACCGGTCGAACCGGTCGGGCATGACGATCGGCAGACCCAGGAACTCCAGGAGGCCCGTGAACGTGGTCTCCGGATGCTCGAAGAACGACTCGCTGTCGACGGCGTGGATCTGCTCGGCCGGGAAGTACTCACCCAGCCGCCGCAGCTGCTCGGCGTACTGGCCGCGCCGAAGATACGCGTGGTGCCGGTGGCTGAAGCTCTGGTAGCCGGGGTCGGCGAGCATCCGTTCGGCCTGTCCCGCCAGCCGCTCGTCCTCGAGGTCGAGGGCGCGCTCGAACGACTCGGTCTCGAAGCCCCGCGCCAGCTCGTGCTTGTACGCCGAGAACGCGCGCTCGACCGGGTCGCGCAGCATCGCCAGGATGCGCACGTCGGGCAGGTGGTGTGCCATCCGCTCCGGGGCGCAGGGGTGGAACATGTAGTAGCCGCTCGCCTCGAAGGTGATCGGCTCACCGGCGACGGACCGGTTCGCCCGCCGCACGTGCGAGGCGGTCGGGAAGTGGCCCTGGTACCACGCGAAGTCGCGGTGGTAGTTGACGTCGAAGTAGTTGACGCCCTTGTGGTAGTTCGCCGAGTGGATCAGCGGGTGCGACATCAGCGCGCGGTACAGCGACGTCGTGCCGGCCCGCTGCGCACCGACGAGGATGAACGACGGGAGCTGGCGCTTGGCGGGCGTGACCGAGCCGACCCGGATCGACATCCTCCTGCCCATCACCTTGAGACGGTGTGGAACGGCAGCACGTGTGGTCATGGTCGTCCTTCCACGAGGACCAGTTGCGGCTGGTCAAGCAGCCGCTCGAGGAACCCCAGCACCCAGTCGGTGCGGCGTCGCAGCGGTGCTGTGTCGCTGCGCGTCAACGCATCGACGTACCGGGCCGCCATCTCCAGCAAGTAGAGGCGGAGGGTGAGGTCGTGCCGATCGGATGGGACACCCAGCTCCCCGAGGAGCTCCGGCATCGAGGCCAGGAGCATCTGCTCTCGGCGGCTGGCGTCGCGCTTGCCAGGCCGCAGAGCCTGGACGGCGAAGTGCAGTCCGTCGAAGCCGAGCGGCACCTCGGCGTCGAAGCGCTCCCAGTCCCAGAGCTGCAGGACACCGTCCTGGTCCAGCCCCATGTTCCAGTGGCCCCAGTCGCCGTGCCAGCCGCCCAGGTCGACGGGGTGCGCCGCCCAGGTCTGCTCCACCGTGTCGACGGCGGCGAGCAGCCGGTCTCCCATGGCCGCACCTGACAGCCGGTCCGCGTCGCCCCGCAGCCGCGCCCAGAATCCGCTGCCCACGAGCGGCGAGACGCTGGTCTCCCCGAGCCTGGCGACCTCGCGCATCGCCGCGAGCCGGGCGGCCGGGGTGACCCGGAGCCGGGGGTCCGTGGTGAGCGCCGACATGACGAGCACTTCCAGCCCGGCCCACTGGCCGTGGTGCAACAGGTCGGGAGCCCGGAACGAGCCGGGCGCCCGGCTGCCGAGCACCGCCAGGGACGCGGCCTCGCGTCGGACGAGGCCCGCGGTCAGGTCGTTGTGGCCGATCTTGGCGTAGCCCAGCAGCCGTCCGTCGCGAGCGTGCACCTGCAGCACCGGCTTCTGGTTGGGTCGGCGGGTGCCCAGGAGCACGCCGACCCGGACGTCGGTGTCGAAGCAGTCCGCGAGGTGCCTCTCGATCGAGTCGGCTCCGGCGTCGCCGGCGGTCACCCGCAGCTTCGGCCAGCGGGTCAGGGCGAAGGCGCGGGTGCGAACCGAACGCTCGAGCAGGGTGCGGACCGGCACCCGGAGACCGGCGTTGCCGCGTCCGAGGCGATGCAGCATGTTCGCGGACGCCGGGACGTCGACGGGCACCAGCAGCCGCGGGCGGCGCCGGCTCGGGAACAGGTAGGCGTCGCGGACGTGTGCTTCGTGGTGGCTGACGTCGCGAGTGACGTGGGGCGCTCCCCAGGGCTCCGGCCACAGCAGGCGCGCGACCTCGACGGCGTACGACGCCGAGGCGTCGGCCGTGGGCCTCATGCCGCCACCTCCTCGTCGGCCAGGTCGGCGCGGGCCATCAGCCCCACGGCGATCATCGTGGTGACGAGGGCTGAGCCGAGGGAGTCGTAGACGAAGAAGCAGAGCACCGACTCGAGCAGCACCGTGCAACCCACCACGTTGATCGGGGACGGCCCTCGGGCCCGCCGCAGGAACTGGGAGGCGAAGAACGCCAGGCACAGGCCGGTCCCGACGAAGCCGGTGGTGAGCACCAGCCGCCACATGAACCCCTGCGTGCCGAGCGGTGGCGCCGCGCACTGGTGGCAGTCCGCGGTCTCGCCGCCGGCCAGGGACGCGAACGTGCCCTGCATGGTCCGAGTGGTGGCGTAGCCCATCAGAGGGGACCCGGCGGCAGTCACGCCGATGACGGTCTCCGCGGTGCCGGCGCGGCGTTCGTTGCTGTGCGGGGTCTCGATCCGCAGCACCACCGTGTCGTAGAGCGGCGAGGAGACGAAGACGATGCCGCCGACGACCGCGGCTGCGATGAGCATCTGGAGGGCGCGGGCCTTGCCGTTGACGGCCAGCCGGATGGCGGCGTAGATCCCAGCCACCGCCAGCGACATCCACAGTCCCCGGTTCAGCGAGAAGATGATCGGGAAGAACGCCCCGATGAGCACGAACGGCGCCAGCTTGCGACGCCAGCCGGCGTCCTTCCCGAACCAGGACAGGATGAAGAACGGCAGGTAGAGCGCCAGGTTGTTGCCCCAGGCGTTCGAGTAGGGGAACGGCGCCGTCGGCCTGGGCTGCAGGTAACCCAGGAAGTCGCTGGACGACGACAGTGACGGGTGGACCAGGGCCCGGATGAAGTTGGTCGAGGCCACCTTCCCCGGCAGCAGCATCTCCACCGGCGACTCGAACTCGAGGGTGGGCACGGCGATGGCGAGCACCCCGAACGCGGCGGTGACCACGAACATCCAGCCCAGCAGCCGGCTGATCCGCAGGGTCGACACCGACCGCGCCGTGTTGAAGACGTAGAGCATGGCGATCGTGATGATGAGGTACCACCCGGCCCGCACCCCGAAGTTCACCAATCGGCCGATTCCACCGCCGGGCGCCGTACCCGGGGCCTGGACGAAGATCATGAAGATCCCGACCGACATCCAGACGAGGAACAACAGCCAGAGGCTGAAGCCGCGGGGCACCCACAGGTTCCGCAGGTGCCGGTGCTGCTTGCGCAGGATCAGCGCCATCGCGGCGCCCATCACGAAGAAGATGATCTGGGCCAGCCCGAGGGCCCACCAGATCGGGAACCCGAGGTAGAGCAGGACCAGCGGCCACCCGGGCTTGAGGAAGCGTGGTGCCGGGGTCCGCGCAGCCGGGGGAGTGGCGAGAAGACTCTCGACAGCGATCGCCATCAGGCGGCCCCGTCGCGTTCTTCGCCGGCCCGTCTCCCGACGTAGCCGTAGCCCACGAGCTGGGGCAACGTGACGGCGGTGACGACCCGGCGCGCGTTCGCCGGCATCGAGGAGCGCCAGGCATCGTCCAGCTCGAGCTCGATCCGGCCGGCGGTGAAGCGGGTCCGGCTCCCGGCCACGCCGTGGCTCGGGGTCAGGTGCACGCTGTGCTCACCGACGTGCGCCAGCGCTCCGGGTGCCGGTGCGAGGCCGAGACCACGCAGTGCCCGCTCCAGCGTGGGTCGGGGCGCGGCGACCAGGTCCTCGTAGCGCACCCGGGTCGAGTACGGCGCCGCTGCCCGCAGGATCGCGCACTCGAGCTGGAGCGTGGCCCACAGCACGGCCAGCCGGTGCGGGGCGTAGGTGCCCATCACGGCGCCGTCCTGGGACTGCGGCTTGACCACACCGGTCTTGTTCCACGAGTTGGCCACTCCGCGGGAGTCGCGCACCAGGTTGACGACCCGGAGGTCGAGGCCCGGGATGCGGCGCAGTGCGAAGAGCTGCGCGGTCGACTTGCTGGCATCCACCACGACCTCGGCGCCGGCCACGTCGGAGATGGCCCGGTAGAGCCGGTGGTGGACGTCGAGGTACTCCTCGAGCTCGCGCCGGTATGCCGTGGACAGGGCGCCGGACATCAGCAGGGGCACGTGCCGCTGCCGGATGAGCCGCGGCTGCAGGTGTGACATCCGGCCGGCCACCGGCTCCCACCCACCGAACGCCTCCGCACCCACGGAGCGCCAGAACGAGCACGCCGAGAAGGGCTCTCCGCAGCCGCACCGCTGGTCCTGGGCCGCCACCCGCGAGAAGATCGCGTTGACCTCGCCGGCGTTGACCGAGCCGGGAACGGCGCCGAGCATGCGTTCGAGCAGGGTGCTGCCGGACCGGCCCACCCCCGCGATGTAGAGCACCTTCACGGGAGCCCCCCAGCACGTCGTTTCGCTCGAACGGCCGCCTTTCCTGGCGGCCATGTTGCCGGGACGCTATAGCGTGTGATCGCCGCCGTGCGTCGGCGGCGGACCCATCCCCAAATAGGGGTACGAACCGGCAGGGAGAACTGGTGCGGATAGTCCCTCGGTCCAACGGCCGGGATCGCGTTCTCCGCGCAGGTTTCGGTGCGGTCGTGGCGCTGGTCATGCTGGCGACCGTCGGATGCCAGGGCGACGACGACCCGGAGGGCAAGCCTGACCCCTCCCCAGGACCGGACCTGTCGAGCGCCAACCTGTGGCTCTCCTTCGAGGGTGACGACGTGGCTCCCAACGGGTCGCCGGTCTTCCCTGACGCCGCGGGCGGCTCGTCGGAGGGAAAGGTCGTGGCCGCCAGCGGTGGTGAGGTCGAGCTCGTGGCCGGGCCGGACAGCGACGGCGCCGTGGCGTTCCCGCCCAGGTGTGACGAGGACGCCGGCTGCCCGAGGGCGATGGTGGAGGTCGCGCCCGCGCCCGCGCTCGATCCCGGCGACCGTGACTTCGAGTTCGGGGCGACCGTCTGGCTGGCGCCGGACCAGACCGCGAAGGGCTCCAACATCCTTCAGCAGGGCCGGTTCGGCACCGAGGGCGGCCAGTGGAAGCTCCAGGTCGACAACGACGAGGGACACCCGAGCTGCGTGGTGCGAGGGGACAGCTCTGGCGCGGAGCCGGTCGTCGTTCGCTCCAAGGTCACGATCTCTGACTCTGCCTGGCACCGGGTGGTCTGCAGGCGGGACGCGGACGGCGTGACCATCGAGGTCGACGGCAAGCCCGAGCAGGAGGATGGTCAGACCGGTTCGGTGACCAACGAATGGCCGATCCGCATCGGCGCTCCGGGCGTGGGCGAAGGAGACGACCAGTTCCACGGCCGTGTCGACGACGTCTACCTCCTGATCGCCCCCGAGTCCTGACGCGGCACTGGGAGTCAGCAGGACACTAGGCAGGACGAGCCACCCAGTCCGAGGCGAGCATCTCGGCGAACGCCTCCGCGGTCTCGCCCTGGAGGGCCCACGTGCCGTCGGGTGAGTTCACGTGTGAGTTGAAGTAGGACATCGAGACGAACTCGTGATCCCTCGCGAAGTCCGCGGCGTCGCGGAGCCACTCGGCGGCCAGGCCGGGGTTGTCGGGATCCACCCGGCAGCCGTACTCACCGACCGCCACGGACACGTTGTCGAACCAGTCCAGGACCTCGGTCGCCTTGCTCCCGAAGCTGCGCCACTTCTTGCCGTTCGTCGGTGACCAGGGGTTGTAGATGTCGAGTCCGAGGACGGACGCGTCCGGGACGATCCAGCGCGCGGGATCGTGGCCGCCCTCGCGCAGCGGGTCGAACGTCCAGTGCTGCAGCACGGGGACGATCGTCACCAAAGGAGCGACGTCGGCGGCCCGCTTGATCGCGTTGGTCTGCATGCCGACGTAGTCGGGAGGCGTCATGCCGGTCGGACCGGCGTCGTTCTCGGGCTCATGGTGGATGGTGAAGAAGACGGGCACCTCCTCCTCCCCGAGCTGTCCCAGGGTGTTGTCCAGCCAGTCGTCGTGCTTCCCCGAGGCGATCGACTCCCACGTCCAGGTCGGCTTGATCGAGACATGCGAGAGCCGCCCGAACTTCTGGTCCTCGCGACACATGTGGATGAGCTGACCGGTCTCGTTGTGGTCGGGCGTGAAGTAGGACCGGTGCACGCCGAGCCGCGAGCCGAGCTGGGCTTCCCAGTCTTCGAGCGACTGCCGCCGCGGGAGCGAGGAGCCGTAGTAGATCTTGCCCGGTGGCGGGGCCCCGGGGAACCGAGCCGGAGCACCCGTGCCGGCCCCGGCCCCCGTGGTGGCCGCGTTGGTGGGCAACGAGGACGTGGTGCTCGTGGGGCCTGCTCCGTCGCCCGTGCTGCGGCAGGACGACGTGGCCGCGGAGATGGCGACGGCAGCACCGAGACCCAAGAGTCCACGCCGACCGATCTCCATGACGCCGACCGTAGGTGTGGGTAGTGGTCGGCGCGTGCGCAGCGACGAGGCGTCACCCAAATAGGGGACGGGCCGTGCTGGGACCCCGAAGGCCGGGCCACCCCAATATCGAGGATTTCCGGGTCCGCGTCGGCTCGGGCCTCTGGTTCCTCGCCACGATCGCTCCATCATGAGCAGCTTGTCGATCTTGCGAGACGTCTCGGACCGGCCCGGTGCGGGGGGACTGCCACAAGCGGCCGGGCCGGTGCTCATGGTCAGCACGCAAGGGGGTCACCTCGCCCACCTGGTCGCGATGCGGGCCTGGTGGGAGGCGCACGACCGGCTCTGGGTCTGCCCGGACACGCCGGACGTGCTGGACCGACTCGCCGGTGAGCGCGTGGTCCGCTCGTACTCACCGACGACCCGCAACTTGCCCAACCTGATCCGCAACTCCGCGCTCGCCCTCCGGCTGCTGCTGCGCGAGAGGCCATCGCTGCTGGTCAGCGCGGGCGCCGGCGTCGCCGTGCCGTTCTTCATCGCCGCCTGGCTGCTGCGGATCCCCACGGTGTTCATCGAGGTGTACGACCGGGTCGACACCCCCACGATGACCGGGCGGCTGTGCGGGCCCTTCACGACGAAGCGGATCGTGCAGTGGCAGAGCCAGCTCGAGTTCTACCCCGACGCCAGCCTCGTGGGACCCCTGCTGTGACAGCCCTGGTCGTGGCACTGGCGGGCACCGACCACCACCCGTTCGACCGTCTGGTGACCTGGGTGGACGCGGCGGCGGCCCGCCACCCCGACGTGCGGTTCCTGGTCCAGCATGGCTCGAGCACGCCGCCACCGGTGGTCGCCGAGGGGCAGGAGTTCTTCACCCACGACCGGCTGATCGCCCTGCTCTCGGAGGCCACCGCCGTGATCTGCCACGGCGGCCCCGGGACGATCATGGACGCTCGTGGTGCGGGGCACGTGCCCCTGTGCGTGCCGCGGGACCCGCGTCTCGGCGAGCACGTCGACGGGCATCAGCAGCGGTTCGCCGCCATGGTCGGGGAGGCGGGCGTCGTGCACGCCGTCGCGACGCTCGAGGAGTTCCACGACCGGCTGGACGAGGCTTTGGCACAGGCCCCTTCGCAGGGCGCGGCGATCATGGCGACCCGCGTCCGTGACACGGCTCGGGCGCGGCTCGCGGCCGAGCTCGACGAGCTCATCTCCGTGCGTCCGCACCGGCTGGCCAGGCGGTTCCGCGCCTCCCTCTGAACCGGTCCGGAGCACCTGCGTCGGTCGTACCGCGTATGGGGGATGTTCCTCCGGGCGGGGCCGGAGGCCGGGGCGGGGCCACGAACCTGTGCACATGCCATGCGTCAGCGTCGTCTACCTGGGCGGCTTCGGCCGCTCGGGATCCACGCTGGTCGAGCGCATGCTCGGCGCCGCGCCCGGCTGGGTGAACATCGGTGAGCTGGTCGACCTGGCCCGCTCGGTCGCACCGGCCGACGAGCTCTGCGGATGCGGTGAGCCGTTCTCGCGCTGTCCCCTGTGGACCCAGGTCGGCGAGGTCGCCTTCAAGGGCTGGACCGAGGACGTGCTCGTCCGGCTGGTCGAGCTGCATCGAGGCGCCGCTCGCCAGCGCCACCTCCCGGGGCTCCTGGGCTCGCGGCGCCGGCCGTCCGAGGCGCTGGTCGACCTGCGCTCGGCGTACACCCGGATCTACCGGGCCGTGGCCGAGGTGACGGGCGCCCGCGTGATCGTCGACGCGTCCAAGGGGCCGGCCTTCGGGCAGGCGCTGGCCGGGGCCCCGGGCATCGACCTGCGGATGCTCAACGTCGTGCGGGATCCGCGGGCCGTCGCCTGGTCGTGGAGCCGCCAGGTCGAACGTCCGCACGCCACGTCCAGCGGCGAGCAGATGTGGCGGATCCCGGCGTACCGGTCGGCAGGCCAGTGGAGCGCCCTGCAGCTGGAGATGGCGGCCATCTCCGGGCTGGGCGGCGTGCCGTCGGCTCGGCTCCGCTACGAGGAGTTCGTGGCCGACCCCGTCAGCACCCTGGTCGCGGCGACGGCGTCGATGGGCCTCCCGCTCACGGCGTCCGACCTGCCCCCCGTCGAGGACGGGCGCGTCGTGCTGGGCGCCAGCCACGGCCTCTCGGGCAACCCGGGCCGGTTCCGGTCGGGCCCCATCGAGCTGCGCCGCGACGATGGCTGGACCACCGACATGCCGACCAGCGAACGCGCCCTCGTGACCGCGCTGACGCTGCCCCTGCTCAGGAGCTACGGCTACCACGCCACCACCCGTTCGACCCCCGCCTCTGCCCCCGCCCCCGCCCCCGGACACCAACGTCGAGAAGCGCTGAGGAGCCACACGTGACCGGACCAGGACCTGCCACCACCGAGCCGGCGGAGCCGACGAAGAGGCGAGCGCCGCTGGTCAGCGTCGTGATCCCGACCCGTGGCCGTGCGGCACTGCTGCAGGAGACCCTCGCGTCGATCATCGGCCAGGACTACGCGGGGCCGATGGAGATCATCGTGGTCCACGACCGCGAGGAGATCGACCCGACCCTCGCCCAGCTGTCCCGACCGAACCGCGAGGTTCGCTCGATCAACAACACCCGCACCGGTGGTCTCTGCGGAGCCCGCAACAGCGGCCTGCTCGACTCGCGCGGCGCCTTCTACGCCAGCTGCGACGACGACGACCTCTGGTACCCCGCCAAGGTCCGCCGCCAGGTCGAGCGGCTGCAGTCCGATCCGGACCTGCTGTCGGTCGGCGCCGGGATCCGCCTGCTCATGGGCGAGCGCGGGAACGTCGACTGGCCGGCTCGCGAGACGGTGTTCAGCCACGAGCGGCTGCTGGAGAACCGGGTCAAGGAGCTCCACAGCTCGACTCTCATGATGCGTCGCTCCGCCTTCGACAAGGCCGGGCTCTACGACGAGGAGCTGCCGCACGGCTACGGCGAGGACTACGACTGGTTGCTCCGTGCCAGTCGGGTCGGGAAGGTCGGCGCGGTCGAGGAGATCCTGGCCGACATACGCAAGGACGTCCCCTCGTGGTTCCGGGGCCGCTCGCTGAACACGGCCTCCGCGCTGGAGTACCTCCTGGAGAAGCACCCGGACTTCGGCAACCGCCGCCGCGGGCACGCCCGGATCCTCGGCCAGATCGCCTACGCCCGGATCTCGGGCGGCGAACGACGCCGAGGCCTGCGCATCGCGGGTCGCGCCCTGCGGCGCTACCCGATCGCCCCGCACGCCTGGCTCGCCGTCGCTGTCGCGGGACCCGGGGTGGAGCCGCAGCGGCTGCTGTCCGTGGCCCGCCGGCTCGGACGGGGGCTGTCGTGAGCCGGCTGCCCAACTTCCTCTACGTCGGACCGGACAAGGCGGGGTCGTCGTGGCTGCACGAGACCCTGATCAAGCATCCGGACGTCTACCTGACGCCCGCGAAGGACCTCTACTACTTCGACAGGTACTACGACCGCGGGACCGAGTGGTACGCCGCCCAGTTCCGCGACGCGCGGGGTGAGGAGGTCGTCGGGGAGGTCTGTCAGGACTACCTGTTCCACCCCGAGGCCGCGGCCAGGATCCACAGCACGCTCGGGTCCAACGTCCGGGTGATGGTCTCGCTGCGCGATCCGGTCGAGCGTGCCTGGTCGTCGTACCTCTACATGCGCAAGCACGGCATCGGACCGGACACGTTCGGCGAGGCACTGCGCAGCCGGCCCGAGCTCCTCGACCACGGTCGCTACGCGACCGGCCTCGACCGCTTCCTCCAGCACTACCCGCGGGAGAACGTGCACGTCGCGCTGTTCGACGACCTGGCACGCGACCCGCAGGGCTTCCTGGACGCCGTCACCGACTTCGTCGGCGTCGACCCGTTGCCGCTCTCCGAGAAGGATCTGGAGGCCCGGCTGCCAGCGGCGAAGGCCCGCTCGGTCCGGCTCGCACACGCCGCGCGCCGCAGCGCCGACTGGATCCGAGAGCACGACGGCGCCAGCCTGGTGGGCAGGGTCAAGCGCTCCGCGCTCGTCCAGCGCGCCCTCTACCGGCCGCTCGACCGGCAGGCCGTGCGGCCGGACGTCGATGACGTGATGACCGTGCGCAGCGAGCTCGACTCCGAGGTCCGCAGCCTCGAGGGCACCCTTGGCCTGTCATTGCGCGACGCGTGGGGCTGGGAGCCTGCCGGCTCCCCAAATTAAGGGATTGCGCGGCATGATTTGCCACGAGGGCACCCGGCGAGGCGGTAATGGTGCCCGGAGGGGACCAGCCAGGCTTTTGGGGGATTGCCGAGGCGGTCCCCTCCACCACGTCTCGGACCGGGTGGTTCCCACGAGCGCCCGTCGGCCCCGGCGATGCTGCTAAAGGCATTGAGCGGTGGTGACGCTCCGGGCAGGGTGGCCGGATGACGTCCTTCATCTCGCACACGACCGTCGACTGCCTCAACGCCTACGAGCTGTCGGAGTGGTGGAAGCCGGTGCTCGGCTACGTCGACATCGAGGACGACCCCAACGAGCCTGGCCACGAGGAGTGCCCGATCCTCGACCCCGAGACCGGCCACCGGGTGCTGTTCATCGAGGTGCCCGACCCCACGCCAGGCAAGCCTCGGATCCACTTCGACCTGAGGCCGCGAGAGCGCAGCCGTGACGAAGAGGTCGAGTGGCTGCTCTCGTACGGCGCCACGCAGGTGGCCGACCATCGTGGCAAGTACGGCCCCGGCAGCGGCTGGGTCGTCTTCGCAGACCCCGAGGGCAACCAGTTCTGCATCCTGAGGTCCGAGGCGGAAGTGGCGGCGCAGGGATCGGAACCGGAGTGACGCCCGGATCGTCCGACTGGGCATGCTGAGTCGGCGGGAGCTGTTGCGCGCCGGGACGCTGGGCGGCCTGGTGGTCGCGGCGCCCGGACTCTTCGCGAGCTGCTCGGACGACGGCTCGCCGCCGCCGAAGGACGCGGCCGACGCGATCCGGTTGGTCTCCTCCGGCGTGGCGCGGGACGCCGCCGACCCCGCGGCGATCGGTGTCGGTGCGAGCGCCGTGCTCGCCCTCGGTGCGGGTCTCTACGGACAGCTCATCGACACGCCCGGCAACCTCGCCCTCTCGCCCTACTCCGCGGCGGTGGCGCTCGGCATGACCGTCAACGGCGCCGCGGGGGCCACCCGTGACGAGATGCTGGAGGTCCTCGCTGCGAGTGACGTGGCCTCCCTCGACGACGGGCTCAACGCGCTCACGGCGTACGTCGAGTCGCTGGCCGGCCCGGTCCCGCACAGCGACGAGCGAGATGGTCCTCGGCTCGGCCGAACCAGCTCTTCGGCCAGCGCGACTACCCGTGGGAGAGGCCGTTCCTCGACGCGATCGCCCGCAGCTTCGGCGCCGGCATGCGTGAGGTCGACTACGAGCACGATGCCGAGGGCGCGCGAGTGGCCATCAACGGTGGACCGCCGATCAGACCCACGACCGGATCCCCGAGATCATGCCGAAGGGTGTGCATCGACGACTGCACCCGGCTGGTGCTGGTCAACGCGCTGTACTTCAAGGCGTCGTGGTCGAAGCCGTTCGACGAGACGCGACCACCGAGGACGGAGTTCCACCTCGGCCGACGGGGAGACGGCTTCGGTGCCGATGATGCGCGCGAGCGGTGGCCTGTGCCGCGGGCGACGGCTGGCGAGCTGCCCGGCTGTACTACGCCGGCGACCTGGCGATGACGGTGGTGCTTCCCGACGAGGGCCGCGAGGCGGACCTGGACGCGCTGGTGACGAGCGGCGGGCTGCCGACTTGCTCGCGCGAAGTCAGCAACGGTGAAGCGGATCTGACATTGCCGCGGTGGGAGTTCCTGCGTCGACGCACCTCTCTCGGACCGCGCTCCAGGCGCTCGGCATGAGGCTGCCTTCGAGGCCGGCGCGCGACTTCTCCGGAATGACCAAGGAGGGCAGCTCTACGTCGAAGGACGTGCTTCAGCAGGTGTTCATCGCCGTCGACGAGGAGGGCACCGAGGCTGCAGCCGCCACCGCGGTGGTGATCGGAGCTGACGAGCGCGCCCGCCGACGCTACCGCCCGCTCGTCGTCGACCGGCCGTTCGTGTTCGTGATCCACGACATCGAGCACGGCACGCCGCTCTTCCTCGGCAAGGTCGTCGACCCGCGCGGCTGACCGGCCATGATGGCCGCGTGACCAGCCTCGCCGCTCGGCTCTACGACGCACTCGCGGCCGAGCCCGGCAACCTCGCGCTCTCGCCGCACTCGGTGGCGGTGGCGCTCAACCTCGCGGCGTACGGCGCCCGTGGCCGGACCCGCGAGGAGATCGAGGCCGTCGTGGCGGGCGCCGGGCAGCCGGTCGACGGCGCTGGCACTGAGGTGCGAGCGGAGCGAGCCTCGAAGGGTGAGGGGGTCGAGCTGTCCTCGGCGAACCGCCTTTTCGGCCAGGAAGGGCTCGCCTGGCAGCCGGACCTCCAGGACCTGCTGACCGTCGTCGACTACGCCGACTCAGACGCGGCCCGCGCGGTCATCAACGCCTGGACGTCCGAGCAGACACACGAGCGGATCCCCGAGATCGTGCCCGACGGCGTGCTCGACGAGGAGACCCTGCTGGTCCTGGTCAACGCGCTCTACCTCAAGGCCGCGTGGTCTGACCCGTTCCACGAGTCGTCGACGACCGCCGCGGACTTCCACCTCGCCGACGGCACCGTGGTGCAGGTGCCGACGATGCTCGGCCACGTCGGCGCCCAGGTGGGTGCGGGCGACGGGTGGCGCTCCGCGCGGCTGCCGATGACGCGGACTTCTCGGGGCTGACCGTCGAGCCTCGAAGGAAGTCGCTGAAGATCAGCGAGGTGCTGCACGAGGCCTTCGTCGCCGTCGACGAGCAGGGCACCGAGGCCGCGGCCGCGACCGCGGTGGTGATGCAGCGGGCCGGCGCGATGCCGCAGCCACCGGTGCCGTTCGTGGTCGACCGGCCTTTCCTGTTCGCCATCCACGACGTGGCGAGCGGCGCGCCGCTGTTCGTGGGCAGGCTGGTCGATCCGCGCTGACCCGCTGTCGGTGGAGGCTCGTAGGATCAAGGGCGACACCCCCACCCGCGAGCGGTTGGGGGCTCTCGTGCTGTGCCCTGTCTCCGTGTCTTCTCCCATCTTGATTGGTGAACCGTGACCCTCGTTGGACCCTCCCTCACTGGTTTGGCCGACGCCGTCCTCGCCGACCCCACCCTCGACGAGGCGATCGCCGACGCGCGCGGCGGCGCCATCCGCGCCCTCGACCTCACCGGACCGGCCGCCGTACGTCCGTTCGTGGTCGACGGCCTGGTCCGCGCCGACCGCACGGTGCTCGCGGTCACCGCCACCGTCCGCGAGGCCGAGGACCTCGTCGAGGAGCTCGGCTCGCTGCTCGACCCCGACACCGTCGCGCTCTACCCGAGCTGGGAGACGCTGCCGCACGAGCGGCTCAGCCCGCGCAGCGACACCGTCGGCCGGCGGCTGGCCGTGCTCCGCCGGCTGGCCCACCCGAGCCCGGCGCACGGAGTCCTCAAGGTCGTCGTCGCGCCGGTCCGCTCGGTGCTGCAGCCGCAGGTCAAGGGGCTCGGCGACCTCGAGCCGGTCGAGCTGGTGCCCGGCCAGACCTCGCCGATGGAGGACGTCGTGCAGCGGCTCGCCGATGCGGCGTACTCCCGCGTCGACCTGGTCGAGCGGCGCGGCGAGTTCGCGGTGCGCGGCGGCATCATCGACGTGTTCCCGCCCACCGAGGAGCACCCGCTGCGGGTGGAGTTCTGGGGCGACGACGTCGAGGAGATCCGCAGCTTCTCGGTCGCGGACCAGCGAACACATGAGCTGGTGGAGCGTCTCTGGGCGCCGCCGTGCCGCGAGCTGCTGCTCACCGACGACGTACGCCGCCGCGCGTGGGAGCTCGGCGAGCAGCACCCCCAGCTGGTCGAGCTCACCGACAAGATCGCCGCCGGCATCGCCGCCGAGGGCATGGAGGCGCTGACGCCCGCGCTGGTCGACGAGATGGAGCTGCTGGTCGACCTGCTCCCCGCTCAGACGCACGTGCTGGTGCTCGACCCCGAGCGGGTGCGCCGGCGCGCACACGACCTGGTCGCGACCAGCGAGGAGTTCCTGGGTGCGAGCTGGGCGGCAGCGGCCAGCGGTGGAGAGTCGCCGATCGACCTCGGTGCCGCGTCCTACCGCGCCCTCGGCGACGTCCGCGCCCACGCGATCGCAGCCGGCCAGAGCTGGTGGACGGTCAGCCCGTTCGGGCTGGCCGACGACACCGAAGCACTCGTGCCGGACCTTGACGACACCGACATGTCAGGCGTCCCGACGCGCGCCTTGCCGATGCAGGCGGCCGACGCCTACCGCGGCGACGTCGACCGCGCGTTCGCCGACCTCGCGCGCTGGCGCTCCGAGGGGTTCCGCACGGTCGTGGTGCACCCCGGCCACGGCCCGGCCCAGCGCACGGTCGAGGCGCTCGGCGAGCGCGACGTCGCGGCCCGGCTCGTCGAGGTGCTCGAGGACGCACCGGCCACCGACGTGGTCACGGTGGCCTGTGGTGCGTTCACCCACGGCTTCGTCGACGAGGTCAACCGGCTGGTCCTCCTCACCGGCGAGGACATCTCCGGACAGCGCGCGTCCACCCGCGACATGCGCAAGATGCCGGCCCGGCGCAAGCGCCAGATCGACCCGCTCGAGCTCTCCGCCGGCGACTACGTCGTCCACGAGCAGCACGGTGTCGGCCGGTTCGTCGAGATGAGGCAGCGCGAGGCCGCCGGTGCGGTCCGCGAGTACCTCGTCCTCGAGTACGGCGCCAGCAAGCGTGGCGGACCAGCAGACCGGCTCTACGTCCCTGCCGACGCGCTCGACCAGGTGACCCGCTACGTCGGCGGCGAGCAGCCCAGCCTCGACCGGCTGGGCGGCGCCGACTGGAACAAGCGCAAGGGCCGCGCCCGCAAGGCGGTGCGCCAGATCGCGGCCGAGCTCATCAAGCTCTACGCCGCCCGGCAGGCGACGAAGGGCCACGCGTTCGGCCCCGACACCCCGTGGCAGCGCGAGCTCGAGGACGCCTTCCCGTTCACCGAGACCCCCGACCAGCTGACCACGGTCGACGAGGTCAAGGACGACATGATGAAGACCGTCCCGATGGACCGGCTGGTCTGCGGCGACGTCGGCTACGGCAAGACCGAGATCGCGGTGCGGGCGGCGTTCAAGGCGGTCCAGGACGGCAAGCAGGTCGCCGTGCTGGTGCCGACCACGCTGCTGGTGACCCAGCACCTCTCGACGTTCCAGGAGCGGATGAGCGGCTTCCCGATCCGGATCGAGGCGCTCAGCCGGTTCCAGACCGACAAGGAGGCCCGCGCGGTCGTCGACGGACTCGCCGACGGCACCGTCGACGTCGTGGTCGGCACGCACCGGCTGCTCAACCCGGACATCCGGGTCAAGGACCTCGGCCTGATCATCGTCGACGAGGAGCAGCGGTTCGGCGTCGAGCACAAGGAGCAGATGAAGCGGCTCCGCACCTCGGTCGACGTGCTGTCCATGTCCGCGACCCCGATCCCGCGCACCCTGGAGATGGCGATCACCGGCATCCGCGAGATGTCGACCATCACCACCCCGCCCGAGGAGCGGCACCCGGTGCTGACCTACGTCGGGGGCTACGAGGACCGCCAGATCACCGCCGCCGTCCGCCGCGAGCTGCTGCGCGAGGGCCAGGTCTTCTACATCCACAACCGGGTGCAGTCGATCGAGAAGGCCGCCGCCAAGATCCGCGAGCTCGTGCCCGAGGCCCGGGTCGCGGTCGCGCACGGCCAGATGGGTGAGCACCTGCTCGAGCAGGTGATGCTCGACTTCTGGGAGAAGTCCTTCGACGTGCTCGTCTGCACCACCATCGTGGAGTCCGGCCTCGACGTCTCCAACGCCAACACGATGATCATCGAGCGGGCCGACACCCTCGGCCTGAGCCAGCTGCACCAGCTCCGCGGCCGCGTCGGCCGCAGCCGCGAGCGGGCCTACGCCTACTTCCTCTACCCGTCCGAGAAGCCGCTCACCGAGACCGCCCACGAGCGGCTGGCCACGCTGGCCCAGCACTCCGACCTCGGCGGCGGCATGGCGATCGCCATGAAGGACCTCGAGATCCGGGGCGCCGGCAACCTGCTCGGCGGCGAGCAGTCCGGCCACATCGCCGACGTCGGCTTCGACCTCTACGTGCGCCTCGTCGGCGAGGCGGTGCACGAGTTCCGCGGCGACGCAGAGCCCGAGCTCAACGAAGTCCGCATCGAGCTGCCCGTCGACGCCCACCTACCGCACGACTACATCCCGAGCGAGCGCCTGCGGCTGGAGATGTACAAGCGCCTGGCCGAGGTCCGCAGCGACGACGACGTCGACCTCCTGCTCGAGGAGCTGAAGGACAGGTACGGCGAGCCACCGGTCGAGGTCACCTCGCTGCTGCTGGTCGCGCGGTTCCGGGCCCGGGCCCGACGGGCCGGCGTCGGAGAGGTGACGGTCGCGGGCAAGAACGTCCGGTTCGCCCCGGTCACCCTGCCCGAGTCACGCGTCGTACGCCTCCAGCGGCTCTACCCCAAGTCGATCGTCAAGGCGCCGGTCCAGACGATCCTGGTGCCGCGGCCACACGTCGGCGGGGTGATGGGCAAGCCGCTCGACGGGATCGCTCTGCTGGAGTGGGCGCACCAGGTCATCGACGCGGTGGTCGACCCGCAGGAGAGCAAGGAATCGGCCTGATCTCGGGCGCGGCCGCGAGTCAAGCGGGGCCAGGACGAATTTCACTGCCGCGGTATCAGGGCCGGAGGGCGGCGCTCCTGATGGGTATTCGCTCCCTCCCGAGAACCGAAGAGGCCCGTCATGACCGCTCTGCCGCTCAGCTCCTACCGCCGCGGGGGTCAGCGCTCGACCCCGCTCGGCTGGTCCGACCACCGCACGCGGACCGCCGCTCTGGACGGCTGGCTCGCCCGCGAGGAGGCCGTCGCCGCCGGCGCCGCTGCCCCGGCCGACCCGGTCCAGCTCGGCCTGCCTGAGCGCGAGACCCTGGTCCGCGCCCTGTTCCAGCGCTTCACCACCACCCTCGAGGGCGTTCTGGACAACGAGCTCGAGCTGGCTGAGGACGTCGCGCCGTACGCCGCGGTCCGGGCGGCCTACCACCGGGCAGCCGCGCACCGGCCCGTCGACTGGCGGGCCCTGCAGCGCGAGGCCGGTGACCCGGTGGTCGTCGCGCTGACCCGCCGCCAGCACGCCCGGATCGCCAGTCGGGCCGGTATCTCCGCCGCCGAGGTGAGCGCGGTCGCCAGCGAGCTCGCCCTGGTCGGCAGCACCACGACCATCGGCCTCTCACCCCGCGCCCGCCGCCGGCGGGTCGCGCGGGTCCTGGCCCGCCGAGCCGGCTGACTCCACGGACGCGGCCGGCTCGGGCGATCCGGGGGGATCCGCCCGGGTCGGCCGTGGTTCGTGGCTCGGTGTTGAATGGGGCTGTGCTGAACCGAAGCATGCGGATGCTGCGTGCCCTTCCTGTCCTCCCCGTCGTGCTCCTCGCCGGCTGCGGCGTGGCGGGCACCGAGTTCCACCCGGGCGTCGCGGCCGAGGTCGGTGACCAGACCATCACCACCCGCCACGTCGACCAGGTGACCGAGGATGCCTGCAAGGGCCTGGAGAAGCTCAACAAGGGCTCGGCCCAGCCCAACACCCCGACGCCCCTGGGCACCCTCACCCACCAGGTGGTGCAGGACCTGGTGCAGAGGCTGGTCGTCGAGCAGCTGGCCGACCAGTACGACGTCACGACCACCCGCGACTACAAGGACAACCTCACCCAGGTCGAGCAGCAGCTCTCGAGCCTGAGCGGCGACCAGAAGGACGCCGTCCAGGAGGTCGTCGAGGCACAGGCGTACACGCAGGACCTGCTCGTCCAGATCGGCGAGATCGAGCTGAAGAAGCAGGGTCAGGACGACGCTGCCGCCCAGGACCAGTACAACGAGGGCCTCAAGGTGCTGGACGCGTGGGTCGACGACCACGACGTCGACATCAACCCCAAGTACGCCCTCGAGCTCGGGGCCGACGGGCCGGTCGACACCGCCCTCTCCGTCGCGGTCGGCCAGAACGCCAAGGACGGGCTCGCGGCCGAGCCCAGCCCGGCCTACACCGCCTCGCTGCCCAGCAACCTCGTCTGCTTCGACTGAGACCGTGACGCCACCGGCCTCGGGCGCGGCGCTGCTGGAGTTCCTCGCGGTGATGCGGCAGCTGCGCGCCGAGTGCCCGTGGAAGCGGGAGCAGACGCACCGGTCGCTGGCGCGCTACCTGCTCGAGGAGACGCACGAGACCCTCGAGGCGATCGACTCCGGCGACGAGTCCGGTGACTGGGACCACCTCCGCGAGGAGCTCGGCGACCTGCTGCTGCAGGTCTACTTCCACGCCGTGATCGCCGAGGAGTCCGGCGCCTTCTCCATCGACGACGTGGCCCGGGGCATCACCGAGAAGATGCACCGGCGCAACCCGCACGTGTTCGGCCCGCCGCCCGACGACCCCGCCGACCTTCCGCAGGACGCCGCCGCCGTCAACGAGGTCTGGCAGGCGATCAAGGAGCGCGACAAGCCGCGTGCCTCGCACACCGACGGGCTGCCCGACACCCTCCCGGCCCTGTTGTACGCCGCCAAGGTGGTCGAGCGAAGCGAGCGCACTGCTGGCGGCGAGATTCGTCTGCAGACCTCCGGCGAGGACGACAGGTCAGACCGCAGACGAATCGGGGAGCGGCTGCTCGCGCTCGTCGCCGAGGCCGTCGAGGACGGGATCGACCCGGAGCAGGCGCTCCGCGACGCCGTACGCCGCCGAGGCTGACCACCTCCCGAGATCACCCGCGCGGCCCCACTAGGCTGGCGGACGCAGTCTTCCCTGTACTTCCCCGATCCAGGAGCACCCACCTGTGGCATCCATCGAAGCTGTCGGCGCCCGCGAGATCCTCGACTCGCGCGGCAACCCCACCGTCGAGGTCGAGGTGCTCCTCGACGACGGGACCTTCGCCCGCGCGGCCGTCCCCAGTGGCGCGTCGACCGGCGCGTTCGAGGCGGTGGAGCTGCGCGACGGCGGCGACCGCTACCTCGGCAAGGGCGTCCAGACCGCCGTGGACGCGGTCATCCAGACCCTCGGCCCCACGGTCGAGGGGCTCGACGCCGACGACCAGCGGCTGGTCGACCAGGCCATGCTCGACGCCGACGGCACCCCCAACAAGGCCCAGCTCGGCGCCAACGCGATCCTCGGTGTCTCGCTCGCCGTCGCCCGGGCCGCGGCCGACTCGGCCGGGCTCCCGCTCTACCGCTACGTCGGCGGTCCCAACGCACACCTGCTGCCGGTGCCGATGATGAACATCGTCAACGGCGGCGCGCACGCCGACTCCAACGTCGACGTGCAGGAGTTCATGATCGCGCCGATCGGCGCGCCGACGTTCAAGGAGGCGCTCCGCTCCGGCGCGGAGGTCTACCACGCGCTGAAGTCGGTCCTGAAGAAGAAGGGGCTCTCGACAGGCCTGGGCGACGAGGGCGGCTTCGCGCCCAACCTCGACTCCAACCGCGCCGCGCTCGACCTGATCGCCGAGGCCGTCGAGGCCTCGGGCCAGAAGCTCGGCACCGACATCGGGCTGGCGATGGACGTCGCCGCCAGCGAGTTCTTCGACGATGGTGTCTACACCTTCGAGGGCGCTCCGAAGTCCAGCGCCGAGATGATCGCCTACTACGCCGAGCTGTGTGCGGCGTACCCCATCGTCTCCATCGAGGACCCGCTCAACGAGGACGACTGGGACGGCTGGAAGGCCCTCACGGACCAGCTCGGCGACAAGATCCAGATCGTCGGCGACGACCTGTTCGTCACCAACGTCGAGCGGCTCCAGCGCGGCATCGACGGTGGCCAGGCCAACGCGATGCTGGTCAAGGTCAACCAGATCGGGTCGCTCACCGAGACCCTCGACGCGGTCGAGCTCGCGCACCGCGCCGGCTTCCGCAACATGATGAGCCACCGCTCCGGCGAGACCGAGGACACCACCATCGCCGACCTCGCGGTGGCCGTGAACTGCGGCCAGATCAAGACCGGCGCCCCCGCCCGGTCCGACCGCGTGGCCAAGTTCAACCAGCTGCTGCGGATCGAGGACGAGCTCGGCGACGCGGCGCGGTACGCCGGCGCGGGCGCCTTCCCGAGGTTCAATCGTCCGTAATGGCCGACATGCGCAGCCGCGGACCTCGCCGGCGCACCCGACCGGGCCGCGGTCCGGGGGCGCCCAGGCCGGCGCGCTCCGCGACCGCCCGCCCGGCGGGGAGGGTGCCGCGACTGCCGAGCGACCGCGCTCCCGGCTCACCGGCCGGGCCGCGGTCCTGGTGCTGGTGCTCGCCGTGCTGACCGTGTCCTACGCGTCGTCGCTGCGCGCCTACCTGCAGCAGCGCTCGCACATCAACGAGCTCAAGTCCCAGATCGCGGACCACGAGGCGAACATCGACACGCTCGAGTCGGAGAAGGACCGGTGGGACGACCCGGCCTACGTCGCGAAGCAGGCCCGCGAACGCCTCGGCTACGTCATGCCGGGTGAGAAGACCTACCTGGTGCTCGGCGAGGACGGCAAGCCGCTCGAGCCCGCCTCGGAGCTGCAGGACCCGGACACGGTCATCTCGACCACGCAGACGCCCTGGTGGAGCGACGGCTGGGCCTCGGTCGAGCTGGCCGGCGACCCGCCGAAGACCGGCAGGCCCCCCGCGTCGGAGATCGACGGCACCAGGAAGGGCACCGGCGGCGAGGACTCGGCGGGGGAGACCCCCGAAGCGCCGTGACGCACACGTCCGACCTCGAGGCGGTCGGCCGGCAGCTCGGGCGTCCCGCGCGCGGGGTGCACGCCGTCGCGCACCGCTGCCCCTGCGGGCTGCCCGACGTGGTGGCCACCGAGCCCCGGTTGGACGACGGCACGCCGTTCCCGACCACCTTCTACCTCACCTGTCCGCGGGCGGCGTCGCGGATCGGCTCGCTCGAGGGCTCCGGCCTCATGAAGGACATGGAGGCCCGGCTCGGCGACGACCCCGACCTGGCGGCGGCGTACGCCGGTGCGCACGAGCAGTATCTCGCCGCGCGTGCCGAGCTCGGCAGCGTGCCGGAGATCGAGGGCATCTCCGCCGGCGGCATGCCGGACCGGGTCAAGTGCCTGCACGTGCTGGCCGCACAGTCGCTCGCCCAGGGCCGCGGCGTGAACCCGCTCGGCGACGAGGTGCTCGACGAGCTGGGGGACTGGTGGGCGCCCGGACCCTGCGTCGGCGCCGATGAGTGACACCGTCGCCGCGATCGACTGCGGCACCAACACCGTCAAGCTGCTCGTCGGGGCGCTGCCCGAGGTCGCGGTGCGAGAGACCCGCATCGTCCGGCTCGGCCAGGGCGTCGACGCGTCGGGCCGCCTGGCCGACGACGCGCTGGCCCGCACCTTCGAAGCCCTCGACGAGTACGCCGGGCTGATCCGTGCCCACGGCGTCACCCGGATCCGGTTCTGTGCCACCTCGGCCACCCGCGACGCCGAGAACTCGGCCGTCTTCACCGACGGGGTGCGCGAGCGGCTGGGTGTTGTTCCGGAGGTGCTGTCGGGCGCGGAGGAGGCCGAGCTCGCCTACGACGGGGCGGTCCGAAACCTGCGCGACGAGCCCGCGCTGCCCGTCCTGGTGGTCGACATCGGCGGCGGCTCGACCGAGCTGATCCGCGGCGCCTCGCTCACCGACCCGCCGACCACCGCGCACTCCATGGACATCGGCTCGGTCCGGCTGCACGAGCGACACCTCCGCTCCGACCCTCCGACGATGGCTGAGGTCAACGCCTGCGTCGGCGACATCGAGCGGCACCTCGACGCGTGCCCGGTCTCGCCGGCGCGCGCCGCCACCGTCGTTGGTGTCGCCGGCACCGTGACGTCGGTCGCGGCCGGCGTGCTCGACCTGCCGGCCTACGACCGCGACGCGATCGACCAGGCGGTGCTGGCGGTCGACCAGGTGCACGCGATGGTGGACCGCCTGGTGGGGATGACCGTCGCCGAGCGGCTCGCGCTGCCGTGGCTGCACCCCGGCCGGGCCGACGTGATCGACGCGGGCGCGCTGATCCTGTCGCGGGTGCTGCGGCGTACGCCGGTCGAGCACCTCGTCGTGTCCGAGTCCGACATCCTCGACGGGATCGCCTGGTCGCTTGTGTGATCGGGGGGCGCCGGGGTACCGGCCCTCCATGAGCACCCAGCAGACCGACGAACCGCTCGGCGCGGTCGTGCACCGGCTGTCCGAGCAGATCCCCGAGCTGGTGCGCTCCGAGATCCGGCTGGCCCAGGCCGAGCTGGCCGAGAAGGGCAAGCACGCCGGAGTCGGGATCGGGCTGTTCAGCGGCGCCGGGCTGCTCGCGCTCTACGGACTTGCCGGGCTCCTGGCCACCGCGGTCATCGCCCTGGATCTCGCGCTGCCGCTCTGGGTCGCGGCCCTCATCGTGACGGTCTTCTTGTTCGCCGCTGCCGGCGCTGCCGCCCTGATCGGCAAGAAGCAGGTCAGCCAGGCCACCCCGCCCGCGCCGGAGAAGGCGATCGCGGGGGTCAAGCAGGACGTCGAGGCCGTGAAGGGGAACCACTGATGCCGTCGCAGAAGCAAGCGGAGCTCGAGGCCGACATCGCACGGCAGCGTGAGCAGCTGGCCGACACGGTCAACGAGCTCACGGAGCAGGTCCAGGTACGCGCGAAGACCACCGCCAAGCAGGCCGCCGTCGTGGCGGGTGCCCTCGCGGTCGTCGCCGTCGCCGTCATCGTTCTGAAGAGGAGAAGGTCATGAGCAAGCTGTCACTGCTGGCCGCCGCGGGGGTCGGGTACGTGCTCGGAGCCCGGGCCGGCCGCCAGCGCTACGAGCAGATCGCCGCCACCGCGCGCAAGGTCGCCGACAACCCGAAGGTGCAGCGGGTCGCGCACCGGGCCCAGGACGCCGCCGCCCACCAGGCGGCCGCCGCGGCCGAGGTCGCGAAGGACAAGGTGTCCTCCGCCGCGTCCAGCGCGGCCGACAAGGTCCGCGGGAACGACTCGCAGATCGGGATGCAGGCGACGCCGTAGCGCTCGCCGTCCCTAGGCTGGCCGCCTGACCGAGCTCCCGCACCCGGCGACCGGACAGCCGTTCCCGTCGCCGGTCCCGCCCGGCACCGGCTGGCCCGGTGACCCGGCCACGCCCGCGACACCGGTGGCGCGGACGGTGGCACAGGTCCGTCGCCTCGCGGCCGGCGCGACGCTCGACGAGCTGGGCGCGGAGGTCTCGGTCTGCCGCGCCTGCCCACGACTGGTCCGCTGGCGCGAGGACGTCGCGGTGGCCAAGCGGGCGTCGTACGCCGCCGAGCCCTACTGGGGCCGGCCCATCCCCGGCTGGGGGTCGCCGACCCCGGCGGTGCTCATCGTGGGCCTCGCCCCCGCCGCCCACGGAGCCAACCGCACCGGCCGGGTCTTCACCGGTGACCGCTCCGGGGACTGGCTGTTCGCGTCGCTGCACCGGGTCGGGCTGGCGACCCGGGCCACCTCCGTCGACGCCGCCGACGGGCTCGAGCTGGTCGACACCCGGATGGTGGCGACGGTCCGCTGTGCGCCCCCGCAGAACAAGCCCAGCACCGCTGAGCGCGACACCTGCGCCCCCTGGATCGAGGCCGAGCTCGGGCTGCTGGTCGAGCACGTCCGCGTCGTCGTGGCGCTCGGCTCGATCGGCTGGGACGCGACGCTGCGCTCGTTCCGGAGGATCGGCTGGCAGGTCCCAGCCCCCAAGCCGCGGTTCGGCCACGGCGCCGAAGCGGCGCTCGTCGGCGCCGGCCAAGAGATCACCCTGCTCGGCTGCTACCACCCGAGCCAGCAGAACACCTTCACCGGGCGGCTCACCGCGCCGATGCTCGACGCGGTGCTCGGGAGGGCCGCGGCTCTACGCTGACCGGGCCCCCGTGTCCCAACCGGCAGAGGAGGTCGCCTTAAAAGCGACTGGTTGTGGGTTCGAGTCCCACCGGGGGCACTGCGGACCATGGAACCGGCGTCACCACCAATAGTTGTCTTGCGTGGCGTATGACTCCTCCAGCGTGGCCACCTCGACATCGGTGAGGGCCACGTCCAGTGCCGCCACGGCGTCCCGCAGGTGATGCGGCTTGGTGGCTCCGACGATCGGGGCAGACACCACCGGCTTCGACAACACCCACGCGAGAGCGACCTGGGCCATCGGGATGCTACGGGCCACAGCGATTGCTTCGATCGCCTCGACAACGGGCTGGTCGATGTCCCGGTCGAAGGCCTTGGCCACCGCGTCGGTCGATGCCCGAGCGGTTTGCACACCCCACGGCCGCGCTGCTCGCCCCTTGGCCAGCGGTGAGTACGGAGTCAGCCCGACGCCCTGGTCGAGGCAGAGCGGGATCATCTCGCGCTCCTCTTCACGCCTGAGGACGCTGTACTGGTCCTGCATCGCCGAGAACCTGGTCCAGCCATTCAGCTGGGCGGCGTGCTGCATCTTCGCGAACTGCCAGGCCCACATGGACGAGGCGCCCAGATAGCGCACCTTCCCGGCGACCACGAGGTCGTGCAGGGTCTCCATCGTTTCCTCGACCGGCACCTGCTCGTCGAAGCGATGGACGTAGTAGAGGTCGAGGTAGTCGGTGCCGAGCCGACGCAGCGAGGCGTCCAGCTGCTCCAGGATCGCCTTGCGAGACAACCCGCTGCCGCCGGGACCGTCGTGCATCTTCCCGCACACCTTGCTGGAGAGGACGATGTCCTCACGCCGGGAGTACGTCCGGATGGCGCGGCCCACGAACTCTTCAGAGGTTCCGCCCTGGTAGACGTTGGCGGTGTCCCAGAAGGTGATGCCCAGCTCGACAGCCTGCTGGAAGAACGCCGAGGCGGCATCCTCGTCCAGAGTCCACTGGTGCATCCCCGTCCCTGCCTGCCCGTAGCTCATGCATCCCAAGGCGACCCGACTCACCTGAAGGCCGGACATCCCCAGACGAACGGTCTGCATCCACGCATCCTCACATGATCCCGAAGCCGTCGACCCGCACTCTCGAGTGCCTACGGATGCGGCACCGGGCGCTCGGGGAAGAGCTCGGCCGCTAGGTCGAGGTGCCGCTGCCCGGCCTGGTCATCTCCGAGGGCGAGCTCGGCCAGCCCCAGCGTCACGAGCCCCTCGAACGAGTCGGGCGTCGCTCGCAGGGCCTCCTCCGCGAGGTCGAGGGCCAGTGCCGGGTCGCTCGCGAGGCTCGCCTCGGCGCCGACCAGGGCGAGGTCGGAGTCCCACGGACGCCAGCGCTGCGCGCTGTCCAGCGCCGAGCGAGCGTCGTCGGAGTGGCCGGCCCGGGCGTCGTCGACGGCGCGGCCGAGCTGCACCTCGGCGACACAGCAGCAGGCCATGGCGAGCGCTCCCGCGGCCAGGACGGCGGTCAGCCCGCGACGCGGCCAGGGTCGTTCGACGGCCGGGGCGGGTTCGGCGACGAGGGCGCCGGTGAGGAACGCCGCCAGGCAGGTCGGCCCGGCGGCGGTCGGGTTGGCCAGCACCGCGACGCCGTACGCCGCGACCGCCACGAGCACGCCGGCCGCCTCGGGATGCTCGCTGACGACCGCGAGGGCGCGCCGGGCGACGAGCACGGCCAGCACGACGAAGCAGACCAGCAGCGGCAGCCCGCCCGCCACCGCGGCCTGCAGGAGCACGTCGTGCGGTGAGTCAGCGAGGGTTCGCGGCCCGGTGAAGCGCACGAACTCCGGTGTCTCGTGGCGGCCGACGGCGTCGACGTACCGGCTCGGGCCGAGACCGAGCCACGGGTGGTCGCGGACCAGGTCGAGCGTGAGCCGCCACTGCTCCAGGCGGCCGTTGCCGGTTTGCGCGGACAGCAGCCGATCGCGGGTGCCGGAGACGGACAGGGCCACGGCCGCGAGGCCGGCGACCGCGATGAGCAACGGTCGGACCAGGGCTCGCCGCCGCAGTGCCAGGGACGCGAGTCCGAGTGCGGTGAGTGCCAGGGCCACCCGGGATCCCGAGGCCGCGACAGTCACGACGGCGCCGGCCAGGCCGGCCAGCAGCAGGCCGTCGCGGCGCACCTCGAGCACACCCGCGACCACCAGCGCCGCCATCATCGCCACCAGACCCTGGTCGGTGGCGTTGCCGAGCACCGACCCGCTCCGCTCCAGCGTCGACGGTCCCAACGGCGACGAGGAGGCAAGCTCCAGCACGGCGAACGCACCGAGCGCGACCGCCATCCCGCTCAGCGCGTGCGCGAGCTGTACGACGCGGGCCCGGCCCCGGCCGCCGATCCGGGCGCCGAGCCACGCCGCGGCGACGTACACCCCGAGCACGGGCAGCCCCTCGTAGCGCGGGAAGCGTCCGACGAGCGACGGCACCGGTGTCTCGCCGGCGAGCGCCGCCGCCGCGAGCACGAGCGCCCCGACCCCCAGGCCCAGCAGGACCACTCGCGGCAGCCGGCCGTCGCGCGGCACGGTCGAGCCGACCACCGCGGCCAGCGCGACGACGAGCAGCTTGGCCCACACGAAGCGGCTGTGGCCGCCCGGCACCCAGACCAGCACCGACGCAGCCATCAGCCACAGGGCCAGCAGCCGCCGGTTCTGGACCGCGGCGGACGACACCGCTGCTGCTGCGGCGGGCGGGGTGCGCACCGGCCGGAGAGTAGCCCGAACGAGTCATCTTCGGACCAATCCGTGCGTTGCCGGGGTGACGGGCTCGCGATGGCCCATAGGGTGCCTCGACTCCGGAAGAAAAGGCCACATCGATGCCCGACGACGTCCAGGTCTATGACCACGCCGTACTCAGCGCCCGCGCACGCCGCCTGCTCGTCGTGCTCGCCGGGGTCGCCGCGCTGGTGCTCGGCCTGGTGGCTCCGGCGCAGGCGGCCAACGGCCACATCGTCGGCACCGTCACCAGTGCGGGCGCCGTTCCGCTCGAGGACGTCTGGGTCGACGTCTACGACATGGACGAGCAGGAGTACGTGGGTGGGGACGACACCGACGCGCAGGGGCAGTACGACGTCGCGCTGCCCGCCGGCACCTACCTGGTTGTCTTCTATTCGAACGACGAGAACTACGAGCCCGAGCTGTACGACGACGTCCACGACTTCGACATCGACGCGGCCACCCCGGTCGTCGTCACGGACGGGGGCAGCACCCAGGCCGACGCCGAGCTGACCCGCACCGCCTCGATCTCCGGTCACCTGACGATGAACGCCGCCGATCCGGAGGACGCCGTGCGGGTCTACGACGACGAGGGCGACGTCGCCGGCTGGGGCTGGGTGGAGTCCGACGGCAGCTACGAGGTCAACGGTCTCCAGGCCGGCAGCTATCGGCTCGCCTTCAACCGGCTCAGCGGCTTCGCGTTCTCGGCCGCTCAGTTCTTCGACGACCACGAGGAGCAAGCTGGGCTGGCCTCCGCCGACCAGGTCACGCTGGCCAGCGGCGAGGCACGCACCGGCATCGACGCCGTGCTCGTCGAGGGCGGCCATGTCATCGGCACGTTGCGAGACAGCGACGGACAGCCGATCCACTGCAGGCTCCAGGCGTTCACCACCGACCGCTCGCTCGTCACGCGCTCGGGCTGGAGCGACGCGACCACCGGCGCCTTCGACATCACCGGCCTCACGACCGGCAGCTACCTGGTCCGGGTGGTCAACGGCCAGGCCTGCCAGAACGGTCTGCAGTACGTCGAGGGGACCGGTGGCCCGCTGAGCACCGACCTGGCCGACGCGGAGGGAGTCGCCACGACCCTCGGCGACGACACTCCGCTCACCACCCCGCTCGTCTACGACCTCGGCCCGCAGCCCAGCAGCGTCGTGCCGCCGTCGATCAGTGGGACGCCCGTCGTCGGTGCGCTGCTGACCGCCGGCCACGGCACCTGGTCGCCCAGCTCCCACCTCACCTACAGCTACCAGTGGCTCTCCGGCGGCACCCCGATCGCCGGCGCCGCCCAGCGCACCTACCGCGCCGCCCAGGCGGACACCGGGAAGGCGCTCGCGGTCCTGGTCACCGCCCACCGCGGCAGCCGGACCGGGTACGCCCTGTCGCCGGCCACCCAGCCGGTCAGCGGCGGAGGAGTGGCCAACCTGAGTGCGCCCAGCGTCTCCGGGCCGGCCGAAGTCGATGCGACGCTGACGGTCAACCCCGGTGGCTGGTCGGTCCCGGGCGTGACGTTCAGCTACCAGTGGACCTCCGGGCCGAGGGTCCTGGCCACGACCAGCAGCCCGTCGTTCAAGGTCCCGGACAGCGTCTTCAGGCAGCCTCTCGGGCTGACGGTGATCGCCAGCCGGACCGGGTACGCCAGCGGCAGCGCGTACCTACCCGTGTCCTCGAAGGTGCTGCCCGGCCACTGGCCGTCGATCAAGCTGCCGCAGATCCGTGGCAAGGCCACGCTGGGTTCGACGCTGACGGTCCACGCCGCCAAGGTGAGGCCCAACGCTCGCACCGTCTCGTTCCACTGGTTCCGCGACGGCAAGCGGATCTCGTCTGCCACCTACAAGCACTACCTGCTGACCGCTGCCGATGTCGGGCACCGGATCCGCGTCTACGTCATCTACGGCCGGCAGCACTACGAGAAGACCGGCATCGTGTCGAAGAAGACCCGCAAGGTGACCCGCTGACCCCCGTATCCCTGCTGACTCCCTGCTCACCCCTTGGGCTCCGGGGTGGGCCGTCAGGTGGGATCGTGGGATGCATGGACGAGTCGGACGAAGCGCACGTCTTCACCCAGCAGTACTGGGACCAGAAGTACGCCGAGCACGAGCGAGTCTGGTCCGGGCTTCCCAACCAGCGGCTGGTCGAGCTGGTGGCGGACCTGCCGGCC
This sequence comes from uncultured Actinomycetota bacterium, assembly GCA_963798045.1. GTDB lineage: Bacteria > Actinomycetota > Actinomycetes > Propionibacteriales > Nocardioidaceae > Nocardioides. The sequence continues at coordinate 200,958 of CAWCSB010000022.1, forward strand.
GGAACGGCGCTCGATGTGGGCTGCGGTGAGGGCGCCGACGTCGTGTGGCTGGCGGAGCACGGCTGGCGCGCGACCGGTGCCGACCTCTCGATGGTCGCCCTCGAGAAGGCCCGGAAGCATGCCGAGGACGCCCAGGTGGCGGACCGCACCGAGTGGGTGCACGTCGACCTGCTCGCCGGCGATCCCCTGCCGGCGGAGGCGGACCTGGTCTCGGCGATGTACGTGCACGTGCCCGAGGCCGACTTCGACCGGGTCTACGCCGCCATCGCGGGGGCCGTCCGACCCGGCGGCACCCTGCTCGTCGCGGGCCACCACCCGGACGAGCGGCACACCGACCTGCGCAACCCGCACCTGAGCCACCTGCTCTTCGGGCCGGAGCGGGTGACCTCGCTCCTCGGGGACGGCTGGAGCATCGACGTCGCCGAGGCGCGGACCCGCGAGCTCGGAGACGACCACGGCCACGGGCACGGGTCGGCGGTCGCGACGGACACGGTGGTGCTGGCACGGCGGGCGTGACCTGACCGGCGCCGCAGAGTTGTCAGCGGTGTGCAGCGGCTGCGTGTCCTGATCGTCCTCGCCGGCCTGGTCGTGAGCGGCCTCGGGCTGGTCACGCCGTCCGCTGCGGCGTTCCCGACGGGCTCGACAAGCGGTGGTGCCGCGGATGCCAGGCGTGACGAGCCGCCGCAGCTGCGCCGCGAGGGGCGCTGGCTGGTCGACCCGCAGGGACGGGTCGTGATCGTGCACGGGCTCAACCTCGTCTACAAGCGCAAGCCCTACGTGCCACCGGACGGGCCGACCGGCTTCACGAAGAAGGACGCCGCCTGGCTGGCCCGGCACGGCTTCAACGCCGCCCGCGTCGGCACGCTGTGGGCCGGGCTCACGCCCAGCGGCCCCGGCCAGGCCGACCCGGCCTACCTCGACCAGTGGCAGCGGGTGCTCGACCTGCTGGCCAGGAAGCGGATCTGGATCCAGCTCGACATGCACCAGGACCAGTGGCACGAGGAGTACGGCGGCGAGGGGGTCCCGGACTGGGCCGCGGTGCGACAGCTGCCGTTCAGCCTCACGCCGCCGGTGGTCGCGCCCTTCCCGACGGGCTACTGGACGCCCGAGGTCTCGGCGATGTTCGACGACTTCTGGGCCAACCGCCGGGGCCTCCTGGACGGCTGGCTGGCGGCCTGGCAGGTCGCCGCGCAGCGCTGGGAGCACCAGCGGTACCTGATGGGCTACGACCTGCTCAACGAGCCGTGGATGGGGGTCGAGTGGCCGACCTGCCTGACCTTCGGCTGCTCGGCGTCGTACTCCACCGAGCTGCAGCCGGCCATGGAGGCCGGGCTGAGGGCGGTGCGGGCGATCGACCCCGACAACATCGTCTGGTGGGAGCCGCAGCAGTTCGCCGGCGGCCAGCCGGTCGACACCTTCTTCACCGCGCCCGGGGACGAGCAGCAGCTCGGCCTCTCCTGGCACAACTACTGCCCGGCGGTCTTCCTGGAGAGCCTCGGCGTCCCGGGCACCGACGTGCAGAGCTGCCGCGCGTACTCCAACGGCCGCGAGCAGCACGCGCTCGACCAGTCCGAGCGGATGCACGCCGTGCCGATGATGAGCGAGTGGGGCGCGACCGACAACCTCACCGCGATCAAGATCGACGCCGCGTCGGCGGACCGGCACCTGATGGGCTGGACGCACTGGGCCTACAAGTTCTGGAACGACCCGACCACCGCGGACGGCGACCAGGGGCTGTTCGCGGACGACACGGACCTCTCCTCGGTGAAGCAGGCCAAGGTCCGCGTCCTGGTCCGCACCTACGCGCAGGCCGTCGCGGGAACCCCGCTGGCCATGCGGTTCCGCCCCGGCAGCGGCCGGTTCTGGTTCCGCTACCGACCCGACCGGTCGGTGACCGCGCCCACGCGGATCTTCGTGAGCCCCCTGCACTACCCGCACGGCTACCGGGTCATCGCCCGGCACGGCTCCTACCGCCGGGCCGGCCACTACGTGCTGGTCCGGCCGAACTCGACCCGGACCGTCTCGGTGCGCATCGTGCGGCGGTGAATCTCAGCGAATCTCAGCGAATCCTCAGCCGTGGCGGGAACGCCCGACCGCGTACCTGCGTTCAACCTGACGAGTCCGTAGACTGGGCTCATCGGTGAGTCGTCACAGCGACAGCCACCACCCCGGCCTCCAAGGAGGAGACCATGCAGAGCAACAACCCCATCTTCCGTCGTTCCGAGGAGTTCAACCGCGGCGGCGCCAACATGTACGGCAACCAGACCTACGCCGGCAACGGGGCGCCGCAGGCCGGTTATGGCCAGTCGACCGACCCGTCCCAGTGGGGCGTCGGCACCCCGGGAGACACCGGGCGCGCGCCCGCGACGACCGGCCCGATGACCATCGACTCGGTGGTCCAGAAGACCGCGATCGCCCTGGGCCTCGTCATCGTCTCCGCCGCCGTGACCTGGATGGTCACCGGCGACATCACCGCCACCGAGGTCCCCAGCTCGCTCGTCCTGGCGCTCACCGTCGGCTCGCTCGGCGCGTTCGCGCTGTCGATGGTGAACTCGTTCAAGCGCGTGGTCAGCCCGCCGTTGGTCATGGCCTTCTGCGTGGTCGAGGGCGTGGCGATCGGTGCGTTCAGCAAGTTCATCGACGCGGTGTTCGTCAGTGAGAGCAGCGGCAACCTCGTCGTCCAGGCGGTGATCGGCACCTTCGCGGCCTTCGCCGGCACGCTGGCGGCCTACAAGTTCTTCAACATCCAGGTCGGCACGAAGTTCCGCAAGTTCGTGATCGGTGCCGTGTTCGGCATGATCGCGCTGAGCCTGATGGAGCTGGTCCTCGGTGCCTTCGGCTCGTCGTTCGGCCTGTTCGGCTTCGGCGGGCTCGGCATCCTGACCGCTGTCGCCGGCCTGGTGCTGGGTGTGTTCATGCTGATCCTCGACTTCGACTTCGTCGAGCAGGGCGTCGCCAACCAGATCCCCGAGGTGGAGTCCTGGCGTGCGGCGTTCGCGATGACGGTCAGCCTGGTCTGGATCTACACCAACCTGCTCCGCCTGCTCGCGATCTTCAGCGACAACTGACAACGAGCAGCTGAGCTCGTCTCACGGGGACCAGCTCCGGCGGCCTCGGGACCTCGGGTCCCGGGGCCGTCGTCATTTGCCATCGAGTGACCCACCTGGCAGGTGGGGAGCGCTCCCAGACCTGCCAATTGGGTCACTCGATGGCGCCTCACTGGCCCTGGACGGCGAGCGGGGCGTCGAGGTCGGGTACGCCGGCCATGATCTCCTCGCTGGCGGCCACCGCCTCGTCGAACGCCGCGAAGACCTCGGTCGTGGGGCGGTCGGGCGGCACCTCCATGCTGAAGTCGACGTCGGACCACTGCGGGTCGCCGGCCACGTGGTGCCCGAACCACCATCGTTCGCCGTCAGTGACGTGCTGGACCAGGCCCAGCAGCGAGGTGCCGGACGGCACCAGCACCCGGCGCAGCTGCTCGTCGTCGAGACCTTCGGTCTTCTTGACCAGGCAATGCCGGGCGAAGCGGAGGAAGGCGAGCGCGGTGTCCTTCTCACTGGTGTCGACACGGGGGACCTGCTCGCGCTGGGTCTCTGTCATGCCGAGGGGGTACCCGCCCGCTCGTCCTCGGTCTCGATCTCGGCCTCGCCGGGCGCCTCGCCCTCGGGCTGCGGCTGGCGGCGGCGGTGCCGCAGCTCGACCCAGAGGCCGCGCACGCCGCGGGTCCGACCGGCGACCTCGGTGCCGTCCAGCTCAGTGCCGGGGATGTCGACGGCCTGCAGCGCCGCGGTCGTGATCGGCAGTACGCCCTCGCCGCGGAACGCCTCGGGAGCCGCCTCGTCGTCAGGGATCAGGCCGAGCGCGGCGAGCATCGACGGCACCAGCACCGCGGCGAGCGATCGGTAGCCGGCTGCCGAGGGGTGGAACCGGTCCGGGCCGAACAGCAATGCCGGGGCGGCCGCGAACTCCGGTCCGAGGACCGAGCCCAGCGAAACGGTCCGGCCGCCACCCTCGAGGACGGCGATGGTCTGGGCCGCGGCCATCCGCCGCGACCAGGTGCGCGCCACCTGCTTGAGCGGCGGCGGGATCGGCTTGACGGTCCCGAGGTCGGGGCAGGTGCCGACGAGCACCGCCACCTCCGCGTCCCTGAGCCGCCGCACGGCCTCGGCGAGCGCGCCGACGGAGGCCGCGGGGCGGACCCGATGGGTGACGTCGTTGACGCCGATCAGGATCACGGCGACGTCGGGCTCGGTCGGCAGCGCCTGGTCGAGCTGGCCCTGGAGGTCGGAGGAGCGGGCTCCGATCTTCGCGAACGCGCGCAGGTAGACCCGCCGGTCGGCGCGCTCCGCGGCCCCACTCGCGAGCAGCGCGCCGGGAGTCTCCTCGACCCGGTCGACGCCGTACCCGGCGGCGCTCGAGTCGCCGAGCAGCACGATCTTGATCGCCGGGCCGGGCCGCCCGCGGCCGTACCAGCCGGTCGCGTCGGGCGGCCGCGCGTCCCCGGCCTCGCCGATGGCGCGTCGGGCGAGCTGGGCCTCGGCAGTCAGGAGGCCGTAGAGAGCGCCCCCGAGCACGGACAGGCCGCCGCCGCCGTAGACAGCAGCGGAGGCGAGCTTGCGTGCTGCGGCGGCCTTTCCCACGGATCCATGCTACGGACCGGTAGGTCCGTACCCTGTCCGGGTGCAGTACGCGAACTCTCTCCTCGACCTGATCGGCAACACCCCGCTGGTCCGGCTCAACCAGACCCTCGACCTCGCCCCGGCTGAGCCGCAGAGCGGCGACGGACCGATCGTGCTGGCCAAGATCGAGTACCTCAACCCGGGTGGCTCGGTGAAGGATCGCATCGCCGTCCGCATGATCGACGCCGCCGAGGCGTCCGGCGAGCTCCAGCCCGGCGGCACGATCGTGGAGCCGACGTCCGGCAACACCGGCGTCGGGCTGGCGATGGTCGCCCAGGCACGCGGCTACAAGTGCGTCTTCGTCTGCCCCGACAAGGTGAGCGAGGACAAGCGCAACGTGCTCAAGGCGTACGGCGCCGAGGTGGTCGTGTGTCCCACCGCGGTGGCGCCGGAGCACCCAGACTCCTACTACAACGTGTCGGACAAGCTCGCCTCGCAGCCGGGCGCGTGGAAGCCGGACCAGTACTCCAACCAGCACAACCCGCGCTCGCACTACGAGACCACAGGGCCGGAGATCTGGGCGCAGACCGACGGGAAGATCACCCACTTCGTGACCGGGATGGGGACCGGCGGCACGATCACCGGCGTCGGCCGCTACCTCAAGGAGCAGAACCCTGACGTGCAGGTGGTCGGCGCCGACCCCGCCGGCTCGGTCTACTCCGGCGGCACCGGCCGCCCCTACCTCGTCGAGGGCGTGGGGGAGGACTTCTGGCCCGAGACCTACGACCGCGACATCGCCGACCGGGTCATCGAGGTCTCCGACGGCGACTCGTTCGCCTTCACCCGCCGGCTGGCCCGCGAGGAGGCGCTGCTCGTCGGCGGCTCGTCGGGCATGGCGGCGTTCGCGGCGCGGCAGCTGGCCCAGGAGCTCGCGGCCGAGGGACGGACCGACGCGGTCATCGTCGTACTCCTGCCGGACAGCGGCCGCGGCTACCTGACCAAGGTCTTCAACGACGAGTGGCTCGCGCAGTACGGCTTCCCGACCGACGCGCAGCGCGACCAGACCCAGACCGTCGGCGAGGTGCTGCGCGGCAAGGACGGCCGGCTGCCCGACCTCGTGCACACCCACCCCAACGAGACCATCGCCGAGGCGGTCGCGATCCTGCAGGAGTACGCCGTCTCGCAGATGCCCGTCGTCCGGGCCGAGCCGCCGATCGTGGCTGCCGAGGTCGCGGGCTCGGTCTCCGACCGCGCGCTCCTCGATGCCCTGTATGCCGGCACCGCCCGGCTCACCGACCGGGTCGAGGACCACATGAGCCCACCGCTGCCGACCGTCGGCTCGACCGAGGACGCCCGCGACGCGGTGGCCCTGCTCGAGAGCTCCGACGCGGTCCTGGTGCAGGAGGACGGCAAGCCGGTCGGCGTGCTGACCCGGCAGGACCTGCTGGCGTTCCTGTCGCGCTGAGGTCGTTGCGCAGGTGCCTTCGCTGCGGAGGTTTCGAGACAGGCGCTAGCGCGCCTTCCTCAACCACCGGTGGTTGAGGAGGTTGCGCAGCAACCGTCTCGAAACCTCCCAGGCCTGGGCTGGGACTCCATCAGGCCCCTAGAATGAGAACACGTTCTAGTTCGGAGGCGGGATGAGCGCGAGTCCAGCGGTCGAGGGGTGGTTCACCACCGGCGACGACCCCACGCTCCTCGGGTCGCGGTGCACCACCTGCGCCACCGTGTACTTCCCCCCGGCTCAAGGCTTCTGTCGCAACCCGGCCTGCGACGGCGAGGAGTTCGAGGTCGTCGAGCTGAGCCGCCGCGGCACGGTGTGGAGCTACACCGACGCGCAGTACCAGCCCCCGGCGCCGTACGTCCCGCGCACGGACCCCTACCAGCCGTTCGCGCTGGCCGCGGTCGAGCTGGCCGAGGGGATCACCGTGCTGGGACAGGTGGCCGACGGCTACGGCGTCAAGGACCTCAAGGTCGGCGCCGAGGTCGAGCTGGTGGTCGAGCCGCTGGACGACGAGCTGCTGGTGTGGCGCTGGAAGCCGGTCACCGAGCTCGGTGAGGAGGCCGACCAGTGAGCACCGATGTCGCCGTCCTCGGGGTCGGCATGCACCCCTGGGGCAAGTGGGGGCGCCCGTTCACCGAGTACGGCGTGGTCGCGGCCCGCGCGGCGCTGGACGACGCCGGCATCGACTGGCAGAGCGTGGACCTCGTGGTCGGCGGCGAGACGGTCCGCAACGGCTACGCGGGGTACGTCGCGGGCGCGACGTTCGCCCAGGCCCTGGGCTGGAACGGCGCCCGGGTCGCCACGTCGTACGCCGCCTGCGCGACCGGTGCCCAGGCGCTCGACACCGCCCGGGCCCGGATCCTGGCCGGCCTGTCCGAGGTCGCCCTGGTGGTGGGCGCGGACACCACGCCCAAGGGGTTCCTGGCGCCCAACGCGGGGGAGCGGTGGGACGACCCGGACTGGCTCCGGTTCCGGCTGCTCGGCATGACCAACCCGGCCTACTTCGCGCTCTACGCACGGCGCCGGATGGATCTCTACGGCGCCACGCCCGAGGACTTCGCCGCGGTCAAGGTGAAGAACGCGCGGCACGGGCTCGAGAACACCAACGCCCGCTACCGCAAGGAGGTCAGCGTCGAGGACGTGCTGACCAGCGCGGTCGTCTCCGACCCGCTGCACCTCCTGGACATCTGCGCGACCTCCGACGGCGCGGCGGCGGTCGTGGTGGCGAGCACGGAGTACGCGAAGAAGGTCGGCCTCGACCGGCCGGTGCGGGTCAACGCGGTATCGACCGTCACTCCGACGTTTCCCAACACGGTCCTGGACATGCCGAACATCTCCACCGACAGCAAGGCCGTGCTCGGGGGCGGCGAGCTCGAGCGGACCTTCAAGGAGTCGATCGCGCACGCGGCGTACGAGGAGGCCGGGATCTCGCCGGAGGACGTCTCACTGGCAGAGGTCTACGACCTGAGCACCGCCCTAGAGCTGGACTGGATGGAGGACCTCGGCCTGTGCAAGCGCGGAGAGGCCGAGGCGCTCCTGCGGGCCGGGGAGACCACCATCGGTGGCCGGATCCCGGTGAACCCGTCCGGCGGGCTGGCCTGCTTCGGCGAGGCGGTGCCGGCGCAGGCGCTGGCCCAGGTGTGCGAGGTCACCTGGCAGCTCCGCGGCCAGGCGGCCGGTCGCCAGATCGAGGGGGCCACGGTCGGCATCACCGCCAACCAGGGACTCTTCGGCCACGGCTCCTCGGTCCTGTTGAGCCGCTGAGATGAGCGAGTTCGTCCTGGTCGACCGACCGGCTGCCGGCGTTGCCGTGGTCACCCTCAACCGCCCCGAGCGGCTGAACGCGATGGCCTTCGACGTGATGGTGCCGCTGCGCGAGGCGCTCCGCGAGCTCGGCGAGGACAACGCGGTCCGGGCGATCGTGCTCACCGGCGCCGGCAAGGCGTTCTGCTCGGGCGCGGACCAGGAGTCCGCCGGTACGCCGCTGCTCACCGACAACTTCGAGGAAGCGACGCAGGCCCGCAAGGAAGCTCGGCCGGCCGTCTTCCGCGACGACCGTTAGAGCACCGGGGCGCTCGACCAGCCCTCGTCGCGGCCGCTCAGCTCGCGGTCCAACGTCTCCTGGGCGATGCGCATCGACTCGGCGTACACAGGCTCGGAGAGCCGCTGCATCATGACGTCGGGAGGTACGTCCTCGACCTGCTGGGTCACCCACCAGATGTTGCCCAGCGGGTCGCGGACACGACCACCTCGCTGGCCGAATGCGGAGTCCGACAGCGGCGTGATCACCCGCCCGCCGGCGGCGGCTGCGGTGGCCATGGTCGCCTCGGCGTCGTCGACCCACACCCGGAGCAGCGCCGGGAGTGGCGGCCAGTCGGGCTGCGCGTCGAAGGCGAGCAGCCAGGTGTCGCCCACCCGCAGCTCCGCGTGGCCGATGCCGCCGTCCTCGGTCGGCACCCGAGCCAGCTCCTCGGCGCCGAAGACCGAGGTGGCGAAGGCGAGCAGTCGTGCGGTGTCTGTGCTGGCGATCCAGGTCTGCACGCGGCTGTTTCCGGGGCTGGTGTCCATGGCGTGGACGCTGTCACCTGTTGCGGTCAGATGGTGACCGCATTCCCGTTCTCGTGGTGGCGATGAGTTGGGAGGGTGGATACGGTCGAATGTCCGACCCATCACTCGACGAGGAGACGACATGGCCATCCTGAACCCCTACCTCACCTTCGACGGCAACGCCCGCGACGCGATCGAGTTCTACAAGGACGTGTTCGGCGGCGAGCTCAACGTCATGACCTTCGGCGACATGGGCGCCACCGAGCACGAGGGCGTACCCCTCGACACCAACGGCGTCATGCACGGCCAGCTCGAGACGACCGAGGGCTTCACGCTGATGGCGTCCGACAACCCGCCGGGCGTGACCGGCGTGACCCCCAACGGCCACGTCAGCCTCAGCGGCGGCGAGGGTGAGCTGCTGCACGGCTACTTCGACAAGCTCGCCGATGGCGGCACGGTCGACGTACCGCTCGAGAAGGCGCCGTGGGGCGACGAGTTCGGCCAGGTCAAGGACAGGTTCGGCGTCAACTGGATGGTCAACATCGCAGGCACGCCGCCCAGCTGACGTCAGCCGACGTCGCCGTCCACATAGACCCAGCGCCCGCGGCGGCGCTCGAAGCGGCTGCGCTCGTGCCGCCGGCCCGGGCTGCCGCCGCGGTCGTACGTCGCCTCGAACTCCACCTCGCCGGTCTCGTCCCCGGGACCGCCGTCGACCACGTCGAGCACGCTCAGCCCGGTCCACGTGAGCGCCGGGTCCGGCTCGATCGACTCGGGCCGGGTGCGCGGGTGCCAGGTGCGGAAGACGTGGTCGAGCTCTTCCACGGCGTACGCCGCGTAGCGGGAGCGCATCAGCTCCTCGGCGGTCTCCGCCTCGGCCTCGCGGCGGTGCAGCCGGCCACAGCACGCGTCGTACCGCTGTCCTGAGCCGCACGGGCAGTCCACCGTCAGCACGCTCGCACCGTAGCGGGGTGTACACATCGCGCGGATGGTCACCGGGTGACGAATGCCTGACCGACGATCGAGAGGAACGACCGTGAGCGACCAGAACGCCAACAGCCAGGCCGAGACCCAGGCGGTCCTGCAGCAGCTGGCCTCGAGCACCGCCCTGCTCCCGCAGGAGATGGCCGAGGACGCTGAGCCGGCCCCGGAGGGCGCGGTGGCGCTGCCGGTGATCGAGCAGGACGGCACCCAGTACGTCCCGGTCTTCACGTCCCGGGAGGCGCTCACGACCGCGGGCGCGGACCCCGAGAAGGCCCTCGAGGTGCCGATCGCCCAGCTGGCCGCCGGCTGGCCCGAAGGCGACCTGTGGCTGGCCGTCGACCCGGCCAGCGCCCACGGGCTGACGCTGCCGCCTGACCTGGTGCGCGCACTGCCCGGCCTGGTGGGCGCCGGGCCCAACGGGATGGCGTAGCCCGCCCCCGTCCACGGGCCCAGAACCGGAGACGCCGTCCAGTTGTTGTGGCGCTGGGTAGCGTGGAGGCGTGACTTCTGCTCCCACGGCCAGCCCTGCCGCTGGCACCCTCGGCGAGCTCCGCGCGTCCGGACACGTCCAGAAGACGCTGCGCACCGAGCTCCGCGACAACCTGCTCGACGCCCTGCGTGAGGGCCGGGACCCGTGGCCCGGCCTGCACGGCTTCGAGGACACGGTCATCCCCCAGCTCGAGCGGGCGCTGATCGCCGGTCACGACGTGGTGCTCCTCGGTGAGCGCGGCCAGGGCAAGACCCGGCTGCTGCGCACCCTGGTCGGCCTGCTCGACGAGTGGACCCCGGTGATCGGCGGCGCCGAGCTCGGCGAGCACCCCTACGAGCCGATCACGCACGACTCCCGCCGGCGCGCGCTCGAGCTCGGCGACGCGCTTCCGGTCGAGTGGCGGCACCGCGACGAGCGGTACGCCGAGAAGCTCGCCACGCCCGACACCAGCGTGGCCGACCTGATCGGCGACGTGGACCCGATGAAGGTCGCCGAAGGCCGCTCGCTGGGGGACCCGGACACCATCCACTTCGGGCTGATCCCGCGTTCCCACCGGGGCATCGTCGCGATCAACGAGCTGCCCGACCTGGCCGAGCGGATCCAGGTCGCCATGCTCAACGTGATGGAGGAGCGGGACATCCAGATCCGCGGCTACGTGCTGCGGCTGCCGCTCGACGTCCTCGTCGTCGCGAGCGCGAACCCGGAGGACTACACCAACCGCGGCCGGATCATCACCCCGCTCAAGGACCGGTTCGGCGCCGAGATCCGCACCCACTACCCGACCGAGCTCGAGGACGAGATCGCGGTGATCCGGCAGGAGGCGCACCTCGTCGCCGACGTGCCAGACCACCTCGTGGAGATCCTGGCGCGGTTCACGGGCAACCTGCGGGAGTCCTCGTCGGTCGACCAGCGCTCGGGCGTCTCTGCCCGGTTCGCGATCGCCGGCGCCGAGACGATCGCGGCGGCGGCACTGCACCGCTCGACGTCGCAGGGCGAGGACGAGCCGGTCGCGCGCGTGGTCGACCTCGAGACCGCGATCGACGTGCTCGGCGGCAAGATCGAGTTCGAGACCGGCGAGGAGGGTCGCGAGACCGAGATCCTCACCCACCTGCTCCGCACGGCCACCGCCGAGACGGTCCGGCACACCTTCCGCGGGCTCGACCTCGCGCTCCTCGTGGACGCTCTCGAGAGCGGCATGATGGTCACGACCGGCGAGCAGGTCACCGCGCGCGACTTCCTCACCGGGCTGCCGGTGCTGGGCGAGTCGGAGCTGTACGACGAGATCTGCGACCGGCTCGGCGCCACCAACGACGGCCAGCGGGCCGGCGCCGTCGAGCTCGCCCTCGAGGGGCTCTACCTCGCGCGCAAGATCAGCAAGGAGTCCGGCGGCGGAGAGACCGTCTATGGGTGAGCAAGATGGCTAACCGGCACACCTCGAAGCAGGCACGCTCACGCTACGGCCGCTACGACGGCGGCGACCCGCTCGCGCCGCCGGTCGACATCGCCGAGGCCCTCGATGCGATCGGCCAGGACGTGATGGCGGGCTACTCGCCGGAGCGCGCGATGCGGGAGTTCCTGCGGCGCGGTGGCCGCGACCAGAGCGGCCTTGACGACCTGGCCCGCCGGGTCGCCGAACGGCGCCGCGAGCTGCTGCAGAAGCACAACCTCGACGGGACGCTCCAGGAGATCAAGGACCTGCTGGAGCACGCCGTGCTGGAGGAGCGCAAGCAGCTGGCCCGCGACGTCGACATGGATGACGGCGACCGGGCGCTGCGCGAGATGCAGCTGGAGAACCTTCCGCCCAACACCGCCGCCGCCGTGACCGAGCTGTCGCCGTACGACTGGCAGAGCCGGGAGGCCCGCGAGGACTACGAGAAGATCAAGGACCTCCTCGGCCGGGAGCTGCTCGACCAGCGGTTCGCCGGGATGAAGCAGGCGCTCGAGAACGCCACCGACGAGGACCGCGCGGCGATCAACGAGATGCTCACCGACCTCAACGAGCTGCTCGAGAAGCGCAACCGCGGCGAGGACTCCCAGGAGGACTTCGACGAGTTCATGGCCAAGCACGGGGACTTCTTCCCGGAGAACCCGCAGAACCTCGACGAGCTCCTCGACGCGATGGCGGCCCGCGCCGCCGCCGCGCAGCGGATGCTCAACTCGATGTCGGCCGAGCAGCGGGCGGAGCTGATGCAGCTCTCGCAGCAGGCGTTCGGATCTCCCGCACTGATGGAGTCGCTGTCCCGTCTCGACTCGAACCTGCAGTCCCTGCGTCCCGGCGAGGACTGGGGCGGTTCGGAGCGGATGGACGGCTCCGAGGGTCTCGGGCTCGGCGACGGCACCGGCGTCTTCCAGGACCTCTCCGACCTCGACGAGCTGGCCGAGCAGCTCTCGCAGTCCTACGGCGGCGCGCGGATGGACGACCTGGACCTCGACAAGCTGGCCCGCCAGCTCGGTGACGACGCCCGGGTCGACGCCCGGACCCTCCAGGAGCTCGAGCGGGCGCTGCGCGACGGCGGCACCCTGCGCCGCGGCTCCGACGGCAACCTCCAGCTCACTCCGAAGGCGATGCGTCAGCTCGGCAAGGCGCTGCTGCGCGACGTGGCCGAGAAGATGTCCGGCCGTCAGGGACAGCGGGAGCTGCGCCGGGCCGGCGCGGCAGGCGACCTGTCGGGGGCCACCCGTCAGTGGGAGTTCGGCGACACCGAGCCCTGGCACGTGCCCCGGACGATCACCAACGCCGTCGTCCGCACCGCCTCCGAGGGCGCTCTGCCGGTGGTTGAGGAGGGCGCTCCGCGCCCGTCTCGAAACCCCGGCCTCCGGCTGACGGTCGACGACATCGAGGTCCAGGAGACCGAGGACCGCACCCAGGCGTGCGTGGCGCTGCTCGTCGACACGTCGTTCTCGATGGCGATGGATGGCCGCTGGGTGCCGATGAAGCGGACCGCGCTGGCCCTGCACACGCTGATCCGGTCCCGGTTCCGCGGGGACGCGCTGCAGCTGATCGGCTTCGGCCGGCACGCCGAGGTCATGGAGATCGAGGAGCTCACCGCGCTCGACGCTATGTGGGACAAGGGCACCAACCTGCACCACGCCCTGCTGCTTGCGAACCGGCACTTCCGCAAGCACCCCCACGCCCAGCCGGTGCTGCTGGTCGTCACCGACGGTGAGCCGACCTCGCACCTCGAGCCCGACGGCGAGGTCTACTTCAGCTACCCGCCGCACCCGCTGACGGTCGCGTACGCCGTCCGGGAGCTCGACAACGCCCGCCGGCTCGGTGCCCAGACGACGTTCTTCAGGCTCGGCGACGACCCGGGTCTGGCTCGCTTCATCGAGTCCATGGCGCAGCGCGTCGAGGGCCGGGTCGTGGCCCCCGAGCTCGACGACCTGGGCGCGGCAGTCGTCGGGTCCTACCTGGGCTCCCGCGGCGCCGGCGGCACGGCCATGCCCTACCGCGGCGGCTACGGCGACTGGTTCGGCGGCCGGGGGTTCTGGGTCGGCGACTGAAGGTCAGGGAGCGAGGATCGTCTCCAGGACCGTGCGCGTCACGAACGCCTTGTAGGCGTCTTCAGGCTTGCCGTCCTGCTGGACGAAGCGCACGTAGGTCTCGACGCAGATGATCGGCTCGTCGCCGCGAGCATGGATCGAGCCGGCGGTGTGACGCGCCTCGTCGAGCTCGTCGACGAGCTCGCTGCTCACCCCGTGTGACGAGGGCCAGGTGGACCGCCCATGATCCTCGGGTGGACCTGACCGTCATCCTCGTCAACGTCGTCGGCTGGCTCGGCATGGCGCTGCTCATCAGCGCGTACGCCCTGGTCACCACCGGGCGGATCCTCGGGCCCAGCCTGACGTTCCAGCTCATGAACCTGCTCGGCGGCGGGTCGCTGATGGTCAACTCCGCCTACTACGGCGCCTGGCCGTCCGCAGCCCTCAACCTGGTCTGGGTCGTGATCGGCCTGGTGGGGCTGGCCCGGGCCCGGCTGCGCGCGGCAGCCGCCGACTGACCGGCCGCCGGCTGTAGGGGCAGGCCGGGACGTTGGCCTCTACTCCCGTTCGCGGACACGCGGGAGGCTCTGGAGGTGGTCGCATCGGTTCGCCTGTACTGGATCCCCGTCGGGGCCGGCCGGAACGTCGTCCGCCGGAGCTCTCGGGTCTTCGAGACCCTCGACGCGCGGCGGCACCACCGCGGTCAGCGCACGCTCTACCACGCCGCACTCGAGGTGCAGCTGGATGCGGACCGGTGGACCGTGGAGATGGCCCCCGCGTGGGGTGGCGCACCCCGGGACCACGGCGTCACGGCCACCGGCCCGGTCGGGTTCCGGCGCCTTGGCGGCTCTCGGATCTTCCGTTACGAGGTGCGCGTGTGGCGCGATGGCTCCGTGCCCGATCTCGGCTTCGCCGTCGGGGACACGGTGCGCGTCGCCACCGACCACGCGCGCACCCGTCGGCTGATCTCCGCCGGGTCCCGAGTGCCGGGGCTGACGTGGGGTCGCGACGAGCTCGGGCTGGGTGACATGTGGAACTCGAACTCGCTGGTCGCCTGGCTCCTGACCGCCAGCGGCCACGACGTCGCCTCACTCGAACCACCGGGGGGTGGCCGCGCGCCGGGCTGGACAGCGGGCCTGGAGCTGGCCCGGCGCACGGGTCAGGTCGGGTGCAACGCTCGCGCGAGCTCCTCGACGCCGTCGACGAGCCGCGGCCCTGGACGCGCCCACGCGGCGTTGGCGTCCACGGCGCGCACGACCGCACGGGGCGGCAGCAGGTCGCCGAGCAGGTCCGCCTGAGCCTGCGCTCCCGCACGGTCGAAGCCGCACGGCGCCACGACCACGACGTCCGGACGAGCGGCCGAGACGTCGGCCCAGCTGACGCGCACGGACTTCTGACCTGCGGCGCCGAGCACGTTCGCGCCGCCGGCGAGCTCGACCATCTCGGGGATCCAGTGACCGGGGGCGTACGGCGGATCGGTCCACTCGAGCACGGCTACCCGTGGCCGCGGCCGTCCCGCGACGGCGGACTGGACGGCATCCAGCCGCGTGCGGAGCGAGTCGACGAGGTCGTGGGCCGTGTCGACGTGGCCAGTGGCCTTGCCCAGGAGCAGCACCGAGTCGAGCACCTCGTCGAGGGTGTGCGGGTCGACGGTCAGCACGTCGGCGGTGCAACCGAGGTGGGCGAGCGCGGCGTCGACCGTGGTCACGTCGACCGCGCAGACCGCGCAGAGGTCCTGGGTGACCACGAGGGTGGGGTCGAGGGAGCGCAGCGCGTCGGCGGCCAGGTGGTAGAGGTCCTCGCCCCGCGCCACCGCGTCGACGACGTACGCGTCGATCTCGGCCGGCGTGAGCCCTGTGGGCATCGCGGAGGTCGAGACGATCGCGCGGGTGCGGGCCTCGGCCGGGGTGTCGCACTCGAACGTCACGCCGACCACGTCGTCGCCGGCGCCGAGCGCGAACAGGATCTCGGTGGTCGAGGGGAGCAGCGACACGATCCGCACGCCGTCCAACCTAGGGCGTCCCGAGCCGGGATCGGTGCCGACCGACCCAGCTGCAGCCTCTTAGGAGCCTGCAGAACAATGACGCGGCGCCAGCGCCGCGACAGCCGCACGCTGGCTTTGTTACCGGCCCTCGAAAGGCGCCCAGCCTGCCATCGGGACGGCGCCGTGCCATCGCACGACTCTCGCGACGCTGGCATCCACGCCCTTGTTCAGCAGCCTCCTAGGGTGACCGGGTGGACGACCCGACGCTGATCGTGCTGGTCCTGCTCGGGCTGGCGGCCGTCGCCGCAGGGTTCGTGGACGCAGTGGTCGGCGGTGGCGGCCTCATCCAGCTCCCCGCTCTTCTCGTCGGGCTCCCGCACGCCTCACCCATCCAGATCCTCGCCACCAACAAGCTCGCGAGCATCTGCGGCACGACGGTGAGCTCGGCGACGTACTACCGCCGCATCAAGCCGGACCCGCGCACCTTCCTGCCGATGATGCTGCTGGCGTTCGCCGGCTCGTTCTGCGGAGCGCTGTTCGCGAGCCAGCTCCCGCGCTCGGCGTTCGAGCCGATCGTGCTGGTCGCGCTCGTGGTGGTCGGTGGCTACGTCCTGCTCAAGCCGACGCTCGGCGAGGTCACCGCGCTGCGCTACGCCGGCCACCGGCACCTCGCGACCGCCCTGGCCGTCGGCTTCGTCATCGGCTTCTACGACGGCGCGCTCGGCCCGGGCACCGGCAGCTTCCTCGTCTTCTCCCTGGTCGGGCTGCTCGGCTACTCGTTCCTCGAGGCCTCGGCCAAGGCCCGGCTCGCCAACTGGGCCACCAACCTCGGCGCCCTCGCACTGTTCGTCCCGCAGGGAGCGGTGCTCTGGAAGGTCGGTCTCGTGATGGGCGCGTGCAACCTGGTCGGCGGGTACGTCGGCGCGCGGGTCGCGGTCTCGCGTGGCGCGCGCTTCGTGCGGGTCTTCTTCATCGTCGTCGTGTCGGCGTTCATCGTCCGGATCGGCGGCGACGTCGCTGGTCTGTGGTGATGAGGGCGTGTCTCCCAACCCCTGGCGGCGCCGGACGCCGCCCAGATCACGCGCTGGCGGCGTTGCCGACCCTTCGAAGACGCCCAGTCTGCGTGCGCGCCGGCGCCTGGCCAGCCCGCGCCTGGACGACGCCGGCATCCACCACGAATTGGGAGACACGCCCTAACCTCTGCCCATGAGCATCCCCGTCGAGGTCGCCGACCTGGCGCGGGCGCTGGAGGACTTCGGCGCCGGCTACCTGCTGACCACGACCGGCGGCACGGTCAAGGTGGTCACCGTCGAGCCGACGGTCACCGACGGTGCGGTGCTGGTCGAACGGCCGGGCAAGGGCACCGTCGCCAACCTGGCCGGCAACGCCACGGTGACTCTGGTCTTCCCGCCGCGGGAGCCGAAGGGGTTCACCCTCCTCGTCGACGGCACCGCGGAGGTAGCAGGCGAGGACGTCCGGATCACCCCGGCGACGGCAGTGCTGCACCGGCCGGCCAGCCACGCCGACGGCCCGCCGGCGCCCGACGGCTGCGGCAACGACTGCGCCCCGGTCGCGTGACCCCGCTGTGGATCGTCGCCTTCCTCGACTTCCCTGGCGACACTCACGAGGCAGCCGCCGACTTCTGGGCAGGCGGTGACCGGCTTCGAGCGAGGACCGCAGCGCGGTGAGGAGGGCCAGTTCTCCACGCTGGTCCCACCCACGGGCACCGACTACCTGCGCGTCCAGCGGCTCGAGGAGCACACACCGCGCGTGCACCTCGACCTCCACGTGGATGACCCCGCATCCGCAGCCAGGGAGGCCGAGGAGCTCGGAGCCGAGGTGCTGGACTCGCCGTACGACGACCTGAGAACCATGAGGTCTCCCGGCGGCCTGGTCTTCTGCTTCGTCCCCGAGGCCGGCGGCGAGCGGCCACCGGCCACCTCATGGCCCGACGGCCGCACGTCGTACGTCGACCAGGTCTGCCTCGACATCCCGCCGAGCCGGTACGACGCCGAGCTGGACTTCTGGCACGCACTGACCGGTTGGCAGCGCCGGGATCGCAGGCCCGGCTCGGAGTTCGGCCGGCTCACACCCGGCCCCGGCCAGCCGCTGCAGCTGCTCCTGCAGCGCCTCGACGACGAGCAGGACGCCGTGACCGCACACCTCGACTGGTCCGCGTCCGACCACGAGGCCGAGCTGGTGGCGCACGAGGCCGCCGGCGCCGAGGTGCAGGGCCGCTTCGAGTGGTGGACCGTGCTCCGCGACCCCGCCGGGCTGACCTACTGCGTCACCCGGCGCCAACCCGGAGACCGACCGGAGTGAACGACGAGATCGCGAACCTGAGCGTGTTCCTCGAGGACCACCGCGCGATCTTCCGCCGCAAGGCCGGCGGTCTGAGCCGCGACCAGCTCCGGCAGACGCTGCCGCCGTCCGACCTCACCCTCGGCGGGATGGTCAAGCACCTCACCTTCGTGGAGGACTGGTGGTTCGGCCGCCACCTGCTCGACGAGCAGGTCGAGCTCTGGGCGAGGGTCGACTGGGCGGCCGACCCGGACTGGGACTGGCACTCCGCGGCCGACGACACACCGGATCAGCTCTGGGACCTGTGGGAGGACGCGGTGGCCCGCTCACGGGCGGCCGTGGCGGCGGATCCACGCCCGGAGCGGCTGGCCCGCAAGGCCCGTCCGGACGGACGCCCACCCGTCACCCTGCGCTGGCTCCTCACGCACATGATCGAGGAGTACGCGCGGCACAACGGCCACGCCGACCTGATCCGCCAGTCCATCGACGGCCAGGTGGGCGACTCGTGATGATCCGCTCGATGACCGAGGACGACTGGCCGCAGGTCTGGCCGTTCTTCGACGAGATCGTGGCGGCCGGCGAGACCTACGCCTACCCGCTCGACCTCACCTCCGAGCAGGCCCGCGCCCTCTGGACGATGAGTCCGCCCGGCCAGACCGTCGTCCTCGAGGAGGACTTGCCCGAGATCGGACCCCGAGTGCTGGGCAGCGCCACCATGGGCCCCAACCGGCCCGGTCGCGGGAGCCATGTCGGCACCGCGTCGTTCATGGTCTCCGGCGATGCCCGGGGGCGCGGCGTGGGCCGCCGGCTGGGGGAGTACGTCGTGCAGTGGCACCGCGACCAGGGGTTCCGGGCGATCCAGTTCAACGCGGTCGTCGAGACCAACGAACCGGCCGTGCGCCTCTGGGAGGCCCTCGGCTTCCGCGTCGTCGGCACCGTGCCGGCGGCGTTCGACTCAGCCGCGCACGGCCTGGTCGGCCTGCACGTCATGCACCTGTCGCTGGACCACTAGGTCGTGTCTGACGCCGATGCGAAGCCCGGGAGGTACTCGGTCAGGATCGCGTGGAACGGCGCCTCGGCCTCGAGCTGGCTGAGCACGCCGATGCCGCCGATCCAGGTGCGGTGGATGAGGAGGTACGACGGCGGCAGGTTGAGCTTCATGGCGACCGTGTACGTCGGCTCCCTGGGGTTGTTGATGCGCTGGAACTGCGCGCGCATCCACTCCCGGGTGAACCGGAACCGCTCCACCTTGGTCGGCTCCACGAACGGCGAGAGGTAGTCGAGCAGCAGGTCGGGGTCGAGCCGGATCCGGTCCTTGATGAACCCCTCTTCACGCAGGCCGTCCATGAGCGCCTCGCGGTCCTCGAGGGCAGCGATCCGGATCAGCGAGCCCATCGCGGTCGGAAGGCCGCCCGGCCCGAGCCGCGCCACGGCGCCGAAGTCGAGGATCCCGAGCCGGCCGGGGGAGCCGTCGTCGTGGGGGAGGATGCGGAAGTTGCCGGGGTGCGGGTCGGCGTGCAGCATGCCGGTGCGCCGCGGGCCGTCGAACAGGAACCGGACGAACAGCTCGCCGTAGTGGTCGCGCTCCTCCTGGGTGCCGTTCCGGATGATGCTGGCCAGGCTGGACGGGCTCTCCAGCCACTCGGTGACGAGGACCTCGGCGCCCTGGGCGACGACGTCGGGGATCACGATGTCGGGGTCGTCGCGGAACGCCGCGGCGAAGGCCCGCTGCGCCTCGGCCTCCAGCTCGTAGTCGAGCTCGTCGATCGCGCGCGCCTGCATCTCCTCGACCAGGGGCTTGATGTCCACGCCCGGCACCAGCGGCGCGACGGTGCGGCCGAGCCGGCCGATCTGGCGCAGGTCGGACATCAGCGCGTCTCCGGCGCCCGGGTACTGCACCTTGATCGCGACGTCGCGACCGTCGTGCCAGCGGGCCTTGTGCACCTGGCCGATGCTTGCCGCGGCCGTCGGGCCGCCGTCCAGCCAGACGATCTGCTTCTGCCAGTCCGCCCCGAGGCTCTTCGCGATCTGGTCGCGGACCGTCTGGGTGGGCATCGGCGGCGCGGCGTCCTGCAACCTGGTCAGCTGTTCGCGATAGGGGCCGGCGATCTCCTCGGGCAGTGCCGCCTCGAGCACGCTCAGCGCCTGGCCGAACTTCATGGCCCCGCCCTTGAGCTCGCCGAGCGTCCGGAACAGCTGCTCGGCGGTCCGCTGCTGGATGTCGGTCAGCACCGTCTCGGCCGACGCCCCTCCCAGTCGCCTGCCGAGCCCGAGGGCGCTGCGCCCGGCGTACCCAAGCGGCAGGGCCGCCAGTCGCGCCGTGCGCGCAGCGGCCTTGCGGGGCAGATCCCGGTCGGCCATGGCGCCATTGTCCCCGATGACCCACGGGGGACTGTGCATCCTCATTGATGCGCCCCACCGGCCCGACTGCGGGTACCGACAGGTGTCGGCTGACACCGGACAGGCCGGCGTCGCGGCCTCAAGGCGCGCCCAACAAGGCGCGTTCCTTGGACAACAGCCTCTGCACGCCACACACTGGTCATGACCCAGGGCGGCGCGAACGCCTCGCCGGGAGGTGGGGACCGATGAGTGCATACGAAGAACTGATGGCACAACGTGGCGATGGAGCCGAGCCGACCGGCCCGGCAGACCCGGCCGAGCCGACCGAGCCGACCGAGCCGACCGAGCGCGGCCGACGCGGCCGACGCGGCCGACGCGGCCGACGCGGCCGCAGTCGAGCCCGCCGCAGCTTCAGAGCCGGAATCCGCCTCGGGCGGCATGGCCCGACTCCTGGAGATCGCCGCGCGCAATGCGGACGAGCTCATCGCCGAGGCCAAGGCCGAGGCCGACGGGCTGACGTCGGCGGCGCGTGCCGAGGCCGAGGAGCTGACGTCGACCGCGCGTACGGAGGCCGAACGACTGCTGTCTGAGGCTCGCACCGAGGCGGAGCGCGTCCGCGCGGAGACCGAGGAGGCGCAGGGCAAGGCCACCTCGGAGATCGCCGGTCTGCGAGAGACCGAGCGTGAGCATCGTGAGCGCATGCGGACCCACCTCCAGGAGATGCTGGCGAAGGTGGAAGCAAACTCCATCGGCTGACGATCAGCCGCGACATGACCAGTGCACACGACCCGGAAACGGGTCGGGAGGGCCCGGGAAGGGTGGCGCGCCTCCTGGAGCTCGCGGTCCACAACGCCGAGCAGCTGCTCGCGGAGGCCCGGGCCGAGGCCGAGCAGCTGCGGTCCGAGGCACGCAAGGACGCCGACGCAGTGCTTGCCGTCGCGCGCCACGAGGCGGAGCGGGTGCACGCGGCTCTCGAGGAGTCACGGGCAGCCATCTCCGCGGACATCGCCGGGCTGCTGCGCACCCAGCAGGAACATCGCGAGCGGCTGCGCGGGGACCGCCGCGCGGTGCTCGACCAGCCGGAGCCGACCGAGGCCGTGTGACCTCGGTCGTCCCCACCGTCAGACGGTCATGACTGCAGGTCAGGCATGGCCCCGAACTTGCGAACCTCCTGGGGCCAGCCGCACGCTTCCGCGATCTTGCCGGCCCACACTTTGGCCGCCTCCTCGTCGGCGACGTCCACGACGGTCAGTCCGCCCAGCCACTCCTTGGTCTCGACGAAGGGTCCGTCGGTGAAGGTCAGCGTGCCGCTCGTGGCGTCGGCGCTGAACACCGGGCCGTCCTCCTCCAGCCCCCCGGCGAAGAGGTACTCCCCGGCGGCCTTGATCTCGTCCACGACCGCCATGGCGAGTGGCCCGCGCCCGCGGAACCACTCCTCGGTGTGGTCACCCACCCACTGCTGGTTGAAGTAGATGAGGTATTCGGGCATGTCTGCTCCCTAGGCTCGGGCGGACCCGGTGTCCGCCTCCACCTACGCTACGAACGCCGTCCGGCGGAAACGACAGCCTCAGGCGGGAAGTTTCACGCCTTTGTCGACCCGGCGGGTCAGACACACAAAGATTCGCGCAAACGCGAATCCCCAATACGGTCCAGCGCGGCAAGACTCGAGACACGACCAGCCGACCAGAGGGCGGTGTCCCGTCATGCCTCGGACGCTCACGTTGGAGCCGTCAGATATTCCGCGCCGAACCGTCCTGAAGGGTGGGGCGGCGGCCGCGGCGGCCGGGATGACTGTCCTGAACGTCGCCGGTCCCGCGCAGGCATTCCCGGGACATGCGGACCCGGGTGTTGTCGTCCCCTGGCTCGACCAGCCCGATCCGGTGGTGCCGCCGCTGTCGAACAACCTGGGGCACCCACTGGTGTGGGAGGAGATCGAGTACCTGACCCCCAACGACGAGTTCGTCACGGTCAAGCACTACGACGTGCCGCAGCTGTCGCCGACCGAATGGAGCCTGGGCGTCACCGGCCTCGTCGCCCACCCGCTGACCCTGTCGCTGGCCGACCTCAAGGCCCTTCCGCGTCGCGCCGCCACGTTCGCGCTGGAGTGTTCCGGCAACCAGGCCGCCACGCCGTTCCAGATCGGCGTCATCGGCAACGCCCGCTGGGCCGGCGCGTCGTTGCGCCAGGTCCTGAAGCAGGCACGCCCGCTCGACGGGGGAATCGAGGTGATTTTCCGCGCCGCCGACAAGGGAGCGGTGAACATCCGAGACAACTCCGCGGTCATCAGTGGTGGCGTGACGGGGACGGTGACGCCCGACAGCGAGGATCCGCCCGGACTTGACCTGACCATCACCGAGCAGTTCGCCCGGAGCATGTCGCTCGAGGACGCCATGAGCCAGGACAACCTGCTCTGCTACGAGATGAACGGCGTACCACTACCCCGCGACCACGGAGCCCCCGTCCGCCTCATCGCTCCCGGCTGGTACGGCGTGGCCAACGTCAAGTGGCTCACCCAGATCGAGGTGACCGACAGCCGCTACCAGGGCCGCTTCATGGCGCGCGACTACGTCAGCATCCGTGAGGAGGATCGCGGGGGAGAGACGCTTTGGACGTTCACCTCCGTGACCCACGAGCGGCTGAAGTCGGCGCCGGCGAAGGTCACACGACGAGGTGACAGGTACACGGTCCTCGGCGCGGCCTGGGGCGCACCGATCGCGAAGGTGGAGGCCCAGGTGGACGAGGGACCCTGGAAGCGGACGAAGCTCGCGCGCCGCCCGCATTCATCGCGCGGAGACGAGTTCGCGTGGAGGTTCTGGACCTTCGACTGGGGGTCGCCTCTCCCCGGTGTGCACACCATCAGGTCACGGGCCTACGACAAGGACGGCAACGTCCAGCCCGCGCCTGACGACCCGTCCGTCACCAACCGGAGAACCTTCTACGAGAGCAACGGACACGTCACGCGGCAGGTGCTCATCCCCTGACGTGTGGATTCCTCAGCGTTTGTCGGGGAACAACACTTCGGGTTCGCGTGGCAGCGGCAGCCGGACGGCTTTTCGCTGCGCCAGAAGGGAACAGCTGGATCATTCAAAGGAGAACAGTCGAAGGAGCATGTCGACATGAAAAACAATGTGCGCGGAACTTCATTGCGCAGCGCGAGGGTTCTCATTGCAATTGCCCTCGCATCGATGATGCTGGTGGGTGGAAGCGCTGCCTTGGCGGGCGGAGACAAGAAGCAGGTCTTCGTTTCCGGCAACAGCACGTTCTCTGACTGCGGACTCCCAGGGTCGGACTTTGCGCTCGCATTGACCGGGGACCTCGAGGGCTGCCTGAGCACGTTCGTCGAAGATCACAAGTGCAAAGAGTTGGCGGACTACGACTTGTACTTCGAGGAGGGTCGCGAGGTCTTTCTAGGCAAGTTTCACGGGAAGCAGGGCAGGTTCAGGACGACATACACATTCGAAGGGGCCTATGCAAAGGGCTTCTGTCAGTCCTCTGATCCGACCCTGGAGGTCGGTGGAGGCTGCAGTCACAAGATCGTTGGTGGGAGCCGGGTCTTCGAGGATGCCGCGGGATTGATCAAGTTCATCGATGTGATTGCCGGCGTGACGGGCGACCCGGTGACCGGGGAGTTCCAAGCCGGCACCGGGGGAAACAACTTCCCCTATTACGGCGGCATACATTTCGATCAACACGACTGATCAGCGCACACGCCCCGCGACGGGCCCCGCACCTGCTGGTGTGGGACCCGTCGGGTCGTCGGTCAGGCCGTCGCGGGGAACTTCACGCCGGTGTTGGCGTGGCAGCGGTAGCCGAACGGGTTCTTCGCGAGGTACTGCTGGTGGGCGTCCTCGGCGTAGTAGTACGGCGTCTCGCTGGCCGGCCGGATCTCGGTGGTGATCTCGCCGAGGCGGCGCTTGGTGAGCTCGGCACCGTAGACGCCGGTCAGCTCACGCGCGACCTGCTCCTGCGCGGGCGTCGTCCAGTAGATCGCGGAGCGGTACTGGGTGCCGACGTCGTTGCCCTGGCGGAAGCCCTGGGTCGGGTCGTGCACCTCGAAGAACCTCTTCACCAGGTCGGCGTACGAGACCACCGACGGGTCGAAGACGATCCGCACGGCCTCGGTGTGGTTGGTGCGACCGCTGCAGACCTCGTCGTACGACGGGTTGAGGGTGGTGCCGCCGGCGTAGCCGACCGAGGTCGACCACACGCCCGGCAGCTGCCAGTAGATCTCCTCGGCGCCCCAGAAGCAGCCGAGCCCGAAGATCGCGACCTCGTGGCCGTCCGGGACCTCGTCGGTGACAACGGGAGCGTCCAGGACCCGGTGGCGCGCGGCGATCTGGAACATCCGCTCGGAGCGACCGGGCAGCGCCTGCTCGGGCTCGACGAGGGAGGAGTTGGTGCGGGAGAAGATGGACACGGAGCTCCTTCTTTCTGCGGCTTCTGTGCTGGGCCCACGATCGGGTCCCAGCACAGTGTCCAACACCCCCCGTGAGCGTTACGTTCCCTTCACAGGAGACCCACAGCCCGCGCAGGGCGTGAGGCCAGTCACCACAGGTGGAGTACGACGCATGAGCGACCACCAGCCCCACCACCACTCCCACAGCGGCGAGCTCGAGGACCACGACCGCGGGCTCGCCTTCGACCTGCAGAACACCCGACACCGTCGCGCGTTCTTGGGCATGGTGGGAGCGGGCGCCGCCACGGTCGGCGGCGCCGTGCTGCTCGGCACCGCGGGGACGGCGGCCGCCGCCGCGATCGCCGAGATCCCGACCGAGACCGCCGGGCCCTATCCGGGCGACGGGTCGAACGGCCCCAACGCACTGACCGAGTCCGGCATCGTCCGCCGCGACATCCGGCGCAGCGTCGGCAGCTCCACGACGAAGGCGCGGGGCCAGCGGTTCGAGTTCAAGCTGAGGCTGGTCAACACCGACAACCTCAGCCCGCTCGTCGGGTACGCCGTCTACGCGTGGCACTGCAACCGCGACGGCGCGTACTCCATGTACAGCGCCGGCATCACCGGCGAGAACTACCTGCGCGGCGTCCAGGTCAGCAACGAGAGAGGCGCGGTGAAGTTCAAGAGCATCTACCCGGCGTGCTACTCCGGTCGCTGGCCGCACATCCACTTCGAGGTCTACGCCAACGTCTCCGAGGCCACCGGCGGCGGCACTCCGCTCGTCACCTCGCAGCTGGCCCTGCCCCGCACGACCTCGCTGAAGGTCTACAGCAGGGTCGCGGGCTACGAGCAGTCCGTGACCAACCTCAACCGAGTCTCGATCGCCTCGGACATGGTCTTCGGCGACGACGGCGGTGTGCGCGAGCTGGCGAAGATGAAGGGCAACCTCAAGAAGGGCTACCGCGCCAAGCTGGTCGTCCCCGTCGACGTCTGATCCCGCCCGTCCTCGCTGGTTGAGGAGGTTGCGCAGCAACCGTCTCGAAACCTCAGAAGCCGCTGCTCGGACCGAGTTGAGTTCCAGCACCGCGCTCGCAGATACCCTCACGGAATGAGCCAGGAGCACCGCGAGAAATCCGGCTTCGAGACGCGTGCCATCCACGCGGGCTGGGAGCCGGACCCGTCGACAGGGTCGGTGATCCCGCCCATCTTCGCGACCTCGACCTACAAGCAGGACGGTGTCGGCGGCTTGCGCGGCGGCTACGAGTACAGCCGCTCCGGCAACCCCACCCGCACCGCCCTCGAGGCCACGATCGCGGCACTGGAGGAGGGGGAGCGTGGGTTCGCGTTCGCCTCCGGCCTGGCGGCCGAGGACACGGTGGTGCGCGGGCTCCTCGACCCGGGTGACCACGTGGTGCTCCCCAACGACGCGTACGGCGGCACCCACCGCCTCTTCGACAAGGTGCTCCAGCGCTGGGGGCTGACGCACACCCCGACCGCGCTGTCCGACCTCGACGCGGTCAGGAGCGCGATCACCGACAAGACGAAGATGGTCTGGGTCGAGACCCCCACCAACCCGCTGCTCGGCATCGCCGACATCGCGGCCCTGGCCAGGCTCGCCCACGAGGCCGGCGCGCTGCTCGCGGTCGACAACACGTTCGCGACGCCGTACCTCCAGCGCCCGCTGACCCTCGGCGCCGACATCGTCATCCACTCCACGACCAAGTACGCCGGCGGCCACAGCGACGTCGTCGGGGGAGCGGTCGTGGTGCGCGACCTCGACCTCGCCGAGAACGTCGGCTACCACCAGAACGCCATGGGCGCCGTGGCCGGCCCGTTCGACGCGTGGCTCACGCTGCGGGGCCTCAAGACGCTGGGCGTCCGGATGGAGCGGCACTGCGACAACGCCGAGCGGATCGTGGAGTTCCTCACCGCCGACGAGCGCGTCGAGCACGTCTTCTACCCGGGGCTCGCGGACCACCCCGGCCACGACGTCGCGAGTGCCCAGATGGCCCGGTTCGGCGGGATGGTCGCCTTCCGGGCCAAGGGCGGCGAGGAGCAGGCACTCCAGGTCTGCGACCGCACCCGGGTCTTCACCCTGGCCGAGTCGCTCGGGGGCATCGAGTCGCTGATCGAGCACCCCGGCCGGATGACCCATGCCAGCGTCGCCGGCACCGAGCTCGAGGTGCCCGCCGACCTGGTCCGGCTCAGCGTCGGCATCGAGACCGTCGACGACCTGCTCGCCGACCTCGACCAGGCACTTGGCTGAGCCCGCCAGCCGGCTCGCGGTCTGCGCCGACTTCGGCTCGACGTTCACCAAGGCGCTGCTGGTCGACCTGACGACCGGCGCGGTCGTCGCCGGCGCCGAGCACCGCACGACGATCGAGACCGACGTCCTCGACGGGTACGACGCCTGCCTGGCCGAGCTCGCACGCGCCGACCCGAGGGCCGCGGACGCCGAGGTGCTGGCCTGCTCCAGCGCCGGCGGCGGGCTCCGGGTCGCCGTGGTCGGCAACGAGGAGCTGGTCACCGCGGAGGCCGGACGCCGGGTCGCGCTCTCCAGCGGCGGCAAGGTGGTCACGGTGCGAGCGATCGCTCAGGGGCACGCCCTCGACCTGACCGCGGACGCTCCGGACGTCGTACTCCTCACCGGCGGCACCGACGGTGGCAACCACGAGCCGATCCTGCGTGCGGCCAAGGGGCTGAAGGACGGTGGCTGGCGCGGCCCGACCGTCGTGGCAGGCAACGTCGACGCGCGCGACGAGGTCAGCGCCATCCTCGGCGAGGTCCCGCACGTGCTCGCCGACAACGTGGTCCCGCGGATCGGGGTCCTGGCGCCGGGCTCGGCGAGGGCGGCGATCCGCGAGGTGTTCCTCTCCCACGTCATCGGCGGCAAGCACCTGAGTGAGCGCGCTGACTTCACCCGGATGGTTCGCGGCGCGACGCCGGACGTCGTCCTGACGGGCGTCGAGCTGCTGGCACGGGCCGCGGGCGAGGTCGTGGTGGTCGACGTCGGCGGCGCCACCACCGACGTCCACTCCGTCGTCGAGGTCGATCCGGAGCAGGCAGAGCTGGCTCGCGACGTGGTCGCGCCGACCCCGGTCACCCGCACCGTCGAGGGAGACCTCGGCATGCGCTGGTCCGCGATCTCGACCGTGGACGAGGCGGGGCTGCCGGACCTCGAGGCGGCCGCCAGGAAGAGACACGCAGATCCTGGGTTCCTCCCCACCTCCGACCAGGAGCACGACGAGGACGAGGCCATCGCCCGTGCCGCGGTGGCCCTCGCCCTGCGCCGGCACGCGGGCCGGTCGAAGGTCGTGGTCAGCCCCGAAGGCCGGGTCATCGAGCGCAGCGGTGTCGACCTGCGTGAGGTCGGTCTCGTGGTCGGCTCCGGAGGCGTGCTCCGCCATGGCCGTCACGGCGTGGCTGCCCGCGTCCTGGGCCCGAGCGTCGGACTCGACGGGGACTGGCAGCTCCCCGAGCGCGCCAAGGTCGTGGTCGACTCCGACTATGTGCTCGCCGCCGCGGGGCTGCTGGCCGCCGAACACCCCGACGCGGCGTACCGCCTCGTGTCGAGCCTGCTGGAGACTCGTGGATAGATTGACGCCGTGAGCGACCACGACGGTGCCCCCGCGGGTCGCGACGACGCCGGCGACAGAGCCACCGACCGCGCCCACGAGGAGACCGCCGAGCACAAGGAGGGTGTCGCCTCCCGGCTCGCCCACCAGTGGGCGGCGCTACGCCGTCAGGAGCGCGAGCCCGTGCCGGTCGAGATCGCGGCCGGCGCGTCGAACTTCAGGCGCGCAGAGGTGCCGTACGGCGTCGACCTCGCCGCCGCGTGGTCGTGGCGGCTGCTGGTCATCGCCGCCGCTGCCGCGCTGGTCGGCTACCTGATCTCGTTCCTCGCGGTGATGGTCATCCCGGTCGTGGTGGCCCTGCTGATCTCCGCGCTGGTGGTGCCGGTCGTCGACTGGCTCGTCCTGCACGGGGTGCGCCGCAGCCTGGCCGCGATCATGGTCGTCCTCTTCACGATCGCCTCCGTCGTGGCACTGCTCAGCTTCGCCGGCCAGCAGGTGGCCAACGGTGCGTCCGACCTCGCCGACTCCACGGTCGAGGGCATCCAGGAGATCAAGGACTGGCTGCGCGACGGACCCCTGAACGCCAGCGACTCGCAGATCAACGACTACCTGAAGCGGATCCAGGACGCGATCACCGAGCAGACCGGCGAGGGCGGCCTGGTCACCTCCGTCACCGAGGTCGGCACCGCGGTCGGCCACATCCTGGCCGGCTTCTTCATCGTGCTGTTCTCGACGTACTTCTTCCTGGCCGACGGCAACCGGATCTGGGCCTGGGTGGTCCGGCTCTCTCCGCGGGCCGCGCGCGAGCGGGTGGACAGCTCGGGCCGGGTCGCGTGGATCTCGCTGACCCAGTTCGTGCGGGCCACCGTCATCGTGGCCGCGACCGACGGCATCCTGATCGGGGCCGGAGCGGCGATCATCGGCGTGCCGTTCTCGCTGGCCATCGGCGTGCTGGTCTTCCTCGGCGCCTTCGTGCCGATCGTGGGTGCGACGGTGGCGGGCACGGTCGCCATCCTGGTCGCCCTCGTCGACCAGGGGCCGGTCCGTGCGCTGATCATGCTGGCCATCGTGATCGGGGTGCAGCAGCTCGAGGGGCACGTGCTGCAGCCGTTCCTGATGGGTCGCTGGGTGTCGGTGCACCCGCTCGGCGTCATCCTGGCCATCGCCGCCGGAGTGCTCACCGCCGGCGTCGCAGGCGCGCTCGTCGCCGTCCCGCTGGCCGCCGCCGTCAACGCGGTGGTCCAGCACCTCGCCGCCTACACCGAACCCGGCGACGATCCGGTGGAGGAGCTGGCCGAGGACTACGTTGAGACAGGGGAGACCTCCCACGTCGAGGAGGACGAACCGGAGCCGCCCCACGACTCCGACGACCCCGAGGACGGTGCGGTCGGTGGGTGACCCGGAGGCGTGCATGGTGACCCTGGCGGACGTCGAGGCGGCCCGCGAGGTGATCCGCGACGTCGCGATCGTGACCCCCATGGAGCAGTCGCGCTGGCTCTCCGACCTGGTCGGCGGGCAGGTCTGGCTCAAGTGCGAGAACCTCCAGCGCACCGGCTCGTTCAAGATCCGCGGCGGCTACGTGCGGATCTCGCGGCTGACCCCCGAGGAGCGGGCCCGCGGCGTCGTGGCGGCCTCGGCCGGCAACCACGCCCAGGGGGTCGCGCTCGCCGCGCAGCTGCTCGGCATCAAGTCCACGGTGTTCATGCCCGAGGGTGCGCCGATCCCGAAGGAGCGGGCGACCCGGGCGTACGGCGCCGACGTGGTCTTCGAGGGAAACGTGCTCGAGGAGTCACTGGCCGGGGCCCGGCGGTTCGCCGACGAGACCGGGGCGGTGCTGATCCACCCGTTCGACCACGTCGACATCGTGGCCGGGCAGGGCACCCTGGGTCTTGAAGTGCTCGAGCAGGCGCCCGACGTGCAGACGGTGCTGGTGCCGACCGGCGGCGGCGGACTCCTGGGCGGGGTGGCCCTGGCGATCAAGGCGCTCCGGCCCGACGTACGCGTCATCGGCGTGCAGGCGGCCGGCGCCGCGGCGTACCCGGACTCGCTGGCGCACGGGTCACCGGTCCAGCTCCCGTCGATGAAGACGATGGCCGACGGCATCGCGGTCGGCCTGCCCGGCGACATCCCGTTCGCCGAGGTGCGCAACCACGTCGACGAGATCCGCACCGTCTCCGAGGAGTCGCTCTCGCGGGCCCTGCTGGCGCTGGTCGAACGCGCCAAGATGGTGGTGGAGCCCGCCGGAGCCGCTGCCGTGGCCGCGCTGCTGGACTCCCCGCAGGACTTCGCCGGGCCTGTGGTGGCCGTGCTCTCCGGCGGCAACATCGACCCGCTGCTGCTCGGCAAGGTGATCCGGCACGGCATGGCCTCGGCCGGCCGCTACCTCAACCTGCACGTCACCATCCCGGACAGCCCGGGTGGCCTGGCCCGGTTGCTCACCGAGGTGGGGGCGAACGGCGCCAACGTGCTCGAGGTGATGCACGAGCGGATCTCGCCGACCCTGCTGCTCGACGAGGTCGAGGTGCAGCTGCAGCTGGAGACCCGCGGCCCGCAGCACTCCGAGCAGGTGCTGGCCCGGCTCCGCGAGCGCGGCTACCGGGTCATCGAATAACTAGGCCTTGTAGGGCACGGCCGAGACGACCTCGACCTTGTTGGTGCGGCCGTTGGGGCCGGTGAACTCGACCACGCTGCCGGTCTCGGCGCCGAGCAGTGCCGCGCCAAGCGGTGCCTGGGGCGAGAACACGGTGAGGCCGTCGACGTACTCCTCGTTCTCGCGGGCGCCGAGCAGGATCGTCTCCGCCTCGTCGTCCTTGTCGCCCTCGAACTTGTAGGTCACGACCTTGCCGGCGGCCACGACACCGTCATCGACGGGGACGGTGGTCTCGGCATTCAGCAGCACGTGCTCGAGCTGGCGGATCTGGCCCTCGAGCTTGCCCTGCTCCTCGCGGGCGGCGTGGTAGCCGCCGTTCTCACTGAGGTCGCCCTCTTCGCGCGCGGAGCTGATCCGGCCGACGATGTGCTGGCGGCGGGGACCCTTCATGTCCTCCAGCTCCGCGGTCAGCTCGTCGAAGGCCTTCTGGGTCAGCCAGATGGGGCCCTGCTGCTCGGTCTGCTGAGTCATGGGTGTACTCCTGCGCGGTATCTCGATGGATCGGTAGGGCGTACCCGAACAGATCGGGGTTCACGCCGTTCTCGCTGGATTCGTCCTGGCGGCTGTCGGTGCCTGCGGCTGGGGGCGTCGCGGGACGAACAGACCGGCAAGTCTAGCCGTGAAGCGCCTCAGGACTAAGTCGAAGCGCGCTCAGGACGAGAATGCGGAGGTCAGCGGGGCCGATCCTGGCCCGGAGCGGTGCACCCGATCGACTCCACCGAGGTCGCGCGGCGCTCGGTCTTGATCGTCTCCACCTGGCGCCGCCCCTGGCTCGGATCGGGGGTGAAGGTGAGCTCGCCGACCGTGGTGTGGTCCTCGGCGTACGCGCGGAGGGTGCACGACGCCTTCACGTCCTCGCTGTCGAGGCTGACCACGAGCACAGCGGTGACGGTGTGGTCGTCCTCGACCGAGAAGGTCTCGAGCTCGGAGGTGACCCGCGGGGTCGCGTGCTCGTAGACGGTCCAGGCGAGCCAGGCCAGGAACGCCACCGCGAGCGCCACCGAGACGGTGATCAGCGCGCGCCGCCGCCAGGGTGCGGGCGCGCCGTAGCGCTCCGTCATCTGGTCGACCGGGGTGTCCTGCGCGCTCACCCCGTAAGCCTCGCACTCAGGGAGCCTCGGTCGACACCCAGGCGACGACCGGCCCGCCCAGGCGGCACGCTGGCTGCGTTGCCGACGCTCGAAAGACGTCCAGTCTGCCAGCGCGCCGGCGCCTGCCCATCGCACCACCTGGACGACCTGGGCATCCACCTGGGGTCGACCGAGGCACCCCTAGGCTGGACCGGTGACCGCTGGACCCCGGACCGGCCTCAGGCTGATGCACGTGCACGCGCACCCCGACGACGAGTCGAGCAAGGGCGCGGCCTCGACCGCCAAGTACGTCGCGGAGGGCGTCGACGTCCACGTCGCGACCTGCACCGGCGGCGAGCGCGGCTCCATCCTCAACCCCAAGATGGACCGCCCCGAGGTGCTCGAGAACATCACCGAGATCCGCCGCCAGGAGATGGAGCGGGCCCGCGACATCCTCGGCGTGCGGCAGGACTGGCTCGGCTTCATCGACTCTGGCTGGCCCGAGGGCGACCCGCTGCCGCCGCTGCCCGAGGGTTGTTTCGCGCTGGTGCCGCTCGAGGAGGCGGCCGCGCCGCTGGTCCGCCTGATCCGCGACTTCAAGCCGCACGTGATGACGACGTACGACGAGCGCGGCGGCTACCCGCACCCCGACCACGTCAAGTGCCACGAGATCTCGATGGAGGCCTTCGCGGCGGCTGCCGACCCGGAGCGCTACCCGGAGCTCGGCGATCCGTGGCAGGTGCAGAAGCTCTACTACCACCACTCGTTCAACCGCCCGCGGATGCAGGCGATCCACGACGCGATGATCGCCCACGGCCTCGAGTCGCCGTGGGAGGAGCGGCTCAAGGAGTGGAAGGAGGAGCCGGAGTGGGACGCCCGGATCACCACCCGGGTCCCGTGCGCGGACTACTTCGGCGTCCGCGACCAGGCGCTGCTGGCGCACGCGACGCAGATCGACCCGGACGGGATGTGGTTCGCGATCCCGCGCGAGCTCCAGACCGAGGTGTGGCCGACCGAGGACTTCGAGCTCGTGACGTCGTACGTCGACAGCCCCGTCCCGGAGAGCGACCTGTTCACCGGCATCACCCCCGTCGAACCGGTAGACCCTTCCTGAGAGACTGGGCGCATGTCCGTCGCTGCCGTCCTCTTCACCGTCGCCCAGGTGGTCGTGCGGGCCGCGGACCAGACGCCGAAGGACGAGGACGTGAAGGCCGGCTGGACGGCGCTGGTGCTGTTCCTGCTGCTGATCGGCGCGGTGGTGGTGCTCGCGTTCAGCCTGGTCAAGCAGCTGCGCAAGGCGCAGGCCGCGAAGGACGCCGGTGTCTACGGCGACGAGCCTGAAGCGGAGCCGGACACCCAGGCCGACGCGGGGCCGGCGGACGCCGAGCCCGAGAACCACTCCACGTCCTAGTGCAGAACTGATGGACTCCGCGCCCAGGCTGGTGCCGGTGCAGGAGCCGGCGTCGGCCGAGGGCGTCGTCCTCGTCCTGCACGGCGGAGCCTCACGAGGGCCCCAGGTGCCCGTCGACCCGCGGCAGCTGTCGGTGCTGCGGATGATCCCGACCGCCCGGACCGTGGCCCGTGCTTCGCGTCGGCTCGCCGTGCACCGGCTGATCAACGCCTACCGGGGCTGGGACGAGTCGCGCACCCCGCTCCAGGACACCGCGTGGGCCCTGGGGCTGCTGGCCGAACGTCACCCCGGCGTTCCTGTCGCGCTGGTCGGGCACTCGCTCGGCGGCCGGACCGCTCTCCTGGCCGCCGCCTCGCCCGGAGTCCGTTCGGTGGTCGCCCTCAACCCGTGGGTCTATCCGACCGACGACGCCGATCTGTCGGGGCGACGGGTGCTGATCGTGCACGGGACCGCGGACCGGGTCGCCTCGATCGAGAAGGCACGCACGGTGGCGCGCAACCTCTCGCGGACCACCTCCGTCGAGTTCGTCGAGATCGTCGGCGGCAAGCACGCGATGCTGTCGCACGGTCGTGAGTTCGACCGGCGCGCCGCTGAGTTCACCGCCGCCACGCTGCTCAGCGGGGTGTGACCGTGATCGACCCGGACGACCTCGCCGCGACCCTGCGGGTCCTCCGGCAGCTGCACGAGGTGCCCGAGGACGATCCGTCGCACATCGAGGTCAAGCGGGCGGCATCCCACATGTACAAGGCCCTCAAGCGTGACCGGCGAGCGGCCAAGCGCGAGGCCGAGCTCGCCCACGATCGCAGCGTGACCGAGGCGACGGCCACCGGCTCGGCGCTTCGCATCGACGACGAGACGCTCGGCATCCCGCTGGTCTCCCAGGCCGAGGGTGCGTTCGCGGGCGAGCTGATCAACCCGCGCGGCTGCTACATCTGCAAGAACGACTACACGCTGGTCGACGCGTTCTACCACTGGCTCTGTCCGACGTGCGCCGCGCTGTCGCACGCCAGGCGCGACCAGCGCACCGATCTCAGCGGCAAGCGCGCGCTGCTCACAGGCGGCCGGGCCAAGATCGGCATGTACATCGCCCTCCGGCTCCTGCGAGACGGCGCGCACACGACGATCACGACCCGCTTCCCGCACGACGCCGTACGCCGCTTCGCCGCGCTCGAGGACTCCGCCGACTGGATCGACCGGCTCAAGGTCGTCGGCATCGACCTGCGCGACCCGACCCAGGTCATCGCGCTCGCCGACGACGTCGCCGCCGCAGGCACGCTCGACATACTGATCAACAACGCCTGCCAGACCGTACGCCGGTCGCCGGGTGCCTACTCGCGGTTGGTGGAGGCCGAGTCGGCGCCGCTCCCGCTGGGCGTGGCACTGCCCGAGATGGTCACCTTCGACCGCGTCTCCGAGGCACATCCGGCCGCCATCGCCGGAGCCCTGGCCGCGGACCCGGTGGCCCATCACGACGGGGAGTCCGCGGCGCACGCGGCCGCCGCTCACACGGCGGCGGCGATGACGGCGCTGGCACTGCGCGCCGGCAGCGCCTCGCTGGAGGCGCACCTGGCAGGCAGCGCAGTGGACGCCGGCGGCCTCCTGCCGGACGTCGCGACGAGCAACTCCTGGACCCAGACCGTCGACGAGGTGGACCCTCTCGAGCTGCTCGAGGTGCAGCTCTGCAACTCGGTGGCGCCGTTCCTCCTGGTCTCGCGGCTGCGCCCGGCGCTCGCCGAGGCGGCGCGCCACGCGACCTCGCGACGGGCACACGTGGTCAACGTTTCCGCGATGGAGGGTCAGTTCTCGCGCTCCTACAAGGGCGCGGGCCACCCGCACACCAACATGGCCAAGGCCGCGCTCAACATGATGACGCGGACCAGCTCGCAGGAGCTGTTCGAGACCGACCGGATCCTGATGAATGCGGTGGACACCGGATGGATCACCGACGAGCGGCCGCACCAGGACAAGCTCCGGATGGCCGCAGAGGGCTGGCACGCGCCCCTCGACCTGGTCGACGGAGCGGCCCGCGTCTACGACCCGGTGGTCCAGGGAGAGTCCGGCACCGACCTCTACGGCCACTTCCTCAAGGACTACGTGCCCAGCCCCTGGTGACCGAGGGTCAGGCGGCCCAGCGGGTGGCGTCGGACATCAGGTCGGCCAGCTTGGAGACGCCCTGGAGGTCGGCCCGGCGGTCGAGGAGGTCCTGGACATACCGCCGGTAGCGCACGCTCGCCTCGCGGCGGCGCACCTCGCGAGCCTCGGGGGTCTCGGTCAGGGACTCGGGCATCAGCATGCTTGCCTCCTAATACTGTAGTGATTCTATCAAGATACAGTATTAGACAAGTCCTTTGAAGCCGGCAGCCGGGGCAGCGACCGCGTTGCGCCGACCCGGCTGAGGAGTCCCCTCAGCGCCTGCTGACGAGCAGCGGCTGGGCGACGTGGGCGAGCACACCCTCGCGATCGGACATGGTCGCGTGGGCGACCCCGCGGCCGTGCGGGGAGATGTCGGTGCCGGCGTCCATCCACATCCACTCGTCGGTCGGGACCCGCTCGACGGTGACCGTCAGGGTGGTCGGGATCGACCACCACTCCCGGATCGGCAGCCGAGCCGAGACGCCGTTCACGGAGTCGGCGACGACCATCAGCCGATGCAGGGGAGCGGTGTCCTCGCCGGCCACCAGAGGGATCCTCGTGCGGGTCCACAGTCGGGCTCGCCCGGTGGGCGGGCCGTCGAAGCCGCCCTCGACGAACCGCCACTCGACCGACGGCCCGTAACCCCACTCCGGCGGGACGCCCTCGAAGTACGTCGTCACCTCGGTCTCGGGGACTGGCGGCAGCTCTGTCGGCGGCTCGACGAGGTGCCGCGTCGACTCGGCCTGCTCCCGCACCCGCCAGGCAGTCGCCGTACAGGCCAGCACGTCGTTGGTGAACAGCCGAGCGGCGACCAGCTCGACCCGCCGCCCGGGCCGGACCACCTCCGCCTCGGTCCGGACCACGCCCTGTGCGATCGGCCCGAGCATGTCGACGGTAAGCCGTGCGATCGTGAACGCCGGATCGTCAGTGGTCCGGTCCACGGCGCGCGCCAGCAGCGCCGACGGCGGGCCGCCGTGCTGGGCGTCCAGGTCCCACGGGCTGGTGGTCGCCCCGGTCGACTCGAAGGTGTCGTCGCCGACGGGCAGGTAGTAGGCATCGGGCAGCTCCACCGCCCCAGCATCGCCGACCCGCCTGCGCAGGACAGCAGGGACATCTAGGTACCTATCTCAGGGTTCTCCCCCATGAGGATGTCGGTGGCCGGTGCCAGGGTGAGAAACAACGATTCCTTGTGCGATGGAAGGAGGCGAGAACGATGTGGGACACCGTCGAGACCACGTCGGGTGCCGAGCCCCACCTGTCGCACGACCTCCCGTGCCCACGCTGCGGGCACGCGGTGCATACCTTCCTGGCGTGCAGCGACACGTGCGAGTGCGAGCCCGCTCCCATGCCCGGCGTCGTCGCCCACGCTGCCTAGTGGGCCTGACGGGACACGGTGGGCCTAAGCGTGGCCTGATGGCCAACCGGCTCGCCAGCGCGACCTCGCCGTACCTCCTCCAGCACGCCGACAACCCCGTCGACTGGTGGGAGTGGGAGCCGGCGGCGTTCGAGGAGGCGCGGCGGCGCAACGTGCCGGTGCTGCTGAGCGTCGGGTACGCCGCCTGCCACTGGTGCCACGTGATGGCGCACGAGTCGTTCGAGGACGAGGCCACCGCGGACTACCTCAACGAGCACTTCGTGAGCATCAAGGTCGACCGGGAGGAGCGGCCGGACGTAGACGCGGTCTACATGGACGCGACCACGTCGATGACCGGTCATGGCGGCTGGCCGATGACCTGCGTGCTCGACCACGACGGCAACCCGTTCTTCGCGGGCACCTACTTCCCGGACCAGCCGCGGCACGGGCAGCCGAGCTTCCGGCAGGTGCTCGAGGCGCTGACCGACGCGTGGGAGACCAAGCCCGAGGACGTCCAGCGCGTGGCCGGCAACCTGCGCGAGCACCTGGGCCGGGCAACGGCGATGGCCGCGGGCGCGATCACCGAGGAGACCCTGGCCAACGCGGTGAGCCTGCTGGAGCGGGAGTACGACGGCGTCAACGGAGGCTTCGGCACCTCGCCGAAGTTCCCGCCGTCGATGGTGCTGGAGTTCCTCCGCCGACGTGGCGCCAGGCCGATGGTGGTCGACACCCTCGAGGC
Organism: uncultured Actinomycetota bacterium; assembly: GCA_963798045.1. GTDB lineage: Bacteria > Actinomycetota > Actinomycetes > Propionibacteriales > Nocardioidaceae > Nocardioides. The sequence continues at coordinate 238,529 of CAWCSB010000022.1, forward strand.
GATGGCTCGCGGCGGCATCTACGACCAGCTCGGCGGCGGCTTCGCGCGCTACTCCGTCGACGGGTCCTGGGTGGTGCCGCACTTCGAGAAGATGCTCTACGACAACGCCCAGCTGCTCGGCGTCTATGCACGGGTCGGAGGTCCTCTCCCCGACCGGGTCGCCCGCGAGACCGCCGACTTCCTGCTGCGTGAGCTGGGCACGGCCGAGGGCGGGTTCGCCTCCGCCCTGGACGCCGACAGCGAGGGGGTCGAGGGCAAGTTCTACGCCTGGTCACCGCAGGAGCTGATCGAGGTGCTCGGCCCGGAGGACGGGGCCTGGGCGGCCCGGGCACTCGAGGTGACGACCGCCGGCACCTTCGAGCACGGCAGCTCCACCCTGCAACGCCTGGCCGAGCCGGAGACCTTCGAGGATCTCGCGCGGCTCGACGACGTCCGCCGACGGCTGCTCGAGGCGCGTTCGGAGCGGGTCCGGCCGGCTCGCGACGACAAGGTGGTCGCCGCCTGGAACGGGCTCGCCATCACCGGCCTCTGCGACGCCGGGCTGCGACTCGGCGAGCCGGCGTACGTCGCCGCCGCGGTCGCCGCCGGCGAGCTGCTCTGGCGGGTGCATGTGGTCGACGGCCGGCTGCGCCGCGTCTCGCGCGACGGCGTCGTCGGTGCTCCAGCCGGCGTGCTGGAGGACCACGGCTGCGTGGCGTCCGGCTTCCTCTCACTCGTGCAGGCCACCGGCGACGCGGTCTGGCTCGACCGCGCGCGCACCCTGCTCGACGCCGCGATCGAGCACTTCCGCGCCGACGACGGCGGCTTCTTCGACACCGCGGCCGACGCCGAGGCGCTGGTCGCCCGGCCGCGCGACCCCGGTGACAACGCGTCGCCGTCGGGACTCTCCTCGGTCGTGCACGCGCTGGTCGACGCGCACGCGCTCACCGGCGAGGGCCGCTACCGCCAGGTCGCCGAGGAGGCCCTCGCGACCGTCGCGACTCTTGCCGAGAAGGCTCCTCGGTTCGCCGGCTGGTCACTCGCCGCCGCCCAGACCATGCAGCACGGCCCGCTCGAGATCGCGGTCGTGGGTCCGGCCGGCGAGGAGCGCGGCGCGCTCGCTCACCTCGCCCGGCAGCAGCCGGGCGCGGTGGTCATCGAGTCGGACGGCCCGCGCGACGACGTGCCCCTGCTGTCCGGGCGTACGCCGGTCGACGGTCGGCCCGCGGCGTACGTGTGCCGCGGCTTCGTCTGCGAGCGGCCGGTCACCACGGTCGAGGCCCTTCAGGCGGCGCTTACCGCGGAGTAGGTTCGGCGCATGCCGCGATGACACCTACGACTACGTCATCGTCGGCGCGGGCAGCGCCGGCGCCGTCCTCGCGGCGCGCTTGTCGGAGGATCCGGGCACCTCCGTGCTGCTGCTGGAGGCCGGCGGCGAGGCGGACGCCGACGAGGTGATGATCCCGGCGGCGTTCGCGAGCCTGTTCAAGACGCGTTGGGACTGGAACTACTCGACCACCGAGCAGAAGCAGCTGCACGGGCGGCGGGCGTACTGGCCGCGGATGAAGGCTCTCGGCGGCTGCTCGTCGATGAACGCCATGATCTACATCCGCGGCAACCGTGCCGACTACGACGCCTGGCGCGACCAGTACGGCGCCGCGGGGTGGGGCTTCGACGACGTGCTGCCCTACTTCGTGAGGTCGGAGCAGAACTCCCGGCTCGGCGCCCCGCTGCACGGGCAGAGCGGGCCGCTGCACGTCGAGGACCGGGTCTACACCCACCCGCTGAGCCACGCGTTCGTGGACAGCGCGGTCAGCGCCGGTCACAAGCCGACCGACGACTTCAACGGCGTCAGCCAGGAGGGCGCCGGCCTCTACCAGGTCACCTGCCGCAAGGGCCGGCGCTGGTCGACCAACGAGGCCTACCTCAAGCCCGCGCGCTCGCGCGGCAACCTGACCGTCGAGACCGGCGCACTCGTGATGCGGGTCGAGGTGGAGGGGTCGCGAGCCGCCGGGGTGACCTTCCGCCAGGGCGGCGGCGAGCACACCGTGCGGGCCGCCCACGAGGTGCTGCTGTGCGGCGGCTCGATCAACAGCCCGCAGCTGCTGATGCTGTCGGGCATCGGGCCGGCCAGTCACCTCGGCGAGGTCGGCGTCGAGTCGAAGGTCGACCTGGCCGGGGTCGGCGCCAACCTGCAGGACCACCCCGTGGTGCCGATGCTCTGGCACACCCGTGGCGTCACCGACCTGGCCCAGCTCAACAACGTCCGCAACTTCGCCCGCTGGAAGCTGCGCGGCACCGGTCCGCTCGCCTCCAACATCGGCGAGGCCGGGGCGTTCTTCGCCAGCCGCGAGGGGCTACCGGCTCCCGACGTGCAGATCCACATGGCGCCGGCGGGGTTCTACGACAACGGCCTGCACGAGCCGACCACCGCCATGGTCACCGCCGCGCCGACCCTGGTCTCGGTCGCGAGCCGAGGTCACCTGAGGCTGCGCTCGGCCGACCCGACCTGGCACCCGGAGATCGAGGCGGCGTACTTCGACGACCAGGCCGACCTCGACGCGATGCTGGCCGGGCTGCGCCGGACCTTCGAGATCTGCACCCAGGGCGCCCTCGCGGCGTACGTCGACAGGCCGTGGGAGCTCCCGGCCGACCCCTCCGACGAGGATCTCGTCGAGCACGCGCGGAAATGGGGGCAGACGCTCTACCACCCCACCTCGACCTGCGCGATGGGCTCGGGCGAGGACGCCGTGGTCGACCCGGAGCTGCGGGTGCGCGGTGTCGACGGGCTGCGCGTCGTCGACGCGTCCGTCATGCCGGCCGTGCCGCGCGGCAACACCAACGCACCCACGATCATGATCGCCGAGAAGGCCGCCGACCTCATCAAGGAGACCCGATGACCGCCACCTCCACTGGTACATCCACTGGGACCGCCACTGGGACGACGTTCGAGTCACTCAACCCGCGCACCGGCGACGTGGTCGGCACGCATCCGGTCAACACGACGGAGGAGGTGCGGGCGGCGGTCGACCGCGCGCACGAGGAGGCGGCCTGGTGGGGCGGGCTGTCCTTCGACGAGCGCGAGAAGCACCTGCAGACGTGGAAGGGCGCGATGACCCGGCGGATCGCCCAGCTCGCCGAGGTGATGCACCAGGAGACCGGCAAGCCGCACGGCGACGCGATGCTCGAGAGCGCCCTCGCGATCGACCACCTGGCCTGGGCGGCGTCGCACGCCGAGAAGGTGCTCAAGCGGCGCAAGGTCCCCAGCGGGCTGGTGATGGCCAACCAGGCGGCGTACGTCGAGTACCAGCCGCTGGGCGTGATCGGCGTGATCGGGCCCTGGAACTACCCGGTGTTCACGCCGATGGGCTCGATCGGCTACGCGCTCGCGGCCGGCAACGCGGTGGTCTTCAAGCCCTCGGAGTACACCCCCGGCGTCGGAGAGTGGCTGGCCCGGACGTTCCTCGAGTCGGTCGGCCGCCCGGTGCTGCAGGTGGTGACCGGCTTCGGCGAGACCGGCCACGCGCTGTGCACCTCCAGCGTCGGCAAGATCGCGTTCACCGGCTCCACGGCCACCGGCAAGAAAGTGATGGCGGCCTGCGCCGAGACGCTGACGCCCGTCGTGATCGAGGCCGGCGGCAAGGACGCGCTGCTGGTCGACTCGGACGCCGACCTCGAGGCGGCCGCGGACGCCGCCCTCTGGGGTGCGTGCTCCAACGCCGGCCAGACCTGCACCGGTGTCGAGCGGGTCTACGTCCACGAGCGGGTCTACGACCAGTTCCTCACCCTGCTGACCGACAAGGCCCGGGAGGTGACCGCCCACGAGGGGCTGGACTCCAACATCGGGCCGATCACGATGCCGAAGCAGCTGGACGTCATCAAGCGGCACATCGACGACGCGCTCGCGCGGGGCGGCCGGGCGGTGGTCGGCGGCGCCGACGCCGTGGGGGAGCGGTTCGTGCAGCCGACCGTCCTGGTCGACGTACCCGAGGACTCCGAAGCGGTGCAGGAGGAGACGTTCGGGCCCACCGTCACGGTCGCGAAGGTGCGCGACATGGACGAGGCCGTCGAGCGCACCAACGCGACCCGCTACGGCCTCGGCTCGACGGTCTTCTCGAAGGCCCGCGGCATGGAGCTGGCCTCCCGCATCCGCTCCGGCATGACCGCGGTCAACGGCGTGATCACCTTCGCCGCGATCCCATCGCTGCCCTTCGGCGGCGTCGGCGACTCCGGGTTCGGCCGGATCCACGGCCCGGACGGGCTCAAGGAGTTCACCTTCGCCAAGGCGATCGCCCGGCAGCGCTTCAAGCCGCTGCTGGCGCTGACGACGTTCGCCCGCACCGAGAAGGCCGACAAGCAGCTCGCCTCGATGATCACGATGCTGCACGGCCGGGGGACCACCATCCCCAAGCCCTGACGCCCCGCGGGCGGACGAGCGATCAGCGCAGCGCGTAGGTGGCCATCGAGATCCCCACGTAGTGGGTCGCGAAGGCGAGCACGGTGAACGAGTGGAAGACCTCGTGGAAGCCGAACCACCGCGGCCACGGGTTGGGGCGCCTGAAGCCGTAGACGACGCCGCCCAGGGTGTAGAGGAAGCCACCGGCGCCGATCATCACGAAAACGGCGACCCCGATGCCGAGACCGAGCGCGGTGGCGCCCTCGAAGAACGCGGGGATGAAGAAGATCGCGGCCCAGCCGAGCGACATGTAGATCGGCACGTAGAGCCAGCGTGGCGCGTCCGTCCAGAACACCCGGAACAGCACACCGAGGACGGCGCCGCTCCAGACGGTCGCGAGCAGCGCGACCTGTGCAGTGCCGTGCAGCAGGATCAGGCTGAACGGCGTGTAGGTGCCGGCAATGAGCAGGAAGATGTTGGCATGGTCGAAGCGGCGGAGGAACGCCCACGTCCTTGGTGACCAGGTGCCCGTGTGGTAGATCGCCGACACGGTGAACAGCACCATTGCGGAGCCGATGAACACCGCCGAGCCGATCCGCGTGGTGGCGTCGGGCGAGAGGCTGATCAGCACGATGCCGGCGGCGAGCGTCAGAGGGGCCGTGGCGAGGTGGAGCCAGCCGCGCAGCTTCGGCTTGGCGTGCTCGAGCCTCTCGGCGGCCCCAGCGACGGAGTCGTGGAGGCCGTCCATGCCTGCACGCACAGCGTCGGAGACCGGGTTGCTCATGTCGCGAAGGTACCGGGGCGACCTGACCCATCGGGGCGGATGCGGGGAACGTCACCCATTTGTTCCGTAACATCTTGCAGGTGGCGGACTGGAAGCGTGGCCTTCGAAGGGTCATCTACCCCGTCTACGAGGCACGCGTGCTGCGCCGGATGCCTGACAACCTGCCCAAGCACGTCGGGGTGATGCTCGACGGCAACCGCCGCTGGGCCCGTTCGGTCGGACGCTCCAGCGCCCACGGCCACCAGGCCGGTGCCGACAACATCGAGCCGCTGCTCGGCTGGTGTGACGAGGTCGGCATCGAGGTGGTCACCCTGTGGCTGCTGTCGACCGACAACCTCAACCGCCCGCAGGCCGAGCTCGACCCAGCTGCTGGAGATCATCGAGACCGTGGTCGAGTCGCTGGCCGAACGCCGCCGCTGGCGGGTGCACCCGGTGGGCGCCCTCGACCTGCTGCCCTCGTCGACCGCCGCCAAGCTCAAGGCCGCCGAGGAGGCCACCCGCGACGTGGACGGGATGCTGGTCAACGTCGGGGTCGCGTACGGCGGCCGACGCGAGATCGCCGACGCCGTCCGGTCACTGCTCAGCGAGCACGCCAGCCGGGGCACCTCGCTCGAGGAGCTGGCCCAGATCATCGACGTCGAGCACATCGCGGAGCACCTCTACACCAAGGGACAGCCCGACCCCGACCTGGTGATCCGTACGTCGGGGGAGCAGCGGCTGGGCGGCTTCCTGCTCTGGCAGAGCGCGAAGTCGGAGTTCTACTTCTGCGAGGCCTACTGGCCCGACTTCCGCCGCGTCGACTTCCTGCGCGCGATCCGGGCCTACGCCCTGCGCGAGCGCCGCTTCGGCGCCTGAGGGCCCGGAACCGGTCCAGTCCGTCACCCTCTCTTCACCTCGTGGTCGGGCGTGTCGCACCTGACCGCCGCCCCCGGCGGCGTACGTTCGCAGGCATCGGCGAGTGGGGAAGCTTGCCGTATCGGGAGGCCCGAATCTTGCGAAAGCACGATCCACAACAGACCTGCGGCAGCTCTTCAATGAGTGGGCAGTCGGTCGCACGTGGGGGCCGGCACTCCGGCCTTCGGGCTCCCTCCCGGTCCGACTGCTGCTGAGTTCAGGACCGGGCGAGGAGTGCGCGTGCCGGTCTGCGAGGAGTGACCGTGCCGACCCAGGCCTCGTCCCGCAAGGCGTCCTCCCACAAGCTCGTCCGCACCTACGTGCTCGACACCAGCGTGCTGCTGGCCGACCCCGGGGCGCTCAAACGCTTCGACGAGCACGAAGTGGTGCTCCCGGTCGTGGTCATCACCGAGCTCGAGGGCAAGCGGAACCATCCCGAGCTGGGCTACTTCGCGCGCACGGCGCTGCGGATGCTCGACGAGCTGCGGGTCATCCACGGCCGGCTCGACGAGCCGGTGCCGGTCGGTGACGAGGGCGGCACGATCCGCGTCGAGCTCAACCACACCGATGCCGACTCGTTGCCCTCGGGCTTCCGGCTCGGCGACAACGACACCCGGATCCTCGCGGTGGCGCACAACCTCGCCAACGAGGGTGCAGCGGTGACCCTGGTCAGCAAGGACCTCCCGCTGCGCATCAAGGCGTCGGCAGTGGGACTCGACGCCCAGGAGTACCGCGGCGAGACGATGAGCGACTCCGACCCCGGCTACTCCGGCATGGCGGAGCTGGAGCTGGACGCCCAGGCCCTCGACGAGCTGTACGACGACGGAAGCCTCGACCTCGCGGCGGCCCGCGAGCTGCCCTGCCACTCCGGTCTGGTGCTGCTCTCCGACCGCGGCACCGCGCTGGGCCGGGTCGGTCCCGACAAGCTCGTCCACCTGGTCCGCGGCGACCGGGAGGCGTTCGGCATCCACGGCCGGTCCGCCGAGCAGCGCATCGCGCTGGAGATGCTGCTCGACCCCGAGGTCGGCATCGTCTCGCTGGGCGGTCGGGCCGGCACCGGCAAGTCGGCACTCGCGCTGTGCGCGGGCCTCGAGGCCGTCCTGGAGCGCCGTCAGCACCAGCGGGTCGTGGTGTTCCGGCCACTGTTCGCGGTCGGCGGCCAGGAGCTCGGCTACCTGCCCGGGTCGGAGTCGGAGAAGATGGCGCCCTGGGCGCAGGCGGTCTTCGACACCCTCGGCGCCGTGACCTCGCGTGAGGTGATCGAGGAGGTCCTCGACCGCGGCATGCTCGAGGTGCTCCCGCTGACCCACATCCGTGGCCGGTCGCTGCACGACTCCTTCGTGATCGTCGACGAGGCGCAGTCGCTGGAGCGCAACGTGCTGCTGACCGTGCTCTCCCGGATCGGCGCCGGCTCGAAGGTCGTGCTCACTCACGACGTCGCCCAGCGCGACAACCTGCGGGTGGGCCGCCACGACGGCGTGGTCGCCGTGGTCGAGAAGCTCAAGGGGCACCCCCTGTTCGCCCACGTGACGCTGACCCGCTCCGAGCGGTCGCCGATCGCGGCGCTGGTGACCGAGATGCTCGAGAACGTCACCCTCTGAGCCCGACGCCTGGGACTCGTGTGGCTGCTGTGACTCCTGTGTCATCCGAACGCACAGGCTTGCGTCGTTCGGTTTGCAACCACTTCCGGTCTCGGGCAAGGTAGCCGGGTTGCCCAGCGCTCAGACCTAGCGCCCTCGTCACCTGCGAAAAGGCCCTTATCCGTGTCGTCGTCCCAGCCACAGGCACCGAAGCACCGTGCCTCCAGGGCTCGACGCGCGCCCCGGGCCGCGCTGAAGACCTCGCTGACGCTCTCGTCGATGGCGGTCGTGGCGACCGGCTTCGCCGTCGGCAGCGGCTCGCTCTCGCTCTCGCTCAACTCCGACGACGGGCGGGACTCCTCGACCACCAGCGTGGCCGACCTCGGCACGGCCGCTGCCCGCACCTCCGACCTGTTGTCCGGGACCGGCGACCAGACCGAGGCCGAGGCCGAGGCCGAGGTCACCGCGGCTGACCGCGCACAGTCGCTGGTCACCCGCTCGGACAGCCGGGCCAAGGCCGACCCGCTGAAGAAGGACACCCTCTCGCTGGGTGCCGGCAACACGATGTCCCGCACCGAGGACCTCTCCGACGAGGACCCGCGCGACATCGCCCGAGCCCTCCTGTCGTCGTACGGCTGGGGCGACGACCAGTTCGGCTGCCTCGACTCGCTGTGGACGCGCGAGTCGAACTGGAACGTCCACGCCGACAACCCCAACTCCTCGGCCTACGGCATCCCGCAGGCCCTGCCCGGCTCCAAGATGTCCTCGGCCGGCGACGACTGGGAGGACAACCCGGTCACGCAGATCCGCTGGGGGCTCGGCTACATCCAGGACCGCTACGGCTCGCCGTGCTCGGCGTGGGGTCACAGCCAGAGCCAGGGCTTCTACTGAGCCGTTGAGCCGGGACCGCTCAGCGACACGTCACGGGTGTGTCATCGACTCGACGTCGAGCGCCTTGTCGAGCTGCTCCTCGGTGAGCTCGCCGCGCTCGACGTAGCCGAGCTTGAGGACGGTCTCACGGATGGTGGCTCCGTCGGCCAGTGCCTGCTTGGCGATCTTGGCCGCGGCCTCGTAGCCGACGTACTTGTTGAGCGGGGTGACCACCGAGGGCGAGGACTCGGCGTACTGGCGCATCCGGTCGGTGTCCGCGGTGATGCCGTCGACGCAGCGCTCGGCCAGCAGCCTCGAGCTGGAGGCGAGGAGGCGGACCGACTCCAGGACGTTGCGGGCGATCACCGGCATCGCGACGTTGAGCTCGAACGCGCCGCTGGCGCCTGCGACGGTCACGGCCGCGTCGTTGCCGACCACCTGCGCGCACACCATGAGCGTGGCCTCCGGCAGCACCGGGTTGACCTTGCCGGGCATGATGCTCGAGCCCGGCTGCAGGTCGGGGAGGTGGATCTCGGCCAGCCCGGTGGTCGGGCCGGACGCCATCCAGCGCAGGTCGTTGCAGATCTTGGTCAGGCCGACGGCGTAGGTCTTCAGGACGCCGCTCAGCTCGACCAGCGAGTCGCGGGTGCCCTGGGCCTCGAAGTGGTTGCGCGCCTCGGTGAACGGCTCTCCGGTGGACTCCGACAGGGCGGCGATCACCTGCTCGGGGAAGCCGGGCGGCGTGTTGATGCCGGTGCCGACCGCGGTCCCGCCCAGCGGCAGCTCCCGCACGCGGGGCAGCACCGACTCGAGGCGCTCGGCGGCGTAGCGCACCGTGGCGGCGTACCCGGAGAACTCCTGGCCGAGCATCACCGGGGTCGCGTCCATGAGGTGCGTGCGACCGGACTTCACGAGGCCGGCGAACTCGGTCGCCTTGGCCTCCAGCGACGTCGCGAGTACGTCGATCGCGGGGAGCAGGTCGCCGGTCACCTCCCGCGACGCGGCCACGTGGATCGCGGTCGGGAAGGTGTCGTTGGACGACTGGGAGGCGTTGACGTGGTCGTTGGGGTGCACCTCGACCCCGGCCCGACCCGCAAGCGAGGCGATCACCTCGTTGGCGTTCATGTTGCTGCTGGTCCCGGAGCCGGTCTGGAAGACGTCGATCGGGAACGCGTCGTCGTGCTCGCCGGCAGCGACCTCCCGGGCCGCGCCCTCGATCGCCGCCGCCGGCCCCGCGTCGAGGACGCCGAGGGCGCCGTTGACCTTCGCGGCCGCGGCCTTCACCTCGCCGATCGCGTGGATCAGCGCCGGCTCGATGGGCGTACCGCTGATCGGGAAGTTCTCGACAGCCCGCTGGGTCTGGGCTCGCCACAGGGCCTCGCGAGGCACCTGGATCTCGCCCATCGAGTCGTGCTCGGTGCGGTAGTCGCTCACCCTGTGAACTTACCCATCGAACCCGTTCGAAATCGCGTTTGCCGTTGTCGGCCCGGTCCATGACGCTCGTCGCATGGACGTCGTTGAGATGTGGCCGCCGTTCGCGCTTCGGGTCACGTGCGGACCGCTGGTGATGAGGGTGCTGCGGGACACCGACTTCCCGGAGGTGCTCGCGGTCGCACACGCGGGGATCCACGATCCCGACCGGATGCCGTTCTACGTGCCGTGGACCGAGCCGAAGGGCGCGGACCTGGAACGGGCCGTCATGCAGTACCACTGGCTGAACCGTGCCACCCTCTCGCCCGACAGCTGGTCGCTCGACCTCGGCGTCTGGCACGAGGGCCTCTTCGTCGGTGTCCAGGGGGTGAGCACACGCGACTTTCCCGTGACGCGCACCGGCGAGACCGGCTCCTGGCTCGGGCACGAGTTCCACGGACGCGGGATCGGCACGCTGATGCGGCAGGCGATCTGTGTGCTGTGCTTCGACCACCTCGGGTTCGAGGAGGTCACGTCGGGGGCGTTCAGTGACAACCCGGAGTCGCTCGGGGTCAGCCGCAAGGTGGGCTACCGGGCCGACGGTCAGGTGCGCTACGCGCGCAGCGGCGCGCTGGCCACCAACATCCGGCTGGTGCTGGCGCCCGAGGACCTCGTCCGGCCGCCGTACGACGTGTCGGTAGAGGGGGCGGACGCGTTCGTGGAGCTGGTTCAGCCCCGGGCGACGTAGAGCCAGTAGTGCTCGTCCCGGTCCTGCAGGCGTACGGCGAGCGGCTGGGCCTCGACGGCGCCGAACACGGACCGCAGCGCGTCCCCGAGCTCGGGCGCCTCCGCGGCCGACCACACGACCAGGGCCCCACCCGGCCGCAGCGCCCGCCGCGCGTCGGTGAGCGCCGGCGGCTCGTAGAGCGCCGCGTTGGCGGCGTGCACGAGGTAGCCCGGGCCGTTGTCGACGTCCAGCAGCATCAGGTCGTAGGACGCCTCACGGGCCTCGGCCAGGGCCATCACGATGTCGGTGACCACGACGGTGACCCGCTCGTCCGCCAGCAGCGTCGGCCCGTCCGGCACCAGCCCGGCGCGCAGCCACTCGACCAGCGCGGGCTCGATCTCGACCACCACGCACTTCTCCACGCGGGAGTCGGCGAGCAGCTCGTGCATCGTGTAGCCGAGCCCGAGACCGCCGAGCACCACGGCGCGCGGCTCGTCGACGAGCTCGAGCGCGGCGCGGGCCATCGCCCGCTCGGTGCTGACCTCGACGGTGTCCATCACGAACACGCCGTTGGCCCGCAGCTCCAGCGACGTCGGCCCGCCGTCGACGGGCCGCCGCTCGCGCAGGACCAGCTCGCCGCGCTCGGTCTCCGCCCGCGCGACCTCGACGTACTCCACCTCGGGCGTCACCCGACCAGCGTGTCAGGCGCTGTCCGGCGGGCCCGAGGACGGGTCAGTCAAAGAGCTCGCTGAGCCAGCTCTCCTTCTTCTTCTTCCTGTACGGCGCGCCCTGACCGCGCTGGTCGTAGCCGCGCTCGTGGCCGCGGTCGTAGCTGCGGTCATAGCCCTGCTGCACGCTTGCGGCGGGTGCGGCAGGGGCCGGCGGCGCTTGGGTGAGCGAGCGTTCGATGATCTTGTCGAGCTCGCCGCGGTCGAGCCACACGCCTCTGCACGTGGGGCAGTAGTCGATCTCGATGCCGCTGCGCTCGCTCATGGTGAGCGTGGCTCCGTCGGTGGGGCACTGCATGGGTCCTCCAAGGTCGGTTGTCTGGTCTAACGGACTGCGACCCGGCAGAGGTTCCCGGGCATCACGAGACGACGGTCACCGTGATCGTCGAGTTGGTGCAACCTGACGCGACGTCCTCCAGCGCTGCCTTCTCGCCCGAGTCCTGGCTCAGGCCCCACCGGATCTTCGCCGTCAGCCAGTCCTTCAGGTAGCGGCAGTGGTTGATCGGTGGCAGCCACTCCGCGACATCCTGGTCGCCCTTGCTCCGGTTGAGCGACGCGGTGACGCCCACGAGCGTGTGGCTGTCGCCGAGGTCATTGGCGTAGGCCTCACGTCGGGACGCCGTCCACGACCGGGCGCCTGAGTCCCACGCCTCGGCGAGGGCGACGACGTGGTCGATGTCGAGCGCGGAGGCCGAGGTCTGCGAGACGCCGTCGTAGTAGGAGTACCAGCGCCCACCGGACAGCGAGCAGCCGGAGCCGACCGTTGGTGCGTCCTCGGCCTCCGAGATCAGCACCTCCGCGCGGGTGTCGCACCCGTCGCCGTCGGCGTCGATCCACAGGTGGAAGAGGTCGCGGTCATAGCCGGTGCGGTCCTCGCCTGCGACCGGGACGTGGTCGATCGCCTGGGTGAGGGTGCCGCTCCAGCTGGAGTCCGCGTGGGCCGGACCGCCGGTGGTGAGCAGGATGGACAGGACAGCTGCGAGGGCCAGCACGGCCCTCCCGAGAGAACGCATGACCCACACGCTCCGCCCGGGCATCGCCGTCGGGAACCCTTCAGCGTCCGGAACGTTCCGTTCTCATGGATCTCTCATGGATCTTTCATGTGGCAAGCCTACGGTTGTGAGTGAACGATCAACTACCTCTCTCGGAAGGCAGCATCGTGCGCAACCTGCTCAGCAAGACCGTCTCCACACCCGTCCAGGACCTGGCCCTGCTGGCCACTCGCGTGCTACTCGGCGTGGTGCTGATCGCCCACGGCTGGCAGAAGTTCGACGGCCAGGGAATCCAGGGCACCGCCACAGGCTTCGACTCGATGGGCATCCCCGCCCCGCTCGCGGCGGCGTACTACGCGACCTTCGTCGAGCTGGTCGGTGGCGGCCTGCTCGTCCTCGGGCTGTTCACCCGGCTGGTCGGCGTCCTCGTCGTCGGCGACATGCTCGGCGCGTTCTGGTTCACCCACCGCGGCACCGAGATCTTCGTCAACGAGGGCGGCTGGGAGCTGGTCGCCTTGATCGGCGCGCTCGCGCTCGGCCTCGTCGCTGCAGGCGCCGGACGACTGTCCGTCGACGGAGGCTTCACCAAGGCCACGGGAGTGGCCCTGTCGCCGCAGACGGTCCCACAGACGGCCGGGCAGCCGGAGCGCACCACGGAGCGAGAGCTGACGGACAGCCACCGCTGACGGGTCGGCGTCAAGGGGCCCGGCTGACTGGTCTCACTCGGCCGAGCGCACCCTGATGCCGGTGACCGGAACGGTCACCGTCCCAGACGGGTCGGTGAAGAAGTCGTTGCCCTTGTCGTCGACCACGATGAACGCCGGGAAGTCCTCGACCTCGATCTTCCAGACCGCCTCCATGCCGAGCTCCTCGTACTCGAGGACCGACACCGACTTGATGCAGTCCTGCGCCAGCCGGGCGGCGGGGCCGCCGATCGAGCCCAGGTAGAACCCGCCGTGGGCGTGGCAGGCCTCGGTGACCACCTTGGAGCGGTTGCCCTTGGCCAGCATCACCATGGACCCTCCGGCGGCCTGGAACTGCTCGACGTAGGAGTCCATCCGGCCGGCGGTGGTGGGCCCGAACGAGCCGGACGCGTAGCCCTCGGGGGTCTTCGCCGGGCCGGCGTAGTAGACCGCGTGGTCGCGCAGGTAGGCCGGCATCTCCTCGCCTGCATCGAGCAGCTCCTTGATCTTGGCGTGCGCGATGTCGCGCGCCACCACCAGCGGCCCGGTCAGGGAGAGCCGGGTCTTGACCGGGTGCTTGGTCAGCTCGGCCAGGATGTCGGACATCGGCCGGTTGAGGTCGATCTCCACGACCTCGCCACCTGAGACGTCCTCGCTCACCCCAGCCTCGGGCATGTAGTGCGCCGGGTCGGTCTCGAGCTGCTCGAGGAAGACGCCCTCCGCGGTGATCTTGCCGAGCGCCTGCCGGTCCGCCGAGCACGACACCGCGATCGCGACGGGGCACGAGGCGCCGTGGCGCGGGAGCCGGACGACGCGCACGTCGTGGCAGAAGTACTTGCCGCCGAACTGCGCGCCGATCCCGAACGACTGGGTCAGCTTGAAGACCTCCTCCTCCAGCTCGAGGTCACGGAAGCCGTGCGCGGCCATCGTGCCCTCGGTCGGGAGGTGGTCGAGGTAGTGCGCCGAGGCGTACTTCGCGGTCTTGAGCGCGAACTCCGCCGACGTACCGCCGATCACCACGGCCAAGTGGTACGGCGGGCAGGCGGCGGTCCCCAGCGAGCGGATCTTCTCGTCGAGGAACTGCAGCATCCGCGTGGGGTTCAGGACCGCCTTCGTCTCCTGGAAGAGGAAGGACTTGTTGGCCGAGCCGCCGCCCTTGGCCATGAAGAGGAACTTGTACTCGGGCCGGCCGTGATCCTCGGTCGCGTAGATCTCGATCTGCGCCGGCAGGTTGGTGCCGGTGTTCTTCTCCTCCCACGTGGTCAGCGGCGCCAGCTGGGAGTAGCGCAGGTTGAGCTTGGTGTAGGCGTCGTACACCCCCCGCGAGATGGCGTCGCCGTCGTCCGCGCCGGTGAGCACGCCCTCGGACTTCTTGCCCATCACGATCGCGGTGCCGGTGTCCTGGCACATCGGGAGGACACCGCCCGCGGAGATGTTGACGTTCTTGAGCAGGTCCAGCGCGACGAACCGGTCGTTCCCCGACGCCTCCGGGTCGTCGATGATCCGGCGCAGCTGCTCGAGGTGTGCCGGCCGCAGGTAGTGCGCGATGTCGTGCATCGCCTCGGCGGTCAGTCTTCGGATCGCTTCGGGCGCGACCTGGAGGAAGCTCCTGCTCTGGCCGTCGACCACGGCCTCGAACGTCGACACGCCCTCGGTCGTGACGAGCCGGTACGGCGTCTCGTCCGGGCCGATCGGCAGCAGGTCGGAGTAGCGGAACTCAGCCTCGGTCACGACCGGAAAGCGTACGCCGCCGTCTCCGCGCTGGCGGTGCCGCGCCCGCCCACGAGCGGGCTCCACGCCCCCGACTTCTACGCGGACGTATCCCCGGGCGGCCCTGCGGATCTGTGTGGTGACCGCACCAGCGGTCCACCACTACACCGAGAAGGACTTGCCATGAACATCACGACCACCCTCACCAGCACCACCCGCGTCGCGCTCGGGGCGACCTTCGCCGCTCTGTGCCTCGGTGCCGCCGCGTGCGGCTCCGAGACGACCGCCGACCCGGCCGGCTCGATCAAGCAGTCCAGCCAGCAGCAGCACCACGGCTCGCCGCGGGCTGCCGAGCTCGAGGGCGAGCTCGAGGCACGGACTCAGCGGGAGCGCGCGGAGCGTGCCGACGCCAAGCGTTGGGCGCGCGGTCACGAGTCGAGCGCGCCCTCCTCCGGCTCGCAGAAGTTCCCGGACCTGCTCCCCTGACCCGGTGCCAGGACCCGGCCACCCGCCGGGTCCTGGCACCGGCTCCACACCCTGGGCCGCTGTGTCGCGCGGCGCCGGTGAGCACGACCTCGGACCCCGACGCGGACGTATCCCCGGACGGCTCCACGGATCTGTGTGCTGACCGCACCAGCGCTGCCCGCCACCCACACCGAGAAGGACCTGCCATGAACATCAAGAGCACGACCTCACGTATCGGCATCGCTGCCGCCATCGCCGGGCTTGCCCTCGCCGCCACAGCCTGCGGCACCGAGCAGGCGTCCGAACCTGACCGGGCGGGCCGGCCCCCCGCGAAGACCTCACTGCCGCCGACGCAGTCCCCGAGGTCCCCGGACGCCGTCGAGCGGGCCGCCAAGGCCCGGGCCGAGCAAGCCGCGGCGCTGCGCCTGCGACGCGTGCACCGGACGGCCGGGCACCCGACCGCCGCCCTGCGCGCCGCCCACGACCGTGCCGCGGAAGCCGAGCGCGCCGCTCGTGCCGCTCGTGCCGACGCTCTGCGGTGGGCGCACGGGCACTGAGGGCCACACCGAGCCCCCGGGTGCCCAGGCACCCGGGGCTCGGTGTCCTGTGCAAACGCGACCGACCTCTCCCGTCCTAGGTGTTCTGACCACGGACGTTAGGTACGGCGGGGCTCCTGTAGATGGGTGAAGGCCTCCGGTGAGGTGTGAAGCAGCGAAACACCACATCTCACCAAGGAGGCCTTCATGGCACACGCTAACGCGACCCTCAGCGAGGGTGGGCGACTGAAGATGGCTCGGCTGGTCGTCGTGGGCGGCTGGACTCAGGCGCTGGCGGCTGAGCGGTTCTCGATCTCGATCACCACGGTGCGGCGCTGGGTCGCCCGGTTCCGGCAGGTCCAGGCCGCGGGGCGGGTGCCGACTCGCGCTGACATGAGGGATCGGTCGTCGCGACCACAGCGCTCACCATGGCAGCTGCCGCGCCGGGTCGAGCGACGCATCGTAGGTCTGCGGGTCACGCGGCGGTGGGGGCCGGCCAGGATTGCCTACCACCTGGGGCTGAACCCCTCCACGGTCCACAAGGTGCTCCAGCGCTACCGGTGCCCGCGGTTGAAGTGGACCGACCCGGCGACCGGGACCAGGATCAAGACCAGCCGGACCGGCAAGAACTCCTATGTCCATGCCGCCCCCGGTGACCTGGTCCACGTCGATGTCAAGAAGCTCGGCCGGATCCCCGATGGTGGCGGCTGGCGGTTCCGCGGGCTCCAGGTCGGCAGGCACAACAAGAACCGGAAGCCCGCCGGGTACGCCTACCTGCACCACGCGGTCGATGACCACTCCCGGCTGGCCTACTCCGAGATCCACGCCGATGAGCGCAAGGAGACCGCGGTGGCGTTCTGGAAGCGTGCGGTGAGGTTCTTCAGAGCGCACGGCATCACCATCAAGGCCGTGCTCACCGACAACGGCAACGCCTACCGATCCCGGCTCTGGGCCAAGGCGATGGGCCGAAAGATCAAGCACAAGCGGACCCGCCCCTACCGACCCCAGACCAACGGCAAGGTCGAACGGTTCAACCGCACCCTGCTCGAGGAATGGGCCTACGCCATGGAGTACCGCTCAGAAGCCGAACGCGCAGCCGCGTACCCCGGCTGGCTGCACACCTACAATCACCACCGCGGACACAGCTCGCTCAAGGGCAAGTCACCCATCGACCTCGTGCCCAACGTCCCCGGACAGAACACCTAGGCTGTGCCCATGGCGGGTGAGCTTCAACAGCCGGGCGGTGGTGCCGACCCGACCCGGCTGCGCATCTCCGACACCGAGCGGCACCAGGTCGCCGAGATCCTGCGCGAGGCCGCGGGGGAGGGCCGGCTCGACATGGACGAGCTCGACCAGCGGCTCGAGGCGACGTACGCCGCGCGCACCTACGCCGACCTGGTCCCGATCACCCTCGACCTGCCGGCGCACCCGCACCAGCGGCCGGTCGTCAGACCTGCCGCCGCGTCGCCCGACGTGGTGCCGGGCGCCGACAAGGAGAGCCACTTCGCGATCCTGAGCGGGCTGAGCCGCAAGGGCGTGTGGGTGGTCCCGAAGCAGATGACGATCCTGGCCTTGATGGGCGGCGCCGAGCTCGACCTGCGGCGCGCGAAGTTCGCGGCCCCCGAGGTCGTCATCACGATCAACGCCTTCATGGGCGGCGCCCAGGTCATCGTGGGACCGTCCACCCGCGTGCAGATGGAGGGCACCGGGATCATGGGCGGCTACTCCGGCCCGTCCGGCCTGGTGGACGCCACCCTGGACGAGAGCTCACCCGTGGTGCGGATCAAGGGCGTCGCGATCTGGGGCGGCGTCAGCGTGGAGCGCAAGCACCTCTGACGGTGCCTCCCTGCGGAGGCCGGCGCGGTCGCTCGCGGGGTCAAGGGTGGACAGATCGTGCCTTCAACCACTAGATGTGGTTGTACGGGACCCATTCGGGAGGGCGCGCATGACTCAGCCACAAGCACAGCGGAGCTCGGGTGTGGCGACGAGGTTTCGATCACGACGTGGCTTGTCGATGGGCGCCGTGGCGGTGTTCTTCTGCGCGGGGCTGAGCGCGTGCTCGGGAGGGTCGGGCAAGCCGACCCTGAACTGGTACGTGAACCCCGACGGGGTGGACACCCTGACCGCGCTCGCCAAGTCCTGCAGCACCGACCAGTACGACATCGAGATCCAGCTGCTGCCGTCCGGGGCGACCGACCAGCGCACCCAGCTCGCACGGCGGCTCGCGGCCAAGGACTCGTCGACGGACCTGATGAGCCTCGACCCCGTCTTCGTCGCAGAGTTCGCCAACGCCAAGTGGCTGGAGCAGCTCCCCGAGGAGACCGCGAGCGAGGCCACCGACGACGACGTCCTGGAGGGTGCGGCCGACACCGTCACCTGGGACGACGGGGTCTACGCCTTTCCGCAGTGGGCCAACACGCAGGTCCTCTGGTACCGCAAGTCCCTCGCCGAGGCTGCCGGGCTCGACATGACCCAACCGGTCACCTGGGACCAGATCATCGACGCTGCCTCTGACAACGGCGGCACTGTCGGCGTCCAGGCCAACAAGTACGAGGCGTACGTCGTGCTCATCAACGCGCTCATCCAGGGTGCTGGCGGCGACATCATCTCGGACAACGAGGCCGGCAAGGACGCGAAGATCGACATCGACTCCGATGCCGGTCGCGACGCCGCCGCTGTCATCCAGAAGCTGGCCTCGTCGAAGGCCGCGCAACCTGACCTGACGACCTCCAACGAGGGCACCAGCCTGGGCCAGATGTTCGGGGGCGCCGGGGAGTTCATGACCAACTGGACCTTCGTCTACCAGAACTACAAGGGCCTCATCGACACCGGCGACATCACCGAGGAGGACTTCGCCGACCTGGGGTGGGCCCGCTACCCGGAGACCATCGAGGGCGAGGAGTCCAAGCCGCCGATCGGGGGGATCGACATCGGTGTCGGCGCCTTCTCCAAGCATCCCGACTTCGCGCTCGAGGCTGCCGGCTGCGTGACGTCGTCCGAGGCCCAGGTCGACCTGGCCGTCAACGAGGGCCTGATGCCCTCTCGCACCTCGGCCTACGAGTCGCCCGAGCTCGCCGAGGCATATCCGGCCGACCTGCTGGCCCTGTTCAGCGCCAGCGTGGACGGCGGCGGGCCGCGGCCCAAGAGCGCCTACTACTCGACCATCTCGGCCGCCGTACAGAGCGTGTGGCACTCCCCGACCTCGGTCGACCCTGACAAGACTCCCGAGGAGTCGGCGAAGTTCCTCCGCGAGGTCCTCGACGGGAAGGCACTGCTGTGACCACGGTGACGGAAGCCCCGCGGAGCGCGCGGGAGCAGAAACCAGAGGTCAGCGACCGGGCCCGGGCCGAGACCCGGCTGGGGCAGAAGCTGGTGGCCCCGGCCATCGTGCTGATGCTCGTGGTCACGGCGTTCCCGATGCTGCGGGCGCTGTACCTCTCGACCTTCAACTACTCGCTGACGGCTCCGGAGGACCGGGAGTTCGTCGGACTGAGCAACTACCTCACGGCGCTGACCGACCCGCTGTTCTGGAAGACCACCGGCGTGACGGTGCTCTACATGCTGGTCACGGTGGGCGTCGAGCTGGTGATCGGCTTCGTGTTCGCCATGGTCATGCACCGGGTGATCTTCGCCCGCGGAGTGATCCGGACCTCGATCCTGATCCCCTACGGGATCATCACCGTCGTCTCCGGCTTCGCGTGGCAGTTCGCGTTCAGCTTCAAGAACGGCTTCGTCAACGGCTGGCTGCCGTTCATCGGCACCGACTTCAACTGGTTCGGTGAGACCACGCCGGCCGTGGTCGCGATCATGGTCTCGGAGATCTGGAAGACGACACCGTTCATGTCCCTGCTGCTCCTCGCCGGGCTGGCGCAGGTGTCCGAGGACATGATCGAGGCGGCCAAGGTCGACGGAGCGACCTGGTGGCAGCGGCTGTGGAAGGTGATCCTGCCCAACATGCGCGCGGCCATCATGGTGGCGGTGCTGTTCCGGGCCCTCGACGCCTACCGCATCTTCGACAACATCTTCGTGATGACGGCCGGCGCGGTGAACACGGAGTCGATCTCGTTCCTCACCTACCGGCAGACCATCGAGCAGTTCCAGCTCGGGATCGGGTCGGCGCTGTCGGTGCTCCTGTTCCTGTCGGTCCTGGTGATCGCGTGGCTGATCGTGAAGCTGTTCAAGGTCGATCTCGCGGCCGCACGGCAGGAGGGCTGACATGCGCCAGAAGGTTGGAACAGTGATCGGCTGCGCGCTGATCCTCGTCTGGTGCCTGCTGCCGGTCGTGTGGATCATCTCGCTGTCGTTCAAGTCTGAGACCGCGATCACCAACGGCAGCCCGGGATTCTTCCCGGCCTCCGGCGACAGCGCCGGCTGGCAGAACTACAAGGACGTCCTGGACAACGAGCAGTTCCGCCGGGCGATCCTCAACTCGATCGGCATCAGCCTGATCGCCACGGCGCTCTCGGTCATCATCGCCACGCTGGCGGCGTACGCCATCGCCCGACTGGAGTTCGCGGGCAAGAAGTTCGTGCTGACCATGGCCCTGGCGATCGCGATGTTCCCGGTCGTCTCGCTGGTGGGTCCGCTGTTCGACATGTGGCGGGCCTTCGGTCTCTACGACACCTGGCCGGGGCTGATCATCCCCTACATGTCCTTCACGCTGCCGCTGGCGATCTGGACGCTGTCGGCGTTCTTCCGCGAGATCCCGTGGGAGATGGAGCAGGCGGCGCAGGTCGACGGAGCCACCTCGTGGCAGGCGTTCCGCAAGGTGATCGTCCCGTTGGCGGCACCTGGAGTGTTCACGGCGGCGATCCTCACGTTCTTCTTCGCCTGGAACGACTTCGTGTTCGGGATCTCGCTGACCTCGACCGAGCGATCGCGCCCGATTCCCGCCGCACTGTCGTTCTTCGTCGGCTCCGACCCGTTCAACCGGCCCGCCTCGCTGCTGGCTGCCGGAGCGGTCGTCTCGACGATCCCGATCATCATCATCGTCCTGATTTTCCAGCGCAAGATCGTTGCCGGCCTGACCTCCGGCGCAGTGAAGGGTTGACCCATGGCTGCCATCGAGATGAAGAACATCGTCAAGAAGTACGGCGACGGCTTCCCGGCCGTGAACGACGTCAGCATCGACGTCGCGGACGGGGAGTTCGTGATTCTCGTGGGACCGTCGGGATGCGGGAAGTCCACTCTCCTGCGGATGATCGTGGGCCTCGAAGACATCACCGAGGGGGAGATGGTCATCGGCGGCAAGGTGGTCAACGACCTGGCTCCGCGCGATCGCAACCTGGCGATGGTGTTCCAGAACTACGCCCTCTACCCGCACCTGAGCGTCTACGAGAACATCGCCTTCCCGCTGCGCCTGGCCAAGGCGGACGAGAAGACGATCGACGAGAAGGTGCGCGAGGCGTCCAAGACCCTCGAGCTCGACGAGCACCTGGAGCGCAAGCCGGGCAACCTGTCGGGCGGTCAGCGCCAGCGGGTCGCGATGGGACGCGCCATCGTGCGCGATGCCGACGCGTTCCTCTTCGACGAGCCGCTGTCGAACCTCGACGCCAAGCTCCGCGGCCAGATGCGCAGCGAGATCTCGCGGTTGCAGAAGAAGCTGGGGATCACGACCGTCTACGTCACCCACGACCAGACCGAGGCGATGACGCTGGGTGATCGGGTCGCGGTGCTGAAGCGTGGGTTGCTGCAGCAGCTGGCCACGCCGCGTGAGCTCTACGGCAACCCGGGCAACCTCTTCGTCGCCGGGTTCATCGGTTCGCCGCCCATGAACTTCCTGCCCGCCACGGTCGAGGGCAACACCGTGGAGCTGCCGTTCGGCAAGGTCGAGATCCCGCCGGAGAAGGCCGAGAAGGCCCAGGGCAAGGGTCTGCTGATCGCGGGCATCCGGCCGGAGGCGTTCGAGGACGCTTCAGTGGTTGACAAGTCCGGCAGCGGGTCGACGTTCACGGCCACGGTCGACGTCGTGGAGTGGCTGGGCAACGAGGCCTACGCCTACATGCCGTTCGAGGCGCCGCCCGAGGTGCGCGAGCAGCTCGAGCAGCTCGAGCGCGACCTCGACGGCGAAGCCCTGCGGACCCAGCTCGTCATCGGGCTCTCCGGCTCCACGAAGATCAAGGAAGGTGACGAGGCCGAGATCTGGGTCGACACGTCGAAGATGCATCTGTTCGACCCTGGCACCGGCGAGAACCTCACCGTGGACCTCGAGGACGCCGGCGAGATACCCAAGGCTGCGGCGGGCAGGTCCGCGAACTAGACGGCAGCCGTGGTTTTCGAGACGGCTCGCTCAGCCCTTCGCGAGCTCAGGTCTGAGCCGAGCCTCCTTAACCTCCTCGCTGTTCGCTTCCCGCTCGCAGGCTCGCGGCAAGTGCGCTCGTAGGTTTCGAGACGGCTCGCTCAGCCCTTCGCAAGCTCAGGTCTGAGCCGAGCCTCCTCAACCTCCTCGCTGGTCCCTTCCCGCTCGCAGGCTCGCGGCAAGCGCGCTCGTAGACCCCGGTCGATGAGCCGGGTCGGGAGGTGCACGTCGGAGACCTCGCCCTCGCCGGACACCAGCCGCACGGCGAGCTCGGCGGCGAGCCGGCCCTGGCTCGAGACGTCCTGATCGACGGTGGTGACGCCGAACAGTTCGCTGAGCGGGTGGCCGTCGATCCCGAGCACCGAGAGATCCTCAGGGACGCGTAGGCCGACCGAGCGGGCGTGGGCGATCGCGGCGAAGGCCAGCTCGTCGGAGTAGGCGAACACGGCGGTGGGTGGCTCGGCCAGCGCCAGCAGCCGCGCCATCGCGCGGGCACCGGCGCCGACGCCGTACGACTCGGTGACGAGGAGCTGGTCGTCTGCCTGGAGCCCGGCCGCCTCGAGCGTCTCGCGCCACGCCTGCACCCGGAGCAGGTCGGAAGACCAGGGGGTGCCGTCGGTGTCGCTGGTGCGGATCATCGCGATCCGGCGGTGACCGAGGCCGACGAGGTGCTGGGTGGCGGTCCGGCCCGCTTCGAGGTCGTCGACCATGACGTGTGGGTAGTCGCGGACCGTGCCGCCGGCGACCACGACGTGCACGCCCAGCAGGTCGAGCCGCCCCATCTCGGCCTGAGCCATGGGCAGTGCCGTGAGGATGACGGCGTCCACCTTGCGGCGGGCCGGCAGCTCATGCAGGAAGCGCGTGCGCTCCACCTCGCCCTCGAGCTGGTAGACGAGCATGTCGAGCTCGGCGGCACGGAGCACCGGCGCCATGCTCGCGATCATCGCGCTGTAGAACCACGCGTCGAGGTGTGGCATGACGATCGCGACCCGGCCGGTCTGCCCGCGGGAGAGCGCGCTGGCCTCCGGAGAGACGACGTAGGACAGCTCGTGGGCGATGCGTCGGATCCGCTCGCGGGTCGGCTGGCTCACCCCGGGGACGTCGCGCAGGGCTCGCGACACGGTCGCGATCGACACTCCGGCAGCGCGGGCGACGTCGGCCATGTTGGCCTCACCGACCGGCGCCCCGTCGCCCACCAGGGGAGCCTAACGTCTCCACAGAGCTTGCGTCCGCTCAGGCTGGCGGTGGCGGAGCGGTGCTGCCGCGCCGCAGCAGGGTGGTCGGCAGGATCACCTGGTCGGGGTGCCAGCCCGCCTCGGTGGTCGAGGCGGCGAGCGCGTCGAGGACCTGCTGGGCCGCCACTCGGCCCTGCTCGAGGACCGGCTGCGCGACCGTCGTCAGGTCGAAGAAGGCGGCCAGCTCGTGGTCGTCGACGCCGACCACGGACACGTCCTCGGGGACCCGGAGGTGGAGCTCCCGGGCGGCTCGGAGCACCCCGATCGCCATCTCGTCGGATGCGGCGAAGATGGCGTGGGGACGGTCGGGGCGGACCAGCAGCTGCCGGCCGGCTTCGGTCCCGCCGGGCAGGGTGAACGCACCGTCGACCTCGAGGCTCGGGTCGTGCGGCAGCCCGGCCGACAGCAGTGAGGCGCGGTAGCCCGCCTGCCGCGCGAAGGGGGCGGTGAAGTCGAGCACGCCCGGACCTCCGACGTAGGCGATCCGCTGGTGGCCCAGCTCGATGAGGTGCTCGGTCGCCGTACGCGCGGCGAGCTCGTCATCGATGCGGACCGTCGCCCAGCCCGGCACGTCGGCCCCGACGAAGGTGACCGGCCGGTCCAGGGCCTTGAGCCGGGTCAGCTCGACGGCGGTGGGCTGCAGGCTGAGCACGAGTACGGCGTCGACCCGCTTGGTCAGCCGACCGCCCTCGAAGACCCGGTGCCGGGCCGCCGCCGACCCGGCCAGGTTGTAGAGGAGGAGGTCGTAGCCGCTCTCCCGCAGCACCTCCTCGGCGCCCTGCACCACCGAGGCGTAGAACCAGCGGGTGACGAACGGCACGACGACGGCGACCGTGCGGGTCTGGCCGCTCGCCAGCCCCGCCGCGCTCGGCGACGGGACGTAGCCGAGCTGCTGTGCGGCCTTCTGGACCCGCTCCCGGGTCGCGTCCGAGACCCCGGGAAGCCCCCTCAGGGCCCGGGAGACGGTGGCGATGGACATCTCCAGCTCACGCGCGACGTCCTTGATTCCGGTCATCGTGGGAGCGCTCCCGCGAAGTGGGCTAGGTTGGCGTGGTGCCCAGCAACCTGCCCAGCAACCTGCCCAGTAGCTTGCCCAGCGGACCCACCCTTGCCTTCGGTGTCGCCACGGCGGCGTACCAGATCGAGGGTGCGGTGGCCGAGGACGGCCGCGGCACGTCGATCTGGGACACCTTCGCGGCCCGCCCCGGGGCCGTGCGCGACGGGCTCGACGGCTCGGTGGCGTGCGATTCCTATCACCGCTACGAGGAGGATCTTGACCTCGTGGCTGGCATGGGAGCGGGGTGGTACCGCTTCTCGATCGCCTGGCCGCGAATCATGCCCGACGGGGTCGGCCGGGTCGAGACGCGGGGACTGGACTACTACGACCGGCTGGTCGACGCGGCGCTGGCTCGCGGCCTCTCGCCCACAGCCACGCTCTTCCACTGGGACCTGCCGCAGGCGCTCGAGGACCGGGACGGCTGGCTGAACCGCGACACCGCCGAGGCGTTCGCCGACTACGCCACGGTCGTCCACGACCGGCTCGGCGACCGGGTGCGCGTCTGGGCCACCCACAACGAGCCCTGGTGTGCGGCCTACCTGGGCTACGCCGCCGGGGTGCACGCGCCGGGTCGACGCGAGGGTGGCAAGGCCCACCGGGCGGCACACCACCTCCTGCTCGGACACGGCCTGGCCGCGGCGCGGCTGCACGAGGCCGGTGCCACCGACGTCGGCATCGTGCTCAACCTGGCGCCGTTCTGGCCCGAGGATCCCGCGGACGGCGATGTCGTGGCTGCCACCGACGACCTCGACGCCCTGCGCAACCGGGTGTGGCTCGGCCCGCTGGTCGACGGCAAGTACGACGACCGGCTGCTCGCCGTGGCACCCGAACTGGCCGACCCCGGAGTCGTCCGGGACGGCGACCTCGACATCGTCCGCGGCTCGGCCGACTGGCTGGGCGTGAACTACTACACGCCGTTCCGAACCGCGGCACCCGACGCCGGCGCGAAGCCGCACCCCGAGGCGGAGGCCTACCCCGGCGCCCGGCCCGTGTCGTTCGTGGTCCGCGAGCCCCGCACCGACATCGGCTGGGAGGTCGACGCGGCCGGCCTGCAGGAGGTCCTGGTCGACACCCACCGTCGGAGCGGTCTGCCCATCCTGGTCACCGAGAACGGTGCGGCCTACCCGGACGACGTCCTCGTCCCCGGCTCGGCGGGCACCGTCGATGACCAGGACCGCATCGCCTACCTGCGCGACCACATCACTGCCACCCTCCGGGCTCGGGATGCCGGGGCGGACGTCCGCGCGTACATCGTCTGGACCCTTCTGGACAACTTCGAGTGGGCCGAGGGCTACACCAAGACCTTCGGCATCGTGCACGTCGATCCGCAGGATCAGACCCGGACGCCCAAGGCGTCCCTGCACTGGCTCACGGAGCACATCAAGAACTCGGCGGCGGACCTGACGGTCACCCCTTGACGCTTCCGGCCAGCAGCCCGCGCACGAAGTAGCGCTGCAGCGACAGGAAGACGATCAGGGGGACGATCAACGACACGAAGGCGCCGGCCGACAGCAGGTGCCAGTCCTGGCCGCGCGTGCCGGACAGCTCGGCCAGCCGCACGGTGAGTGGCGAGACGTCGAGGCTGCCGCCGCCGAAGACCAGCGCCACCAGCAGGTCGTTCCAGACCCAGAGGAACTGGAAGATCCCGAACGCCGCGATCGCCGGTCCCATCAGCGGGAGCATGATCCGACTGAAGATCTGCACGTGCCCGGCTCCGTCGACGCGCGCCGACTCGATCAGCTCACCCGGGATCTGCGACATGAAGTTGTGCAGGAGGTAGATCGCGAGCGGCAGCGCGAAGATCGAGTGCGAGAGCCAGATCGTGTAGAAACCGCCACCGGGCGCCTCGCCGCCGGCCAGCGGCTGGAAGTGCAAGCCACCGATGTGCGGATCCACGTACAGCTTCAGCAGCGGGATCATCGTCACCTGCATCGGCACGATCTGGAGGGCGAAGACGGCGACGAACAGGAAGTCGCGACCGGGGAACTTCATCCAGGCGAACGCGTAGGCCGCCAGCACCGCCAGCGAGATCGGGATCAGCACCGAGGGGATCGTGATCACGATCGTGTTGATGAAGTACGTCGCCAGGTCGACGTCGGTGCCCTTCAGCACCGAGCGGTAGTTCTCGAAGGTGTACGGGCCCGTGAGCCCGGTCCACCAGCCGGACGTCTTGACGTCGTCCTCGGGGCGGAACGACGAGATCAGCAGCCCTGCCGTGGGCAACGTCCACAGGAAGGCGATGACCACGGCGAAGATGGAGGCGGACGGGGACGACAGCTTCTTCTTGGCGGTAGCGGAGGCGGACTCCTGCGCGACGACGCTTTCGACGGAGGCGTCGGGGTCTGCGATGGTCATCGTGCCTCCAGCTTGCGCATCTGACGGACGTTGTAGACGACGACGGGTAGCACCAGGATGAAGATCACCGTGGCGAGTGCCGCGCCGAGGCCGGCATTGTTCGAGCGGAAGCTCTGCACGTAGAACTCGTAGGCCAGCACGCTGGTGTCGAAGTTGCCGCCCGTGGCCGTTCGCACGATGTCGAAGGCCTTGAGCGTGGTGATCGTGATCGTGGTGAGGACGACGATCAGGGACGGCCGGATGCTCGGGATCGTGATGAACCGGAACATCTTGAGCGCGCTGACGCCGTCGAGACGGGCTGCCTCGACGATGTCCTCGGGGATCGCCTTGATGGAGGCGGAGAGGATCGTCATCGCAAAACCGGCCTGGACCCAGATCATGATCACGATCAGGAACAGGTTGTTCCACGGCTCGGTCAGCAGGAACTGGTAGGTGTCGAAGCCGAGCGACTTGAGGATCTGGTTGGCCAGGCCGATCTGGTCGTTGGTCTTGTCCTTGTAGTCGTAGACGAACTTCCAGATGATCGACGCGCCGACCAGCGAGATGGCCATCGGCAGGAAGATCAGCGACTTGGCGAACTTCTCGAACCGGGAGCGGTCGACCAGGATGGCGTAGACGAGGCCGATGAACGTCGAGAGCGTGGGCACCAGCACCACCCACATGGCGGTGTTGCGGAGCACCTTGAGCTGCTGGGTGTCGGTGAAGACCGTGTGGTAGTTGTCCAGGCCGACGAACTCGGTCCCGGTGTTGTTCTTGAACGACGAGTAGATCGTATTGACGGCGGGATACAGCAGACCCAGCGCGATGAGCGCGATGGCGGGCAACACGAAGACGACGAACTGGATCCGCTCGCCGCTGCGCGACCGGAGCTTCGAGGTCGCAAGCAGAATCACTGCGACGACGCTGAAGAAGACGGCGACGCAGATCAGCAGCTGGACGAACTTCTCACCTGCAGACATGGACACTCCTGAGGTGTCGTGCGGCTGGGCCGCCGCCGGGGCCGATCATGGGACGCAGCGGCTCTCCTGTCTAGTGCGCGCTGCGCGAGCCCGGCCCGGCCCGGCCCGGCCGGCACAAGGCCGGCCGGGACGCGGGTCGAGTCAGGCGTGGTTCAGGATGCCGGCCAGGAACTCTCGATGTGATCGAGGGTGTCCTCGGTGCTCTGACCGGTGATCCAGGCAGTCATCTCCTTCCAGAAGGAGTTGGCGCCCACCTCGCCCGGCATCTGGTCCGAGCCGTCGAAGCGGAACACTGCGTCCGGGTCCTGAAGGATCTGGCCGGAGAGCTGGTCGATCGGGCTGACCAGGTTTTCCACCTGGAGGCCCTTGTTGGCGCTCACCCAGCCGCCGCCCGGTGTGGCCTTGGCCTTCTCGTTGGCCCACACGTCGGTCGACAGGTAGGTCTGGAGAGCCTGCACCTCCTGGTTGTCGGAGAACGCCGTCACGAACTCACCGCCACCGAGGACCGGTCGCCCGAAGTCCTCGCTCATGGCCGGCAGGTAGAACGCGAAGACCTGGCCGTTCTCGGACACGTCGGTGCCCTCCGGCCAGTTGGCGGCGTAGAAGCCCGCCTGGCGGTGCATGGCGCACTTGCCGTCGAGGATCGGCAGGCCGCCCTCCTGGAACGCCGTGGTGGCGATCGACTTCACGTCGCCGATGCCGCCGTTGACGTAGGCGTCGTTCTTCAGGATGCCGCCGACCTCGTCGAGCGCGGTGGCGATCGCCGGGTCGTTGAACGCGACGTCGTGGCTGACCCAGTCGTCATAGACATCGGGACCGGCCGAGCGGAGCAGCACGTCCTCGAGCCAGTCGGTGGCCGGCCAACCAGTGGCCTCACCGGACTCGATGCCGGCGCACCACGGCTTGATGCCACTGGCCGCGATGGTGTCGGACAGGGCGAGCATGTCGTCCCAGGTCTCGGGGATCTCCCAGCCGCTGTCGGCGAACATCGACGGCGAGTACCACACGAACGACTTGACGTTGGCGCCCAGGGGAGCGGCGTAGAACTTGTCGTCGACGCTGCCGTAGGCCTTCCAGTCCTCGCCGAAGAACTCATCGACGTTGTCGGCGGTCTGCGACGGGGCCTCGACGACCTTGCCGGTCGCGACCAGGGTCTTCAGCAGTCCGGGCTGCGGGACGAAGGCGATGTCCGGGGGGTTGCCGGCCTGGACACGCACCGGCAGCTGGGCCTCGAACTCCTTGGAGCCTTCGTAGGTGACCTTGGCTCCCGTGCACGTGGTGAAGAGCTTGTAGGAGTCCTTCTGGGCCTGGTCCTCAGGGGCCACGATGGAGGTGTAGACACCAACCTCCTTGCCCGACAGGTCGCCGAAGTCGGCGAGCTGCTCCAGGTCCGCACACTCGGTCTTGTCGGCTCCGGGCCAGGTTCCGCTCGCGGAACCGCCGCCCTCGTCGTCATCGGCACAGCTCGCCAGAGCAAGCCCCGCGCCCAGCACCGCGGCCGCCAGGGCCGCCACTCGACGCGTGTTGCGTGTTCGCATGCCTTTTCCTCTCCTCTTTGGTCAGCAGGTTGTGTCGTTTCCCTCGACCGCTGCCCGCTCCGTAACGAGCATGTAAACGCTTACTCCCGAGGCGGTCAATAACTGCGGATAACGTTTCTGTAACGTGGGTCACATCCGTGGGAACGCTCCCACGCCCGGCCACGGACGTCAACCCGGTCTACCCAGAGAGACGCCTTCCGCGAACCCGTCAGAGCCCCCTAGGGTGATCCGCGTCACTTCACTACGGATCGTCCGGCACGTACCTGCCGGTGAAGGGAGCACATCAACATGGCCACAGTGACTTTCGAAAAGGCACAGCGCTGGTATCCAGGGGCGGACAAGCCCGCGGTGCCCGGCATCGACCTCGAGATCGGCGACGGGGAGTTCATGGTCCTCGTCGGACCATCCGGTTGCGGCAAGTCCACGACCCTGCGGATGCTCGCGGGGCTGGAGGAGGTCAACGAGGGAAAGATCTTCATCGGCGACCGCGACATCACCAACATGCCGCCCAAGGACCGCGACATCGCGATGGTCTTCCAGAACTACGCCCTGTATCCCCACATGACCGTGGCGGACAACATGGGGTTCGCCCTGAAGATGGCCAAGGTGCCGGCGGAGGAACGCAAGAAGCGGGTGGCCGACGCCGCCAAGATCCTCCAGCTCGAGGAGTACCTCGAGCGCAAGCCCAAGGCCCTCTCGGGTGGTCAGCGCCAGCGGGTGGCCATGGGTCGCGCGATCGTCCGTAGCCCGCAGGTGTTCTGCATGGACGAGCCGTTGTCGAACCTCGACGCGAAGATGCGGGTGGCGACCCGCACCGACATCGCCAAGCTCCAGGCCGACCTGGGGGTCACCACGGTCTACGTCACCCACGACCAGGTCGAGGCGATGACGATGGGCGACCGGGTGGCGGTGATGAACCTCGGTGAGCTGATGCAGGTCGACACCCCGCTGAATCTCTACGACAAGCCGGTCAACCTGTTCGTCGCCGGCTTCATCGGCTCGCCACAGATGAACCTGATCCAGGCCAAGGCCGCTGATGGCCAGGCCAAGATCGGGGAGTACCTCGTCCCGGTCGACCCGACCGCGTCGAAGAAGATGAGCGGCAACATCACGGTCGGCGTGCGCCCGGAGGCCTGGCGGCTGGTGTCCAACGCCGAGGGTGGTCTGCCCATCACTGTCACGGTCGTCGAGGAGCTCGGCGCCGACGAGTTCATCTACGGCAACTGTGACGTCGAGGGCACGCCCAACAACGTCGTGGTCCGGATCTCGGCGCGCGACACGGTGCACAAGGGCGACACGATCTTCGTGACCACCGACCCGCGCAACGTGCACGTCTTCGACACCGACACCGGGAACCGCCTGTCCGACTGACCAAGGCGTTGACCCGGCGCAAACTTTGCGCCGGGTCAACGCAATTTGGTCAAAGTTTGCGCCGGGTCAACGTGCGCGGGAGGCAGTACGTCGGATGCCGTCAGCGAAGGTCTCGAAAAGAGCCGGGGGGAGGTCGTGGCCCATGCCGTCGATGAGGAGCAGCTCGGCGCCATGAACGGCCGCGGCGGTGGCGCGACCGCCGGAGACGTGCACCATCTTGTCGTCGAGACCGTGCACGACCAGCGTCGGCATCCTCAGCGCGCGCAGCTTCTGAGAGCGGTTCGGCTGGGTGAGGACCGCCACCATCTGGCGCAGCGTGCCGCTGGAGGTGACCCCCCGGTCGTAGGTCTCGGCGGCGTGGGCGCGGGTGCGTTCCAGGCTGGTCGGGTAGCCGGGGGAGCCGATGATCCTCCAGGTCTTGACGCTCGCCTCGATGTAGCCCGCACGACCCGCCCGCCGGCCCAGGAAGTTCGGCAGCAGCGAGGGGTGCTGCCAGCCGACGGTGCGCTTGCCGGTGCTCGACATGAGGCTGGTCAACGAGCGCACCCGCTCCGGGTGCGCGATCGCCATGGTCTGGGCGATCATGCCGCCCATCGACACGCCGCAGACGTGCGCGGACTCGAGCCCGAGGTGGTCGAGTAGCCCGAAGGCGTCCTCGGCCAGGTCGGCCATGGAGTACGGCGCCCGCACCCGCCGGCCCGCGGCGGCCCGGAGCAGCGTGGTCCGCGTCACCCGGCCGACGCCCCGGCTGGAGCGTCCCGAGTCGCGGTTGTCGTAGCGGATCACGTGGAAGCCGCGGTCGGCGAGCAGCTGGCACAGCTCCGCGTCCCACCACGTCATCGGCCCGCCCAGCCCCATGACCAGCAGCAACGGATCGTTCTCGGGGGTACCGAACGTCTGATAGCAGAGCTCCACCTCCCGCCCCACAGGGGCGAAAAGCTCCTCGGAGGCGATCACCGGCATACCGAAAGTGAATCAAAGGTGCAGATGTACGACGACTCCGGGTTACCAGCCCGTAACGTTGATGGCGTGAGCCAGAGGTCAATGACGACCAGCTCCGGGGACGAGGCGGACTCGATTCCCGGGGGCACCCTCGGCTCCTTCCTGCTGCCGGAAGGCTTCCACCGCCCGCGGGCGCTCGAGGTGCTGCGCGAGGGCAGCGTGCTCCTCGAGGCCGGTCGGTACGCCGCCGAGACGCTCGACGAGCGGCGCCGCCGCTGGGCGACGTCGTACGCCACCCGTCAGGGGTCGCGCACCGGAGACCCGGTGATCCTGATCCCGGGCTTCATGGCCGGCGACGCCACCCTCGGGGCGATGAGCCGCACCCTGCGCCGCCGCGGCTTTCGCACCTACCGCTCGCACATCCGGGCCAACGTCGGCTGCACGCTCACCGCTGCCGCCGAGCTCGAGAGCCGCATCGAGTCGATCGCGATCAAGCGCGACAGCCGCGTCCACATCGTCGGGCACAGCCTCGGCGGCATGCTGGCCCGCGGCCTGGCCGTACGCCGGCCGGACCTGATCTCCGGAATCGTCACCATGGGCAGCCCGGTGCTCGCGCCCGGCGCCCACCACGTGCTGCTCACCGCCGGCGTCGATGTGCTGGTGCGGCTCAGCCGGGCCGGCGTGCCGGGCCTGATGTCCGAGGAGTGCGTGGCGGGGACCTGCGCGCGACAGAGCTTCGACGAGAGCCGGGAGCCCGTGCCCGCCGGCGTCTCGTTCACCGCCATCTACTCCCGCCGCGACGCCATCGTCGACTGGCGGGCCTGCGTCGACCCGGAGGCGCACGCGGTCGAGGTGACCTCCTCGCACGTCGGCATGGCCATCGACCCCCGGGTGATGGACGTCGTCACCGACGCCCTGCACCT
Source organism: uncultured Actinomycetota bacterium (assembly GCA_963798045.1). Classification (GTDB taxonomy): domain Bacteria; phylum Actinomycetota; class Actinomycetes; order Propionibacteriales; family Nocardioidaceae; genus Nocardioides. The sequence continues at coordinate 270,961 of CAWCSB010000022.1, forward strand.
GCCGGCGCACGCGGGGCGGCCCGGCCTCCGGTCAGTGCTCGAAGTCGATAGCGGAGAAAGCGCGTAGCTTCGAGAGCTGGTGCTCGCTCTTGATGGAGCGGATGGTGCCGCTGCGCGAGCGCATCACGAGCGAGTCGGTGGTGCAGCCGCCCGCCCGGTAGCGCACGCCGCTCATCAGGTCGCCGTCGGTGATGCCGGTCGCCACGAAGAAGCAGTCGTCGCCCGTGACCAGGTCGTCGGTGCTGAGGATGTGGTCGAGGTCGAGGTCGTGGCCGGCGTCGAGCGCCTTCTGCCGCTCGGCGTCGTCCTGGGGCCATAGCCGGCCCTGGATCACCCCGCCCATGCACTTCATCGCGCACGCGGTGATGATCCCTTCCGGTGTGCCGCCGATGCCCAGCAGCAGGTCCACGCCGCTGTTGGGGCGAGCGGCCGAGATCGCGCCGGCGACGTCGCCGTCGACGATGAACTTGATGCGGGCTCCGGTGGCCCGGATCTCCTCGGCCAGCTTCTGGTGCCGCGGCCGGTCGAGGACGACCACGGTGACGTCCTCGGGCTTGGTGCCCTTGGCCTTGGCGACCTGGTTGATGTTCTCGGCCACCGGGTAGCGGATGTCGACGACGTCGGCCGCCTCCGGGCCGGTCACGAGCTTCTCCATGTAGAAGACCGCGGAGGGGTCGTACATCGAGCCGCGCGGTGAGACTGCGAGCACGGCGACCGCGTTGCTCATCCCCTTGGCGGTCAGGGTGGTGCCGTCGATCGGGTCGACCGCCACGTCGCACTCGGGGCCGGTGCCGTCGCCGACCCGCTCGCCGTTGAAGAGCATCGGGGCGTTGTCCTTCTCGCCCTCACCGATGACCACGACGCCGTCCATGCCGATCGTCGAGATCATCACCCGCATCGCGTTGACGGCGACCGCGTCCGCGCCGTTCTTGTCGCCGCGGCCCACCCAGCGGGCAGCCGCCATCGCGGCAGCCTCGGTGACCCGGACCAGCTCGAGGGCCAGGTTGCGGTCCGGCGACTGGGGGGAGGGGACCAAGCTGTCGGGCTCCATGGTCCCGAGACTAACGGGAGACGAGCGCCAGCGTTCCCACCCCGAAGAAGAGCGACACGGGGGTGATCACCAGCGAGACGCGGTGGAACGCCGCGCTGCTGACCCGCTTGCCGGAACGGGCCAGGGTGCGCCGCCAGAGCAGGTTCGCCAGCGAGCCTGTCCACGTCAGACCGGAACCGATGTTGAGACCGAGCAGAGCCGCCAGCACGGCAGTGCTGCCGAGCGGGACGACCATCGGCACGAGCAGGATCGTGGCCGAGAGGTTGGTGAGCAGGGCCGCGAGCAACGTGGCCAGCACCGCCACGGCGAGCAGGGCGAGGAACGACGTGCCGCTCGGCACCAGCCGTTGGACCAGGTCGCCGAGGAAGCCGGTCGCCACCGCGGCGACGGCGACACCGAGCGCCAGCACCAGCAGGGCGAACGACGGATGCGCGGCCCGGGCCACGTCGCGCGGCCGCGTCAGCCGGCGCTCACCCGTCTTTTGCAGCCAGGCCCAGCCGACCAGCACCAGAGCCGCTGCCGACGACGCCCAGGCCGGGGCGAGGTCCCAGCGGGACAGCACGACGAAGCCGACGAGCATCAGCGCGACCACGACGACGGGGACCACGGGCACGGGCGGACCGGTGACGTCCCCGTGCTGCGGCGACTGCACCGACAGCTCGCCGCGGAACAGCAGGCGCAGGCCGACGTACTCCACGACCAGCACCACCAGCAGGACGGGTGCCATCCGGCCCGCGAAGCCGATGAAGTCCAGGTCGAGGTGCGGCATGGCGAGCAGGTTGGTGAGGTTGGAGACCGGGAGCAGCAGCGACGCCGAGTTGGCCATCCGCAGGCAGGCGAACGCACCGGGGCGGTCCGAGGTGCCGAGCGTGGCCGCCGCGCCGAGGACGATCGGGGTGAGCAGCACGACCGTCGCGTCGAGGCTGAGTACGGCGGTCACGAGGGCGGCCAGCAGGAAGACGCCGAGGAGCAGCCGGCCCGGCCGGCCGTGGTTGGCGCGGCCGACCACCCGGGCCGCTGCCGCGAACAGCCCGGCTCGGGCACAGACGTCGGCGACCACGAGGATCGTGACCAGGAAGATCACCACGGGCAGCAGCTCCCGGACCGTGTCCGTGACCGCGTCGCGGTCGACCAGCCCGGTCGTCAGCACGAGGGCGGTGGCCGCCACGGCAGCCGCCGCCTCCTGCCGCCAGGGCAGATGCAGGATGGCGACGACGAGCAGGATGGCCAGAGCGGCCAGAGCCACCGTGTCTGCGAGCAGGCCGCCGAGGTCGGTGTTCAGCCCGGACCGCCCGCGTCGAGCAGGGTGCTCCGCACCTGCACCTCCCGCTCGCCGACCCGGCCCGGCGGCCGGGCAGTCATCATCACTGACGGGCCGCCTGTGAAGATAATTGCTGTGAGCGAGGAACCGGCGACGACCCCCGGCCCGGCACCGGAGCGGCCCAGCCGCTACGACCGGAGCTTCGGGGGGCTGGTGGCGGCGATGGTCGTGACCGTGCTGTTCGTGGCGGCCTACGTCGGGTTCCGGGCGCTCACCCGCGACCAGCCGGACCTCGAGCCGGACGTCGACTACGCCTCCTGCGTCGCCTACCTCCAGGAGGCCGACGTGAGTGTCGTCTACCCGCAGGACCTGCCGTCGGGATGGCGGGCCAACGTGATCCACTTCGCCCGGGGCACGCCACCGGAGTGGCGGATCGGCCTGCTCACCGACGAGGACGAGTTCGTCGGAGTCGTCCAGGAGCCGGACGACGTCGACGACCTGCTGACGCAGTACGTCGACGAGAACCCCAGCCAGGGCGACGACGCCGCTCCCGAGAACAGCCTGGGCGCGACGTCGTGGCAGACCTGGTCGGACGCGGGCGGCGACCACGCGTTCTCGACCGAGCTGACGTCCGGGCCGCTCGCCGGCGAGTCGCTGCTGGTCTACGGCTCGGCGCCCGTCGCCGAGCAGGAGGACGTGCTTCGGGCGCTCACCCTCGATCCGGTGTCGGGCAGCGTCTCCGCCAGCGACTGCGACACGGACACGCTCGAATAGGCAGACTCGAACAGGTACAGCCTTTCTTCCGGCGTTCTCCGGCAGGTCGTGTCTCAGGCACCGTCCGGACCGGTGACCCCGTGACCGTCGCAGAACGTGGTCGACCTCGCACGCCGGACCGTCCTGCACGGCCTGGGAGCCGGCGCGCTCGGCGTCGGTCTCCCCGCTGTCCGTCCCTGGGAGCCACAGGGCCCGTCCCGCTCGGCCTTGGCTCTGCGGGACCCGTTCACCCTGGGTGTCGCCTCCGGTGACCCGTGGCCAACGAGCGTGGTGCTGTGGACCCGGCTGGCACCGGACCCGCTCCGGCCCGACGGCCTCGGGGGCATGCCCCGACGGCAGGTGGTGGTGCAGTGGCAGGTTGCCGAGGACCCGGCGTTCCGGCGGATGGTCCGTGGGGGATACGCGGTCGCCGACCCCGCCTGGGCGCACAGCGTGCACGTCGAGGTGGACGGGCTCCAGCCGGGCCGGGAGTACAGCTACCGGTTCCGCGCCGAGGGTCACGTCTCGCCGGCCGGGCGGACCCGGACCGCGCCGGCGGTCGGCGCCATGCCCGCCGTCGCGCGGCTCGCGGTCGCGTCCTGCGCCAACTACGAGGAGGGCTTGTTCACGGCGTACCGCCGGCTCGCGGACGAGGGGCCCGACCTCGTCTTGCACCTGGGCGACTACCTCTATGAGAGCCCGGAGGTCGGTACGTCGAGTGAGCGCCACGTGCGCGGCCACCTAGGTGGCGAGACCCGCACGCTCGCCGACTACCGCCAGCGGCACGCGCAGTACAAGACCGATCCCGACCTGCAGCAGGCGCACGCCGTGGCGCCGTGGGCGGTCGTGTTCGACGACCACGAGGTGGACGCGAACTGGGCCGGCTTCCACCCGCAGACCCCACAGCGACACTTCGCGCGGCGCCGGACCGCGGCGCTCCGCGCGTACTACGAGCACCTGCCCTTGCGGAGATCCTCGCTGCCGCGCGGGCCGTACCTACCCGTCTTCCGCCGCCTCTCCTGGGGCGACCTGGCCACCGTGCACCTGCTCGACACCCGGCAGTACCGCTACGACCAGGTCTGTGGCGACACCCGGGTCATCGGCTGCACGGAGCGGCAGGTGCCGGAACGGAGCATGCTCGGCACCAAGCAGGAGCGGTGGCTCGACCGCGGCCTGGCCGAGTCCGGAGCTCGGTGGGACCTGCTCGCCCAGCAGGTGTTCGTGGCGCCCAAGGACAGCTTCCCGGGGCCGCCCCAGGAGTTCGCGATGGACGCCTGGGACGGCTACCCCGCCGCCCGGCGCCGGCTGCTCGCCTCGATCGTCGAGCAGAAGGTGCGCAACCCGGTGGTGCTGACCGGCGACGTGCACCGGCACTACGCCAACGACCTGCTGCTGGACGACGTGACCGTCGCGGCCGAGCTGGTGACCACCTCGGTGAGCAGCGGCGGTGACGGGTCGGAGCGGACCGCTCTCACCGACGTGCAGCTCGCGGAGAACCCGCACCTGCGGTGGGCGGACAGCCGCCGCGGGTACGTCTTGGTGGAGCTGACGCCGGAGGCGCTACGTGCCGAGTTCCGGACGCTTCCCCATGTCAGCCGTCCCAGCGCCCCGGTGTCGACGGCGGCGACGTTCGGGCTCGCGGACGGCGAGCGCGGGCTGGTGCGTCTCTAGTCGTCCTTGTCGTCCGCCTCGAGGGTCTCGTCGAGCCGCTTGCGGACGCCGTCGAGCCACTGCTGGCAGATGGTGGCGAGCTGCTCGCCGCGCTCCCAGAGCGCCAGCGACTCCTCGAGCGTGGTGCCGCCGGCCTCGAGCCTGCGGACCGTCTCGACGAGCTCCTCGCGGGCGGCCTCGTAGGACAGCTCGTCCTTGGTGTCGGGCGGGTCTGCCTTCTTCTCAGCCATCGCTGCTCTCCTCGAGGGGCTCGGTGCGGGTCGTGGTGGCGTGCACGCGGCCGTCGGCCACCCGCACGCTGATCGCAGTCTTCGGAGCCACTCCGGCCACCGAGGTGACGACGTGTCCGTCGGCGTCCTGGAGCACGGCGTAGCCCCGCTCCAGGGTCGCCAGCGGTGACAGCGCCCGGGCGCGGGCCCGGTGGTGCGCGATGTCGTCGTGGGCCCGGTCGAGACGGTGGTCGAGGGTCCGGCGGGCGCGGTCGCGGAGCTCGCGCACCTCGGCGGCGCGCTCGTCGAGCAGGCCGCGCGGGTCGCCGAGCACCGGGCGGGAGCGCAGCGCGTCGAGGCCGGCCTGCTCGCGGGCCAGCCAGCCGCCCAGCACCTGCCGGAGCCGGTGCCGGGCCGCGTCGACGAGCCTGAGCTCCTCGGCGACGTCGGGGACAACCAGCTTGGCGGCGTCGGTGGGGGTCGAGGCCCGGACGTCGGCGACCAGGTCGAGCAGCGGCTGGTCCTGCTCGTGGCCGATCGCCGAGATGACCGGCGTGCGCATCCCGTGGACGGCGCGGATCAGCGCCTCGTCGGAGAACGGCAGGAGGTCCTCGACCGAGCCGCCGCCGCGGGCGACGACGATGACGTCGACCTCGGGGTGGCGCTCCAGCCGGGCGAGCGCCTCCATCACCTCGGCGGCGGCACGCTGGCCCTGCATCGTGGCGTAGGCGACCTCGAACGCGACGTTCGGCCAGCGGCGGCGGGCGTTGTCCACCACGTCGCGCTCGGCGGCCGACTCCGGCGCGGTGACCAGCCCGACCCGGTGGGGGAGGAACGGCAGCGACCGCTTCAGCTCGCGGGCGAACAGCCCCTCGGCCGCGAGCAGCTGCCGGCGCCGCTCGAGCCGGGCCAGCAGCTCACCGAGGCCGACCATGCGGATCTCGCGGACCGCGAGCGAGAACGAGCCGCGGTTGGCGTAGTAGGACGGCTTGGCCAGCACCACCACGCTGGCCCCCTCGACCAGGGGCGTGGCCAGGCTGTCGACGGTCTGGCGCGGGACGGTCAGCGGCACCGAGATGTCGGCCACGGCGTCGCGCAGCGTCATGAAGACGGTCTGGAGCCCGGGCCGGCGACTGATCTGCGCGATCTGGCCCTCGACCCAGACGGCACCGAGCCGGTCGACGTACTGGGAGATCAGGTTGGCGATCTGGCGCACCGGCGCGGGGGACTGCGCGGAGGTCTCCAGAGGCATGGTCGGACTTTAGGGTGTGCCACCCCCCGCCCATACGATGGGACGCATGACCACCGACCTCGGTACGCCGCGCGTGCTGCCCTCCGACGAGGCCGAGCGCTCCGTGCTGCTCGCCGCGCCGCGCGGCTACTGCGCCGGAGTCGACCGCGCCGTCGTCACCGTGGAGAAGGCGCTCGACCTCTATGGGTCACCGGTCTACGTCCGCAAGCAGATCGTGCACAACAAGCACGTCGTGGCCGACCTCGAGTCGCGCGGCGCGATCTTCGTCGAGGAGCTCGAGGAGGTGCCGGCCGGCGCCACCGTGGTCTTCTCGGCGCACGGCGTCTCGCCCGAGGTGCACCGACAGGCCGAGGAGCGCGAGCTCAAGACCATCGACGCGACCTGCCCCCTGGTGACGAAGGTGCACCACGAGGCGAAGCGGTTCGCCAGCGACGACTACGACATCCTGCTGATCGGCCACGCGGGCCACGAAGAGGTCGAGGGCACCGCCGGCGAGGCACCCGAGCACATCCAGCTCGTGGAGAGCCCGGCCGACGTCCCCAACATCGTGGTCCGCGACCCGGCCAAGGTGGCCTGGCTCTCCCAGACGACGCTGTCGGTGGACGAGACCCTCGAGACCGTGGCCGCGATCCGGGAGCGGTTCCCGCTGCTGCTCGACCCGCCCAGCGACGACATCTGCTACGCCACCCAGAACCGCCAGCTGGCGGTCAAGGAGATCTCCAGCGGCTGCGACCTGCTGATCGTGGTCGGCTCCGGCAACTCCTCCAACTCGGTCCGGCTGGTCGAGGTCGCCCTCGAGGCAGGCGCCGCCGCGGCCTACCGCGTCGACGATGCCTCCGAGATCGACGAGGCATGGCTCGACGGCGTCCGCACCGTCTCGGTGACCTCGGGGGCGAGCGTGCCGGAGTCGCTGGTGGAGGAGGTGCTGGCGTTCCTGGGTGAGCGCGGCTACCCCGACGCGCAGGCGGTGCACAGCGCCGAGGAGTCGCTGATCTTCGCTCTGCCCAAGGAACTGCGTCGCGACCTCAAGGCCGCGGGCCGGAGCTGAGCTCCTACTCCTAGCGGCGGCGCCGGGTGCTGCGCCTGACCTGGCCCTTCTGCGGCGCCTTCTTGGGCCCCTGGGGCCGCTTCGGCGGCGTGCTTGGACTGCTCGGGGGTTCGGGCGTCGGGTCGGGGTCCGGCTCGGGCTCCTCGGTGGGTTCCAGCGCCTCGTCCTCGATCGCGGACTCCTCGTCGGCCTCGGGCTCGTCGTCGGACTCTTCCGCGTCGGCCTCCGGCTCGGGGTCGGGCTCTTCCGCTCGGCCTCCGGCTCGGGCTCTGGCTCGGGCTCCGGCTCGGGCTCTGGCTCGGGCTCGCGGCTCGGGGGCCTCGGGCTCGGGGGCCTCGTCGTCTTCGGGGGCCTCGTCGTCTTCGGGGGCCTCGTCGTCTTCGGGGGCCTCGTCGTCTTCGGGGGCCTCGTCGTCTTCGGGGGCCTCGTCGTCTTCGGGGGCCTCGTCGTCTTCGGGGGCCTCGTCGTCTTCGGGGGCCTCGTCGTCTTCGGGGGCCTCGTCGTCTTCGGGGGCCTCGTCGTCTTCGGGGGCCTCGTCGTCGTCGGGGTCTCGTCGTCGGGGGTCTCGTCGTCGGGGGTCTCGTCGTCGGGGGTCTCGTCGTCGGGGGCCTCGTCGTTCGGGGGCCTCGTCGTCCTCGGGGGCCTCGTCGTCTTCGGGGGCCTCGTCGTCCTCCGGGGCCTCGTCCTCCTCCGGGTCCTCATCTTCGAGATCGACTTCGGCTTCGGGCTCGTCGTTCTCGAGCCCCTCGCCGGAGTCGTCGGAGTCGTCGGAGTCGTCGTACTCGTCTGCGTCGACCACGGGGATCTCGCCCGTGTCGTCCAGCTCGGCCTCGAAGTCGTCCTCGAACTCGTCGTCGAACTCGTCGTCGTACTCGTCCTCGTCGTCGAACTCGTCCGCGAACTCGCCCGGCCTGACGGTGTACTCGTTCACCTCGAGGTCGTCGACGTCACCGAGCACGTCGACGTCGTACCCCGCTTCGTCGTCGTCCTCGACGTAGGCCTGAACGTCGTCCTCGAACTCGTCGTCGCGCTCGCGCGCGAGCCGCCAGTCTCGCCGGATGACGACGACGAACTGGAGCGCCAGGATCAGGAGCAGCAGAGCGATCGCGAGCACGAACCACTTGGCGTAGGACTTCTCCTCCTCCACCTCCTGGTGCGGCGCCAGCGCCCGGCTCGCGGCGACGAAGGCCGGGTTCGCCTCGTCGGCGGTGACGAGGTCACCGTCGAGGTTCTCCCACCCGGCGTTGACGACCGCGTCGACGACCTTGCTCGCCAGCTCGCCGGGCGCGGCCTGGTTGTCCGGCGCCCAGCTGCCGAGCATCAGCACCAGCCGGTTGTTGCGGTCAATGGACTCCAGCACCGCGTACGGGTCCTGGGAGTCCAGCCGGACCGTCTCGTCCTCACGGTCGAGCAGCCGCGTCGACGACAGCTTGAGCGGCGCGTCCAGAGCCTCGGAGTCGGCCGCCAGTGCGCCGACGATCAGCCCGGACCGGTCGTCTGCCAGGAACGCGTCGGGCTCCATCAGCTGGATCTCGAGAGGCGACCCGGCGGCCCGCTGGAGCCCGACGATGAGGGCCGCCGCGTTGATCGCGGCGCTGGCCTGCCCCGCCGCGGGGCTGCGCAGCGCGACGGGGAGGGTGCCCTCGAAGATCTGCGGGTAGAGCTGGAAGCCCTGTGTCTGACCCGTCCCGTGGGTGACCGTCACCGTCGACGATCCCGAGTCGAGGTCGACCTCGGCGGGCGGGATGGACGGCGGCGTGCAGGCCGAGCCGTCGGGCGCCACCGCGTTGAGGGTGACCTCGACGTCGTTGACCGAGCGGAGCCTGCTGCTCGGGACGTTCGCGTCGAAGTCGAACGTCGCCTCCTCGCCCAGGACCGTGGAGCCGACGAGCTCGTCGTTCACGCGTACGTCGAGCCGGGCGCCGGTGGCGTCGGAGAAGGCGGTGTGCGACCCCTCGAGGTGCAGGTCCAGCGAGGAGACCGGGACGCCGAAGGAGTCCTGGCTCAGCTCGAACTGCTGGGTGACCGAGCCGTAGCCGGTGAGGGCCAGCGAGTCGATACCGAGGTCCTCGAGCGTCCGGGTCTTGGCGGTGCTGCGCGGCTTGACCTCCTGGGAGAGGTTCTCCGGGTCGGTGCCGGACAGGCCCAGCACGTCCGTCGAGAGCGCCCGGGCCGCGTCGACCAGCTCGTCGCCGACGCCGGTCAGCGTCAGCATCGGGATGCCCGACGTCGTCGACACCGCGGTCGTCACCTCGCCCGGCCGGCCGTCGACCAGGGCCACCACCCGCTGGCTGGCGGAGGCGGTGTCGGCCGGCGGCACGGTCAGGCTGAGGCTGATCGGGGCGTCGTCATACCGGTAGGCGAGGGCGTCCACCGCGGTCAGCCCCGCGGTGATCATCTCGGAGTCGGCGTCCTCGGGGATCACCACCGTGACCCCCGCCGTCGTGGCCGGGAAGAAGTCGGCGACCGACGTCGGAGCGACCTCGGCGCCGCGGTAGCCGAGCTCGAGCTTGCGCATCGACGCGACCCCGCCGGCCGGGACGCAGGTGGCTCCCGCCTGGACCGGCCCCTCGGTCGTCATGGTCAGCCCGATGGTGCCGTCCGCGATCACGTCGACCGGATCCACCGGGATCCGGATCTTCTGGTACAGCGAGGAGGGCACGGTCGTGCGGACCGCGCCGTTGATCCGGAACGTGATGGTGCCGCCCTCGACCACCTCGTCCATGGTCACGACCCCGTTGATCGCCCGGGCCTCGACGCCGTTGGGCACGGGCACCGCGAAGCTGCTGGTGTTCTGCGCCTCGGTCGACATGGTGCCTGGCACCGCCGTGATGTCAGCCCGGGCCGGCGCGGCCTGGACCGCCACCGACGAGGCGGCGAACAGCGTGGCGAGCAGGCCGACCAGCGCCGACGCCCCCAGGCGTCGGCGTCGCTCGTCTCCGGCCCCCCGCACGTAGGCACCCTAATGGGCCGGTGTCGTCGCAACCGGCACTCCTCGACATACGCTCGACGCCGTGGCTCGCTACGTCGACATCCATCCGGACAACCCGCAGGAGCGGCTGCTCCAGCAGGTCGTGGACGCCGTGCGCGACGACGCACTGATCGCCTACCCCACCGACTCCGGGTACGCGTTGGGGTGCCGGATCGGCAACCGCGAGGGCCGTGACCGGATCCTGCGGATCCGCGGCCTCGACGAGCGGCACCACTTCACCCTGGTCTGCAAGGACTTCAGCCAGCTCGGGCAGCTGGCGCACGTGGACAACGCGGCGTTCCGCGCGATCCGGGCCGCGACGCCCGGGCCCTACACGTTCATCCTCCCGGCCACCCCCGAGGTGCCGCGGCGGCTGCTGCACCCCAGGAAGCGCACCATCGGCGTGCGGATCCCCGACCACACCGTGGTGCACGCGCTCCTCGACCTCCTCGGTGAGCCGCTCGTGTCGAGCACGCTGATCCTGCCTGGCGAGACCGAGCCGCGGACGCTCGGCTGGGACGTCAAGGAGGAGCTCGACCTCTCGGTCGACCTGGTCATCGAGGCCGGCGAGACGCCGGCCGAGCCGACCACGGTCATCGACTGGTCGGACGGTGCGCCGGAGGTGCTGCGGTACGGCGCCGGCGACGCGTCGAGGTTCGTGGCCTAGAGAAGGGTCCTGGTCCGGTTGAACTGGTCGCGGACCGCCAGGCAGACCAGGCACACGGCGTACCCGACGCCGAGGGCGACCGCGTGGTGCGAGAGGCCGGTGATCACGGCCTGCGCCAGGCCGTCGCCGTCGCGCCCGATCGCGACCCGGTGGGAGAGCCCGACCAGCACGAAGACCGTCAGCATGATCAGCGGGGGCAGCACCCCGACCGTGAAGAAGTCCTCCGGTCGGACCAGCAGCGCCAGCGCCAGACACACGGCGACGAACGCGATGTCGAACAACAGGCCGACCCGGCCCCAGATGCCGACGTCGAGGGCGACGACGGTCAGAGTGAGCGCGAGGCCGAGGGCCACCATCTGGCGGCCCGGTTCGTGACCCTCTTCCCAGAGGGTGCGAGCCTCGCTCACACCGCCACGGTAGGGCCGGGGCACGGGCCGGCGTCGGAGCCGCGCCGCCTGCGGTGACCGGGCGTCACGCTGCCGTCAGCCGGGTTTCGGGGTCCCCTGGTGGAAGCGCAGCCGCCAGCCGTCGGGCGTACGCAGCCAGACCGAGGACCGGTTGGCGACGCCCGAACCGTCCAGCTGCCGGCTCTCGTAGTGGGCGAGCACGACGTCGGGCGCGATCAGCTCGGAGCGGTAGACCGGCAGCGGCAGCTCGACCTCGATCGGGTCGCCGGTCATGGCCAGCGTCGCGAGCGTCCACACGCGGCCGGACTGGCCGAACTCGAAGAAGTCCGGGTGAAGGACCCGCTCGACGTGCGCGGCGTCGTACCGCGTCTCCGACCGCCAGAGCGACTCCTCGAGTGCACGGAGCTCGTCCACGTCGAACCCTGACTCGGACTGGGACTCAGACCAGGACTCAGGCCCGGACTCAGTCAAGGTCCACGACCACCGGGGCATGGTCGGAGGCACCCTGGCCGGCCCGCTCGTCGCGGTCGATGAACGCGTGCGTGACCCGCGACGCGAACGACGGCGAGCCGATCACGAAGTCGATGCGCATGCCCCGGTTCCGCTCGAACCGCTTCCGGTAGTAGTCCCAGTAGGTGAAGACATCCGGTCCCGGCGTGTGGGGACGCACGACGTCGACCCAGCCGTCGTCGAGGAACGCCCGGAACGCCGCACGTTCGGGCGGCGTCACGTGCGTGTCCGTGGCGTACGCCGCCATGTCGAAGACGTCCTCGTCGAGCGGCGCGATGTTCCAGTCGCCCACGAGGCAGACGTCGTCGCCGAGCCAGCCGTGCGCGGCCTCCCGCAGGTGGGCCAGCCAGTCGAGCTTGTAGACGTAGTGCGGGTCGTCGACCTTGCGGCCGTTCGGGACGTACAGCGACCACACCCGCACGCCGCCGCAGGTGGCGCCGACCGCGCGCGACTCGGCCGCCACGGGATCGCCCCACCCGGGCATGTCCGGGAAGCCGACCTCGACGTCGTCGATCCCCACTCGGCTGAGGATCGCGACGCCGTTCCACTGGTTGATTCCGCTGTAGGCGAGGTCGTAGCCCATCGACTGCAGCCCCATCAGCGGGAGCTGGTCCTCGCGTGCCTTGGTCTCCTGGAGGGCCAGGACGTCGATGTCGTGGCGCTCGAGGAGCTTCTCCACCCGATCGATCCGGGAGCGCAGTGAGTTGACGTTCCAGGTGGCCAGTCGCACGTACCCAACCTAGTGACCCCGTAGCGTGGCCCCCCATGGAGCGGGTGTGGGCATGGCTGGTGCATGCCTACACGACCGCCGGCGTGGTGCTGGCGCTGCTGATGGTGCACTTCGCCTACCAGGGCGAGGTGCGCACCGTGCTGTGGCTCTTCCTGGCCGCGATGGTGGTCGACGGGACCGACGGGATGCTGGCGCGGCGCTGGCGGGTCAAGGAGCTGGTCCCGTGGTTCGACGGCGCCCTGCTCGACAACATCGTCGACTACATCACCTACGCGTTCGCACCGATGGTGCTGCTGTGGACCTGCGGCTACCTGCCCGGCGACCCCTGGGGCGGCGTGGTGGCGGCGCTGCCACTGGTCGCCTCCTGTTTCCAGTTCTGCCGCACCGACGCGAAGACCGACGACCACTTCTTCATGGGCTTCCCGAGCTACTGGAACATCGTGGCGTTCTACGTCGTCGTCTTCGACCTCGGCGAGGTCGCCACCACCGCGGTCCTGCTCGCACTGACGGTGCTGATCTTCGTGCCGATCAAGTACGTCTACCCCTCCCGCACCGAGACTCTCTGGTACACCAACATGGCGCTGGCGACGGCGTTCCTCGTCCTCTTCGGGGCGATCACCTCCCAGCTCCCCGACGTACCGGTCCTGCTCACGGGACTGTCCCTGGCCTACCTGGCCTACTACGTGGCCATCAGCCTCTGGCTGACGCTGCGCACCGGGAATTCGGTGGCCGCACCCGTGGTTGAACCAGCACCATGATCCTCATGTTCGCTGCTCCCCTCGCGACGCTGGCCGAGCCCTGCTCGTCAGCCGCTCTCGCGCGGGTTTCAGACGCGCGAAGCTGACTCTCCTCCTCACACTTGCAGGACCAGCGGAGGTGAGTCGTCACCTCCGCTCCGGCGGGGTGCGTGGTCCTGCGCCCACCTGCTCACAGAAAGCACAGTCATGGCCAAGCGCCAGTTCGTCCGCACCAAGCCCCACCTCAACATCGGGACCATGGGCCACGTCGACCACGGGAAGACGACCCTGACCGCCGCGATCACCAAGGTGCTCGCCGACGCCGACCCGGACACCAACCAGTTCGTGGCGTTCGACGGCATCGACCGCGCGCCCGAGGAGGTCCAGCGCGGGATCACCATCAACATCGCGCACGTGGAGTACGAGACGGGGAACCGTCACTACGCCCACGTCGACATGCCCGGCCACGCCGACTACGTGAAGAACATGATCACCGGCGCGGCCCAGGTCGATGCCGCGATCCTCGTGGTCTCGGCGCAGGACGGCAGCATGCCGCAGACGCGGGAGCACGTGCTGCTCGCGCGGCGGGTCGGCGTGCCCTACCTCGTGGTCGCCATGAACAAGGCGGACACGGTCGAGGACGACGACCTGCTCGACCTGGTCGAGCTCGAGGTCCGCGACCTGCTGTCCGAGTACGGCTTCCCGGGCGACGAGGTGCCGGTGGTCCGTGTCTCGGCGCTGGGTGCCCTGGAGGGTCGACCCGCGCTGGACGCAGTCCGTGCGCGACCTGCTCGACGCCGTGGACGCGTACGTCCCGCTCCCGGAGCGGGCGTACGGCGAGCCGTTCCTGATGCCCATCGAGAACGTGCTCACCATCAGCGGCCGCGGCACGGTCGTGACCGGTGCCGTCGAGCGCGGCCTGCTCAACGTCGGGTCGCCGGTCGAGGTGGTCGGGCTCGGCGACACCGTGGCCTCGGTGGCCATCGGCATGGAGTCGTTCGGCAAGACGCTGGACGTCGTCCAGGCCGGTGACAACGCGGCCGTCCTGCTCCGCGGCGTACGCCGGGAGGAGGTGCGCCGCGGCCAGGTGCTGGTGGTGCCGGGCTCGGTGACACCGCACGCGCGGTTCACCGCCACCCTGCACGCGCTCACCGCGGCCGAGGGCGGCCGGCACACGCCGTTCGCCTCTGACTACCAGCCGCAGTTCTACTTCCGCACCACCGACGTGCCGGGGTCGCTCGACCTCGGCGACGTCGAGCTCGTCCACCCGGGGGACTCGCTCGACGTGACGGTGGAGCTCGGCAGGGCCGTGGCCATGGAGCCGGGACTCGGCTTCGCCGTACGTGAGGGCAACCGCACCGTCGCCGCGGGCGCGGTGACGGCGGTCCTCGACTAAAGACCCGCTACCAGGGAAACACCGGGACGGCCCCTTGGCTTGGTCAGCCACGGGGCCGTTCCGGCTCTAGGTTGTCGGCATGCGACGCACCATCCAGGTGATGCTGGTCGGGGCGATCGTCCTCGACGTGGCGTACTGGTCGATCTGGTTCACCTCTCGCGACACCTTGGCGAGCGAGCACCGCGCGGCGTACTACGAGTTCGAGAACGCCTTCCCGCTCGCCGACGCCTGGCTGGGGCTGGCCTGCCTGCTCGCGCTGGTCTGCCTGCGCACCAAGCGGCCGGCCGCGCAGTTCTGGCTGGTCTGCGCTGGCTCGGCCGGGCTGTACCTGTTCGGCATGGACTTCCTGTACGACGTGCAGCACGGCATCTTCACCGCAGGCGGCGGCGGCGCGATCGAGGCCGGCATCGTCGCGGTGACACTGTTGTTCTCGCTGACCGTGCTGCGGTTCGCGTGGACCCGTCGCGATGCGCTGCTGGCGGGCAACCCGACCTAGAGTTGCCCCTCGTGGCTCTCACGATCGGCATCGTCGGACTCCCCAACGCCGGGAAGTCGACGCTCTTCAACGCGCTGACCAAGAACGACGTGCTCGCGGCGAACTACCCGTTCGCGACGATCGAGCCGAACGTCGGCGTCGTCGGCGTGCCGGACGACCGGCTGCCGCGCCTGGCCGAGCTCTTCAGCTCCGAGCGGATGGTCCCGGCGACGGTCGAGTTCGTGGACATCGCCGGCATCGTCCGCGGCGCCTCGGAGGGGGAAGGGCTGGGCAACAAGTTCCTCTCCCACATCCGGGAGTCGGCCGCGATCTGCCAGGTCACCCGGGTCTTCCGGGACGAGGACGTGACCCACGTCGACGGCGAGGTGAACCCCGCCAGCGACATCTCCACGATCCAGACCGAGCTCGCGCTCGCCGACCTGCAGACGCTGGAGAAGGCGATCCCGCGGTTGGAGAAGGAGGCCAAGGGCAACAAGAGCCTGCTCCCGGCGGTCGCCGCGGCCAAGGAGGCGCAGGAGGCGCTCGAGGGCGGTACGCCGGTGATCGACACCGGGATCGACCGCACCCTGCTGCGGGAGCTCTCGCTGCTCACCGCCAAGCCGTACATCTACGTCTTCAACTGCGACGCCGACGAGCTCTCCGACGACGCCCTCAAGGCGAAGATGCAGGCCCTCGTGGCCCCGTCCGAGGCGATCTTCCTCGACGCCAAGTTCGAGGCCGAGCTGGTCGAGCTGGGCGACGACGACGAGGCCCGCGAGATGCTCGCCGAGATGGGCGTCGACGAGCCCGGTCTCGACGTACTCGCCCGCGTCGGCTTCGACACCCTCGGCCTGCAGACCTACCTCACCGCCGGCCCCAAGGAGTCCCGCGCCTGGACGGTCCGCAAGGGCGCCACCGCCCCCGAGGCGGCCGGGGTCATCCACACCGACTTCCAGAAGGGCTTCATCAAGGCCGAGATCGTCTCCTACGACGACCTGATGTCCGCCGGCTCGATGCTGAAGGCCAAGGAGCTCGGCAAGGTCCGCATCGAGGGCAAGGACTACGTCATGCAGGACGGCGACGTCGTCGAGTTCCGCTTCAACGTGTAGCGCGCCTGGCCGCCGCTGTCGGCGGACCCGCATAGGTTCGGCACGTGAATGGTCGATGAGCAAGGAAGCGGCACTGCGAGCGATGCGCGAGGAGGCCTACGCCAAGCGCACGGCCGGGTCCATCCGCGGCCCCGAGGGCGGTCGCCCGAGCGGTCCGACCCGCGGCGGCGACCAAGCCAGCGCGCCTCGGGTCCTCCGGCTGATTCCGACGCGCTGTGTGGGCACCGGTCGATGAACGGGCGCACGTGCACCCGCGAGCAGGGGCACGCGGCCAAGAGCCACCGCTACGGCTGAGCGGCCGCGACGGCCCGCGCGATCTGGATCTGCCGCAGCAGGAACGCGCCGTCATCGCGCTTCTTGCGGCGCAGCCACGTGGTGACCTCGGTGTTGCACTTGCTGGCGTTGCAGGAGCCGCACGCCGGGACGACGTTGGTCAGCGTGTAGCGACCGCCGCGCGAGATCGGCAGCATCGTGTCCTTCTGCAGCGCCGCGCCGTCGCCACCGCAGTAGGCGCAGCCGCCCCACGCCTCCATGAGCGCGTGCCACTGCTCGTCGGTGAGGTCGTGCTCGACGCGGGCCATCCGGCGCTTGCGGCGGCGGGCGTACGTCGCGGTGCGGGTGCGGGAGGCCACGGTCGAGGGTAGGTCCGCCAGGCGCGGAACGTGGGGACGTCGCGAGCCACGCCGTCGCCGCCCTACGATCTGCGCCATGTCCGACATCTACGGACCGTCGGACGGGGCCGGTGCCGATGCGCCCAAGCCCGTCGCGGTCATCGACGGGGCCTGTGGCCGCAAGCTCAACAACGCGCTCACCATGCGCTTCCTGCACAACGGGACGGGCGAGCCGTTCGCCACCGCGCTCCAGTCCGGCGGCGACGGCGTGGGCAAGAAGCTCGGCATCCTCTTCGGGTTCAAGAACGGCGCCGCGGGCACCCACGTCCTGACCTACGCCGACGGCACCACCCTCGACGTACCGGTCGTGGATCTCGAGCCGACCGAGGTGACCCGCGGCGACGGGACCGCCGTCTGCACGATCACCCGCGGCGAGACCAGCACGATCTCCGGTCCGGACGGGGCGACCGTGCTGTCGTTCCTGCCCGACCCGGTCGAGCCCGAGGCGCTCTCGCACTTCCGGGTCCGCATCGAGGACGGGACCGCCGCCCACGTCGCCACGATGGACGTGATCCGGCAGGGCGGGCGATACGAGGACGTGGGGATCGCCGACGTCCTCGAGGCGGTGGACTTCGTGGCGGGTGGCTTCGTGTCAGACACAGGGGGCTCTCTGCCGCTGCCGTTCCTCGGCACTCGGATCGTGCTGTTCCGCGAGCTCACGCCGCTCGAGCAGGACGCGCTGCTCGCGGCCTGCGTCGAGATCGGCATCGGCGTCCGGCCCTACGTCGCTGCGATGGGCGAGCGCGGCGCCGCCGGGACCTGAGGCTAGAGCGCCGCCGCCCGCGCCCTCGCCTCGTCCAGCTTGCCCTCGCCGAAGGAGTCGGGCCGGCCGGTGCGCGACTCGATGAAGTCCTTCAGCGACCCGAGGATGTACTCGCTCCACGCGACCTTGCAGACGCCGTAGCACTCGACCTGGGGGACGAGCCCCTCGTGGGTGAACCGGACCTCGGTGCCGTCGGCGGCCGGCACCACCTCGAAGCGCACGGTGGTGCCGGTCCACTCCGCCTGGTCCTCGATGAAGGTGAGCCGGCTCTTCGTGACCAGCCAGGCGACCGACCGGTCCGGGACCAGCTCGGTGATGCGGAACGCCGAGAAGTGGATGTCGGGCACCTCGTAGCTCCACTCGGCGCCGAGCTCGTCGGTGCGGCCCTCGATGTTGCCGGACCACCAGGCACGGGCGTCGCAGATGGCGGCGAACGCCTCGGCGGGGGACTGGGCCACGGTGAAGGTGTAGGTGAGGTCGTCGGTCATGGTGGGCTCCTTCGTTGATGTGCAACTGATTGATTGCAGAAAATCTAGTGCGATCTTCGGAGAAATGCAACTAAACGATTGCAGTTGCTCGAGTCGTGTCATCTTTTGACCTCCGACGCTCGTAGAGGGGACATGGATCTGGACACCGAACTGGCCCGAGAGCTCGAGCGCGCCATCCCTCACCTGCAGACCGCCCCGGCGTCGTCGCTCCTGACCGCCGGACGCAGGGCGCGGCGCCGCAGGCACGTCTATGCGGGCGTCGCCTGCATCGCGGTGCTCGCACTGGGCACCGGTGCAACCGTGTCGGCGCTCAGTGCCTCGACCCCGACAGGAGCGGACGACACGCACGTCGCGGAATCGCCCTCGGCTCCAGCCGCGGCGATCCCGGAGTGGGCGCAGGAGTACGGCAACCACGGCCCCGTCTCCATCTATCCGGACGGCCGGCTCTGGGTGGCTCCCGACGCACGTCTGATCCGGAGCGTCGAGAACCCCTTGGACACCGACGACGCGGACGTCGTCAGCTCCTACGCCGCGGAGGCGGAGATGGACGGCGAGATCGACTGGTCGTTCGTCTACCGCGACGGCGACGGCGTGTTCGGCGAGATGGGCCACCCCGGCGACTGGACGAACGACTTCGAGGTCTGGATCGAGGACGTCACGTCGGACCTCGAGCACCGCCCGTCCCTGGCCGAGAAGCTGGTGCACTTCGCCGGCGACGGCTCCGAACGGCTGGTCGCGGGTCCGGGTGCGGTGATCGTCGACCAGACCGCCGACGTGGTGGTGCCCAACTGGGAGAAGCACCCCGGCAGCGCGGTCGCCGAGGTGACCTACGAGGGGAGGACCTGGTTCGTCGTGGCCATGGCCCCGAGGAAGTCGAAGCCGTTCTACAGCTCCTTCGAGGGGTCGGTGGTGTCCGCCTCGACGATCGACGGGTTCCTCGATTACATCCGCAGCCTTGGGACCGACGAGTGAGAGGCGCCCGCACCGGTCAGGACCACGACGAGGCGTACGTCGAGTTCGTGACCGCGCGCCAGGACCGGCTGCTGCGCATCGCCTACGCCGTGTGTGGCGATGCGAACCGCGCCGAGGACGTGCTCCAGGAAGCCCTCGTCAAGCTCTATCTCGCGTGGCCCCGGGTGCGAAAGGCGGGGAGCGAGGAGGCGTACGCACGGCGGATCATCGTCCGCGCCGACCTCGACGACCGCCGCCGTCCGTGGCGGCGAAGGCGGGTGCTGGTCGCCGACGGCGATCTCGAGAGGTATCCGGCGCGATCGGAGCTCCCCGCCGACGAGCGGTCGGCGCTCTTCGATGCCCTCCAGGAGCTGCCACCCATGCAAAGGCGCACCGTGGTGCTCCGGCACTGGCTGGGGCTCTCGATCGAGGAGACGGCCGCCGAGCTCGGGGTCAGCATCGGCACGGTCAAGAGTCACAGCTCGCGCGGGGCCGCCGCGCTGCGTGGCCTCCTGGCCGGCCAGGAGGTCGATCGCTAGGCAGGGTCACAACTAGCCGCGGATCAGCGCCGTCGCTGTCGCGGTCGCGACCACCACCTCGCCCTGCGTGAGCTCGCCGGCCAGGAACGCCACCGACGGCCGCGCTTGACCACCCGGGCGCGGCCGACGAGCCGACCCACGCGGGCCGGGGCGAGGAAGTGGGTGTGCAGCTCCAGGGTCGGCGCCCACTGCTCGGGGCCGAGGGTGGCGACCAGGCACGGCCCGAGGGTGTCGTCGAGCATCGCCCCGAGGATGCCGCCCTGCACGTCGCCGACCGGGTTGACGGAACTGGTCGGTCGCCGTGAAGCCGACCTCGATGGTCCCGGCGTCCGGGTCGACGGCGACCAGCCCGAAGCCCAGCAGCGTCGCGATCGGCGGCGGATCGACGCGGCCGGCCACGAAGTCCCAGAACGGTCCGGTGCGCTGGTCGGCCGACATGTGCACACACAGGCTAGGCGGACCCACGGACAACCAATGCCGGGGCGGGGTATATTGGCCGCAGGAACACCGGCTGTCGTACGGCCGGACAGGCGCCGATCAGGCGCCGCATCGCGTCGGAGGGCCGAGCCAGGTCCCTCCGCACTGCGGTAAGCGCCGTAACGGCTCGCCCCGGGTACGGCGTCTAGCAGTGCCGCGGCCGAAGGGGGCCCGCGGCAGTCGAAAGGGAGACCTTGGCCAGACGAGGCCAGCGCCAGTCCGGGAACACCCGGACCCAGGCCAGCCAGCGCAACGGACGCCGGCACGGCGACAACGAGGGCATCATTCCGGTCCTCGCGCGCGCCGTACGAGAGGTCGAGGCGCGCTCCCAGCGCGGACCGGTCTCACCGTCCGCGCGCACCAAGTTCCAGGTCGTCGCGCTCCTGGTCCGCGAGGAGCGGGCCCGGATCAAGGCCGACACCGAGCTCACCGAGTCCAAGAAGGCCGACCAGCTCAAGCGGCTCGACGGGGTGGCCACGATCCTGGCCAAGACCGCGGCCAGCGACACCACGCTGCTCTCCCTGCTCGCCGAGGACGCAGGAGTCTCCGACGCCGCCAAGGAGCTGCGCCGCGAGATGATCGCGTCCGCCGGCATGGAGCTCGAGGAGGAAGAGGAGCCCGAGCCCGACGAGGCCGAGCTGCTCGCCGGCGACCGCCGGGTCGTGCCGCAGTCCGTGGTCCAGCGGCGGCTCTCCAACCCGTTCCTGGTCCCCGACTTCTCCGCCGCCGACGAGCGCCGGCCCAAGGCGCGCCGGCTCGCGACCTGGGAGCTGCTCGGTCCGCTCTTCCGCTCCTTCGAGTACGGCGGTGGCGCGGCCTGCATGCCGCTGCCCGAGCCGCGCGACATCCGGATGCCCCAGGGCCGCGAGCTGATGCTCCACCAGGCCCAGCTGATCCAGGCGGCAGCCGACGGGCACCGGACCTTCCTGCTCGCCGACGAGCCGGGCCTCGGCAAGACCGCGCAGGCGCTGCTCGCGGCGCAGGCCGCCGACGCATTCCCGCTGCTCGCCATCGTCCCCAACGTCGTGAAGACCAACTGGGCGCGCGAGGCCTCGATCTGGACGCCCAACCGCCAGGTCACCGTGATCCACGGCGACGGCGACGACGTCAACGGCTTCGCCGACATCGTGGTCGTCAACTACGAGATCCTCGACCGTCACGTCGGCTGGCTGGGGGAGTTCGGCTTCGGCACGATGGTGGTCGACGAGGCCCACTTCATCAAGAACAAGCAGTCCCAGCGCTCCCAGAACGTCCTCCACCTCTCCGAGAAGATCCGGGACCGCACCGCCCGACCGCTGCTCCTGGCGCTGACCGGTACGCCGTTGATCAACGACATCGAGGACTTCCACGCGATCTGGGAGTTCCTCGGCTGGATCGACGACAAGAAGCCGCTGGCCAAGCTGATGGACAAGCTGGAGGAGACCGGGCTGACCCCGGCCGACCCGGGCTTCTACCCGGCCGCCCGCAACAGCGTGGTCGAGATGGGCATCGTGCGCCGTCGCAAGGTCGACGTCGCCGCTGACATCCCGGCGCGCCGGATCGCCGACCTGCCCGTGGAGCTCGACGACGACATCGGCCGCTCGATCCGCGAGGCCGAGCGCGAGCTCGCCAGGCGGCTGCTGGAGCGCTACGACATGGCGCTCGCCACGCGCCGTACCGGCGCGGTCATCGAAGGCATCGACCACGAGCTCGTCCGCCGGGTCGCGACGTGGGAGCGCGAGGACACCACGACCACCACGAAGGACGGCGACAACGTCTTCACGATGCTGCGCCGGATCGGCCAGGCCAAGGCCGGCCTCGCCGCCGACTACGCCGCCCAGCTGGCACGCAACGTCGGCAAGGTCGTCTTCTTCGCCAAGCACGTCGACGTCATGGACATCGCGGGCGACACCTTCGAGAAGCGGGGCATCCGCTACTCCGAGATCCGCGGCGACCAGACGCCGAAGGCTCGGGAGGCGGCGATCAAGGCCTTCCAGGAGGACCCCGAGGTCCAGATCATCGTCTGCTCGCTGATGGCGGCCGGCGTCGGCATCAACCTCCAGATCTCCTCCAACGTGGTCCTCGCCGAGCTCTCCTGGACCGACGCCGAGCAGACCCAGGCGATCGACCGGGTGCACCGCATCGGCCAGGCCGAGCCGGTCACCGCGTGGCGGATCATCGCCTCCCAGACGATCGACACCAAGATCGCCGAGCTCATCGACAGCAAGGCCGGGATCGCGGCCCGCGCTCTCGACGGCTCGGACGAAGAGGTCGGCTCGTCGGTCGACATCCAGCTCGAGGCCCTGGTCGCGCTCCTGACCGAGGCGCTCGAGGAGCGCGAGAAGCTCGGCTAGGCCGACGGTGCGACAACGGGGGCTGCGACAACAGGGGCGGCGACAACGGAAGCTGGGGGCACTCACCTCGGCAGCGCTACTCCTGGCCGCGGCCTGCCTGAGCGGCTGCGACTCCGCGGCCGGCGAGCCGGATCGGCGGCTGGTCTGGAGCGACGAGTTCGACGGCGCCAACGGAGCACTCCCGGACCCGGACAAGTGGAAGCTCGAGCAGTACGCCGACCCCACCGACGACGAGAAGCAGTGCTACACCAACCGCTCCGACAACGTGCACACCGACGGCGGCGGCTACCTGGTGATCTCGGCCAACAAGGAGTCCGGCAACTGCGCCGACGGGTGGTACCGCTTCATCACCTCGGCCCGGCTCACGACCAACGGCCTCGAGAGCTGGACGCACGCGCGCTTCGAGATCCGCGCCAAGATGCCCACCGGTGTCGGCACCTGGCCGGCGTTCTGGGCTATGGGTGAGGACGACGAGGTCGAGTGGCCCGCGGTCGGCGAGATCGACGCGATGGAGTACGTCGGCCGCGACCCTTCGCACCTGATCGGCACCGTGCACGGTGCCACCGACGAGGGCGGCCACTGGTTCCTCCAGGCCGACACCGACAGTGACACCCCGCTCAGCGCCGACATGCACACCTACGCGGTGGAGTGGGACGACGACGAGTTCAGCTGGTACCTCGACGGCGAGGAGTACGGCACCGTCACCCGCGACGAGGTCGAGGCGGAGGGCGACTGGGCCTTCGACCGGCCGTTCTACCTGATCCTCAACCTCGCGATCGGCGGCGTGCTCGGTGGCGAGGTCCCCGACAGCCTGACCTTCCCGCAGGAGCTGGCCGTCGACTGGGTGCGGGTCTACGCGTAGGCCACTCGCGCTACCGCAGCTTCACCCGCGCGTAGCGGAAGCCCACCATCCGCTGGAAGTGCCGCAGCCCGTTGGTCTGCTCGGCCGGCGACGCGGTGTCGAGCAGGTAGCGCACGCCGTGCCGCGCCAGCTCGGTGACGAGTGCGCTGGTCGCGAGGTAGCGGGCGTCGCTGTGTGTATCGCCGGCCCCGAGGGTGCGGAAGTAGCGCAGCGTCGCGAACTCGCCGTCGCGGGGCGCCACCGCGAGCAGTAGCGGCTGCCCCTCCGGGTCGTCGACGGTCAGCCAGACGTCGTGGTCGAGCAGGTCGTCGTTGCTCGGCGTCGGCACGCGGTACGACGGGTCGACGTGGCGCTGCTCGGCCTCGTTGGCGACGCCCACCAGCGACCGACGCTCGGCGACGTCCTCGATCCGGCGGACCTTCAGCCCGTGCCGCTCCGCCGCGCGGATCTTGCGGCGCAGGGTCTGGGCCCGCCGGCCGAGGAGGTAGTCGTCGCCATCGTCAGGCACCTCGAGGATCGCGGTCCCGAGCAGCCGCCCGGGCACGCCGTACGACGCCCGGGCAGCCAGGACCCGGCGTACCGCCCGGCCACCGGGGGTGTCCGTGGGCCGCGCCTCCAACACCGGGAGCCGGCGGACGGCTTGAAGCGCGGCCCACGACCGCGACCAGTTCCTGACGATGAACGGCGCCCCGCCGCGGCCGGCGTCGACGTACGCCGTCCAGAAGGCAGCCAGCGACTGCTCGGACTCCGAGTCGGTCCGGTCCGCGATGCTCGGACCACGGCTGCGAGCGGACGGGTCGTGCGTGAGCATCGCCGATGTCCTTCTGTCCGCGCGGTGGTCGACCCGTGTCGTCCTGATGGTCGGGACAAGCGTAGGCGACCCCCCATGACCGATGGGCGTCGATGAGCAGATCCTCATGGTCAGTACGGTTTCGGTCATGCACCGCTCTCGGATCGGACTGGTCCTGATCGACCACCCTGAGGAGGACTGGGAGAAGGCGCTCGCATTTTGGGCCGGGGTCCAGGGCGTTGCGCCGATCAGCGAGGACGAGGAGATGCCGGAGTACCGCTCTCTGGGCACGATCGGGTCGGTGGCCCTCGAGTCGCAGCGCACCGGGCCGGGCACGCCGGCCCGGGTGCATCTCGACATCGAGACCGATGACGTGCCCGCCGAGGTGGCCCGGGTGCTCGCGCTCGGTGCGGCCGTGCTCGAGGAGCGCAAGGGCTACACGATCCTGACGGACCCGGCCGGGATGGTCTTCTGCGTCGTCCCGGTCCAGACCGGCGACGACTTCGAGCGCGAGGCGCTCACGTGGGATGACTGAGTCGTCGCCCGGGTCGTCGGCCGGGTCGTCGCCCGGGTCGTCGCCCGGGTCGTCGGCGGGGTCGAACAGCTTCGAGTTCGACCGGCTGACCGCGGTCTCGCCGGTGGGGGATGGCCTCTTCACGGCCGACCTGTCCGCGGGCTGGGTCGTGGGTGGCGGGCTCAACGGCGGCTACCTGCTTGCGGTGATGGGGCAGGCACTGCGCGCCGCCGTACCGGCCAAGCCGGATCCGGTCGCCGTCAGCGCCCACTACGTCTCCGCGTCGACGCCGGGCCCGGCCACCGTGTCCGTGGACGTACGCCGGGAGGGCGGCTCGGTCGCCACGGCGGCCGTCGACGTGGTCCAGGACGGCACCTCGCGGATCACCGCGCTCGCCACCTGCGGCGACCTGGCCCGGTTCGCGGAGCGGGCGCCCGACGTGCGCACCACCGCCACCGAGCCCGCGCTGCCGCCGCCCGACGACTGCACCCGATCCGCAGACGCGCCCGACGACATCCGCGCGTTCGTCCCGATGCTCGACCGGTTCGACCTCCGCCTCGACCCGGTGCACGCGGCCTGGGGAGGGGGCGAGCCCGGGATGACCGGCGTGATCGCCGGCTGGTTCCGGTTCAACGACGGCCGCGAACCCGACGCGCTCTCCCTGCTGACCGTCTGCGACGTGCTGCCACCGGTCACCTTCGACCTGGGCATGCCCGGCTGGGCGCCGACCCTCGAGCTGACCGTGCACGTGCGCGCCCACCCGGCGACGGGGTGGCTCAAGGTCCGCCACGAGACCCGCAACCTGGCCGGCGGCATGTTCGAGGAGGACTGCGAGATCTGGGACTCGGCCGGCAGGCTGGTCGCCCAGAGCCGTCAACTGGCTTTGTTGCCCCGTCCGCCGCGTTAGCCGCGCAGCCAGGCGAGCACGGCCTGCACCCGACGGTGTGCCTCGGGGCTGTCTGCGAGGTCCAGCTTGTCGAAGATGCGGGTGATCGCGCCCTCGACGGTCTTCTCGCTGATGAAGAGCTGGGCGGCCACCGACCGATTCGAGTGACCCTCCGCGACGAGCGCGAGCACCTCGTGCTCACGTGCGGTGAGCGACTCGAGCCCGCGATCGTCGCGGCGGCGACGCATCAGATGGGTGACCACCTGCGGATCGATGGCGGAGCCGCCGCTTCCCACCCGGCGTACCGCGTCGGCGAGGTCCTGCGGGCTGAGCACTCTGTCCTTGAGGAGATAGCCGATCCCCTCGGGAGACTCGGCGAGCAGCTCGACGGCGTGCCGTGCCTCGAGGTGCTGCGAGAGCACCAGCACGCCCAGCGAGGTGCCGTGCTCCTGGCGTAGCTGCCGGGCGGCAACCAGCCCCTCGACCGTGTGTGTCGGCGGCATCCGCACGTCGACCACGACCACGTCGGGCCGCTCGGACCGGACCAGCGCCAGGAGCGCCTCGGCGTCGCCAGCCTCACCCACCACTTCGAAACCTTCGAGCCGGAGCAGCTCCGCCAGTCCCGCCCGGAGCAGGACGGTGTCGTCGGCGAGGACTACTCGCACGGGAGCACCAGAGTGACGCGAGTGCCGCGGCCCTTGGGGCTGTCCACCGTGAGTGCGCCCCCGCTCGCCGCAACCCGGTCGGCCAGGCCGGTGAGCCCGGACCCGTCGGCCCGAGCACCACCCGCGCCGTCGTCGGCCACCGTCAGTTCCAGCCGGTCGCCATGACGGGCGGCGCTGACCACCACGTGCGCGGGGCCGGCGTGCTTCGTGACGTTGGTGAGCGCCTCGGAGACGCAGAAGTACGCCGTCGCCGCCAGGTCCGGCGAGAGGTGCGCCGGAACGTCGAGGTCGGTCCGGACGTCAAGGGGACTGTTGTCGACGAGCGACTCGAGCGCCGCCTCCAGGCCGGCCTCGGCCAGGATCGCCGGGTGGATCCCGTGTGCCAGGTCTCGCACCTCCGCCACCGCCTCCGCGAGGTCAGCGACCGCCCGGCCGAGCGCCTCCGTGGCGACCGGCGGCCCGCCCTCGCCGAGCTTGGTCAGCGCGAGTCGCAGCTGCAGCCCAATGGTGACCAGTTTCTGCTGCGTCCCGTCGTGCAGGTCGCGCTCGATCCGACGCCGCTCCTCGTCACCGGCGGCGATGATCCGGACTCGCGAGGCGGCCAGCTCGTCGAGCCGGTCCTGGAGCTCGCGGCGGAGGCGCTCGTTGTCCACGGTGAGCCGCACGGTCGCGGCGACCGCGCTGACGAGTCCCGGGTCCTCGAGGAGCGCCTCGTCGTGCAGCAGCGCCGCGACCGGTCCGTCATCGCTGTCTACCGTCGTCACAGCACGACCCGGCCCCGGAGCGGGCACGTCGGCGCCGGTCACGGGCACGAGCTCCAGGCTGGGGTCCTGCAGCGCCCGGCGGAGGGCCTGGGTGAGCCGTTCGGTCCCGCCTGCGTCGTCCAGCTCACCGACCATCGTGACCACTGCGGCACGGGCTGCACCAGTGCGACGAAGTCCCACCACGAAGGAGTACGCCGCCACCGCGCGCAAGGCGACGACCACGACGAACAGGTCGTCGGCGCGGACCACGGCCCATTCCACCTGCTGCTGGATCACCTGTGAGTAGACGACCTGCGCGGCGACCGCCAGAGCGAGCGCGAGCACCGGGGTCAGCATCCGGCGTCCCGTTCCGCTGCTGCGGCGCCAGCGCAGCACGACCTCGACCACGGCCAGGACGAACAGCGCGGTCAGCAGCCAGGGATAGACGTCCTCGGCGAGGTCGAACCACCGTCGGTCACCCACCGAGGTGAACCGGTTGCGCACGCAGTCGCAGCCGGTGCCGTCGGGCGGCACGTAGAGCAGCAGCCGGACCAGGCTGCGCAGTGCCTCCACCACGACGAGCACGGCCAACAGAGCGCGGCCCCGGAGCGACCCGATCCGTCCGGTCGGGAACGCGAGCAGCAGCCAGACCAGGAACACGTAGTGCCAGCCCGCGAGGACGAAGCCCACGACGCTGGAGTCCTCGCCGGCGACGCCGGCCAGCGTGGGCAGGAACCAGGTGCCGCCCGCAGCCATCAGCAGCCACCAGCACCGGTTGGCCGGGCGCCACACGAGGACCGCGACACCCGCGCAGATGAAGACGTACCCGGCGAGGAGGTCCAGGAGAGCGAGGTCGATGGACCGGCCGACGTCTCGGCGGCCCTCCTCGGCGTACCAGCCCAGAGTCACGCCGGCCAGGGCCAGCACGATCGCGACGGTCCGCGTCCGGTTGCTCACCGGTCCCCAGCCAATGCAGCGCGAAGCAGCTCGGCACTCAGCTCCGACTTGGCGACGAACCCCACCGCTCCGGACTCCGCGACGGCGTAGAGGTAGTCGTCGGTCGAGGTGAGCACGACGGCGGGCGCTCCGTCGTCGCTGGTCATCGTGCGCGCGACCTCGATGCCGCTGGTGTCGGGCAGCCGGACGTCGAGCAGCACCACGTCGGGGTGCAGAGCCCGCTGCGCGGCGAGGGCGCCGGCCCCATCGGCGGCTTCGCCGACCACCTCGAAGCCGCCGCGGGTCAGCATCTCGCAGACCACGGCTCGGAACGGTGCCTGGTCGTCGACCACCAGGACCCGGGTGCGCATGCCGCCAGCGTGAGGGTTGCCGGCCTCTGCCGCCAAGAGGGTTGTCCCTCACCTGGATCCGGGGCCAGCACGCTCACGCGGACCGGCCCGCGCTCCTAGCGTCTGGTCATCGGCTCGCGGAGGCGAGTGAATAGACCGAGGAGGACGCTATGAGGATCAACACGAACCGGGTGCGAGCAGGTGCCGCCAAGGTCACCGTCGCCGGACTGGCCCTGGCCATGGTCGGCCTCGCCGGCTGCTCCGACGACACGCCGGGCGACGCGGGAGACGCGGCTGGAGTCGACGCCGTCCCCTCCACGGCGACCCCCTCGTCGACGTCGCCGTCCCCGAGCGTCGCTGCGGTCGAGGTGCTGTCCAGCCTCAGCGACAGCTTCGACGACGACGCCAACGGCTGGGCCCTGCCGCCCTCCGACTTCGGGACGATGACGATCGCGGACGGTGACTTCGTGTGGGACGACAAGCAGTTCGGGCTCCGGCCCCACCTGATCGCGGGCACCGTGGGGGCCGCCTTCGACGCAGATCGCCTGGAGATGACCGATGTCCAGGTCACGGCCTCGGTCACGCCCCGACGCGGTGCCCAGGCGGTAGGGGTCTTCTGTCGCGAGGTGCCGGACACCGATGCAGACTTCCAGTGGTACGAGTTCGTCGTCCGGGACGGGTACGCAGCGATCCGGGTGGCGGACTCGAACGGGAACCTGGAGCCGCTCGCCGAGACCGAGAAAGCCGCCATGGCGCTCGGCACCGCCGCGACGATCGAAGCGACCTGCGTCGACGGCCCCGATGGTTCGGCCGCGCTCTCCCTGTCGCTCGACGGCACAGAGCTGCTGACCGCAGACGCCAGCGACCCGCTGGGCAACGGTGGCGCGGGACTGCAGGCCTACGGTGCCTCCGAGGACCAGGCCGACGAGCCGTCGCTGATCGCCTGGCACGACTTCTCGATCCAGCCGGCCTGACGGGTCAGCCGAACCGGTCAGCCGAACCGGTCAGCCGAACCGGGATCGCTTCATCGAGTAGACCCAGCGTCGCCTCGGGTGCTCGGTGACCGACCAGAGCAGGTCGGTCGAGGGCCACCAGGCGATGTCCTCGGGGCCCATCGGGGTCGCCCAGCGGTAGCGCCGGAACGCGCCCGGCGTTCCGGCGTACACCGAGCCCGGGACCCACTCCCCGGTCGAGGCGGTGAGATACCAGCGGCCGCGGGCGATCGCGGCGCCCTGGGTGCGCACCGCGCCACCGTCGTCCACGACCAGCGGCCTGGAGATGCCGTCCTCACCCTGGGCCAGGAAGAGGGTCTCGGGGTCCAGCGGGAAGCGGGCCAGTCGACGGGTCTGGCGGCTGTTGCCGTACTCGCCGACCACGAGCTCGGGAGGCGACACGCTGCGGTCCAGCGACAGGAACGAGTAGCGCAGCCGCTCCAGCCCGTCGTCGGTCATGGCGCGGTAGGCGAACCGGACCGGCAGCACGTAGCGATAGCCGTACGACGAGACGCGGTCGGTCTCGAGCGCGAGCCTGCTCACGTCGCCCATGGCGTCGTCCGGCACCCGGAGCAGGTCGTCGACCCGGCAGGTGATCACTCCGCGAGCAGTGGCGGCGATGTGCAGGTACGGTCCGCACCAGGCGACCCCGCCGGCGTGCACCCGGAGCGGCTCCAGGGCCAGCACGCCGTCGCGGACCACGGGGTTCACGAGCAGCACGTGCTGGTAGCGGCGGGTCGCCAGGTCGAGGAAGGTCAGCCGCGAGCCCTGCCGGCTCCCGGGCTCGCCGGGCAGGTCCTTGGCGTACCACGAGACCACCAGCATCCGGCGGCCCTCGACGTCCTCGGTGTCCGACGCGTCGGCGGAGGTCGAGATCCCCTGCGGCCACCAGCGCCGGTCGCGGCGGTCCTCGGCATCCCACTTCAGCGCGCGGTGCACGGCCCAGCCGGGCGCGAGGGTGCGTCGCGCGCGCCGGCCCAGGTCCTGCAGCAGGACCGGCAGTCCGGCCCGGCCGCCCAGCCGCTCGGCGAGCTCGTCGATCACGTCGACGTTCTCCTCGGTGCGCACCAGGTGCACGCCGGCAGAGTCGGTCACCCCGACAATGTAGGGGTGGAGCGTCAGGTCGTGGTCGGCGCCGCGATCGTCCGCGACGGTCGCGTGCTGGCCGCGCGGCGTACGGCGCCCGCCAGCGTGGCGGGGCGCTGGGAGTTCCCGGGCGGCAAGGTCGAGCCGGGTGAGACCGCGGATGAGTCACTGGCGCGCGAGATCCGGGAGGAGCTCGGGCTGCGGATCCGGGTCGAGCGCTGGTGCGCGAGCGTTGAGGAGATTGGCGAGCGCTACCTGCTCAAGGTGGCCGTGGCCACCATCGAGGCCGGCGAGCCCGCACCCACCGAGCACGACCAGATCCGCTGGCTGGCCCCTGCCGAGCTCGGCGACGTGGACTGGCTGGACGCCGACCGACCCTTCCTGACCGAGCTGTCGGGGCTGCTGCCTAGTCTGGACGAGTGACCGACCCCACCCGACCCGACCTGCGGCTGCTCCTCGTCCATGCGCACCCCGACGACGAGTCGATCAACCACGGCGCGACGATGGCGAGATACGTCGCCGAGGGACACGGGGTCACGCTGGTCACGTGCACCGCCGGCGAGATGGGCGAGATCCTCGTCCCCGATCTCGCCCACCTCGCGGCCGACCAGGACGACCTGCTGGGCGAGCACCGGCGCGGCGAGATCGCCGACGCCATGAAGGTGCTCGGTGTCACCGACCACCGCTGGCTCGGCGGCTTCCAGACCTACCGCGACTCCGGCATGAAGTGGCACGACGACGGCTATGCCATTGCGGCAGACGACATCCATGACAACGCGTTCTGGCACGCCGACCTCGTCGAGGCGGCCAACCACCTGGTCCGGGTGATCCGTGAGGTGCAGCCCCAGGTGCTGGTGACCTACGACCAGTTCGGTGGCTACGGCCACCCCGACCACATCCAGGCCCACCGGGTCGCGATGTATGCCGCGCAGCTGGCCGCGGTGCCGTCCTACGACCGGGACCTGGGCCAGCCGTGGGAGATCTCGAAGATCTACTGGGCTGCGATGTCCGAGGACCGGATGCGGGAGAGCCTGCGAGCCCTCCGCGCGGCCGGGGACACGACGACCTTCGAGGGGATGGATCCCGACGGCCCGCTGGGGCCGTGGGTCACCGCGGACGACCAGCTGAGCGCGGCGCTCGACGGTTCTGCCTACCTCGAGCAGAAGATGGAGGCGCTGCGCAGCTACCCGACCCAGATCACGCTCGACGGCCCGTTCTTCGCGCTGTCCAACAACGAGGGCAACCAGATGTGGGGTGTGGAGTACTTCCGGATCGTCAAGGGCGAGCTCGGCGAGCTCGGCGCCGACGGGCTGGAGTCCGACCTCTTCGCCGGTATCGAGCCGTAGGTCGTGGGACTGCGGCTGGCCCCGGTGACGCTGCTGGCGGGCATCGGGACGGCCGTCGGCACGGTCGCGGTCTACCAGTGGTGGTGGGGACTGCTGCTGGCGGCCGCGGCGACGCTGCTGGTCCTGCTCGCCACCCCACCCGGGTGGGCCACCCGGCTGCCGCTGGCGGTGGGCTTCGACGCGACGGTCGGGCTGATGGCGGTGCCGCGCGGCGCGGGCGACTACCTGGTCGCCTCGACGCGCTCCGGCTACGCCGTGCTCGGCCTCGCCCTGGTCGTGTTCCTGCTCGCCACTGCGACGCTGCCGCGACCCACCAGTCGGCGACCTTCCGAGGGAAAAGCGCCTGCGGAGTGACTGATGTTCTTACAGTGAACCTGTGAGACGCACGAGACGACGCGGTGTCGGCCATGAGGCCGAGGGCGGGCAGGCCGTCGTCCTGATCCTGCTGGTCGTGCTCGTGATCGGCGTCGGCGGCTGGGTCGCGGCGTACGCCGGTGCCAACGGCAAGGTCCCGCGCGGCACCACGGTGGCCGGCGTCCCGATCGGCGGTCGCGACCGGACCGCCGCCGCGTCCACCCTGGCGCGCGGGCTCCGCACCCATGGCCAGGAGCCGATCACGGTCGCGGTCGGCACGGTCACGACCCAGGTCGCGCCCGCGGACGCCGGCCTCTCGATCGACTACGGCGCCACGGTGGCCAAGGCGCTCGGCCCGCGCAGCTGGGACCCGCGGGACCTGTGGCGCTACTACAGCGGCGGTGACGAGCTCGCGCCGGTCGTGCACGTCGACTACCGCAAGCTCGACGGGCTCCTCGATGCGCTCGACGAGCGGGCCGGCCAGCCGGCGCGCGATGCCGGCATCTCGCTCGCTGGTGGCCAGATCGCCCTCACCCAGCCTCAGAACGGCGTCCAGATCGACCAGGACAACGCCCGCGAAGCTCTGGTCGACAGCTACGCCACGGGCCGCACCGCGGTCCGGCTGCCGCTGCTGCTCAGCCAGCCCGACGTGGACCAGGCCGACCTCGACAACGCGCTCACCACGATCGCCAACCCGGCCGTGTCCGGGCCGGTCACGCTGGCGTTCGCGGGGTCGCAGGTGACGCTCGCGCCGCGGCAGTACGCCGACCTCCTCAGCCTCGTCGACCAGGACGGCGCGCTCACGCTCGACGTCGACTCCGCCGGCCTCGCCGCACTGGTCGACCCCGCCGCGCAGGCCACCCAGCCCGTCGACGCGACCGTCGCGCTGCAGGACGGCGCGCCCGCAGTGGTCAAGGCGGTCGCCGGCCGGACCTACGACGAGGCCGGGGTCACCGCGGCCTTCCTCCAAGGCGTCACCGCCGCAGGCGCGGCCCGGACGGTGCCGGTGCAGGGCGAGCCGACCAAGGCCACCTTCACCACCAAGGACGCGAAGCACCTCGGCGTCACCGAGCCCGTCGCCAGCTTCACGGTCTCGGTACCGTCGACGGCCGGCCCCTCGTTCGCCGATGCCGTCAACCGGCTCTCCGGTGCGCTGCTGCGCCCGGGCGACACGTTCTCGTTCAACGCCCGGGTCGGCCTGGTCAGCGGCTCCGGCGCCCGCCTCGCCACCGCGACCTGGAACGCCGGCTTCCTGGCCGGGCTCACCGACGTCGCCCGGACCGCCTCGACAACGTACGCCGACGGGCTGCCGGAGGGCCGCGACGCGAGGGTCGACGCCGCCACCGACCTGCAGATGCGCAACGACTCGTCGTACGGCGTGCTGCTCTCGGCGCGGCTGGTCCCCGGCGCCCCTGGGACCGCAGGCTCGGTCGTGGTGGACGCCTGGTCGACCAAGGAGTTCGAGGTCAGCGCGTCGACCAGCGCGCGCTATGCGCCGACACCACGCCTCACGGTCGCGAGCGTCGACCCGGCCTGCGTCGCCACCGCCGGCGCGGACGGCTTCACCGTCGACCTGGTCCGCACGGTCACCAGGGTCGGCGATCCGACACCGGTGCGCAGCGACACGGTCACCACGATCTACCAGCCGGAGCAGGCCGTGGTCTGCCAGGCGCCGCCGGCCCCGTGACGCTGCCCCATGACCCGGTCCAGACGGTGACCGCCGGCGAGCAGCCGGCGGGGGCGAGGCGTTAGGTTTCTGAGCATGATCTCGGGACTCCATGCACTGCGGCGCGCGCTGGCGCGCCTCGTCACCACTCTGCTCACCGTCGGCCTGCTCGCGTCCCTCGCGACCCTGGCCCCCGCCCCGGCCCAGGCCGGCACCGGACTGTCCTGGCGGGACCTGGAGACCGGCTCCGAGGCGCAGTTCCGCGGGCTGGCACCGGTCTCGCGGCACGTCGCCTGGGTGAGCGGCACGGAGGGCACCGTGCTGCGCACCGTCGACGGCGGCCGGCACTGGAAGGACGTCTCACCCGGCGGTGACACCGGCGAGCTGGAGTTCCGCGACATCGAGGCGTGGGACGAGTCGCACGCGGTGATCATGTCGATCGGCAACGGCGGGGACTCGCGGATCTACCGCACCGACGACGGCGGC
Organism: uncultured Actinomycetota bacterium; assembly: GCA_963798045.1. GTDB lineage: Bacteria > Actinomycetota > Actinomycetes > Propionibacteriales > Nocardioidaceae > Nocardioides. Next base: position 305,106 of record CAWCSB010000022.1, read on the forward strand.
CGGACGTGGAAGCAGGGGTTCCGCAACCACTCGGAGGACGCGTTCTACGACTGCCTCGGCTTCTGGGACCGCCGGCACGGGCTCGCGATGAGCGACCCCGTCAACGGGAAGTTCCGGATCCTCGTCACCAACAACGGCGGACGCTCGTGGGAGAAGCGGCCCGCCTCCGGGATGCCCCCGGCGCTGGACGGTGAGTTCGGCTTCGCGGCCAGCGGCACCTGCCTGGTCACCGCCGGCGACAAGGACGCCTGGATCGCCAGCGGCGGCACGGCCGCCCGGGTCTTCCACACCACCGACCGCGGCAAGACCTGGTCGGTCACCGACACACCGGTGGTGCGCAGCGACGCCGGCGGGATCTTCTCGCTCGCGGTCCGCGAGCCCGCAGACGCTGGTCGCCGTGGGTGGCGACTTCGAGAAGCCGAACAAGAGCGCCCGCACCTCGGCGTACTCCCACGACGGCGGCACGACGTGGACCGCCGGCGGTGACCTCGACGGCTACCGGTCCGGCTCGGCGTTCCTGCCGCGTACGGCGACCACGGGGTCGCCATCGACCGGCGTGATCGCGGTCGGCCCGACGGGCACGAACGTGTCGTTCGACGGCGGCGTCACCTGGAAGAGCGTCCGCCGCGGCGCCTTCGACGCGGTCGAGTGCACCGGCGACGGTGCCTGCTGGGCCTCCGGTCCCGAGGGCCGGGTGGGTCTGCTCGACGGCCTGAAGAAGGCGTGACCGCGGTCCAGTCGTCTCGTTGAGCGGACATGCGTGCTCTGCTCGGCCTTCTGATCGCTGCTCTGCTCGCAGGGGCCGGCGTCGGCGCTCCGGCGCCCGCGTCGGCCGACGGGCTCCCCATCCCGCTGCCGACCAGCCCGGAGGGCGACGTGCCCGGCGTCAACAGCTGGGACTGCGCGCCGACCAAGGCGCACCCGCGGCCGGTCGTGCTGGTGCACGGCACCTTCGGCGACCGCAAGCACCTGCTGGAGAACCTCTCGAACGCGCTGCTCGGCCAGGGCTACTGCGTGTTCTCGCTCGACTACGGCAACCGCGGCACGCAGGACATCCCGACCTCGGCCCAGACGCTCAAGGCGTTCACCGACAAGGTGCTCGCGGCCACCGGCGCTCGCAAGGTGTCGATGGTGGGCCACTCGCAGGGCGGGATGATGCCGCGCTACTACATCAAGTTCCTCGGGGGTCTGAAGAAGGTCGACGACCTGGTCGGGCTGGTGCCGTCCAACCACGGCACCAACGACACCGGGCCCGGCAACCCGCTCACCCAGGCGGTGTTCGGCCTGGTCTGCCCCGCCTGTGTGCAGCAGACCGCCGGGTCGCCGTTCCTCACGAAGCTCAACGCCGGCGACGAGACGCCCGGCAAGATCAGCTACACGCAGATCACCACGCGCTACGACGAGGTCGTCACTCCCTACCTGTCGGCCTACCTCGCCCCGGGCAAGAAGACCACCAACATCACCCTGCAGGACCTGTGCCCCTACGACCTCTCCGAGCACGTCATCATCCCGACCGACCCGGTCGCGATCCAGCTCGTCCTCAACGCCCTCGGTCGCAAGGGCCCCGCCGACCCCGCCTTCCGCCCCGCCTGCTGACGACGAGCGTTGACCCGGCGCAAACTTCTGACGGCCGGCGTCGAACGGGTCAGGGCGCCAGCCGGTGCAGGTCGCGGGGGAAGAGGGTGACCTCGCGGATGTTGGCGGCACCGGTGAGCCGGCCGACCCAGCGCTCGAGGCCGATCGCGAAGCCGCCGTGCGGCGGGATGCCGCGGCGGAACGCCTCGACGTACGACGCGTACGGCGGGTAGGGGTAGCCGCGCTCCTCGAGGGCGCGCACGTAGTCGTCGTAGCGGTGCAGCCGCTGCGCTCCGCTGACCAGCTCGAGGCCGCGGAAGATCAGGTCGAACGAGCGGGACCAGTGCGGGTCGTCGGGGTGTAGAACGCGCGGTGCGCGGTGGGGTAGCCGTGCACGACCACGAAGTCGCTGCCGTGCTCGGTCCTCGCCCACTCGCCGAGCGCGCGCTCGTGGGCCGGGGCCAGGTCGGGCTCGTCGGCGGGCGCGCCGGCGATCTCGAGCGCCTCGCGGAAGTGCAGGGTCGGCAGCGCGTCGGGCACGTCCGGCACGTCGAGCCCCAGGAGCTCGACGGCATGGCCGGCCCGCTCGCGGACGGCGGCCACCATCCCGGCGACGACCTCGCGCAGGCAGGCGATCACCTCGACGTGGTCCTCGATGAAGCCGAGCTCGACGTCGAGGCTGACGTACTCCGCCAGGTGGCGGACCGTGTCGTGCGGCTCGGCCCGGAACACCGGCCCCACCTCGTAGACCCGCTCGAAGACGCCGACCAGCACCTGCTTGTAGAACTGCGGGCTCTGCGCGAGGTACGCCGGGCGGCCGAAGTAGTCGACCTCGAAGACGTTCGCGCCCGACTCGGTCGCCGACTCGACCAGCTTGGGGGAGTGCACCTCGGTGAAGCCGGCGGCGTCCAGGGTGGACCGGAACCCGTGCAGGCTCGCCGCCGCCAGCTCCCACACCGCGCGCCGACGAGGGTGTCGCCATGTCGTCGCGGCCTGGTCGAGCAGGGTCGGCAGCCCGGTGTCGAGCGCAGGTCGCCAGAGCTCGACCGGCGGGGTGTCCGCCGGGTCGCCGAGGGCGGTGATCCTCGGCGAGGTGACCTCCACACCCCCGGGAGCCTGCGCGTTCGCGGTCGCCGTACCGACCACCTCGACCGGCGTCTCCTCCGGGGGCAACGGCTGCCCGTCCCTGACCACGACCTGTGCCAGGCCGGTCCGGTCGCGGACGACCAGGAAGGTGACCGCCGCGAGCTCGCGGCGGCGGTGCACCCAGCCCTGCAGGCGAACTGGTGCGCCGGGGACGGCGTGCGGGAGCTCGCGGGCCATCGTGCGGCCCGGCGTTTGGGCCGGCGTTGGACCGAGCATGCGGGTTGGTGGACTACTCATCGGAACCTCCAGGTGACGGGAGCCCTGGAGGTGTGGGCGGGGGCAAGGTCGCGGTGCCACCACACCTTCGCCGACGTTCTGATGCTGCTGCCGGCCTCTTGGTCGGCGTGCGCTCTCACGAGGGTTGTCAGGCCTCACGCACTGCCGTGTCAACCGTAGGCCGCGCGGCGCTGCGACGCGACCGAGTTCCGGGCCCGGTGCAGCCCGGTCCTAGGCTGACCCGGTGCTCGTCCACGTGCGGCTGACCGTGCCGGCCGACCTGACGCCGCAGGTGCGGGAGCTGCTGCTGGGGCACGAGTGCGCCACCAACGTGACCCTGGTGGAGGGTGCGAGTCTCCAACCAGAGGGCGACCTGATCGAGTGCGACGTGGCGCGGGAGCAGGCGAGCCGCATCCTCGACGAGCTGCTCGCACTCGGCGTGGGCGAGCGGGGTGGCGTGCTGCTGAGCACACCGTCCCGGCCGCAGGAAACCTCGCACTCGGCCTGGCCGTGTGGGAGACCGGCGAGATCACAGGTTCGCTGGCTCAGCTGGGCGCCAACATCGGCGGCATGATCGTCTCCGGCACGCTGCTGCTGGCGGTGGTGCGGTGGTACTGGCCGGCCCTGACCTCCTGGTCGGAGCGCGTCTTCGGCCGTCAGGCAGGCGCCGCCAGGTAGCGGTAGCGGTGGTGCTCGACGAAGCCGAGCCCGTCGTAGAGGGCGTGCGCCCGGGCGTTGTCGCCCAGCACCTGGAGGTACGCCGTGGTCGCGCCGCGTTCGGCGCCCCACTCGAGCAGCTCGGCCATGACCAGCAGCCCGAGCCTGCGTCCGCGTTCGGCCGGGTCCACCTCGATGGTCCGGAAGCCGACCCAGTCGTCCGCGTAGGCGGCGACACCGCTCGCGAGCAGACGGCCGTCGTCGGTGGTCGCCTCGGCGGTGACCAGCCGGTCGTCACCGACGATCGACACGTCCATGCGGGGCAGCTCGACGTCGCGGAGCGTGCGGCGGGCCGCGGCGACCCCGGTGAGCTTGAAGACGGTGTCGTGGTCGTGGCTCTCCAGCACCCAGCCGTGGGCCCTGAACAGCGCGTCCTCGTCGGAGTCCGGCAGTACGGCGGCGATCGGGCGCTGACCGAGCGCTTCGTAGTGGGCCACCACCCGCTCGTAGCCGTCCTCGACACCGGAAGGGCCCATCGCCAGCACCGAGTTGGCGCGGCGGGCCCTCGACGTGCGGGACCGGCGCAGCAGCCAGTCACCCAGCGGCTCGGTCTCCAGGTCCGGCCACAGCGCCAGCGCCCGGCGCTGCGCCTCGGCGGGCGAGACCCGCTGCCGGGCCGGCGGGCGCGGCGGGACCGGCTTGCCGGAGACGATGTCCTGGAGCCGGATGGTGACCGGCCCGGGACGCCCGGTCACCGTCGGGCTCGATCACGCAGACCCCGTCGCCCCACGACGTGCAGGTGCCCAGCACGTCGGTCAGCGCCGGGCCACCGCTGGGGCCCGTCTCGCCCCGAAGCACGCGGCGTACGACGACCCGCTGGCCCACGACATGGGGACCCAAGGTGTGGGCAGTGGAGTGGGACGACACGCCGGGATACTAGGCTGACCACAGCGGCTCTTCCCCGCAGCAGCGTTCGACTCCCGAGACCCAGGAGGAACCCCGAGTGACCTACGTGATCGCGCAGCCATGCGTCGACCTCAAGGATCGGGCCTGTGTCGACGAATGCCCGGTTGACTGCATCTACGAGGGCAAGCGGATGCTCTACATCCACCCCGACGAGTGCGTCGACTGCGGGGCCTGCGAGCCGGTCTGCCCGGTGGAGGCGATCTTCTACGAGGACGACACGCCGGAGCAGTGGAAGGGCTACTACGACGCCAACGTCCACTTCTTCGACGAGATCGGCTCGCCCGGCGGCGCCGCGAAGATGGGCGAGATCGACCACGACCACGAGCTGGTGGCGGCGCTGCCGCCGCAGGAGCACGACGAGTAACCCCCTGACCGTCTCCTCACGCCTCCCGGACTTCCCCTGGGACAAGCTCGCCGCCCATGCCGAGCGCGCCCGGGCGCACCCGGACGGCATCGTCGACCTGTCGATCGGGACGCCCGTCGACCCGACCCCTGCGGTGGTCCAGGACGCGCTGCGGGCCGCGGCGGACTCGCCCGGCTACCCGACCACCATCGGCCTGCCCGCCACCCGTCAGGCGGCGCTCGACTGGCTGTCCTCCTCGCACGGCGTCACGGGGCTCGGCCTCGACCAGGTGCTGCCGGTGATCGGCTCGAAGGAGCTGATCGCCTCGCTGGCGGTGCACCTCGGCCTCGGCGCCGGTGACCTGGTCGTCTTCCCGGAGCTGGCCTACCCGACGTACGCCGTCGGGGCCGCGCTGGCCGGCGCGCGTTCGGTGGCGCGCGACTCGCTGACCTCGCTCGGGCCCGAGCGGCCGGCCCTCCTCTGGCTGAACTCGCCGTCCAACCCGACCGGCAAGGTGCTGCCACTCGAGCACCTGCGCAAGGTCGTCGACTGGTGCCGCGAGCGCGGCACGGTCCTGGTCTCCGACGAGTGCTACCTGGAGTGCGCGTGGGAGGCGGAGCCGCTCTCGGTGCTGCATCCCTCGGTCTGCGGCGACTCGGTCGAGGGGCTGCTCGCCGTGCACTCGCTCTCGAAGCGCTCCAACCTGGCCGGCTACCGCTGCGCGTTCGTCGCCGGCGACGCACGGCTGGTGGGCGAGCTGCTCGCGGTGCGCAAGAACCTCGGACTGATGATGCCCGGGCCGCAGCAGGTCGCGATGGCAGCCGCGCTCTCGGACACCGCTCACGCCAAGGAGCAGCACGCGCGCTACGCCGCGCGGCGGGCCGCACTCCGGTCGGCGCTCGAGGGAGCGGGCTTCCGGATCGACCACTCCGAGGCCTCGCTCTACCTGTGGGCGACGCGGGAGGAAGGCTGCTGGGAGACGGTCACGTGGCTGTCCGAGCGCGGGATCCTGGTCGCGCCGGGCGACTTCTACGGCACCGCGGGCGCACACCACGTACGGGTCGCCTTCACGGCGACCGACGAGCGGGTCGACGCGGCGGTGGCCAGGCTCTCCTAGGACACCAGGCGCGTCTCGACGTTCCTCTGCGCGGCCACCGCACCCGGACCTACCCTCGAACCGGGACGCGTTGAGCGTCTCGAAGAACAACCGTGGAGCACTGGGGAGCTGGCCATGGAACTGGTCACGACTGGGAATGTCCTGCCCGGCGTCACGCTGGGCGGCCGGCTCCTGACGCGTCCGGCCGAGGCCCTGCTCACCTGGATGCGCCCCCGCGACATGCACCTGGCCGCGAGGACGGTCTCCGCCTTGTGGGCCGTGGGCCTCGTTGTGACGGTGGTCACCGTGCCCATGGGCGCGAACGCCGGCACCGACCTGGACGGGTGGGCGATCGCGCTGGCGGGCGTGACGCTGCTGCTCGCCGCGATGATCGGCGCCGCAGCCTGGTTCTTCGACGAGGCCAGTCGGCTGGCGTGGGCGCTCTGTCCCTTCGCCGCGATCTCCGTCATCGTGCTGGTCGACCTGGCCACTCACGACGGGTCGGTGTCAGCCCAGGTCTTCTTCTTCTTCCCGACCGTGTACGGCGCCGCACTGCTGCCGCGACCGGGCGCGATCCTCGTGACCTGCGCGTCCATGGCCGGCGAGCTCGTCGTGGTCTTCACCCAGCTCTCCGTCCGGGAGGCGGTCGTGAGCAGCTGCTACGTCGCAGCGGCCCTGGCGACCGTCGCGGTGATGCTGATCCGCAGCATGGAACGTCAGCAGGAGCTGGTGGTGGAGCTGGCCCGCCTGGCCACGATCGACCCACTGACCGGCCTGGTGACCCGGCGCAGCTTCGACGAGGCGGTGTCCACTGCCCTGGCGCAGCGCGACGGCGACGCGGGCACGTCACTGGTGATCTTCGACGTGGACCGCTTCAAGTCGGTCAACGACCGCTACGGCCACCCCGGTGGGGACAAGGTGCTCGTGCAGCTGTCCGAGCTGCTGGTGCAGGCGTCGCGCCGTGGCGATGTCGTGTGCCGCATGGGCGGCGACGAGATCGCCATGCTGCTGCCGCGCTGCTCGATCGAGATCGCGATGCGCCGGGCCGAAGAGATCGTCGAGCTGGTGCGCAAACAGGGTTTCGAGGTGTCCGTGGGCGACCTGATCAAGGTGTCCATCAGCGCCGGTCTGGCGCATTCGCCCACGCACGGATCGGATCACCGGGCGCTCTATGCCGCCGCCGACGCTGCGCTCTACGACGCCAAGCGCGGTGGCCGCGATCGGGTCGTCACCGCTAGTCCGGCATCTGGAGGTCAGGCGGGGAGGCTGACGAGCTGGTCCTGCCCGTCGGGCGTCAGGTAGTGCCCGTCGTCGAACAGGATGATGCCGTTGCAGAGCCGGCACCAGCCCTGTCCGCTGCGGTCGGCGACCACGTGCGCGCGGCAACGGTTGGGGTCATGCACGTCGGGGCAAGCCGGTGTGTGGCTGCACATCTTCGAATCCCTCCCCAGGAACAATTCGTGTCTCATGACCATTGGACTCCCCGGGACCCGGATTCTTACGCGGTGTGACCGAACTGATGTGGAAAATCGTCCGAACGGACTAACGCGTGACCCGGTTGAGATGGCCCGGAAGCGCGTTCGGATGACTCAGGGCGTCTCCTAGAACACGTCGACGTGCACGTGGTCGCGGTGCTCGAGGATCACCGGGTCGCCGGAGCGCTCGGGCGGGTCGTAGTCGCGCCACCCGTCGCCGGACTGGCGGCCGGAGGTCCAGATCCGGTCGTCGAAGATCACGGTCTTGATGCTGAGCCGGTCGGCCTGGCTGACGAGGTACTGCGCGATCGCCCAGCCGCGGGTCTTGTTGGCCGCCGAGACCGGCCGGACGAAGAGGTCGATCGCGCGGCCCTCGTAGTGCGCCGACCCCTTCATGTGACCGGTCGAGACCCCGCCGGGCGCAAAGCCGCCAAGCGGCTGGTCGGGGAACCGCGCGAGGAGGTCGCGGCGTACGGCGTCCCCGCGGGCGGTCAGCCCGGACTCCTCCAGTGCCGTCGACGCAGTCGTCGCCGTCGCCCAGCCGGCAGCTGAACCCCTCGGGCGAGTTCCCGCTCAGCGCCGAGGCCAGGGCGCGCGCATCGGCCTCGTGGTCGGCGTACGCGTCAGGAAAGCCCGACCTCTGCACCTCCTGCGCGGCCACCGTGATGTCGAGCTGCTCGTAGCCGTCGACCTTCGTGAGCGCGTCGTAGAAGGCGTTGGCCGCGTAGACCGGGTCGCGGACCTCGTCGAGCGTGCCCCACCCCTGCGAGGGCCGCTGCTGGAACAGCCCGGCGGAGTCGCGGTCGCCGCCGTCGAGGTTGCGCAGGTTCGACTCCTGGTACGCCGTGGCGAGGGCGATGGACGCCGCTCGCGCGGGCAAGCCGCGCTGCACGGCGATCGCCGTGATCAGCCCGGCGTACCGCGCCTGCGACGGCTCCAGCACCACGGTGTGGTCTCCGACCTTGGCGGAGCACTGGTCGGGGGCGAGGAACGGCACCACGTCGTCGCGGATCGCGAACCACCCCACGCCCGCCAGCAGCGCCACCACGGCGATGCCGACGACAGCCACGACCCCCCGCTTCACGTGCCCAGTGTCGCGACCCGGTCCAACCCGATCCCGGTCCAACACAGGATGCGCACAGGAAACCCTTGGGCAAGTCACAGCGACACCTTCGCTGGCGCTCACCGCCCGCTCACATGACGTTCAGCGGCGCGACGCACGGTGAATCACGTGAACCAGAACCCCGGGCCCTCGACCTGACCGGCCCGACGTGACTGCGTTTCCGGATGAGCTGCTTCGACCCGGCGCCGACGGCCAGGAGCAACGCCCCGTCCGGGCCCTGCTCCTGGTCGAGGTGGCCCTGGTCCTCGGGGTGTCCTTGGGACGGTCCGGCGTCTACGCCGTCGTCGACCTGGTCGCCGCAGCCACGGCCCCCGGCTCGCTGTCGTCGCAGGCAGCGGTGCTCAACGGCAGCCGGGCGCCAGATCGCCCGTGGCTCGACCTGACGCTGCAGCTGTTGGCACTCGGGTTCGGCATGGTTCCGGTCGCGCTGGCGGCGTACTTCCTGATCCGGTCCGGTGACGGTGTGCGTCGCACCTGGCTCGGCGGTGGGTTCCGCCCGGCCGACCTGGGGTACGGCGCCGCGCTGGCCGCCCTGGTCGGCGGCGTAGGACTCGCCTTCTACCTCGGCACCCACGCCCTGGGCGTCGACCTGACCGTCGTCCCGGAGGCGCTTCCCGACGTGTGGTGGCGGTTCCCGGTGCTGGTGCTCTCGGCATTGCAGAACGCGCTGCTCGAGGAGTGCGTCGTCGTGGGCTTCGTGCTGGTACGGCTGCGACAGCTCGGCGTGGGGTCACCGGTGGCGATCGGACTCGCGGCAGTGCTCCGCGGCAGCTACCACCTCTACCAGGGCTTCGGCGGCTTCGCCGGCAACCTGGTCATGGGCCTGCTGTTCGGCTGGCTCTACCGGCGCTGGGGCCGGCTCACGCCCCTGGTCGTGACCCACACGCTCCTCGACACGGGGGCCTTCCTCGGCTTTGCGCTTCTCGCGGGCCACGTGTCCTGGCTGCCCACCTGAGCGGTCTCAGTTGGCGTGCAACGCCGCGTTGAGCGCGACGCCGTCGCTGCGCCACGGGACCGCCTCGACGGCGCCGGTGACCGAGTTGCGGCGGAACAGCACGTTGTCGACGCCGGAGAGCTCGAGCGCCTTGACCACCTCCGGCTTGCCGTCCGGGTCGCGCACGGTGACCTTGGTGCCGGCGGTGACGTAGCAGCCCGCCTCGACCACGCAGTCGTCGCCGAGCGAGATGCCCAGGCCGGCGTTCGCCCCGATCAGGCAGCGCTTTCCGACCGAGATCACCTCGGTGCCGCCGCCGGAGAGGGTCCCCATGATCGAGGCGCCACCACCGACGTCCGAGTCGGCGTCGACGACCACGCCCGCTGAGATCCGTCCCTCGACCATCGAGGTCCCGAGCGTCCCGGCGTTGTAGTTGACGAACCCCTCGTGCATGACCGTGGTGCCCTCGGCGAGGTGTGCACCCAGCCGGACCCGGTCGGCGTCGCCGATGCGGACGCCGGTGGGCAGCACGTAGTCGACCATCCGCGGGAACTTGTCCACGCCCCACACGGTCACCCGTGCCCCGCCGGCCATCAGCCGGGCCCGGGTCAGCTCGAAGTCGGCCACCGCGCACGGTCCGGCCGAGGTCCACACGACATTGGTGAGCAGACCGAAGATGCCCTCCATCGAGATCGTCCGGGGCTGCACGAGGCGGTGGCTGAGCAGGTGCAGCCGCAGCCAGGCGTCCTCGGTCGACGCCGGCGGTGCCTGCAGGTCGGTGATCTCGACCAACCGCACCTCTCGGGTGACCCGGCGTACGTCGTCCGGCCCGGCCAGGGCGGTCAGCTCGGCCGGCGCCCCGCTGCCGTCCGGCGACCCCAGCGCCGGCGCCGGGAGCCAGGCGTCGAGCACGACCCCGCCCTCGTCGAGGGTGACCAGGGCGTGGCCCCAGGCGTTCGTAGGCGTCTCGCTCACGCGGGCGACTCTAGAGGTGCGCAGGGAGCCGACTGTCGCGGGTCGAGCTTGTCGAGACCGCCGCAGCGTGGGCTGGGTCGGTGAAGCCGCCTAGGGTCGGCGGCGTGGTCCACGAGCTCACCAAGGCGGACGCGCGCCGGATCATGGTCCAGGCCCAGCTCCTCGACGCGCCACGCCCCGATGACCTGCTCGAGGTGGTCCGGCACCTGACCGTGGTGCAGGCCGAGCCGACGGCCCCGCTGGGCGCGCCCACCGCCGACCTGGTGCTGTGGAGCCGGCTCGGGTCGTCGTACGACCGGGCGGAGCTGGCCGACGCCATCGACCAGCAGGTGCTGATCGAGCACCAGGGCTACATCCGGCCGAGCGAGGACCTCGCGCTGTTCCGGGCCGAGATGTCGATCTGGCCGGGCCGCGAGCCGCTCAAGGAGTGGCAGCGCGACACCGCGGCATGGGTCGAGGCCAACGACGGGTGCCGGAGGGAGATCCTCGACCTGCTGCGGCGCGAGGGGCCTCTGCCGACGACGGCGTTCCCCGACACCTGCGAGGTGCGGTGGCCGTCGTCGGGTTGGAACAACAACAGGAACATCCAGCAGCTGCTCAAGCAGATGGTCGCCCGGGGTGAGGTGGCGGCGGCCGGCCGGGAGGGCCGGCACAAGCTCTGGGACCTCGCCGAGCGGATCTACCCCGACGACCCCGTCCCCGACCCCGACCAGGCGCAGCGGCGGCGCAACGAGCGTCGGCTCCGGGCCCTCGGGCTGGCTCGCGCGAAGGTCGCCGACCAGGGCGGCGAGCCGCACCACGTCGGCGACGTCGGCGAGCCGGCGGTCGTCGAGGGGGTCAAGGGCGAGTGGCGCGTGGAGCCGACGCTGCTCGACACGCCGTTCACCGGCCGGGCGGCCCTGCTCTCGCCGTTCGACCGCCTGGTCCAGGACCGCAAGCGGCTCGACCAGCTCTTCGAGTTCGACTACCTGCTGGAGATGTACAAACCGGTCGAGCAGCGGATCTGGGGCTACTACGCGCTGCCGATCCTGGTCGGCGACCGGCTGGTCGGGAAGCTCGACGCCACCGCCGAGCCGGCCGAGGGCATGCTCCGGGTCGACGCGGTGCACCAGGACGAGCCGTTCTCCGCCGAGACCAAGGACGCGGTGGGCGCCGAGATCGAGGACCTCGCGCGCTGGCTCGACCTCGAGGTCATGTACGCCGAGTGATCACTCGCCGGTCTGGCCGTCGATGGCCTCGCGGATCAGGTCGAGGTGGCCACAGTGCCGCGAGTACTCGTAGAGCACCTGGATCAGCGCGTCGCGGACCGAGCCGATCCGGTCGTCGGGGTCCCAGACGAACTCCAGGTCGGCGGGCTCGAGCCCGTCCATGACCGCGTCGGCACGGGCGCACACGGCTCGCCAGGTGTCGAACGCGTCCGCGATCACGGCCTCGTCGGCGACTGCGTCTCGGAACTGCGCGTCCCAGTCGCCGTCGGGCACGTAGAGCTGCGGCTCGTCGGCCCGGGACAGGGTCCGCACGAACCAGTGGTGCTCCATCTGCGCGAGGTGCCGGACCAGTCCCAGGACCGACAGGTCCGACGGCGGCACCGAGCGGGCGGCCAGCTGCTCGGGCGTGAGCCCATCGGCCTTGCGTTCCACCGTGGCTCGCAGGTCGCCCAGCCAGCGCCTCAGGGTGCTCAGCTCGTCGGGCGGCTCGCTCACTGGCTCGCTCATTGGTCACTCACTGGCCGGTACGCCCGTCGATGCACTCCCGGAGCAGGTCGGCGTGGCCGCAGTGGCGTGCGTACTCCTCGATCATGTGCACGATCAGGTCTCGGATGCTCACCACGGAGCCGGGGTGTCCGGCGATCGGGAGCTCGAGCCCGAGGTCGGACTCCGCCACGCCGGCGAACCACTCCTCGGCGGCGCCGATCTCGCGGCGCCAGCTGGCGAACGCGTCGTCCACGCACTCCTGGGTCGGCTCGACGGCGTTGAAGTCGAGGTCGCCGTCCTCGGCGCTCCAGTAGATCCGATCCTGGCCGTTGGCCTGGGCTACTCGCTGGAACCAGCTGTTCTCCACCCGCGCCATGTGCCGGAGCAGCCCGAGCAGGCACATCGTGCTGGGCGGCACGCTGCGCGTGGCGAGCTGCTCCGGACTCAGCCCGTCGCACTTCATCCCCAGCGTGAGCCGGTAGTTGGCGAGGTACTCGACGTACGTCGCCTTCTCGCCCTGGGGATTCCCCTGCGTGCGCGGGTCCTGCTCGTCGGGCAGCCACATATCACTCATGTGCCCAGCCAACCACCGGACGCGGACGATCCGCGTCCGGTGGTGCGCCTCAGGCCGCCGGCGGGCTGAAGACGCCGAACTGGTTGCCCGACGGGTCGCGCAGGTAGGCGAACGTCGGGACGCCGGGGTCGGGGTCGAGGTGCTTGCTGTCCACCGTGCCGCCGAGCTGCTCGGCGTCGGCGCAGGTGGCGGCGACGTCGGCGACGAGGATGTAGAACACGGCGTGGCCCGGCTGCTGACCACCGGTGCCGAAGATGCCGCCCATCGGTCCGTCGGCGCCCGAGGCGCTGATGTTGCGGTAGTCCATGCCGCCGGAGGTCGCCGGCCCGTCGGCTTCGAAGGTCCAGTCGAAGAGGCTGCCGTAGAACTTCTCGGCGGTATCGGGGTCGTCGGTGGCGACCTCGAACCAGGCCAGGCTGCCCGGAGCGGGGTTGGTCATGGGTGTCTCCTTGACGTTCGGATCACCCGCCGGTGTGGCGGGCTGCCCCCACCGTGTCGCGGACACGCGACAACCCTGTGTCGGAGTTTGCGAGCAGTTTTTCGGGATGCAGCACGGAGTGGGGCAGCCTGACCGGGCGGGCCTCCATCACCTGTGCCGTCGCCGGCCTTGGCACCGACGGGACCCGGTCGGCCGTGGTGATCCGGTCGATGCGGAACACCCGGTCGTCCCCGCGCAGGTGACACCAGGCGGTGAGGTAGGCGCCGGCGGGCCCGACGACGACGTGCTGTGGCTCGACGACGCGCTCGGTCTCGAGGCCGCCGACATCGGTGTAACGGATCCGCATTGTGTGGTCGTCGCGGACCGCACGCCAGAGCGTGTCGCCGATCTCGGTGTCCGGCGGGGCGATCGGCTCGACGATCAGCCGGACCTTCTCCGCGGTCGCGTATGCCTCCTCGAGGGCCCGCTCGGGCATCGCCGCCACGATCTTGTGCAGGGCACTGCGGGCGTCACCGGCGAACAGCAGGTGCGCGCTGTTGCTGAGCGCCACGGCAACGGCCGCCGCCTCGCGGGGCGTGAAGTTGAGGGGCGGCAGGCTCATCGAGCGGTCGACCGTGTAACCGCCGGTGCGTCCCTGTTTCGTCGCGAGTGGGACGCCGGCCTGGCCGAGCGCACTGAGGTCGCGCTCGATGGTGCGGACGCTGACTTCGAAGTGGGCGGCCAGCTGCCGCGCGGAGCGGCCCCGCGGCCCGGCCGCTCTCAGCAGCTCGACGAGGGCGTAGAGACGCTCGGTCTTGTTCACGGGCCTGACGGTAGGGCGACGCGGGGACAGAGGGCGCGAGGGAGTGGCCTGTGGAGGAACGCCGCAGAGCCGGCGTCGTTCCCGGCACGATGGCGACGTCCTGCTCTCGGGTCCACAATGGAAGGAGCGTTGATGTGTCCCTGCCACGTCCGGGAGGTGCTGTGGTCGTCCAGCGAGATGAGCCACTGCAGCGAGTGCCGATGTCCTGGGAGCAGTACCTCAAGCTGCCGGAGCGACCGCGTGCGGAGTGGGTCAACGGGGTCGCGGTCATCATGAACGCTCCGCCCGCTTTCGGGCACGGCGACAGCGCAGTCAGGCTGGCTGTCGCGCTGGTCAACGCCCTTCCCGACCTGTACATCGTCTCTGACGTCCGGCTCTGGGTGGCCGATGACATCCTGCGCCTCCCGGACGTGATGGTCACCGACTCGAGACCTCAGAACGACTGGGCCGTCGCGGTTTCGGAGCCTCCACGGATGGTCGCTGAGGTGCTCTCCCCGTCGACCCGGTCCGAGGACGTGATCGTCAAGGCGGTTGAGTACGCCCAAGCCGGTATCGGGCAGTACTGGATCCTCGACCCGGAGCAGCGCACTCTCGAGGTGCTACGCAACGTCGAGGGTGCGTGGGACAGACTCGCGATCCTCGACGACGACAACCCGGAGGTGACTGTCGTGCTGGCGGACCTCCCCGTGTCACTCGACCTGCGACGGTTGCTCCGCAGCTGACCTCGCGCTTGCGCATCGGGCCGTAGCCTGCCGGTCGTGGGTCAGGGCGAGCTGATGGTGATCTTCGGTCCTCCGGCGGTCGGCAAGATGACGGTGGGCGGTGCGGTCTGCGAGCGCACCGACTTCCGGCTGTTCCTCAACCACGACACCATCGAGCCGCTGATCAGGATCTTCGGCTTCGGGACGCCGGCGTTCAGGACGCTCAACAGCGAGTTCCGACGCCGCGTCGTCGAGGAGGCCGCCGCCGAGGGCACCCGGTTGATCTTCACGCTCATGTGGGACCTGCAGGAGCCGGAGAGTGCCGACTGGGTGCAGGGGCTCATCGCGCCGTACGCCGACGCGGGGCTGCCGGTCTCCTTCGTGGAGCTGGTCGCGGACCTGGACACCCGGCTGGTGCGCAACCGCGGCGAGGACCGGCTGCTGGCCAAGCCGACCAAGCGGGACCTCGCGTGGTCCGATGCCCACCTCCACGAGTGCGAAGTGAACGTGATGAACACCGACCCGGCCGTGTCGACGCCCGCCGACGAGCTCCTGCAGCGCCACCGCCACCTCCGGGTCGACAACCAGGGCTCCGACCCCGGCGCCGTCGCCGAGCAGGTCGTCATCTGGCTCGCGGGCAACTGATTGGCTCCGGCTCGTCTGGACGCCGTACGCTGGCAGGCACAGGCGTTCGAGCCGTCATCAGCGGCGAGCCTCCGGAAGAACGGCCCAGCACGACCGGGCTCAGTAGAACCGGACGGGTAGGCCCGTCACAGCCGTGAATCAAGTGGCCCGCGAGGGCAAGCAGGGTGGTACCGCGGTCCGCGAGGGTCGTCCCTGTGGTCAACACCGATCACAGAGAGACACCGATGAGCTACCCGAAGTCTGGTTCCGAGAGCGTCCCGTCGAGCCCACGCTTCCCTGAGATCGAGGTCGGCGTCCTCGACTACTGGGCGAAGGACGGCACCTTCCAGGCCAGCATCGACCAGCGCGACGCGGGGGATGACGGCGCCAACGAGTTCGTCTTCTACGACGGCCCGCCGTTCGCCAACGGGCTGCCGCACTACGGCCACCTGCTCACCGGCTACGTCAAGGACGTCGTCCCGCGCTACCAGACCATGCGGGGGCGCAAGGTCGAGCGCCGGTTCGGCTGGGACACCCACGGGCTGCCCGCCGAGCTCGAGGCGATGCGGCTCAACGGCATCAAGACCACCGACGAGATCCTCGAGCTGGGCATCGAGAAGTTCAACGAGGCCTGCCGCGCGTCGGTCATGAAGTACACCGGCGAGTGGCGGGAGTACGTCACCCGCCAGGCCCGCTGGGTCGACTTCGACCACGACTACCGGACCTATGAGCCCGACTACATGGAGTCGGTGATCTGGGCCTTCAAGCAGCTCTACGACAAGGGCTGGGTCTACGAGGGCTTCCGGGTCCTGCCCTACTGCTGGAACGACGAGACCCCGCTCTCCAACCACGAGCTGCGGATGGACGACGACGTCTACCAGATGCGCCAGGACCCCGCAGTGACTGTGGGGTTCCGGATCACCTCCGACGGGCCGCTGCGCGACGCCCTGCTGCTGACGTGGACGACGACGCCGTGGACCCTGCCGAGCAATCTCGCCGTGATGGTGGGCAGGACGATCGACTACGTCGCGGTGGCGCACGAGGGGGCGCGGCTGGTGCTCGCCGAGGCGAGGCTTCCGGCGTACGCGCGGGAGCTGGTGCCCGACGGACAGGGTGAGCCGGACGTGGTCTGGCGCGGGACCGGCGCGGACCTCCTGGGGCTGACCTACGCTCCGCCGTTCTCCTACTACGCCGGCCACGAGAACGCATTTCGCGTCGTGCCGGCGGACGAGGCCGTCACCACGACGGACGGCACCGGGCTCGTGCACAGCGCCGGTGCCTTCGGAGAGGTCGACAAGGAGATCACAGACCGCGAGGGCATCGAGGCGGTGATGCCGGTGGGCAAGGACGGGAGGTTCACCGCTCCGGTCGACGACTACGCCGGGATGCTGGTCTTCGACGCCAACCTCCAGATCATCGACCACCTCAAGGCCGCCACGGCGGGGCGTGGGCAGACCGGCTCGGTCACGCCGGGCACGGTGCTGCTGCGCCGCGAGACCTACGACCACAGCTATCCGCACTGCTGGCGCTGCCGGGAGCCCCTGATCTACAAGGGCGTCTCCTCCTGGTTCGTCGAGGTCACCGCGATCAAGGACCGGATGCTCGAGCTCAACCAGAAGATCAACTGGGTGCCCGAGCACACCAAGGACGGCCAGTTCGGCAAGTGGCTGGAGAACGCCCGCGACTGGTCGATCACCCGCAACCGGTTCTGGGGGTCCCCGGTGCCGGTGTGGAAGAGCGACGACGAGGCCTACCCGCGGCTCGACGTCTACGGCTCCTTCGAGGAGATCGAGCGCGACTTCGGCCGGCTGCCGATGGACAACGAGGGCAATCCCGACCTGCACCGTCCCTACGTCGACGACCTCGTGCGCCCGAACCCGGACGACCCGACCGGCAAGTCGACGATGCGGCGCGTCTCCGACGTGCTCGACGTCTGGTTCGACTCGGGCTCGATGTCCTTCGCCCAGGTGCACGTGCCGTTCGAGAACGAGCAGTGGTTCGAGCACCACTTCCCGGCCGACTTCATCGTCGAGTACTCCGGACAGACCCGCGGCTGGTTCTACACGCTGCACATCCTGGCCACCGGTGTCTTCGACCGGCCGGCGTTCCAGAACTGCATCAGCCACGGTTACGTGCTCGGCTCCGACGGCAACAAGATGTCGAAGTCGCTGCGCAACTATCCCGATGTCAGCGAGGTCTTCGACCGCGACGGCGCGGACGCGATGCGCTGGTTCCTGATGTCGTCGCCGATCCTGCGCGGTGGCACTCTCATCGTCACGGAGCAGGGCATCCGCGACGCCGTGCGCGGCGTGATGATCCCGCTCTGGAACAGCTGGTACTTCTTCCAGCTCTATGCCAACGCCTTCGACAACGGGCGGGGCCACGACGCCACCCGGCGTACCGACTCCTCCGACCCGCTCGACCGCTACCTGCTGGCCAAGTGCCGGCAGTACGTCGAGCAGATGACCACCCAGATGGACGACTACGCCATCGCGGACGCCTGCGACTCGACGCGGGTCTTCATCGACGTGCTCACCAACTGGTACATCCGCCGCTCCCGCGACCGGTTCTGGGGTGACGACACCGGCGCGTTCGACACCCTCTACACGGTGCTCGAGACGGTCTGCCGGGTCACCGCGCCGCTGCTGCCGCTGACGACCGAGGAGGTCTGGCGCGGGCTGACCGGCGGTCGTTCGGTGCACCTGGCCGACTGGCCGCTGGCTTCCGAGCTGCCGGCTGACGACGGGCTGGTGGCCGCGATGGACAAGGTCCGCGAGGTCTGCTCGGCGACCTCGGCGCTGCGCAAGGCCGGGAGTCTCCGCAACCGGCTGCCGCTCTCGTCGCTGACCGTGGTCGTGCCGGACCCGTCCGGTCTGGCCGGGTTCGAGTCGATCGTCGCCGACGAGGTGAACGTGAAGTCGGTCCGGCTGCTCGGCGTCGACGCTCCCGAGGCGGCGTCGTACGGCGTCTCGCAGAGGCTCACCGTCAACGCCCGGGCCGCCGGCCCGCGACTGGGTCGCGACGTGCAGAAGGTGATCCAGGGCTCCAAGTCCGGGGCCTGGTCGGTGGCCGAGGATGGCACCGTCACGGCCGGCGGCCTCGAGCTGGCTGAGGGCGAGTACACCCTCGACACCGTCGCCGGCTCGGCCGACGAGGCCGTCGCGGTCGGTGTGCTGCCCACGGGCGGCTTCGTCGTCCTCGACACCGCGGTCACCCCGGAGCTCGCCGCCGAGGGTCTCGCCCGCGACCTGGTCCGCGCCGTCCAGCAGGCCCGCCGCGACGCGGGCCTCGATGTCTCCGACCGGATCGCGCTCACGTCGGGGGCTCCGACGCCGTCCAGGCCGCCGCCCGCACCCACGAGCAGCTGATCACCGAGGAGACCCTCGCGACGTCGTACGTCGTGTCCGCTGACGGCAGCGGCACCGAGGTGACCGTCGGCGACGGCGAGAAGGCCCGCGTCTCTGTGGAGAAGGCCTGACCTCCGCCTCCCTGTGCACAGCACCGGGACGATTTCGGATGGCACACCTCGCCGACCCGTCGTTACTGATCAGCAGTAACGACGGCTCGGCGTGAAATCGGCGCTGACCCGTCGTTACTGATCAGCAGTAACGACGGGTCGGCGGGGACGGAGCACAGTCGTCTACTCGTCGCTGTGGTGTTGCGCGTAGTGGGCGCGGAGCGGGTCCCCGCCGAAGTCGTCGCGCAGGTGTCGCCACACGGAGTGGGCGTGGTTGGCGTCGTCTTGGGTGTTGTCGTACTCGATCAGGAAGTCTGGAGCGGTGACGCAGTAGTAGTGGCCGAGACCGGGACCCCTGTCGGTCGGACCAGCCCAGGCGAACCTGATCGCGTCGAGTCCGGCCTCCTCGGCGTCGCGCCAGCAGCGGTCGGCGTACGACGCCGGCGCCCGGTTGAGGTAGCGGCGGACGAGCCGGTCGAGGAGCTGCTGCTGGTCGGGCCGCAGGAGATCCCTGCCGATGCCCGTCGGCAACAGCGACGGGTCGGCGACCGGGTCGTGCCGGGTGAGGATGTCGTCGGGTGCGACGTCGGCGCTGATGCCGAGAGCGCGCTGGTCGGGGTCCAGCCCGGAGGCGAGCTCGCGCGCCAGGTCCTCCTCCGGGCCGAGCAGGCGGCGGCCCGCATCTGGCCCCGACGGGATGACCGCGGGCTCGCTGCCGATGAAGTGGGGAGTGAGCGTCGTGGTGTCACCGGCCACGATCGCGTGGACCGCCAGGTGGTGGCCGTTGATCCGCCAGCCCCAGGGCTCGTCGCCGGACGGGTCGCCGAGGATGCGCACCCAGTAGCGGTCGCCGCTGGGCGCGGTGCCGGTCGCGAGCTCCCGGCGTACGCGCTCGACCTCGATCGCACCGACGGCAAGCTCTGCGCCCGCCGCCGAGTGCGTCGCGTCGAGCAGCTGGAGGACCAGGGCGTGCTGGGCCGAGCCGAGGTCCTCCAGGCTCAGGCCCGGGCGGTCGCCGGGCAGGTAGGTCCACTCGGTGAGCCGAGGATCGGCCAGGGACCCCCGCACCAGGTCCGCCTGGCCCTCGTCCAGCGCGTCGAGCAGGGCGAGCGCGATCTTGTGCATGACAGCAACGCAAGGTGGCGCCGCGGCCGAAGTCAAGCCGTTGACCCGTCAGAGGGCTTCTGACGGGTCAACGGGAGGTCAGCGGCTCAGGTTGCGATAGGCCCGCGCGGACAGCGGCAGGAAGACCGCCGTCAGGACGAGCGGCCACACCGCCGCGACCAGGATCGCGTGGTCGGCGAGGACGCCGTCGGTGATGCCGGTCGGGTTGCCGAACAGCTCGCGGGCTGCGGCAGCCGTGGCGGAGACCGGGTTCCACTGGGCGAGGAAGCCCAGCCAGTCCGGCATCGTCTCCGGGGCGACGAACAGGTTGGACAGGAACCCGAGCGGCCAGACGAGCACCTGGACCGCCATCTGGCTGCCCTCGCCGCGCAGCACGACGCCGAGGAAGATCCCGATCCACAGCACGGCGAAGCGCAGCCACAGCAGCAGCGCGACGGCGAGCAGGGCGCGCCCGAGGCCGTCGTCGACCCGCCAGCCCACCAGCAGCCCGCCGACCATCAGCACGAGCAGCTGCACGGCGGAGTTGGCGAGATCCGCCCCGGCGCGGCCGAGCGGTACGGCGACGCTGCTGATCGGCATCGAGCGGAACCGGTCGGTGATGCCGCGCTTCGCGTCCTCCGCGACAGCGGACATGGTCGTCTCGACGCCGAACATCATCGACAGCGCGAACATCCCGGGCAGCAGGTAGGGCAGGTAGTCCCCACCGCCGGGCAGCTCGATCGCACCGCCGAACAGGTAGCCGAAGACGAGCAGCAGCATCAGCGAGAACGCGATCCCGAAGATGGGTGTCCACGGCTCCCGGACCCAGTGCTTGAGGTCGCGCAGGGTCACGATCCAGCCCTGGCGCAGGGTGGCGATCATCGGTGTCCTCCCGTGTGTTCGGCGGGGGTGGGGTCGGCGGTCAGGTGCAGGAAGACCTCGTCGAGGGTCGGCCGGCGCAGGAGCACGTCGTCGACCTCGATGTCGGCGCTGTCGATCGCCCGGACGACGGCCAGCAGCGCAGCCGTCCCGCCAGCGGGGCCCGCCTCGACGGTCACCTCACGCGTCTCCGGGTCGGCCGTGCCGCCCAGCAGCTCGGCGAGGGCGCCGGGGTCGGCGTCGACCTGAGTCGTGACGATCACCCGGTCGCCGCCGAGCCGGCTCTTGAGCTCGGCGGAGGTGCCCTCGGCGATGACCCGGCCGGCACCCATCACGGTGATCCGGTCGGCGAGCTGGTCGGCCTCGTCGAGGTACTGCGTCGTGAGCAGCACCGTGGTCCCGAGCTCGACGACCCGGCGCACGGCCTGCCAGACCTCGGCCCGCCCGCGCGGGTCCAGGCCGGTCGTCGGCTCGTCGAGGAACAGCAGGCGCGGGCGGCGGATCAGGCTGGCGGCGATGTCGAGGCGCCGGCGCATGCCGCCGGAGTACGTCGAGACCTTCCGGTCGCGGGCGTTCGCGAGCCCGAACGTCGCAACGAGCTCGTCGCCACGGGCGCTCGCCGCCGCCCTGGACAGCCCGTGCAGCCGACCGAGCATGACGAGGTTCTCGTGGCCGAACAGCACCTCGTCGAGGGCGGTGCTCTGGCCGACGAGGCCGATCGCCTGCCGGACGGCGGTCGCCTCGCGGCGCACGTCGTGGCCGGCGACGCGCACCTCTCCCTGGTCGCACCGGGTGAGCGTGGCGAAGGTGCGGACGGCGGTCGTCTTGCCGGCGCCGTTGGGACCCAGGAGGGCGTGGATGGTGCCGGGTGCGACCTCGAGGTCGAACCCGTCCAGGGCGGCGGTGTCGCCGTAGCGCTTGTGCAGGCCGCGGGCTGTCAGGGTGGGCGACAGGGTGGGTGAAGTGGCTGTCATCCGGCTCCAATCTCGTACGTCGTACAGAGTTGAACGGCGGAACAGTAGCATTTGTTCCGTACGCCGTACAGAGTAGTTAGGATCGGCCCGTGCCCGTCGAACCGGACCCCGTGCTCCCGCTGCTCTGGCGGCACGTCGTGCCGGTGGAGGAGCCGGCCCCCCGACGGGGGCCGCGGCAGCGGCTCACGCTCGACCAGGTGCTCGAGGCGGCCATCGAGCTGGCCGACACCGAAGGCCTCAGCGCCCTGTCGATGCGCGTGCTGGCCAAGCGGCTGGGGATCGCGGCGATGTCGCTCTACACCTACGTCGCCAACCGCGGCGACCTCGTCGTCCTGATGGTCGACCACGTCGTGGGGCGGCGCGCGCTGCCTCCGATGGAGGGCTCGTTGCGCGAGCGCCTGCGGCTGGTCGCCGAGGTGCAGCTCGCGGACGACCGCGAGCACCCCTGGCTGCTGGACGTGACGGGAGTGCGGCCGTGGCTGGGCCCGGGTGTCGCGGACCGCTACGAGTGGCAGCTCTCCGCGGTCGAGGGCGTCGGGCTGGACGACGTGGAGATGGACCAGACGGTGACGCTCGTCGTCGGCTTCGCTGCCAACGTCGCGCGGTCCGAGCACGCCGTGCGCGGCGCCGAGAGGGAGTCGGGCGCGACCGACCTGGAGTGGTGGGAGGCAAACTCAGGGCCGCTGGGCGAGTTCACCGCGCACCGCGACTACCCGCTCGCCGGCCGGGTCGGGCAGGCGGCGGGGGAGGCCTATCAGGCCGGCACCGACCCGGGTCGTGAGCTCGCCTTCGGCCTGGAGCGCATCCTCGACGGCGTCGAGGCCTACGTCAGGCGGGCGTGAGCTAGGAGCCTGCTGAAACCCACGCCATGCTTCAGAAGACTCCGAGTCGGCCGGCCAGCTTGTCGAGGTAGGCGAGCACCTCGTCCTCGGTCTTGTCCGGCACGCCCCAGATCAGCTCGGAGACGCCGGCGCCGGCCCAGGCGACCAGGTCGTCCGGATCGGGGCGGAAGGCGATCAGGACCCGGATGTCCGGGATGCCCTCGCGGCCCTCGTCGGTCCAGGCGCTCTTGAGCGCCTCGATCTGGCCGCCGATGTCGGTCTGCGTCGGAGTGGACATCCAGCCGTCGGCGTGCCGGGCGATCCACTGGAACGTCTTGGGCCCGCCGCCGGCGCCGATGATCAGCGGGATGTGGGCCTGGACCGGCTTGGGGTAGGCCCAGGACGGTCCGAACGAAACGAACTCCCCGTCGTACGACGCCTCCTCCTGGGTCCAGAGCGCGCGCATCGCCTCGACGTACTCCCGGAGCACGGTGCGGCGCTTGCCCGCCGGGACGTGGTGGTCCTCGAGCTCGTCGGTGTTCCAGCCGAAGCCGGCCCCGATCGTGACCCGGCCGCCGGAGAGGTGGTCGAGGGTCGCGATCGCCTTCGCGAGCGTGATCGGGTCCGACTCGACGGGCAGCGCGACGGCCGTCGAGAGCCTGATCCTCGTGGTGACCGCGGCGGCGGTGGCCAGGGAGACCCAGGGGTCGAGCGTGCGCGTGTAGCGGTCGTCCGGCAGCGACTCGTCCCCGGTGCCCGGGTGC
Organism: uncultured Actinomycetota bacterium; assembly: GCA_963798045.1. Taxonomy (GTDB): domain Bacteria; phylum Actinomycetota; class Actinomycetes; order Propionibacteriales; family Nocardioidaceae; genus Nocardioides. The sequence continues at coordinate 328,445 of CAWCSB010000022.1, forward strand.
GCGGCGGTCCGCCGCACCGGGATGTGGGTGTGCTCGGGGACGTAGATCGTGTCGAAGCCCCGCTCCTCGCCCGCTCGGGCCAGCCCCGCGGGCGTGATGCCGCGGTCGGAGGAGAAGAGGACCAGCCCGTTGCGCATTGCCGAAGCGTAGGGGAGAACTAGAACGAGTTCTAGTTTTCATCTCCCTACAGTGGCCACATGTACGACCAACGAGCGACCACGCTGGTCCGGGCACCCCGCAGCACCGTGTACGCCGCGCTCCTCGACTCCCGCGCCGTCGAGACCTGGCGGGTGCCCGACGACATGATCGCCCGGGTCGAGGAGTGGGAGGCGACCGAGGGCGGCCGGTTCCGCGTCTCCCTGACCTACCGAGGCGAGCAACGGGCCGGCAAGACCGAGGGCGCCACCGACACCTACTTCGGCCACTTCGCCAGGCTGGTGCCCGACGAGCAGGTCGTCGAGGAGCTCGAGTTCGAGACGACCGACCCCGACCTGGCCGGCGTCATGACGATGACCTTCACGCTCCGCGACGTCGACGGCGGCACCGAGGTCGACCTGTTCCACGAGGGGCTCCCGGACGTCGTCCCGCCCGAGGACAACGCCACCGGCACCCGGATGGCGCTCACCAAGCTGGCGGCGTACGTCGAGGGCGCCGGCTGACGCCGTGCCAGATCGGGACGCCGTGCCTGATTGACTGGCCCAGTGCCTGCCCTCGACCTGACCGCCGACGCCGTCGACCTGACCGTGCAGCTCGTCGACATCGAGTCGGTGAGCAAGAACGAGCAGGTGATCGCGGACGCAGTCGAGGCCGCGCTGGCGGAGTACTCCCACCTCACGGTGAGCCGGCACGGCAACACCGTCGTCGCCCGCACCGACCTCGGCCGCGGCGAGCGGGTCGTGATCGCCGGCCACCTCGACACCGTGCCGATCAACGGCAACCTGCCGGCCAGGCGCGACGGGGAGCTGCTGCACGGGCTCGGCACCTGCGACATGAAGGGCGGCGACGCGGTCATCCTGCGGCTGGCCGCCACCATCCCGGAGCCGAACCGCGACGTCACCTACCTCCTCTACGAGTGCGAGGAGATCGACTCGGAGTTCAACGGGCTCAACCTGCTCGGCCAGAGCCACCCCGAGCTGATGGAGGCCGACTTCGCGATCCTCATGGAGCCGTCGAACGCCGAGGTCGAGGCGGGCTGCCAGGGCACGCTGCGGGTCGAGGTGCTGGCCACCGGCGAGCGGGCCCACTCCGCGCGCAGCTGGAAGGGCGTCAACGCGATCCACCGGGCCACCCCGATCCTCGAGCGGCTCACGGCCTACGAGCCGCGCAAGCCGCTCATCGACGGCCTGGAGTACCACGAGGGGCTCAACGCCGTCGCCATCCGCGGTGGCGTCGCAGGCAACGTGCTGCCCGACGAGTGCGTGGTCGAGGTCAACTACCGGTTCGCCCCCGACCGCAGCGAGGAGGAGGCGCAGCAGTTCGTCCGCGACTTCTTCGACGGGTACGCCGTCACGGTCACCGACAGCGCCCCCGGAGCCCTGCCCGGCCTGGACCTGCCGGCCGCCAAGGCGTTCATCGAGGCGGTGGGTCGCGAGGTCAACCCCAAGTTCGGCTGGACCGACGTGGCACGCTTCACGAGCCTCGGGATCCCCGCGGTCAACTTCGGCCCCGGCGACCCGATGCTCGCCCACAAGCAGGAGGAGCACGTGCCCGTGGAGCACATCGAGCGCTGCGAGCGGCAGCTGCGGGAGTGGTTGGCCTAATGGTCAGGTCCAAGCAGAAGGGTCCGGTCATCCAGCGCCGCGACCAGGTCGACGGCAGCACCACCGACCAGCGGCTGCTCGACTCGCGCGGCCCGTCCGACTGGGTGCACGCCGACCCGTGGCGGGTGCTGCGCATCCAGGCCGAGTTCGTAGAGGGGTTCGGCGCGCTGGCCGAGCTCGGTCCCGCGATCGCGGTCTTCGGCTCCGCCCGGACCGCGTCGGACCATCCGACGTACGCCCTGGCGCATCGGTTGGGGGGCGCACTGGCGACCGCCGGCTTCGCGGTGATCACTGGTGGTGGTCCGGGCGCGATGGAGGCGGCCAACAAGGGCGCCAGCGAGGCAGGCGGCGTCAGCGTCGGGCTGGGCATCGAGCTGCCGTGGGAGTCCGGCCTCAACGAGTGGGCGGACGTCGGGATCAACTTCCGCTACTTCTTCGCCCGCAAGACCATGTTCGTGAAGTACTCCCAGGGTTTTGTCGTGCTGCCCGGCGGCTTCGGGACCCTCGACGAGCTGTTCGAGGCGCTCACGCTCGTGCAGACCAAGAAGGTCACCCGGTTCCCGATCGTGCTGGTCGGCAGCGAGTACTGGGCCGGCCTGCTGTCCTGGATGAAGGAGGTCTGCATGGCCGACGGCAAGATCAGCCCGGCCGACCTGGAGATGCTCGTGCTGACCGACGACCTCGACGAGGCGGTCCAGCTGATGCTGGACGCGCGGGAGTCACGGGTGATCCGGCCATGATGTGGTTCTTCGCGATCCTGGTCGTCGTGGTCATGGGCGGCGTGGCCGCGCTGGCGGCCGGTCGCGGCGCCCCGATGTCGGAGGCGTACGACGACCGCCCCGACGCGCTGGTCCCCAAGGACGGTCCCCTGGGGGCCGAGCACGTGCGCAAGGTCCGCTTCTCGCTGGCGTTCCGCGGCTACCGGATGTCCGAGGTCGACGCCCTGCTCGACCGCATCGCCCGGCAGATCGACCTCGCCGAGGCGCCACCGACGGATCCGGCTCCCGGTCCGGACGACTCCGGTCAAGGTGGGATTGCCGATACGCCCGCGGATCGCGAGGTTCGTGGCGACACTCCGCCGACGTAAGGCACACTCTCGCCCGTGTCATCGATCCTGGACCGCCTCCCTCCGTCGGATGTCCTGGTCATCTACGTGCTCACCGCCCTCGCGGCGGTGGTCGTGGTGCTCACTCGCCTGCGGATGCGGGGCGGGCAGGGTGCCGGCCGGTTCCATGTCGGCAACCGGCTGCTCGACGTGCACACGGTCGTCGGCGTGCTCGCGCTGGCGGTCTGGACGACGTTCCTGATCGCACCGGAGGACTCACCGGTCGGGACCTCGACGTTCGGGATCATCGGCCTCGGGCTGTTCTGGATCGTCACCGTCGCCGGGCTGATGATCCTGGTCCGCTGGCTGCCGAGCCACGGGAAGCACGCCTCCGAAGGGGTGCAGGACAAGTGGTCCGAGGGTCCGGGTCTCTCCGTGCTCGCGCACGTCGGGATGCTGGTCGGCGTGGTCCTGTTCACGTACGCCTACCTGACCAACAAGGTGTGAGCCGGCTCGTCCGGGGCTCGGCGCTGGCTGTGGCCCTGCTGGCCGCCCTCGTGGCAGTGCCGCTCGGCGTACCCACCACCTCGGCGGCGCAGCAGCAGTCCGCCGCGCCGAGCGCCGGCAACGTGCTCGAGACACGCCTGCTCGGCAAGTCCGTCCGGGGCCGGCCGATCACCGCGTGGCACCTGGACGACCGGCCCATCGGCAACCGGCGCGGGCCGACCGTCGTACTGATCGCCACCATGCACGGCAACGAGGGCGCGCCGAGGAAGATCCTGCAGGCCCTCCGGGCCGCCAAGGCGATCCACGGGGTGGACCTGTGGCTGGTGCCGGTCTACAACCCCGACGGGCTGGCCGCACACCACCGGCGCAACGCGCACGGCGTCGACCTCAACCGCAACTACCCCTACCACTGGGCCGACCTCGACGGCAGCTACGAGTCCGGTCCGCGCCCGGCATCCGAGCCGGAGACGAAGGCGATGATGCGGTTCCTGCGCGAGGTCAGCCCGGACTACGTGCTCAGCTTCCACCAGCCCTTGAACGGCGTGGACACCGACAACAAGCGGCCGGGATTCTCACGACACGTGGCGCGCACGCTCCGCCTGCCCGCCACGACCCTGGACTGCGGCGGGATCTGCCACGGGACCATGACCGGCTGGTTCAACCACCACTTCAAGGGCTTCGCGCTGACCGTCGAGTACGGCGCGCACCCGCCCCGGCGGCTGATGCAGGACGTCGCCCCGCGCCAGGTGCTGAAGATCTTCGAGGCGTTCGGGTCGTTCGGCGGTTAGCTCCCGGTGAAGACCGGCTTCTCCTTGGCCACGAACGCCGCGACGGCGGCCCGGTGGTCCGCGGTGGCACCGGTGCGGTTCATCATCTGGCCCTCGAGGGCCAGCGCCTCCTCGAAGGTGTGCGAGGCGGCGTAGCCGACCGAGCGCCGCATCGAGCCGAGCGCCACCGTCGGGCCCGCCGCCAGCCGTCCGGCCAGGTCGGCCACGGTCGCGTCGAGGTCGTCGGCGGGGACCACCTGGGTGGCCAGGCCGAGGGCCAGTGCCTCCTCGGCCTTGATCGTGCGCGGGAAGTAGAGCAGCTCCATCGCCTTGGCCGGCCCGACCAGCCGCTGCAGCGTGTAGCTCGAGCCGGTGTCGCACGAGAGCGCGACGTTGGCGAAGGCGAGGTTGAAGCCGGCGGTGTCGGCGACGATGCGCAGGTCGCACGCGAACGCGAGCGAGGCACCGGCGCCGGCGGCGACGCCGTTCACCGCGGCGACCACAGGCTTCTCCATCGAGGTCAGCGCCAGCACGATCGGGTTGTAGTGCCGCTCGACCGTCGTGAACAGCTCGTCGCTGCTGCCGCTCTCCAGCAGCTGGATGTGCTCCTTGAGGTCCTGCCCGGTGCAGAACGCCCGTCCGGTGCCGGTGAGCACCACGCACCGGGCGGCCGGGTCGTCGGCCGCGCGCTGCACGGTGTCGCGCAGCAGCTCCTTGGTCGCGATGTCGAGGCTGTTCATCGCGTCCGGGCGGTTCAGCCGGATCGTGGCCACCCCGTCCGCGACGTCGTAGAGAATCGGCAGGACCGGGTCGCTCTCGGAGCGGGTCGTCGAATCTGGTGCGGCAGTCATGGACGCAGTGTGCCCTCTGCCGTGTCCCATGAGGGATAATGGGTCCCGCGCCCGTACGGCGTCCTCGGGTCCGCTGGCCCGGGTTCTTGTGTATGGAAAGGCAGGGTGCCGCATGGCGGCGATGAAGCCGCGGACCGGCGACGGTCCGCTGGAGGTCACCAAGGAAGGCCGCGGCATCGTGATGCGCGTGCCCCTGGAGGGCGGTGGCCGCCTCGTCGTGGAGCTCAACGCCGAGGAGGCGGGCGCACTCGGTGACGCCCTGAAGGACGTTGTTGGCTGAGCTCCGGCTGATGTCCGCTGGTCTCTCTCGGGGGACCACGACCCGGTGAGCTCCTCGCCGACGCTGCCACCCCAGGTCTCTCCACCCGAGTTCGCCGTCACGGCGACCCGTCCGCATGCCCTCGCGGGCGTGGACGTGATCGCGCTCCCGGTGCTCGAGGGTGCGGACGGCCAGGCCCCGGTCCTCGGCCCGGGCGCCGCCGAGGTCGGCGAGATGCTCGGCGTGGACCTGCTGGCGGTGCTCGACGCGGACCTGAAGTCCGGCAAGGTCGGCGAGGTGACCGTGCTGCCGGTCCCGCTGGGCGCCCCGGAGAACGCCGAGCTGCGCCAGGTGCTGCTCGTCGGGCTCGGCAGCGCGAGCGCCGACGACTTCCGCCGCGCAGGCGCCACGCTGGCCCGGGCGGTGCTCGACCGCACCGGGGTGGCCACCACGATCACCGCGGTCGAGCCCTCGGTCGGCCTCGAGCCGTTCGTGGTCGGCACGATCCTGGGCTCGTTCGCGTTCGCGTGGCGACAGGCTCGGCCCGAGCACGTCCCGGTCGCCCGGGTCGTGCTGGCCGGTCTGGCCGACAGTGACCGGCCGGCGCTGGAGCGGGCGGTGGCGATCGGCGGAGCGAGCTGGCGGACCCGCACGCTCGCCTCGGTGCCGTCCAACCTCAAGAGCCCGGCCTGGCTCGCCGACCAGGCCGTCGCGCTGGCCGGCGAGGCGGGGCTGGAGGTCACGGTCTGGGACGAGAAGCGGCTGGCCGACGAGGGGTTCGGAGGCATCCTCAGCGTCGGTCAGGCCTCGGCGACCCCACCGCGGCTGATCCGGCTCGACTACACGCCTCCGCAAGACGTCGAGGCGCGCGGGCTCTGCGCCCACGGTGGTGCTGGTCGGCAAGGGCATCACCTTCGACACCGGCGGCCTGTCGATCAAGCCCGGCGAGGCGATGGTCAACATGAAGCGCGACATGACCGGCGGCGCGGTGGTCATGTCCGTGATGGCGGCGCTGGCCGACGTCGGGCTGCCCGGTGCCCGTGGTGGGACTGATCCCGGCGGCCGAGAACGCCATCGGCGGCAATGCGCTGCGCCCCGGTGACGTGATCCGCCACTACGGCGGCCGCACGTCCGAGGTCACCAACACCGACGCCGAGGGTCGCCTGGTGCTCGCCGACGCGATGGCCTGGGCCGTCGCCCACCTCGACCCGGCCGTGCTCGTCGACGTGGCCACGCTGACCGGGGCCATCAAGGTGGCGCTCGGACAGCAGGTCGGCGGGGTGTTCGCCAACGACGACGCGCTCGCCGACGCGCTCCTCGAGTCCGCCACCAGCGCGGGCGAGCCGCTGTGGCGGTTCCCGCTGGCCTCGGTCTACGAGGAGCGGCTCGTCGTCCCGGGTCGCCGACGCCGACAACGCTCCCAGCGGACCGGGCGCGATCATCGCCGCCCTGTTCCTCCAGCACTTCGCCGGCGACGTCCCGTGGGCGCACCTCGACCTCGCCTCGACCGGCGACGCCCCCGCTGACAGCTACGAGTACTCCAAGGGCCCGACCGGTTTCGGCGCGCGGCTGCTGCTCGACTGGCTCGGCTCGCCCGACCCGCTCGCCGGGATCGCCGGCGGCAAGGGCGGAGCGTGAACGGACTCACGGTGCGCTGGTCCCTGACCGACGCGCCCGCCGGTGTCGAGGCGGCGCTCGCGTCGTACGTCGCGGAGACCTCGCACGCCCGGTTCAGCGTGATGGACGGGCTGCGGTTCAAGACCTGGCGATGCGTGGCGGGGGAGTGGTTCGAGGGCTGCTACGTCTTCGCGGACGACGCCGCCCGGGCGGCGTTCCAGGAGACGTTCACCGCCGGCGCGGCCGAGTCACCCGGGTCCCGGATCATCGGGAGCCCGCCGATCCTCATCGAGGCGTGCTCGATCGTGGCCGTGGCCGAGGGCGCCTCGGGGTTCGAGCCCGCCGACCGCGTCGAGTGACGGGTCGATCACTCGGACTCGGGCGTCCACTCCTTCTTCGCCAGCAGCAGCCCGTCACCGACCGGTAGCAGCACCGGCACCAGGCTGTCGTCGGCGCCGACCTCGCGGATCAGCTCCCGGATCGCCAGCGTCTCGTCGTCCCGGACGGAGGGGTCGGCGACGCGGTCGTGCCACAGCGCGTTGTCGAAGGCCACGACGCCGCCGGGGCGGAGCAGCCGCAGAGCCTCCCTGAGGCAGGCGGTGTACTCCGCCTTGTCGCCGTCCACGAAGGCGATGTCGTAGTGGCCGTCGGTGAGCCGGGGGAGCACGTCCAGCGCGGCGCCCGCGATGGTGCGGGCCCGCTGGGTCGCGATGCCGGCCTCGTTGAACGTCTCGCGGGCCAGCCGCTGGTGCTCGGTCTCGATGTCGACCGTGGTCAGGATGCCGTCGGAGCGCATGCCGCGCAGCAGCCAGAGGCCCGAGACACCCGTGCCGGTGCCGATCTCGACCACCGCGCGGGCCTCCATGACCGAGGCCAGGAAGCGCAGCGCGGCCCCGCCGCCGGGGCCGATCGCGACCACGCCGATCTCCTGGGCGCGCTCGCGGGCACGGGTGAGGACGTCGTCCTCGGCGACGTAGGCCTCCGCATAGGACCAGCTCTGGGTACTGATCGGGTCCGTCACATCAGAAACGTAGCGCGATCCTGGCCCAATAGTCGGCAACAGCCAGCGGGAACACCGCCGCGCTGTCGTCCGTTCACCTCACAAGAACGCTCACAGGGAACGTTTAGGAAGACGGCGTACCGTCACCATCCCGAACACGAGGAGACCCGAGGACCCATGGACGACGTTGCTGGCACTGAGCCGGGCGCCGTACCGACCTGGGACGAGATCGTCGACCAGCACTCGGACCGCGTCTACCGGCTGGCCTACCGGCTGACCGGCAACCGGCACGATGCCGAGGACCTCACCCAGGAGGTCTTCGTCCGCGTCTTCCGCTCGCTGTCGACCTACACGCCAGGGACCTTCGAGGGCTGGCTGCACCGCATCACCACCAACCTCTTCCTCGACCAGGCCCGCCGCAAGCAGCGGATCCGCTTCGACGCGATGACCGACGAGCGGGCGGACCGGCTGACCAGCAACTCACCGAGCCCGGACACGGCGTACGCCGACCAGCGGTTCGACGACGACGTGGAGCGCGCGCTCCAGGAGCTGCCGCCGGACTTCCGCGCCGCCGTCGTGCTCTGCGACGTCGAGGGCCTGTCCTACGAGGAGATCGCCGAGATCCTCGGCGCCAAGCTCGGCACCGTGCGATCCCGGATCCACCGCGGCCGTGCCCTGCTGCGCCGCGCCCTGGCGCACCGCGCGCCGGTCTCGGGCCGGGCCCGCTACTCCGGACCGCTCGCCGCGCCCCTGCGTCCGATCAGGGGGAGCGTGTGATCTTGCACCTCGGCGATCGCGTCAGCGCGCTCCTCGACGGCCAGATGGCCCCGATGGAGGAGGAGCGGGCCTGGGCGCACGTGCACGCCTGCCACCAGTGCCGCGACCTCGTCGAGCGCGAGGGCTGGATCAAGACCCGGTTGGCCGGGCTCTCCTTCGACACCGCGTGCGCACCGTCCTCGCTCAAGGGGTCGCTGCTCTCGTCGCTGTCGGCCGGGCTGCCTCCCGGCGACCTCTACCTCGCCTCCGAGCCTGACCCGCGGCCGCGCCGGGTCTCGCTGGTCGCCCTGGGCGGCGGCGCTGCCGGAGCGGCCGTGATGGGGGTGCTGGCCCTGGGCGCGGCGCCCGCCGACGCCCCGACCGTGGACCGACGGGCCCCGGCGACGTCGGTCACCACTCCGGTCCCGGCCGGCCTCGGCATGCACAACCGCCGCGCGGTGCCCACTCCCTGATCCGGCCCCTTCCGGTGTGCGATTTCGCGCCACCGGGAACAATGGCCGTGTGAACGACGAGCACGCCGCCGCATCGGGCTACGAGGAGACCCAGCCGATCGGTGCGCCGCTCGGGCCCCGGCCCGCCTGGACGCCGCCGTCGTCATACCCGCCGCCTGGCTCGACCGCACATCTGCCGGAGTCCACCTCGCCGACCCACCTGAAGCCCGTGTCGGCTCGACCGGCCGGCTGGATGTGGCCGGTGCTCGCAGTCCTTGCGCTGGTCCTCGGCCTGGCCGGCGGTGTGGCCGGCAGTGTCGTCTACAACCGGACCAGCGACTCGTCGGCGGCGTCCGAGGCGGCACCGGCTCGGGGCTGAACGCGACGAGCGTCAACACCGCGACGCCGATCAAGGGCAGCAAGACCTCGGTCGCGGCGGTCGCGCAGGCCCTGCTGCCGAGCACGGTCCAGATCTCCGCGGAGTACGACGGCCAGGAAGCCGGTGCGACCGGCTCGGGCTTCGTGATCGACGACGCCGGTCACGTCATCACCAACAACCACGTGGTCGAGCAGGCAGCCGACGACGACGGCCCGATCGAGATCGTCGACCAGGCCGGCAACCGCTATGAGGCCACCGTCGTCGGCCGCTCGCCGGTCTACGACCTCGCGGTGCTCTACTGCGACGAGGCCAAGGAGATGACGCCCGCCGCCCTGGGCGAGTCCCAGGCACTGCGCGTCGGCGACCCCGTCGTCGCCATCGGTTCGCCCCTCGGCCTCTCATCCACGGTGACCGCCGGCATCGTGTCGGCGCTCCAGCGACCGGTCACCACGGGCGAAACGGCCGAGGAGTCGTCGTACATCAACGCCATCCAGACCGATGCCGCGATCAACCCCGGCAACTCCGGCGGCCCGCTGGTCAACATGCTCGGCCAGGTCATCGGCGTCAACTCCGCCATCGCCACCACCGGCGGCATCACCGGCAGCGACCAGGCCGGCAACATCGGCGTCGGCTTCGCGATCCCGATGGAGCAGGTCAAGGTGACCGCCGACCAGATCCTCCGCACCGGCGAGGCGCGCTACCCGGTGATCGGCGCCAAGGTGCAGACCGGCCAGCGGGACGGCTCCGGCGCCGAGATCGACGAGATCATCGACGGCACCCCCGCCGAGGACGCCGGCCTCGAGGAGGGCGACGTGGTCGTCGCCCTCGAGGGCCAGAAGGTCACCGACGGCATCGCCCTGATCGTCTCGATCCGCTCCCACCAGCCGGGCGAGACGCTGACCTTCACGGTGGTGCGCGACGGCGACGAGAAGGACATCGACGTCACCCTCGACTCCGAGGTCGGCTAGTCCGACCTGACTAGTGGTCATCTCCGGAAGTCCTTCGGGTGGTCCCGCCGCACCCGGAGCACACGGGCCACTCCCGAACAACTTCCGGAGATGACCACTAGGTTCGAGATGTGACTCGACTGGTGCTCATCAACGGAGCACCCGGGTCGGGCAAGTCGACTCTGGCGGAGGCACTGACCCGGGTCCTGCCTCACGCACGAGCGGTCGACATCGACGTCATCAAGCACTCCATCGTGGGCTGGGATGACAACCCCAGTCGGGCTGGCCTGGAGGCCCGCCGTCGGGCATTGGTCGAGGCGCGCGCGGGTCTCCTCGCCGGCTGTGACGTCGTGGTCGGCCAGTACCTGGCCAGGACTGACTTCGTTGAGCAGCTTGAACAACTTGCCTTGGACTCGGGCGTCGACTTCAGAGAGCTCATCTTGGACCTGGACGCCCGAACGCTCGCGAGCCGGCTGGCCGGGAGATCTGCGGGTCCCAGTCGTCCAGAGCATGCGATCAACAACGAACTGCTCACCCCGAAGGACGCCGAGCGCCTCGCGGCGTCAATGACGCCTCTTCGCGAGAGCCGTCCGAGGGCCATCTGGGTGAATGCGCGGGGCTCTCTCCAGGCGACCCTGTCGGAGATTCACTTGGCCCTCGCCTGAGCGGGCAGGTCCCAGCCACACCGCCCGATCCCAACCAAGATCAGACTCAGGTCGTGACGTCGTCGTCCGTGGGAGCCTCGGCGGGGTCGAACGGGTGGTCGTCGATGAACTTCTTGGTGGCGGTCTTCATCTCCGCGATGTAGTCCTCCAGGTCT